>NZ_VUNE01000009.1 GCF_009695815.1 Peptostreptococcus porci | reverse complement strand
TCCAAGAGGGCCATGGGACAGCACCGACACAATGACGTCGCAGCCACTCCAGTCCCAAACGCCACACGGAGAGAACGTTCCGATGACGGATCGTGTTGCTCTGGTAGCGTCGCTGTTGCCCGCTGTCTCGGACTTGAAGACCGGCAACCATCACCACGACATTGGCCAGCATCGCGATCAGCAGCAGGATTTCGATCCGCTTGCCTTGGCGAGACTGATGCATGCCGAAGCCCAGCCCGAACTGGGGACTCTTGACGTCGCGGAAGCCCTCTTCAATCTGCATGCGCTGCCGGTAAATGGCCACCAACTTGTCCGCCAGCGTTGAGCGCGCCGGTAGGTTACTGACCAGCACCCAGGGCTCCTTCTGGCGCTGGGCAATCGCCCGGCTGCGGCTGTCCTGGGAGACCTGTCCGCGCTTGTTGCGATGCTTGCGCCCCTGCGGCGGCCGATGGTAGAGCACCATGCGGGTGGTCAGTGGATTGCTCTCAGCAATTTGCACGGAACCCAGCGCCCGCGGTACCGATGTCGCTTGCGGAAACAGGTCTGACACAGGTTGCCACGCCTGCCCTGGCAGCTGGCAGCGAACCGGGCTACGCACCCGGCCGACGTAGTACCAACCACGTGCCTCAACCGCCTCGAACCAGGGATTACGAAAGCCCGCATCGGTGACCAAGATCGGCGTGGCGTTGTCAGGCAGTATCTCGGCCAGAGCGGCCAACAAGTATGCCTCACAGTGTTGGCAGCCATCCTTGTGGTGGACTTTCTCGAAGATTGGCAGCGAGCGCCCGGCAAAGGGCACCGCGGCGCGCAGCAAGAACCGTTTGCCACGGTCATCAATCGGCGACCAGTCCACCAGAATCAGCGGGCGGGTCATGTGGCCAATCAGCAGGCTGGCCACGAGCCAATAGAACAGGGGACGCTCCTGATGCAGGTGAGGGTTGCCCAGCAACCGATCGACTCGCTTGATGGTGTGCTTGGTAGCCACTGGCCCTGGCAAGGCACGCCCCAGGGCGGTCAAGCCCAGGCGGCGCTCGCCCAGCAGGGCACCCACCGTGTCGAGCAGCGCCTGCAGGCGCTTGGCATGGACCAGGGGGAGTGATGAGGTCA
>NZ_VUNE01000008.1 GCF_009695815.1 Peptostreptococcus porci | reverse complement strand
AATCGCAATAACTTCCTCTTAAGATATGTCCGCAACCCCGAATTAGTAAACTAACTCGGTTTGGGCTCTTCCGCTTTCGCTCGCCGCTACTAACAGAATCGAATTTCTTTCTCTTCCTTCAGGTACTTAGATGTTTCAGTTCCCTGAGTTCCCCTCCATACACTATGTATTCATGTATGGATACTTGGACATTACTCCAAGTGAGTTTCCTCATTCAGAAATCTCCGGATCAATGTGTATGTGCCACTCCCCGAAGCTTATCGCAGCTTATCACGTCTTTCATCGGCTCCTAGTGCCAAGGCATCCGCCCTACACCCTTAATAACTTGACCTTCAATGATTTCTCATTGCTTAGTTATCTTGAGATTTTTCTAATTTTGTCTTTCGACAGTTAAAGAATAATTGGTTGTTTTTTAGAGTTTTCTCTCTTTGTCCGTTAGGACATTTTATATAGATGTCATTGTATACAATATCTTGTGATATCGTATTATCACTAATATATTCAGTTTTCAAGGTACAATTTAATATAAATGGTGGAGATGAGGAGAGTCGAACTCCTGACCCCTTGCTTGCAAGGCAAGTGCTCTCCCAACTGAGCTACACCCCCATTTTATATTTTATTTTTTTAAAAGTTCTAAATGAACTTTCAAAATTGAACAGCAGGTAATTCTCCTTAGAAAGGAGGTGATCCAGCCGCACCTTCCGATACGGCTACCTTGTTACGACTTCACCCCAGTTATCGACGCCACCTTCGACGACTTCCTCCTTGCGGTTAGATAATCGGCTTCGGGTGTTTCCGACTCCCATGGTGTGACGGGCGGTGTGTACAAGACCCGGGAACGCATTCACCGCAGCATTCTGATCTGCGATTACTAGTAACTCCAGCTTCATGTAGGCGAGTTTCAGCCTACAATCCGAACTGAGAATGGCTTTAAGGGATTAGCTCCACCTCACGGTTTGGCAACCCTCTGTACCACCCATTGTAGCACGTGTGTAGCCCTAAGCATAAGGGGCATGATGATTTGACGTCATCCCCACCTTCCTCCAGGTTATCCCTGGCAGTCTCTCTAGAGTGCCCAACTTAATGATGGCAACTAAAGACAAGGGTTGCGCTCGTTGCGGGACTTAACCCAACATCTCACGACACGAGCTGACGACAACCATGCACCACCTGTCACCTCAGTCCCGAAGGAAA
>NZ_VUNE01000007.1 GCF_009695815.1 Peptostreptococcus porci | reverse complement strand
TTTTAGCTGCCATTGGGGTGTCAGTCGTTGTTCAGGTAATAGGGAGACAGTTTGGTTATGCGGTTGATGTAACTGAGTTTGCAGGATTTTGCTTGGCAGCTTCGACTTTCCTCGCTTTGGCTTACACCTTGCGGTGTGGAGCACATGTTCGAGTAACCTTGCTTACGGATTCACTTAAATCCAAGGCTAAACGTATAATTGAAATCTGGGTGTGTAGTGGTGCCATGGTTATATTAGTCTGGTTAAGCTGGCAGGCAGCAAAATTTACGTATCAAGCATATGTGTTTCAGGATGTGAGTCCAGGGTTAATGGCGCTTCCACTGTGGGTTCCTCAAACGGGCATGACTATAGCCTGAATCCGTGAAGCCGGCGCCGACACTTTCCCTATCACCGCCAGCGAGCACTTTTTGATCATTCGCCCCGTGCAAGTTGGCTTTCGCAAGCCCGTTATTGCCAAAACCCACCGTGCTGATCGGTGCTGACGGCCCGTTTTGTCATGCCTTTCCACCCGCCAGGCACGACATATCTGGCGATCGCGTGTCGCCTGGAACTGCTTGTGGATAGAGTGTCGCCGATTGACGGTCAGCATGGCGTTCCTCGTGGATAACGCAGTCGGCTCCGCAGCGTCTTGAGCACCGTCATGCGCCCGATATCCTGCCCGACGTCGAGGATGATCTGCCGTGCCTTGTGAATCACGAGAGCCGCACGGTGCACCAACTCTTGTAGCACGGTGCGCAGCCGGCGCCGCTTGGCCGGGTGGCGAACCGGGCTCAGCTCGCCGGTCATGCCCAGCTGTCCCATCAGGCGCAGGATGTTGTAGGCCAACTGGGCGAGATGCAGGATCAGATCGTTGGTGGCGAACTTGCCGGACGGCAAGCGCTCCAGGTCGAGATCGGTCTTGATCTCGCTGTGAAACTGCTCATGGGTGGCATGCGCCTGGTAGCGCTTGATCACCGCCTCCGGCGCCTCGTCCAGGCTGGTCCACCAGCCTTCCAACTCATAGTCTGGTTCGAGCAGCAACTGGCCATCGCGATCGGCGGTGCGCTCTACCAGGCGCATCACGCGTTGGACGACGTATTCGGTCTTGTTGTCGTCGTGGATCGAGACGGTCTGCGGCCACAGCGCCTGGCGCTTGCCAGGACGCAGCTCTTCCCAGTAGTCCGCCGCCACCGCCAGCCAGGTATCTCGATCAGCCGTGGCCGAGCCGCGCGGGTTCCATTTGACGACATAGTCGAGCCGGCGCCCCTCGTCGGCAAAGACCTGGCGTTGCTGTTCGAGAAGCGCCAGGTGCGCCTGGCTGTCGAAGCCGCTGTCCTCGCGTAACAGGATCGGTTGCCTGGTCAGGCATTGGGCGCGAGGCAGTACCCGCTCCAGGAAGGCGTTGCTCTCCTTCATGGTGTGCTGCTTGCCGGGGCGCAGTTCCAGACCCAGGCACCACCCTTCGTTGCCCAGATAGGCGGCGATCGGGGTGTAGCCATCGACCTTCTGGTAGGTCCGCGAGACGCCTTCCTTCTTCGAGTTGCTGTTGTCCATGACGAAGGTGTCGATGTCCAGGCAGACGTGTGTCGTCTCGGCGGTGATCGGTGCTTCGATCAGTGACAGCAGGGTCGTGGACCAGGTGGCGGTGCGCGCCTGCAGGTCGTTGGCGGCAAGTTTCTCCAGCCGCTGTCGCAGCGTCGCCGCGCTCGGCACCTTCTGCAGGGTCAGCAGTTGTTGGAAGGGCTTGTCGCGGCGGAAGTTCTCGACAGCGTCATAGTCGCTCATGCCCAGACACAGCAGGCCCAGGTAGCTCTTGATCACGTCACTGGTGCGCATGCCCAGCGTGGTGGGGAAGCGGCTGTCGATGCTGTCGACGCCAGCGATCTCGAAGCATTGCCCGATGATGGACAGCCCGGCGTGGCTGGTGAGGGTGCGGCGACTGGCGCGGAACTTTATGTTGGGCATGGCACTGTCTGGGTGAATGGCGATAATGGCTATATTGCCATGCAGGTCAGTGGGTTAGAAGTGCTTCCGGGGGCCGGTCTCACGGATTCAGGTTCAATATCGACGGGTTGGTTGCCACGGCTGAAGGGGAGGGTAAGCGCTACGGCGCGTAATGCATTACCTGCATAGTCCACATCATAAAAAATGGGATCATGTGATGCTTTGGGGGGATCTGCCAAACCGCTAAAGCCTGCGATCATACCCCCGTCTGCTTCCTTGATACGGTAGAAAATTTGTAACTATTCAGGTGGTTGCGGATAGCCTGTCGACAACCACCTGATTTTTCTGGCATAGTGCACAGCATCATTCGGCACACCTATGCGGCGATATGACCATCAGCG
>NZ_VUNE01000006.1 GCF_009695815.1 Peptostreptococcus porci | reverse complement strand
GCTAGAGCTAATCACGTGGCTATGTCCTATTCTCCCAGGCAGCTTCCCACCAAGTACCTTCAGCGCTAAAGAGCTTAACTTCTGTGTTCGGAATGGGAACAGGTGTATCCTCCTCGCTATAATAACCACATATTTAATTGAAGTTTTGTACCTTCAAAACCGAATATATTAGTTTCCATCTATTTCTTGGTCAAGTCCTCGATCTATTAGTATTAGTAAGCTAAATACATTGCTGCACTTACACCTCTAACCTATCAACCAGGTAGTCTTCCTGGGATCTTAACCTTGCGGTGGGAAATCTTATCTTGAAGTGGGCTTCGCGCTTAGATGCTTTCAGCGCTTATCCTTTCCATACATAGCTACCCAGCCATGCCCTTGGCAGAACAACTGGTACACCAGAGGTATGTCCATCCCGGTCCTCTCGTACTAAGGACAGATCTTCTCAAATTTCCTACGCCTGCGACGGATAGGGACCGAACTGTCTCACGACGTTCTGAACCCAGCTCGCGTACCACTTTAATGGGCGAACAGCCCAACCCTTGGGACCAACTACAGCCCCAGGATGTGATGAGCCGACATCGAGGTGCCAAACCTCCCCGTCGATGTGGACTCTTGGGGGAGATAAGCCTGTTATCCCCAGGGTAGCTTTTATCCGTTGAGCGATGGCCCTTCCACTCAGAACCACCGGATCACTAAGTCCGTATTTCTACCTTGCTCGACCTGTATGTCTTGCAATCAAGCTCCCTTTTGCCTTTACACTCTTCGTACGATTTCCGACCGTACTGAGGGAACCTTTGAGCGCCTCCGTTACCTTTTAGGAGGCGACCGCCCCAGTCAAACTGCCCACCAGACAGTGTCCCAAGACCAGATTCATGGCCTATGGTTAGAGTCCCAATACTACAAGGGTGGTATCCCAAGGTCGACTCCACGAAAACTGACGCCCTCGTCTCTTCGTCTCCCACCTATCCTGTACATGTAGTACCGAAACCCAATGTCAAGCTACAGTAAAGCTCCATGGGGTCTTTCCGTCCTGTCGCAGGTACCCGGCATCTTCACCGGGATTACAATTTCACCGAGTCTGTTGTTGAGACAGTGCCCAAATCGTTACGCCTTTCGTGCGGGTCGGAACTTACCCGACAAGGAATTTCGCTACCTTAGGACCGTTATAGTTACGGCCGCCGTTTACTGGGGCTTAAGATCACTGCTTCGATTGCTCTTACAGATCCCCTTAACCTTCCAGCACCGGGCAGGCGTCAGCTCCTATACTTCGTCTTGCGACTTCGCAGAAACCTATGTTTTTGGTAAACAGTCGCTTGGGCCAATTCTCTGCGGCCCCATTTCTGGGGCACCCCTTATCCCTAAGTTACGGGGTCATTTTGCCGAGTTCCTTAACAACAGTTCTCTCGCTGGCCTTAGGATACTCTCCTCACCCACCTGTGTCGGTTTGCGGTACGGGTACCTTTAATCTCGATAGAGACTTTTCTCGACAGTGTGAAATCAGCTGCTTCGCTACTTTGTTTCGCTCCCCATCGTATCCCAGCATTGGTTAAACGGATTTGCCTATCTAACCTGCCTCAATACTTAGACACACATAACCAACAGTGTGCTCAGCTTATCCTACTGTGTCATCCCTTCTCTCAATCGATTATCGGTAGTACAGGAATCTCAACCTGTTATCCATCGCCTACGCCTTTCGGCCTGAGCTTAGGTCCCGACTAACCCAGGGCGGACGAACCTTCCCCTGGAAACCTTGGGTTTACGGCCTGAAGGATTCTCACCTTCATCTCGCTACTCATGCCAACATTCTCTCTCCTATACTGTCCACGACTCCTTTCGGTATCGCTTCAGCCTGCATAGGAAGCTCCCCTACCCATCATCATATGATGCCGTAGCTTCGGTAGTATGTTTTAGCCCCGGAAATTTTCGGCGCAGGATCACTCGACCAGTGAGCTATTACGCACTCTTTAAATGAGTGGCTGCTTCTAAGCCAACATCCTGGTTGTCTGTGCAATCCCACATCCTTTACCACTTAACATACATTTTGGGACCTTAGCTGACGGTCTGGGCTCTTTCCCTTTCGACTATGAACCTTATCACCCATAGTCTGACTCCTGAACATAAGATTATGGCATTCGGAGTTTGATAGTCTTCGGTAAGTGCAATACCCCCTAGGACATTCAGTGCTCTACCTCCACATCTCTAATTTCAAGGCTAGCCCTAAAGCTATTTCGGGGAGAACCAGCTATCTCCGAGCTCGATTGGAATTTCACCGCTACCCACAAGTCATCCCCGCACTTTTCAACGTACGTGGGTTCGGACCTCCACGAAATTTTACTTTCGCTTCATCCTGCTCATGGGTAGGTCGCCCGGTTTCGGGTCTACGTCATGTGACTCATTCGCCCAGTTAAGACTCGCTTTCGCTTCGGCTCCACACCTTAAGTGCTTAACCTTGCCACATAACGTAACTCGTTGGCCCGTTCTACAAAAAGTACGCGGTCACGCCAATATTGCGCTCCCACAGCTTGTAAGTGTAGGGTTTCAGGTTCTATTTCACTCCCCTCCCGGGGTTCTTTTCACCTTTCCCTCACGGTACTATTCGCTATCGGTCACTAGGTAGTATTTAGCCTTGGGGGGTGGTCCCCCCTGCTTCCCACAAGGTTTCACGTGTCTCGTGGTACTCTGGATCATATCAAAGGCTTTCTTGGCTTCATGTACGGGACTATTACCCTCTGTGGTGGAGCTTTCCAGCTCTCTTC
>NZ_VUNE01000005.1 GCF_009695815.1 Peptostreptococcus porci | reverse complement strand
GGTTATTATAGCGAGGAGGATACACCTGTTCCCATTCCGAACACAGAAGTTAAGCTCTTTAGCGCTGAAGGTACTTGGTGGGAAGCTGCCTGGGAGAATAGGACATAGCCACGTGATTAGCTCTAGCATATGCTAGAGTTTTTTTCTACAACACTATTGTGTATTAAACAATAGTGTGTTATACTTAGTAATATACAATACATAGTAGTTTAATAATATAACTACGAGAAGTAATAAAAGCAAGCAAAAAAGACTAATAAAGACAAAAAAAGCGAATAAAAACGAATAAAAAAAGACAAATAAAGAAAAAAAGCGAATAAAACGAAAAAAAACGAATAAAGAGTAGTAATAGAGGGGAATATAAACACATTTCTAAAGAGTTGCGATTATAAACTCAACTTAAAACCGTAAAATATATAATAAGGTGGTGAGATATTTGAATACACAATTCAGGAAGGGTGCTTTGGAATTATGTGTGTTGGCGATGATCTATTATAAAGATATGTACGGTTATGAAATTGTTCGAAATATTTCTGAGAGTATGGATGTAAATGAAGGAACTATTTATCCTATTCTCAGACGACTTACAAAAGAAAAATATTTTGAAACATATATGGTTGATTCTAGTGGTGGTCCTGCTAGAAAATACTATAGTTTAACCGAATCTGGAATAGAGTTTTTGAATCAACAAAAGAAAGAGTGGTATGATTTTGTAAAAGGTGTAGATTTGATTTTAAGGAGAGGGATTGATGGTGAATAGTATGGAAAGAATAATGAATAAAAAGGAATTCTTATCCGAATTGAGATTAAACTTGAGACAAACATATAGTAATATTGATGAAAAGGAGATTGAGGATATAGTCAGAGATTACGAAGAGTATTTCACTGATGGTATTATCGAAGGGAAAAGCGAATTGGAGCTGGTAGATTCTCTCGGAGATCCCAAAAAGATTGTAGAAGAGATGGATATATACGATAGGGATGATGTGCGTGATAGAAATGATATGTATGCTAGAAACAACATAAATGATGGAATAATCACTGACAAAAGATTTCAGGTAGATTTAATTTTTCATGGTTTTATTAGATTTTTTGAGAAAGTTGCTCTTGCACTATTCGATGTAATATATTTTCCTGTAGTTGTGTTTAGTGCTTTGTCTATAATTGGTGTTGGGTTGTTCATGTTGCTGTTTATGCCATATTTGTTTGCAACTTATGAAATTATTGGAGAAGTTAAGTTTTTTGCATTATTTCCGATTCTAGCAATTGTTTCTGTCTTAATTTTGGTGGCAATAGCAGGATTTTATTTAGTTAAGCTCGGTGTTTTTATTAATAAAAGAGTATATGGATATATTTCTCGTAGTACAAAAATAAAGTAGTGGAGGTGAGATAGATGAAAAAGATTTCTATAATTGCGTGTTGCTTATTAATTGTAGGTATTGTTGGATCGATTTTTACGGTGAACTCCTCAGTAGATAAGGTCAATTTTTATATCGAAAAAAAGAAGAAAGAGCTAGTGGTTAAGGAAGATGTTCTAGACACAGACAAAGCTGTCAAATTGATAAAGCTGAATCTTTTTAGCGATAATGATATTTCACAAAGAACTATATTGAACATAAAAAAATCTAATGATAATAGGGCATTTGTAAAGATGGATTCTAAGGTCGGAAAAGAAGTTTTCACAGCCAATGTGGATAATGGTGTATTAACTTTGGGTGTAGATGAAAAGAATAAAATGCTGAACCTAAATATAGATGCTCTAAATAATAATTACAGAGCAGAAAACAATGATCACTATTTTTCGTTGATAAAAAATACAAGAGAGGCAAAAGAAACTGTAAAAGGTGCTCTTGGTTTGGCTGCTAGTCATGGTGCAAAGATTAAAAAATATTGGTTGAATATAGGTGTGGACGATCCATACTTTGATGATAACTCTGGTTACGAAAGTGACATAAAAAATAGGGAAAAATACGAAAAGGTTTATAATGTTGTCGATGTGTATTTGCCGACGTCTGTCAATGTAGATTTGGCATCTATTAATGGCTTCAATAGTATTGGTGGAATAAACATTGATAAGGATATGGTGAAAAATTTCTCTATATCTGACAGTATGTACACTCCTCCTATAATGAGAAAAATCAATTCTGAAAGCAAAATAGATAGATTCGAAGTAAAAAATAATAAGGCTGTATTGAATTTCAATTATGCGAATGAATATTCATTTGATGATTCAGATTCTTCACATCATCTTGACAATAACTTGAAAATTAAAACATTGGTGGTAAATACTGCCTCAAAATCCTTGATTGAATTAAACTCTAAAGGGAAAAAGATCGCTGATGAAATTCTAATAAATGTCGACGAAAAAATAAAATTAGGTGATTTTGAAATTCGATATGATGAATACGAGAAGATAAATAGAGAGGAAGCTATTCTTGAATCGGTTAAAAGTGAAATATCTGCTCATTTATCAAGACTTCAAAAGTTAAATTCTGAAAGTGATGATGAATCTTATGATGAGGATTTGGATCAAATGGAAGCTGATTTGAGTGATATTGAAAGCAATAAGCTTGGTAATGTTTCTTTTTATGATAATATAAAGGCAAAATCAGGTGATAATCAAGATATTAAGAATTTGATCGATATATTCAAAAAAGATGAAGCACAATTTAGTTTGAACTTAAAAAATAATGAATATATTGGTGCTTCAACTGTTAATTCAGATTTTGATGTATTTATTGTCGCTGGAAAAGGGGTTTCTGATACCATTAAAATTAATTCGGCAAATTATAGAGCGAAGTTATTTGTTGTAGATGGATTTAATCCGAATTTAAAAATAAGTACAACTGATGAACTTGATTTAAAATATATTTTATATAGAAAGATTTCTAATGATAAAATACTTCAGCGAATAAATGATAAGAAATATGATGGAAGCTTAAGACATTTGATTTATTCAGATAATTCTAAAACTGTAGAGAATCCTAAAATTGAGGTTAACGCAAAGAGTTTGAGAATTGTCGATTAGAGAGCTGATCATCTAAATAATTCATATAAGAAAAATGTAAATAATAACGTTAAAAAATCATATATAATGAATATATAAGTATAATGAATATGTAAATATAATATAAGACTGCTGGTCCTTCTATGGAAAATTTCTATAGAGGGATCTTTTATATTGTAAGAGCAACTAAAAGACACTGAATTTATTATGTCCTATTATTAGATTGTTTGTTTTTATGATATAATTGTAGTAACAGCTTTGTATGTTAATTACAATATTTTAAAAGAATTTTTATGGTGGTTTTGATGGAAAAAAGTGTTTTGAACAATAATATGACAAAAAATAATATTGATGATTATTCGATTATTGAGGATGTAAAACTGTTTTGGCCAATTTTGGAAAATGGAATATTTCCAAAGGTTTTATCCAGAGATTTATCGATTTCTCTCTTATGCAAAATTATTGATGAGAGAAGAACCTTTGATGGATATTTCAAAATGGTAAATGCAAGCAACATAATTATTGCGAATGAAGTATTTGAGGTGATGAGTAAAGCTGTACACCAAAATATTCCGGTCGAGGCAATTTCTGATAGGATATTGAGATTCAGGGTTTCAAAGAGAGAGCAACAGACATATGTTGATATGAAAAACGTAATAGTGGAATACCGATCTATTCTGAAAAAAAATAAACTATTCGATAGGTTGCTTATGATCGAATTATATTTTCAAAAACTATTTGGAATGAATGAATATATCGAGTACAGAAAAAATCTTGATATAGTAGATTCATATGTAATGGGAATAGATAATATCAATGACAATCAAAAAAAATTTGATATGCTTAGTATTAAGAATACAGATATGGTTGATTGTAAGAAAACTGATACTGTTAGTAATGAAAATATTGATATACAAAGTCAAAAAAATATTAATCTAAGATATGATACCTTTTTCGATATGCTTAGAGGACTTGAATCGCTTGTATCTGAGCTTATAATTGAGAAGAAAATAAATGCTGGAAATATTTGTGTGGTTGTGCCTAAGTTGACTTCTTTTTATTATGATACGATGATAGATGTGTTTGAAAAGAATGGTATTAAAATTGATTTTGCTGGTATTGTAGATGATATGGGAAAGACTGACATAGGTCGTTTTGCAATCTCAGTTTTGGCTATAAAGAATAACTGCATTTTTTTAGTTGATGAACAGGACAAAGTATTGCTTACAAAAATTTTTAACGATGGGTTAAGTTATTTCGATATAAAGGAAAATCTTGAAAATTATTTTAAAGCCATTGTTGACGAGATTTGCTCATCTGAAATAGAAAATAATTCTGAATTTCTAAAATTTATGTATAAAAAATATTTTGAAGAAGATGAAATTGGAATTAAAACTATTGAAAAAATTTCAAAGCTACTGAAAGAGTACGAAGAGCTTGATATCCTTGGAAGTATGGAGTTTTATTTGAAGTTTATCAAAGATAATGTTTCGCTGTTTTTAAGTAAAAAAAGAATTTCCGAAAATATCGATATGGATTCTGTGTTATTTATAGATATTGATAATTTGGTGGAGTATAAGGTTATCAGAGATCATTATGTTTTTTTTGATGCTTCTTCTATCGGATATGATATTAGGGTTGAGTCTATATTATCTACAGAATTGGCTTTTTTTGACGACAAAACTCTATCAAATATATATGACAATAATTTGGTACAGGTACATAATGATTATATGGAGTATTTTACGAAATTAAAGGTAGATTGTTTTATAGATTTTATAAATGCGAGCTGTACGAATATAAATATATACGTTTTGGAGTCTGATTTATCTATTTCTGGATTTTCACAGGAAAATATATTTAGAGATATTTTGATAGACCATATTTAATATACAGAAAAGTATATTTAGGTATATTTCTATAGACTATATTTAACATATAGAAAAGTGTATTTAAGGATATTTTGATAGATTATAATTAAACATTATATTTAATATATGGAATAATGTATTTATAGTTTATATAGGTTATAAAAATAGATGCTTGTTGAGAGGTATGGTGGTTTATGAGTATTGTATACAGAAAAGATCAAAAGAAAATAATGGAGTACACTTCTGGTACAATGGGAATACAAGCTGTACCGGGTGCTGGAAAAACTTTTATTATTACGAATTTGGTAGCAAAATTATTGGGCGATATGAGTTCCAAGGATGATAAGAGAAAAATATTGGTTTTGACCTATATGAATTCTGCTGCGAATAATTTCAAATCGAGAATTAGAAAAATATTGAGTGATAATGAGATATCTAGCAATAATTTTGAAGTGATGACTATTCATTCTCTCGCAATGAAGGTAATCAAGGAAAATTCAAATTTGGCGTTAATTGAGGATGAATTTGAAATAATAGATGACATAAAAAAAGGAATCATTATTTCCGATTCCATAGAAAAATTTAGAGAAATTGACGATAATGATAAGAAGCTAACTTTTTTTATCAGTAAAGAAAAAAGGGATAATAAAAAGTTTATCGAAAAATGGGAAAAAGAGTTTAATTTTTTAGTAAGGGACTCAATACGACTACTCAAGTATGCCAATATAGACGATGGAAAACTGAAAGAGATAACATCTTCAGGATACAGAGGGATATTGACTCTAATTTCGCCGATTTATTCGAGCTACCAAGAGAGTCTAAGATTAGAAGGCTATCTGGATTATGATGACATCCTTTTGATGGCATACAATATTTTGGCAAATAATTCCGACATTGCAAAAAAATATCAGGAGAAATATCTATATGTTTTTGAGGATGAATGTCAGGATTCCAATTTGATTCAAGGAAAGATAATCGACATTATTGCAGATGGTAAGAGCAATAGAAAAAAATCATCGAAAAACCTAGTTAGAGTTGGTGACGTTAATCAGAGTATTACAGGAACGTTTACAGGTTCTAATCCAAGCCATTTTATTGATTTTTGTTCAAACGCAGATTGTTCCTTTAATATGAATATGGCTGGTCGAAGCTCGAGGGATATCATTGATTTGGCTAATAAACTGGTGGAGTTTGTAAACAACGATAAGGATAGTCTTTACTATGGTTCTCTTGAGAATTTATTTATTGAAGAGGTTGAAAAAGGAAAAGGATATAAGGAAAATCCGAATTTGGATGAATATTTGATAAATGCGAGTAGTGTATCAAATGGCTCTGAAGAGCTGGATAAGATCGTAGCTATTTGTAACTATTACAAGGAAAAGTATCCTAATTTTTCATTGGGGATTTTAACATTTTCTAATTATGAGGTGGATGCAATTTCTCAGAATTTGGAAGCGAGAGAAATTACTCATGAGAGGCTTGGATCGAATCCAAAGCATAGAAAAAAATTGATTAGCGATATCGGTAAAATTTTGGAGTTTTTAATCTTTCCTACAAGGGTTGAAAATTTTATAGAAATTTTGGATAATTGCTTTTTACAAAGGCTGGAAAGCATTGAACTAAGTGATGAAGATAAAGCCAATATATTGGGATTTTTTGGAGAGTATTTAAATTTGAAGTCTAGTGAATATTCTACTCCAATAGAGTTGAAGCAGTCAAATCCAAAATCTAACGCCGATAGACTGTATGCAAATATTGAAGGTGTGGTTTATTCACTGGATAAGCGAAAGGAATTTTTTAGGAGATTGTCAACTAGGGTAGATGATATGGTTGAACACGCATTTTTTAGAGATTTTGATAGATTCTTAGATGGTGTGAAGGGTATTTGTGAGTATTCTCAATCCGATTTGGGAAAATTGATCAAATTTATTTGTTCTTGTTTCAATCTAAGTGATGAGGAAAAGATGCTGTCAAAATATATTTTTTTCTATGTTGATAGACTGACAAGGGTCGAAAATATTGATTTAAATGCTTTATTGCCATATTTTGACAGCAGGTATTCGAGAGTTTTTGACAGTGCCATTGATGGAATATACGACATGGGAGAAAAGGAAATTGAGCCTGGAAGTATAACAATCGCAACTCTGCACAAATCAAAGGGGCTTGAATGGGATGCTGTAATAATTACTGGGATCAATGACAGTGATTTTCCTTCAAAATTGACTGATTATTTTAGGGTTGATAGAAAATATTTAAGAGATGATTATAGATATCCGGAAGCATTTGTAAATATGGAGATAGAAAATATTTTGAATGGAATATCACAGGATGTAAAGCATTTTGAAATTGGTCTTAAAAGGGATTTGGTTGCTGAGAGAGTTAGACTGCTGTACGTCGGAATAACGAGAGCAAAGAAAAGTCTATTTCTGCTAAATTCAAGGCAGAAATATATTGAGAGTATAAATTTAAATCTGACAAAAAAAGATTCTGAGTTTTTTGTTGAATTAAAGCGGAAAATAGATGGTGTTAGAGGTAGAATTGGAAATGATTGATGAGAAGCGTTTGGAGTATAGATTAAAGAATTTGGTTTTTAGCCAAAATTTATTCAATACGTGGAAAAGGAGTAAAAAAGAGTTTTTTGAAAAGTATATAATGGATATCTTTTGGAGTGATGATTCTGACAAGGATAGACAGTTCGAGGAAAAAATGACCTTTGGACGAGATTTTCATACGCTTTGCCAGAGGATTTTCACTGGGATACAGCCTTTTACATCTGAGGATCAGTCAAACGGTTTGATTGAAAGTTCTCAGGTTGAAAATTTAAGAAAGATATATCGGTTGAAAAAAAAGTACGAAAATACTTATGGAGACAGGGTTAAGTTTTTTCCGGAGTATAAAATGACACTGGATAATGGAGTTTTTGTTATCTATGATCTATTGGTTCTCATTTTTAAAGACTTGAGTAATTCAGAGCTTGAAAGGGTTGATATTTGGGATTGGAAAACCGAAGGAAAAGAGATTCGAGAAATGGATGCAAATAGCAAGATGCAGACTGTTGTATATCTGTATGCCTGTGGAGAGGGAATTGGGAAAAATGTAGATAAAGGAAATATTTCAATGCACTATTATCAGCCTCATTCGGATAATAATGTCTTTGTAAAATATTCGGAGCAAAGACATAGGGAGTATGGAGAGTATATTGAAAAAACTATAAAAGAAATTCAGGAGAATAGAGTATGGGAGTAGGTTTTGTAATAGGAAGAATGGATTGCCACAAAACTGATAAGATGTTGGATCTTTGTTTTGAGGAAGCACAAAAATTTGATGAAAAGCCGATTTACTATCTGGTTCCGGAAAAATATACCTACGAGATAGAAAAGAAGCTAAGTAACAGACTTCTCCATAATAAAGATCCGTATTTTAGGATAAGAGTTGTCAGTTTTTCTACACTTGGAAATATTGTGTTTACCAAAGCAGGTGGTTTAAAAGAGAAAAAAATAAGTAAAAGTGCTAGAAATATGATTGTATGTAGGGCTGTGGATTCTGTGGCAAGTGAATTGAAGACATTTAAAACCTCAAAAACTGGAATAGGTATTGTAGGAAAATTGCTAGATATGATAATAGAGCTTAAACAGAACAATATGACAGTTCAAGATTTACAGGCAATGACTAGAGGTGCTGATGACGAGGCGTTGAAGTGCAAATTATCGGATATTTCCAAAGTTTACGAGGCATATGAAAAATTAATCGAAAACAAATATTTCGATACGGAAGATGTTTACGGAGTGTTAGCGAGAAAGGTTTCAAAACTTGAGGAATTAAATGGTGCTACTGTTTTTGTCGATGAGTATACTGGATTTACACCACTACAGTACGATATTATCGAAAACTTGGCTAAGATTTCAAAGAATATGTATTTTTCATTGACTACGGATCTAAAAAGACTAAACTCAAAAAAAGGTGTATTTTCAAAGACCAATATTTCATATTTAAAAATAAATGAAATTTGTAAGAACAATAATATACCTCGACTAAAAGACATAAATTTGAACTATTTAGAAAACAAAAATATCGATGGCAGAGCTATTGATAGCAAAATTGTAGAAAATGAAAATGTAAACACTAAAAATGTAAAAGATGAAACTGTAAAAAATGAAATTGTAAAAAGTGAAGACGTAAATAGTAGAACTGAAAATAGCGAAACTGTAGACAATAATGCTTTGTTACATTTAGAAAAAAATATCAGTGAGTTTAGACCTATGGTTTTCTGTGAAAAGTGCGATTTACCTATTAGAGTTGATGAGTTCAGAAATTATTATGATGAGGTGGACTTTGTCTTAAACGAGGTTGAAAGATTGGTGAAAAAGAAAGGTTTTAGATATAACGAAATTACTATATGTTCAAGAAATCTGGACACGTATTCACACATTATCAAGGGCGTTTTTGAAAAAAGTGGAGTAAATATTTTCCTTGATGAGAAAATTTCAGCCAAAAATAATCCATTTATAGTATTGATTTTTTCGATATTGAATATGAAGAAAGAAAATTTTTCCTATTCATCGGTTTTTCAATATTTGAAAAGTGGTCTTGTAAATATTGATAACGATTCTGTTCATAAATTGGAAAATTTTGTGTTGGCAAATGGGATAAAGGGCAAGAAGTGGTTTGATATATGGAAAGACAAGGTCAGCAGAAATGTTGAGGACGAGGATGATGAGACAGTTTTAGAAAAATTGTCAGAGGAAATTAACGAGATAAATAGAGTCAGGGAAAGTGTCATGATTCCAATATCAAATCTGACTGATAAGCTAAAGGGAAGAAATACTGTTGCAGAAATATGCAAATATCTTTATGAATTTACGATAGAGATTGAACTACCACAAACTCTAGAAAAAATAATTGCTGATTTTGAATCGAGAGAGGATTTGTACAAGGCAAAGGAATATGCTCAGGTATGGAATATTTTTGTTGAAATGCTTGATGAGCTTGTGGAGTTTATGGGTGATGAAAAAATTGGCATTGAAAAGTTTATCAACTTGATGGAAAGTCATATATCGGAAATTGAGTTAGGTATTATACCACCAGCCAGAGATCAGGTTCTAGTTACAAGTATTGATAGAATGAAAAATCCAAATACAAAGGCTCTTTTTATATTGGGCGTAAATGATGGTGTATTCCCTTCGACTGTAAGCGACAATGCCCTGATTAGTGATTATGATAAGGAAAAGTTGAACAAGGGTGGTGTTGTATTCGACTCAAATTTTGAGAGTAAGGTTTATGATGAGCAGTTTCTAGTATATAAGGCGATGAGTTCATCCAAGGGCTTGATTTATATATCTTATCCACTTGCAAATCTTGAAGGTAAATCACTTAGACCGTCGCCTTTGATAAAAAAGATAGCTGGTATTTTTCCTGCCCTAAAAGTGAACACTCATGTTACAGATACTTTCGATGCTGTTGATCTTGAAGCTATGGATAAAAATAAGATGTTTGAGTTGTTGATTAGGAATATGAAAAAGATTGAGGAGGACGACTCTTGGAAAAGTGTTTTTTATTTCTTCTACAATGATTCTGATTATAGGGAAAAGTTGGTCAAGGCATACAGAGCGAAAAGCTATTTTAACAGTGCTGGAAAATTGAGCATTTCCATGGCGAATGAATTGTACAACAGTCGAAATTATAGTGTGTCGAGGCTTGAAAAGTACTCATATTGTCCGTTTTCGTTTTTCATGACATATGGTTTAAAGGCAAAGGAGAGGGAAGTATACTCTTTTACACAACTTGATTCTGGTACTTATTCTCATAAAATTTTGGATGAGTTTTCAAAGAACATAGCCAAGGATGGTTTGGATTGGAGAGATATCAGTGAAAGCTATATTTCAAATCAAGTAGAAATGATAAGTGAAAAAATATTTGAAAGATCTGGAAACTATATTCTAAATACATCTGAAAAATATCGATATTTTGCGAGGGGCATAAATCTAAGACTTGAAAAGAGTATTTCCAGAATGGTAAGGCAGGTTAGAGAGGGATATTTCAATCCAAATGGCTTCGAGGTTGAGTTTGGATTTCTTGGTAAGAACTCTATTCCACCGATAGTGGTTGATTTGGATGATGGCAAAAGTATTAAGCTACGTGGAAAAATTGATAGGGTTGATATTGCTGAAAAAGACGGCGAAAGATATTGCTCTGTGGTAGATTATAAATCGTCTGCCAGAAGTATTGATTTGGATAGAGTCTATAATGGATTACAACTACAGCTATTTGTATATATGAATGCTATTACAAGGTTGAATAAGAATAAGAAAATGAAGCCGGCTGGTCTTTTCTACTCAAATTTTAATAGCAAGATAAGTAGAATTGAAAATCATGGTGAATATATGAATTTGGATAGTAAGGATTTTGTTGATAGAGATTTATCTGAAAATTTATTGAGTGGATTGGTTATCAAAGACAGAGATGTTGTGAAGCTATTCGATAAAAATCTTGAAAATAATGGGACAAAATCTAAGGTAGTTGCAGTTCAAATGACAAAGGATGGAAAGTTTAATTCAAATAGTACAAAGGGTTTGACTATTGATGAGTACGAGATTGTCGACAGGTTTGTCATCGAAAAATCAAGGGAAATTTGTGAGGATATCTACTCTGGAAATATTGATATTTTGCCAGCAAAAATTTCGAATAGCGTGCCTTGTGATTATTGCGAATATATTTCGGTTTGTAAGTTTGATGACAAGTTAGAGGGCAATCGATACAGATATATTTCAAAGTTGGTGAGCAGAAATCAATATGATGATATTTTGGCTCTTATGACAAAAAAGCTAAGGGAGGAAGATTGATGGCTACTAAGTGGACAAAAGAACAAAGAGAGGTTATCGACAGTAGAGGCAGTAATCTTCTAGTAGCTGCAGCTGCTGGTTCTGGAAAAACAGCCGTAATGATAGAGAGAATTATTCAATTGGTAATAGACAAAAAAAAGCCTATCGATATAGACAAGCTATTGGTCGTTACTTTTACTAGAGCCGCTGCTGCTGAGATGAAAGAGCGTGTTGGAGTTGCAATAGAAAAAGCATTGGATTCAGATCCGGAAAACGAGCATCTTCAAAGACAGGCGATTCTTCTCAACAAGGCAGACATAACTACTATAGATTCTTTTTGTGGAAAAATTGTAAGGGAAAACTTTCATGTTATCGATCTAGAGCCTGATATTAAGGTTGCTGACGAAACAGAGATAGGGATTATTTCTGCAGAGGTTTTGGAAGATTTACTTGATGAGCTTTATAATTCTCATGATGAAGATTTGTTGAAGATATTTGAATGGTACGGAAATAAGAACGGCGACGAATCACTTGGAAACCTGATAATGAAGATAAATAGGTTTGTGAGTGCATTTCCATATCCAGAGAAGTGGCTGGAGGATAGTGCGGAGTTTTTTAACAATATTGCAAAAAATGAGAAATTTTATATTGATAACTATCTTACTCCGACAGCGAAGGAAGTATTTTTGCTTATAAAATCCAGAATTAGAAAGATAAAAGAAATCGTCGATATAACTGATGAAAACAAAGATTTGGAAAAGATGCATCTAAATGCAATGAATTTGTTTTCAGGTGTAAAATCGGTTTACAATGCATTGAGAGCGTTTTTGGAGCTAGAAAATATCGAATCTTGGGAAAATGTCGTAAAATCAGTATCTGAGTATAAAAACTATGTTTCTAATTTTATTAACTTTAGGGCGTCGAAAAAATGGTCGGAAGAGTCAACCTCAATATATTCAGAATACAAGGACGTTTTCAAAAATATTAAAAATGAAATAGAAAAAAGTATTAACGATTTGAGTATTGATTTGAATGTATTGATTGATGAGCATAATAGAGTGTATCCGTATATGAGATCTCTTTCAAACATGGTTTTGAAATATCGTGAGGCCTTTAGCAATAGAAAAAGGTCATTGGGAATAATGGATTTTGCAGATATTGAAAGCTTTGCTCTGAAAATTTTATCGCAAAAAGATGAAAATGGAAATATCGTTCCTTCGATGGTTGCCAATTCATATAAGGATTTGTATGAAGAGGTTTTTACTGATGAATATCAAGATAGCAATATGATTCAAGAAGTAATCTTGTCATTGGTTTCTAGAAGTGATAATCCGAATAGATTTATGGTAGGCGATGTAAAACAGAGTATTTATAGATTTAGACAAGCTATGCCCGAAATTTTTATGAATAAGTATGATACCTACAAGATTGGTGATAATGCTGGTGAGGATAAGAAGATATTGCTGTACAATAACTTTAGAAGTAGAGCAGAGGTTTTGGAGGGGTGCAATCATATTTTCAAATCTATAATGAAAAAGGAAACTGGAGAGCTGGACTATACTGACGAGGAAAGGTTGAATCCGAGTGCATTTTTTGAGGAATTGAGATCTGAGGTATCAGGGCATTGTGGAGGTCCTATTGAAATATATTTGTCCGAAAAACAGAAAAATAATTCAGAAACAGATGAGGAAAAATGTATTGAAAACAGTGTGCCAGACAATCAGGAAAAAACGAATTTATCCAAAATTGTAAAAGGCTATTCGGATAATGAAACTGGTGAAGAAGACGGCGAAAATGAGGATTTGACTAATTTTGAAATTGAAGCAAAGAATATTGCAAATATCATATACAAGATGGTAAACGAGGATAATGACAGCAATTTTATGGTATTTGATAAAGATACAAATGAATATCGTAGAGTTGAGTATAGAGATATAGTTATTTTGATGTCAGCTCTAAAGACAAAGGCGAGCATTTTGGAAGAAAAAATGTACGAGCTTGGAATCCCGACTTATTCTGATCAATCTTCTGGCTATTTCTCAACGTTAGAGGTCAGCACGATTGAAAATTTACTGAGGGTTATCGATAATCCAATGCAAGATATACCGCTCTTATCAGTTTTGAGATCAGAGATTTTTGAGTTCGATGCGAATGAGCTTTCAAGTATCAGACTGTATAACAGGAATGGCGATTTTTATCAAGTATTAAAGGAAGTAAATGATAATTTGGAAGAATTTGATGCTGATAAGGGCTTGAAAAATAAGATAACAAATTTTTTCAGTACTTTGGAGAGATATATTGAAAAAGCTGTATTATTGCCGGTTGATGAATTAATAATGTATATTTATGAGGACACAAATTACTATAACTATGTCGGTGTCATGGAAATGGGCGAACAGAGACAGAACAATTTAAAGCTGCTGTATGAAAGAGCAAGACAGTTTGAAAGTTCATCATTTAGAGGTATTTTTAACTTTATAAACTATATTGAAAGATTGAAAAATAAGTCGGTGGATTTGGGTGAAGCAAAAAATGTGTCTGATGATGCGAATTTGGTTAGAATAATGAGTATACATAAGAGTAAGGGATTGGAGTTTCCTGTGGTAATTCTAGCCAATGCTGATAGAAGGTTCAAGCTAAATCAAGACGATAGCAATCTTTTTCTTCATTCTAAATATGGATATGGTCCAACTGTATTTGACATTGAAAATAACGTCAGCTATAACAGCTATATCAAAAATAAAATAATGAATACACATAAAAATGAGATATTGGCAGAGTCAATGAGGTTGCTTTACGTTGCTATGACTAGAGCCAAAGAGAAGCTAATAATCACAGGAAGTACTAAAGACTTTGCGAATAACGAACTACCAAAGTGGGAGAGTTTCCAAACGGATGAGGGTGGCAATCTTGATAGTCACGAGATATTGTCAAAGAACAGTTTTTTGGACTGGATTATGCCAACTGTTGTGAATTTGACGAAAAGAGAAAAGTTTACCAATGTGTATGGAGAAGAAATGAATTATTTGGGCTATGGTGATTGCAAATGGTCTATTGGTGTATCGAACCATGTTGATATAGTTTATGAAAATAAGAATTTGATAGAGAAGCATCATAAAATAGTTGAAAATGTCATTGAACGCATGAATGGAAACAATTCTGATATTAAAGCAGGAGATGAGGATAAAGATAGTTCAAAGAAAGCTGATATTAAAGCAGGATATGGATATAACGATAGCTTAAAGAAAAATGGTAAAGAGCGATTTGAAAGCGATAAAGATGATATTGAAGTAGTTAAGGATATAAAAATTGACAATAATATAGTCGAAACATTGAAGAATAATTTTAACACCTCATATAGGTACGAAAACAGTTCAAGAAAGCCATCGAGTATATCTGTTTCCGAGATTAAAAAGATTTTTGATGACGATGAGCAATATCATGAAAAATATTTCAAGCAGAGTAGAAATATTGATTTTAAGGTACCTAATTTTATGCATACTGCTCAAGTCGGTGTGGAATTTTCTTCAAGTGAAAAGGGTACAATATTCCATCTTGTGATGCAGCTGTTGGATTTTGCTAGGTTCAAAGATATTTTGACAGATAATGCGAGAGTAAGATGGGAAATAGAAAGTCAAATAAAAGCTTTGGTAGAGAAAAAAATATTGTCGTCTGAAGAGGCAAACACGATTAATGTTACGAGGATAATAAAATTTATTAGGAGTGATATTTTTACGCAAATATTAGATGCTCAGAGTAGGGGAAGGCTGTACAGAGAAAAGGCGATTAATTATAGCATTCGTGTAAATGAATTGTATCCACAAGAATTTATAGATGACGATGAAAGGCTGATGTTGGTTGGTATTATCGACCTGTTTTTCGAAAATGAAAATGGAAAGCTGATATTGATTGACTACAAAACTGACTATGTTGATGAAAATAACTTAAATGAAGTTGTTTCCAGATATAAAATTCAGTTGGAGTATTACAAAAAGGCGATTGAGAACATATCTGGAAAAGAGGTTGAAAACAAGTATATATATTTATTTGGGATAGGCGAATTGGTTAGAATATAAGTTATGGCAACTATAAAAGTAGTGAGCTTAGGTAAGTTATAATATTGATGAAATAATAAGGAAGGTTGGTTTGGGATAGGATGAGGATTATTCATACATCTGATTGGCATTTAGGGAAAAACCTTGAAGGTAGATCTAGAATTGATGAGCAAAAAAAGTTTTGTGATGATTTTGTTAAAATTGTAAATGAGGAAAATGCTGATATTGTAGTGATAGCTGGTGATATTTATGATACGTCTAATCCCCCAGCGATTGCAGAGAGATTGTTTTACGACACTGCCATAAGGCTGTCGGAAAATGGTAGGAGATGTGTTTTTGTAATCGCTGGAAATCACGATAATCCGGAAAGGCTAGAGGCAATCAATGGTATGGCGTTGGCAAATGGAATCATTATTTTGGGGTATCCTGACAGCAAGGCTATGATTTCAAGTTTTGCAGGCTTTGAAGTTATTGAAGCGAAATCTGGATTTACAAAGCTTCGGATTAATGATGACAAAAAGAGTGTTGTAAATATTTTATCTTTGCCATATCCGAGTGAGAAAAGGCTAAATGAGTCCTTCGAAAATTTTGATGATGAACATAAGCTTCAAAAAACATATTCACAAAAGGTTGGAGAATTTTTTTCAAAAAGAGAAAAATACTACGATGACGAGGAAATAAACATAGCTGTTTCTCATATTTTCGTGGTGGGAAGTGAAGTTTCCGACTCAGAAAGAAGAATCGAATTGGGTGGAACTTTGTTAGTTGGGAAAAATGATCTACCACAGAAATCTCAGTATACAGCATTAGGTCATATTCACAAGCCACAAACTGCATCAAAATCCTTGAATGCGTATTATTCAGGTTCTCCGATTCAGTATAGTAAAGGAGAGAGAAATACTGTTAAATCTGTGAGAATTGTCGATTTGGAAGTAGGAAAAAAGCCGGAGATAAGAGAAAGATATATTGATAATTACAAACGAATAGAAGTATATGAGTGCGATGATGTTCAGAACGCTTTGGAAGTATGCGAAAAGAACTCAAGAAAAGAGATTTTTGCGTATTTTGAGATTATTACAGATGATGTAATCGACCAGAATACCATCAGAGAGATGAAAAAATTGATGAAGGATATAGTTGAAATAAAGCCTATTGTTAGGGATTCCGAAGAATTTCTTGCAGAAGAAATAGTAGAAATCAATAAGAGCAATATTTCACAGTATTTTTCTGATTTTTACAAGGAGCAAAATTCTGGTTTGGAACCGAGTGAGGATGTAATGAAGCTGTTTAAAACAATAGTTTCTTCTGATATGGAGGAGTTTGAAGATGAAGCCGATTAGATTGGAAATAGAAGGACTGAATAGCTATAGCAAAAAACAGGTGATTGATTTTGAAACCCTTATATCAAAAGGGATTTTTGGCATATTTGGAAAAACAGGAAGTGGAAAGTCGACGATATTAGATGCGATTACCCTAAGTCTATATGGAAATATTGCAAGAGGGACAAAAGAGTTTATCAATTCAAATTCTGAAAAGGCGAGTATTGAGTACGAATTTCAGATAGGAGAGGGAGTTGATAGAAATACATTTATCGTATCCAGAAGGTTTAAGAGAAGCTCTGGTGCATCGAAATCTACTTCGAGAAGCGACTATGTAAAGCTGGTAAAAAAAGATGAAACGGGCAATACCATAGTAATAGCTGACAAGGTTGGCGATGTAAATCAGGCGATCAAAGAAATAATAGGTCTTGAAGAAAGTGATTTTCTAAAATCGGTAGTTTTGCCACAGGGAAAATTTAGCGAGTTTTTGACTTTGGGTGGAAAAGACAGAAGAAATATGCTTGAGAGGATTTTTAACCTTGAGGAGTATGGGTCGCTGTTGACTTCAAAGGTCATAAAGAAAAGAAATATTATTTCTGGAGAGTTGGAGGTCTTAAAAGGCAGATTATCTGAATATTCGAGCGTAACAGACGAGAGCATTGGAGATTTGGACGAAAAAATAAAGGCTTTGGAGGATGTAATCAAGACTCTGGACAAAAGACTATTGTTTGAAGCCGAAAAACTTGAAGAGGATCAGCTTGTATATAATCTATGTGCTGAGAATTTAGTCTTATCTAAGGAATTGGAAAGCTTGGAGAAAAGTAGGACTATAATAGATGTCAAAAAGAAGATGCTTGATAAAGCTAGCAAGGCATCAATTATCTTGCCAAGTATCGTATCTTTGGAAGAGGGAAATTTAAAAATTAAAAAAAATAGTGTCAAATTATCGAAATTAGAAATTGAACAAAATAATCTTCTGGAGTCACTTGAAAAGCTGAAGGATAATTTTGAAACAGCGAAAAAGAATTATGACACTATACCTGATTTGAAGCTATTAAGAAAAGATTTGGAAATACTGATTGATAAATGTGATGAAATATTTAAGATTGGCGTTGAATTGGAGTCTGTCAATTCTGAAATTATAAAATTAGTTGAGGAAATAGAAGCATCTAGCTATCAAAAAAACGAATTGGAGGAAATGCTTGAGTCTGAATATTCACAAGTCCTGCGATTAAAGGAAAATTGCGAAGTAAATAAGATTGAAAAAGATGACAGGGAAAGAGTATTGGAATTGAAGAAAGGTTTGGATTTGTTTATCAGATTGACCAAAGAATCATATGACAATAAACATGAGTTAGAATCAGAAAAAAAAGTTCTTCAAAGGCTGGAAAAAGAAATAGAAGCTATAAATGGAAAGCTTGACAAGAAGGATGAAGAAATTGGGAATATCATTGAGCTATTGACAAATCAAGAGCAAATAAAAACTCTGGATGAGAACGAGTTTGAGAAAATGGACAAGCAAATAATGTCTTTACACAAAGAAATCAACGAGGTTTCTCAACTGGATGAAAGGTTGAATAAAATTGATTCTGACCACATTGAAAATTCAAGGAAGCTTGATGATAACAGTAGGGAAATCGAAATACTTGAAAATTCTCTTCTAAGCATTGATAAAGAGTTGATCTCCTTGAAGAAAAAAAGGGATAGATTTGAATATGAAAATTTGGCGAATAGGCTAAAATATGAGTGGTCTAAGCATTTTCACGAGGGAGATAATTGTCCTGTTTGTAACTCTAAAATCGAGAAATTGGAAATAGATAAGAAATTTGATTTGAACAATGAGCAAAAAATAAATGAAGAAATACTTGCTTTGGAAGAAAAGTCGTATGATTTGTCAGTGAGACTTGATACTCTAAAAAATATTGTCAACGATTTGAAAAATTCAATGTGTGCTTTGGGTGAGGAGAAAAAGACAGTATTGCAAGAAAAAGGTACTAGAGATATTTCAAAATTAAAATCCGAGGTTGAGAGAATAGAACTGTTAAAAAACGAGCAGAGAAAATTAAAGCTTTTGGTTGCCGAAAACATTTTAAATGCTCAGTCGAAAAGATCAAAACTAGATTTAGAAAAAAGTGAAATCGAAAAGTTGAAGGTTGAGCTTTTGGCTTCTGAAAAATCTGTATTATCAGGCATTTCGAAAATTACTTCGAGAATTAATTTATTGGAAAATGAATTGAAACAGGTTCCTTTTAAAGAGGAAGAACTGGAAAAAATTGAAGATGAAATAAAAATTTTTGATGAAAGAGAAATAAATTATGAAAAGTTTTCTCGTAACCTAGAGGTAGCTAAGAAAAAATTAGAAAACCTAGAAAAACAAAAAAATGAAATATCTGGAAAATTACTGTCACTTCAATCAGATAAAAAACATTTGAATGAAAAAAAATCGAATTTGGATAAAAAGTTGAAGTCAGAGAAGAATATTTTTGAATCTTCACTGAATATTATAATAGAAAAATTTGAAGAGTTTGGACTTGAAGAAAGCATGATTACAGATGATAAAAGCATATATGTTAAAAATTTTGTCAGTTTCGTTGATAATTCTATCACTCAGTTTGAAAATAATTATTTATTTGTTTCGAGCGAAGTAGAAGCTCTTAAAGAAAATCTGAAGAATACTGAAAATGAAATTAGGGATATAGAAATTGAAAATAAAACAACAGGAGAATATGTCGAGAAAACAGAAAATGATATAAGAATTCTTATGAACATTCATGGCTTTGATGATTTTGAAGCTGTAAAGAATTCTATTGTCAGTGATGAAACGCTCTTGTCTATCACTAGTGAAATTGACGCTTTCGAGAAAAAAACGAGTGAGCTAAGAGTTAGACACAGTGACAATATCGTTAAGCTAAACGGTAGAAATATATCGGACGAAGAATTGGAAAAACGAAAATCAAGTGTAAATCTTCTAAAAGGCGAAATCGAAAAAGAAAAAAATAACAAGTCGGGACTTGAGGCTATCAATAGAGAGTTGCAAAAAAATATGGAGATTGCTAGGAAAATTTCTGATGAATTGTCTAAAAAACAGATCGAAAAAGATAATATTGACAGCTTGGAAAAAGTGATGAGAGGTAACCGATTTGTTGAATTTTTGTCCAAAATTTACTTGAAAAATATTGTTGTAGATGCTTCAAAGAGGCTGGATAAGATTACAAATGGCAGGTATTCTCTGGAAATTGATTCAGATTATATGTTTGTTGTGAGGGATAATTACAATGGTGGATTAAGAAGGTCAGCAGATACACTATCAGGAGGTGAAACTTTTCTAACTTCACTATCTTTGGCACTAGCTCTATCTTCACAAATACAACTAAAGGGATCGGCACCTTTGGAATTTTTCTTCCTTGATGAGGGATTTGGAACATTGGATGAAGAGCTGCTTGATGTAGTTATGGAATCACTTGAAAATTTAAAGAGTTCGCCCCTGAGTATAGGAGTGATTTCACATATGGAAGAGATGAAAAATAGGATGCCAGTGAAACTTGTTGTTGAGGTGGATCAAATTGAGATGTCTTCAAAAGTATATATTGAGTAGAAAAATACAAAAAGATATAGCAAAAATCGACTGATGTTGTATTCTATAAGGAAAAGAAAAAAAGGAACAAAATTTAATAGACGAGTAGTAGCGATTAGAAAGATTAATTGCAAATACATTGCCATATTCATTACAGTGTATTGACAATAACCGATATAACAGCTATAATATAAGCAAGAATGGAGGCGAATATTATGGCAACTACAAATCTAAACATTAGAACGGATAAGGATATAAAAGAACAAGCCGAACTTATATTTTCTGAATTAGGACTTAATATGACTACGGCTATTAATATGTTTCTAAGAACAACCATTAGAGAAAATGGAATTCCTTTTAGTTTAAAATTGGAGATACCTAATAATACAACTATCGCTGCAATTGAAGAAGGAAGAAAACTTGCACATGATACAAATGTAAAAGGTTATTCCAATATGGATGATTTAAGGAAAGCATTAGAAGTATGAAGTACGAAATAAAATTTACAACACAGTTCAAAAAAGATCTCAAACTTGCGAAAAAACAAAATAAAAATTTGGAAAAGCTATTTGAGGTTGTAGATTTACTGGCGGAAGGTAAAAAGTTGGATTTGAAGTATAGAGATCATGACCTTTCAGGTAACATAAAGGGACAAGAGAGTGCCATATAGAACCTGATTGGCTTTTAGTATATGAGTATCAAAACGATGTGCTTGTATTAATGCTTTATAGATTAGGTTCACATTCTGAGTTATTTAGAAAATAAAAAATACAAATAAATATTAAACCATGAGAGAAGTAAAAAATGCTTCTCTTTTTTTATTTGTCATTATTTGAAAAACTTTGTTGACAAATATCAACCGATAGTACATAGTTTGATATTTTTTAGTGTACTATGATTTATTGTTATGTTATAATTGTATTTAATAAAATATTTTAGGAGAGTGGTTTTTTTGGAATCTGGTAGTCTGTGGATTCAGGTGATAATATTATTGGTATTGATGATTATTTCAGCGTTTTTCTCTGCATCTGAGACAGCATTGATGTCTGTTAGTAAGGTAAAGATTAGGCACTTGAGAGAAGAAGGCGTACGTGGAGCTAGTGTGGTTGAAAAGTTAATATCTGAACCGAAGAAATTGTTGAGTACAATTTTGGTCGGCAATAACGTTGTAAATATTGCTGCGACGTCTATTTCTACATCTTTATTGCTAAAGCTTTTTGGTGCACAGGGAGTTGCAGTGGCAACTGCGATGATGACTGTTTTGATATTGGTTTTTGGTGAAGTTACTCCAAAGACAATGGCTTCAAATAACAAGGAAAGAGTGTCTCTTGGCGTTGCCAAAGTATTGAATGTAATCATTCTTGTTTTGTCACCAATAGTATTTATTCTAAACTTGTTTACTACCATTATTTTTAAGATTTTCAGAATAAAAGACGACGATCCAAAGTCTCTGATTACTGAAGAGGATTTGAAGGTTATGGTAAATGTCAGCCATGAAGAAGGTGTTTTGGAACAGGAAGAAAGAGAGATCATCAACAACGTGTTTGAGTTTGGTGATATGCGTGCAGAGGATGCGATGATCCAGAGAATTGATATGGTTTCTGTCAGTGTGGATGCTACTTTTGATGAGGTTTTGGAGATTTTCAGGGAAGAGAAAAAAAGCAGATTGCCTGTGTACAAGGAAAATATCGACGATATAGTGGGAATTCTTAATATAAAGGATGTTTTCTTTATCAGCAAGGAAGAAATAGAAACATTTTCTGTTGAAAAGTATATGAGAGATGTATTCTTTACTTATGAGTTTAAAAAGATTTCGCAGCTTTTGGAAGAAATGAAGCTGGCAAAGAGTCAGATTGCAATAGTACTAGATGAGTATGGTGGTACTTCTGGACTCCTTACTGTCGAGGATTTGGTAGAAGTCTTGGTGGGTGATATCGAGGACGAATATGACGAGGAAGACGATGAGATAGTTAAAGTGGGCGAAGGTGAGTACATAGTTGATGGTAGCACAAAAATTACCGATGTAAACGACTATTTGTATGATGATTTAGAATCAGATGAATTTGATTCTATCGGTGGATATATACTCGGACATTTAAATGGTTTGCCAGATGAAGGTGAAGTGATTGAGTTAAACGACTCTGTGACCGTCAATATAATTTCTCTTGATAAGAATAGAATTGAAAAATTAAAATTAATTGTCAGAGAGATAGAAAAACAAGAAGACGAAATTTCTTTTAAAGAATATATCGAAAAGGAAAATAGCAAAGATAACGATTAATTTATACTGGCAAAGATAATTTGTACAGATAGAAAAATACAGTTTATTGAGAAAGGCGTCGCATTTTACAGAAAAGATGTGACAGCCTTTTTTAGATAGTAGAAAATGATTTACTAGAAAAATACACGAATAGCGTGTGGGATAGAGGTTTTTTATGGGGAAAAATATTACAATTAGATCGAATAATTTGGACATTTCGACCGATATTAAAAGAATATTGATTGATAAATTTAAATCATTGGATTATACTTTGAGTGAGGATCTAACTGAAGATACAGAGCTTGTTATATCAATTGGTGGAGATGGTTCTTTTTTGCGAGCTGCAAGAGAGATGAATTTTCCGGATATTCCATATTTTTGTGTAAATACGGGACATTTGGGTTTTTTTGCTGAGATTTTGCCAAACGAGGACCAAATTGATTATTTTATAGAGTCTTATCTAAAGGGCGACTACAAAATTAATGAGTTTGACCTTTTGGAAGCAAGTATCATTGGCAACGATTTTACGATTGAAGAAACTGCTGTAAACGAAATTGTCGTTAGGGGAAACAGATCTCGTACTGTACATCTGAATCTGTTTGTTAATGGAAATTATATGGAGACATTTAGTGGAGACGGTTTGATTCTCTCAACTTCTACTGGGTCAACTGCCTATAACTATTCTGCAGGTGGTAGTATCGTCGATAACAGATTAAATACAATCCAGATTACTCCAATTTCTGCAATCAGCACAAATGCGTTTAGAAGCTTTACCTCAAGTATTATTCTGCCAGCAGAGGATACTGAAATTTCAATTTTTCCAGAGTATAAATTCGACCAATCCGTCTTGATAGTTGTTGATGGAGAGGAGACTAAATACAATGATGTAATAAAGATTCAAACTAGAAACAATGGAAAAAAGATCAAGCTTATGCGGCTGTCGGATTATGAATTTTGGGATAGAGTTTATTTGAAATTTTTGAAAACATATGACTATAAATCGTTGGAAAATTATGTTAGAAAAAAATGATAAGTGATAAGGGGCAGATATGTTTACTAAAGAAAATCAAAAGTGGAATAAGTTCGTTATTTCCATTGATGAAGATTGCAAACTAAAAGATTTTTTAATAGATGAAATGAGTTTTTCCATTCGTTCAATTTCTAGAATGAAGAGGGAAAAGAATATTTTTATTAACGGTAAGGTTTCAAAACCTACTGCAGAAGTAAAAAAAGGCGATATTTTAGAGATTGTACTGAATGAGGATGGATCGCAATTTATTCCCCAAAATTTGGGGGTAAGGTGTCTATACAACGACGAGGATTTGCTTATCTTTGATAAACCTCCATTTATGGTAGTGCATCCTACAAAGAGCCATCGGGAAAGCACACTTGCGAATCATGTTTCGTATTTTATTGATACTTTGGATGAAAAGTTTAAAATTAGGTTTGTAAATCGACTGGATATGAATACTTCTGGTATTGTGATTGTCGCCAAAAATGCCTATGCACATCACAAATTATCAAAAGATATGGAAACTAACGACATCTCTAAAAATTATTTGGCTATTGTAGAGGGTGTAATTGAAAAGGATAGAGATACAATTGATCTTCCTATTTACAGAGAAACAGAGGACAGTATTACGAGAGTAGTTGATTCACGTGGTCAAAGAGCAATTACTCATTATGAGGTATTAGAAAGGTATAAAAATCATACATTGGTTAAATTGAAGATAGATACTGGAAGGACTCACCAAATTAGAGTTCATTTGTCATCGATTTCAAAGGGCATAGTTGGTGATGAGCTGTATGGAGTTGTAGATGAGGATTTAATAGGCAGACAGGCGCTTCATGCGTGTAAAATTGAGTTTAATCAGCCGAGATCTTGTGATAGAATTTTGGTGGAATCTGAGCTTCCAGAGGATTTTATACAATTGATTGATAAGCTGAAATATTTGTAGATAGGTAATGTATTTTTTTATGTGGAGGAAGTATGATAATAAATAAGTTTATAATTCATGTACTGGACAAAAATGCGGAATTTCCGATACTTAACGATGTGGAAAACATGATTTCGCCGGAAACTGATGCTTTTTATCAGAAAGTAATCAGAAGAATATTGAGAGATGAGGATCTTAGAAAGGCATCCTTTAACGATTATAATGAAAATGAAATAAGAGTTTGCTGTGACCACATAATTTATGATGAGAAAGCCTTTGTCATGAGTTCTCAAGGTATAGCAAGGTTTTTGTTTGATGCTATGAAGATAAATTCGGAGTTGGACTCGTGTGACCTAGCAGTCGTTTTGTTTACTCACAAGGATCAAAAAAGGGTGGCAATAATAAAGCTTGATTACAAAAAACTATATACTCATGAAATAGGGTATGACGATGACAATAAAGTTGTATCAATCAAGATGATTACTAATGATATTGGAATACAGGATTCACAAAAAATAATTCATTCAGCAATCGTCGGTGTGAGTGGAGTAAATGATGAATGGCATTTGCAGATTCTTGATAAGGTTGCTGAAAAACAGGAAGCTGATTCAAGCTTTGTGACTGATTTCTTAAAAGCTACTAAGGTTAAAGACGAAAAATTCCTTACAAAGACTTTTAGAAACTCTACCGACAACTGGATAACAAATTCCTATAGTAATAATATCAAAGCAGCAGAAAACCTTAGAAGTCTGTTGAACTATACTTTGAAGGAAGGCAACGATATTAATGTCGAGAAATTTATTGAGGAAGGGATATCAGACGAGGATAGAAAGCAAAGCTTCAAGGAAATGATGCAGGAGAAAGAAATCGTTGAAGAATTTCCAATTGATAAAACTTGGGTTGAGAAAAAACTGAAGAGAAGAGGTATTAAGACTAGTACTGGTTTTGATATAAAAGGGTTGCTTGAAGATTTTGAAGATCCGATGAAGTATTCAATAAAGCAAAATGAAGATGGAACAGTGGACATAACACTAAAAAATATTGAATTTTACGAAGAAAAATAGATGTGATTAAGGCAAATAGAAATGGTTGACATTATTGTGGATAAGAATATCCGAAATTAGTGTGAAGAAAAATAACTGCATCTAGGAAATATACAAAAAATAAAAATCTTATCAATACCATTCCGCAGAAGTGCACTCAATAAAGGTACTGGTGGAAAGTAATTGATAAGATTTTTTAATTGTTTGTTTAATTATCTACTTAATTATCTGTTAGATTCAATTAATGAAATTATATCACCGATAGTCTTAACATTGTCTATTTCTTCGTCAGGTATTTTTATTTCGAATTCTTCTTCGATGTTCATAATAATTTCGACAGCATCTAGTGAGTCAGCATCCAAATCCTCAAGAAGATTTGTGTCCATTTTTAGAGTTTCTGGATTTTCGATATTTAGTTGCTCACTAATTATTTCTCTAATTCTCTCAAACATTTCGAACTCCTCCTATGTAATATTGTTATAGAACCTTTAGTATATAATAATATACTATTATTTTTTTTTCAATAAAAAAAATAAAAAAACTATATTTATTTTTCTGAAAATAGTATATAATGAAAATAAGGGAAAATAAAAGCTTTTTTTAATAATATTTACTATTCATTTATGCTAATTATCGGGTAAACGTTATTTTAAAAAATAATATTTTTATAATTTTACATATTAAAATAAATTGGAAGGAGAAGTAAAATATGGTAACAAAGAAACCTACTACAATTAAAGACGTTGCTAGAAAGGCTGGAGTATCGATATCTACTGTTTCTAGAGTTATAAATGACTCAAAACCAGTGACAAATGAAGTTAAACAAAAGGTTTTGGATGTAATAAAGGAGACTGGATATGTTCCAAATCCATTGGCGAGAAGCCTGGTTACAAAGAGAAGTCAGTTAATAGGAGTAATTGTTCCAGAGTTGACTGATACTTTTTCTGCTGATATTCTTAATGGTATTGAGGAAGTATCAAAAATGTACAGCTATGATATCTTGATAGCTAATACATATTCTGAGAGAGAATTGGAATTAAAGAGCATTAATTTGCTTAGAGCAAAGCAGGTTGAAGGGATTGTCATTATTTCATGGGATATAGATGAAGAATTGGTGAATGTACTTGAAAATATAGGAATACCAGTTGTTTTTGTTAGTAAGATGACTGGAAATTTCGATATCTACAACGTGTCCATAAAGAACGCTCCAGCAACAAAGGAGATGACAAATTTCTTAATCGGAAAGGGGCACAAGAGAATTGGTTTAATTAGAACAAATTTGAATGTTCCAGAAATTGCAGACGAGAGATTGAAGGGATACAAGGAAGCGTTGGAGGAAAATGGAATAAAGTATGACGAGAAAATAGTTAAAAGCTGTAATTCAAGCTACGATGACGGTTATGCTACTGCAAAATTGATGCTTAAAGGTAAAAAGAACAAGCCAGATGCCCTATTTGTAACTAGCGACGAAGCTGCAATAGGTGCTATAAATGCTTGTTTTGATTTGGGATATAATGTTCCAGACGATATTTCAGTTGCAGGTTTCAATGATATCAAGTTCGCGAAAATATATAGACCAAAATTGACTACTGTTTCTCAGCCTTTGTTCGACATGGGAGCAGTTGCAATTAGAATGGTTATCAAGATGATAAACGGAGAGGATGTCGGCGATAAAATAGTTGAATTACCTTATAGAATCATGGATAGGGAAAGTGTTTCTGAAAGAAAGGAAAAATAGATTAAATATTTTATCGACATTGGTATGTTGAAATTTAATGATGGAACAAATATTTTTGAAAAGTCAAGATATTAATTATGATTAAAGTACTTTAATATTACAACAATTTGATGTATAATGTTAATATAAACTGAAACATACGATACGGCTATTGTAAGTTCAACCTACATATTTTATACGGGAGACTTCGTTCGTATGTGAATATGATATGCTCGACCTATATAGCTTGAGATTTCAGAAAGCGTAAGACGGGTCACCCATCTGGGTGATGCTCGGGTGTGAATTTGATTGGTCTACGGTGTTTTGGTAGTAAAAGTGTTGTCTTATGGCAACACTTTTATTTTGCATATTTGATATTGCAATTTAGATTTTTACTGTTTTAGAAATTTGTAATATTTAAGATTCTTACAATATTCAAAGTTTTTTGAAGTATTCAATGGTTTTGCAATATAAAAGTGTTTTGTAAAATCAAAGCGTTTTGCAATATTAAAGTGTTTTGTAAAATTAAAGTGGTTTATAATATTTTAGGCGGTTTTGTACTTACATTAGGGGTGGTTGTTTTGCAAAGATTCAAAATGAATTTCGTTTCAGGTATTAAGTATATTCAGGTTTATAATAAAATAAAAACAATGATAATTGTTGGAGATCTAAAAGTCAATGAGAAGCTTCCTGCTATAAGATCGCTGTCAAAAATTTTGAATGTAAATATATCTACTGTCGTTAAGGCATACGAGCTACTGGAAGCTGAAAACTACATTACAAAAAAAATTGGCAGTGGAACCTTTGTATCAGGTGTTTTATTTAGTGGCTATGATAATTCTGGAAAGGATTTAAGTTCAGAAAAAATTTTCAGGTTGGATACTGGAAATCCATCCTCTGATATTTTTCCAATCGATGATTTCAAGAAGGCTATTAATATTGCACTAGATAATGACGGAGATAGTGTTTTTGAATATGATGAAACAAACGGTGTAATGGAATTAAAAGAGGTAATGGTAGAGTATTTGAAAGAGAATGAGATATCGACATCTGTTGACAATTTGATGATTATTTCCGGAGCTCAGCAGGGCTTGGATATAGTATCAAAAACGTTGATAGATTATTCCGATGCAGTTTTTGTCGAAGAGCCAACTTATCCTGGTGCGTTGAACGTTCTGAAAAATAGAAACGCAAAAATCATTAGAATACCATTATTAGATGATGGTATCGATATTGGAATTTTGAAGATGAAAATTGAAAAGATAAAACCGAAGCTGCTTTATGTAATGCCAAACTTCCAAAATCCTACTGGAATTTCATATTCCGAAAAAAAGAAGAAAAAGCTTATAGAAATGGCGGAAGAGATGGATTTTTATATTCTGGAAGACGACTTTATAAGTGATTTTAAATTTGGAGCACAAAATAATAGAACGATGAAGAGTTATGATGTGTATGACAGAGTCATTTATATAAAGAGTTTTTCAAAAATATTGATGCCTGGTCTTAGAGTTGGTATTTTATGCTTGCCTAATGAATTGATGAGTAGGGCGAACTTTTCGAAGCAATCTTCGGATTTGGCTACTTCAACCTTGATACAAAGGTCTTTGTATAGATATATTAAACACTGTGATTGGAAAGCTCATAGAGAATTGGTTGAAAAAATATATACAGAGAGATTTTTTTGCATTAAAAAATATATTAATGAGAAACTATCGCCATATTTTAATATCAGAAAGACAAATGGTGGAATTAATTTCTTTTTGGAACTAAGACGTGGTTACTTTTCCAGAGAGTTTGTTCCATTTATGCTCGAAAGGGGAGTTGCTCTAAAATCTGGATCAATGTTTTATGATAATGAAATAGATGATAGGTATTTTAGAATTAACATAGCGAGGGAACCAGTTGACAGATTATATCAGGCGATAGACATAATCGCCGATTCTATGAATGAGTTTTATAGTGAGGATGATACTATTAAAGAAGATATTATCAAAGAAGATACTTTTAGACAAGTATAAAATTTTTTGTTGGAATATCATTCAAGTTGTAGTATAATCGTTGTGAGTTCGAAAGGAGGTAAAAGATGGATATTTCTAATGAATTTGATAAGGTTAAGCTAGCCAGAATAAATGAATTGGCAAAGCTTGCTAAGGAGAGAGAGCTTACTGAAGATGAGCAAAAGGAAAGAAAGATTTTGAGAGAAGAGTTTTTGGCTAATTTTAGAGCAGGTTTTAGACAACAGTTAGATAATATTACTGTTATAACTCCTGAAACTGATAGTATCAATTAATAGTCTATTATTAGAGTCTAAAGTACACTATTAAAATCTAAGATATATCAAACAATGAAAATAAAGTGGTGCAATGCAAAATGGCTCACGTTATAATACTGTGTGAGTGTTGTGCATTGTACCACTTCTTTTATGCCAGTTATACTATATAGCCTGTAAAAAATTCCTCCCATGATAATTTAATTTTATCACGGGAGGAATTACAATTTTCAGTTTTTTCATAGACAAATATAGTATATTTTTTAATCATTAGAATTAATTACTTTGTCTTCTTCTTCATCTCTAATATCATAATAATCCACAAAAAACTCTAAGAACTTCTTTTCAGTAGGAGTGAATATTTTCTTGCGAGAGTGAATAAAATAAAAATTTCTTTCAAATGAATAGTCTTTTATTCTATATGCATTAATTTCTCCTCTTTTTGCCATTTCTTCTATTGATATAAATGACACAAAAGAACATCCAATTCCCTTTTTAACCATTTCTATTACAGCAGAATTAGATTCAACATTCGCTCTTGTAGTCAGCTGTGATAGGGGAACAGGGCTTGAATTTAACGCCTTTACAATTACGTTTCTTGTGCCTGAACCATCTTTTCTCATAATGAAGCTTAGGTCTTTTAATTTATGTATGTCGATATAGCCATTTTCATTTGGTAGCTCGATTGATTTTGGACAGATTAAAACCAACTCGTCATGAACAAATTCACTATATTTGATGTGTGGATGCTTCTTCTTGGAACCAACTATACCAAATGTAACTCTTTCACTTAATATCTCAGGAACTACCAGATTTGAATCGCAGTGATCAATCGTCAAAGTGATATTTGGGTATTTTTTGCAAAATTTTTCTAAAAAATTAGGTATAATAAATGCCTCGGGAATTGAACTACACACCAAATTTAGCGATCCTTCGATTTTTCCAGAGTATTCCTTGATATCGTATATAGCTTTTTTACAGTCATTCAATATTATTATGGCATGATTATAAAGAACTTTTCCTGAATCTGTCAACGTAATGGATTTGCTGTTTCTATTCAATAATACACATTGCATCTCGTTTTCTAAGTTTTGAATATGTGAACTAACAGTTGGTTGTGTCAGGAATAATTCTCTTGCCGCTTTAGAAAAGCTTTTGTACTTAGCAACAGTTACAAAAACCTCTAATTGCTTAATATCCATAGTTTCACCTCTTTTATTATTTTAACAAAGACAACAATTATTAATAATGTCTTAATATTATCTTTGTGTTTGCTATAAAAATCTTTACTTTTTGTTATGATTATATTATACTATTTTTCTGATAATATTTCAATTTATTTATAGATATTATTTATTGCATATATAGAAAAAAGCTATATTTTTGTTTTTTTTTTTTCAAAAAAAAGTTAGAAAAACGATGAATTTGATTTGATAAGTACTATCTTTTGTTTTTATTTAGAATTTATTTAAAAAATTTTAATTTTTTCTTTATAAATTATTGACATTTTTTGAAATAATGGTATCATATAAGTGTAGAAATGAGTTGTTCATTTTTATAAGTATAATTACCCTATAAACTGATGGCAAACTCCCTCACATCCTCGAATGCCATCAGGGCTATTTTTTCCTATAGACGACACGGTCGTCTATAGGTTTTTGCTTTTTTGTAGGAAAATAATTTTCTATTTGATCATTTATTTCATTTTTTTAAAACCATTTATTATCATGATTTTATTTCTTTGTGTGATAAATTATCTAAAATATTGCGTCTTTTATTGAATCTTTTACTGTATAAATGTCGTAGTTGTATAATAATTTTTTATTTCAGTTGGATGATATAAAGATTTGAAAAATATGTCTATAATTCTCTAGTAGAAAAACAACATTATATAAGATATGGAATTAGACTTAGGAGGAAGAATGAATAATTTAAGAATAAAAGAGATGAATGATGATGAAAAACCAATTGAAAAAATGTTAAAAAAAGGTGCAAAAAGCTTGTCAAATGCCGAATTGATAGCAATTTTAATAAGAACTGGAAATAGGCGCAATAATGCGGTAACATTGAGTTCAAAAATCTTGAAGAAAAGTGTGGATGGAATAAGAGGCTTGAGAGATCTATCGGTTGAAGAGCTTTGTGAAATAGACGGTATTGGAAAAACTAAAGCATCAATACTAAAAGCAGCCTTTGAACTGGGTGACAGAGCGGCTTGTTTTATGCCGAAAAAGCATAAGATTGAAAATCCTTGGGATGTATATTCTTATTACATAGAGGAAATGAGGTATTTAAAAAAAGAAGTTTTCAAGGTAATTTTGCTTAATACAAAAAATGAGATAATATGCGATGTAAATGTATCGGTGGGGAGTTTGAATACATCTATAGTACATCCACGAGAAGTCTTTAGCGAGCCTGTCAAAAAGAGTGCAAATTCTGTAATATTGATGCATAATCATCCATCAGGAAATCCAAGTCCATCAAATGAAGACAAGAGTGTTACACATAGACTCCACAAAAGTGGTGAAATTTTGGGCATAAGTGTTCTGGACCATATTATTATTGGGGATGGAACATACTATAGCCTTAAGGAAAACGGAGATTTTTGATTCCGACAATGTTTTTTTGCTGAAATATAACCTCTTAAAAAATATTTATTTTTTATACCATATTTTAGATAATTTATCACACATTACATACAGAAATTATGGTATACTAAAGAGTGATATTGTAGAATATTATTTATGAAAGTACCTATTAGAAATTAATAGTTAAAATATTTTTCGGGAGGATTTTATGGGATTTTTTAGTAAATTTTTTAAGTCGAATATTAATAACATCATTACTAATGATATGGGGATAGATTTGGGAACTGCAAATACTCTTGTTTATATAAAAGGTCAAGGTATAGTAGTTGATGAGCCATCTGTTGTGGCAGTTAGGGAAGATAACAACGAAATTTTGGCAGTTGGTAAAAATGCCAGTGAAATGGTAGGTAGAACGCCAGAGAATATTATCGCAATACAGCCTGTAAAAGAGGGAGTAATCAATGATTTTGAAGCGACTCAAGCCATGATGAGCTATTTTATCCAGAAAGGCTCAAAAGGAGTTGTAAGCCCCAGGATAGTTATCTGTGTTCCATGTGGAATTACGAAAGTTGAAAGAAAGGCAATTGAAGAAGCTGCTATTCAGGCTGGTGGTAGAGAAGTGTACATACTAGATGAGCCGATGGCGGCAGCAATTGGTGCCAACTTAAATGTAAATGATCCAGAGGGTAATTTGATTGTAGATATCGGTGGTGGTACATCTGAGATAGCAGTTATTTCCCTTGGTGGAGTTGTCGTTGCAAATTCAGCGAGAATTGGTGGGGATGAATTTGACAATGCAATCGAAAACTATGTCAGAAGATCCTACAACATAATAATAGGATCTAGAACCTGTGAAAATATAAAGCTGATGATAGGTTCGGCTTTTCCTGGTGAAAATGAAGCAGAGATGAAGGTTAGCGGAAGGGATATTTTGACTGGACTTCCAAGAACAATTACAATAGCCTCTACTGAAGTCAGAGATGCATTGAGAGAGCCTCTTGCTGAAATTATTGAGGCAATAAGGACAACTTTGGAGCAAACTCCTCCAGAACTGGCATCTGATGTCATGGAAAAAGGGATTTTCCTGACAGGAGGAGGTTCTCTTTTAAGAGGTATGGATAAGCTGATAGAAGCAGAAACTGCGCTTAAGGTCACAATTGTCGAGAATCCGTTGCAATGTGTTGCAATTGGTGCTGGAAGGTCTATAGAGAATGAAGATATCTTCAACAGTATCGTAAAAATGAATGCTGAAAGTTAGTTGGTGGTCTCTGTGAAGCTTAGTAAAGATAGTAAATCGAAATTTACCATCAAAAGTATTGTTGCTTCAGGGGTGGTAATACTTTTGGTGGTTGTGACTGCATATTCTTTTTCTAATAGAGGTAGGGTGCAGTTTTTAGAAGAAACGCCATTTTCTAGTGTTTTTTATGGATTCGGGAAGCATCTAAACAACGTCGTTACTACTACAGGGGGATTTATTGATGATTTGATAAATTTCAGAAGTAACTCGATGAAATTAAAAGAACTAAATGCTGAAAATGAAAAGCTGAGACAGGAATTAATCGAACAAAGCGACAATGAAAACAAACTTGAATCACTAGAGATGTTAAAAAAATCTCTGAATTATGTAGATAGCAATAAGAGAAATCAGCTTGTTTCCGCAAGCATTATCGGTAAAAACGAGGGTGATTGGTATAAGACCTTTGTCATCGATGCTGGTGCTGACAGTGGTGTGGTAAAAGATAGTATTGTCATCAATGGAGATGGCGTTGTCGGTATTGTGTTTAGTGTGAGTAACAAGTATTCAAAGGCAATATCAATTATCGACTCAAGAGCGTCTGTAAGTTTTAAGATATCGGGTAAGGAAGCAAGCAAAGGGGTAATTACAACGTCATCTGATGTTGGTAGCTCTGATTTTAGTGATGTCGATAAGCTATTGCAAGGATATTTCTTTGACACAAAGGCAGTTGCAGAAAAAAATGATCTGATAGTGACGTCTGGGCTTGGTTTGTATCCTGAAAATATTCCAATAGGTAAAATTTCAAAAGTTACGTACGATAAAAATAAATCTATGAAATATATAAAAGTCAGACCGAGTGTAGATTTTAAAAAGCTTGATATCGTGAGCATAATACCACCTAGAAAGCTTGATTAGGAGGTAGCTATGAAGAATATATTTGTATTTATAGTCGGTTTGATAATAATAGTGCTTGAAACATTTTTTACAAACTATATTGGAGCCTATTTTAGCGTAAATATTCTGTTGATTTTCGTTATTTTTATTTCGTTGTATATCGACAGAAGTTATTCTCTAATAATTACAGGTATTCTAGGGCTTATTGGTGATTTGGCAACGGGAGGTATTATTGGTGTTACATCAATACTATTTCTTGGGACATCGTATTTTTTGTCAAGTATCGAAAAGTCAATTTTCAAGGATAATAAATTGATAGTTAGCTTGTTGGTTTTTGTCGTAAGTATTGTATATTCAATACTTGATGTGGTTACTGCCTCAATATTTTTTATGCCAACTCCACTTTTGGTGGGCTTATTAAAGTCTGTTATCGTAATTCCAATTTCAAATACAGTGGTGGCGTATGTTCTATATACAATATTTAGCGATAAGCTGATCAAGCTTAGAGTGGAGTAAATATGAGTAAAACGAAGAAGAATTCAGAAATAAAAGTCAGACTTAGTATGATTAATAAAGTTTTACTTGTTATACTTTTGGTTGTTGCAGGTAAAATTGTCTATATGACAACCTTTAGACATTCATACTATACTAATATGGCAAATCAAAAGACCTATAAGCAAATTATGGTCCAAGCTCCAAGAGGAGAGATAAGAGATAGAAATGGAGTCCTGTTGGCTGGAAACGAACCTCAATTCACCGTGCAGGTAGTGGCAGACTCCTTTAATAAGGTTGGAAAAGAAAATCAGAAAGAAGCGAATAAGATCGCTTACTCTATTTTGAATATACTGGAGAGAAAAAATGAAAAGTATACCGATGAGTTTCCGATTACTATAGAGAACGGAAAGTTTTCTTATACTTTTGACAAGAATATAAGAGCATTTAAGGATGACAATGCAATTCCTCAGAATTATAACGCAAAGCAAAGCTTCTATCATTTTGTGGATTATTTGATAAAAAATGAGGTTCTAAGCCTAACTGACAGAAAGCTTGAACCTGTTGATTTACAATCAAAACTAAATTCCTTGGGATATTATCCACCGATATTGGTATCGAATTGGACGTTTACTCAGGAAAAAGATAAGGAAGACTGGCTTGACGGTTATAATAAGCTGGACAAAAATACGTCTGCACAAAACGCTTTTAAAGCGATTAGAGAGTACTACGAAATAGACCCTTCTATGAGCGATAAGGAAGCCAGGAAGATTATGATTGTAAGAGATATGCTAAAGTCAAAGGTATATACACAATACAATCCTGTGACCTTGGCGAGAGGTATCAAATCTGATACTGTTGCTGAAATAGAAGAAAATTCCATGAATTTGTCGGGTATTTCAGTTGCTGTCGAGCAGAAGCGTATATACCCACAAGGAAATCTCGCTGCACATATACTGGGGTATTTGGGAAAAATACCATCTACGAAAGCGTTGAAATATATAAAAAATGGATACGATCCAAATGAGTTGGTGGGAATATCGGGAATTGAAAAAAGCTATGAGGAAAAGCTGAGAGGATCTGCCGGATATAAAGAGGTAAAGGTCGATAGTGTGGGAAGAGTGATAGAAGAGATGAAATCCGTTAATCCTACTTCAGGAGGAAGCGTTCAGCTAACTATCGATAGCAAATTACAAAAGGTTGCCGAAGAATCATTGGAGAGAGCAATAAAATCTGCCAAAACTGGATCGACCTTTAAGAGCCAATTCGGAAATATTAATATTAAAGAAACTGCACCAAAGGCAAATTCGGGTGCAATTGTCGTGATGGACGTTACAAGGGGTGACACATTGGCGATGGCAAGTTATCCTAATTTTGATCCAAATAAATTTGCAAATGGGATAACTTCGGAGGAGTATAGTAATTATATGCCAAAAAATAAAAACGACACTCTTGCTCCAAACCCACTTTTGAATTTGGCGACACAGGGTGCGTTTCAGCCGGGATCGACCTTTAAGATGATAACTGCTATGGCAGCATTGGAATCTGGATTAAATCCCAATTATACAATCAATGACCCTGGTGTTATCAGACTTGGAAATAGAAATTTTGCAGATTATATCTGGCATCATGGAGGCAAAAATCACGGAATAGTAAATCTTTACAAGGCTATTCAAGAGTCATGTAACGTTTACTTTTATATTATTGGTAGTGATAGGAATTGGGTTACAGGCGAAAACTTAAACCATGGAATGGGTGCTTCCAAAATACTTGAGTATGCCAAAAAGTTTGGATTAGATGAAAATACAGGTCTTGAAAAGCAAATCGAAACAAGAAATGGTAAAGTACCTAGTGAGAAGCAAAAGAAAGAAAATATCAAACTACAGTTGAAAATTGCACTTGATAGAACTATGAGATTCCATTTTGAAGGTCTAGATTACACAAAGAATAAGGATGAATTCGATAAAAATATAGACGAAATAGTCAGTTGGATAGATGAAAAGGAAATACCTGGAAGAACTGAGACGATTGAGCGTTTGAAGAAGATGGACGTGAAGGAACAGTATGTGACTTCGGATGCAGACTATATCGTTTATAGCTATTTTAATTTTGCAAAGTGGAGAGTAGGAGATACATTTAACCTGGCTATCGGTCAAGGGGAAAATGCATATAATCCAGCTCAGGTTGCCAGATATATTTCTGTTATCGCAAATGGAGGGTACCTAGTCAATATGAATGTTGTCGATAAGGTTGAATCTTCCAGTGGCAAAACTATAGAAGAGCCAACTCGTAAGCTTGAAAAGGTAGATTTCAAAAACGATTCATACCTAAAAGATTTGAAAATAGGTATGGTGAGAGTTTCTGAAATAGGGCTGGCGAAGGATGCTTTTTCAAAATTTCCAATAAAGGTGGCTTCAAAAACTGGTACTGCCGAAAAGACAGGAAAAATTCCTAGCGATAATGAGTTCGAATATCTAAAATCACATTTGTCATCATATTCAGTCAGTGAGAGTGAAGTTATGGCGAAATATGAAAAGCTAAAATCTGACAAAGAGTACGAGTTGACAAATAACAAGATTAAAGAGTTAAAAGCCAAAATTTCGAATACCAACACGAGTAGGGAAGATAGAGAAAAATATCAGAAGGAGCTTGATCGTGGAGTAAAGGTCAAATTGGAAAATAACGATAAAGTAAATGCAACATATTTAAGAATGGCAATCAAACAGTTAAACCACAATATAACCGACGATGATATTGATAGATTTAAATCTGACTATGGTTCATTCGCTTGGTGTGTGGCGTTTGCACCTGCTGATAATCCAAAAATTGCAGTGGCTTGTTTGATTCCTCAGGGAGAAACGAGTTCTTACGCTGTATTACCAATCAGAGAAGTAATTGGGCAGTATTATGGATTGTTAAATGAAGGAGAAGAAAAAAATCAGCCAGAACAATAAGATTCTGGCAGATTTTTTACAAATATATGGGGAAGTAGGCAGTTAGATGAAAAAAATTGATTACAAGAGAAAAATAAGAATAGTAAAAAGCCTCGACTGGAAGCTTATAGCTATTGTATTTACAATTTTTTTGTTCGGATTGGTGGTTCTTAGTAGTGCTACTCATGCGAATGTTACAGGTGATTTCTCGCAGATTTATAAACAGGTGTTGGCTTTTGGCATAGGTACAATTGTAATCGTAATTTTATTGATGTTCGACTACGATAGTATTGGAAAGCATTACAAAGAGCTGTACATTGTCAGTTTTTTGCTACTGGTTGTATTGCTGATACCGGGAGTCGGAGATGTACAATTTGGTGCAAAATCATGGATAAAGATTGGAAATTTTAATCTTCAGACTTCTGAGATTGTAAAATTCACCTTTATTCTTAGCTATGCGAAAATCATCGACAACAATAAGGACAATATTGGAAATGTAAGAGTTTTGGGTAAGTTGTTTGTGTATGCGTTTCCGTTTATTGGATTGCTGTTGGCGCAACCTGATTTGGGAACTGCTGTGGTGTTTATGTGTATAATATTCTTTATGCTTTATACTGCTGGATTGAGTAAAAAAATAATAAGAAATATCATAATTGGAGCGGCGATACTCACACCGATTATGTATCTTTTTATGGCTCCTCATCAAAAGGTGAGAATTTTAAATTTGTTCAATCCACAAGCTAGTACAAACTATCAGGTATTGCAGTCGATGATAGCAATTGGGTCTGGTGGTATTTTTGGTAAAGGGCTTTATTTGGGCTCACAGAATCAGGAGAACTTCCTCCCAGTAAGAGATTCAGATTTTATCTTTGCTGTTATTGGCGAGGAGCTGGGACTGATAGGAATGCTATTTGTAATTGTGATGTTTGTACTTATGATTACAAGATTGCTGATGATAGCAAAAAAATCGAAAAATACTTATGGCACTTTTATTGTGGTAGGCATTACAGGAATGTTTACATACCAGACTATACAGAATATAGGTATGACTGTCGGTTTAATGCCAGTGACCGGTGTGACACTTCCATTTGTAAGTTATGGTGGTAGCTCGATTATAACGTCACTTGCAAACATTGGTATTGTTTTAAATGTATATTTGAGGAGAAGAAGGTTGGGAATTTACTCCTAACCTCTTTTGCCTATATAGGTTATTTGGAAAGGTTTATAATAGTGAATAAAATAAATAAAAGATTGAATAAAGAGATTGCTAAGGTAGATCTTGGAAAGATTCTAAAGAAAGTAGAAAAACCAGCGAGATATTTGGGAAATGAAACAAATACAATCCACAAGGATACAAATGATGAAAACTTGATAAGATATGCTCATTGTTTTCCAGATGTTTATGAGGTGGGGATGAGCCATCTTGGGTCTCATATCTTGTATAATTCGTTGAATCAAGATGAAGACGTGTATTGTGAAAGAGTATATGCTCCATCAGTAGACATGGAAGAAAAGATGAGAGAAAACAATATTCCTCTATTTGCTCTTGAATCGAGGGAGGCAATAACTAATTTTGATTTTGTGGTATTTTCTCTACAATATGAGCTCTGTTATACAAATATTTTAAATATGCTTGATTTGGCAAATATTCCACTACTTTCAAAGGACAGAGATGAAAAATGTCCTCTTGTTATGGTGGGTGGTTCGTGTGCGTATAATGTTGAACCTATGGCTGACTTTGTTGATATAGCTCTTCTTGGTGAAGGGGAGCAATTGAATAGAGAAGTCGTTCGGGCATATATTGATTGGATGAAAACTGACCCATACAACAATGGGAAGACGAAAAGAGATTTTTTAGAGCTGGTATCAGAAATTGATGGTGTTTATATACCTTCGTTTTACGAATTTGAATACAATCAAGACGGAACTATTTCTGAATTGAAGGTGATAAATGAAAATGCTCCTAAAAATCCTAGAAAGAGAATAATAACTGATATGGATGCAATTGAGTATCCGGAGAAAATGATTGTTCCTTTTATAGAAACTATTCATGATAGAATTGTTTTGGAATTGTTTAGAGGCTGTACGAGAGGTTGTAGGTTTTGTCAGGCTGGTATGATATATAGACCAATTAGAGAGAAAACTGTCGACAGATTGAAAGGAATAGTCGATAATATGATAAAAAATACTGGATATGATGAAATTTCATTGTCATCCTTGAGCACAAGTGACTATAGTCATATTGAAGAGATAACAGATTTCTTGGTTGATGAGTATGCATCTCAGAATATAGGCGTATCTTTACCATCCTTGCGACTTGATAATTTCTCGATGGAAATTGCTGAAAAGATTCAACAGGTAAGAAAAACTGGACTAACTTTTGCTCCAGAAGCAGGTTCTCAGAGAATGAGAGATGTAATCAACAAAGGAGTTACTGAAGAGGATTTGAGAAATGCTGTTGGCAAGGCATTTCAGATGGGATGGAACAGTGTGAAGCTGTACTTTATGATTGGATTACCTACTGAAACATATGAGGATTTGGATGGAATTAGAGATTTGGCTTATGAGGTTATTGATATTTACAGAGATATAAATGGTGGTAAATTGAGAAATAAATTTGGGGTAACTGTATCAACTTCAACCTTTGTGCCAAAAGCTTTTACACCATTTCAGTGGCATGGACAAGATACTCAGGAGGAAATAAGAGAGAAGCAAAAATATCTTGTTGGAAGATTGAGAAATGGAAATATAAAATACAACTATCATGAATCGAAATCTAGCTTGATGGAAGCTATTTTCTCCAGAGGAGATAGAAGGCTCGGAAAGGTACTATTGGAAGCATTTAATAATGGTTCTAAATTTGACGGTTGGTCAGAGCATTTTGATTTTGATAGATGGATGAGATGCTTTGATGCTTGTGGCTTGGATCCTAGTTTTTATGCTCATAGGGAGAGAAGCTACGAAGAAGTATTGCCATGGGATCATATAGATGTAGGTGTAACAAAGGCGTTCTTAATCAGAGAAAATGAGAAAGCCAAGAATAATGAATTGACTGAAGATTGCAGGTGGGGATGTAAGGGCTGTGGAGTCAATGTTAATGATATTGGAAGGGGATTGTGTTAATGTCTAAAATAATGAGAATTAAATTTACAAAGCTGGGCGATATGAAATATATTTCTCACCTAGACGTTCAACGTCTATTTCAAAGGGTATTCAGAAGGGCAGCGGTCAGGCTATCATACTCGCAGGGATTTAATCCTCATCCCAAAATGAGCTATGGTAATGCACTTGCTTTGGGGGTAGAAAGCCATGGAGAATATGTAGATATTGAAATCGAGGATGATATATCTCCAGAATTATTGGTGGAAAAGATTAACAACCAGTTGCCAGAAGGTATGGACTTTATCAAATGTGTGGAAATACAAACTGGCGTAAAATCTTTGGCAGGTAATATTGAATACGGGAATTACGATTTTGTTATTGAAAATGTGGATAATTTTACAAAGTCTGAAGTAAGTGATAAAATTGATAAAATACTGTCATTGGATATGTTGAATGTTACGAAGAAGAACAAAAAAGGAAAATTAGTCGAGATGGATATCATACCTATGATAAAAAGCTTGGAAGTGAAATCTGTTGAGGATGATAAAATAACAATAAATTCAATAATCTCAACAGGTTCGATAAAAAATCTAAATACAAACGTATTTTTGCCTAAATTAATTGAGCTGCTGGACGTTTCGATCGATCCTTTGGAAGTTGATGTTATCAGAAATGATTTGTATTTTGTCGAGCAAGGTGAACTGGTAAGCCCAATATAGAAATTAGGTGTATTATGAAGCAATTTGTTATTGAAAATTTTGTGAATGCAAAAAAGCTAGCTGTGATAAATAATGGAAAATTCGAGAAGATAATTATTGAAAGTAATTTTTCAAACAACAGGATAAACAATATTTATAGAGCCAAAATAGTGAAAAAAATACCTTCTATGGATGCCGTATTTATTGATTATGGCGGTGAAAATAATGGATTTTTGAAGCTAGAAAATTTAAATAAGCTTGAAGCATTATATCCCAATAGTTCTCTGAATATCGGCGACAATGTGATGGTTCAGCTGATAAAGGAAGAAAAGGGGCTAAAAAGAGCAAAGTTTTCCACAGATATAAGCATACAGGGAAGATATGTCGTTTTGGTATCAAATGGCGAAAAAATACTTTTTTCGAGCAAGATAAAATCCTCACATGAGCGTAATAGATTGGGAAGTATTGTGGAAGAGATAATTTCTGAGCTGAACGTAAAACGTGGATTTATTATCAGAACAGAGTCTATTGGTTTGGAAAAGGACAGACTAAAAAAAGACATTGAAAAGGTATGTAAGGAATATGCTGATATTCAACGATTATATGAACAGAAATTTGAACCTGAGTGCATATTCAGTAGTGGCGGAGAGATATTAAAGTTTATTGAATTTAATTTTGGTGATAACGTAGAGAAAATTGTTTGCTCGTTTGAGGGGAGTTTTGCCAAAGACGAAATTTTTCTAGAGGATATCAAAAATATTGTTAAGGGAGATGGCAGAGAAAATCTTACCAAAATTGTCAAGTTGTCTGGAGTAGATGTTTTTGAGTCATATGGTATTAATAATATGCTGAAAAAATACAAAGCTAGAAAGATTTGGATGGATAAGGGAGCATATATTGTGATTGATAAGACTGAGGCTATGACTGTTGTGGATGTGAATTCAGGTAGAAATATAGGAACTGGAGATTACGAAAACACAATACTAAATATAAACTTATCTGCAGCATCCGAAATTTCAGATCAAATTATGGTAAGAGATATTTCTGGAATAATTTTGGTAGATTTTATCGATATGAAAAAAGAGGAAAATAGAGAAAAAATCATAGATGAAATGAACAGAAAATTTGGATGCGACGATAGAAAAAGTAAAATTCATGGGTTTACGAAGCTTGGTCTGCTGGAAATTTCAAGAATGAGAAAAAATGACTCATTTGAGAGCTATTATTTGAAGGACGGAATTTCTGATATAAAATCAGATGATTCCTTGATTGATGATCTAGAGCGACTTCTCATTTATACAAAATACCATTTAAACAAAAATATCTTGAATATTTATTCAATAGATGGAGTGGGGGGGCTAAAAGAATGTATTGAAAAATTTGTAGAAGCTGGTGCAGAGTTTAAACATGAGCTGATATTCAATGATAAGCTGCTGACAAGCAGAGCGCATATATTGGATAAATTGAAAGAGAAATACAATATGGAAATAAGAGTAAATAAAATCGTTTAAAATAATAATCAAATATCATATATAGATTATAATGTGAATCAACTACAATAGTCATCTGATTTACTTGATTGGATACTAGAAAATCATATTTCAAGGATAGCTAATGAAGTTGTTGAAAATATAGATATTAAAATTTTAGTAAAAAATCTACTTACAAAACTCGTAAGGAAGGCACAAATAAAAAAATACAAATAAAAAGGCATATCATACATTCATTTCATTTGATGTGCCCTCTTAACCGTTAGATTTTTAGGTCTAACTTTTGGAGGTGCATCATTAGTGAAGAATGTGGGTATGCCTTTTATTTGTTACTCTTATGAGTTAGCTACTTTTGATTTAATACTCGTCAAAGAAATTTTCATCCTGTACCATCGTTATCAATGGTGAAAGAGGAGTATCCCATGATTCGTGATCAGTATGAAGAAGCTTATGAGCCAAGTGAGAGCTTGGTTTTTCTAGATAGTCGTCATACAGTTTTTTGATTGATGGATTTTCGTGAGAATATCTCAAGTACATTGATCTATCAATATCATATAGCTTTTCTCCTCTAGCGCTAGCGAGTTCCATACCTTCTCTAATAGGTTGTCCTCCACCACCAGAACATCCACCGGGACATGCCATTACCTCTACAAAATCATATTTCACATCACCCTTAATTATGCTGTCCATAAGTTTTCTAGCATTTCCAAGACCACTGACAACTGCCACATTTACTTGATTTCCATCTATGTTGAATTTTGACTCCTTCCAGCCTTTATTACCCCTTACAGATTTAAATGAATCGGGATCTGGGTTCTTACCAGTCACTAGGAAATAAGCAGATCTCAACGCAGCTTCCATAACTCCGCCAGTAACTCCAAATATTGCACCAGCGCCACTTCCAATTCCAAGTGGGGAATCAAATGATTCTTCTTTTAGCATTGTGAAATCCAAATTTTCGGCTTTGATGATTTTTTCCAATTCTCTAGTCGTTATAACGACATCGACATCTCTATCTGCTTGTGAATCATTTATTGAAGGGATTCCAGCCTCATGCTTCTTTGCCGAACATGGCATTATAGAAACACAGAAGATTTTATTTGGATTTACCCCCAATATGTCGGCATAGTATGATTTTGCTACTGCACCAAACATCTGCTGTGGAGATTTTGATGTGGAAAGGTATTTAACCATATCTGGGTACTGAGATTTCATAAATCTCACCCAACCAGGGCAACATGATGTGAATAGAGGATACTTCATGTTTCCTTCAGAGTATAGCTCCAAGAATTCAGTACCTTCTTCCATTATAGTAAGGTCTGCACTGAAATTAGTATCAAAGACATAGTCAAAGCCTATTCTTTTTAGAGATGCTACCATCAATCCAGTAGTTGCATGGCTGTCATCCACATTCAAAAATTCTGCCCAAGCAGTTCTAACGGCAGGTGCCACCTGAACAACTGTTATTAGCTCTGGATCTTCTAATGCCTTGTATACCTTGTCTATGTCATTTCTAACCATCAATGCACCGACTGGACAGTGTGTGATACATTGTCCACATAAGGAACAGTCGGCTTGCTCTATATTTCTATTCCAAGAAACATCCACCGTTGTACGATATCCACTGTTCACGATATCCCATATATTTAGACTCTGTATCTTGTCACAGACTTGGATACATCTCATACATTTTATACATTTTGAAAAGTCTTTTTGAAGAGGGAAGTCGGGATTCCAGCTTCTCTGTTCAAAGTCTATGTCGAAATTTACATTTAATACATTTAAATCATTTGAAATTTCCTGAAGTGAGCAGTTTCCACTTCTAACGCAAGTGGCACACTTAAAGTCGTGCTGAGATAGTATTAATTCAACGTTTGTCCTTCTGGCATTTCGTACCTTAGGACTGTTAGTTCTTATTACCATACCTTCTTTTACAACGTTATTGCATGATGTCAATAATTTTTCCTTGCCTTCCACTTCAACGACGCAGACTCTACAAGCGCCAATTTCATTTAAATCTCGAAGGAAACACAGCCTAGGGATTTTAACTCCAGCCAAAACGGCAGCATCAATTATTTTAGTTCCTTCTTTAACTTCTATTTGTTGATTATCTATAGTTAATTTTACCATCTTGATGTTCTACCTCCTCTAAAGTTACCCCATCCGAAATGATCACATCTCAAGCATCTTGAGGCTTCCTGAGCAGCCTCGTCAGCAGTCAGACCGTATTCGATTTCATCGAAGTTATCTTTTCTTTCGTCTACTGGAACTTCCTTCATATTTGATCTTGCACATGGCTTTCTGTCATCCCATCTGATATGTGGAAGGTCAATGTCAACACTTATTAGGTGATTGTATCCAAGGTATTCATCTATATTTGCAGCGGCAACCTTTCCGGCACCGATGGCTTTGATTACTGTAGCTGGACCTGTAACACAGTCACCACCGGCGAACACACCTGGAAGGTTTTCTATTTCACTTGAGTTAAGGGCTTCTATAATACCTCTTTTTACTGGCATTCCAAATTCTTTAAAATGCTTTGATTCTATATTTTGTCCTATCGCCACTATTACATGATCACATTCCAAGCGAACTGAATCACTATTTGCATTTCTAGGTCTAGGTCTACCAGCGGAGTCCATTTCACCAACTATTTGTGGTTTTACCCATAGAGCAGTTGTGTTGTTGTTTTCATCAAATTCTATTCTTTCAGGAGACATTAATGTTTGTAGATCGCATCCTTCTGCTATAGCACCTTCGATTTCTTCTACTAAGCACGTCATATCCTCCTGTCTTCTTCTATATGCTATCGTTACTTTTTCAGCATTGCATCTGATTGACGTACGAGCAACGTCCATTGCGACATTACCACCGCCTATTACTACGACACGTTTTCCAGTTAAATCTGGATAATCCTCGTCTCCGATTTTTTTCAGCATTTCCACTGCAGAAACGACTCCGTTTGAATTTTCACCCTCGATTCCAAGTTTTTTGTCGTCATGGGCACCGATTGCGATATATACAGCATCATATTCATTTGCAAGCTTTTCGATTTTTAAATCTTTTCCAATTTCAACATTGGTATGAACTTCGACTCCTGTGGCAAGTATCGCATCGATATCCTCTTGAAGTCTTTCTCTAGGTAGTCTGTAGTTTGGTATACCGTATCTAAGCATTCCACCAAGCTTGTCTTTTTCTTCAAATACTTCGACCTTATGTCCCATAAGTGATAGATAGTACGCTGCACTTAAACCACTTGGGCCTCCACCAACTATGGCAACTTTTTTGCCAGTGCTATCAGCACAAGGTGGTGGTGGAACTACTCCGGCATGATCTGATGCATATTTTTTCAAGCCTCTTATATTCAATGGTGCATCGACAAAAGTTCTTCGACACCTTGCCTCACAAGGATGCTCACATACCAATGCACAAGCTGTAGGGAATGGGTTGTCCTTTCTGACAAGCCTTACTGCATCGGCATATCTGCCTTCTCCAACTAGAGCAATGTATCCAGGAATATCAACTCCTGCTGGACATAGTGTTACACATGGAACGGAAATATTTCTATCCATAGAGCACTTGTTTTTCTTTATGTGCGAAATATAGTCATCTCTGAATCCCATTACTCCGGATAATACCATTTGGGCGGCTTCAGTTCCTATTGCACAGTCTGCAGAATTGATAATGGAAATAGCTGTATGCTCAATCATTTCCAGAGTTTTCTCTGTTGCCTTATTGTCTAGAACGTTTTCCATAAGTTGCTGTAATTTACCCAAGCCGACTCTACAGGGTACACATTTTCCACAAGTTTGTGCATGACAAAGTTTTAGAAATGCAATGGATGCCTCTACTGGACAAATTCCAGGGGGGCTTGCTATTATTCTTCTTTCGATATCTTTGTATAGACCTTCTACAACTAATTGTGCAGCGTCTGGTGTATTAATATATAATCTACTCATATTTCCCTCCCGTGACTGATTTTCTGTTTATTGAACTGTGTTGAATTATTAAATTATAGCGAAAATATTTTAAGTCAAATTCCAATTGTTACTTTAATTAGTAATTATTTCGTGTTTTCAGAATAATTGAAATGTTTGAGATAAAACTAACATTTCCCCTATAATAACAAAATCCGATTCGAAATCGGATCTAAATCAACAAATGTAATAAACGAAAATTTTGATTATTCTTATAATAACATAAAACTAATTTTTTTTCATCAATTTTTTTAATAAAATTAAAAAAAAAGAGAATAAATCTCTTTTTTACTTTGGATATGAAATTGTCAAACTCATTCCATCGACTGCAACTTCGCTGTCCTTAAACACGCTCGTTGCATTGCTTTTATAGTCGTTGGGACTATCTATTGAAGGCGAGAAGTGAGTTAGTAATAGTTTCTTTACATTTCCCTTTGAAGCGAGGGTTGCGGCTTCTCTAAATGTCATGTGTTTATTTTTGACTGCCTTTGAAATATCAATATCATCGCCATACATTGCTTCGCAAATAAATAAATCACTGTCCGAAATAAACTCAGGAATACTGTCTATTGGTCTGGTATCAGTGATAAAACTAAGCTTTATACCTTTTCTTTCATCTTCTAGGACATCCTCAGGTGAATAGAATTTATCATTTATATAATAGGTTTTACCTTTTTGTAGATGGTTCCAAATATACTTAGGTACGGAGTTTGCTTCAGCTTTTTCAACACTGAATTTTCGGCTTCGAGTGAAGTAAAGTGAATAGCCTATACACTCTGTAGAATGGTCTAGAGAGATTGTGTTTATTTCTATATCCTTTAAAACATCACCTACAACAGAAAAGTTACCTATTGGATTTTCTATTACACGCAACTCGAAAGGCAGTCCCTCCCATAGGATCATCATTGCAGAAATAGCTCTTCTTATGCCACTAGGTCCAACTATTGTAAGAGGGGATCTTTTTTCAGCGTTTCCCATCGTTGAAAGTAGTCCCAATAGTCCATTTATATGGTCGCCATGCAGGTGGCTGATGAGAATTAGATCTATTCCTTTAAAACCACAGCTGAATTTTTTCATGGCTATTTGAGTTCCTTCGCCGCAATCTATTAATATTTTTACTCCCTTGTAATTCAGTAATACACTGGAACAGAATCTGGTGTGAGAGGGAACATTTCCTCCCGTACCAATCATTGTTAAATTAACCATTGTACACCTCTTTCGTTAAAGTATTTGATATGTTAATAATTGGCATGTGATTTATTACCACAAACTTATTACTACAGAACTTATTACTATATAATTTATTGCTATATATTTTATTGCTATATATTTTATTGCTATATATTTTTTATCCTATGTTACATTATAATTCATAGAATTGTTAATGTAAAATAATATTTAAGGATAATTTTTATTATTTATGATATAATTTTATATGAAAAATTCATTGTGTGAGAGGTTTGATATGTCCAAGATTTCAAATATAGAGGTTCAAAAAAATAATAAGAATAGAGCAAATTTGTTTGTAGATGGAGAATACTTGATATCATTGGATATAAGCCTCGTGTACAAAATGAAGCTAAAGATAAACGATGAGATTGACAGACAAAAGCTTGTGGATATTATAAAATTGGATAATTTTGAGAAGGCGAAAATAAAGGCATTGGACTCACTTAGTAGATCCAATAAGTCAGAGAAAAAAATAATTGAAAAGCTGTCAGATTCATTTGATGAAGAAACAATTGACAGAGTAATAGATTTTTTGAAGTCGTATGCATTTATTGACGATGAAAAGTACGCAAAAATGTTGGTAAGAGATAATCAGAATGTCAAACGAGTAGGAAAAAACAGAATCAAACAAAATTTATATTCTAAAGGTATTTCTTCAGATGAAATCGAAAATGCAGTTTCAGCAATAGATGAGGAATTAGAGCTTGAAAATGCAATATATTTGGCTGAAAAAAAATACAAAAAGATAAGTGGAGAAGAATATATTAAGGTTAAAAATAAAATATTTCAACATCTTGCCTACAAGGGATTTGATTATGATGTCATAAAATCGGCGATTGATAGAGTTTTAGAAGAGAAATTAAAAGGTTAATTTAAGATTATTTGGTAGAATAAGGATAGATTATGAAAAATATATTGTTGATAGGAATTAGTATACTGATAGGTGTTTTCTGTATTGTAAAGTTGTATATTGATGAGAGATAACAAAAATGTATATTTGTAAATGATGAGAGATAACAAAAATGATTAATTTTTTTTGAGAAATTATGATATAATATAGATATCATGCGCTGAAGGGAATAATGAAATGAATTTACAAGAAAGGTTAGACCTGTCTTACGAAAAAAATTGCAAAAAAGTGGAGTCGTTTATTGGTTCAGATAGGAAGATGAAATTGGGAATAATGGGAGGTACTTTCAATCCTATTCATAATGCTCATCTTGCAACAGCCGAGTTTATCAAGGACAAGTATAATTTAGACAAAGTTGTTTTTATTCCAACTGGCGATCCACCTCATAAAAAGATTATTTTGGACAAGTTCCATAGGTACAATATGGTTGTTTTGTCAGCCATGAAAAATGACGATTTTTTCGTTTCTGATTTTGAGATTAATAAAAAGGAGCAAAGCTATACGGTAGATACATTAAGGTATATTGTGGAAACTTACCCCAATGAAGAGCTATACTTTATCACTGGATCGGATGCGATAAATCAAATTGAGAGCTGGAAAGATTTTAGAGAAAACTTTAGGCTGGCAAAATTTATTGGTGCCATAAGACCAGGAATAGGAATTTTGGAAACACAAGAAAATGTTGAAAGGTTTAGAAACGATTACTGTGCAGATGTGGATTTGGTATATGTACCTTCACTTGAGATTTCTTCCACATATATAAGGAGCAGAGTAATGACAAATAAAAGCATTAAATACCTTGTTCCTAGCAGGGTTGAAGAATATATTTATGAACATGGATTATACAAACGAGGAGTCAGTTGTAATGAATAAATCAGAAATGATTGAAAAACTTAGAGATTATTTGCCAGAGAGAAGAATGGTTCATTCAATGAATGTTGCAAAATCAGCTATGGAGCTTTGTGATATTTATGGTGGTGATAGGGAAAAGGCTGAGATAGCCGGAATATTACATGATGTGGCGAAATATGTGAAGTTTTCGGATGTAGAGTCATATTGTCATAAATATGGAATTGAGCTCGATGACATAGAGAAAACAAATACTTCGCTTTCACATAGTATTTTGGGGATGTATATAGCAAAAAATGAATTTGGAATCGATGATGATGAAATTCTAAATGCTATAAGATTTCATACGACAGGTAGACCCGCCATGAGTTTGCTGGAGAAGATAATTTTTATTGCCGACGTTGTGGAGGTTGGAAGAGATTATCCTGGTGTTGATGTTGTAAGAGAATTGGCTTTTGGAGGGGAATTGGAAGAGGCTATCGTCCATTCAATAGATGGAACTATATCTGTAGTTTTGAGTAAAAAAGCCGTTTTGCATACTAGGACTGTTGAAGCAAGAAATTATTATGTTAAGCTTATCAAAGATAGAGAAAAAGCTAGAAATAGTGTGGTTATTTAAGAAGGATTTTGTAAGTGGTATTGGAATATGGAGGTAAATATGGAGACAGTGGAAAAAATGGCTAAACTGATCTATGACGCTATTGATGACAAGTTGGGTCAGGATATTGCTGTTTTAAATGTAGGAAAGGTTTCAAGCCTGTGTGATTATTTTATTATAGCTTCTGGTTCGTCTAGTAGACAGGTGAAGGCCATTGCTGACAGCGTTGAAGATGCAATGACAGAGATTGGTGTAGAGCCAAGAGGCAAAGAAGGTAGAGAAACACAGAATTGGATTCTTTTGGACTATGGTGACATTATAGTTCATGTTTTTGATGAAGAAAACAGAGGTTTCTATAATCTAGAGAAGTTGTGGAAAGATGCACCATACGTAGAGTTATAGGTTATTATCGTTTTTGAAACATAGAGTTAATATAATAAAATACGGTGTTTTTGATAAAAATAATTTTTTAGATATATATAATAAAAAAATTGTATATTTATTATTAAAAATAATAAAAAAATTAAAAATAGTATTGACTATATAAATACTGTGTGATATCATTAGAAAATAATTTAAATAAATATGAATTATCTGAAAATTAAAGATGATTATTTTATATGGATCGGAGTAGTAGGTGTTAGGAAGTTTTTCAGAGAGTTATCGGTTGCTGTGAGATAACAATGGACTGCATCGAACTTGTCGATATAAAACCATAAACCGTTGTTGGTTTAAAGACTTACCGAGTGAGCTGTCTAATAGATGGCTAATTAGGGTGGTACCGCGAGATATACTCGTCCCTAGACAATTATTGTTTAGTGACGAGTTTTTTTATTGGATAATTATTTATTTGTTTTGTGAAATTCGATCAGGGTTAATGTTTTGGAGGTAAAATATGAGTGTATATGATTTTAGAGAAATTGAAAAAAAATGGCAGACAAAATGGAAAGACAACAACCAATATAAGATGGATACAAGGGATGAAAGCAAGCCAAAGTACTATTGCTTGGAAATGTTTCCTTATCCATCAGGAAAAATCCATATGGGACACGTTAGAAACTATTCAATAGGTGACGTTGTTGCTAGATTTAAAAAAATGGAAGGCTATAATGTGCTTCATCCAATGGGATGGGATTCATTTGGATTACCTGCAGAAAATGCAGCTATAAAAAATGGAATTCATCCTCATATTTGGACTATGTCAAATATAGAAGAAATGAAAGAACAGTTGAATGTGCTTGGTTTAAGCTATGATTGGGACAGAGAGGTAACGACATCGACTCCTGAATACTATAAATGGACTCAGAAGATATTCTTGGAATTTTATAAAGAAGGATTGGCATATAAAAAGAACTCTTTCGTTAACTGGTGTCCTTCATGTGAAACTGTTTTGGCAAATGAGCAGGTTGTTCAAGGATGTTGTGAAAGATGCGACTCAGTAGTTGAGAAAAAGGAATTAGAGCAGTGGTATTTTAAAATTACTGATTTTGCTGAGGATTTGTTGAAGGATTTGGATAAGCTTGATGGTTGGCCAGAAAAGGTTAAGTTAATGCAAAGAAACTGGATTGGAAAGAGTCATGGTGCAACTATCGACTTTAAAATTAAAGATAGCGATGAAACAATTACTGTTTATACAACTAGACCTGATACTGTATATGGAACTACTTTTATGGTCGTTGCGCCAGAAGCTCCACTTGCCAGAGAACTAGTAAAGGGAACAGAATATGAAGCTGTTTTGGATAATTTCCTAACAAAAATTCATTCTTTATCTTCAATTGAAAGAGAGTCTGCGAGCCTTGAAAAAGAGGGCGAATTTATTGGTAAGGTCGTAATAAATCCATTGACAGGAAAAGAAATTCCAATTTGGGTAGCAAACTATGTGTTAGCTGACTACGGAACTGGGGCTGTAATGGGTGTACCTGCACATGATGAGAGAGATAATGATTTTGCTGTTAAGTATAATTTCGATATTATTCCTGTAATCGACGAAAATGATAAGATGATCAATTCACAGGAATTTAATGGAATGACAAAGGAAGAAGCATTTGACGGCATTATTGAAAAGCTTGAAAGCGAAGGAAAAGGGAACAAAAAGACAAATTACAGATTGAGAGACTGGCTGATATCTAGACAGAGATATTGGGGCTGTCCAATACCTGTGGTATACTGCGACGATTGTGGAATAGTTCCAGTTGACGATGCTGATCTACCTGTGTTATTGCCAACAGATGTTGAATTTACTGGAAGGGGAGAATCTCCACTTACAACATCAGAGTCATTTAAGTCTTGCACTTGTCCAAAATGTGGAAAGCCAGCGAGAAGAGAAGTAGATACTATGGATACATTTGTCGACTCTTCTTGGTACTTTATGAGATATATTGACAATAAAAATGAGGAAAATGTATTTGATTCAGATATAGTGAACAAATGGATGCCTGTTGACCAGTATATTGGTGGTGTTGAACACGCAATTCTTCATTTATTGTACGCTAGGTGGTTTACAAAGGCATTTAAGAAAATGGGCTGGACTGTACATGATGAGCCATTCCAGAATTTACTAACTCAAGGTATGGTATTGATGGATGGAAGTAAAATGTCGAAATCAAAGGGCAATACAATATCTCCAATGGAAATAATAGAAAAATTTGGTGCTGATACTGCCAGATTGTTTATTTTATTTGCTGCACCACCTGAAAGAGACTTGGATTGGTCTGATGCGGGCGTAGAGGGTTGCTTTAAGTTTATAAATAGAGTGTACAGAGTAGTGGATGAGTTGTCTTACTTGGCTGGAAAAGACGTTGAATTTGGAGAATTGAATAAACAGGATCAAGAGATGAGAGCCAAGACAAACTCAACAATGAAGAAGGTTACTGAGGATTTAAGTGTTAAATTCGGTTTTAATACGGCAATAGCATCATTGATGGAATTGGTCAACGAACTATACAAGTATAAAGAGCTTGATAATAGAAATGAAGCAGTTCTGAAAGAAGCTCTTGAAGCTATTGTAGTTATAATTGCACCATTTACACCACATCTTGGTGAAGAGCTATGGACAATGATTGGCAAAGAGGGAAGCGTGTTTGATATTTCTTGGCCAAAATATGATGAATCTGCAATACAATTGGATGAAATTGAAATAGTTGTTCAGGTAAATGGAAAAGTTAGAAGTAAAATAATGGTTCCTGTTGAAATTACCGAAGATGAAATGAAAGAATCTGCACTTTCAGATGATAGAGTGAAGGAGTTTATTGAAGGAAAATCGATAGTAAAAGTCGTTTCAATTCCTTCTAAATTGGTAAATATTGTTGTGAAGTAAAAATTTAAAAAATATATCGAAAGAGTATTGAAATATAGGAAAGACTATGTTAAGATATGTGTGTAGGATGCTTGAAACGATGAAAGTATCTTAGAAAAACTAGGAAGTATTTTCATGGACATATAGGCAAACTATATTGAAAAGAATATTTTATATATGATTATAAGGGTTATTGCTGATGCGATGCCCTTTTTCTTGTGAAAAAACACCTTTGTTTACCGTCAGTTAATTTGGGTGTAATTGTTATTTTGTAGGAGGATTTATAATGGATAATCAAAGGAAGAGAGAACTAAAAGGTGCGACACTTCTCATGTTCACTTCTATAATCTGGGGAGTTGCATTCGTATTTCAAAAAACAGGAATGGAACATATTGGACCATTTGCATTTAATTTTTTCAGATGTGGAGTGTGCGTTTTGTTTTTATTCGCCATGAATTTTTTCTTTTCACAAAGAAATAAGAGGTCGACAGAATTGGTAGCCGAGGAAAATAAGTATAAATGGTATAAGGATAAACCGCTTATAACTGGTGGATTGGTTACTGGAACAGCATTGTTTCTCGCAATGAGCACACAGCAGATAGGAATGGTAAGCACGACAGCATCAAAAGCTGGTTTTATTACTACGATGTATATAGTCTTGGTACCTATTATGGGAATGTTTTATGGGAGAAAGGTAAATGGCAAAATGTGGCTTTGTGTATTGGTTGCCGCAGTTGGATTATATCTGCTGTCAATTAAGGAAGGATTCATCATTGAAAAAGGTGATTTTTTTGTATTCCTTTCAGCTATTTTCTTTGGACTTCAGATTATTGCAATAGATTTATTTGCACCAAAGGCAGATGCGATTAAGCTTTCAATGATACAATTCATAACATCTGGTACACTTTCCTTTATAGCGATGCTATTCCTTGAAACAGTTACTGTTCAAGGTGTAATGTCTGCTGGTGTGGCAATACTTTATACTGGGTTGTTTTCAAGTGGAATAGGATTTACTTTGCAGATTGTGGCACAGAAGAATTTGCAGCCGACTGTTTCATCATTGATTATGAGTACAGAATCGGGAATATCAGTAATTGCCGGAGTTTTGATTCTAGGTGAAATGTTGACTAAAAGAGAGATTTTGGGATGTATAATAATGGCAGTTGCGGTTGTAGCAGCTCAAGTTAAGCTACCGAAAAATCAAGCGAATCAGTAAAAATTATTAGTTTTCAAAAATTAGGTAAATTCTACTTTTATCAATTTACTAGAATTTACTTTGCGAATTAACATTTTCAAAAATTATTTATGAAATATATTGACTCTTGGCAGTCGATTTAGTATAATATTAAGGTAATGCCGCACGGTAGAGGTAGCTGCACACTTTTTGTAGTGCTTGGCACAAAATTTTACATATTGTAAATACCTGATCCGGCGAGTTTGAGAACAAGGAGGTGTATATATGTACGCTATAGTGAAAACTGGAGGAAAGCAGTATAAGGTTTCTGAAGGTGATGTTCTTTTCGTTGAAAAGCTAGAGGCTAACGAAGGTGATGTTATAACTTTAAACGAAGTATTAGCAGTTAATAACGGTGAACTTAAGTTAGGTACTCCTGTAGTTGAAGGCGCATCTGTTCAGGCTAAGGTTTTGGAACAGGGTAAAGATAAGAAGATTATCGTTTATAAGTATAAGCCAAAAAAAGACTATAGAAGAAAGAACGGTCATCGTCAGCTATATACTAAGTTAGTAGTTGAAAAGATTAACGCTTAATAAGATAATATGATAAAAGCAATCTTTTATTATGATGAAAAAGAGAGAATAATAGGCTTTGAGTTAAAAGGTCATGCAGGTTATGATGAATTTGGATATGACATTGTCTGTTCGGCTGTTACAAGCAATTCTATTGCAGTTATTAACTCGCTAGATAGCCTGTTGAAAGTCAGTCCCAAAAAAATAGTGGCAGAGGATGGAAATATAATTCTTGAATTGTTTGAGAAGGATATCGAAAAATCACAGTTGCTATTGAGACATTTGAGACTTGCTTTGGAGGAAATTAGTAAAGAATATCCAAAAAATATAAAAATATTTGAGAAGTAGGGGGTGACTCCAGATGTTAAAAATGAATTTACAGCTTCTTGCATCTAAAAAAGGGGTAGGTTCTTCTAAGAACGGTAGAGATTCTATCTCAAAGAGACTTGGTGTAAAGAGATATGATGGTCAAGTTGTTACTGCTGGTTCTATAATAGTTAGACAGAGAGGTACAAAGATTCATCCAGGAACTAATGTTGGTAAGGGTGGAGATGACACTTTATTTGCACTAATCGAAGGAAAAGTTAAATTTGAAAGATTGGACAAGAAGAGAAAGAAAGTAAGTATATATCCAGTAGAATTGGCTGAATAATACAATGATAGAGCTATCACTTTGATAGCTCTTATTTTTTGTAAAGATGAGTATTGTAAAGATATAAAAAAATAGAGAAAAAAATCACGAAAAGTGGTAAAATAATAGATGATAGTATTTAGAAAGGACACGGCATATGTTTGTAGACAAGGCGAAAATATTTGTCAAGGCCGGTAACGGAGGAAATGGATCCGTTTCATTTAGGCGTGAAAAATATGTACCTGCAGGTGGACCAGATGGTGGAGATGGTGGTAGAGGCGGCAGTATTATTATTGAAGCTGATGGAGCACTGAGAACTCTTATGGACTTTAAATATAAAACAAAGTATTCTGCACCAAGTGGTGAAGATGGTTCAAAGAAAAGAAGAGCCGGCAAAAATGGTGAAGATCTTTTATTAAAGGTGCCTGAAGGGACAATTATTAGAGATGAAAAAACAGGTCTGGTTATCGCAGATTTGAAAAATAGTGGCGACAGAATTGTGGTTGCAAAGGGTGGCTTTGGTGGAAAAGGAAATCAGCATTTTGCTAATGCTGTTAGGCAAGCTCCTGCATTTGCAAAATCAGGAACTGATGGACAGGAAAGATGGATTGTGCTTGAATTGAAGATGATAGCAGATGTTGGATTATTAGGCTTCCCTAATGTCGGAAAATCAACTTTTCTTTCTATTGTTACCTCAGCGAAACCCAAAATTGCAAACTACCATTTCACTACAATTACTCCTAATCTAGGAGTTGTAAAGACTAGACATGGTGAAAGTTTTGTAATGGCTGATATTCCTGGAATAATAGAGGGTGCAGCAGATGGAGTTGGACTAGGACACGATTTCCTGAGACATGTTGAAAGGACAAAAGTGCTTATTCATATTGTAGATATTTCAGGTATTGAGGGTAGAGATCCTATTGAAGACTTTGAAAAGATTAACTCGGAGCTTAAATTATATAATGAAAAATTGGCAAAAAGACCGCAGATTGTGGTTGCAAATAAATCAGATTTGTTGTTCGACGACAGTATTTATGCTGATTTTAAGAAAAATCTAGAGGATAATGGATATGAAGTATTCAAGATGTCTGCAGCGACAAGAGAAGGTGTTGATGAGGTTATAGATAGGGTTGTTCAGGTATTGGCAGAATCAAGTGAAATTGAGCTTGTATCTGAGGATGAAATCTATAGACCAGAAGATGATGTAAATGAAGATGAGGGATTGTTTATTGAAGTTGATGAAAATGGAGTATATGTTGTTAAAGGCAAGGAATTGAGAAGAATAATGTATTCTGTAAACTTTGATGATGTAGAGTCACTTCAGTACTTCCAAAATCAAATGGAATCTCGTGGTGTGTTCGATAAGCTGAGAGCCATGGGGATTGAAGATGGTGATTCGGTTAAGATATATGAACTCGAATTCGAATTCTACAATTAAAGATATTAATGGAGGAGCAAAGTGTTAAAGGGAAAACAAAGAGCGTATTTGAAGTCTTTGGCAAATAGTATGAAGCCGATTACTCAGATAGGTAAAGATGGTGTGAGCACGGACTTTCTAGAGTCACTTGATGATATGCTGAGAGCCAGAGAGCTAGTAAAGGTTAATATACTGGAAAACTCTGGGCTTGATGCCAAGGAGTGTGCAAATTTTGTATGTGAAAAATTGCGCTGTGAGTTTGTTCAGGCAATAGGATCTAAATTTACTGTTTATAGAAAAAATATTGAAAATCCTAAAATAATATTTCCTGGACATGAACAGGCTGTTGCTAAAAATAAAAAGACTATAGCCAAGAAGTTTGTGACAAAGAGAATGGGTAGATAGCAAAGGCTATAGAATAGCCAATTTGTTTAGTATGATTTTATTATGCATTAATATTGCGTAGAGTTTTGACTATGCGCAGTATTAGTGTGTAAAAAATATTAATAAATATCAATTAAATATCAATAATCAAAGAGAAGGTGGTTTATCATGGAAAAAGTAACTTTGAAAGACATTCAAAACGCTAGAGAGGTAATTAAGGATATCATTCTTGAAACTGATATTCTTGAAAACGTTAGACTGTCTGAAAAAACTGGTGCCAGAATATTTTATAAGTGTGAAAACTTGCAGAGAACAGGTTCTTTTAAGGTGAGAGGTGCTTGCAATAAGATTGCGAGTTTGACTGAAGAAGAAAAATCACATGGTGTTATAGCATCAAGTGCCGGAAACCATGCTCAAGGTGTTGCATTGGGGGCAAAGCAAGCAGGAATCAAGGCTACGATATGTATGCCTGCAAATGCGCCTCTATCAAAGGTGGCTGCAACAAAGAGCTATGGTGCAAACGTTGTTTTAAACGGAAATGTATATGATGATGCACTGGCAAAGGCCAAGGAGATACAAGCTGAAACAGGTGCGACATTCTTGGATCCATTTAACGATAAATATGTCATTGCAGGTCAAGGAACAATTGGTCTTGAAATATTCGAGCAGAGAAGCGGAGAGGTAGATACTGTAATTGTACCAATCGGTGGAGGTGGTATTATTGCTGGTATTGCAACTGCTTTAAAGGGATTAAATCCAGATATCAAAATTATTGGTGTTCAGACAGCAAATATTCCTTCAATGAAGGTATCATTTGAAGCTGGAAAGGTAACGTCAGCATTTAATGATATAACTATAGCAGATGGTATTGCAGTAAAAACTCCTGGAGATTTGACATTTGATATTATTTCAAAGAACGTGGATCAGGTTATAACAGTTACAGAAGAGGAGATAGCAGAAGCAATTTTGTTTATGATGGAAAATCAGAAATTGGTGTCTGAAGGTGCTGGTGCAGTAAGTACTGCTGCGTTACTTTCCGGAAAATACGTTCCAAATAAAGGGGAAAATGTTGTTTGCGTTGTTTCTGGTGGAAATATTGACATAAACACTCTTTACAGAATAATGAGCGTTGCATTGAAAAAACAAGGTAGAAGGATAAGTTTTATTGCTGAAATACCTGATGTTCCAGGTTCATTGTCAAAATTGGTTTCAATAATAGCAAACAATGGAGCCAATATATTGAATATTTCTCAGGAAAAGCTGGCAGAGGGAAAATTTGTTAAAAAACAAATAGTTGAAGCGACAATAGAAACAATAGATTTTGACCAAATTAATAGAATTAAGTCAGATTTTATTGAAAACGGAATAAAAGTAGAATTTATATAAAAAAACATTTTTTTATTGTATTGACAGTCAAAAAAGTGTTATAATTATTGTGAAAGATAAAGTGATTTTTAGGAGGAAAAAATTATGTCAGAAGTTATTTTCACAGATAAGGCTCCAGCAGCTGTTGGACCATATTCACAGGCAATAAAGGCGGGTAATGTAGTATATTGTTCTGGACAAATTCCATTGGTTCCAGAAACTGGAGCATTAGTTGAAGGTGATATAAAGGCTCAAGCTGAACAGTCGTTAAAGAACGTTAAGGCTGTGGTTACTGAAGCTGGTGCTGACTTAACTAATATAGTTAAAACTACTGTTTACTTGGTAGATATGGCGGACTTTGGTGCAGTAAACGAAGTTTATTCTGATTTCTTTGGCGATCACAAGCCAGCAAGATCTTGTGTTGCTGTTAAGGAATTGCCAAAGGGGGCAAAGGTTGAAGTTGAGGTATTGGTTGTACTGTAATCATATCCTTAAATAGTTTAAGATTTGTTATTTGTTTTTTGGGATCTGCATCCTTTGATGAGGATTTAGTTTGTTTTTTTTGGAAACTCCAAACAGAAAGACTATTATTTTCTATGAAATAAATCATGGAATTTAGCAGTCTTTTTTGTTGACAAAATCATATTTTTGGTGGTATACTTATCAAGTGATGAAGGGGAGTAGCACTATACAATTATTGTATATCTGTTAGTCGTCAGTACAGCGAAAGCTCGGTTAATGGACAAGGATAGCCTTGATAGCAAGACCTTCAGAATAAGCCTTGATGTGGGTTTATTTTGAATGTCGTGTTATCGAGGTTTTTTTATTATTATTTTAAATTTTTGGAGGAAGAAAGCAAAAATGAATTCTATTAAAGACAAAAAGTATTATTTGATGGATTCAGATTCAGTTGTAGAAATATTTGACTCAAATGTTTCTGGACTGTCAAGTGATGAAGTTAAAAAAAGGCAAGAAAAATTCGGTAAAAACGAATTGAGAGAAAAAGAATCAGACCCTACATGGAAGATATTTCTGGAAAGCTTCAAGGACCCGATGGTAATAATCTTGATTGTAGCTGCTGTTATACAAATAATAACAGGCTCTGTGATGGAATCGCTTATTATTTTCTTGGTGCTTATATTAAATGCTGTTTTGGGAACTATTCAGACTAAAAAAGCGGAATCATCTATCAACAGCCTTAAGCAGATGTCTGTACCTAGTGCAAAGGTAATAAGAGATGGTGAAAAGATGACGATTTCTTCAAAAGAAATTGTACCTGGTGATATTGTGTTGCTTGAAGCAGGTGACTATGTTCCATCTGATGGTAGGTTATTAGAGGCTGAATCTTTAAAGATAGTCGAGGGTATGCTGACAGGTGAATCTGAACCAACTGAAAAATCTATTCACAAGCTTGATGAAGATTGTACCGTTGGTGATAGGGTCAATATGGTGTATTCAACATCAATGGTTGTAAACGGAAGAGCTAAGTACGTATGTACGGAAATTGGTATGGATACAGAAATCGGTAAAATTGCTGACCTTCTTGAAAATACAGATGTGAAACAAACACCATTGCAATCAAATATTGAAAGTTTTTCAAAAAAGCTTGGAGTCGCAATAGTAGTGATTTCTTTGTTGATATTTGCGATACAGGTATTTAGAGCATTGACTCATCCAACTGGTCAAGACATAAAGGCAGTAGTATTAAATTCGTTTATGTTTGCTGTTGCAATTGCAGTCGCTGCAATTCCAGAGGCGCTATCTTCAATTGTTACAATCGTGCTGTCTGTTGGAACAAAAACTATGTCGAAGAAGAACTCTATAATTAGGAAGCTGCCAGCTGTTGAAACATTGGGTTCCACATCAGTTATATGTACTGATAAAACAGGAACTCTTACGATGAACAAAATGACAGCAGTAAAATATTTTACATACGATGGAAGCAGCCTTATTTCTAGAGACGTCGAGGATAAACCGGTTCTTGAGGATATAAGCTTTGATAAATTAAATTCTGAAATGATGTTAAATTATGCATCTGCACTATGTAATGATTCGACTGTTAGCGAGGAGGGGCTAGAAATTGGTGATCCAACAGAGGTTGCGCTGACAGTATTTTCAGATAAAATGGGTTATATAACTAATAGAGTGAGAGATACCTTTGCTAGAACTCAAGAGATACCTTTTGATTCTGATAGAAAACTAATGTCAACAGCTCATAAAATTAATGGAAAAAATATTATGTTTACCAAAGGTGCTCCAGATATTGTCTTATCTAGAAGCGTAAAAGTATTGATGGGTGAAAATGTTGTCGACATGAGTTCTGAAATATTGGAAGCTATAAAAAATCAGAATGAAGAGTACTCAAAAAATGCGCTTAGAGTGTTGGCTTTTGGATATAAGGAATTCAACGATGAAATATTAGATGTCGATTTTGAAGATAATTTCGTATTTATCGGACTGATTGCTATGATAGATCCACCGAGAAAAGAAGTTATATATGCAGTTTCGAAAGCCAAAAGTGCTGGAATAAAGCCGATAATGATAACAGGAGACCATAAAACTACTGCAGTGGCAATCGGTAAAGAAATTGGAATATTTGAAGATGGCGACTTATCCTACACAGGTCAAGAATTGGATGATTTGACTGATGAAGAATTAGATAAAAATCTTGAAAAAATAAGCGTGTATGCGAGAGTTTCTCCACAAAACAAGATTAGAATTGTAGGTGCATGGCAAAAGAAAAATAAGGTAACTGCAATGACGGGGGATGGAGTAAATGACGCACCAGCATTGAAAAATGCTGATATTGGTATTGCTATGGGAAGTGGTACTGAGGTTGCAAAGGATGCATCTGCAATGGTCTTGGTTGACGATAACTTCGCAAGTATTGTGGATGCAGTTGAAGTTGGTAGAACTGTATACAGCAATATCAAGAAATCAATTACATATTTGTTCTCAGGAAATTTGGGTGCAATAATATCTATATTGTTTGCGGTATTCGCCGATTGGTCAAATCCTTATACAGCCCTACAGTTGATATTTATTAATATGGTCAATGACTCATTGCCTGCAATAGCATTGGGTATGGAGGGTGCTGAAAAGGGAGTAATGAACAGACCACCAAGAGATAAAAATGAAGGACTTTTGGGTGGAGGAACTTTACAGGCGATACTTTCCAGAGGTGTATTCGTGGGTATTGCCGCAATTCTTGCACAGTTTTTAGGTATGAAATCATCTCCAGAGATGGGTGTGGCTATGGCGTTTACAACATTGCTGTTATCTAGAACTTTTCAAACATTTGCCTGTAGATCTGATTATAATACTTCTTTTGGCATTGGTTTTTTCACTAACAAGTATGTATTGATGGCAGTGGTTGTTTGCTTGACGCTGCTTGGAGTGGTATTGCTTCCACCAGTTAGACCTATATTTATGATACCAGCAGAATTTTCTACTACAAATTTATTGACTTCATTTGGGTTGGCATTGGCTTCGGTTGCTTGTATGGAAGCTGTGAAGATAATAAGAAAAAATAAGTAATAGAATAATAAATAAAAAAACAATAAAAATAAATAAAAATTATTCTCAATTAGATATTGACAAATTGGATGAAATATTTTATTATATTAACAAGGATGATAATCATTATCATCCTTGTTATTTTAGAAAAAATGGTCTCGGGTGAGATAATCACTATTTGAGACTTGGGAGATAATTTGCAAGTGTTTTAAGGGGGAATGATTATGGGTCTATTAGTTATCGGTGGACACGAAAGAATGGAAAAAGATTACTATAAAATGGCAAAGAACATGGGATTTAAACCAAAGATATATACTACTATGTCTAGTCAAGTGAAAAATTCAATCGGAAGTCCCGATGCTATTATTATAATGACTTCGACAGTTTCACACAAGCTGACAAAAATTGTTGAAAACCAAGCGAAAAAGATGAATATTCCAATTTTTAGACACAAGAATAGCAGTAAGGTGGCTTTTTCGGAATGTCTCAACGAAATAAATGTTTGTTTGGGTAATTGTGAAAATTGTAAAAGATGCAAGAACAATTAACATAAAAATTTGGTTAAGGTAGTTTAACCAAAAAAGTGGTAGCAAAATTTGTAATAATACAATATGCTACCACTTTTGTTTTGTCATTATTTTTTATATTAATTGCTAATAAGTTTATTTTATTCTTTTCTAGAGTTGATATCTTCAGGTTTTGTTGAATTAGAATTATTATCGGAGGAATTAGTATCGCTATCATCTAATTTACTTGTCTCGATGTCGTTTTTAGCTTTTCTTGAGCTAAGTCTTCCAAGTATCGCATCTTTTAATATTCCAATTATTAATATCAAGAATAGAAGAATTACAATTACAGGAACACCAATAATTACATATTTTGAAGGAACTATCTTTATCTTAGATGATATTTCATCGTCCAAAAACTTATAAAAAGAGCTCTTTTCAAATGTAGAAAAGCCACCTCCGAATGTGTTTGTGAAGAATCCCTTTATTTCTTTAAACATTCCCCAAATACCATGTGCTGAATTTTCTATTTCAGATTTTACTTTTTTTCCGCTGTTGACTACTTTGTTTACAACGCCAGCTTCATTTTTATTATCAGTATTTGATTTGTTTGAATCAGATTCTGAGGATTTATCATTTGATGATGAATCTGAAGCTGAGGTATTATTTGTAGAATCTGAGCTGTCCTTACTAGAATTTTTGTTTTCATCATTTAGGAAAGGTATTTTTGATTTGATGATATCCCAATATGAATTAACATCATTTTCAGCGATCAAGGCAATGCTGGAAACCATATTTGTTTTTTGGTAAATATTCATTGTTCCTATTACATCACCTTTTTTAACAGGCAAATCAAGCTTATCAAAATTAAACTTTTTTGTGTAGTCGCCTGTATTTATTTTTTCATTTATATCCTGTGTAACACTAAAGCTATTGGCAGGGGAAAACTTAACCTTGTTAGGCGAAGCAAATTTGATGTTTTTTTCACCGACTAAATCCTTTTTATCAAAAATTGTGACCGTTTTGAAGTTGTCGAACCCATAATCCAATAATGCTCTAGAATCGTGATATAAATTTCCAGATGGGGCGAAAAATACTGATGATATCATTCTTATTCCGTCTTTTTCACCAGTTGAAACCAGACAATTACCAGCATCGTCAGTATAGCCTGTCTTTATTCCATCGACAACCTCATATTTTATAGGTGTTTGTTTTCCCTTATAGTCCATAGAGTCTGTTGATGTCAAAAATTTATTACTATTTATCAGTGTTCGCTCTACCTTACAAGTATTGCTTACTTTGAATTTTACACTTTTCTTTGCTACAATGCTTTTTATCAGGTTATCTCCATAGGCAACTCTTGATAAAATTGTCATATCTTTCGCAGTTGTGTAGTGGTTTTCGTCTGGCAATCCATGAGGGTTGTTGAAATGAGTCTTTTTTGCTCCGTACTTCTTTGCTTCCTCATTCATAAAATCTATAAATTTTTGAGGATTTCCGCCACCAAAATGCTTTGCCAAGACATAGGCGACATCATTAGACGAGTGTATTAACAATGATTCAAGCAGTTCATTTACAGTGAATTTTTCTCCGTTTTCAAGATACATGCTTGAGCCGTCTACCTCTGGCATATCCTTTATTTCTATTTGCTCATTTAGGTCTTTTGCCTTCTCTATAACACAAAATGCAGTCCATATTTTTGTTGTAGATGCAGGATAGATTTTACTTTCAGCATTTTTTTCGTATAAAATTTTTCCGGAATCATAATCCATCAAGACCATGTATTTTGCTTTTAGATTGTCAAATTCTTTGATCTCGGCAAAAGATAAAATCGTAGACGTCGAAAATAACGTTATCGTTGATACCAGCACAATCAATTTTGAAGCTATTTTTTTCATATAAATAATCAGATAAGTTGATATCTGCTCCTTTCCAAGAAAAATAATAAATCGTTTAATTTCGTACTATATTTTCGAAAAATAATTCAAGTATTAGTTCAATACAGTACTACCTTCTAGTATACCATAAAGTTTGAAAAAAATTCCACAAGAATAATTAAAAATCATTTCTTTGTGACTATAATATTAATAATACAAAAAAGAGGTGTGGTGTGGCTATGGAAAGATACAAAAAAATGATTAAAGATAAGATTGTAGAAATAGGTGTGAAGAAAGTTGTACTGACTGGTCTAATATTGGCAATAGTGATGATAAGGATAGTTTTTCCACAGTTAAATTCGACTTTTGGAAAAAGATATTTGATTGAAGGTAATGGAGTCAATTCATCTAGTGAAGGAAGAGATGAAGCTTTGAGAATCGAAAATCAAAGCGACAATTCTCAGAACAATATTGTTAAAGAAGAGGATAGCAGTGGAGCATTAGACAAAAATATTACGGTTTATATTACTGGGGCTATTTCGAGTCCAGGTGTAATAACCTTAAAAACAGGCAGCAGATTAGACGATGCAGTGAAGAAATTGGGTGGGTTATCGAAGGATGCAGATTATAATAGGATTAACTTGGCGATGATATTAGAAGATGGACAACACTATATTATTCCGATTGTAGGTCAGCAAGAAAATAATCATCAGGTAGCTGTATCAGAAATTACTGGTGGGACAAATGAAAGCAACTCTGTAGGTTCTTCACAGAAAAATAATGATACTGCGAATAATTCAAAGATAAACATAAATATTGCCTCTAAAGATGAGCTAGAAAAAATACCGGGAGTTGGACCGGCGACTTCTCAAAAAATAATAGACTATAGGGAAAAGTCGGGTAAATTTGAGAAAATTGAGGATATAAAGAAGGTAAGCGGAATTGGAGATAAAAAATTTGAAAATATGAAAGAATATATAGGAGTAAATTAGAATTTTAAAATAATTGGATTGTTTTTATCGATATGGTATAATTAAAGTAATTACTACGATTTATTATTGGGAGGATATAGTATGCTTTTCTTAGATAGAGACGATATAAAAAATGTTTTTAATATGAAGGATGCAATTGAGGCTGACAAGATTGCTTATTCTATTTTTAGCGATGGGAAGGGTGAGTCGCCTTTGAGGACGAACTTTGAATCCAAATCGGAGAAGGGTAATGTTTTATTTATGCCTGGATATGTTGGAGATTTGGGTGTTGCTGGTTTAAAGGTAGTCTCAGTGTTTCCAAATAATGATAAGCATGGACTTCCTTCTATTTCTGGGACAGTAATGCTAGTCGATGATAAAACTGGTCTATTGAAGGTGATATTGGACGGAACCTATGTCACAGAACTGAGAACTGGTGCTTCGACAGGTGCTGCAATAAGTCTTTTTGCTAGAAAAGGCTCAAGAATAGCTTGCTTATTTGGAACAGGAGGACAGGCAGAATCACAGTTTGATGCGATTTTGGCAGCCTGTGATACGATTGAAGAAATCAGGGTATATAGTAGAAATAAGAATAATAGAGTTAAGTTTGTAGACAAAATGGTTGAAAAATATGGAACAGATTTGATAAAAATAGTTGCTGCTAACGACAAGGAAAGTGCTTTGGATAATGCGGATATAATTGTCCTGGCTACCACTTCACAAGTTCCTGTAATAAATGGAGATTTAATTAAAAAGGGATCTTTGATAAGTGGAATTGGTTCATATACACCAGCCATGCATGAGATAGATGAAAAGACTTTATTGAAAGCTGACAAAATATATTTTGATTCAAAGGATGCAGTTTTGTCGGAGGCAGGGTGCTTTATTACACCTTTAAAAAACGGAACAATTTCCGAAGACAGGTTTACAGGAGATATTGGGGATTTTATAAATGGAAAGCTAATCGGAAGAGAAAATGATGATGAAATAATAGTTTTCAAGTCTGTAGGAATCAGTGTTCAAGATTTGGTGACAGGAGAATTAATCTATAAAAAGGCTGTAGAAAAAGGCGTTGGAAAGCAAGTATAGTTTATTAATAGTTGAATTTTGAGGGGATATTGTCAATTGATATTGTCCCCTTTCTAGTTAATTCAGATCTTATAGAAATAATAATTAGATAGTTGAAGTGATAAAGGAGAAAAAATGGCAAAAGAGATATTGAAATTGACAGATATGACAAGTGCTGGTGGCTGAGCTGCTAAGATAGGACCAGAAGAGCTGGCTTCAGTTCTTTCGAAATTACCAAAAAATACTAGTGATAAAATGAAAAACCTAATAGTTGGATTAGATACTGCTGATGATGCGGCAATATACAAGCTGACAGATGATATTGCACTGATACAGACTCTGGATTTTTTTACACCGATGGTAGATGATCCATATATGTTTGGTCAAATTGCAGCAGCAAATGCGTTGTCAGATGTGTATGCAATGGGTGGTGAGCCAACTGTTGCGATGAATATAGTCTGCTTTCCATCCTGCCATGATATGGAAGTTTTAGGCGAAATACTTAGGGGCGGAGCTGATAAGGTAAACGAAAGTGGATGCTTATTGGTTGGTGGACACACAGTCGATGACAAGGAGCCAAAATATGGGCTATCGGTATCGGGCGTTGTTCATCCAGACAAGGTGCTTGCCAATTCTACTTCGAGGGTTGGAGATAAACTGATATTGACAAAACCTTTGGGTGCAGGTATTATGAATACGGCCATGAAGCCCGGCTTGGTGGATAATAAGACTGCTGATTATGTGACTACTGTGATGTCGCATCTCAACAAGTATGCGGCAATGAGCTTTAAAAAGTTTCCAGTAAATGCGGCTACGGATATTACGGGATTTGGAATGCTGGGGCATACGCTAGAGGTTGCGAAGGCATCAAATGTAACAATAAGACTGGATTCAAAGGCTATTCCAATCATGGATCAGGCCTTAGATTTTGCAAGAATGGGAATTATTCCAGAGGGTGCTTACAAGAATATGGGATATGTACAGGATGATGTAATCATATCAGAAAATATAGAGGAGGCTCTTTCAGATATTTTACACGATCCTCAAACGTCTGGTGGATTGCTAGTATCATTGCCTGCTGAGTATGCAAAAGATATGTGCAAAGATATGCTAGAAAACGGATCTATTTGTGCAGAAATAGTGGGAGAGGTAGTAGAAAAAGAAGATAAATTTGTAATAGTCTATTAAATTATAGAAAATTAAACATTGGAGAATAAGTAATGAGCGAAACTAAAACAAACAATAAGAGAAGTTTATTTGCAAAATTGCCTTCAGTCGACGAGATATTAAACGAGAATGAAATTGAAGAAGTATTTGCAAGAATACCTAGAAATACTGTGGTTGACTCTGTTAGAGAAGCGATTGAGTATTATAGAAAAAAAATTATTTCACTTGACGAAAGAGATGTTGAGAATTTTGAACTGAGTAATGAAGATGTGGTCAATAGAGCCATATTCCTTTCTGATAAGTCGTTTGAGCTTTCACTGAAGAAAGTGATAAATGCGACAGGTATAGTTGTCCATACAAATTTAGGGAGATCATTGTTGAGTGAATCGATAAAGGATGAATTGTGGGATGCGGCCTCCAGATACTCAAATCTTGAATACGATATTGAGAAAGGGGCAAGAGGTTCGAGATACTCGCATTTAACGGATATGATAAAAAAGATTACCGGTGCAGAGGATGTGTTGGTTGTTAATAACAATGCTGCTGCGGTATTATTGGTGTTAAGTACGCTTGCAAAAGGTGGAGAAGCAATCGTTTCAAGAGGCGAGCTGGTTGAAGTTGGTGGAGCATTTAGAATACCGAGTATTATGGCACTTAGTGGTTCAACATTGATAGAGGTTGGAGCTACAAACAAAACGCATTACTCCGACTATGAGGATGCAATAAATGAAAATACAAAGGTATTGATGAAGGTGCATACGAGCAACTATAGAATAGTTGGTTTTTCTGAAAGTGTGTCGTTAGAGGAAATGAGAGAATTGGGCGATAAATATGATATTCCTGTTGTTGAAGATCTGGGAAGCGGAGTTTTTGTAGATTTGTCAAAGTATGGTATGACTTACGAGCCAACAGTAAATGATTCATTAAAAAAGGGCGTAGATATCGTAAGTTTTAGTGGTGACAAAATGCTGGGAGGTCCTCAGGCAGGTATTATTGTCGGTAAGAAAAAATACATTGAAAAAATGAAGAAAAATCAACTTACAAGAGCATTGAGAGTTGATAAAATGACAATTGCAGCATTAGAGGCCACACTGAGACTTTATCTTGATGAAGAAAGAGCCGTAAAGGAAATACCTACATTGAGAATGCTGACATATACAATGGACGAGATCGAAGAAAAAGCAAAAAAGCTATATAGTCAAATTAAATCAAGGCTTGAAAACTCTGACGGTGGATTATCTGAACGACTTGAATTATGTATTGAAAGATGTGTTGGTCAGGTTGGTGGTGGATCTATGCCTACCGAAGAATTGGATTCTTTTGCAGTGGTCATAAAAACTAAAGATATGAGTTTGAATAAGTTTGAAGAGGCACTGAGGCTGTCAAAATCTCATATTATCGCAAGGGTTTATGACGAAAAATATGTTTTGGACTGCAGAACTATTTTTGAATCTCAATTTGAAGATATAGCAAAAGAAATTGAAAATATATTACTAGAAAAATAGGGGGATATATGAAGCATATTGTTGTTGGTACTGCTGGTCATATAGATCATGGTAAGACCAGTTTAATCATGGCATTGACTGGAAGAGAAACAGATACGTTGGAAGAGGAAAAGAAAAGAGGAATATCGATCAATCTTGGATTCACGTATTTTGATCTTCCGAGTGGAAAAAGAGTTGGAATAGTCGACGTTCCAGGACATGAAAAATTCATAAAAAATATGTTGGCAGGCGCCTCTGGATTGGATATGGTGGTTTTGGTAGTCGCAGCAGATGAGGGAATGATGCCGCAGACGATAGAACATATTGATATTCTTTCCTACCTAAAAATAAAAAAAGGTCTTGTAGTCATGACAAAATGTGATATGGTTGACGATGAGATGCTGGAGCTGGCTGAAGACGACATAAAGGAGGGGCTAAAAGGAACTTTTCTTGATGGAGTAGAGGTGCTGAGAGTAGATTCTCTTTCAAAAAGGGGTATTCCTGAATTAATTGCAAAGCTTGATGAAATGAGTGAAGAAGTTGAAGAAAAGAATACAATACTTCCACCTCGTCTGAATATCGATAGGGTATTTTCGATAAAAGGATTTGGAACAGTTGTGACTGGGACAATTATTGAAGGTATAATAAAGGTTAATGATGAGCTTGAAATTTATCCAAGTCATAAAAAGGTAGTGGTAAGAAATATACAAGTCCACAGTGAAAATGTCGACGTGGCTTATGCTGGCCAGAGAACAGCGATTAATCTTTCTAATGTAAAAGTAAACGACATTGAAAGAGGAGATATTCTCGCTGCATCTGATTCAATGTTGGAATCAATGATGCTCGATGTGAAGATTAAATTATTGAATCACGAAGGATGCAAGCTTGAAAACTGGGATAGATTAAAGCTTTATCATGGAACAAAAGAAATTTTGTGTAGGGCTGTCCCATTGGAAATTGAAAATATGAAGGCTGGAGATGAAGGCTTCGTTCAATTGAGACTTGAAGAAAAGATTGTCTGTAAAAAGATGGATCCGTTCGTTATAAGGACTTATTCGCCAATGGATACAATTGGTGGTGGTGTTATTGTGGATGTATCTAATGTAAAGCATAGCATTAACAAAGATATAAAAAAAATATTGGAAGATTTGAGAATTAAGGAATCTGGAGATGAAAAGCTTGTTTTAGATATATATTTGAAAAACAATTCTTATAAATTTCCCAAAATTCAAGATATGATGGCATATGTTGGAGTTGACAAAGAGAGAATTGAGAATTTGCTAGATGAATTGAGTTCAGAAAATAAGACCATAGATATTAACGGAAAAATAGTTCATGAGGAATACTACAGATTACTTAAAAATAAGCTTTTAAGAATTTTGAAAAAATATCATGAGGAAAATAATCTTAGACTAGGTATGCCAAAACAAGAGGCAGGAACAAAGGTAGAATCAAGCTTTAAAATTAAGGATATTGATTCATTTTTGGATCTGGTACAGTCTGATGGTGAAATAAAGATAATTGATAATACAGTTTCTCTGTTTGATTTCAAGGTTGAGCTGAATGAAGAGGAAATTTCAATTAAAAATCAGATTTTATTGGAATTAAATAAAAATGGATACGAAGATATATCTACAATTGAAGATATTTGTAAAAATGACAAGAAGAAAAAAAGTGTGCTTGACTCCATGATAGGTGCTGAGATTGAACTTTTGGATGATGAAAATATTATTGCTACAGAGCTGTATGAGAAAGCCAAGGAAAAATTGATTGATTATATTAATAAAAATGGCGAAATTAGCCTTGGTGAATTTAGAGATATGATGAATTCCAGTAGAAAGATTAGTATGTTTATATTAGAAAGCTTTGATAAGAAGAAAATTACTAAAAGAGTAGAGAATAAGAGGATACTATATTAATAGAAGTGTACGCAAAAATATTTTATAAATTGATACCAATCATAAAAAGATATCTATAATATGGCTATAAAAAGTGACCCTTGCGATGGTTTAACCAATCGCTAGGGTCACTTTACTATATAAATATCTAGCCAATATTAATTATTTTTATAAATTATTTTTTCTGACCGTCTTTTAAGAATCTGATTTTTTCAATATGCATTGTTTCTAGTATATTATCTGTTTCATGGTATACTGGAATGTTCATCTTTGGAGCAACTCCCATTACAGTATTTGTACAGTCAGTACAGTTAGAAATAATAACTGTCTGAGCACCAGCTTTCTTAAGGTTAAGCATTTTTTCAGCCTGTCCTGGACAATGTCCTGGATTTTCACATTTCAAAACTCCGCCTTTTCCTTCAATAGCTTGCTTACATTTCTGAACTCCTACAACTTCGGCACCCATGTAACCAGCGATTTCTCTTAATCTATCTTCGTTACCACCACATGCACATACTAGAATACCCATTTTTCTAGTATCCTTTGGATATGGTTTTGTAACCAATATACCACCAGTAGCTTTAACTATTGGTGCATCAAGAGAAGTGCTCTTTCCTGTGAAAGGTCCACCCATTATTATTTCACCGTAATTGTCATATTTGAACAATCCGCCAGCTCTATCTATCAAATCTCCAACTCTTGTACCTATTGGAACATTTCTGAAAACTTCGATTTGATTTGCAGTATTTAAGTAACCTGCAACAGTCAAATTCTTTTCGATTAGCGGTTTTAATTCATCAACAGCATCAGCTATTGCACACATAGTTTCTGAATTTATTACAACAGCATTTGCAGCAGAAGGCAACTTATCTGTTTCAAGAACTATACCAAGACATTCTCTTACTACAGCTCTTTCTTCTCCCATTGGATAAAGGTCAGGCATTGCCTTAACAGTAATTCTCTTGTCTCCATCAGCCTCTACAACTTTTTGCATTGCCAATATTTCTTTTTCATGTACTTCCTTTAGTGCGAAAACACCATGTGCAGCATTACATGCTTCCATACATAGCTTCATACCTCTTAAAAGCTTTTCAGGCTCAGCAAGTAATTGCTCCATATTATGAGAAAGTATAGGCTCACATTCCGCAGCATTACATAGTACATATCCAGTTCCACCTAAATCAGTTCCTAGCTTAACATGAGTAGGGAATCCTGCACCACCAAGACCAACTATACCTGCATTTTTAACAGTTTCAGCTATTGTTGCTCCCTTTTCAATCTTCACATAATCTTCAGATTGAACTTCATTTGCTTCAATTACTATTTCATCTTCTGTGATTTCAGTAACTTTACCATCTACACTTGCGTGCAAATATGCTCCAAGACCTTCAAAATCGGCAACTAACTGCCCTCTTTTTACTTCGTCTCCAACCTTAACAACTGGAGTATTCTTTGCACCAATATTTTGCTTTAATAATAGATGAATAAAATTTGACATAGTCATGCCCTCCTAAAAATATTTTTTTGAAATTTTTAAATTAATAATACAGTATGTTGTTGTATATATGTTTTGTTTGTTGTATATTTTATATTTTCAAAAAAGCATTTTTTGTTTGCTGATAGGCATATTATAGCATTACATAGAGAAAAATTAAAGTAAAAATGGAAAAGTTAAAATATTAATAATAAAAATCCAGTTTATTTATGTGTGATTTTGCATTTTTATACTGGATTTAATTAGATAATTATACCAAAATACGAGTAAATTTGTTCGACATAAAAATACCCGAGTACCAATTTTATATATATTTTGATATAATGTAATAAATATATTATTGGCGAAAGGTGAGGATAGGATTGTTTGATTTGCCATTGGTAATAAATGAAGAAATAGACAAAAATCACGATATTTTGATGGATAAATTTAAATCGTTACTGAATATTACTCAACAAATAAATGAGGGTATTTCCATGATTGATGTAAATGGAGTGGTTATTTTATGGAATTCCTTTATGGAGGAGAGATATAATATTCCTGCTTCAGAAATGTTGGGAAGAAAGATGAGCGACTTTTTAGAGGATACAATATCCGAGAGAGTGTTGAATACAAAGGTTGCTATGAGTGATGTATATTATAGCCAAAAGCATGACTTTGAGGAGCAAGAGCTATATGGATATGTGTATGCAAATCCAGTTTATTACGAAAACGAATTTGTTGGAGTTATATGCACAGAGGTGGACATAATAGATGCCAGTGAATTATCAAAAGAGCTAGAGGCTACGAGAGAAAAGATAAAATTCTTAGAAAATGAAGTAAAATCCCTGTCAATGAATAATTTTGACAAGATACTAGGCAAGAATAGGGCAATTGTGAAAGCGAAAAGTATTGCCAAGCAAGTTGCCAAGACAAATAGCTCGATATTGATTACAGGTGAAGGCGGTACTGGAAAAGAAGTATTTGCTAGGGCAATTCATAAGTACAGTGAGCGAAAAGGGACATTTGTTCCCGTTAATTGTGGCGCCATTCCTCCTGAACTGTTTGAAAGTGAGTTTTTTGGTATTGCACCAGGAGCAATTCGTGGTGGGGCAAAGGCAGGTAAAAGTGGAATATTTGAATTGGCAAATGGAGGTACGGTATTTTTGGATGAAATTAGTGAGTTACCGTTAAATTTGCAGGTTAAGCTTTTGAGAACAATGAGAGAGAAAAAAATCAGAAGGATAGGCGGAACAGAAGAAATAAATATTAATGTAAGAATAATATCCGCCACGAATAAAGATCTTGCTCAAATGGTTGAAGAAGAAGCATTCAGAGAGGATTTGTACTATAATTTAGATGTAGTAGAAATAAATCTACCTCCTTTGAGAGAAAGAAAGGAAGATATAGGTTTATTAATTTACTATTTTCTCGAAAAGCAATGTAAAGAGAACAATAAACCTTTTTTGAAAATTAGCAAGGATGCTTTCAAAGTTCTAGAGCGTCACGAGTGGAAGGGTAATATTAGAGAATTAAAGAGTACGGTGGAAAATATGGTTGTATTGACATCAAAAAAGACTCTTGATATTGACGATATTCCGAATTACATTCTTGATTCTGTAAGTAAAAATAAGCAGATGGAGATTTATCCGATGGATCTGAACGAAGCAATTAAACGCTTGGAGGTTAATAAGATTATAGAAGCCCTAGAAATTTCAAAGGGAAATAAGAGTAAGGCTGCCAAAATACTTAATATTCCTAGAACCACTCTGTACTATAAAATAGATGCATATAATATAGAATAACTAATGTGAGATTTTTGAACATATGATAATAACTACATTTGCGATTAGTGATGGAAAGTTCTTTTAAAAGCATATAATTGCTTGTAAGAGCTATTATGATCGCTTGTAGTAGTTATTATGATTGTTTGTGGTAGTTATTATGGTTGCTTGTGGTAGTTATTATGGTTGTTTGTAATAGTTATAAAGTGATTTTATAATAGCTGCAAGATACTTTTTGTGGAAATTATTGTTAAAAAACAACAAAATGTGTAAATGTTTTCAGCGAAATATGATTCAAAAAAAGAAAAATGAAAATAAATTAAAAATTTAAGTGAATTTGTGAAAAAATTATATAAATATTAGTTAATACAAAAAAAAATAAACTTAATTTAGTTAAGAAAGAAAAATAAACAAAAATAGAAAAAAAATAGCAAGAAAAAGTTAGAAAAACTAACCAAAAAGTGTCGATACATTGACATATGTTCAAAATTTGAACAAAATATTTTTTGAGTAAAAACAACAAACAAAAACCGTAAATTGATTGATAAAACTGAGTATATAAATTGATGATTATTAAAATACAAATAGAAAACAAAAAAATGTGTCGAAAAACAGTCAAATTTAATGTGTTCGATATTAGTTATAGAAAAAATCTATTTATTATTTATGTATTTATTGCTATAATAAAAATATAAATTAAAAATACACAAAAATCCTTGGTGATTTTTCGTATATTATTTAATAATATGTTTTGTTGTTGGTTTTGAATATTTTAAAAAAGAAAGGTATTTGCAAGAATACAGAGTGGAATTTAGTAGTGTTGCCATTATGATTGGCGTAATAAATCATTATTAAATTAACAACGAATTAAATTGTTTAATTGTTAGAATGATGGGTATATACCTTGAGTTTTGGTTTTGTTTAATAAGCATATTAAAAAACATTTGTTTACGAGGATGCAACTTGAACCTAAATTTTGTACATAAAGTACATATAATAGTAGTATTAAATAATATTAAATTAAATTAACAGTAACATCAAAGGTGCATCGTTAAAATAATATGCTTTTTATATCATAATAACATAATAAAAAATTATATTAAGGAGGTTTTTTGCTATGTCAATAACTAATGAAACAGCAAAAGCCCATGCTAATGATCCCGCAGTCTGCTGTTGTAGATTTGAAGCAGGGACAGTAGTTGAGGCTGCTAATCTTGAAGATCCAGCGATATTTCCAGATCTAATTGATTCTGGATTATTGGAACTTCCAGAAAACTACTTGACTATAGGTCAGGTTTTAGGTGCAAAATTAAAGGAAACTTTGGATGCGCTTACTCCAATGACAACTGATAATGTTGAGGGATATGTAGATCCATCTGCTGAGGAAGCTGCAGAGGAAGAAGCTGCTGAAGAGTCAGTTGCAAGCTTTGTTGCACCTCAGGCACAGTCAGCTAATGTTGGTGGTGTAATAAAAATCAACATAGGTGAAGGTAAGGGAATAAGCTTAGAAATTCCTACTGGTTTAGGTGGTGGAACAGTTGCAAATGCTGTTGCTGCTTCTGTACCAGCTGCTACAGTTGGAGTACCAGTTGAGGAAGAAAAGACTACAGTAATTAGAAGTCTTACTAAGAAACACTACAAAATAGATAAGGTTGTTTTCGGTGACAAGACTGAAATCAATGGAACTACACTTACAATAAGAAATCCTGAAACAATTTGTGCAGAAGCAGTTGCTACTGAAGAATTGGTATACGATTTATCATTGGATATAATTACTCCAGATAGATATAACGAATACTCAGAAGCAATCCTTGACCTACAGCCAATCGCAACTAAGGAATCTGGCGAACTAGGTGAAGGTGTTACAAGAGTTCTTGATGGTGTTGTAATGGTACTTACTGGAACAGATGCAAATGGTGTTCAGATTGGTGAATTCGGTTCTTCTGAAGGTGCTATGGATACTACAATGATGTGGGGAAGACCAGGAGCTGCTGATTTTGGTGAAATATTCATCAAGGGTCAGGTTACTATCAAAGAAGGTACTAACATGGAAAGACCAGGACCTCTTGCAGCACATAAGGCATTTGATTACATCACTCAGGAAATCAGAGAAGCCCTAAAGGCTGTTGAAGATGAATCTCTAGTTGTTAACACTGAAGTAATCGATCAGGTTAGAAGAACTGGAAGAAAGAAAATAGTAATAGTTAAGGAAATAATGGGACAGGGTGCAATGCATGACAACCTAATACTACCAGTTGAACCAGTTGGTACATTAGGTGCTAGACCAAACGTTGACCTTGGTAACGTTCCAGTTGTACTTTCTCCACTTGAAGTATTAGATGGTGGTATCCATGCATTAACTTGTATAGGACCTGCTTCTAAGGAAATGTCTAGACATTACTGGAGAGAGCCATTAGTAACTCTTGCAATGAACGATGAAGAATTTGACCTAGTAGGTGTTGTATTCGTTGGTTCACCACAGGCTAACTCAGAAAAATTCTATGTATCAAGAAGACTTGGTATGTTAGTTGAATCTATGGAAGTTGATGGTGCAGTTGTTACTACAGAAGGTTTCGGTAACAACCATATAGACTTTGCATCACATATCGAACAGATAGGAATGAGAGGAATACCAGTAGTTGGTGTATCTTATTGTGCTGTTCAGGGTGCTCTAGTTGTTGGTAATAAGTACATGACTCACATGGTTGACAACAACAAGTCAAGACAGGGTATCGAAAACGAAATACTTGAAAATAATACATTAGCACCAGAAGAAGCATACAGAATCATATCAATGTTAAAGAATGCTATAGAAGGTGTTGAAGTTAAAGCTGCTGAGAGAAAATGGAATAACAACGTTAAGTTGAACAATATCGATGCGATAGAAAAAACTTTGGGTATTAAGATTCCTCTTGAAGAAAACGAAACTTCACTTAACATGACTAGAAAGAGAAGTCAGCTATACGAAATAGCTGATATAGAAGCTGGTTTAGTTGAAGATACTTATACTCCTGTTGAAGGTGAAAAATAAGTATTAAAAGGTTCAAATACCTAATGAAAGGAGTTAGTATGGAAAGACTAAAATACATTTCCTCTGAAAAATATTACGAAGGTGTTATTACCAAAATAGAAGGAGGAGCTGTTACTATCGACTTAAAGGGTAGACTTGGACTATTTAAAATACCGAACAGAATGCTCATTTCTGACTACAATCCTCAAGTGGGACAAGAAGTTGGGTTTATGTTAAGTAACCCAGAGGTATTAAGTCCTGAACCCAATGAGGAGTATATTAGAAAGTTAGAAGGTCAGCGTAAAGTTGAAGAAAAGAAAAAATTGGAAAATCTGTCTAGACTCGAGAGAGAGATTCTTGAAAAGAAACAGATTCTACAAGAATTAAATGAAAAAATCGAGAAATTAGAACCAGAATTATAAAATACTTGAAGGGAGAGAATATAAATGAGTCGTAAGTTAACTACAGTACCAGGACTTCAATCTGAGATATATGTGCCAATCACACCTCCTCCAGTTTGGGCTCCTGTTACAAAACCGTTAAATGAAATGGTAATAGCATTGGCTACTGCAGCTGGTGTTCATATGAAATCTGATGAAAGATTTAATCTTGCTGGAGATACTGGATATAGAGCAGTTCCTGATACTGCAACTCCAGACGATCTAATGGTATCTCACGGTGGATACGATAACTCTGACGTAAACAGAGACGTAAACTGCATGTTCCCAATCGAAAGATTACACGAACTTGCTAAGGAAGGATTTATCAAAGGTGTTGCACCAATGCACTACGCTTTCATGGGTGGTGGTGGTAACCAGGAAGTTTTCACAAACGAAACTGGTCCAGCAATCGCTGCTAAGTTGAAAGAAGAAGGTGTTGATGGCGTTGTTATGACAGCTGGCTGAGGTACTTGTCATAGAACTGCCGTGATCGTGCAGAGAGCTATAGAAGAAGCTGGTATACCTACAATAATAATAGCAGCTCTTCCACCTGTTGTTAGACAGAACGGTACTCCAAGAGCGGTTGCTCCATTGGTTCCAATGGGTGCAAATGCTGGTGAACCACACAATGTTGAAATGCAGACTGGTATATTAAAGGCTACTTTGGAACAGTTAATTGCTATTCCATCAGCTGGTAAGATTGTACCATTGCCATTCGAATATCATGCAGCTATCTAGTAACTAGATACATGATAAAAAATAATAATATTACATATCCTTGTTGGGTGTGTTTTGGTAGGACATCCTCTATGTAAATAGGGGATGTAGTCCTACTAAAAAATATAAAGAAGGTGATTATTTACTATGGAGGAAAAGATTTTAAGACGACTTGTAATAAAGCCATTTCAAATAAATGAGGTAGTATTTGGGAATAGGTTTGCAATAAAAAAGGATGTACTTGAGATTGTTCCAGAGTTTATTGATGAATTAAAAAAGAATGATGATTTAATCACTGAAATAAAGCTTGATATCATTAAACCAGGTGATTACGATAGAGAAATCAATACCATTATGGACATTATACCAATTTCTACAAAAGTATTGGGAGATATTGGCGAAGGCATTACTCATACCATCACTGGAGCATGTGTTATGCTTACTGGTGTTGATGAAGATGGAAGACAAATGCATGAATTTGGCTCCTCAGAAGGTATATTATCTGAACAGATGATTTTTGGTAGAAGAGGAACACCTGACGTAAATGATTACATCATTCATATGGATGTTACGATAAAAGGTGGACTGCCATTTGATAGAAATCTACCTAACTCTTGTTTTAGAGCATGTGATATGTTTATTCAAGAAATAAGAAAAGTACTAAAAACAATAGACGGAAGATTAGCAACCGGATCGCATGAATTTGTTGATAAATTGTCGCCAGGAAAGAAAAAGGTAGTTTTGGTTAAACAGATTGCCGGACAAGGTGCAATGTATGACAATTTATTGTTCCCATCTGAGCCGAGTGGTTTTGAAGGTGGAACTTCAATTATTGATATGTGTAATATGCCTATGATACTATCACCTAACGAGTATAGGGATGGAATATTGAGAGCGTTGGTATAGGAGGTTTGTTATGGGAATAGGTCCGTCAACAAAAGAGACATCTCTTCATATGTTTAGAGATCCATTGGTAGAAGTAATGGGAGAAGATACTGACGTTGATTTCGTTGGAATAATGGTTGTTGGTACTCCTGACGATAATAAATATAAGAATTTGGTCGGCCAAAGAGCTGCAGCATGGTGCGAAGCCATGAGGGTGGATGGAGTAATCCTAAGTGCAGATGGCTGGGGAAATTCTCATGTTGATTATGCAAATACTTTTGAGGAAATTGGAAAGAGAGGAATACCTACTGTAGGTGTTACTTTCAATGGTGTACAGGCGAAATTCGTTGTTACAAACAAATATATGGATACGATCGTCGATATTAATAAGAGTGAAGAAGGTATCGAAACAGAGGTTGTTGGTGAAAACAATGTTGATATTGTCGATGCTAGAAAAGCACTTGTATTTTTGAAATTGAAAATGCGAAAGGCGAAATAATTTTCTAAATTGTTTAACATTTTATAAGAAATTATTTTGTATTTTTGTACATATATTAGTTAAAAAAATAATTATTTTGAATGGAGGTACTTAGTTATGAAGTTTAGTAAGAGTATTCACGCAATTGATTCACATACTGCGGGTGAAGCTACAAGAATAGTTGTTGGTGGTATTCCAAATATTAAGGGGAATTCAATGCCAGAAAAGAAGCAGTGGTTGGAAGATAATCTTGACTATTTAAGAACTTCTATAATGCTAGAGCCAAGAGGACATAACGATATGTTTGGTTCTATAATTACACAGCCAACTGATCCTGAAGCTGATTTTGGTATCATTTTCATGGATGGTGGCGGATACCTAAATATGTGTGGACACGGAACTATAGGTGCTATGACTTGTGCAGTAGAAACTGGAATGGTTCCAGTGACTGAACCAATTACAAAGGTAGTTCAGGAAGCACCAGCTGGAATAATCAGAGGTGAAGTTCTTGTTGAAAATGGAAAGGCTAAGAAAGTATCATTCAAGAATGTTCCATCATTCTTATATAAGAGAGATCAAGAAGTAGAATTACCAGGATATGGAAAGGTTAAATTTGATATATCTTTTGGTGGAAGTTTCTTCGCTATCGTAAAGGTTGATCAGATAGGTGTTGAAATAGTTCCAGAAAACGCTGGAATATTAAACAAATTGGGTATGCAGCTAAGAGATATAATCAACGCTGAAATACCAGTACAGCATCCAGAATTAGAGCATATCAAAACTGTAGATTTGGTTGAATGGTGGTCAGAAACTGACACTCCAAATGCTACTTTGAGAAACTGTGTTGTATTCGGTCAGGGACAGGTTGATAGATCTCCTTGTGGAACTGGTACAAGTGCTAAATTGGCTACATTGCATGCAAAGGGAGAATTTAAAATGGGAGATAAATTCTTCTATGAATCTATATTAGGAACTATATTCGAAGGTGAAATAGTTGAAGAAACTAAGGTTGGAGATTATGATGCAATAGTACCTCAGATTTCTGGTTCTGCATATATTACAGGATTCAATCATTTTGTAATAGATGATGAAGATCCAGTTAAGCATGGATTTGTATTGAAATAGTAAGTAAATGTGTGTTTGTGGAGGGGTTTTCCCTCCTCAAACTAAATTAGAATTTATTTTAAAATTATATTTTTGAATTATATTAGGGGGTATGTTTATGATAATTACTGTTTTACTGTGGTTATTTAAAATTGCATTTGCAGGCTCAGGTGTGGTATTGCTTGCTGATGTTATTAAGAGAAAGAGTTCATTGGGGAATACTTCAGGTGCTCAGATCGGAAAATCTGCATTTATAGGATTCTTGACAAACTTTGGTGATACACTTGGTATTGGTTCTTTTGGTCCTATAGTTGCTTTGTTAAAGTTATTGAAGGTTGATATTAATGATAAAGATATCCCTGGAACACTTAATGTTTCTTGTACTCTTCCAGTTCTTTTTGAAGCGATATTGTTTACTGGTGCTATAGAAATTGATCCAGTTACTCTTGTTGCATTAATTGCTGCAGCTGTTGTTGGTTCATATGTCGGCGCTGGTATAATATCAAAGATGGACGAAACAAAGATTCAGTTGGTTATGGGTGTTGCACTATTTGCCGCTGCTATAATAATGATAATAACTCATCCATACTTGAAGCTGTTTACTGTTGAAACTACAGCTACTGGATTGACTGGAGTGAAATTAATAATAGGTATTGTTGGTAACTTTATTCTTGGTGCCTTGATGACAGCTGGTGTTGGTTTATACGCTCCATGTATGGCGATGGTATTCTTACTAGGTATGAATTTAAAATCTGCATTCCCAATCATGATGGGATCTTGTGCACTATTGATGCCTGTTTGTTCAATCAAATTTATTAAAGAGCAGACTTATAGCCCATTGGTTTCAATTGTGATTTCTATTTCAGGTCTTTTAGGTGTTGCAATAGCATACTGGGGAGTAAAGAATGCCGATCTAAACAAATTGAAATTTGTTATTATCGCAGTTATTCTTTATACTGCATACAAAATGTTCTCAGCAGGAATGGCTGGTAGAAGAGCAAATCAACAGGGATAATTTATCGGATTATCTCACGGAGTAATTCATATCTCAGTAAATGAAGGACTCTAGTAATTAATGTTTAAAAAATAATTTAGTATGTATTTTTAATATTTAGTCTTGTATAAAACAATAAAGGAATGTATTAATTATTGTCCTGTAAGAAAGTATCCTGCATTCAGAACATATGGAGATGAATGCTTGGATACTTTTTTTATAGGGACGTGTCCCAGTTGAGCTCGCAAAGCGTGCGAAACAATAAACCACCCGCTATGCGGGTGCGCGACAGATGTTATACAAAAAAATCACCATTCCATAGTATAATTGAATTGTTCAAGCTCAATAATACGAATAGGAAGGTGATTTTATGGCAAATAAAGCGAACAGCTTGTCACATACAAAATGGATGTGTAAGTACCACATCGTATTTACTCCAAAATATAGGCGAAAAATAATATACAGCCAATACAGAGAAAGTATAGGAGTAATACTAAGACAGCTGTGCACATACAAGGGTGTTGAAATAATAGAGGGTCACTTAATGATAGACCATGTTCATATACTAGTAAGTATACCACCCAAACTTAGTGTATCACAATTTATGGGATATCTCAAAGGAAAAAGTGCATTAATGATATTTGATAAGCACGCAAATTTGAAGTATAAATTTGGTAATAGGCATTTTTGGTCTGAAGGCTACTATGTCAGTACAGTAGGTCTTAATGAGGCAACAATAAAGAAGTACATTCAAGATCAAGAAAAGCATGATATAGCATTAGATAAATTGAGTGTCAAAGAATATGAAGATCCCTTTAGGGATAGCAAGTAGTACAAATATCCCTTAAGGGATAGCGACGAGTCAAAGGCTGAGCTTGAACAGAGTGAAAGCCAGCGCCTTTAGACGCTGGCCGGTAACCCTTGGGCTTATAGCCCTTGTGCAAACCACCCGTTTGACGGGTGGTCATGATTATGATTTATTCCTATTTTTCTGTAATTATGATAAAATATAATATGTTATGAAATGATCGAAAATTTAATAATATTATGATTGACAAAGAGGTGAAGTATGACATTGAGTTTTAATAAAATAGGCATTATTGGTGCAATGAGAGAAGAAGTAGAGGGTTTGGTTTCTAAGATTGAAAACAGGGGCTTTAAAAAAGTGGCTGGACTGGATTTCTATTTTGGAGATATATGTGGAAAATATGTAGTTGTAGTTGAGTGTGGAATTGCAAAGGTAAATGCAGCACTATGTACACAAATATTGATAAGCGAATTTGGAGTAGATGCTGTAATTAACACAGGTGTGGCTGGTGGACTAAGAGGAGGAATAATGATCAATGATGTCGTGATTTCGACAGATGCGATTGAGTATGATGTTGACGCTTCAGCAATGGGGGATCCAAAAGGTACAATTCCTAGATTAAAAACTTCTGTTTTCATTGCAAATAGTGCTCTGATAGACTCCGCTTACAAGGCTTTTGATAATGTAAAGGATGGGAATAATTGTTTCAAGGGGAGAGTTGTTACTGGGGATAAATTCGTTGCGGATAACGGAGAAAAAACAGTCTTGCGTGAAGAGTTTGGTGGATATTGTTGCGAGATGGAAGGCGGAGCTATTGCTCATGTTGCATATTTAAACGAGATTCCATTTGTTATTATTAGGGCTATTTCAGATAATGCGGACAGCAGTGCAGATGTTAAATATGAGGAGTTCGTAAAAAAAGCTGCTCTTACCTCTAAAAATATGGTAATTAATATGCTATCTCACCTGTAGAAACCTTGACATATTTTTTTTACAAGTGATATAATTATTTATATAAGTGTTGAAAAATCTAAAGGAGACAAAATTATGAGCGATCAAGAAAAAAAAGTAATATTTAGTGGTGTACAGCCATCGGGTAAAATGACATTGGGAAATTATCTTGGAGCATTGAAGAGCTGGACAAAGCTACAGCATGAGTTTGAGTGCTATTTTAGTATGGTTAATATGCATGCGATTACGGTTCCACAGGATCCAGAAGTCTTGAAAAGACAAACGATTGAACTATTGGCTCAATTTATTGCTTGTGGAATTGATCCTGACCTGAATACTATATTTATTCAGTCTCATGTGAGAGAGCATGCGGAGTTGAACTGGGTATTATGTACAATGACATATATGGGTGAGTTAAATAGAATGACTCAATATAAAGATAAATCAAAGAAAAGTGAAGCAAATCTTAATGCAGGTCTTTTTACATATCCGGTATTAATGGCTGCGGATATATTACTTTATCAAACTGATGTCGTTCCAGTTGGAGATGATCAAAAGCAACATTTGGAATTGGCAAGAGATTTGGCTATAAGATTTAACAACAAATATCCTGGTACATTTGTGGTTCCTGAAGGATATTATCCAAAAGAAACTGCGAGAGTGATGAGTCTACAAGAGCCTGAAAAGAAGATGAGCAAATCTGATTCTAATGAAAATGCATTTATATTACTTGCAGAGGATTCTGACACTACTGTTAAAAAGATTAAAAAAGCAGTCACAGATTCTGTAGGTGTAGTTAATTATTCTGATGATCAACCGGGATTAAAGAACCTTATAAATATATATTCTGCTGTTACAGAAAAATCAGTAGAAGAAATTGTTGCGATGTATGCCGGAAAGGGATATGGGGCATTCAAGGGTGAAATGGCTGAAGCGGTGGTAGAAAGCCTAAGACCTATACGTGAAAAATATGCATACTTGTTGGAAAATAGAGATTATCTAGAAGGAATATACACTAGAGGTGCTGAAAAGGCTGAAATTAGAGCTGGGAAGACACTTAGAGATGTGTATGAAAAAATAGGATTTATACCTAGAAAGTTTTAATGGTTTTTAATTAGAGATATCTATGATAATATTAGTAATACAAGAGTATCATTATTGTGATACTCTTGTATTACGTTAGTTACTTCAGTGGAAAATTAGTTTTGTTATTATTTATTAATGTTTTACACTTACTAATGTCTATTGAATTATATTATTTTGATTTGGAGTTTTAATATTTTATTTTAGAATTGAGGGAAAAAATGTTTGAGCTAATTATTGTAGTTTTGATAATAATAGATCAGATTTCAAAAAAATATGTACAGTCAAACGTTCATTTGGGCGATAGTGTTCCAGTTATAAATGATTTTTTTCATATAACGTATGTTGAGAATAGAGGGGCAGCATTTGGCTTGTTGCAGGACAAACAGTATATTTTCATCGTTATTGCGATATTAGTGGTAATTGGTGGCATAATTTATATTCATAAATCGAAGGAAAAGAAAATTTCTAAGATTGCTGTTGCTATGATACTGGCAGGAGCAGTAGGAAATTTAATTGATAGAATATACCTAGGCTATGTTGTAGATTTTTTTGATTTTAGATTTATTTGGAATTATGTTTTTAACTTCGCAGATGTACTTGTTGTAGTCGGGACACTTATACTGTGTGTATACCTGCTAATAACTGGAAAGGAATAATAGTTTGGGAGAAGAAAAGAACACGATACTGAGAGTGAAAAAGGATGATGATGGAAAGAGGTTGGATGCATTTTTGTCAGAAGTGTTTTCAGATGTCTCTAGGAGTATGCATCAAAAGCTTATTAGAGATGGAATGACTTTGGTAAATGGTAAGAAACAGAAGTCGAGCTATAAGGTTTGTGTTGGAGACAAAATTGAGGTTGAATTTCCAGAACCAAAAGCTTTAGACGTGGAGCCACAAGATATTCCTATCGAAATAGTGTATGAAGACATGGATATTCTCATAGTTAATAAGCCTCAAGGGATGGTCGTTCATCCAGCACCTGGAAACCTTGACAATACATTGGTAAATGCAATATTGTTTCATTGCAAAGAAAACCTATCTTCTATAAATGGAGTCATTCGTCCAGGAATAGTTCACAGAATAGATAAAAATACATCTGGACTGCTCGTGATTGCCAAGAATGATAGGGCTCATAACTTTTTGGCAGAACAATTTGCAGTTCATTCGATTACAAGAGAGTACGAGATGATAGTGTTTGGGAATGTAGATTGGATGGAAATGACGGTTGATAAACCTATTGGTAGAAATCCAAAGGATAGGCTAAAAATGGCTGTGGTAAAAAATGGAGGTAAAAGAGCTGTCACTCATTTTGAATTGATTGAAAATCTCAATGGATTTGCTCATTTGAAAGCAACTTTGGAAACAGGAAGAACTCATCAAATAAGGGTTCATAGCAATTATCTGAAGCATCCAATAATAGGTGATGATCTCTATGGCTATGCTGTGAAGAAATTTTCAAAATTAACAGGACAGGTACTTCATGCAAGAAAATTGGGGTTTGTTCATCCAAGTAGTGGTGAATACATGGAATTTAACTCTGAATTACCTGAGTATTTTTTAGATGTGATGAAGAAGGCAAAGGAATAGCTAAAATTTATCCGAATAATGTTTAGAGGAAATAGATATGGAAAAAGCGAGAATAATGGACGAAAAAGCTATAGGCAGAGCAATTACAAGGATTAGTCATGAAATAATTGAAAGAAATAAAGGAATCGAGGATTTGGTTATAGTTGGCATCAAAACTAAAGGGATTCCTTTGGCAAATAGAATTGCTAGTAAGATTGAATCTATTGAAAATAGCAGAGTGATGTGTGACAGTATCGATATAACGAGTTATAGAGATGATATAACACACGATGTCATCAAAGGATTGGTCGACGAAAAATTTGATCTTGATGTCCACAACAAAACAGTAGTTTTAGTCGATGATGTGCTGTATACAGGTAGAACAATAAGAGCGGCATTAGATTATATTATTGACAACGGTAGACCAAAGTTAGTTCAATTGGCTGTTCTTGTCGATAGAGGACACAGAGAGCTACCAATTAGGGCTGATTATGTAGGTAAAAACGTACCTACGTCAAAAAATGAAAAGGTATTGGTTAAATTTATAGAAATTGATGATGAAGATTCTGTGACAATTTGTGAATAAGAGGATTTTGTAACAATTTGTGAATAAGTTGAAGCAGAAAATACATGATAAAGATTAGAGAGGAACAGTATTATGGCGTTTGATGGTATTGTGCTGAATGCACTGTCTAGAGAATTGAAAAAAACTCTTGTTGGAACAAAAATAGACAAGGTGTATCAGCCAGAAAAAGATGAAATTTGCCTAAAAATTAGAACAAGGGAATCTAATATAAAATTGGTAATAAGCTCTAGTGCATCAAACCCGAGAGTTTACATTGCCAAAGATTATGAAAAAAGCAATCCAAAGAAAGCACCCGTATTTTGTATGACTCTAAGAAAATATATTCAAAATGGTGTGATAACCGATGTTGAACAGATTGGATTCGAGCGAATTATGAGAATTTCAGTCGAATCCTATGATGAGCTGAGAGAAAAAACGACAAAATATCTCTATATTGAGATTATGGGAAAACACAGTAATATTATATTGGTCTCAAAGAATGAAAGAAAGATATTGGATTCAATAAAAAGAATACCTCTAAGTGTTAGTAGAGTTAGACAGATATTACCGGGTATGGAGTATGAATTGCCTCCAGGTCAGGACAAAATCAATCCTCTTGAAGGTATTGATGTTGATGAATTGACAAGGCGATTTGAAAAAAGTCAGCAAAAAATCAATAAGGCAATACTATCGAATATATTAGGTGTTTCGCCACTTATTTCAAACGAGATTTGCTATAGGCTTGGCATTGATGTGGATTTATTCGCAAAGGATGCATATCTTTATGATGTCAAGAGAATAGCCGACGAAGTAAATGGTATTTTTTCAAAATTGGATAATGACGATGTTTACCCTAATATGGTGATAGACACGAGTAGAAATAAAATAGTTGAGTTTGGTGTGATCGAGCTATCGCAGTATAAAGACTGTGAAGTAAAATCGTTTGACTCAATATCTGAGGTTATTGAGAATTACTATATATCAAAGGATAAAAAAGAGAGGATATCTCAGAAATCTCTTAATTTGAGGAAAAACATATCCATCAAATTAGAGCGTTTAAATAACAAAATAAAAAAGCAAATGGAAGAGCTAAGGGAATCGGAAAAAGCGGAGGAATTTAAGATAAAAGGAGAGCTGATTACATCCTATATTTATATGATTAAACAGGGGATGGAGAGTGTGAGCTTGTGTAATTTTTATGATGATAACAACGAAGTAAATGTACAGCTTCAAAAAAATTTAACTCCATCCGAGAATGCTCAAAAGTATTTTAAAAAATATAATAAACTAAAAAAGGCAAATGAAGAGTTGACAAAATTTATTTCTGAAAATACTGAGGAAGCCGAATACCTTGAAAATATTTTGCTTGCAATAGAAAATTGTGAAAATGAAGTGGAATTAAAAGAAATAAGAGAAGAGCTGATAAGAGAGGGATATGTGCGGGCTTACAAAATTCCGAAAAAGAATGTAAAGCCTGTTACGGAATTTAAAAAATATTTGAGCTCTAATGGAAATCTTATAATTGTTGGAAAAAATAATAAACAAAATGACTATCTTACATTGAGGTTGGCAGATAATGAGGATTTGTGGTTTCATACAAAGGATATTCCAGGCTCTCATGTCGTAATAAAATCTGCAGGTAAAAAAGTCGGCGAGGAAGAAATATTTGAGGCTGCACTTTTGGCTGCGTTTTTTAGCAAGGCGAGATTATCGAGTAAGGTTCCTGTAGATTACACGCTGAAGAAAAATGTAAGGAAGCCTTCTGGTGCAAAGCCTGGGTTAGTCATTTATGATAACAATAGAACCGTTTATGTTACTCCATCAGATGAAGCGATAGCAAAGATAAGAGTTCTTCAGGATGATAAAAGCTAAGATTTTTTAAAGTCAGCTTTGTGAGACAAAGAAAAGTCAGTTTCACAAGACTGATAAAATTGAAAATTTATTGTCTTGGAAGTTATACAAAATGATTGGTTTTTGTGTTATAATTAACTTTACGGTAAAATATATATGATAATAAAATATTGGAGAAAAATGATATGGCAATAAGTATGACTGGATTTGGAATCGGAGAGTACAAAGGTGATAAATACTGTATTTCTATTGAATGCAAGACAATTAATCACAAGTATTTAGATATTAATCCTAGAATTCCAAGAAAAGTTTCTTTTTTAGAAGATAAACTGAGACAATTTGTTAAACTATACTTGAAGAGAGGTAGAGTCGACATTTTTGTAAAATTAGAAGCATTGTCATCTAATGATATTAATTTGATTTATGATCCTGAGCTTGCAAAGCAGGTTTATGATATTGTTTCTAGAGTGAAGTGTGATTTTAAGCTTGATGATGAAATCAAACTGAGTGACATCTATAGCTTTCCTGATGTAATAAAGATTTCAGAATCTGAGAATGATGAAGAAGAACTGTGGGGAATGATGGAGATTGCGCTGGAAAATTGTATGACTAAGCTGACGGATATGAGAAGATTTGAGGGCCGTAAGCTAGCCAATGATATATTGGAGAGAACAAAGGCTCTGGAAAATAATATTTTGGAAATCGAATCTTTGTCATCAACTGTCGAAGATGAATACAGAAAGAAATTGTATGACAGAATTTCAGATATTATGGATGATCCCAATATAATAGATGAAAATCGATTAGCACAGGAGGTTGCCATATTTGCTGATAAGTCTAATATAACTGAGGAGATTGTTAGATTTAAAAGTCATATAACACAATTGAGAAATACAGTCATAAGTGATGATACAATAGGCAGAAAACTTGACTTTTTGATTCAGGAGATGAATAGAGAAACAAATACGATAGGCTCAAAGGTTTCTAATATTTCAATAACGAATTTAGTTATAGATATGAAATCTGAGCTTGAAAAGATAAGAGAACAAATACAGAATATTGAATAGTTGTAATTGCAGTGTATTGATACGTGGAGGGGCTTTTATGGTTAAGAAGAAGGGGTTGCTGATAGTTATTTCTGGTCCAAGTGGAGCTGGAAAAGGTACCATCTGTAAAAAACTAGTGGAAAAACATGAAAAAATCAATCTTTCAGTTTCAGCTACTACTAGAAAACCTAGAGAAGGCGAGATTGAAGGCGTGAGTTATTATTATAAATCGAAGAGCGAATTTGAAAATATGATCGACAATGACGAGTTTTTAGAATTTGCCAAGATTTATGAAAATTATTATGGTACACCAAAAAAGACTATTTTTGACGAAATAAGCAAGGGTAATGATGTTATTCTTGAAATTGAAATGCAGGGTGCGATGCAGGTAAAAAAATCATATCCAGAAGCAGTATTTGTTTTTATTTTACCACCAAGCCTGTCAGAGCTAAAAAGCAGAATTGTTGGTAGAGGAACGGAAACAAATGCACAAATTGAAATGAGATTTAATTCTGCGTATAATGAAATCAAGCTAGTGGGTGAATACGACTACTTTGTTTTTAATAACGTAGTGGAAAAATCAGTGGAAGATATTGAAAAGATAATCATGTCTGAAAAGATGAAAGTTATAAGATACAAAGATGAAATTATAGATTTATTTGAAAAGGAGATATTAAAATGCTAAAACCATCACTAAATGAAATTGTAAAAAAAATAGATAACAGATATTACTTGATTGCAACTGTTTCAAAGAGAGCGAGAGAGTTGGTAGATGGCGATATTCCAATGGTTAATTCTAATACTGAAGAAAAGCCAGTAGTTGTTGCAAGCGAAGAAGTTATTGAAGGTAAGGTAAAGTACAGATTATTAACTGATGATGAAATAAAAACACAAGAAATAGAACATAAGCTTGAGCAAGAGAGAAAGTATTTGGAACAAGAGTAATTTTTTATATTTTGGGAGAGATATTATGTTAAGTGGTAAAAATGTTGTTGTCGGAGTGACTGGTGGTATAGCTGTTTACAAGGCTTGCGATGTTGTTAATAGAATAAAAAAAATGGGTGCCAATGTTAAGGTAATCATGACGAAATCGGCTTGCGAGTTCGTAACTCCTATGACTTTTCAGACCTTGAGTAATAATTTTGTAACTACAGATATGTTTGAAGAGCCAAAGACTTGGGATGTAGAGCATATTGAAATTGCAAAAATGGCGGACTTATTTCTGATTGTGCCTGCAACTGCAAATATTATCGGAAAAGTAGCGAATGGAATTGCCGATGATATGCTAAGCACGACAGTTATGGCGACTAAATCGCCAGTTGTTTTTGCTCCAGCTATGAACACCAATATGTACGAAAATGAGATTGTCCAAAATAATATCAAAAGATTAAAAAAATATGGCTATAGGTTTATTGATCCAAGCTCAGGATTGTTGGCATGTGGAGATATAGGAGTTGGAAAACTTGCAGATGTAGATGAAATAGTAGATTATGTGGAAAACTTTTTTGATGAGCAAGATGTAAAGGACCTAAATGGGATAAATATACTGATTACTGCAGGCCCGACAATTGAATCTATTGATCCTGTAAGGTATATTACAAACAGGTCGAGTGGCAAGATGGGTTACGCAATAGCGAAATCTGCTGTAGAAAGAGGAGCAAATGTAACTCTGATTTCCGGAAAAACAAACTTGCCAATACCGAAAAAACTTTCAAAGTTTATAAATATTGAAAGTGCAGAAGATTTATATAATGCTGTGACAAAGGAATTTGAAAATAATCAAGTGGTTATTCAAAGTGCGGCTGTTGCCGATTACAAACCAAAGGAATACTCAGATAAGAAGATTAAGAAAAAAAACGATGATCTAGAGATTAAATTGTCTAGAAATAAGGATATAGCTCTTGAGCTGGGAAAAATTAAGGGTGATAAGGTATTGATAGGATTTGCTGCTGAAACCAACGATGTTTTGGAAAATGCCACGAAAAAGATTGAAAAGAAAAATTTGGATTTTATTGTTGCCAATGATTTGACAAAGGAAGGTGCTGGTTTCGCTTCTGATACAAATATAGTAAAGTTTATTTATCCGAACGGCGATATCAGAGAGCTTCCAAAAATGGAGAAGTCAGAGGTTGGAAATCATATTTTAGACGATATTAAAGTGATAATCGAAAATAAGTAGTTAATGCGAGGGAAATCAACTTTGATTTCCCTATTTTTAGGATAATATTTTGGAGGTAATTATGTATGTAGATGTAATTTTGAGGCAAAAAGGAAGATTTTCTGATATGTTGTTCTCATACAGAGTACCTGATTCACTTGAAAACAAAATAGATATTGGATACAGAGTTAGTGTCCCTTTTGGAAAAAGCAACAAGCCTATAGAAGCAATCGTAAATAATTTAAAGAGTGAAAATGAATCTGAAGGCACTGATTTTGAAATAAAGGAAATTTTCGATGTGTTGGGAGACGAGCCTCTGATTTCACGTGAAAACATGGAACTGATATCGTGGATGAGAGATAGATACATTTGCACATACTTGGACTGCTTAAATCTTTTTTTTCCAAAGGGCTATACACTAAATTCTACAAAAATTGTCAAACCGGTTTTTTCTATAGAAGAGCTGACTGTTGAGCAGGAGATGTCACTAGATCAAGCTGAGAGAAAAATTATAAATGAGCTATATCTGTCTAAAGAAGACGTCAGCTATGACAGCCTAACGAGCAGACATTCAAAATCTAAATTGGACTCTCTTATTTCAAAAGGACTAGTAAATATTCAGTGGTCGTATAAAGAGGTTGTCAACGAAAAAAAGATAAAGACTGTGTATTTGGATGAGGATTTGAAATGTAAAATACAGATGGATTCCGATTACATTAACTGTCTTAAGCTAGGCAAAAAACAATTGGAGACGGTAAATTTCTTGATTTTGAATGATGCTGTGGAGCAATCGGCACTTTTGGATTTGCTTGGTGTATCTAATCAAACAATAAAAAGTCTTGAAAAAAAGGGCATAATAAAAATAAAAGAGGAGAGTCACTTTAGAGCTCCAAGACAGTTTTTGACTGTGGAGAACAAAAAAATTGATTTGAATTCTCAGCAAAGAGAGGTTGTGGATAGAATAATCGAAGGTATTCGAGAACAAAGCCGCAAGCCATATTTGATTCATGGAGTTACAGGTAGTGGTAAAACGGAAGTGTTTTTAGAGCTTATAGAATATGTGTTATCTCAGGGAATGGAAAGTGTTTTTCTCGTACCGGAAATTGCTCTTACTCCACAGACTATCGCAAGGGTAAAAAATAGATTTGGTAATATAGTAGGAGTTTTTCATAGCCAATTATCTGAGGGTGAAAAATATGATGTTTTTAGAGAGGTTAAAAATGGCAATATAAGAGTCGTTATTGGCACGAGATCCGCAATTTTTCTTCCTTTTGATTCATTGGGTTTGATTATAATAGATGAAGAACATGATTTTAGTTATAAATCGGAAAAGACTCCGAAATATGATGCGATTGAGGTTGCCAGATACAAGGCGTTTAAAAGCAATGTTGCTGTCGTGCTGGGTTCTGCGACGCCATCTGTACCAGATTACTACAACGCGAAAAATGGAGATTACGAGCTGCTTGAGCTAAATAAAAGAGCAAATAACAATTTGATGCCTGAAATATCAATAGTTGATATGAGAAAAGAGCTACACTCGGGAAATAGCTCACCTCTTAGCAAAGAATTGGTGGCTAAAATGGATTTGGAGCTAAAAAAAGGAAATCAAGTGATTTTGTTTTTGAACAAAAGAGGTTATGCAAATTTTATGGAATGTAAAGATTGTGGTCATGTGTTTAAATGCAAAAACTGTGATATTACTTTGACGAATCATAAGTCTTTAAAAAAAGGAATTTGCCATTATTGTGGATATGAAGAGCATATTCCGGAGAGATGCCCGAAATGCAATATGACTAATATTGGAAGTGTTGGTGTGGGTACTGAAAAAATAGAAGAGCTCGTATCCAATTTATTTCCAAATCATAAGACACTGCGAATGGATAGAGATTCTACAAAAAAGAAAAATGGAGTACAGAAAATTCTTGAAAAGTTTAATAAGGGAGAAGCTGATATTTTAATTGGAACGCAAATGCTGAGCAAGGGGCATGATTTTGCAAATGTGACCTTGGTGGGTATTATATCGGCAGACCTCATGCTGAATTTTCCGGATTTTAAATCATATGAGCAGACATTCCAATTGATTACTCAGGTTTCCGGAAGAGCAGGTAGAGGTGAAAAGCTAGGTCAGGTGGTTCTACAGACATACAATACAGAGCATTTTGCTATTAGAAGTGCCGCAAATTATGATTTCAAAGGATTTTATGAAACTGAGATAAAGCTGAGAAAAACTTTTGGCTATGAGCCATTTAACAATATTATTAGGGTTGTTTTTGCAAATTCAGATGAATCAGTAGCCAAAGAAAATTCATTTAGATTTAGAGATACGTTAAAGTATCTGATGGAAGAAAAGGGAATTGATTCGGTAAGAAGCATACTTGGTCCAAACGAATGCTCAATTAGGATGATAAATAATAAATTTAGATGGCAAGTAATAATAAAAAATCACGGAGTTGACATAAAACTTTTGAAATCTATGATAAAATATATTTGTATAAAAAAGTATGAAAATGTATTTAGTAAGGGTATAGATATAAGTATTGAGATAAATCCGAATACTTTTATTTAGTATTATGGGTGTGATTTTAAGGAGGAGAAAATGGCTATAAGAAATGTGTTAAAAATGGGAGATCCCGTATTGAATAAAAAATCAAAGAATGTTGTGGAGTTTAATGAAAAGCTACATACTTTACTAGATGATATGGCAGATACGATGTATTTGCATGATGGAGTCGGATTGGCTGCACCACAGGTAGGTATTCTAAGGAGAGCTGTTATTGTAGATATTGGAGATGGGTTGATTGAATTGATAAATCCAGAAATTATCGAAAGTTCGGGAACGCAAACTGACGTGGAGGGGTGTCTGAGTGTCGATGAGTATGTGGATGAAGTAACTCGTCCAAATTATGTAAAAGTTAAGGCTCAGGATAGAAATGGAGATGTGATATTTGTCGAAGGCGAAGCGTTTTTGGCAAGGGCATTTTGTCACGAGATAGATCATCTTGATGGAATACTTTTTGTAGAAAAAGTAGTTAAGGGAGAATAGCTATGAAGATAGTATTTATGGGGACACCGCAAATTGCCGTTGATTCACTTCAGAGATTAATTGATGATGGTCATGAAGTGGTAGCGGTAGTTACGCAGCCGGACAAGCCAAAGGGCAGAGGAAAGAAAATGGCGATGTCTCCAGTAAAGGAGCTTGCCCTTAAACATAATATTTGTGTACTTCAGCCTGAAAAGGCTTCAAAGCCCGAGTTTATAGATGAAATACGTGAAATAAATCCGGATCTAGTAGTTGTTTTGGCGTATGGTCAGATTTTGAAAAAGGATTTATTGGAAATACCGAAGCTTGGATGTATAAATGTCCATGTATCGTTGCTTCCTGAATTAAGAGGGGCTGCACCTATTAATTGGGCGATAATTAACGGTCTGAAAAAGACCGGTATTACGACGATGTTCATGGATGCAGGACTTGATACGGGAGATATTATTGAAGCGAGAGAATTTGAATTGAACGATGAAATAACAGCAGGTGAGCTTCATGACTGGATGATGGTTGAAGGTGCAGAGATATTGAGTAGTACCATCAAAAAAATCTTAAAATCAGATTTTACAAGAACAAAGCAAGATAATTCAAAATCAACGTATGCACCTACATTGAACAAGGAGATGGCTCATGTGGATTTTTCGAGGTCTGCAAGGGAAATTCATAACTTAGTTAGAGGAATTAACCCTTGGCCAGGAGCGTGGTGTGAGTACGGCGAAAATAAGATGAAAATATGGAAGACCTGTGTTCTTTTGGATGATGGTCAAAATAATGAAATCGGGAAAATTACTGATGTAGATAAGAATGGAATAGTAGTTCTTTGTGGAATAGGGAAACTATTGATACAGGAAATACAATTGCCAAATAAGAAAAGAATGGCAGTTTCAGAGTATATTAAGGGAAATGATATAGAATTAGGTTTAATATTAAAATAGGTAGGTGATTTGATGTATCCGATGTTTTACTATGATAGTTCGATGATAATATTGATTCCTGCAATATTATTGTCTTTGTATGCTTCATTTAAGGTTAATTCAACCACTAGAAAATATTTTCAAGTGAGGTCTATGAAAGGAATTACCGGTCAAGAAGTTGCAAGAAGAATACTTGATCACAATGGATTGTCAAATATCCCAGTGTATCCGGTAAAGGGAAATTTATCAGACCATTACGATCCAAGAGGAAAAACAGTTAGTCTTTCCGAGGAGGTATATTACGGAACTTCTATAACTTCTGTTTCCGTAGCAGCTCATGAATGTGGTCATGCAATTCAGGATAAAGAATCCTATGCACCGATGAATTTTAGAAGCACATTGGTTCCAATGGTGAATTTTGCTTCATCGGCATCATGGATAATTATATTGATGGGATTTATGGTTAGCAAGAATTTTCTCTGGTTAGGAATCCTGTTGTTTTCTGCAACAGTGTTATTCCAAATTGTGACTCTACCTGTTGAGTTTAACGCATCTAGTCGTGCATTAAATCAACTTGAAGTTTTGGGGATCTTGGGTCCGGAAGAAAAGAGAGATGGAAGAAGAGTATTGAATGCGGCGGCTTTGACTTATGTAGCAGCGGCTTTGGCTTCAATATTACAATTGGTTAGACTGATTTTGATCGCCAGAGATAGAGATTAAGTAATTGATAAACATGGATTAGTTATAAGTGGCTATTTTCTTATCTTTGTGGAGGATAGCCATTTATTTTTAGACAGTAAAAATAGAAAAGAGTTGAGGTGAAATAAGTGTCGGCAAGAAATATTGCTTATAAAGTACTTTTTGATATAGAAAAAAATAAAAAATACTCCAATATCTCTTTGGATTATTACTTAAAAGAGAGTGATTTGGATGACTTGCAAAGAGGTTTTGCAACAGAATTGGTTTATGGAGTTTTAGAAAATAAGATTTTTTTGGATGGAATAATTAATAGACACTCCAAGATAAAAGTTAAAAAAATGCAATACTCTGTAAAAATTTCACTTAGAATGGGTGCATACCAGCTTATTTTCCTAGATGGCGTAAAAGATTACGCTGCCATAAATGAAACAGTTTCTATGATGAAAAAAATTGATAAAAGGTCGTCGAATTTTGTAAATGCTGTTCTTAGAAATATTTCTAGGAATATTGATGATGTATTTGAGCATGATGAAAATTCAATAGAAGGTTTGGCCACTAGATACTCATTTGAAAAATGGATAGTTGAAAGGTTGGTCAAAGAAAATGGGATTGAAAAAACAAGAGATATACTAATTTCGTTGTCTGAAAAACCGAAAATCTATCTTCGTGTAAATAGATTAAGATCTAGTGAATTTCCATCATTTGACGACTATTTGGATTTTGTTTTAGAAAGACTATCAAGGGATGGTATTGTCGGAAGAAAAGTTGAAGGCATAGCTGAGGCGATTGAGGTTGATTCTTTTAAAAGAATAGAAAAAAATGAGCTGTTTACAAAAGGGTATATAAGTGTACAGGATATAAGTTCAATGCTGGTTGGAAATGTTCTCAATCCATCTGAAAATTCAGTGGTACTAGATCTGTGTTCAGCTCCAGGTGGAAAATCAACTCATTTGGCAGAGATAATGAACAACACTGGAAAAGTAGTGTCACATGATATATTCGAGCATAAAGTTAAGCTTGTGAAATCATATTGCGAGAGATTGGGAATAAATAATGTTGAAATATCCCTAGGCGATGCATCCGAGTTCAACCCTGAATACGAAGGGAAATTTGATTATGTATTATGTGATGTACCTTGCTCCGGTATGGGAATAGTAAGACGAAAGCCTGAAATAAAATACAAAAAAGAAGAGGATGTAGTCGGATTGCCAATATTGCAATTGCAAATATTGAGTAATGCAGCGAAATACTTAAAAAAAGGTGGTTCGATGGTGTATTCGACTTGTACCATATTTGATTCAGAAAATATCAATGTAGTGCAAAAATTTTTAAATGGAAATAAAGATTTTGTTTTTGAAAGTATCTGTGGCGACCCTATGACAAAACTATTTGAAGAAGAGAGACTAAGAAAGGGATATCTGAAGATTATGCCTAGTAAGGATAATATGGATGGTTTCTTTATTTGCAAATTGAAAAAAGTTTAAAAATTTTATTGAGGTGTGGTATAATGTATGATGAGAAGGTTGTGCTAAAAAATCTAACTGAAAATGAAATGAAGGAATTTTTAGTTAGTATTGGTGAAAAAAAATTCCGAGGTGGACAAATTTTCTCTTGGGTATACAGAGGAATAAAGGATTTTGATGAAATGAACAATATTCCCAAAAGTCTAAGAGCGAAGCTGTCTGAGTCCTCGATAATTGGTAATATAGACGTAGAGCTGAGATTGGAATCAAAGGTTGACAATACAAAAAAATATCTATTTTTGTTAAATGATGGAAGTATTATTGAGACTGTTGCCATGATTTATGATAGTAGAGTTACCGTTTGTGTATCCAATCAAGTTGGTTGCAGGATGGGATGCAGATTTTGTGCATCTACAATTGATGGATTATATAGAAATCTAGAACCATGGGAAATATTGGATCAAGTATTAAAGGTTCAAGAAGATTTGGGAATGAGAGTATCTAATGTGGTCATGATGGGAAGTGGAGAACCGTTGGACAACTATGAAAACTCGGTGCAGTTTTTGAAGTTGGTTAATGAAGAAAATGGTCTCAACATAGGATATAGACATATTACACTATCAACCTGTGGAGTAGTAGATAAAATATACGACTTGGCAGATTTGCAATTGCCGATAAATTTGGCAATTTCATTTCATTCTCCATTTGATGAAGAAAGAAAAAAGATTATGCCTGTAGCAAATAAATTTTCAATTCGAGATATTTTAAAATCTTGTAGATATTTTATTGAAAAAACTGGAAGGCGAATAACCTTTGAGTACTCTCTAATCAAAGGAGTCAACGATTCTGAAAATGAGGCAAGTGAGATTGTAAAATTGCTGAGAGGAATGCTATGTCATGTAAATCTAATTCCTATCAATCCTGTGGATGAAAGAGATTTTGAAAAACCTAGTAAAGAGTATATTAATAAATTTAAAGATTACTTAGATAAAAACAATATACCTGTGACTATTAGAAACTCCATGGGCGCTGATATTAGTGGTGCTTGCGGGCAGTTAAGGAGAAAGTTTAAAAATACTGATGGCACGGTTTAAGGAGGAATAGTATGGATTTTGTGTGTACTTCTCATATTGGAATAGTCAGAAAAAACAATGAGGACTATTGCAAGGGAGAAATAATTGAAATCGGTGAAAAGAAAGAGGTTGGAATTTTTGCAATTGCCGATGGAATGGGTGGCCATAAAAAAGGTGAAGTCGCCAGTCAGCTTGCTGTCGAAAATATTATTGAAATTTTCAACGATAGCATAATCCAAAATGAGGCGATAAAAGTTGAGTATATTGACGATATAATAAAGCAGGCCTATAACACTGTAAATACAATGGTATATGAAAAATCGAAAGCAGATATTAGTTTTGATGGAATGGGTACGACTTTGACAATGGCTTTTGTTTATGAAAATAAAGCATATGTTGCAAATGTCGGTGATAGCAGATGTTATGTGTGTAGAAAAGAAGGAAATCTTGAACGAATTACTTCTGACCACTCCGTCGTGGAAGAATATGTGAAGGCTAAAATAATTACTGAAGAAGAAGCGAGAGTTCATCCAGATAGAAACAAAATAACTAGAGCTGTTGGTACTGAACCAGTGGTAATTGTAGATATTTTTGAGGTCGATCTAAACGAGGGTGATATAATACTTCTTGCAACTGATGGATTGACAGGTCCAGTCGAAGGCAATACAATTGAAGCTGTTTTAAAGAGTGGGTTGAGCGCTGAAGAAATGGCGAATAAATTGGTAGAGCTTGCAAATGACACTTCGGGCAAAGATAATGTTACAGTAATAATAGTTATGGTTTAAGGTGGTGTTATTATGGGAGCGACAGTCTTAGGAAATAGATACGAGATCCTTAGGAAGATTGGTGATGGAGGCATGGCCTTTGTCTATCAAGCTAGGGATAGATTATTAAATAGAATAGTAGCAGTAAAGGTTTTGAGACCGGAATTTGTTGATGATCAAGAATTTTTGGTGAAGTTTAAAAGAGAGGCAGAAGCCGTAGCCAGTCTTTCTCATCCGAATATAGTGAATGTTTATGATGTAGGTGAAGATGGAAAAGTTCATTACATTGTAATGGAATATGTTGATGGACAAAATCTAAAGGAAATAATACAAAAAGAGGGTTCTTTGGAGGAGTACACTGCTTTGGATATTACGAAGCAGATAGCGAATGCTTTGGGAGCCGCTCATAGAAGTGGTATTATTCACAGAGATATAAAGCCTCATAATATCCTGATTTCAAAAGATGGTAGGCAAGTTAAGGTGGCTGACTTTGGAATTGCAAAGGCAGTGAGTAGTTCAACTATGACGAATATGGGGAGTGTAATCGGCTCAGTTCATTATATATCACCTGAGCAAGCTAAAGGAAAACATCTGACTAGCAATGCAGATTTATATTCTTTGGGGATTGTTCTTTATGAAATGATATTGGGAAAAGTTCCGTTTAGTGGAGATAGCCCTATTTCAATTGCCTTAAAGCACATCAACGAAAACATCGTCTTTTCTGATGAGGAAAAAAGAATTATTCCAAATTCGATTAGAACTATTATTAGCAAGCTTACTCAGAAAGAGCCAGTTAACAGATATGAAACGGCTGAAGAGCTGATAGAAGATATTGAGTTTGTAGAAAAAAATATCGATCTTCCATATATGAAAGATTATGATAACTTTGCAACAGAGGATATAACTAGACGAGATTACAGTATTTTTAAGGGTAGAACACCTATTCCTTTTAAAAAGAAGTCCGACGAGGAAGAATATTACGATGACGAAGACGAATATTTTGACGATGAGGATGAATACTATGATGACGAGGAGTATTATGATGATGAAGAATATTATGATGAAGATAACTCCAGAAAATCTAGGAAAGAACTGAAAAAGGAAAAAAAGAAAAATATTAAGAAAGAATCTCCAAAAACAAGAAGAAGGTTGAAAATTTTAGCTGTGATTTTAATTCTTATCTTGATTGGATATGGATATATCGGTGTTAAATATTTTGGTTTGGGATCTTTTATCAGTAGGAATAGCGAAGAGGAAGTAGTTGTTCCTGATGTGCAGAACATGACGATAGAGGAAGCTCAAAACGAGGTAAGAGATCTTGGATTGAATATAGAATTGAAATCTGAAGAATTTAGCAGTCAGGTTTCTGCGGGAAGGATAATAACACAGACTCCTATTGCCGGTAGTAAATTGAAAAAAGGTGATTCAATTTCTGTGATTATCAGTAGAGGTAATACGAAGGTTCCAGTTCCTAATGTTGTTGGGATGAAGCTTTCAGATGCTGAAAAGCTGCTAAATGACAATGGATTATTGCTAGGAAATGTAAAGTATCAGTACAACAGTGCAAAGGAAGGCACAGTGTTGGAACAGAGTTTACTTGGAGGTTCAAGCGATGAAGGTCAAAAGGTTTCTTTGGTTGTAAGTAAAGGTAAGGAAACGAGTACTCAAACGCCGAGTATTATAGATGACAGTAACGACACGAATACTGACATTAACCCTGGAATAATCAACAACGGATCTTCAAATTCTAGGAGTAATGGAAATAGCGGAACTTCAAGGAGCGGCGGAACTTCAAGTGGAAGCGGAACGGGATCTGGTTCAAGTGGATCAAGTAGCGATTCTTCAAACTCAGGAGGAACGACTGACTCGAGCGGTACAGGATCTGGTCACGGATCTTCGAGTGGTAATTCAGGGTCTGGAATTTCCGATGATGCAGAAGTACAATCAGAGTAATGTCGAAGGATATAGTAGTCATAATTGTAAGCGTTTAAGTCTAAATGATTACTAAGAAGATATGAGAAAAATTTAATTTAAAACTAAAAAGAGTTATCAACTATGATAGCTCTTTTGTTTTTAAAGTGAAATCTAAACAAAGTGAAATCTAAACAAAGTGAAATGTAAGTAAATTCGTATGAAAAGGGAAAATAATGAGTAAAGTTGTTATTGTGACAGGTGGAGCAAGAGGCATTGGCGAGGCTATATCTATTGAGTTGGCATCAAATGGCTACAGAGTATTGATAAATTACAACAAGTCTAAGGAAAGAGCTGTTGAACTTATGCAAAGCTTGAATATCAAGGGATATAATGTGGATGTATTCTGTGCTGATGTATCTAATTCATCTGATGTAAAAAAAATGTTTGACTATTGTCTCAAAACATTCGGAACGGTGGACTGTTTGATAAACAACGCTGGAATAAGCTGCGAAGGGCTTTTGACAGATATTAGTGAAGATGAGTGGGACAACGTTATTGATGTCAATTTAAAATCGGTTTTTCTATGTAGCAAGGAAGCGCTAAAGACTATGATTTCAAATCATTCTGGTAGTATCATCAATATCACATCAATGTGGGGTGTGACAGGCGGCTCATATGAAACAGTTTATTCTGCATCAAAAGCTGGTATAATTGGACTTACACGAGCTCTGGCAAAGGAGGTTGGTCCATCGGGCATAAATGTAAATGCCATCGCACCAGGAGTGATAATGACAGATATGATGTCTGGATATTCAAACGAAGATTTGAAAAATTTGAAGGACGAAACACCTTTGATGAGACTGGGCAAACCTGAAGACATAGCATCACTTGTGTCATTTTTATTGTCGGGAGGAGCTGACTTTATTACAGGGCAGGTTTTCGGTGTGAATGGTGGTTTCGTGATTTAGGAGAATATATGATAAAAGGAAAAATAATTAAAGCCATAAGTGGTTTTTTCTATGTTGAATGTGATAGTGGTATAATAGAGTGTAAAGCGAGAGGAATATTGAGAAAGAAAAATGTTACTCCTATTATAGGAGATAATGTTATTATTTCAACAACTGATTCAAATTGTGGTATAATAGAAGAGGTAATGCTTAGAAAGACAGAATTGGTTAGACCTTCAGTAGCAAATATAGATAAGGTATTTATAACATTTGCTATTAAAGAGCCTAACCCGAATCTATCATTGTTGGATAGATTTATTGTATTTTCTGAAAAAATGGGGTTGGATATAGTTATTCTACTTTCAAAAGTGGATTTAGATGAAAATCTAGAAAAAACAAAGAGTATAGTTGATGAATATTCAAAAGTAGGATATAAAGTCATACCAGTAAGCATAGTTACTGGACAAAATATGGATAAAGTTAAACAGGAAATGAAGGGATGCACGTCCGTTTTTGCTGGTCAATCGGGAGTTGGAAAATCTAGCATTATCAATAGTATTGTTCCAGCATTGAACTTGGAAACTTCTGAAATATCTCATAAGCTGGGAAGAGGAAAGCATACAACCAGGCATGCACAGCTTTTTAAGATTGATGAGGATACTATTTTTGCCGACACTCCTGGATTCAGTTCATTTGAAATTAATGATGTAGATGAAGATGAGTTAAAACATTACTTTATTGAGTTTTCTGGCTTGGGCGAGTGTAGATTCGGCAATAAATGTATTCATAAGAATGAACCTGATTGCGTTGTTAAAGAAGCAGTTGAAAATGGCGAAATCTCCAAAAGAAGATACGAAAGCTATCTTCAGATTTTAGAGGAAATAAAATCATACAATTCTTTTGGAAGGAAAAACAGAGAAAAAGACGGAATTTATGTAAAATCAAAAAATAGGAAAGATAATGGGAGGTAAAAATGAAATTAGCACCATCGGTTTTATCAGCAGATTTTGCAAATTTGCTAAACAGTTGTAAGAAAGTTGAAAATGCTGGATGTGAATATTTACATCTAGATGTAATGGACGGACATTTTGTACCTAATATTACTTTTGGGGCACCTATAATAAAGAGCTTGAGAAAAGATATTAAAATGGTTTTTGATGCACATTTGATGATAACTGATCCAGACAAGTTTATACCTGATCTAGTTGATGCTGGTTGCGATATAATCACTGTACATCAAGAAGCCTGTACTCATCTTCACAGAACGATTCAAAATATTAAATCGTATAATGTGAAAGCTGGAGTGGTTTTAAATCCAGCCACACCTGTGGAAACGATAAAGCATATTTTACCAGATGTAGATATGGTGCTTTTAATGTCGGTAAATCCTGGATTTGGTGGACAAAAATTCATTCCAGAGGTTTTGGAAAAGGTGAAAACGTTAAGAAAGATGATTGACGAGCGTGGATTAGATATTGAGATAGAGGTTGATGGAGGCGTCAATTCTCAAAACATTAAATCCTTGGTGGATGCTGGAGCAGATGTTTTAGTTGCTGGATCGGCGATATTCAATAATGAAGATATCGACTTGGCTGTGATGAATCTGAGAAATGCTGTAAAAGGAAAGTAGGCGTTGTAGTGTACGGATGTTTGATAAATTCAAAAACAGCTTGTGTTGTTTTGAATGGAGAAATAGGCGATTATGAAGAAATGAAAGAATTTATTGAGTCGCAGGAATATGGCAAAATAATAGCCGTAGATGGAGGTGCAAATCACCTATACAAAATAGGTGTTGTGCCAGATTATATAGTTGGAGATTTGGACTCGATTGATGATTTTGTTTATGAATATTACAATGAAAAAGGTGTGGAAGTATTAAAATATCCATCTAAAAAAAACGAGACTGACACAGAGCTGGCTGTTATAAAGGCGATAGAGGATGGCTGTGTTTGTGTGGATATACTTGGAGCTTTGGGTGGAAGAATTGATCATGAGCTAGCAAATGTTTTTCTTTTGCATTATATAATGAAAAAGGAAGTGTTTGGTAGAATTGTATCGAAAAAAAATGAAATTTATATTGTAGAAAATGACGAATTAGTTATTGAGGGTTGCGTTGGAGATATAATTTCGATTCTTCCACTAAAGGGTGATGCAAACGGTGTTACCTTAAGAAATCTGGAATATACTCTCGAGGAGTTTGATATGAGTTATTCAGTTCCAAGAGGTATTTCAAATGTAATGACCGACACTCTTTGTTATATTGATGTTAGAGATGGATGCTTAGTTGTAATAAAAAATAAATTTGATAAATAAGGGGGGTAAACATGGAAAAATACAATATACTAGTCGTTGAGGACGAGAGCGAAATCGCCGATGCGATTGAAATTTACTTAACAAATCAAGGATATCGTGTTTTTAAAGCGTCAAATGGATTGGAAGGATTAGATGTCATAGATAAGGAAACGATACACCTAGCGATTATCGACTTGATGATGCCTGAAATGGATGGCGAAACAATGATAATTAGACTAAGACAGAAGCATAATTTTCCAATAATAATTCTTTCTGCAAAATCTGAAGACTCCGACAAGATTTTGGGCTTAAACATTGGTGCAGATGACTATGTCAATAAGCCGTTTAAACCACTTGAATTACTTGCCAGAGTAAATTCTCAGATCAGAAGATATACAAAATATATGAACATAGGAAACGATAACGAATCGAATGAGGATGAGGGATTTTACGTTATCGGTGGACTTGAATTAAATGAAAAAACCAAGGTGGTATGTGTAGATGGCTGCCAAGTAAAGGTAACTCCAATAGAGTTTAAGATATTAAATCTTCTGATGAAAAATCCTGGAAGAGTGTTTTCTTCAGAGGAAATATATGAAAATGTATGGAATGAGAATGCTGTGAACACTGAAACGGTGATGGTTCATATCAGAAACATACGAGAAAAGATCGAAATCGATTCAAAAAATCCCAAATATTTAAAGGTGGTGTGGGGTGTTGGATATAAAATTGACAAGATATGATCTTGGTAAAAAGAAAAGACTATATACTTCATTAGTTTTATTGATTTCTTTTGTCCTTTCCTTGATTATGATATATAGATACCACTCTGTGGAGTTACGAGTTCAGGAAAACAAGCAAAATCCATTTCAAAGCAGGCAGTTTGCCTCTGATTTGTTTTATACGGACTATTATCTTTACTATAAGATTTATCAGCAAGAAAAAAATCAGTTGATAAGGCCTGTGGATCTGTTTTTAACGAAGGAAACCATACAGAGCATGATCAATAATTTGGATATGGATTATTATTCAAGTGAGCTAGATTCTGATGATATCAAATATAATTTTGACGAATCCTTCAAGGAGCTAGGAGGGTTTATTAATAATTCGGAAGGAAAGCTGAAATATTTCGCCATAAATAAAAAGACAGGTTTCGAGTATACTAACTATTTGTTTAAGGATGATATGAAAGCTTTTGACAACTACCAGAGAGAGCTTGAAAAAGTGAATAACGATGTCGCAAAGATAGATAAAAATTCTGAAGCCTACAAGGATTATATCAATCTTCAGAAAAAAATAAGAAGGAAATTTATGACCTATATTGTTATAGATTTCGACCAGAATGGTAAATATGATATTTCCTATAGCCATGGATTGCAAAAAGAGGTTTTTGATAACTATCTTTTGGAGCTAGATGCGAATAAAAACCTAAACGAGGTGTATACTATATCAGATGTAACTGATTTTTCTTTTTCAAACTACAGAGTTGAGCCAATTAAAAATATGAGGTATGTTTATGCGGTTCCAAATAGTGTAAATACAAACTTTTATTCTAGTCATGATACAGTAAGTGAGTATGTTCATAGAAAAGAGCGAAACTCTTATAGAAGCATAGAGATTTTGGGACGAAGTATACTGGCAATTATCGTTGTAATAACGCTATTAATACCTATTAGAACGTTGAAATTATTCATGGGATTGGAAAAATTAAAGAAATTACCTTTGGAAGTATTCGTAATAGCACTGTATTATCTTCATTCGTCATTGCTTAGTAATGACGTTGCTATAATGATGGTAAGAGAGACAATAACAGGAAATGTGCTTAAATCCTTGCTGGCAAATGATATTCCACTTGTTGTAGCGAAGCAGCTGGTAAATATAATAAATATTGCATATTGGATGCTATCATTCTTTTCTATTTACTTGATTGCTTGCTTGATAAAGATGGTAATAAAAAATGGAATAACTGGCTATTTAAAAAAGAGAAGCCTTATTCTCTGTGTTTCAAGGGCGATTGTAAGAGGTGTTTCTTCAATCTTTTACAGATTTATCAGCGTTGACTTGTCGTTGAGGTACAATAGACTATTTATTATTGGTTTTATTCTGGTATTCTTTGGTACAGTAATACTACCTTGGGTTGATGTTACATATACGTTATTATGGTTCGTATTGATGCTAGTATATATTCTGGTATTCCTGATTTTTACGAAAATTGTAAAAAAAGAAATCGACAATGGTAAGGACGACTACGAAGGGCTTTTGGGACTGACAAAGGATATCGCTAGTGGAAATCTTGATCAGGATATTATGAAGGTCGATGTGGGGATTTACGAGGAAATCCAGAGGCAGCTATTTAGTATTCAGCAAGCATATAAAAAATCAATTGAGGAAGAAGTGAAGAGTCAAAAGATGAAAAGTGATTTGATTTCAAATGTTTCACATGATTTAAAGACACCTTTAACTTCTATAATTACATATATTGAGCTTTTGAAAAATACGGAAACATCAGATGACGCAAAAAAATATATCGATACAATCAGTAGAAAATCTGAAAGATTAAAAATACTCATAGACGATATGTTTGAGATTACAAAGGCACAGTCTGGTAATTTGAAAGTAAACATAGATGAAGTCGAAGTAGTAAACCTGATGAAACAGAGTATTTTTGAAGTTAGTGATAGATTTTCGATTAGAGGAATAACCTTGAAGACTACGTTCCCTGAAGAAAAGATAATTTTAAAGCTTGATGGTGAAAAAACATATAGAACATTTGAAAATCTTCTTGTGAATATTGCAAAATACTCGGCAAAAGATTCAAGGGCATATGTGGACATCAAAAATGAAGACGAACGTGTAGTTATAACCTTTAGAAATATTTCTGAAACTGAAATAGACTATGATGCACAGGATATTCTCGAAAGGTTTAGACGTGGTGATAAATCAAGAAATACTGAGGGCTCTGGTTTAGGATTGTCCATTGCAAAAGGGTACGTTGAGATACAGGGTGGAGAATTGAATATACATCTCGACGGAGATCTATTTAAATCAGAGATTATTTTCTACAAAAATAGGGAAATAGTAAAATAAAAAAGATAATAAAAATAAAAAAGATAATAAAAAAGGACTGTTTCACAGTCCTTTTATCTTGCTATAGGATATATATCATAATGTATCTCTATTTATGCTCTTTCAACTTTACCAGAACGTAAGCATCTAGTACAAACTGAAACTCTCTTTGGAGTTCCATTTTCTACAACTCTAACGTTTTTCAAGTTTGCTGACCAAGTTCTCTTGTTATGTTTGTTTGAGTGAGATACCTGATTTCCAGATACTTTACCTTTTCCGCACACGCTACATACTCTTGACATCATGCCACCTCCTTAATAATAAAATATTAAGCCTAAAAACATATTTAATGATATCACAGTAGTAAGAAAAAATCAAGCAAAAAAAAGCAATTAATTGCAATTAAGTGTTTTTTTTTGTATAATATAAGGTATACTATTATGTGTAATAATTTACATGGAAAATTTTTAGATAAGTGTAATGCAAGCAGTGCATGTTAATCTATATTTATAATATATTGGAGGTAGAATATGGGTTCAGTTTTGGTTAATAAATTAGGAAAAATAGAAATAAATAAGCACGTTCTAGCTCAACTTACTTATCAAGCTGCGATGGAAAGCTATGGATTAGTTGGTTTTTCATCAAAGTCAAAAGGCATAGTTGAGTTATTAAAGGGAGAAAATGCGACTAAAGGTGTTAATATCATTGAATTAAGCGAAGATTTGATAGATATTGAAATTTTTGTAATTTTACAGTATGGAACAAACATCACAACAGTTGCTAATAATATTATAGAAAGAATAAAGTATACTGTTGAAACATACTCTGGTATCAAAATAAACCAAATAACTGTCAGCGTTCAAGGCATCAGGGTAAAGTAATCGGGAGGAAAATTAAATGATAGAAAAAATAAATGGCAAATTATTTAGAGATATGTTTATTTCTGGTGCAAATAATCTGCAGAACAATAAGGAATTAATCGATAAATTGAATGTATTTCCAGTTCCAGATGGTGATACTGGTACAAATATGTCTCTAACTATAGCCGCTGCTATTAAGGAACTAAATAAGGTAGAGAGTGATAACTTGTCAGAAATAGGCAAGGCTCTTTCTAAAGGATCTTTGATGGGAGCTAGAGGTAATTCTGGGGTTATTCTTTCTCAGATCATTAGAGGTATTTCAAAGTCAGTTGAGGGGAAAAATGAACTTGGTATAGATGAATTCGCAAAAGCGTTAAAATCAGGTTCTGATACGGCGTACAAGGCGGTGATTAAGCCTATTGAGGGTACAATATTGACTGTTGTTAGAGAATCAGGAGAATTTGCCGTCAAAAATGTAAAAAAGAACAAAAGCTTTATTGAATTTTTCGAAAAAGTTTTGATTGAAGCAAACAAATCTCTTGAAAAAACGCCTGAATTACTTAAAAACTTGAAGGATGCTGGTGTTGTCGATTCAGGAGGAAAGGGTCTGGTTTGCCTGTACGAGGGTATGCTTTCAGCATTAAAGGGAAAGATAGTAGACCTTCAGGAATCGGACAAAATCGATTCTGTTCAGAGTATTGCCAATGATTATGTAGAAACTCAAGGTGAATTGGATATTAAATTTGGGTATTGTACAGAATTTATATTGGAATCAGAAAATGCCGACCCAGAAAAAATAAGAGATATCATGTTGAAATACGGAGATAGCCTTGTTGTCGTTGGATACGATGGCGTAATAAAGGTACATGTACACTCTAATGAGCCAGGAAATGTATTACAGGAGGCATTGAAGTTTGGTCAATTGCTGACTATCAAGATAGAAAACATGAGATACCAACATGAAAACTTGATAATTCCAGATGACGATCAGGAAAGTAATTCAAAGCTTGCAAGTCAGGATAAAGTTATAGTGAATGAAGAAAGCAAGCCTTTTGGATTTATTACAACAACAATGGGCAAGGGTCTTGCAGGAATTTTTGAAGAGTTTGGCGTGGACATTGTCATAGAAGGTGGACAAACTATGAATCCATCTACTGAAGACTTTATTAATGCAATAAATATGGTTAATGCGGACAATATTTTTATCTTGCCAAATAATGGAAACGTAATTATGGCTGCAAACCAGGCAAAAGAAATATCGGAAAAAAACATATATGTCGTTCCTACGAAAAATATTCCTCAGGGTATTGGATGTCTTGTATCATTTGATCCTGATTCAGATGCAGATTCCAATATGGAAAACTTTGATGAAGTTTTGAGTAATATCAAGTCGGGTGAAATCACCTTTGCAGTTAGAGATACCATCATGGATGGTATAGAGGTCAATGAGGGTGATGTTATAGGAATAACTGGAAAAAGTCTGATTTCATCAGGTAAAGATATTGCCGAAGTGACAAAGGAAGTCGTGAGAAATATGGCAGATGAGGACTCAGATATCATAACTCTGTATTATGGTGAGGATGTTGAAGAGGACGATGCAAGGCTATTGGCTGAAACAATTCAAGAAGAGTATGAGGATGTAGATGTCGAGCTATATTATGGTGGTCAACCACTATATTACTATTTAATTTCTGTGGAATAGATATTATAGGTCACAAAAATAGAATTATCATTTTATTAGTTTATTTAGGGGAAGATTGTGATGGTCTTCCTCTTTTTATGAAAGGTAAGAAAGTTATGTATAGTATTTTGGACAAAGAAATTCAGTATATTAAAGGAGTTGGACCGAAAAAGGCTGACAAGATGTCTAGGCTGGGAATTTTTACTATCAGAGATGCTTTATATTATTTTCCAAGACAATTTGAAGATAGAAGTATTGAAAAACAAATTATGGCTATTACTGATGGCGAAAAGGTGACTATTAAAGGTAGGATAAAGAAAATTTCTAACAAGAGAATCAATAGGCTTGATATTACGGAGATTACAGTTGAAGATGAAACAGGAACAATTTCATTGATTTTCTTTAATAAATCATATTTAAAAAACACATATAGAGTAAATGATGCAATCAGATCTTTTGGGACAGTAAAAAAAACAGAGTATGGAAGATTGGAAATGCATAATTGTGAAATAGAATATGAGCGACTGATAAAAAATGTAGGAGCGATAATACCGGTGTATAAGCTTTCTAATGGCGTCACCAACAAAGATGTAATGGGAGTAGTTAGAAATATATTTGACACTTCTGAGGTGAAAATAAAAGAATATCTACCTATGGAGCTAGTAGATAAACATAGATTATGTGATATAAATTTTGCAATAAAGAGCATGCACTTTCCAACCGATAAGCAAAGTGTTCAGATTGCGATGTATAGACTTATATTTGAGGAACTGTACTTTTTACAGTTGGGTCTATTTTCCATAAAGGGAGGAAATGAGATAAAATCGGGAATAAACTTTAATATTTCGGGAAAGATTGACAAAATAATTAGAGAGCTGCCATTTTCATTGACTAGATCACAGAAAAAAGCACTTGATGAAATACTAGGAGATATGAATTCAAATAGAGTTATGAATAGGCTGGTACAAGGGGATGTCGGTAGCGGTAAAACCGTTGTGGCACAGCTATCACTCGCTAATTGTGTATTCAATGGATATCAAGGTGCGTATATGGCTCCAACAGAAATATTGGCAAAACAGCATTTTGAATCCTTCTCTGAGTTTTTTGCTGGAAGTGATGTTAAGATAGAGCTTCTAACAAGCTCAACAACAAAGAAAAATAATATGAGAATTCTTGAATCTCTGGAAAATGGAGATATTGATATATTGATCGGTACTCATTCACTTATAGAGGACAAGGTTAAGTTTAATCATCTAGGGTTGGTTATTACGGACGAACAACATAGATTTGGTGTAAGGCAGAGAGGAAAGCTATCATCAAAAGCAGAAAATCCAGATGTTTTGGTTATGACTGCAACGCCAATTCCAAGAACTCTCGCTTTGATTTTGTATGGAGATCTCGATATTTCGGTAATCGACGAATTGCCACCCGGAAGAAAGCCAATTGAAACCTTGGCGATTAAAAAGAATGCGAGAGGTAAGTTATATAAAAATAATATTAGAAAAGAAATCGAAAAGGGGCATCAAGTATACGTGGTTTGTCCACTTGTTGATGAAAGTGAGGTATTGGATGTCAGTTCTGCTACAGAGGTATATGAGGAACTTAGCCATAGATATTTTCCTGATTTGAAGGTTGGGATTTTGCATGGAAAGATGAAAAACTCAGAAAAAGATGACATAATGGAAGCCTTTAAAAGAGGGGATATAGATATCCTTGTTTCAACTACTGTTATCGAGGTTGGTGTAAATGTTCCAAATGCCACAGTTATGATAATAGAAAACGCAGAGCGATTCGGCTTGGCACAGCTACATCAGTTGAGAGGTAGAGTTGGAAGAGGAAAAGAACAATCATTTTGTGTGCTTATTTACGATTCGAATAACGAAGTTGCTTTGGAGAGGATGAAAACCATGGAATCTTCAAATGACGGTTTTGTCTTGGCAGAAAAAGATCTATCTATAAGAGGTCCTGGAGATTTTTTTGGAACAAGACAGCATGGGCTTCCGGAGCTGATGGTTGCCAATTTACTCAAGCATTCAAAAATGCTAAAGATAGCTCAAAAGGAGGCTAGATTAACGTATGCAAATGATCCCTCGCTTTCTGAAGAGAAAAATAGGGGGGTAAAAGATAAAGTTGAGTACATGTTTAGAGACATAGGCTATAATATGTCGATTTAATTGTTATTAACTATATTACTTTAGTGTAACACATGTGTTTACAAATAATAAATTTTTATCGATTATATTGCTTTAGAAACTAGTTAAAATCAGCATAATGTGTTAGAATATAGATAACATACTGACCATAATGGTCATTGTGTCTTATCTTATGCATGGAGGACTTTTATGAGAGTTATATCTGGAAGTGCGAGAGGGTTAAAATTAATTGCCCCGAATAACAATGAAATAAGGCCTACTACTGATAGAGTTAAAGAGTCTATGTTTAACATGATTTCTGAATATATTTATGATTGTGAGGCATTGGATCTTTTTTCAGGTAGTGGTGCACTCGGGATTGAATGTTTGTCGAGAGGCGCAAAAATGGTCTATTTCTGTGATAAAAGCAAGGATAGTATAAAAATAACGTCTGACAATATAAAAAAATCAAAACTTGAAGATAAAAGTGTAGTGATTAAAGACGACTACAGAGCCGCTTTAAAAAAAATGCATCTTCTTAAAAAAAAATTTGACGTGATTTTTGTGGATCCGCCTTATTACAAAGGACTGTTTGATGATGTTTTAAGAGCTATCATCGAATTTGAGCTTCTGGATAATGATGGAATAATTGTAGTTGAACACGATTCGGAAATCGAACTGGCTGACTTAGATTGTCTTTCTAAATATAAAGAGAAAAAGTATGGGATGGTAATGTTGACTGTATTAAAAATGGAGGAAAAGAATGAGTAAGCCTGTTAAAGCAATTTTTGCCGGAAGTTTTGACCCTATAACAAATGGTCATATTGATATTATTGAAAGAGCTTCAAAGTTATTTGACAAGCTCATAATAGGAATTTTAATAAATCCCAATAAGAAAACCATGTTTACCATATCAGAGAGAATAGAATTGATAAAGAAGTCTACCGAACATATTGAAAAAATAGAGGTTATTTCTTTTGAAGGTCTGTTGGTAGATTATTGTAAGAAAAATGATGTATCAGTGCTAGTTAGGGGGATAAGATCAACTGCTGATGTTGAATATGAGCTTCAGATGGCACATATGAACAAGGAGTTGGCGAATGAAATTGAAACTATTATTTTGCCAACAAGTACAAAATATTCATATATTAGTTCATCATTGATAAAAGAAGTATTGAGCTTTGATGCTGATATAGAAAATCTAGTTCCAAAGTGTGTATTGGATGAATTGAAATTAAAGAAAAAATAAAGCAACACCAAATATATTTACAATTACGGAGGTAAAAATGAGCGATAATATTAAAGTAATAGAAATATTGGCTGAGATGGAAGAAATTCTCGATGAAGCAAGTGGCTTTCCACTATCAAAAAAGGTTGGTATTGACAAGGACGAGTTTATCGATTTGATTGCTGAGCTTAGAGAGGCACTTCCTTATGAGCTGGAAAGAGCTCTAAAAATTATCAATGAGGAAAATGTGATAATAGAATCTGCCAGAAATGATGCTAATTTTATTTTGGATGAAGCAAAAAAGGAAAGAGATCAAAAAATAAAAGAATGCAATGATGAAATCATAATAAAAAATAAGCACGTAGAGGCTGAAATTGAGAATATGATGAAGGAAGCTACATTGAGAGCTGAAGAGCTGGTTTCTGATAGCAAGATAATAAAAGAGGCAAGAGCAAAGGCTGATAGATTGGTTAAGGAAGCCACTGAATATGCGAGAGACATGAGAGAGGGTGCAAAGCTATACTCAATAGATCAGTTGAATATTGTTGAAGCGACTTTATCAGAAATGTTGGATGAAGTAAGAAGCAACAAATCTCAATTATAATTCTGGTGTTGTTTCGATATGAAAATTGGTGGAATAATAGCAGAATATAATCCATTTCACAATGGACATATGTATCAAATTGAATGCTTTAGAGAGTTTTATGGTGTTTCACATACAGTTGTTGCAATGAGTGGGAATTTTGTTCAGAGGGGCGGTCCTGCGATAGTAGACAAATTTACTAGGGCTAAGATGGCAATAGCCAGTGGTGCCGACCTTGTGATTGAAATTCCATCACTTTATTGTACCCAAACGGCTGAAATATTTTCCAGAGGTGGAGTATCATTATTGAATTCGCTGGGGTGTGTGGATTTATTGTGCTTTGGCTCCGAAAACGGAGATCTAAAATCGATAAAAAATGTCGCAGAGATTATAATAAAAGAGCAAGCTGAGTTAGATGTTCTTATTTCAAGCAATATTAAGAATAGAGACTCTTTTCCTGTTGCACGAGAAAAGGCTATCAGAAATATTTTATCAAGAAAAAATCGTTGTGAATTGGATGATGGATTTTTCAAAGAATCCAACACTATATTGGGGATTGAGTATGTAAAAGAACTCCTACGATTGAATTCTACTATTGAACCGGTATCTATTAAGAGGTATGGTACTTCACATAATTCTACAGAATCATTTGGAAATTTTTGTTCTGCTAGCTTTATAAGGAAAAATATAAAGAAAAACGATATTCTAGGAATTATGGATTTTTTGCCAAAATCATCTCAATCTTTAATTGGATGCTATCAGGATGATGGAAGAAAATTTCTTTTTGATGATGATTTTTTTTCTGATATATGCATAGAAATAATAAGAAATAAAGGGCGTCTTTCAAGGTTTTTTGATGTGGGAAATGGATTGGAAAATTCAATTTACAAGCAAGTTTCTTCTTGTCTTGATTTTGATGAAATAGTTGAAAATTTAAGCTCTCCCATTTTTACACGTAACAGAATAAGAAGGTCTTTATTCAATATTTTTTTGGGAATAGAAGACAAGCATATAGAAATATGCAAGCAAATTAATTCCTTGCCTTTTGTAAGAGTGTTGGGATTTAATAAAAGAGGTACTGAAATTTTATCAAGAATTAAATCAAAATCAGATATAAGTGTTGTAACTCAAATCGCAAAATCTCTAAGGTATGAATCAAAGCACAATGATATGTATAGATTCCTATTAGATTTTGATTTAATGACTTCAGAAATTTATTATCAGAAGTCGTTTTCAAACAATAGAAGGCTACTAAAAAAAGGAAAAATAGATTTTACAACTTTAATTTCTATGATGTAATTGGCAAATAAGTTAAAATTTAGTATATACATTTCGATAAAAAAGTGATATATTAAAAATGGATTATTTTATTATATTGGAGGTAAGTGTTTAAATGAAAGTTTTGGTATTAAACTGCGGTAGTTCATCTCTTAAATATCAGTTGATAGATATGAGTAATGAATCAGTATTATGTAAAGGGTTGGTAGAGAGAATAGGAATTGATGGCTCTGTACTAAAACATGAAAAAGACGGTTTGGATGGAAAACATGTTGTTGAAGTTGAAATGAAAGATCATAAGGATGCAATCAAACATGTTCTTGAGGCTGTTGCTCATCCGGAAGTTGGAGCAGTTAAAGAAATGAGCGAAATTGAAGCAGTTGGTCATAGAATAGTTCACGGCGGTGAAAAATTCGCTTCTTCAGCTCTTTTGACTGATGAAGTAATAGAAGCTATAAATGAATGTGTGGAATTAGCACCTCTTCACAATCCTGCTAACTTGATGGGAGTTGAGGCTTGTAAGGCTATATTGCCTGATGTTCCTCAGGTAGGTGTTTTCGATACAGCATTCCATCAATCTATGCCAAAGAAGGCGTTTATATATGGATTGCCTCACGAATTATATACAAAATATGGTGTAAGAAGATACGGATTCCATGGAACAAGCCATCTTTATGTTTCTCAAAAGGCTGCTGAAATGTTAGGAAAACCGGTAGAAGAGTTAAAGATAGTTACTTGTCATCTTGGAAATGGAGCATCACTAACAGCTGTAGATGGTGGAAAATCTGTTGATACAAGTATGGGGCTTACTCCACTTGAAGGCTTGATAATGGGAACAAGATGTGGTGACATAGATCCTGCCATAGTACCATTCGTGATGAAAAAAGAAGGTCTTGATGCTGACGGAATAGATAAATTGATGAATAAGCAGTCAGGTGTTTATGGAATGACTGGTATATCTTCTGACTTCAGAGATATAGAAGATGCTGCGAATAATGGTGATGAAAAGGCACAGGTGGCATTGGATGCGTATTGTCATAAAGTAAAAAAATACATAGGCTCATATGTGGCAGCTATGAATGGTGTTGATGCTATAGTATTTACAGCGGGACTAGGCGAAAACGGAATAAGCATGAGAGAAATGATTTGTAAAGACATGGATTTCTTTGGAATCAAGCTTGATGCCGAAAAGAATAACGTTAGAGGAAAAGAAAGAGTTATTTCTACTGACGATTCAAAGGTTAAGGTATTATTGATACCTACTAACGAAGAATTAATGATAGCAAGAGATACTGTAAGACTATCTAAATAAATTTTTGTGATTGCAGTGAAATATGTTGGCTAATTTTGGATATAAATTGGAAAAGAGTAATAAATAATTTTAGCTATAAAGTAAAAATGCTTGACAAATGATTTTACAGTAGTTATAATAGATAAGTAATGTTTATAGAGGTGAAGAATTATGAAACTAAAAGTTGAAGCTCTTTCTAATAAGGAAAAAGACTTTATTGACTTTGATCTGGAAGAGAATATCTCAAGTTTGAATTACTATGGAGTAGATTATAATTTGATATCACCTATACATATTTCGGGAAGAATATCACGAGCTGGCAGAAACTATTTTGTTAAATCTACTGTAGATTTAACTGTTGAGAGTTCATGTTCAAGATGTTTGGTAGATGTTTCTTGTCCGATAAAGTATAATATTGATGCTTATTTAATGAGAGAAGAATACGATGAGGGAGATTATGAAGACTACGATGTTTTCAGGGTTGATGGATCTGAAATAGATTTTATGAAGATTGTCAATTCTACATTGAGCTTTAATATGCCTCAGAGAATTTTGTGTAGCGAAGATTGTCAAGGTATATGTTCAGGGTGCGGAGTCGACTTGAATTTTGAGGAATGCAAGTGCGACGCTCCAGTTGATACAGATGACATTGATCCTAGATTTGCTAAATTAAAAGAATTGTTAAAATAGAGTAAGGAGGTGTCTTCATGGCAGTACCAAAGCGTAGAACATCTAAATCTAAAAAGAATATGAGAAGAGCATCTAATTCAAAGATGGTTCCAGCTGGTTTCGTTGAATGCCCACAGTGTCACGAACCAAAGTTAGCACACAGAGTGTGTCCTACTTGTGGAAGTTATAACGGAAAAGAAGTAATAGCTGTTGACTAATTAGATTTTAGAAAAAAATGATATTTATGGAATTTATTCCAACAACGAATACATCGAGTTGATTCAATTGAATTGATTTGATGTATTTTTTTGTGTTATAATTGATATAGAAAATGTTTTGGAGGCAAATATGAAAATTGTTATAGATGGAATGGGTGGAGATAATGCTCCATACTCAGTTGTAGAAGGTGCCTGTATGGCAGTTAACGAATATGGTGTTGATATAATAATAACTGGGGATGAAAAGATAATTAAAGAAGAGTTGAATAAGTATGACTGTGACAAAAGCAAGATAGAAGTCGTGCATACTACAGAGGTAATAACAAACGAAGAAAAGCCTGTTACAGCGATTAGAAGAAAAACTGATAGCTCGATGGTTGTCGCATTAAAGATGGTAAAGGATAAAAAGGCAGATGTCGTTATTTCAGCAGGTAGTACTGGTGCACTACTAAGTGGAGGGGTGTTTATTATTAAGCGTATAAAAGGAATAAGTAGACCCTGTATATGTGCAGGTATGCCTACAATGGAAGGCGGATTTACGCTGATATCAGATACCGGTGCCAATGTTGATTGTAATAAGCAAAATTTAGTAGACTTTGCCAGAATGACTGATATTTATGCAAAAAAAGTACTGGGAATCGATAATCCTAGAGTTGCGCTTGGAAACATAGGTACAGAAGATGGCAAGGGCAACGCACTGGTAAAAGAGGTTTTTGATGAATTAAAGGGAATGGATGGAATTAATTTTATCGGAAATATGGAAACCAGAGAAATCCTTAATGGAGTTTGCGATATTGTAATATGTGATGGGTTTATTGGTAATATAATAGTGAAGACGATGGAAGGTAGTGTTCTGTCTTTATTTAAGAAACTAAAGGAAGTGATGACAGCATCAACCAAATCAAAAATTGGAGCTCTTTTGATGAAGGGCGAATTGAAAAAACTTAAGGAGCTATTAGACTATTCATCATATGGTGGAGCACCGTTCTTAGGTGTTGATGGTGGGGTAATTAAAGCCCATGGTAGCTCCAATGCTGTTGCGATCAAAAATGCAATCAATCAAGGAATAAAGTTTTATAATGGAAATGTATTGGAAGAGATAAGGAATTTCGGAGGATTAGATGAACAATAATTATTCGTTAGATGAACTAAATTCAAAATTGAAATATTTAAAGCTACTGGCAAATCAGTATCCTACTATCTCAAAAGCAAGTAGTGAAATAATAAATCTTGAGTCAATTCTAAATTTGCCAAAAGGTACTGAACACTTTTTGTCGGACATACATGGCGAGTATGAGCCATTTGTTCATGTTCTAAAGAATGGCTCGGGTGTAATTAGAAGAAAAATAGACGAGTTATTTACGAATACTATGAGAGATTCGGAAAAAAAAGCACTGGCGACTTTGGTATATTATCCAAAAGATAAGATGGAATTGGTCAAAAAAAATGAGAAAAATATGGAGGATTATTACAGAATTAGTATTTATAGGCTGGTTGAGCTTTGTAAATATTGCTCTAGTAAGTATACTCGCTCGAAGGTTAGAAAGCTGCTTCCCGAAGACTATAGCTATGTTATTGAAGAATTACTTCATGAGCATAGAAAAAGCGAGCACAAGGAGGAGTATTATATATCGTTAGTCGAAACGATAATAAATCTTGGACAGGCTGAAGATTTTATTGTTTCTATATCTACAGCAATTCAGAGACTTGTAGTTGATAGATTGCATATCGTCGGTGATATATATGATAGAGGTCCTAGACCTGACGTAATTGTAGATTGGCTGATGAATCATCATTGTGTGGATATCCAATGGGGAAACCACGATATATTATGGATGGGAGCAGCGGCTGGAGAAAAAACTTGTATTGCGAATGCATTAAGAATTTCTTCAAGATATGCAAACCTTGATATCATAGAAGATGTATATGGAATAAATCTTCTGCCACTTGCAACCTTTGCGATGAAAATATATGGAAATGATCCTTGTACAGAATTTATGCCAAAAATAGACAGTGAAGAGTTTAATATTAATGAGATGCCTTTGACAGCAAAAATGCACAAGGCTATAAGTATCATTCAATTTAAACTAGAGGGAGAAATAATATCAAACCATCCTGAATATGAAATGGAACACAGACTATTGTTGGACAAAATAGATTATAAAAAAGGATTAATAACGATTAAGGGGAAGCAATATACGCTAAAGGATTCAAATTTTCCTACAATCGATCCTGAAAAACCGTATGAGCTGACAAGTGAAGAAGTTGAAATAATGGAAAAGCTTGTAAAATCATTTAGAGGAAGTGAAAAGCTTCAAAAGCATATAAATTTTATGTTCTCAAAAGGAAGCATCTATTTGAAGTACAATGGAAATCTTTTGATTCATGGTGGAGTACCTCTTAACGAAGACGGTAGCTTTATGGGAATGAAGCTGAAGGGCGTGATGTACAGAGGAAAGGCTCTTTTGGATAAAATGGAATCATTAGTCAGAGAAGCATACTTTGAAAATGACGTAGAGAAGAGAAAATACGGTGTTGATTTATTCTGGTATTTATGGACCGGGAAATGCTCTTCATTATTTGGTAAAGACGATATGACGACATTTGAAAGATATTTCATCGAAGATAAGGAATCACATATTGAAAACAAGAATCCATATTTTAATTTGAGGGAAGATATGGAGGTTTTGAAAAGAATATTTGATGAGTTTGATATGGATTTTGATGAAGATCATATCATAAATGGTCACGTGCCAGTAAAATACAAAAAAGGAGAAAAACCTGTAAAGGCAAATGGAAAGGTATTTGTTATCGATGGTGGATTTTCTAGGGCATATCAGAGTAAAACTGGGATGGCTGGCTATACATTGATATATAATTCTAGAACCCTGCAATTAGTAGCGCATGAGCCGTTCACATCAAAAGAAGATGCAGTTGAAAATGAAAGAGATATCATATCATCATCCGTATTAGTTGAACACAAGTTGGAGAGAAGAATGATAAAAGATACCAATGATGGTGAGCAATTAGCTGAAAAGGTAGAAGATTTGAAAAAATTGCTGGCTGCCTACAAAATTGGTTTAATCAAAGAAAAATAATTTGCAAAACGTGAGTTATTTTGGTATTATTGTAAAAGAAGAAGTATGGAGGTGTGATATGGAAAATTTAGGTCAAGTTAAAATATCAAACGATGTAATACAAACTATTGCCGGTTTTGCCGCTTTAGAAATTGAAGGAATAGATAAATCGACATCATTTACGGATAAGCTTTTTAAAAATCATGGAATAAAAGTTAATATAGAAGATGATATGGCTATAATAGACGTTGACTTATCCGTTAAATTTGGGGAGATAATCCCAGAGGTTTGCTATAAGGTCCAAGAAAATATTATCAACGCTGTAGAAACAATGGCTGGATTAAAGGTTTCACAGGTGAACATTAATGTTGATAGTATAGGAACAAAAAAGGAAAGAGATAAAAAAGAAAATGAGTAATCCGAGAGATTCGATAATACAGAGAATGGTTTCTAGAGAAATCTTCATGAAATATTTATACCAAAAAGCTATTTCAAAAGAAGCATGGCAGAATATTTTCAATGATTTTTGTGAATTTGTACCAAAGATAGAAGAAGATGTTTTGGAGCTTTACTATGAAAAAGGTGGTAAAGAGATAGACCAGCTTGAAAATTTTAGAGAATTGACTTTGGATGGTGGTTATTTAATGAATATTTCTGATGCTATTGAAGATAATATTGATGAAATAGATTTATACATTAATAAATATGCGAGAAATTGGAGTGTTGAAACATTGCCAGCGGTTGACGTTTCAATTTTGAGAATCGCCATTGCAGAAATAGCGTATATGATTGATATACCGAATAAGGTTGCTTGTAATGTTGCTGTCGATTTGGCAAAAAAATATTGTGATGATAATTCATACAAATATATTAATGGTATACTTGGTAGTGTGACATCAGAAACTGAAAAAAAATAAAAATCAAAGGACTGAGTCAATGATTCAGTCTTTTTTTAGAATGAGGGTATAAAATGAAAAAAAAGGATATTATAGTTATTTTTGTGGTAGCCATAGCAATAATTTCATCTATTCTCGTCAATAGGAGTTTAAATTCCAGTCCGGCTTCGACAGTACAGATATATGTGGGAGATAAATTATATAAAGAGTTACCAATTAACAAAGATACGACTATTACACTTGATAATAGTGGTAAAAATATAATAAAAGTTCATAATAATGGTGTTGAAATGATTGAGGCAAACTGTCCTGATCAAGTTTGTATAAAAACAGGCTTCATTTCTAAACCTGGGCAGAGTATTGTATGCCTGCCTCACAAAGTAAATGTGAAAATCGTTGGAGAAAGTAGTGAATCAGATAATGATATTGAGGTAAAGTAGGAGGGGCTATGGTTCATTTAGATAATGATTGGGATGAAATACTAAAAGACGAGTTTAAAAAAGAGTACTATCTTAAATTGAGAGAGTTTTTAAAGGCGGAGTATAGAAGCAGAGAAATTTTTCCAAATATGTATGATATTTTCAATGCCTTGAAGTTGACTTCATATAAAGATACGAAGGTATTAATTTTGGGACAGGATCCATATCATGACATCGGACAAGCTCATGGCTTAGCATTTTCTGTGAAACCGGGTATAAAAACACCACCATCATTACTTAATATTTATAAAGAGATAAAGGATGAATATGGTTATGATATTCCGAGTAGTGGATATTTGGAATCTTGGTCGAAACAAGGGGTATTACTGTTAAATACAGTTCTTACTGTAAGGGCACATCAAGCGAATTCACACAAGAATATGGGGTGGGAGATTTTTACTGATGAGATAATAAAAATATTGAACAGGAGAGAAGAGCCAGTAATATTTGTATTGTGGGGTGCAAATGCCAGAAGTAAAAAACAATTTATTGATACGAAAAAACACTTTGTGCTTGAAGCTCCTCATCCGAGTCCGTTATCTGCTCATAGAGGTTTTTTTGGTTGCAATCACTTTAAGAAGATAAATGACATACTCGGTTCTTTGGGGAAGGATGCAATAGACTGGAGAGTATAGAATAATTTCGATTATACTAATTACTATTTAATATAGATATTTTCTATATATTGATATGATATTTATAGATAAATTATCTTGATTTTTTTAACAAACTATGGTACTATTAATAGGTATTCGGGAGTGAATGGGTGCTGGTGTGCCCTCTAGTCTTCAAAACTAGTATGAGGGGTTAGTAGCCTCTTGGGTGAGTTCGATTCTCACGCATTCCCGCCAATAGTTTTTTATCTACGACTTTGTCGTAGTTTTTTTATTTTTAAATATTTTTGTGTTTATTTTGCTATTATATTTACATTCTAATAGAATTTATGGTAAAGTATAGTTGATTTAATAAATCAATATCAATCAAAAATATTTTGGAGGCAAAAATGTTAGTCAATTTTATTAGAAAAAATTTCATTAAAGGTTTATTTTTATCTCTTACATTTATAGTATCATTTTGCGTAGATTCTAAAGCAGATATATCATTATATAGAATTGCCGGTGAAGATAGATATGAAACAGCTTCAAAAGTAAATGATAGATATAAATATAATTATAATTCAGAATATGCAATTATTGTTAATGGAGTAGATTTTAGGTCATCACTATATGGTAGTTATATGGCATCATCTTTGAGAGCTCCTTTATATGTAATAAATATGAATCAAGGTATTACACAAGATAAGGCTGAACAGTTAAGTGATATTGGGATAAAAAAGCTTTATGTTATTGGTGATTTTCCAATGAGAGAATTCGATGGCAATTTACCATTTGAAATAAAGTTTTTTTCTGGAAATTCATCAAATGGGTGGTCAGATACTTTAGAGTTAATAAATGATGAGATTTTTAATATATTAAATTTCAGTAATAAGGCTATTGATTTAGAAGAAATAACAAATAGTACTATTTTGATTGATGATAGTAAGTTTCCAGATTTACTTTCTTCAATACCGTATACATCTTCTCTATTACGAACTAATATGATGAAATTAGGTAATTATAAAAAGTTTTACAAGAATTCAGACAAAAACTTTGGTGTAATAGTCGGTGGTATTAATTCAGTTCCTAAAGATTTTAAATCTAGAGCTGAAACGATTAGTCTTTCAGCTCTTAATAATAGGGGTATTCAAGATCATCAATATGATGGAAGGATAGTATTTGGTAGAATTTCTGGTGAAGATAGATATAAAACTGCAGTTGAAATTGCAAATTCACAAAAATTATTAATGTCTAACAGAATCGAATCTGCTATTATTGTAAATGGCACAGAATATCCAGATGCGTTGGCATCTGGAAGTGTTGCATATTTTGAGAATGGTGTTATTCTTCTTACAAACCCACAAAAACTTGATGCAAACACAAAAATGTTTCTAATTAATAACGGTATTAAGAAAATTTTTATAGTAGGTGGAGAAAATTCAGTTTCTAAAAAAGTAGAAAATGAATTAAAAAATTTAGACAATACAAACTATGTAGTATCTAATTTAGAAGAGAAAATAATTTTAGGTGCAAAAAAAATAGACCAGTATGAGGCAAACGCTCCTATGGGGTGTGAAGCATCCTCGTTATTGATGGGACTTCACCTAAAAGGCTATGCCCTTAACAAAAATATTGATGTTTTTCTAAGAGAAATGCCGATTGCAAAAGATAATAATCCAAATCATGGTTTTGCTTCTACACCGTTCAAATATGTTAAAGGTGTATATCAATCTATTCTTCCAAAACCAATGGCAAAGTGGGGGCAAAATTACGGTAATGTTCAAGATATCTCTGGTGCATCACTTGGAAAATTAAAGCAAGAGATAAGATTGGGTAATCCAGTAGTTTTTTTTGGAACTGCAGAATTTAAATCACCAAAGTATCATGATTATTTCTGGGGAAAAAATGCAGTAGACAATGCTCATGTTATGCTGATGGATGGATATAGCAAGGGGCAAATACATGTTGTAGATCCGGCTTTTGGTGGCAAAGACGGATATTGGGTAGATGAGAAAAAATTTGAACAAATATATGGTATAAAAAAATATGCAGTAGTAATTAGATGATGTGGAGGTGATTTTTATGGAGTTTGCCGCATCCTTCAGTGGTGGAAAAGATTCTATTTTAGCTATAAAAAAAATGCTTGATAGAGGTCATAGGCTTGTTGCTTTGATTGTTTCAACTGTCGAAAACGAAGACGTATCTTGGACTCATTCAATAGAGAAGGAGTACTTTATAGAAGTTTCGAAAATCTTAAAATGTGATGTTTTGTTTACTGATTCAAAAATAGATAACTATGAATTACGGTTTGAAAATTCACTTAGAATTGCAAAAAAAATAGGTGCACAATTCTGTATTTTTGGAGACATAGATATCGAAAAACATTTAAAGTGGAATAAAGATAGATGTGATAACGCTGGATTGGAATGTATTCATCCATTGTTATTTGCGAATAGATTGGACATATTAAATGATTTTTTTAATACAAGATTTTTGGCAAGAATAACAAAAGTGAATACATTAAAATTGGATGAGTCTTTTGTAGGACGATTATTGACGCCTCAGATTATTGAGGAATTTTCAAATTATGATATTGATTACTGTGGAGAAAATGGAGAATACCATACTCTGATTGAACTAAATTCAATTAGATCTGAATTTTCAGATGACAAAATGATTTTTGATAATGGCATTAGTCTGAACAATATTACAGCTTCAAATAGTCATGATGCTTCAAGTAACCATATTTTTTCGGAAATATATATGGATAATGCGTCGACTTGTTTTCCAAAAGCACCTGGAGTTGCATCAGAAATGATGAAATATATCGATAATTATTCTTATAGTATTAATAGAGGCACATTTATCAAATCTTATGAATTACTAGGTAAAGTAATTGATATAAGAGAAAAAATCATGAATTTTTTCAGTATATCAAGTGAATATGAGTGTATATTTACACCCTCAGCAACATATTCGTCAAATCAAATTCTTTCTGGTTTGATTTTTGATGGTGATATATTGATAACCGGACAGAGTAATCATAATTCAGCATCAAGGATTATATATAATCTAAAAAACAAAGGCGCAGTAATTAAGCAATTATCATCAAAAGAAATATATGATTATATTTGCGATGAGCACACGTTTGGTAATGGTAAGGCTAAGGCAATATACATTACTGTGACAAACAATGTTACAGGTGAAATGTTTATGGAAATTGATAAATTAAAAAAACTATCAAAAAAATGTACAGAGAAGAATGTGATTTTGATTTTAGATATTGTGCAATCTGTCTGTGAGAATATAATTGATTTCTCTGAAATATATGCGGATGCATTTATATTATCACCACACATTGGGCTTATGTCATCCGAAGGGCTGGGTATTAGTATTTTATCAAAAAAAATAATTGGAGATATTGTCCCAACTGTTTTTGGTGGTACTGGGAGTAAATCTGATTCTGATGAAATGCCTCTTTCTTCACCGGATAAGTTCGAGGTGGGAACACTTAATATAGCATCTATAATTGGAGTTAGCAGTGCAATAGACTATATTGATTTTATAGGTGTAAAAAGCATTGTTGAAAAGAAACACTTAATAGGTAGATATTTGAGAGACGAATTATCAAAAATAAATGGTGCAATGGTGAAAGGCGAAGGATCTTTCTGTCTGTTAAATATAGATGGATGTGATATGTCAACAATCAGTTTCTTTTTAGATAGTGATTATGGAGTGCAGACAAGAGTTGGTATTCATTGCTCACATGAAACTCATAGGAATATATATACATTTCCAGATGGAGGAGTAAGATTTTCAGTTGGTTTTTTTAATACTAAAGAAGAAGTTGATAAGGTTGTTGATGCTGTGAGATATCTTGTATCTCAATATAGATATTGATTTTTCTTCCAGTTGTAAGACTAAAAATAAAATATATAGATAATACCTATTTAATAGTTTGTAATAATAGAAAATATGAATATGTAGAATGATTTAGATTTATTTATTTTTACCCCCTTATATGTTAATATAAATCTGATGAGAATGTTTTCTTATCCTAATTTATTAAACGTTTAAGGGGGATAGTTTTATGGCAGATTACAGAGAAATGTGGAAAAGTCTTGGTATGGATTTAGAAACTCACGATGTGCTATGTGATGTTTTACCAGTGGCTTTCACAGATGTTTATTTATCACAAGAAAATAGACCGGAAAATATGGGATACTATGATTTCGTTGTTTCAGAAATTCACGGTGTGAGACCTGCAGAATTGATTGAGGCTCAGAAAAATGGTAAAAAAGTTTTTGGTACGTTTTGTATATTTGTTCCAGACGAAATAATATTTGGTGCAGATGCAATAGCGACTGGTCTTTGTGGTGGCTCACAGTTTTGGGTTCCAGGTGGAGAAAAGGTTCTTCCTACAAATACATGTCCACTTATTAAGGCATCTGTTGGGGCAAGGCTTGATAGAACCTGTCCATTTTTTAGAATAGCCGATATGTACATAGGTGAAACTACTTGCGATGGAAAGAAAAAAGCGTGGGAAATTCTTGGTGAAGACGTTCCAATGCACGTTATGGATCTACCACAAATGAAAAGAAGAAAAGACTACAAGGCATGGGCTGAAGAAATAATGACTTTGAAAGCTACAGTAGAAGAATTTACAGGAAACAAAGTCGATAGTGAATCTCTAAAATCATCAATAAAGCTGATAAATGATAAAAGAAGGGCACTTGCAAGATTGAGTGAATTCAGAAAGAATAAAAATATTCCAATTTCTGGTAAAGACTGCTTATTAATCTCTCAAATTGCTTTTTATGATGATCCAACAAGATTTGCACAGATGACAAATGCGCTTTGTGATGAACTTGACCAAAGAGTAAAAGACAATGTAAGTGTATTCCCAGCTGGAACAAAGAGAATTTTGATTGCAGGAACTCCATTGGCAATACCGAATTGGAAACTACATAACATCGTTGAAACTTCAGGCGGTGCTGTAGTTTGTGAAGAAATGTGTACAGGTACTAGATACTTTGAAAACCTTGTTGATGAATCAAAGGAAACATTAGAGGAACAGGTTGATGCATTGGCTGAAAGATACATGGGAATCAACTGTGCTTGCTTCACACCAAACAATGCTAGAATTGACGATATAATCAGACTTTGCAAGGAATATGACGTGGATGGTGTAATAGACGTAAACTTGAAATTCTGTAATTTATACGATACAGAAGGATTTATTGTTGAAAGAGCGCTAAAAGATGCTGGTATTCCTGTTCTTGGAATTGAAACTGATTACACTGATTCAGATGTGCAGCAATTAAGAACTAGAATAGGTGCATTTATTGAAATGCTTGGAGAATAATGATAAAGTTTTTTATTTATTAAGTTAAAGAAATAGTTTCGATGTAATAGATTTAAGACAAGATACATAAAGTATAATTGTTTTAAAAATAATTGATAAATTAATGGAGGAAGAAATGGATAGAATATTCTATATTTTGTTTGAAAATCATGAAAATGGCTTAAGGCTTCATAAGCTACTGAGAGCGAGTGGATTGAAAGCAACAATTTCACCTACTCCAAGATCGCTATCGAAGTGCTGTGGAATCTCTTTGATGATAGACGAAAGTGAGCTTGAAAAGGTAAAAAAAGTCATTGAGGAAAATAATGTCGATATTTTATCCATTGATTCCATTGAAAAGGATATAAATCCAAATAGAGATAGATATTGTTAGTGGAGGTACTACTATGATTTTCGTAGGAATTGATATAGGCTCTACTGCTTCAAAGGTTGTTGTGAGAGGAGATGTATCAAGTGAATTTGTTATGCCGACAGGTTGGAGTAGTAAAGAAACTGCCAAAATAATTAAAGATGCTTTATTAAACGACAATATTGATGTTGAATCGAATGATGTTATAGTGGGAGCAACGGGATATGGAAGGGTTGCAGTAGATTTTGCAGATTATGTTGTTACAGAAATAACTTGTCATGGATTGGGCGGATATGAAATTGCAGGCAAAGACTGTACAATTATTGATATTGGTGGTCAGGATACAAAAATTATCAAAATAGAAAACGGTATTGTAACGGATTTTTTGATGAATGACAAGTGTTCTGCTGGAACAGGGAAGTTTGTTGAGATAATGGCAAATAGACTCGGAGTGGACATTAACGATCTGTTTAATATGGCGATGACTGGACAGATATTGCCTATCAGCTCTCTTTGTACAGTTTTTGCAGAGTCGGAAATTATCAATTATATCGGCGAAGGTCGAAGTAGAAAAGATATTGCTGCAGGGGTTGTAGATTCTGTAGCCGGAAAAGTAGCACAACTATTTGGAAAGTTTGCGAATTCTGAATATGTTATTTTGACAGGTGGATTGAGCTCAAATAAGTATTTTGCTGATTCAGTTTCTAAAAAGATAAGAATACCTGTAAATACATCTGAGTATGGAAGATTTGCTGGTGCTCTTGGTGCAGCAAGGAATGCGGAAAAAAAGTACAATAAAGAAAGAAATGGGGCTGACTCATAAGAGCCCTAAATAAAACACACGCCCACATTCTCCATGTATGGAAATGAATGTGTAGCGTGTATTTTTATTTGTGCTCTCTTTATGAGTTTTGTATAGCTTAACTTGGGGCTTTTGGGGCAGCCTAAAAAAATACAACCAATTTTATCTTATAGAACCATTCATAGTATTGTACGAAATCCATCCAGCATCAGTTTTACACCAGGTTCTATATGCTGATTCAACATATATATCGTAAATATATACACTGCTTCCCCTAGATATTGATCCGATGACTGGGGATGATTTGCTTGGACCTGATCTTACATTAGCCTCTCCAGAAGTTATTGTCTGGTATGTACCAACTATACCACTTGGATTATGAACAGGCTGAGATTGGACAGTAATATCTCTTGTAACAACGACTTGTTTAATTTCCTGTTCTGATTTTCCAGACACTTTTTTCATAAGGTCAAGAGCACTCTTATCGTCGCTAACAATTGATAGATAATCAGATAATAATGATGAAGCCATCGACTTATTGCCTGATTCTATCATCATATTAGCTTTTTTTATAATGTCTTTTTTTACAAAATCAATCTGTTCAGATGCCGTTTCGTAGTTCTTTTGGTCTTCCATAGGAACTTTCTTGTACATGATTAAAGCCTTAACTAACTCACCCTCATCTTGATAACTTTTTGCTTGCTCTAAATTCTTTTTGCTTTCATCTAGGATATCAAGTTGTTTACCCTTAGTTTTGTAATCAACACTTCCAGTTTTTGTGTATAATTCCTCATAAATTTTTTTTGCTTCAGAGTATTCCTCAGCACCAATAAAGCTTTCTGCCTTTTTTTCAAGTGATGATATATCCATTTTTTTCTTTATAAAAAATCCACCGACAATACAGATAACAATTAGTATTCCGATGATTGGATAGATGATTTTTTTATTTGATAAAAATGAGTTGCCAACGATTTCATCATCATATTGATTATTTTTCATATAAAATTGCCTCCTATAATTATTTTGATTTTATATAACTTAATTATACATATATTCTTAAAAATTTTCAATTTAAATAATGAAATAATAAAAAAAAGAATTGTGGTTGGTTGACAGATATTAAATATGTTTATAAAATAGTTTGTAGATTCAAATTTAGACTTGAAAATAGAAGAACTAGCATTAAAAAGAAAGGGCTAACCGATGATAAGAAATGATTTTAAGCAGAGGACTGAAATAGTCGTTGGAAGCGAGGCTATAGATAAGTTAAGAGATGCCAATATCCTAGTATTTGGAGTAGGTGGAGTAGGTGGTTTCGTGGTAGAATCACTAATAAGAGCAGGAGTGGGCAATATAACTATTGTCGATTTTGATAAAGTAGATGAGACAAATATCAATAGGCAGATTATCGCTTTAAACTCTAGTGTTGGAAAAAATAAAGTAGATGTAATGTATGAACGGGCACTTGATATCAATCCAAATTTAAATATAAGGAAAGTATGCGCTCTATTGACAGAAGAAAATTGCTCTGATTTTTTGTGCCAAGATTACGACTTTGTTGTTGATGCGATAGATATGGTAAAATCAAAATTAGCATTAATAAAAGAATGTGATAACAAAAAATTAAGGTTGATTAGTTCAATGGGAATGGGTAATAAGCTAGATCCTACAAAAATTGAAATTTCGGATATTTATAAAACTGAAATGTGTCCATTGGCAAAAATAATACGAAGAGAGTCAAAAAAAATGGGAATAAGGAAGCTAACCGTAGTTTATTCCAAAGAAAAACCATCAGAAACAGGTGTTGATGAAGCTGATGGTAAAAAAAAGAGAGTAAATGGCAGTGTATCATTTGTTCCATCTGCTGCTGGATTGATTATAACTTCATATATAGTAAGAGAGCTAATCAAGTAATAACATATATCGAAAAAAGCAAATTAAGTTGTCACAATAATTAAACAAACCAAATCAAATAACTAGCTTTAATTAAAAAAACATATTAAGTGGCTACATTTATTAAAATATATTAAAAAAACTAATCAAACTAATCAAATGGATTTATATACATTAATGCCATTGGTTAAGCGGTTATTCATATTTTTCTTTGGAGTAAATGCCTTTGTCAGTAAAATAGAATGTCATGTTTCCATTTATATCAGTTCTGTATATCCTTGATTTATATTTGTTTAATGTGTTTAAGGTTTCTTTATGTGGGTGACCATATCTATTCCCATATCCACAAGATATTGACGATATTTTAGGAGTCAACTCCTTGATAAAATTTTCAGAGGTAGATGATTTGCTTCCATGATGAGCTACCTTTAAAAAAGAGGTATTTTCTAGGTTATATAAATTTAAAATACTATCCTCTACTTCTGAATCAATATCGCCTGTAAAAATCAGCTTGTGTCCTAAGCATCTTAATGAAAATACTATTGAGTTTTTATTTATTTCTTCAGAGTCTGTTATTTCGGACTCAATTTCGTATTTTATATCACTATATATTGGTGACAAAAAATCAATTGTTGTTTCTGCTCCGAGTTTGAAACTGACAAAATTGTTAATTACAGATGGTTTTATACCTTTATTTTTACACGAGCCGATAAATTCATAGTAGTCCTGATGTGATACAACACCTGGAGGCACAAAAACATTAGAAATCTTAAAAGTGTTTATTATTTTATCCATTCCTCCTATATGGTCCTTATCAAAATGAGTTGCAACGATAATATCAATTTGATTAACACCTGAAATTTTCAGTTCTCTTATTACATTTCTTGCATAAATATCTTCGCCTGCATCTATCAAAATAGACTTTTTGTCAGGTGTAATAATCAATGTGGAATCTCCTTGATCAACATCAATAACATGAACCTCAAGTGCTCTATCTTTTGAACAAGAGGTCGTAAATATTAATATAGCAATAACAATTATATATTTGAGAATTTTTTTCATAAAAAACGTTGTCTCCTATTAAATCGTAACTTTTTGGTTTACTTTTTATAAAAAAGGGTATATCATAATTATATGAATATAGTCAAAATGATAGTAAAAATGAACTAGATTTTTAAAATTTTAATAATTTATTTGATATAATAACAGGGAGATGTAATAATGGAATTTAAAGAAATAAATATAGAATCAAAGGAGGTATTAGATAAGTATTTTGAGATGGTCGATTATGAGGCCTGTGAGTACTGTTTTAATACATTGTTTATGTGGCAGCATGCGTATAAGACTTGTTACCATATTGGAGATGGCTTTGCCGTTTTGGTAGGTGAGCATGAAGGAGAAATATTCTCGATATTACCATTGGCACCAAAGGAAAAGATTCCAGAAGCAATAGAGTATGCAATAAATTGGTTTGATACCGATAAAAATAAGGTATATTTTAGAGGTATTGATTCAAGTGTTGTGGCAATGCTAAAGGAGCTTTATCCAGGCAAGTTTGACTACATTGAGGAAAGAGATATATTTGATTATGTGTACGATGCTGAAAAGATGAGAACTTTGAAGGGTAGAAAGTTGAGTGGTAAGAGAAATCATATAAACTTCTTTACAAAAGAATATGAAGGTAGAATTGAGAGAAGGCTTCTGAATGAAGAAGATTTTTCAGCCTGTTTTAGCTTGTTGAACGAATGGAATGAGACAAAAAATGGAGATGAAGATTTTGAAAACAGCATAGACGATGAGTACATCGGCATGAAGAAGCTTTTCGATAATTATGATAAAATTAAAGATAGGTTAAAAATATATGGTATCTTTATTGATGGAAAGCTACAGGCTTTCAGTATGGGTGAAAAGATAAATGGCGATATGGCGTTAATTCATATAGAAAAAGCGAATGCAGACATTAGAGGATTGTATCCATATATCAATAAAATGTTTGTGTCTGATATATTCCCAGATGTAAAATGGGTAAACAGAGAAGAAGATATGGGAGTTCCTGGTTTGAGAAAGGCAAAGCTTTCATATTATCCAGAAAGGTTCGTTGAAAAATATACGGTAAGAGAAATATAGTCACGAGGTGTCATATGGAAATTAGATTATGTAAAAAAGAAGAAATCAATCAGGTAAAAGATATCTGGAAATACTGCTTTGAGGATAGTGAGGCTTATGTTAATTTCTACTTTGATAAGAAGTTTAATCATAACAACGTAATGGTATCAAAGGATGGAGATAGGCTTATTTCTTCTATTCATCTGAATCAGCATGATATATTGATGAATGGTAAGAAATTTAATACTTCATATGTGGTTGGTGTTTCCACTTTACCGGAAGCAAGAGGTAGGGGAATCATGAACGATATGATGATGGAATCATTGAAGGAAATGCTGAGAAGAGGACAGAGCATTAGCATTTTGATGCCGATTGATTTTAGACTATATACTAAATTTGGATTTTCAAACTGTTATGATATGATTTTAAATAGTGTGGATATTTTTGAACTCAAAAAATTCAGATATGTTGGCAACTTTAAAAAGGCAACGGCAAAAGATGCTTCTGAATTGAAAAATATTTATAGTTCGGCTGTATCTGATTATAATGGATTTGCTTTAAGAGATGAAGCCTATTTTCTTGATTTGATTGAAGAGATGGGTGCGGATGACGGAAACATATATATTAACTATATTAATGGAATACCATCCGGCTATATCGTCTACTCGATTTCAGGTGGAGTGTTCACAATCAGAGAAATTTATTCAATAGATATTACGTCGTACAAATCTATTTTAAAGTTTGTATTTAATCATAATACACAGTGCAAAAGAGTAGAAATGATGAGCAAAATTGATGATCCACTCAGATTTTTGTTGGATAATCCAAAGGATGCTACGTTTGAGATTAAACCTTTTATGATGGCTAGGATTATTGATTTTAAGAAATATATTAATGATTGTGGATTTATTATAAGAAAAAGCTCAGACGAAGAGAGTATTCTAATAAAGATTAATGATGAATATCTAACTAATAATGATAAGGTATTTAAGCTGGTGAATAAATCAGGGATTTTATTTGTAGAAGATAGCTGTAGCCAGGAATATGAAATTGAATTAGATATTTCTGAAGCCACAAAAATTTTCACTAAATATTCTAGTATAGATGAAGCTTTAAAATTGAGAGAAGATTATTTTTCTGTGAGAGAAAATGGATTGAAGGATAGACTTGAACGTTTATTATCTTTTTCTAAAGAGGTAAACCATATTAATGAATATGTGTAATAAAATAACACGATGCATGTGACAAAACTATAATAGCAGATATTAATATATAAAAATTAAAATTTTTTCAATACAAAAAGCTCGCAAAATTGATATTCACCTACTTGTGTATTTCAATTTGCGAGCTCTTTGTATTCAGTTCGATGTATCAATATTCAATATAGTAGATTGGATTATTTTTCTTATTTGCGAAGGAACCGCCTACCGAAAATCCGCCAACTGAATAGAATCCGTTGCTTGGATCCCAAATTGTATAAGCAGAGAGTGCTTTTCTCATGATTTCTTTTTCATCGTCAGTTAGTGAAATAGTTTTATATTTTCTATCTGTAAGTATAGAGTCTCTTTCTGATCTTACGTAGTAGCTTGCAGGAATGTTATAATTCTTTTCGCAGTCTTCAGTCGCCCATGTTATGGCAAGATGATCCAAAGAGCCATCTTTATGGTTTACAAGCTCTCTTGATAGTGTCTTTAACACAACATTGTTGTTACTTTTTATTATGGAATCAAGATGCTTCATAACATCGGTTTTTAAAAGTCCCTTATTTATATAACCAAGGTATGTTATATTTTCTTTGTTCACGCCAAGTGTTGATAGTGCTAATTCAAATTCCTTATTTCTAGCTGTTGCAATTTTTTCAGAAGAAATAAGTGGTTTCCCCTCTGATTTTAGACGTCTGTTTATGTCTTTGATGCTACTTGTTCTTGAACCATCAGTGAAAAGTATTACCCTTACATTGTCTCCGTTCATGACATCTCTATAAATATCAATTCCAACCTGCAAAACCTCATCGTCTTGATGTGGAATCAGGTAAAACACATTCATCCTAATTTTTACAAGTCCTCCAACTATAGCATCAACCTTGTATTTTTTTAAATCGACATTAGACGCATCATTATTGCACAATAGTATTGTTGCATTCTTTTTTTCTGATAAGCTTGTTGAAGCCAGAGAGTCAATCACATTTTCTCCACTGGTTAATATCACGTTATTGCTTCCAGATTTCTCAACTAAAAGCTTTGATGTTTCATATCTATCATTTCCAGAAATTCTTGTTATTTCGAAGTATGGGTCAACAATTTCGGAAACACTGTTTTTTCCACCGATAATGGTTAACTTTTTTACTCCAGTGTTTTTTAGATTTTCGATAATATCAGATCTATTATTGTCGTTTATATAAACCAGAGTGCTATTGTTGTTTCTGGCATAGGAAGCAGCGATAATTCCATCTGTGATATTCGAAACCAATACGGCAGAATCATTTTTGTAGTCATAATATTTAGGCAGATTTTTCACTTCACAATTGTATAGATTTACTTTTGAGTTGGAGTAAATCTCTGATGTTTTAAGCCTGCTAAGTTCGTTTATTAGTGCAGGCTCGGATTCAGAGCTATAAAATAGCAATGGTGCTTTATATTTTGCACTTGCATTCAATGCATCAACAGTTTCCTCAAGATTGCTTGGGTCTGTCAGAATTACTTTTTTCGAACTTGAATACACGTCTTTTGAAAGCTCAATTGATGTTTCAAACCTATCTTTACCGTGAATTCTCCTGTAGTTTTGCCTTGAATATTTTTCTGCGTGCGAAGAACAAGCAAAACCAAACACGATGACTCCACTTACAAATATTGATACTATTTTTTTATTAATCTTCATATGATACCCCTTGTCAGTGCATAATAATTCATATAGAATTTTTAACAAAACTCTATATGAAATATTATACAACAATATTACTTTGAATTGGTAAAAATTATAAAAAAACAGTTAGTAACAATTCACAAAGTTGAAGTATTTTTATTTTTGGTACTTTCAATATTTTTGATTCGACGCATGGAAATATAATCAGTATTTTTTTCGTAAAAATGCCTAAAAATAATTAGAAGGCAACTATTGATTTGTAAGGAGATTTATGATGAGAAGACCAGGGCTTTTAATATTAATCTTGACTGTTTTTATAGTATTCTATGCTAAAGAAAATAAAGGTGTAAATGATTCTATACAAAATGGAGATTCGGTGATTTGCGGCGTTATAACCAATAAAAAATACAAAAAAAGCACAATTGAATACATTATGAGAGATTCATTAATTTCCGTAAAAAAATATGATTGGGAATCAAAACAAAAAAGTGGAATATTGGATTTAAATATTGGTGACAGAGTTGTTTTTTTGGGTGAAAATGAAGACCTCGATAATATGAATATTAAGGGCTTTGATTATGGAATGTATTTGAAAAGCGTTGGGATAAATAGATATCTTATGGCGAAAAATTTCAAGTTGGTAGGACAATCATATATATTGAGCAAGATTTCCATAGCGAAGGATTACATTATCAAAACAAATAAATTTTTGTACAAGAATCTATCTGGTATAGTAAATGCACTAGTGGTAGGCAGAATTGAAAGTGTCGATGAAGAAATTCAATATATTTTTAAGGATTCTGGGACAAGTCATATCATGGCTATATCGGGGTTACATATAGGACTTATCGCAAATATGATTGTGCTTTTGCTGGGGAAAATAAGCAATTTGAAAAGGATAATTGCCATTTTTATAATAATAATGGTATATAGTTTGATGGTTGGTGGTGGTAGTTCAATTTACAGGGCAATATCAATGATGGCAGTATTATATGCTTCTTTTTTCCTTGATAGAGATTTTGATATTGAAAATGTAGTATATGTACTTTCGAGTATATTTATAATAATGAATCCTAATGTAATATACAATGCATCATTTTTATTGAGCTTTGGTACAGTGTTGTCAATAAGAATTTTTACCAGATATTTAAAGTTATTACTTTGCTTTAATTCTGTATGTATTTCAATTGCCGCAAACATATTAACTGCACCAATAATACTATTTTTTTATGGAGAGGTTTCAACTGTATCAATCTTTGGAAATATAGTTGCAATACCATTTGTCATAATTATTTTAGTGTTAGATTTCCTGTCGATAATTTTTTTTAACGCTTCGTTTACTATATCGATGGCTATTTCTCAGGTGAATGTGCATATTTTGGATACTCTGATTTATGTACTAAAAATGATTGGAGATTATGGAGTCAACAACATTGTAATTAAAAAGATGGGTATGGGAGCAATGATATCATATTTTTTTGTTGTTATATTGATAGATATATCTTTAGAGAAATATTTTATTCTTAGAAACAAATTTGATATAGTTGATAAAAAAAATTTTGAATGATAGAATATTATAACAGAGGAAAATATGTTAAAAGGAGTTTATTATGGAGAGGAAGGAATTGATTTATTCTCTTGAAAATAGGAATTACAAAAATCTATACTTGATTTATGGAAAAGATTTTTATTTAATAGAGGAAATTGAGAATATTATCAAGGGTATAGTCGATGAAAATCTTGCAGACTTCAATTTGTCGATAATTGATGGTAAGGAATTTGATATAGAAAATATTCTGACAAGTGTTGAAACGCTCCCTTTTATGTCGGAATACAGAGTTATTGTAGTAAGAGATGCAGAAATATTTAAATCAAAAAAAGGGTTTTCTAAGGATGATGAAGATATTTTAACTAAGATGTTGAGCAATATTCCAAAAACTACTATTTTGTTGTTTACAGTATATGGCGATATAGATAAGAGAAAGAGCATATCAAAAGTATTTGAAAAAAATGGAGTAGTTTGTGATGTAAAAAAATTAGATGATGTTTCGCTATTGAGTTGGTGCAAAAATGAATTTTCTAAGAGAGAGGTTGAAATATCAAACTCAGATCTGGCCTATTTCATAGAAATAAGTGGATACAGAGATAAGAATTCTGAAAATACTTTATCGGATTTAAAAAATGAAATAGGTAAACTGACCTCGTATGCCTTAGACACTAAGGAAATAAATAAAGCTTCTATAAATTTATTGATTAACGACAAGGTCGAAAATGATATTTTTCTGCTTATAGATATGATATCCAGCAAAAATTCTAAAAGAGCAATGTCTGTCTTAGATGATATGATCGATAGTGGGGAATCAATGTTGTCGATATTGGCAATGCTGTCAAGGCAATTCAATCAAATATTACAGATAAAGAGTCTTGTTGAAAAAAAGATGCCAGTTACTGTAATAAGTGAAAATTTGAAAATTAATAAGTATGTTTTAAATAAACTGGTAAGATATGCCAGTAATTTTGACAATGATACAATTTTTAACATATTAAACTATTTATCTGAAAGTGACTATAAAATCAAAACAGGACTAATGGATGATAAGTTGGTATCTGAGATTTTTATATTGAAATATTGTTCGTCAGCTAGTTAATTGGAATAAATTCACCGCAAGTGATATTACTTTCGGTGAATTTTTTTAAAGTGCGAATTTTTGTTTTCATAGGTTTTCATAGATACTAGCTTTATTATAAAAAAATACCGTAGGCATATCAACCTACGGCAAAAAGGACATACGAGTCAGTCCTTTTGGTTATCTAGTATTTTCAAACGTTTGACACAAGATAAAATCTATCCGTTGCCTTTAAAGAGTAATACCCGTCGATATAACTCTATCATTCGTTCATTAAGCGTTTATTGAGTTCAATCTGTTTGCAAGCTTAGAAACCTTTCTGTCAGCAGCATTCTTATGGATAGTACCCTTTGATGCAACCTGGTATATCTTCTTCTGTGCTAACTGGAATTTTGCTAATGCTTCTTCCTTATTTCCTGCTTCTACAGCTTCGTCAAATCTTCTAATCGCAGTTTTTATTTGAGATTTTCTAACTCTATTAAGAGCAGTTTTCTTTTCAATAACACTGATTCTTTTTTTAGCAGACTTAATATTTGCCATCTATTTCACCTCCTCAAATCATATTTATTCATAATCAACATACACCATTTTAACAGAAATATGTGTAAAAATCAAGGTAAAAAAGTTAATTTTATAAAAAATTTAAAATTTTGTTCAAGCATTATTTACTGTACATGATTTTTAAAGTAAAATATATAATGATGAATTTTGCAATAAATGAAGTTGTTGATATAAAAGTACGATTTGATTACTCGAAAAGGAGGGGTATTATTGGCTAATAGACAAGATAAAACAAGAAATTTTAGCATTATTGCTCATATAGATCATGGTAAATCCACTTTGGCTGATAGATTGATTCAGAATACAGGGTTGGTTGCTGAAAGAGATATGAAATCTCAGTTGTTGGATAATATGGATTTGGAGCGTGAGAGAGGAATAACAATAAAACTACAGAATGTAAGGTTGAAATACAAGGCAAAGGACGGAGAAGAATATAGTCTTAATCTGATTGATACTCCGGGACATGTAGACTTTAATTACGAGGTTTCTAGGAGCTTGGCTGCCTGTGAAGGTGCGTTGTTGGTCGTTGATGCAGCACAAGGAGTAGAGGCTCAGACACTTGCTAATGTATATTTGGCATTGGAGCAAGATTTGGAAATTCTTCCAGTTATCAATAAAATTGATCTTCCGAGTGCTAGACCTGAATATGTAAAAACTGAAATAGAAGATTTAATTGGTCTTGATTGTAGTGAAGCTCCGATGATTTCTGCAAAAAACAATATAAATATAGAAGATGTTTTGGAATCTATCGTGAATCATGTACCGGCACCAAAAGGTGATCCTGATGCACCATTGAAGGCATTAATATTCGATTCATATTATGATGCATATAAGGGCGTTGTTGCCTACGTAAGAGTTTTTGAGGGAACTGTCAAAAAAGGCATGACGATAGAAATGATGAACAGTAAGAAGAAGTTCGAAGTTACTGAGGTAGGCGTAATGGCACCAAATGTAACAGAGCTTCCTGACTTAACTGCTGGTGATGTTGGATATATAGCAGCGAGCATCAAAGATATCAGAAGCTGTAGAGTTGGCGATACGATAACAGATGCAAACAACAGGACTGCTGAGGCTCTTCCTGGATATAAAAAGGCAACTCCGATGGTTTACTGTGGAGTTTATCCAGGTGAGGGAGAAAAATATGAAAACGTAAGAGATGCATTAGAAAAATTGCAGATTAATGACGCTGCATTGGAGTTTGAATCAGAATCATCTGCTGCTTTGGGCTTTGGTTTTAGATGTGGATTTTTGGGTCTTTTGCATATGGAAATCATTCAAGAGCGACTGGAAAGAGAGTTTGATTTAAATATTATTACTACTGCACCTTCTGTTATATATAGAGTAACGAAGAATGATGGTGAGGTAATAATGATACAAAATCCGGCGAATTTACCTCCAGTCACAGAAATAAGAACGATTGAAGAACCGATCGTAAAAAGTGATATTATAGTTCCAAAGGACTATGTAGGAGTAGTTATGGAATTGTGTCAGGAAAGACGTGGTACAATGCTTGATATGGAATATATTGACGACAAGAGAGTGATGCTACACTACGACCTTCCATTAAATGAGGTTATTTATGACTTCTTCGATGCACTTAAATCCAGAACAAGAGGGTATGGTTCCATTGATTATGAAGTAAAGGGATATGCCGTTTCGACTCTTGTAAAAATGGATATACTTATAAACAAGGAGCAGGTGGATGCATTGAGCTTTATAATTCACGAGAGCAGAGCATTTGTAAGAGGAAAAGCAATGTGTGAAAAGCTTAAAAATGAAATTCCTAGACACCAGTTTCCTGTGCCTATTCAAGCTGCTGTGGGAAATAAAATAATCGCCAGAGAAACAGTGGCTGCATATAGGAAAGACGTGCTTGCAAAATGCTATGGTGGTGATATTTCCAGAAAGAGAAAACTTCTAGAAAAACAAAAAGAAGGTAAAAAGAGAATGAGACAGATAGGAAATGTCGAAGTACCTCAGAAAGCATTTATGTCAGTATTAAAGTTAGACGATTAGAGTAGGTGATTCTTTGCAGATAAAAATTGAAAAGGGCGCTCAGTATATTATAGATGCCCTTTACGACAAAGGGTTTGAAGCATATATTGTAGGAGGCTGTGTCAGAGATTCACTGATGGGAAAAATGCCTAAAGATTGGGATATTGCAACAAATGCACTTCCGAACGAGGTTCAGAGTATTTTTGATAAAGCAATCCCGACTGGAATAAAGCATGGCACAGTGACCGTTGTCCATGATAATATGAATTATGAAGTGACTACTTACAGAGTAGATGGGGAGTATCTAGATATGAGACGCCCCAAAGAAGTCAGCTTCAGTAAAAACATCATAGAAGATTTGTCGAGACGTGATTTTACAATTAATGCAATGGCATATAATGATAGAGCTGGCTTGATAGATGAATTTGGCGGCATTAAGGATATTTCAAATAAGACGATAAAATGTGTTGGCGATTCTAACAAAAGATTTAATGAAGACGCCCTTAGGATAATAAGGGCAGTCAGATTTTCATCAAAGCTTGGATTTGATATAGACGAAGAAACTCTCAGTTCTATGAAAAATAATTCAAATAATATTGAACAGATTTCTTTTGAAAGGATAAATTATGAAATAGAAGAAATTATACATAGTGATGCATCGTTTTTGAATATATTTTATGTTTTGGGCATAACCGATTATATATTCGGTAGTAATAAGATGGTCTTTGAAAACTATAATTTTGATAAATCAGTAATTGGTGACAATTTTTATGAACCTGAATATGAAATGGCTTTGAAAAGAGCTATGCTTTATGAAGGCGTTAAAGAAAATCAAGTTCTAAGCTCTATGAAAAGGCTTAAATACTCTAATAAGGAAATCCTGAGTACAGTGGGAATACACAAGGTACTAAGTGGAAAATATGATGTTATTGATGATTTGTCCAATAACGTTTCAAATGATGAGAAAAACTTACTGAAGGATGAAAAAAATTTGCTAAAAATCGAGATAAAAAACATATTAAGGAATGTTTCCGATATTAAGTTGGCAAAATTTGCGATTTATTCAAAATTTATGAAAAAAAAATCAAATCCATGTGTATGTTTTTCTGTATTTGATGATATAATAGAAAAAGGGGAATGCTTTAGTATTTCCCAATTAGACATAAATGGTAGGATTCTTATTGAAAATGGTTTCAAAAATGGGATAACGATTGGAATAATTCTTAATAGACTATTGGATTATGTGATAGAAAATCCAGAATTCAATAGTAGAGATAAACTTGTTTTGTTATCAAAAAATATAATATAAGTATAATTAGTGTTTTAATGGAGGTAAAATTATGGATTTTAAATCATTAATAATGAATGGTAGATCAGTGAGAAATTACAAGGATACACCAGTTGATGCAAAAAAACTTACTGAGCTTGAACAATATGTTTCTGAATGTAAAAAATTAGATGATTCAATCGAAGTGGAAACTAGATTTTTTGCAGGAGATGATACATATAAGAGATTATACGGTATAGCGGGATATAAGGGTGTTATGATTGAGGCACCAAATTATCTTGTATTACTATCAGAAGACAAGCCACACCATCTTGAAAATGCAGGCTATGTTGGTGAAAGAGCAATACTAAAGGCTAGAGATTTAGGAATAGATAGCTGTTGGATTTCATACTCTGATAGAAACGCCGTAAAGAATACATTGGGTATAGATACCGACAAAGAGGTAGTTGCATTGATTGCACTTGGATATGCTTCAAGTGAAAAGAAAATTGAAGGTGCTGGAAAGACAGGAGACAATTATTCACAGTCGAATTTATCTGTTTCTAAGGGTAGCTCAGATAGAATTGCCTTAGAGGAGATGGTATTCATTGATAAATGGGGAAATTCAGCTACTGCTGAGGTTTTAGAAGAAAGAGCATTATTAGACGCATTTTCATATTCAAGAATGGCACCGTCATCTCTAAATAAGCAACCATGGAGATTTATAGTTGATGGTGGAAAGGTTGTTTTGGCTATAAACAATGAGAACTATAGTGGAAGCTATGCTAATAAAATAGATGCTGGTATTATTATGTTGTATTTTGGTGTAATACTAGATGTAACAATGTTTGATTCAAAGTGGGGATTTGATGAAATGGAGAAAGATTATGGTATTCCACAGAATTATAAGGTTGTTGGATATTGTAACATATAAGTTTCACGAAATAATTTATACTGAAAGGACTATTGAATTCTCAATGGTCCTTAAATATTTGAAAGGGATAATATGGGAAGAGGATTATATATACATATTCCGTTTTGTAAGAAAAAATGTAATTATTGTGATTTTGTATCATTTACAACCATTGAAATGATCGATGAATATTTAGATCTTTTAAGTAGGGAAATAGAGATATTTAAAGAACTATATAAATATAACGATATTAAGACAGATGGCGAATTTATGCCACAAATAGACGATATTGATACAATTTTTATTGGCGGTGGAACACCTTCGATTTTATCATCGAAACAGCTTGAAAAACTTTTTTCTATACTGAGAAATAACTTCAATATTGACGATGTGGTCGAGTTTACAGTTGAATGTAATCCTGGAACTGTAGATTTGGAAAAATTAAAGGTAATGTTCAATAATGGGGTCAATAGATTGAGCTTTGGACTGCAGGCAAAACAGAGTGAGCATTTGACTTTAATGGGAAGAATCCACACGTCAGAAGAGTTTGAAAATAGTTATAGACTAGCAAGAAAAGTTGGATTTAACAATATCAATGTCGATGTTATTTTTGCTTTTCATGGACAAACAAAAGATGATTTAGTGGATACGTTAGATTTTGTATTTGATTTAGGACCGGAACACATATCATTGTATTCTTTAATCATAGAGGAAAATACTCGGTTTAATACGTATTTGGAGAAGGGGATTATAGATGAATTTGATGAGAGTGAATTTATTGAAATGTATAGGTTGTCTGTGGATAGAATGAAAAAAAATGGATACAGGCAGTACGAAATATCAAATTACTATAGAGAGGGTATTGATTTTTTCGATAAAAAAGTCAATGAGAAAAATATAAGTAATGTTATGAAGAATAAAACTAGTGAAAACGAAATTAATCAAAATAATAGTAATGAAAATGAGATTAGTGAAAATAAGACTAGTGAAAATGAGAATATTAAAAAGAAAATACTAATTGATAAAATATTTGACTATTCGTGCAAACACAACATCAAATATTGGAAACAAGAGGAGTATTTTGGATTTGGAATAAGTGCTTCTGGTTACTTAAACTCAAGGCGTTATACGAATGTGTCGAGTTACAGAGAATATAAAGCTTCTATAGATAATGGTAGACTTCCAGTCGAATTTGAAGAAAAAATTTCATATATAGACAGCTACAATGAGAGCTTGATGTTGGGGCTTAGAATGAATGACGGTGTAAATATGACAATTTTTGAGTCAATCAATGATTTAGAAAATAGAGATAGAATACTTTGTATTTTAGAAAAACTGGTTGATGATGGATATGCGAGCGTTGAGGAAGGAAGATTGAAGCTAAGCCAGTTTGGTAGAGAAATTGCCAATTCAATAATAGTTTCTCTAATGATGTAAGTATTCAAATTGAGGCATTTTTATGCAAAATTTATACTATTGATGTAGCTATTTTTCACTATAGAAAAAATCAATCTAATAATATTTTTTTTTTAACAAAAATATCTTGATTTTAGATATAGACATAATGTATAATGAGTTTAAAGCAATATAAATAATATCAATATCATTATTTACGGATGATAATTCTATGAGAGAGCGAAAGCCACCGAAGGGACAAGTACCAAGTCAGTCAAAATTGGTATGAATTTTTCAGGTAAAAGGAGTAGAATTGGACGTATCTCTGAAAGATTTTGACAGGGGGGATAAGGCGACAACTTTATCTCCCTTTTTTATATGTGAAAGGAAAATAAATGATATTAGTAACTAATAATGAAAAATTTATAGAAGAAAAGAATTACTTGGAATCAAAAAAAATAGATTTTCGTTTTGTTGAAACTGACTATTTAGGCGTTCTTGAGCATTGTAGAGATATGATTCACGAAGGGTATGAAATGTTGACTCATCCATTGTATGGAAGTGTTAAACCGAATGAGACAATATATAGAAGTATAGTCTTGAAAAAAAATGACAAGCTGCATATCAATTCTTTGACACTGATTGAAGAGGCGATTGAAACTGCGAAGAAATTCAAAAAAAATAAACAAACTCCTTTGTGGATTGATAGTGTTAAGGAAGATTTTAGAGTGATTGATCATGATTTGATGTCAAAGACTATCGATAGAATCGTGTTTTAATATGCTTTAAAAAAACGTTTCACATGAATTGAAAATGTCCATATTTAAGTGGCATAAGTATTGATTTTAACTATGAATACAATTAAAATAACCAAAAAATTGACATAAATAACTTTGGTTATATACGAATAATTATGTTTATAATACAGTAAAATTAGCTGTGTTGAAATAATATTAAATTTCATTAAATTAATTGGTATAACAATCATTAAAGTTGGATGTTGTACGAAAATATTAGTTTATTACATGGAGGTATGAAATGGAAAACGTATATGATTTATTAATCATAGGTGGTGGACCTGCTGGTTTATCTGCTGGGCTTTATGGTGCTAGAGGAAAATTGAAAACTATTATTCTTGAAAAACAGAAGAATGGTGGACAGATCGTAATTACTCATCAGGTAGATAACTATCCTGGTTCAATAGAAAATGCTACTGGACCATCGTTAACAGCTAGAATGGTTGAACAAGCTAAATCTTTCGGATGTGAAATCGAGAGAGGAGATGTTGTTGAATTTGATTTTAGTGGAGATATAAAAATAGTTAAGACTGCTGAAAAAGAGTATCAGGCAAAGGCAGTAGTTATAGCTACTGGTGCAAATCCAAGAAAGATGGGTTGTCCTGGTGAAGCCGAACTTACAGGAAAAGGTGTATCTTACTGTGCTACTTGTGATGCTGACTTCTTTGAAGATTTCGAAGTATTCGTAATCGGAGGTGGAGATAGTGCTATAGAGGAGGCTATGTACCTTACTAAGTTTGCAAGAAGAGTAACAATAGTTCACAGAAGACAGGGATTCAGATGTGCTCCTACTGCAATTGATAAAGCTAGATCTAATCCAAAAATCGAGTTCTTGCTAGACACAGTTGTAGAAGAAGTTAAGGGAGATGGATTACTAGAATCTATCGTTTTCAAAAATAAAGTAACTGGTGAAATCACTGAGTATTTTGCCGATGAAGAAGATGGAACATTTGGATGCTTTGTATTTATAGGCTATGTGCCTCAGACTGAAATGTTCAAGGATGTTATTGAATGTGATGAAACTGGATACTTTATAGCAAGTGATGATACAATTACTAAGATTCCAGGCGTTTTCGTTGCTGGTGACTGTAGAAAGAAAGAAGTTAGACAGGTTGTTACTGCTACAAGTGATGGTGCCGTAGCAGCAGTTATGGCTGAAAGATACATAGCGAGCAAATTTGAATAACAATTAAGGCAATTCGAATATAAGTTAAATATAAATAAGTTAAGAAAAAACAAAAAGATAAGTTAAAAAAGAATAAGTTAAAATAAGTATATAAAATTTTTATATAAAGTTAGTTAGTGACAGAATAGAGTTAGTTTTTAAGAAAAAGAGTCGTGGTTTTCGACTCAGAGTTGATTATTAGTGGAGGTAAAAAAATGATAGAACTTACTAAAGATAATTTTGATTCAGAAGTTTTGGAAGGTGAAGGATATGTGTTTGTTGATTTCTGGAGTCAGGGATGCGAACCTTGTAAAGCACTAATGCCAGATGTTCATAAATTGGCTGAACAATATGGTGACAAGATAAAATTCTGTTCAATGGACATTACAAAAGCTAGAAGACTTGCAATTAAGCAAAAAGTACTTGGTCTACCAACAATGACAATGTATAAGGGTGGAGAAAAAGTAGATGAAATAACTAAAGATGATGCAAATATTGCAAACATCGAAGCAATGATTAAAAAGTTCTATTAAGAACTGTTAGGAACGTTATCCACTTATTAAATAGGCAATGCATCTGTCTATTTGATCTTTACAATAGACTCGGACCAAAAGGAAACTTTTGGTCCAGGTCGAAAAAATGCGTTAAATATAGTCAAATATTTTTAAATATTAAATTATATTAAATTATTTTTATAGGAGGTAACCTATGCGTCTTGAAATAGGCAAAATCTTCATAAAAGACATCCAGTTTGCTGATGTTACGAAGATAGAAAATGGTGTTTTATTTGTAAACAAAGAAGAAATGATCAAGGAAATATGGGATGATGAACACATAGCTTCTGTTGATCTTGATATCGCTAGACCAGGTGAAAGTGTAAGAATTACACCTGTAAAAGATGTTATCGAACCAAGAGTTAAGGTAGAAGGTAACGGTGGAATATTCCCAGGCGTGCTTTCAAAAGTTGACACTGTTGGTGAAGGTAGAACTCATGTTCTAAAAGGTATGGCTGTTGTAACTACTGGTAAAATAGTAGGTTTCCAGGAAGGTATAATAGACATGACTGGTTTGGGTGCTGAATACACTCCATTCTCAAAGACAGTAAACCTTGTATTAATAGCTGAACCAAGCGAAGGTGTTAAGCAACACGATCATGAAAAATCAGTAAGATTCTTAGGTTTCAAGGCTGCAAGATATCTTGGAGAGCTAGCTAGAAACTTAGAAGCTGATGAGGTTTCAACTTATGAAACTAAGCCTTTACTAGAACAGATAGCTGAATATCCTGAACTTCCAAAGGTAGGATATGTTTATATGCTTCAGACTCAGGGATTGCTACATGATACTTATGTATACGGTGTAGATGCAAAGCAGATTGTTCCAACATTATTATATCCAACTGAAATAATGGACGGTGCTATAGTTTCTGGTAACTGTGTTTCTGCTTGTGACAAGAACCCAACTTACGTGCATTTAAACAACGGTGTAATCGAGGAATTATATGCTCAGCACGGAAAAGAAATTAACTTCCTTGGTGTAATAATCACTAACGAAAACGTATACTTGGCTGATAAGGAAAGATCTTCAAACTGGACTTCTAAGCTTTGTAAATACTTAGGATTAGATGCTGTTATAGTTTCTCAGGAAGGATTTGGTAACCCAGATACTGACTTGATCATGAACTGTAAAAAAATCGAGACAGCTGGAGTTAAGACTGTTATAGTAACAGATGAATATGCTGGTAGAGATGGTGCTTCTCAATCATTAGCAGATGCGGATGCAAAGGCAGATGCAGTTGTTACAGGTGGAAATGCTAACCAGTATGTAGTACTTCCAAAACTAGATAAGGTAATTGGACATATAGAATATGTTAACATAATAGCTGGTGGTAATGAACATTCTCTAAGAGAAGACGGATCACTAGAGGTTGAAATCCAGACTATAACTGGTGCAACTAACGAAACAGGATTCGGATACTTATCAGCAAAAACTTTCTAATTTTGCATTAAAGATTTAAAACGGTAAAAAATTTATGTAAAATCTTAACATTGAATATTGATGAAATATGAGATGTAAGTGAAATGTATTAATTACATTTGAAAAAAATATTAATGAAGGAGATAATTGTTATGACAACTTTAAGTAATAAAAAAGTTATTATAATCGGTGACAGAGACGGTATACCAGGTCCTGCTATCGAAGAATGTGTAAAAACAGTTGACGGTGTTGAAGTAGTTTTCTCTTCTACTGAATGCTTCGTCTGAACAGCTGCTGGGGCTATGGACTTAGAAAACCAGAATAGAGTAAAGGATGCTGCCGATAAATTCGGAGCTGAAAATGTAGTGGTTTTACTAGGTGCCGCAGAAGCCGAAGCTGCAGGTCTTGCAGCTGAAACAGTAACAGCAGGTGACCCAACTTTCGCTGGTCCTCTAGCAGGAGTAGGTCTTGGATTGAGCGTATTCCACGTAACTGAAGAAGAAATGAAAGAACAGTTTGATGAAGCTGTTTACGATGAACAGGTAGGAATGATGGAAATGGTTCTTGACTGTGACGAAATTGCTGAAGAAATGGCAGATATAAGAAGCGAATTCTGTAAATATTTGTAAAATCCAATGGGAGGTAAAATAATGTCAAAAATTAGAGTAGTTCATTATGTTAACCAGTTCTTTGCTGGAATAGGTGGAGAAGAAAAAGCTGACGTTGAACCAAAGATAATGGAAGCACTTCCTCCAGTGAGTGTTCAGTTACAAGGAAAACTAGGCGATGAATTTGAAATTGTTGCTACAGTAGTTTGTGGTGATGGTTACTTTAATGAAAATATAGATGAAGCAAGTGCAGAAGTATTGGGAATGGTAAAAGGATTTGATCCACAGTTATTCATTGCCGGACCAGCATTCAACGCTGGTAGATACGGTGTTGCTTGCGGTACAATAACAAGCGTTGTGAAAAATGAACTTAATATACCAGCGTTAACAGGAATGTATGTTGAAAATCCTGGTGCTGATATGTTTAAGAAAGAACTATATATAGTTGAAACTGCAAATTCTGCTGCAGGTATGAGAAAGGCTCTTCCAAAGATTGCATCTCTTGCTGCAAAGCTAGCAAAGGGTGAAGAAATCGGATCTCCTGCTGAAGAAGGATATATCGAAAAGGGTGTCAGAGTAAACTATTTTGCTGAAGAAAGAGGATCTAAGAGAGCAGTTGATATGCTAATCAAGAAGATAAAAGGCGAAGAATTCGTTACAGAATATCCAATGCCAAACTTCGATAGAGTTGATCCAAACCCAGCAATAAAAGATTTATCAAAATGCACAATAGCACTTTGTACTTCTGGTGGTATTGTTCCAAAGGGAAATCCTGACAGAATTGAATCATCAAATGCTACAAAGTATGGTGAATATGACATTACTGGTGTAAATGATTTGACAGAAGAAGGATGGGAAACTGCTCATGGTGGATATGACCCATCTTATGCAAACACTGACTCAGATAGAGTTTTACCAGTTGATGTATTGAGAGATTTAGAAAAAGAAGGAGTTATTGGAAAACTTCACAATAAATTCTATACTACAGTAGGTAATGGTACTGCGGTTGCATCATCAAAGGCTTTTGCTGCTGAATATGCTCAGAAGTTAATAGCTGATGGAGTAGACGCTGTTATCATGACTTCTACGTGAGGTACTTGTACTCGTTGCGGTGCAACGATGGTAAAAGAAATAGAAAGAGCTGGACTACCAATAGTTCACATGTGTACAGTTGTACCTATTTCATTGACTGTTGGTGCTAACAGAATAGTTCCAACAATAGCTATACCTCATCCTCTTGGAAATCCAGCATTGGATCCTGCTGAAGAAAAAGCTCTAAGAAGAAAGCTTGTAGAAAAAGCATTAAAAGCATTAACTACAGAGGTAGATGGTCAGACAGTATTTGAAGACTAATCAAAAGAAATAGCTTAATTGGTATTGGTACACGTAGGTTTTCTATGTGTACCAATATTGGTATATAAATTATTTTTAAATTGGAGGTAATACAATGTCATTCCCAGTATTCAAAGGTGCAGGATATGTTCTAGTTCATACTCCTGATATGATTGTCAGAAACGGTACGACTTGTACAGTAGAACAGGAAATTAATCCGGATTCAGAATTTTTAAAAGAAATTGGTGGTAAAATCAGAAGCTACGAAGAAGTAGTGAACTACTTACCAAATCAGGTTTATATAGGAAACCTTAGACCTGAATTTTTGGAAGATAAAAAGCTTCCATGGTGTGAAATAGAACACAAAGGTGAAAGAAAAGGTAAATTTGGACAGATAGCTCCTCAAGATGAATTTTTGGCTTTGATGCAGATTTCAGATGCTTTTGAACTTGTTAAGCTTTCAGAAGAATTTGTTTCTGCTGTAAGACCAGCATTGGAAGAAAATTATCCAGAATTACAGTCATTCTTCCACTTACTAAAGGGTAGTGATATTTCTGATGCACAGGAATTAATAAACGGGCATGTGGCTCAAGGTCTATACCATGATAATAAGTTGGTTGGATATGTGAAGAGAGCTCATGATGTAGATGTTAACTTAAATGCACATACTATGTTTGAAAACCTTGTTGTGAAGGCTTCAGGTGTTATGTCAGCTATTGAACTTGTGAGAAGCTCTGGTGTTAATCTTGAAGATATAGATTATGTGATTGAGTGCTCAGAAGAAGCTTGTGGTGATATGAATCAGAGAGGTGGAGGTAACTTCGCTAAATCTATCGCTGAAATGGTAGGCTTTGTAAATGCAACTGGTTCAGATACAAGAGGGTTCTGTGCTGGTCCAGCTCATGCATTGACAAATGCTGCGGCTTTAGTAAAAGCTGGTGTTCATAAGAACGTTGTAGTTGTTGCAGGTGGTGCTTCAGCTAAATTGGGTATGAATGCAAAAGACCATGTTAAGAAGGGCTTGCCAGTTCTTGAAGACGTAGTTGGTGGATTTGCAGTATTAGTTTCTGAAAACGATGGTGTTAACCCAATAATAAGAACTGATCTAGTTGGAAAACATACTGTTGGAACAGGATCTGCTCCACAGGCAGTTATGACAGCATTAATCACTCAGGGATTAGATAAAGCTGGATTAAAGATACCTGATGTAGACGTATTTTCAGTGGAAATGCAAAATCCTGATATTACGAAGCCAGCAGGTGCAGGTAATGTGCCAGAAGCTAACTACAAGATGATAGGGGCTCTTGCTGCAACTAGAGGTGAAATAGAAAAGAAAGAATTAAAAGATTTTATCGCAAAGCGTGGTCTTCCAGGCTGGGCTCCAACTCAGGGGCATATTCCATCTGGTGTTCCATATGTTGGTTTCTTAATCGACGATTTGACAACAGGTGATAAGAATAGAGCAATGATAGTTGGTAAGGGTAGTTTGTTCTTAGGTAGAATGACTAATCTATTTGATGGTCTTTCACTAATTGCTGAGAGAAACCCAGGTGTTGAAGAAGAAGCAGGTTCTTCAATCTCTAAGGATGAAATAAGAAAGATAATAGCAGAATCAATGAGAAATATTGCCCTAAATATGATAGAAGAATAGGGGGTAGGAAATATGTCTAACAAGTTTATATCAGATGTTCTACTTGAAGTTGCAGATGCAATTGAAAGTGGTAATTTTGGAAAGAAAATAAAAGTAGGCTTAACTACTCTTGGAAGCGAACATGGTTCTGAAAATCTTATTAATGGTGCAATACTTGCCAATAAGGGTGACTTTGAAATAGTTTTGATCGGTAAAGGTGCAGAAGGATTCACTTCTTATGAAACTGAAACAGAAGATGAAATGTACAAAGTCATGGAACAGCTATTAGATTCTAAAGAAATCGATGCTTGTGTAACAATGCACTACAATTTTCCAATAGGCGTTTCTACAGTAGGTAGAGTTGTTACTCCAGGTAGAGGTCGTGAAATGTATTTGGCTACAACTACAGGTACTTCAGCTACTGACAGAGTAGAGGCAATGGTGAGAAATGCCATTTACGGTATTGCAACTGCAAAGTCTTGTGGCATTGCAAAACCAACTGTTGGTATTCTAAATCTAGATGGTGCTAGACAGGTTGAAAAAGTATTGTTGAGCCTAAAGGAAAATGGTTATGATTTCGATTTCGCAGAATCAATGAGAGCTGATGGTGGTTCTGTGATGAGAGGAAACGACTTATTGATAGGTGTTCCAGATGTAATGGTAACAGATACATTAACTGGAAACTTATTGATGAAGGTATTCTCTTCTTTCAATACTGGTGGTGATTTTGAAGCACAAGGCTTTGGATACGGACCAGGTATTGGTGAAAACTATGATAGAAGAGTACTAATTTTATCTAGAGCAAGTGGTACTCCTGTTGTAGCAAACGCATTAAAATATGCCTTTGATATAGCTAAGGGTGAGGTTAATGTCGTTGCTAGAGAAGAATATAAGAAGGCAATATCTTGTGGCCTAGACAAGCAGTTTGCTGAACTTAAGTCTAAGAAAGCTCCTAAAGAAGCTGTTGAAGAGGTAGTTGCTCCACCAAAGGAAGTAGTTACTGAAGGTATTGCAGGAGTAGATATTCTTGATCTTGAAGACGCTGTAAAGGCTCTTTGGAAGGATGGAATATACGCAGAAAGTGGAATGGGTTGTACAGGACCGATAGTAATGATTGCCCCAGATAAGCTTGATGCAGCTATGGAATGCTTGAAGAAAAATGATTTTATTAAATAGATATAAAATTGAAATACAAAAATAAATATACAAAAAGCTAGTAATTGGACTATTGTTTGATGATAGTCTGAAATTAAAGACTTTACATTCTTTGAATTATGATTTGAATGTGAAGTCTTTTTTTGTGCGATTTTACTGAGTTTAAATCTTAATAGATAAAAGTTTTGAATCTATTTTTTTAAAAAAGCAGATCTACTAATTTTATTTTTTGTTCATTTACGACAAAATCAAGCCGTTGACGACAAATAAGCAACATGAAAAACAAATAATGATATTATGTATTAGAAGGAAAAATCCATATTTTTTAATATTATTTTCTTGATAAAGGGGGGATTTTGAGACAGCAGTTTAAAAATACAACAAAAGAATAGTGAAAAAGATTGGAGGAAATTTTGTGGGTAAAAAATGTAATTTAAAACGTTTTGTATTTTTGATTGTACTTGTACTTTCTATGTTGGCTCAATCATCATTGACTTATTTATCATATGCAGAAAATAAAAATGATGAGACAACGATAGTAAATGAAATTATCTATAATGACAATGCTGATACGAAAAGTAATACGTTGAAAAAAACGTCAAATAGCACCAATAAAGTTTCGATGGGATATGATGGAGTCATAAGTAATGAAAAACCAAATGGTACTATTGAAACAGGGAATTTTGAGTCAAATATGGTACGTAGAAGAGTTATCAGGAATACATCGAGAAGTGTAGTTGAGGGCGTTCCAGATTGGGTCTCTAAAACAATTAATCCTATTTCTGATTTGCCAAATCCAGGTGATGTAAAGGTATATGAGCCTATTATTGTAGAGGATCCTATTTTTGCAAACAGGGGATCAATAAGGCTATTGGTTTCAGCTAGAGATACTGTAAATACTTCTAAAATAGTCCTTGTAATTGACAAATCGGGGAGTATGAACGACAATAACAGACTTGCTAAAGCAAAAGAAGCTGCCAATGCATTTGTTGATAGAGTATTGAATAATAATTCGGATTCAACACAAATTGGAATAGTAAGCTTTAGTCGTGATGCAAAAGTAGAAAATTCGTTTACATCGGATAAGAATATTCTAAAGAACAAAATAAATGCTATTACTGCTAAAGATGGTACTTTCTCACAAGTTGGTCTTAGACAGGCAAGAGAAATGTTGAAAAATTCGAATTCAAATAAAAAGTATATTGTTTTACTGTCTGACGGAATACCAACTTATAGCTACGCGATAAATAATCCTGATTTATATGCTACGGAAAAAGTAAGCGGTGTAGAAGCATCTTATGGAATTTTCGAAAGATGGATAAAAAACGGATTGGCTACTAATTCAGATATTCCAGAATCTGAGTTTAAAACTGAATCGGTAGGAAATGGTAGATATATGTATGATATATTTAGAAAAAGTGGTATATTTAGTTCAGATCCTGATTTGCTATATAATCATTGTAATTCGACTATTGCGGAAGCGGATTTTGCCAAAAATGTGGATAAAATTGATAAATTATTTACAATAGGTCTTCAAACAGATGAAATTGGTAGTTCCGTTTTAAAAAAGATGGCTAGTGATAAAAATTCATTTTATGAAGTTCAAAACATAAATGATTTGACACCAGTTTTTGAATCTATAGCTAGTAAAATTGTTAAAGCGACTAATGAAGCTAGGGTTGATGTTAACTTCTCAAAGGGATTCTTGCTACCTAAAAAAATAGATGTTAACAAAATAAATAATTCTACTGGAACAGAGGTTGAAATTATTAATGGAGAGCCAAAATGGAAAATTGGAACAATATCATCACCATTAGATGAAAATAATTATCCTGGTGTAAAATTTGCATGGGTAGAATTTCCATTTACAATAGATGATAATATTTTAAAGAATAATAATCCTGAAAACGGTATTTCTCCTCTTGGTAAGGTTAGCTTGAAATATAAAGATAAAAGTGGAGTAAATAAAAATATAGATTTTCCAGAAAAAAGAATCAAACCAATTTTGTTTGTACTTAATAAAAATGTAACTGATAATGTTGGTGGTTCAGTAGCAGATAGTGATCTAAGGGAATTCTGTTTTGATATTGTCAAAAAGGCGGATAATTCTGTTGTTGAAAAAATCTACTTAAGACCAGGTGAACATAGAATATTAAATAATATAGAAAAAGGTAAGGATTATTTAGTTTATGAGTCAAAGAAGGCAAAAGTTTACGAAAATGACTTGAATGGTGCTAAGTCACTTGAATTTGATGTAGATACATATTATAGCAATTTTAGCATTACAGGAGTTGTATCTCCGATATTTTCAGATGCTCCATCTAGTGGTGTTGGTAAAGCACTTAATTTAACAGTGCCTAAAAATCAGGATGGAACTAGAATTGATCCAGTATTTAATAATACAGAAGAATCTGAAGCAAGAGCAGTTATAAGTATAAGAAAAAATATTGAAGCATCTAATAATGTAAAAAGTGGAATGTTGTCAAATGATGATTTTCCAGATAGAGTATTTAAAATAAATATAACTAGAAAAAAAGGTGTAATAAGTGGTCATGAAAATGAACATAATTGGACTCAAGAAGTTAAAGCTGGCGAAATATCGACAATTCCTCATAAAATGAGATTCACTACATACAAAGTTAGTGAAGATCTTGATTCGGCTTCCCCGTATTTGCCAAAACCTGGTGAACAAAATAAAGAAGTTACAATTTCACTTTATAAAGTGCTTGAGGGTGGATCTAAAGGTCAAGTTATTGATTTCACAAATGTTTATGTTCCTAATAGCTCTAAAATAATTACAGCTACTAAAAAATGGGTTGGAGGAAATATAAAAGACCATAAAAAAGTGAAACTTAATTTATATAGACGAGTTGTCGGACAAAATAATCCTGAATTAGTGTCCAATTTATCACCTACAATTACTCCCGATGGTGATGTAACAGGTAATAAATTTGAATACAAGTGGTCTGTACCAGCCTTTGATAGTAATGGAAAAGAGTTCATATATACGGTTAAAGAGGCGGGAACTACCAATATAGATGGTGAAGAGTTTATGGTTGTCGGCAACAATAAATACAAAGTTACTCAGGCAGACAATGTAATTACAAATACATATGTCAAACCTGAAAATATTTCGATAGAAGTTACAAAAATTTGGGAAGATGTTAAGAATAAAAATATACCAAAGCCAAATGTCAATATTACATTATATAGACATATAGTTGATGGTGATGAAGAACTTGTACCAAACGCTGATGTAAAATTAATCAATGGCGAAAATTTAAATGCTAAATGGGAAAATATTGATAAAGTAGATAATGATGGAAATCCTTATATTTTTGTTGTTAAGGAGTCATTCAAAGACAACGATATTAACAATGATAACTGGAATTTAGTTCTTCAAAAAGAAGTAAAAAACAATAAAGTTGAGTTGAGAAACACATTAAAGGAAGAAAAAGAACTTGGAAAATTAAGTTTGACTAAAAAAATAAAAAAGAATTCGTCATCAAATTCAATTGAAGGTACTAAATTTAAAATTAAAATATCGGGTCCTGTAGGATTCTTAAAAATTGTAGAACTTGCTGATGGTGAATCTATAGATTTGAATGGTCTTTATTTTGGTAGTTACAAGGTTGAAGAAGTAGACATAAAGTCATATGTTCCTTCATATAATGTCGATAAAGTTGAAACTTCAGATGGTATGTTTGTTTTATCAAAAAAAGAGAATGCAAGAAAAATAGAAGTAATCAATAATAAGAAAGAAACAAACTCAGAAATACCATCAGAACCATCTAATCCTTCTAAACCAGAATACGTTGAAAGAGTAGATGGTGATGATAGAATAGAAACTGCAATTGAAATATCAAAGAAATATTTTGGTAAAGCAAATACCGTTATAGTTGCTAGATCTGATCTGTACCCGGATTCACTTACTTCGACAGTATTATCAAAATTATTAAATTCTCCAATTTTATTAACGCCAAAAGATAAATTAGATGAGCGTGTAAGACAGGAAATACTTAGGTTGGAGGCTAAAGAAATAATAATAGTAGGGGGAACTGATTCAGTATCTAATAATGTCAAAAATGAGCTAGAAAAAATAGATAAAAATGGTGTAGAAAGAATAAGCGGATTGGATAGATATGGAACTTCAGAGCAGGTTGCTAGAAAAGTAATAAGTATTACAGGAAAGAAAAATAAGGCAGTAATAGCATCAGGCGAAGTATTTCCTGATGCACTAGCTATCAGTTCATTCGCAGCCAGAGAAGGCTACCCAATATTATTAATTAAGAAAAATAAAGTTCCGGATATGGTTCAAAATGCACTAGCTGATCTTGAAATAAGAAATACTTTTGTAGTTGGTGGATTTAACACTATTTCACAAATAACAGAAAGAAACTTACCAAATGTATATGAAAGGATCGGCGGTAAAGATCGCTACGAGACATCCATGTTAATATCAAAGAAAAAGTTTTCTAATTCTAGAAAAGCATTTATAGCATCAGGAGAAGTTTTCTCAGATGCACTTGTAATAGGTCCAGTTGCGGGTAGATATGATGCTCCGATATTATTGACATGCAGTAAATATGCCCCAAAGATTATTACAAACTATATTAAGAATTCATTAATAGAAAAACTTACTATAGTTGGTGGAAGAAAGTATATTCCTGATAATGTTGTACTAGAATTGAAAAAATATTAGTGCTTATTAGCCAATTAAAATATGAAGATTTTATTCTATTTAAGAACCTGCTTTTGTGGGTTCTTAAATAGTCTATAATATAAGTTGTAGAAAAAAATGTATAATTTATAACAATAATGACCTCAAATCAGAGCAGAGAGATAGTACTTTATTTTTTCTCAACCTAATAATTGATGAAGAATTTTTATTTTTTTTGGTATAATATTATTAGTTTTTAGATATATGCTTGAGAGGTAAAGCTATGATTAAAATTGCTATTGTAGATGACAATAAAAGTGACATTGATAAGTTAGTAGATTATTTGGTTCTAATCCAAAAAGAAGAAAACATTGAAATGGAATTATTTACATTCTCTAATGGTAAAAATTTCATTGAGTCTTCGTACGAAGATAAGTATAACATAGTGTTTATGGATATTTATTTAAATGAATTTTGTGATGAAAATAAAGATGGAATATATTACGCACGAAAATTCATAGAAAATAATGATACATCACTTATGATTTTTGTCACAACCAGTCAAGAAGATGTGTGGAGAGCTATTGAAACTCATATATGTTTTAATTATATAAGGAAAGAATATTTGGAATTTGACTCTGTAAAGAAAAATATTATTAGCGCAATTGAAAAATTGGCTAAAAAAGATGATCTTATTAGCTTTTTTTCAGGTAAAAATAAGATAAATATTAAAGCTTCAAAAATAATGTATGTGTTATCTAATGATAAATATACAAACATTTATTTTTCAAATTGTAGCAATGAGAATTATCGAATAAAATTTTCCGATATTCATGAAATTTTAAAAATATATAATAATTTTATTTTATGTAATAGAGGAATTTTGCTAAACATGAATTATGTAAAAACAATAAATAAGGATTATTTTGTAATGATTGATAATAAATTGTTTCCTATAAGACGTAGAGGACGAGCTTCTATTATTGGTGAATTTTATGATTATCAGTTTTATCTATTGAACAAATAGATGCAATAACGGTTAATATATAAGTATGAAAAGAAGAAGGAGGAGAAAAAATATGGATAACATAAGATTTCTAGTTTCTTTACAAAATAATAGTATGCCTATATATGTACAAGTTATCAAAACTTTTTCTGTGGAGTTGATTTCTATAGCTATATTAATGATGTTTTTTTTGGTTTCTATAAAAGAACGCATAATTGTATCACGAGCTGAATTAGTTAAAAAAAGTATAATTACAATAATATTATTATTTGTTGATATATATGCTTGTGGAATATTTGTAAGACCACCATATCAGAACTTACTGACAGTTGTTATCTCAATTATTATTTTCGTTGTTATGTATAAAAAGGCAGTTGATTTAGGGTTTTACCCATTTATTTTTCTTGTCTTCTCTTGTACTTTGATTTATGGTTTCAGTTTCCTCTTTAAACGTGTTTTGGACGTTTTTTTACATCCGAAGTCGGATATTTTCGTTACTAAGAGTATGGATGTTCACGGTTCAGGAATATTTTTTGAAATTCTAATGCTAGCTGTTCTGCATTTTTCACTGAAGGGTTATTTAAAGGATTTTATGTATGAATTTAGGGACAAAAGGGTTTGGAAAATGATGACTTTATATCCTGCAATTGTCACTTTAATTTCATTTATTGTTGTACCTTACTATAATTCATATATGTGGATAGGTAGGTCAATGTTGATATATATTATTTCGCTTTTAGTATTATTTATTGTTACAGTTATTATATACTGTTTGTATTACGATATAGCGAGATATGTAAAAAATAGCAGAGAAACTGAGGAAAGAAACATTATGCTCAAAATACAGACAGAGCAGTATAATAACTTAAATGAACTTATTATGAATAATAGAAGAATGAAGCACGATTTTAGACATCATTTGATAGTAATAAATGAATTGATTGAGGAAAAGAGATATGAAGAATTGAAAAAATATGTAATAAAATATATTGATTCAATGCCTACAGCAATCAGGGAATTTACATCATGTTTGCCGCTGAATGCTATCTTAACACATTACGAAAACAATTTTGTCGAAAATAATATAATATGCAAATTTAAAATAGATTTTGATAGTGACATTCTTGTAGAGGAAATGGATCTATGCGTGTTAATTGGCAATTTACTGGAAAACTCACTGCTAGCTTCACTAGATATGCCAATAAATGATAGATGTATTGAAATAATACTGACAAAAAGGACAAGTAATATCATTGTTGTAAGAGTTTCAAATAAATTTAACAATATTATAATTAAACGAGGCGAAGAATTTGTATCTACAAGGCACGAAGAGGCGGCATTTGGTTTAAAATCTGTAAAAGATATAGTAAATAAATACAATGGTAGAATTGAGATAAAACATGACAAGCCAAATTTTATTGTATCAATTGTGCTAATTAAATAATAGTGAGATGGTTTAGAAGATAGTGATATTATATGGTAAATACATTTGATGATATCAAACATAATTCAAAGTTTTTCTTTAGTAGTTTTGATAATTAAAAAAATATTAAAAATTAACGAAAAAAAATGTTTATTTATATTTTTACGGGGTATCAAGTAAGTGAGAAGGTTTTCGCAAAGTGGTTTTGAGTTGTTATGTGAATTTTTAGTGTTAATATAAAAACAACATTGAATTCTTTGCCATGTTTTTCGTGGTTTATAAAGTTTGCTTTCCAAAACACTATATGTGAAGACAAAAAATACATATTATTAATTATTTTTTAAACGGAGGGTTTTATTATGAGCAAGATTATAGTTGTTGGTTCTAACCATGCTGGTACAGCAGCAATCAAAACGATTTTAGGGAATTATGAAGGAAATGAAGTAGTGGTATATGACAAGAATAACAATATTTCATTCTTGGGCTGTGGTATGGCATTATGGATAGGAAATCAGATTTCTGGAGCAGAAGGTTTATTCTATGCAACAAAAGAATCTCTAGAAGAAATGGGTGCAAAAGTGCATATGGAAGCAGATGTTCACAAGATAGACTTCGAAAACAAAAAAGTGTATGTTACTTTATCAGATGGAACAGAAGTAGAAGATTCTTATGACAAGATAATATTGGCTACTGGATCTCTTCCAATAATCCCTACAATTCCTGGTAAGGACCTAGAAAACGTTCAGCAGGTTAAATTATACCAGAATGCTGCAGAGGTAATTAAGAAATTAGAAAATCCTGAAATAAAAGATATTACTGTTGTAGGTGCTGGATACATAGGTGTTGAATTAGCAGAGGCATTTGAAAGACATGGAAAGAATGTAACAATGGTTGATATTGCCGATACATGTTTACCAGCATACTATGATGAACCATTTACTTCTCTTATGAAGAAAAATCTTGAAGATCATAATATTAATCTTGAATTTGGACAGGCTGTTCAAGAAATCAAGGGTGAAAATGGAAAGGTTACTGCAGTAGTAACTGATAAGAAAGAAATAAAGGCGGATATGGTTATTCTATCAATAGGATTCAGACCTAACAACGCTTTAGGAAAAGATAGCTTGGAATTGTTCAGAAATGGTGCTTATCTTGTAAACAAAAAGCAGGAAACTAGCATAAAGGATGTATATGCTATAGGTGATTGTGCAACTGTTTATGATAACACAATAGATGATAGAAATTATATAGCGCTTGCAACAAATGCAGTTAGAAGTGGTATCGTTGCTGCTCATAATGCTGCAGGTACTGAAATTGAATCAATTGGTGTACAGGGATCAAACGGTATAAGCATTTATGACTTAAAGATGGTTTCTACTGGTATAACTGTAGCAAAGGCAGAAAAGCTTGGAATCGAAGTTGGATACACTGATTTTGAAGATCTTCAGAAACCAGCTTTCATCGAAACTTCAAACCCAAGTGTTAAATTGAGAATAGTTTATGATAAGAAGACTAGAGTTGTTCTTGGTGCTCAGATGGCATCTGAATACGATATGTCTATGGGAATCCATATGTTCTCTCTAGCAATTCAGGAAAAAGTGACTATAGAAAGATTAGCTCTTTTAGATATATTCTTCTTGCCTCACTTCAACCAGCCGTATAATTATATTACAATGGCAGCAATAACAGCTAAATAATATTAATACCAATATGTCCAGCTAGGTTAATCGCCTAGCTGGTAGCATTTTGGTAGCAAAATTTACTTTATATTACTTTTGTCTATACGTTATCTATCAATGAGTCCAAGACTTCTAGGACTTCTGATTCTCTTTCTTCGTATAGATGAGCATATACATTTATTGTTGTAAGTATATTTTTATGACCTAATCTTTTTGATACTATATATACATCAACACCATTATTAATCAACATGCTAGCATGCGAATGTCTAAGGTCGTGTACTCTTATATGTTTGAGGTTATGCTTAATACATGTGCGTTTCATCTGACTTTGTAACCAAGTATTTGTTGAGTGTTGAAAAAGTCTTAAAGTAGGGGTTGGTTTAAAAAAAGTAGAGATATAGTCTCTTATTTCTTCCATGATAAATTTAGGTATATATACCTTTCGTACAGACTGTTTATTTTTAGTTTTAACATGGACCTTATCTCTATAATCATATGATTTATTAATATCTATGTAATCATCATGTATGTCTTGCACTGTAAGACCTAGTAATTCTCCATATCTTATACCACTGAAAAAAAGTATTCTAAAAGCTATAACTTGTTCATAGGATGATAACAATGCAGTAAATTTGTTGAATTCTTCCAATGTCCAGATTTGCATTTCCTTTTTATCAACTTCTAATCTTTCGATTGCCTGAACAGGGTTGTATTGTTTATTATGCATTTTACAGTTATACTGGTAAATACTAAATAATATTTCTGTTGACATATTAATAGTGTTATTTGTTTTACCCATAGATTTTAATTCATTTTGCCATGACAGTATTGTAGTAGGTGTTATGTCTTCAATAAATAAATCTTTCATGGATAGTACGGATGAGCGTATATGTATATCGGTTGATAAAGATAAGTTTAAGCAGGTTGAAGTTGGGGATTTGGTTAGGAGGTAAACATGAAAAAAGTATTTACATATCCTATTGTTGCGAGAGAAGTTGAAAAAGATTGGATTATTTATATACCGGATTTTGAAATGTTTGGCGGAGTGACTCAAGCTAAGAGGACTTGGGATATTAGGAAAATGGCGGCTGATTATATAGAGGTTGCTATAAAGGAATTGCATGAGAGTTGCGAAAGTATTCCTAAAGCATCGAAAATTAAAGATGTGAAAAGGGATGATTCGACTGATTACAGGATGTATGTAAGTGTTGAGGTAGATTTATAAGGGCGGGCAAAGGAGAATATTAGAAGAATTATTTCAGGAGGGTGAAGATGAACAATGTAGTATTGGTAGGAAGATTGACTAAGAATCCGGAGTTAAGGTATATACCTGGTTCTGGCACACCGGTAACAACATTCACGTTGGCCATTGATAGAGATTATAAGAATAGGGACGGGTCAACAACAACTGACTTTATTCCTTGCGAGATAATGGGCAAGCCAGCTGAGTATACAGCTAACTATGTTGGCAAGGGCAGACTGGTGGCTGTACAAGGTAGTATTAGAGTCGATAAATATGTGGCTGATGACGGAAATAATAGATCATTTACGAAGGTCGCTGCTAGAAATATTCAATCGCTGGAGTCTGCTAAGAAGTCTGGTGTCCAAGGTGAGAATTTTGAGGGACCAAAGTTTGAGCCGAGCAATGTAGTTAGTCCTAGTGAGTTTGATGTGGTTAATGATGATGACGTGCCATTTTAGGAGGTATAGATATGAGCAGTAGCATAATTTCAGCAGTAGAGGATCTAATAGACGTAATGTGGGTAAAGTATGGAATACACCATATATGCAGATGGGTCTTTATTCTGTGAGGAGGAAATAGATGGAGAGTGGAGAATTGACAGCATTCTATCAGCTATTCGGAGAACTGGTAGAATTTATAGGGGATGACAGGTGGAACGACTATGTCAGACATAGGAGAATTACAGAAGGTTACTAAGGAGGGGAGTAGATGACGGCTAAAGAATATTTGTAAAGAAAGTATAATCTTGATAAATTAATTGAATCAATGGAATATCAGTTACTTGAATTAGAAACTATGATTCATGGTGGTGCTATCAATTATGGCGATAAAATACAGACAAGTGGTAGGTCATCTACTGAAGGACTTATGTGTAAGGCTGTAGACTTGAAAAGTCAAATCAATGATAGGATTAAAGAGAAGTTACTAGTTATTGAGGAAATTATGATTACAATAAGTAGGGTAGGGGATAATACATTAGAGTATATTTTGTTGGAAAGATATGTGCACTACAAGGAGTGGGAAAAGATTGCGATTGAACTTGGATATAATATTAGACATATATATAAATTGCATAGGGAGTCATTAGAGAGAATTCAGAAAATAATTGATGAAAACATTGTATAGGTGTTGAATAAAACATTTTCCTTTGGTATAGTTATATTAAGAATGGATATACTAAAGGAGGTATTAAAAATGAAAAGTGATAAAGTTAAAAACCTATATTTTGGTAATTTAAATATGACTTTCGGAAAAGAGAATGAATCATTACTTGAGCATTTTGAATCAATATTTTATCCAGTGATCACAAGTGAAACAAAAAAATATGTAAAAAAAGATGGAGTTGAGGATAGTGACAATTACTTTAGGATATTTGGTGTCGAGTTAAAATTGTTAGATGAAGAATACGTTCTAACAGGAATCTTTGAACATAATGTTAAATTTGAAAGAGATAAATATTGGGATAATGGGGAAATAATTGAAAATTATGCAGAATTAAAAGGATCTAATTGGTCAAAGTTTTATTTGTTTTTGAAAAATCATAGGATTGCATTGATAAAGGAAGATAATAAGAGTCCTAATTTAGTAAATTTAAAATCATATCTTAAATATATTTTTGACTATGATAGGGAAAAAAGAAAAAGGAAATCTGGAGAAAGCATACCGTATGCAGTAGTTGATATAGTGAATATACCACTTGATGAAAGTATAGAGACAGAGATGAAAAAATTTAGTCATATAAGCAAAGTAAGACTGAAGTTTTTAACTTTGAATGGCAAAGTAGACAAACAAGGGTTACTAGATGAAGTTGACAACAGTAGGAGAGAAACAAAATCTAGGCACGTATATTTGACATATGTATCACCAAAAGATTTAGATGAAATTGTAGAAACGGTAAAAATTTCAAAGTCAAATGTAGAAAAAAGGATTGATGGCAAAGATCTTAGTGGTAAGCCAAAAACATTGAAAGATGACGATTTTGAAACCATAGAAAGTATTGAGTTAGAGAAAGAAAAAATTAAAGAAATTGATGATGGGAAAATAGTAAAATATCTTAAAAAGTATAAAGAGATTCTTTATTCTGATGAAGGCAATACATACTTATACGATAAGTTTTCTAAGATTATAAGTAAATTTGTAAAGTGATTTTATTAAGGAGATGAAAAGAGTATGAGCAACAAAAAAGATTTAGTTGACATAGAATTTAAAGATATACTAAAAAACTCAATGACTGAGATAAATCCCCTTAAGGAAGATAGATTCTTTTGTATTATTTTATTTGTTTCTTTGTTTGCATACATTATTTTTTTCATCGGAGAAGAGAATACTACATCAAGATTTATAGAGATAAATAGTATAATGTTTGAGACAGGAATTGCATTGTTTGCTTTAGGAATGACTATATACACTTTTTTAATGAGCTTTTCTGTGAAAGCAACTTTATTAGAATTAAGTAAAAGAGAGTATCCAAAGGAAGAAAAAAACTATCTGAATAAATTTTTGAATTGTTTCGAGTCTACTTTAGTTCTATTATTTGTATTGTGTTTTTATACCTTTTTAATAAGGCTTATAAGCATCGATATGTTGAGGATGATATTAGTAATTACTGGTAAACTCGTGCCAGCTATAGTTACGTTTGTATATTTATTTATAAGTATTAGGATAATATATGAGGTTAAAAATCTTCTGTATAATGCATATATATTTATTAGATTCAATGTTAAACAAATGTTTAATAACTACTAAAAAAGTAATGGAATAAACATGGCACTAAATGGCAGTTGAATATGTGGTATTATGGTATTGTGGAAGTAATGATAAAAAGACATTATTCCTCCTGTACATTTATTTAAGTAGCGAGCTAGGGATACGTGAGAGCGTATCCTTTTTGCTTGCGTGAAAGTGAGGTGATGATATGTGAACTATGTAGAGCCAATACGAGATACGAATAAGCTTGAAGATATATTAATGTATCTTGAGAAGACTAACGAAAGAAATTATATACTATTCAATCTAGGCTTGTACACTGGTCTACGAATATCAGACATACTCAGACTACAGGTTAAGCATGTCAGAGGTAAGTCCAATATAAGATTGAAAGAGAAAAAGACTGGTAAGTATAAGGACATCAAGATTAATAAGCGATTAAAGAAAGTACTTGATAAGTATATTGAAGGTAAAGAAGACTATCACTACTTGATATACAGTAAGAAAGATGGAGTTGAGCCAATGACTAGACAACACGCATGGAAGATAATCAAAGAGACTTGCATGATGTTTGGTGTTGAACACACAGGAACTCACAGTCTACGAAAGACTTTTGGCTATCACTACTATCTGAAGACTAAGAATATAGCTGTGTTGCAGAATATATTTAATCATAGTGAGCCGAGTGTTACTCTAAGATATATAGGAATTAATCAAGACACATTGAGTGATGCATATGATTCAATGTGTTATTTTTAATTTATAAGCAACAAGTTACATAATGAGTTGGTGTAATATTTATAGTCAAGGTATATACAGTCAAGGTGGTTGGAAGTTATAGAAAATCAAAGACCACAGGCTGATAAGTGAAAGCTAGAATATATATTACAGAATAGCAGATATGTAACATTTGAAAGAGGGGGAGGGGGCCTACCTAAAGGGGGTGGTATGGTTGCTAACTAAACTATGTAAGTGCGGGGCTAAGGTACCAGTTGGAGAAGTCTGTAAGGTGTGTGGATATGATAGGCATAGACAGTACGACAACACATTGAGAGATGATAAGACCAAGAAGTTTTACAAATCAAAAGAGTGGACTGCATTATCTAAGCAGACCAGACTTAGGTATAGCAATATAGATATATATCAACTATACAAGTATGGCAAGCTAGTACCATCAGACATGGTACATCACATTATACCTGTCAAGCAGGATTGGAGTAAGAGATTAGATCCTGATTACCTCATACCACTCAGTGCTAGTTCTCATGCCGAGATTGAAAGAGAATATGATAAAGGATATGAATATATGACCGCCAAGGCAGGTGAACTTTTAGAATATCTTCAGAAATTCAGGAGAGGGGATATGAAAAAAGTTTAAACTAAAACGTTCTAGGACCGCGGGGGACTTTTTCCGCGGGAAAATGCCAGAAAGTCCGAAAAATTAAATATATAATATTGATTCATAGAAAATATTTTGTTATAATTCAACTAGAGTAAGGAAGGAAAATAGTCTATGGAATTAATGAAAATATTAAAGAACTATCGTATCTATATTTTGTTGGGGTTATTGCCTGTTTTTGTTTCGTGTATAATTCATTTTAAAATGGATGTAAATGGTAATTTCTTTGATAATTGGTTTTCGAATTATGCAGAGTATGTAGGAATTGTTTATACTGCTATGATTACATTAGCAACATTTAGTTATAACAATGAATTAAAAATGAGAGAAGAAAATAAGTTGTCAAGGTGTGATTCTTTACTAGATTTGATAAAAAATTTAAGAGAAATATCTTATATTTTGATGAGGCTAGAAAAGTATGATATTGTTCAGAACTATAATCATATTGGTTTAGATATAGACGTTGATAGAAATAAAAAAATAGAAATATTAGAAAGTTCTTATGAAGAATTACTGAATTATATAGACTATAAAAATTATTTATATTATAATTTCTATGGTAGAATTGATGAAATCAAGATTAAAGAAATAAAACAAAGTGTAGTAGATATAAATAGGATAAAAGAGGATATAATTTTCATAAAGAAAAATAAAAATTTCAGGATGTTTTTAGCTATGAAGGACTATAGAGAGTATGACGAACTCATGGAATGCTTACATAAACATGATGAAAATGATATTAGTAAAGTATATTTGTCTATGAATGGATATGAGAGTTTTGGAGAGGTATACCTTGATATAGAAAAATATTTAAAAACGATAGAGAGACTTATATTAGAGAATGAGTTGTTAGTAGAGTATTTAACCGAAAATATTTGCTATGGGAATACAGAAATAAAAAAAAGGTTTATAGAGCATATAAACAGAAAGAAGAAAGAGGAAGAAAAAAATAGAGAAGAATATATAAAGAGATGCAATATTGAGAGCTGAAAGGCTCTTTTTTTGTGAAGTAATTTATGAAAGGAGGGATGAATATGGCTAGAACTGGAAGACCACCTAAGTTGTCGGTGGTGTCTAGTGGAAAGATAGGTAAGGAGAAAAAGTTACAAAGGGAAATTGCTGAGTCTAAACTAAAGGTAGCTAGGGACTTAAAACCACCTGCATGGTTATCTAATACGGCTAAAAAGGAATTTAGAAGGATAGTCAAGGAGTCTGAACCACTGGAGTTAATAGATAATATGGATTTGTCTGTACTTGCGATATACTGTGATTCTTATGCGACTTATATAGATATTACAAGCAAGCTGAATGATTCCAGTATCACTGATGTAGATGGTGATGCAAATGCTATAGTAAATGAATGTGCTAAAGACTTGATAAAGCTAAGGAAAATACAGGTTGATACCATTATGCAGTGCTCGTCTAAGCTGGGTCTTGCCACCTCGGATAGGTTACGTCTCGTGATTCCAAAATCTGAGGAAAAAGAATCTAATCCTTTCTTGAAATATCTATGATAAATCCTGAGTTAGACAGGACTACTAGATATGCCATGAAGGTGGCAAATAAAGAAATACTAAAAGGCGAGACAGAAATACAGTGTTGTCGAAGGCATCTAGATGATCTTGAAAAGTCCAAAGGTAACTGGCCATATTATTTTGATGTTGAAGAGGCAGAGAAGTATATAGATATAGCTAATGAACTGAAAATTGCTGAAGGTGAGAAAGAAATGCCATTAAAGACTAGGGGCTTTCAGGACTTCATAATTGGATCACTACATGGTTGGAAAAAGAAGTCTAATAATGCACTAAGATTTAGAGAGGGTTATATTCAGATAGCTAGACAGAATAGTAAGTCATTTATTGCTGGGACCGAGGCTAATGCATGGTCTACATTTAGAGGCTACAAGCTAGGTAAAGTATACTGTGCTGCTACTAAGCAAGACCAGGCTAATATAGTTTGGGATGAATTGGCCAAGTTTATTAGATCAGACAAATGGCTGAATAAGATGTATAAAATTAGGGAGCATGACAGGATAATCAAGAGTTATGTTACAGGTACTGAAATCAAGGCCATTGGTAGGGATACCAAGTCCGCAGATGGGTTTAGGTCAGTGCTGGCTATAGTTGATGAGTACCACGCTCATCCTAATAGTAAGATGTATCAACTACTCTTAGATGGTCAGATAAATGTAAAATCTGCATTGACTTTAATCATAACTACAGCAGGATTTACTATAGGTGGTGCTTGTCATAAGAAATATCTACTTTGCAAAAAGATACTAGAGGGTGTTATAACCAAGGATTCACAATTTATCTACATATGTGAGATGGATAAGGATGATGATATATGGGACCCAGTCAATTGGGCTAAAACAAGTCCTCTAAGGCTCTGGAATGAAGATGACACTTTAAACGAGGAAATGATAGATAAAATAAGAGAAAAGTCTATCACAGCCAAGGAAACAGGTGGTAATGAGCTTGTAAACTTGTTGACCAAGGAATTGAATTGTTGGGTGACTAATGCAGGTGACCAGTTGCTTAATAACAAAAAATTATTACAGTGTAGGTCTGAGAGGACTATAGAAGATTTCAAGGGTAGAGATTGTATTCTTGGTATAGATTTGTCAAGTGGCGGTGATTTAACGAGTATAGCACTGCTTTTCCCACCTATGAAAGGGGAAGACAAGGTATTTATCCACCATCATTCATTTATGCCTATCATGAGGTTACAGGAGCATATCAAAACTGATGATGCACCATATCAGCTATGGGCAGACAAAGGACTATTGGACTCGACTACTGGTGGAGGTGGATATAAGACCGACTATAGTTTTATAACTGCTTATCTGAGGAAAATTAAGGAAGAATACGGCATCAAATTTATAGATTGTGGATATGACCCACATAATGCTGGAGCGTTTATCAGTGATCTTGAATTTTTAGGATGTGATTTGACTGAAATTGTCCAGTCAGCTAGAGCTTTATCTGATCCAACGATAGATTTTAAATTGACAGTTGATGCACTAGGAATTGAATATAATGAGGGAGACGAGCTATTTAGCTGGTCTTGTTCTAATGCAATAACAACTAAAAATAGTTTTGGTGAAACTAAGATAGAAAAGAATATTGCTACTGGTAGAATAGATCCTATAGATGCTGTAGTGGATGCATGGAAATTATATATGAGTAGCAAGAATAATATTAAATACAATGCTGATGATGATTTTGACGAATGGGAAGACATGATGAAAGCATTTAGGAGTAAGGAAAGCAAGTAGACAGGAGGGGAAATATGAGAAGGGATAGCAAAGGCAATACGGCTAATAATACTATCAGTGTACTAGGAATAATACAAGTTGGCTTAGTACTGTTAAAGGTAGTTGGCAAAAGTAATCTGTCATGGATAAAGACTTTTATACCACTTTACATTGAGTTGGCTATAGTAGTAGTTGTATTTTTAGTATTTTTTATACAGTCATACAGGGCAAATGTTGAGCTTAGAAAATACAAAATAAAAAAGAATGAAATGCTGGCGGAAGAAAGATGGAAAAAATATTTAGAAGAAAAAAGAAGTAAAAGAACTGGTAAATATATATTTGAGAAACTTGCTGAAAAAGACTTTATGAAGAATACAGGTAGGTGATAATAGGATATGGGAATATTTGGAAGGTTTTTGAATAAAGAAACAGATAAAGAAAAAACTGTTAGCCTATCCGAAATCAATGAGTATTTCAGGCGAAAGGGTGAGGGTGTAGGGAGTGATTTATCAGAGGTTACTTATTTTACTTGTCTAAAGGTATTGAGTGAATCTCTAGGTAAGCTGTCAATACACTTAAAAGATGGTGATGGTAACAAGGTCAAGGACAATGAGGTATTGGAGCTACTGGCTCTTAGACCCAATCCTTTTATGTCTAGTGTAACATTTAAAACCTTGATGGAGTTTAATAGGAATCACTATGGGAATGCATATGCCTATTTGAAGTATAAAAAGGGGAGTTTGGTTAGTATAGTACCCTTTAAACCCCAGAATATGAGTATACTGGTCAATAATACTAGGGATATAACGGTTGATTTTAGCCATGTATATCAATATACGGAAGGTGGTAGGACATAGTATTTTAAGCCTGGTGAGATACTTCATATGAAGGGTGGTCTAGCTACAGATGGCTTAGTTGGTAAGTCTGTAAGGGAGACATTGGCAGGTACTCTATCAGGGTCTAAAGAGGCTCAAAGATATCTCAATAATCTATATAAAAATGGGTTAACGGCTAATGCCATCATAAAATACGTTGGAGACCTGAATAAAGACAAAAAGGAAAAGTTGGTCAAGGAGATTGCTGATTTTGCTAGCAATGATACTAATGAGAGGATAATACCTATACCTCTTGGTATGGATTTGGTACCGCTTGATTTGAAGTTGACTGATAGTCAGTTTTATGAATTGAAGAAATACTCAGCTCTACAGATAGCAAGTGCTATGGGTGTCAAGCCCAATCATCTGAATGACTATGAAAAATCTTCATATGCCAACTCAGAGGCACAAAACCTAACCTACTATGTAGATACCTTGTTATACATCTTGACTCAATATGAGGAAGAATTTAATTACAAGTTGCTGACTACGGATGAAAGAAAAAAGGGTCTACATTTTGAGTTTAATGTAGCAACTATACTGAGAGGTGACATCAAGTCACAGGCTGAATTCTTGGCAAAGCTGACTACAGGGTCAGTATATACTATTAACGAGGCTAGAAACTACTTAGGAATGCCTAAGATAGACGAGGGTGATGTAGTAATGGTGAATGGATCATATGTAGACCTGTCTGACATTGGACTGGCTTATAAAAAAGATGATAGTGAAGGAGGTGAGAAAAGTGATAAGAGTACAGAATAATGCTGATAGCACTGATATCTATGTAGTAGGCGATATAGTGGATGATAGCTGGAAAGGTTGGTCATGGGGTGAAGATATGGATACATATCCATCAGACATACGAGATATGCTATCTGAGGCTAACAACAAGGCAGTTAATGTATATATAAATTCAGGTGGTGGTGATTTATTTGCTGGGGTTGCAATATCTAATATGCTAAAAAGGCATAATGCTAGTACTAAGGCTATAGTTGATGGATTGGCTGGTAGTGCTGCATCAATCATAGCGTTTGGGTGTGACACTATAGAAATGCCTGAAAATGCATACTTGATGATACATAAGCCTTCAAGTTGGTGCAGTGGTAATGCTGATGACTTCAAGAAGATGGCTGATACATTAGACACCTTGCAAGAGGGTATAGTAAATATGTTACTAAGTGCAGAAATTAGAAGAAAGATAGAAAATAAAAAGGCTGAGATGAAGAATCTTAGAGACAAGGGAGAAATCGAAAAGGCTCATGCAATGATAGGTGAGATAGAAAATCTAAACAAGGAGCTAGAAATTCAGCTAAAGATTGAGGAAGATGAAAAAAATAGTGTTGTAAATAACCCTAGTACTGCTGTTGTATCTGATAAAGTAGATGAAAATAGGGCATTTAATAAAGCTTTAATGAATAAATCTATGAATGAGGCTGAAAAATCTTATGTAGAATCCAATCTAGTAGAAAATAAGGCAGGAACTCCTGGTGTAATAGGGGCAGATGATGCAAGGGGTGGATATTTGCTACCTGCAACACATGAAACTCAGATTAAAGAGCTTAGAAGAAAAAGAAGAGCACTAAAGGAATTAGTAAATGTTAAATATGTTACAACTAGGACAGGTAAATTCAACACTGAGGGAGAAAATGCTCTAGAGTTGTTAAATTTTGAAGAGTTAAATACTCTTACTGCTAAGGATTTGAAGTTTGCTCAGAAGGTATGGGCTGTAAAGGACTATGGTCTACTAATACCAGTAGCAAATCAGTTTATTGAGGATACAGATGTAAATATAGTGGACTACATAGGTAAGGAGTTCGTAAAGGCATCTGTTAGAACTGAAAACAAGGCAATAATAACAGAATTCAAGAAGTTGGAGGCTACGACTATCAAGGGTGTAGATGGACTGTTAGATGCATTAAATGTTACTCTTAATCCTGCGATTGCTGAAAATGCCAAGATAATTACTAATCAGACTTCTTTCAATTACCTTGATAAATTAGAGGACAAGCAGGGAAGAAAGTTATTGCAGCCTTGTCTAGCTGATCCTACTAAGATGATGCTAAGAAATAAGGTGATCGAAGTGTTTGCTGATGAAGAGCTAACACCTAAGACACCTGAAAATCTTACATTCTATGTAGGGGATGCTGAAGAATACCTAAACTTCTATGAAAAGAAGGGTATAGAGGTTGTAACAAGTGCTGAAGCAGGGTTTAAAGAGTATGCTACTTGGTTAAGAGTAGTTGAAAGATTTGATGTAGGTGTGGTTGATGATAAAGCTCTAGTGCTTTGTGAAATGCCTAAGCCAGTATAGGATAAAAGGGGGAATATTAGTGGATTTGGAGTATGTAATGAATTATTTAAGGGTTGATGCAGATGAGGATATTCCACTAATAACAAACCTCATAACTGCATCAGAATCATATCTATCTGGAGCGATAGACGATTATGACCAAAAGATGGAGAGTGAAAAATTTAGGTCTATGGCAGACCTAATAAGGCTAGCCATGATATCAGAGTGGTACGATAATCGTGTATATGTAAAAAATGATAGGTATGACAAAGTGAGTACTATGATAAGGTCACTAATACATCAACTACAGTATTCAAGTGTAGAGGTGATATAGATATGGTGATAGGCATAGGAAAGCTTGATAGGAGAATTGAGATACTCAGAAAAAAGGTAGTATCTGGTAAAGGTGTATCAAATGACTTAGGCGAATATGAGATGGTAGAAAACGAATTAGGAGAACTTGAACAAGGGCAAGAAAAAATAATAAAGCTCTGGGCTGAGGTAACTACCATGCGTGGGAGTGAAAAGCTGGCATCTACTGGGATAATAACAGGTGATGAGTATCTGAAGATTGTAATCAGGTACAGGGGCGATATTGACAGAAAATGCCTAGTCAGGTATCAAAATAGGGAGTATGAAATAACATCTGTAAGCGAACTAGGCAGGAGAGAGTATCTAGAAATAATCTGCAACAGGGAAATTAAGGGCTAGGTGAAGGAATGGATATAAAAGTTGAAGTAAGAGGGGCAAAAGAGTTTGAACAGGCTATAAAAGAAGTTGAGAGGAAATTTCCTGATGAGGTAATAAAAATACTTGATAAGAAGGCTACTGACTTGGAAGAATTAATAAGAGAAGATTCAGAAAATCAAGGTATTGTAAATACGGGTAAACTTAGGGATTCTTACAAACATTTTAAGCCTGAGAAAAAGGGTGGTGAGTACGTGGCTACTGTAGACTCTAAAGTTCCATATGCTCATCTAATAGAGGAAGGTCATGAACTAGTGCTATATAGCCCTAAAAAGAAAGATGGTGGCAAGGCTCATCATCTTGGTAGAGTAAAGGGCTATTTTCCTGTTGAAAATGCAGTTGATGAACTAAATGATACTTATGATGAAGAAATTGAAAGGTGGGTATATGACCTGCTGGATAATGGTATAAATTGGTAGGGGGTGGTAGCTTGATTACAATAATGGATGTAAAGAAGGCATTTAACGAAAAACTTAAAAAGGTGACTGGAGTCGGTGTAGGGTCTCATGCTATAGATGAAAATATAGAAGGGCCAATTTTTTTTACTGAAATTAATGTAATAAGTTCTGGCTCAATAAATAAAGTCCTCCATAGGAATAATCTGAGACTAAGGGCACTCTACTATCCAGCTAAAAAACTGGACAAGGTTGATATGTACAAAGTTCAGTGCGAACTTGAAAAATATTTCAGGTTAAGTTTTGAAGTTGGAAGCAGGGTGCTAAATGTTCAAGATTTAAGATTTGATATCGACGAAGAAGAAGTATCCAACGAAATATTAGGTAATACTGATTGGTACGGTAATGGTCTAATTGCATATAAAGATAAGATTTACATGATTGGATTATTTTCCACATTTGGTAACGGAGATTACGATTACTATACAGATAATGTAGCCGAATATGATATAAATTTAAATAAATGGAATGCTTCAAAAAAATTAAAATTTAGAAGGGGTATGGGTGCATTTTGTGTGATAGAAAATGTGGTGTACTATTTTTCCTACTCGGAAAATAAACTTTGTACCTATAATTTAGATACAGAAAGTAATATATTTACTGGCATAGTTGATAATACAGATAGTTCTGGTGGTGCACTTATAATGATACCCTATAAAAATAATATATATATGATAAGGTATAACAATTCAAATATGATTATATATAAAATAGATTTATCAAGTAATACGATTTACGAGTATTCAAAATTCAAAACAAATATTGATGAAATACAAGCTTGCTATGATGGCAATTACATATATTTTTCTGATGGAATAAAAATTTATAGATTCGACATAGAAACAAAAACATATGAACTGTTTTTTGATTTTAGTCCTATAGCATCTCGGTCGGATCCATATGGGAGAACAAGTGATAGAAAGTATTCAATAAACGATTTGTTACTATATAAAGATAATTTGATGATAATTTCCAGAAAAATAATAACATTGAATTTGACTACAAAAACTTATAAAATCAGTAAATCTAATATAAGTAAAACTCTTTATGTTCCAAATACGTGTAGTAGTTGTGTTTATAAAAAAACTGTCTATGTAAAATCAGAAGCAGGCGATTATGGAAGAAAAGATAATCTATTTAAAAAATGGTTTATTTAGGAGGTAAAAATGAAGATAAAAATATGGGATAGAAAAGAGAGCATGAATGGCATAGCTAAAGAAATTTGGGAAAAATCATACCCTGAATCGAAATATAAGACGCTGGTACTAGTGGATAGTGAAGTATTTTGGCTTGAAGATATCAAGACTCAAGGCTTTACAGGTGATACTGACGTAGCCATAGTAGAAGCTTTTCTTGCTAAGCGTGAAGAAGAAAGGGAAAAGGCTGAAAAGGAAGCTGAATTACAGTGTGAAAAAGAAACGTCAGCATCAGAAATTATAGAGGAACTGAAAAAGGAAAATGAAACCTTAAAAGATAGGGTAGATACTTTATCTACTACAGTGGAAGAACTGGTGCTAACAACGCTAGAATAAAATAGGTGATTAAAATGTGTCGCGACATTTTTAATATAGTCAAAAGAAAAGTAAAAGAAATGTATTTAAGAAAAGGAGATAGTGATATGGCAAAATTTATATGTGCAAGAGTAATGATAGCGTACTTAGAAGATGGAAAAGAGGGTGCTAGGCTTAAGTATTGTGCCTACTTTGAAAAGAAGTCTTTACAGAGGTATAAGGAAGCTACAGACGCACTGATAAGGGAAGAAAAGGATATAGCTTTTCTTGTAGATGGTGGGTCAGTAGCAGAAGTGGCACAGTAGTAAAAAAGACCTGGGCAAGTCTGGTAAACTGCCTATTTTTAAGAAAGGTGATTTTATGGATATGGAAATAGCAAACAGTGTTTTTGGATTTTTAAAGCAGTGTACACAAACAGAGGAAAGCAAAATATTATTTATTTTGATGATAATTGCTTTTGTAATGATAGTGGACTTTATTACAGGAACGATTGCAGCAGTTGTGAATCCTGATATAGAATTTAAAAGTAAGGCAGGTATAAATGGTATATTAAGGAAAATAGGCAGTATGCTTGCTTTGATTATATTCATTCCCATAAGTGTTGTAATTCCAAATGGTGCAGGTACGGCACTAGTATATACTCTATACATTGGGTATTTAATGTTAGAACTACGCTCTATAGTTGAAAATTTAAACAAAAGTGGCACGGATATCAAGATATTTGCAAATATCTTGGATAAATGGGGAGGTAAATAATGGAAGTAAATCATACAATTGTGTTTGACGAGGAACTGTATAAGGAAAATTTAGAAAAGAATCATTTCCATGACACTGATGAATTTGGTGGATTGTCTGATGAAGATTTAGAACAATTAAAGAAAGAAGGGAGACTATAATGAATGGAATAAATTGTGGCGTACCTATATATGATTTTCCTGTGCCAAATTGGAATAAAGGCAAAAAACAAACCTATGCTATGAATGCCGAAAAAATCGTAATTCATAATACTTATAACTCCGCTAAAGCCAAGGCTGAGGCATCATATATGGTGGGAAATTCTAGTTGGACAAGTTTTCATACTGTAGTGGATGAATCTGCTATATATGAGTGCATACCATTTAATCGCAATGCTTGGCACTGCGGAGCAACGTATGGTAATAGACATTATATCGGAATTGAAATAGCTAGAAGCACAGGTAATGCAAATGATTTTGCAAAAGCAGAAGAGAACTGTGCAAAGTATGTAGCTGCTATTCTAAAGGCAAGAGGGTGGAATGTTGATAGAGTTGTTACCCATCAGTATTGTAGTGGTAAATATTGTCCTCATAAGACTCTAGATCTTGGTTGGCAAAGGTTCATAAATATAGTTAAGAAGTATATGGGACAAACACTAGTGCAGGTTAATACTAGTGTGTCAAGAGGCGGATATTCGGTTATGACTAAAACACCAGGAGATGTATTAAACGTTCGCATGGGTCCAGGTGTGGGATATAGAAAAGTATCGTCTTATAGAGATGGTTCTAAGATTTATGTTGAAGAAGTGGTTAAAAACATAGAGGGAACTTGGTATAAAATTCCACGAGCAGGATATGTGTCAGCTAGGTATTGTGTAGGTATATAAATATAAGAGGGTGGCTATATGCCACCCCTATTTTTTTACAATTATTATACTGTATTGTTCTTTTAGTATCTATTAAAAATTATGGTAGTATTTTGGTAGCAAGACAGACTAAAAAGTCATAAAATTAATAAACTGAGTAAAATAAAATGTTGAAAAATAGCGATTTATAAATTGTAAAAACTATAAAATTATTAATTAAAGTCATATAACTATGGCCGCTATATCAGCTAAATAATAGATATATTAATATGTCAGGGGCTGACTCATAAGAGCCCTAAATAAAATACACGCCCACATTCTCCATGCATGGAAATGAATGTGTAGCGTGTATTTTTATTTGTGCTCTCTTTATGAGTTTTGTATAGGTTAACTTGGCTCTATCGAGCCATATTTTTATTAAATTATGTGCCACTGCAATCAATCCAAATTAAATTTTTACCTTTTCATTTCCTCTTAAATGAAATTTTGTGAACGACAAAATCGATCTTTAAATTCGCAATCATCGCATGATTCGCATTCATATATTTTAAAATCTCTTTGGTATCCATATTTATCTTTTCTCGTTGAATAATTTTTAAATTCTATATTTTTTCCGTTAGGACATATAAATCTATCATATTGCTCGTCATATTCCCAATGTTGCCAATATTTGATATCTTTTTTATATCTATTTGTTATTTCAAGTCTCATTGTATTAAAAGGGATAAGATTTATGTATGAACATAAAAGTGGCATCCGTATCTGTTTTAGAAAAGCTATTTCTATTTGAAAGTATAGTTTTATATCTCTCATATTTCTTCATTCTTGGAGAAAAATCTTCAGTAAATTTCTTACGCATTTTTCTTATTGGATTTATTTTATGTTTCTTACTTACATTCTTTTCCGTAAGTTTTTCTTCGATTTTGTCTAATTTATCTCCGATAGTGTCGATTTGTTCAGATGTAATAACAGCCTTTTTATATCTAGAATCTTTTTCTTCCAATGATTTAAGAATATTAGAAGAAATTTCAGCTAAGTCGCTATATTTTTCTAACAATTCACCTTCGTTATTTTCTTCATATGCCAATTTTTCGGCATCTTTCAAAAATTTCTTTATATTATCTGTGATTTTATTTTGAAAATTATCAGTAGATTTAGACCAGACAAAAGTAAATTTATTTGTATCAGCCTCTATTTTTGTACCATCAATATAATATACGTCAGTATCCGCAAGTTCTTTAATAACGATATATATTACAAGTGTTTCGAAAACATCTGTTATTATGTCTTTCATTTTCTCGCTTCTGAATCTATTTATAGTTCTAAAATCAGGAGTACATCTTCCTGATAGCCATATCATTGGGATATGTTCCTTACACATTCTAGCAATTCTTCTTCCAGAAGTTACCTTTTGAGTATATGCATATAGAACTATTTTAAGCATCATTTTAGGATGGTAAGAACTTCCACCACCTGTATATGCTTTCTCTAAGATTTTCATATCAATATTTTCAACGACTTCATTAACTATTCTTGAAATATGGTTTTCTGGTATACAATCTAATAAATCAGATGGTAATTGTAATTGATTCATGCTATAATCTATGTAGATAACCTTTGAGTTATTCATAAAAAATCATCTCCTTTTTCTTGTTTTTTAGCTATTAACATTATATCATGGAGATGTTTTTTTATGTAAAAAATTACCGTAGGTAAGTCCTACGGCAATTTATGGGACTTTTGGGTCAGCCCCTCAAGGCGACTTAAGGATATATAAAGACTTTGACGTAAAAGTTTATTAATATTTAGCTACTTTGGATATCAAAACATCAGAAATATGCAGGGATTTAGATGGTAAAAAGTTTGATTTAAGTGAGGCAGTTCCAGGAGTTAATTATCCACCTATGCATCCACATTGTAGGTCTACGACTGTTCCAGTCGATGTTGATGATTTGGAAGATAGTGTAAGGATAGCTAGAGATGAAAATGGAAAAAATATTTATGTTGATGCAAATTTAAGTTATCAAGAGTGGTATAAAAAATATGTAGAAACGAATCCTCAATATCTTTTAAAAGAAAAGAAATGGAAGAACCGGAATAGTGACAAGACGCAGTTTGAGAAATATAAAAGTCTTGGGTATGACGGGGTTAAATCATTTGAAAAATTCTAAGATATAAAGTATAATAATACTAAAGAATGGGATATGATAAAAGGTTATGCTGGGATTGTTCAAAAAGGAGAAATTTCTCCATTAGTGGGGTATAAAAATTTTAAAGAGTATCATAAAAACCTTGAGAAGAAGCTGACTGGATTGAAATTTAATGATGGTCTAGAAGTTAAAGGTATATCTTACCATTTTACAAGTAGAGCAATAGGAACGCATGATTGGGCAAATCTTAGTAATTCTAAAGAAACTATGAAAAGATTAAACCATAAGCATGTTCCAACTAACGATATAGAAAAGTGTTTGGCTAGTGGTAGTGTTATTAAAAAGAGAAGTAATAGTATGCTGTTGGAATTAGAGGGATTGTGTGGTGTTACATATAATCCAATCACAAATACTTTAATTCAATGTAATCCAAGACGATAGAAGGTGTAAGCATGTTTGGTTTAACAGGTGAAGAGATAGAATATCTAAAAAAATGTGATAACGATATAAAACTTATGGTGGATACAAGTAATTATGCAGGCTTGCAGACTGAAATAGACTGGTATCTTACAAGTGATGATTGTATGTACTATGATTCCAACGGACAAAACTGGTATACAGAAAAAGGTAAATATGTACAGTCATTGTATGATAAAATTTTAGATTGGAAATATTCAAAGTAAGGCACTTTAACAATAAATGTTAGGGTGCTTTTTAAATGCAAAAATAGAAAAAGAAAGGAGAAAATTATGGCTAAAAAATATAAAGATAAAACAACTGGAATAGAATTTGAAGTTGTAGCGATTGACAATAAGGAAATTTCTGAAGGTTTATTTGAAATGAGTTATATATTAGGGTTTGCAGATTATGTTCACTTTACTTCAATACCTATTTCGCATTTTAACACAATGGTAAATGAAGGACACATTGAAGAAACAAAAGTAGAATTAAGAATGGGGAATAACTAAGATGAAGTGTAGAAAGAAAACAGTAGAAATTGAAGCATTTAGGTATGACGGTGATTTTATAGACAAAGATGGAAATTATTACATACCAGGATGGGGTATTGAAGCATTTGAGAACAATGTCATTAAGTATAATAGTTACGATAAAGGAAAACTAGCAATTGAAACATTGGAAGGTACAATGTTTGCATCAACGTTAGTCACTGAAATGGAAGATATTTAAAAATATTCGTGCTGTTATAACGTATACATAGACAAAGAAGAAAAACTTTATTGTTAGAGTAATAAATGTGTTGACAAATAAGATAATATTTTTTATAACTTTATAAAAAAATATTGACATGTTTTTTAATTGGTGGTATAAATGTATTAGATAGTTTTAGCACTCTAATTGAATGAGTGATAATAAAATGGTATTTAAGTTTATGAGAGAAGGTGATACTATGGAGCTTACTGAAAGACAATTAAATATACTTAAGGCCATAGTGAAAGACTATATAGAAACGGCTGAGGCTGTTGGTTCAAGGACATTGTCTAAGAAATACAATTTAGGTATATCAGCTGCTACTATTAGAAATGAAATGTCTGACCTTGAAGATATGGGCTATTTGGTACAACCACATACGTCGGCAGGCAGAATACCGACACAAAAAGGATACATATTGTATGTAGATTCGCTGATGGGAAACAGTGAATTAGAGGATCATGAAAAAGAAATTCTTCAGAAATGTATTAAAAGCAATTTTGAGAAGGTAGATAGTCTAATTGAAGAGCTTTCGAAATTATTATCGAGTCTTACTAACTACACGACGATTACTGTTTACGACAATCATAGTGAAACTTCAATAATAAAGTATATTCAGCTTGTGAATTTGTCAGTAGATAAAATACTTCTGATTGTGGTGTCTGAGGATGGTGAAATAAAGAGTCAAGAATTTATTACTACAGAAGAGCTACCTCAGGCCAAACTAAATGTAATATCATCAAACTTGACGAACAAACTATCTGGGAAAAAAATCGGTGATTTGGATGAAAATATGATTGAGTATATCAAATACGAAATTGGAGAGTATTCTGATATAGTTGATGACTTGATTGATTTACTAAACGATGTGGCAGATGAAGATTTCAAAATTTCTTTGAACGGTGCTACAAATATATTCAATTATCCTGAGTTTAATGATATGGTAAAGGCAAAATCATTTTTAAATATGCTTGAGGAAAAAGACCACATTGCCAAAATGATTGGAACAAAAGGAATACAGAAGGATAATTTAAATATCGTAATTGGAAATGGTGAAAATAATATTAGTACCGATTTGAGTATTATAACGGCTACATATAATGTTCAAGATAATATGCAAGGTAAAATTAGTTTTATTGGACCTACTAGAATGGATTATTCGAAAGTATATTCTATATTAAATTATATGAGCTTGCTACTTGATGGTAAGTGATAGGGTAAAGGGGTGTAAAAATGGAAAATGAAAAGAAAGATATTGACAATCTTCAAGATGAAGTAGGTGTGAATGAAGACATTGATACAAATGTGGGCATGGAGCAAGAAAGCCTTTCAGATAAAGAGGTTTTAGAATCTGAATCTGATGGTATGTCTTCCAATGACGATGAAAACTCACAAAATGAAGAATGTGAACCAGCGCTAAAGATTGGTTTATTGGAAAAAACGATCAAAGAGAAGGAAGATGCTTACCTTAGGTTGAATGCCGAGTATTCAAATTATAGAAGAAGAACGTCAGAGGAAAAGTTGACAATCGGTTTGTTTGCAAATGAAAAAATAATGAGTGAGCTAATTCCAATAATTGACAATATGGAGAGAGCATTATCAGCATTTGATGACAAAGAGTCTTCCATGTATCAAGGAGTGGATCTAGTGTACAAACAATTGATAGATGCACTTGCAAAGCAAGGTTTGGAAGAAATATGCCCTAAGATGGGAGATGATTTCGATCATAATTTCCATATGGCAGTACTTCAAGAGCCTAGTGAAGAATTTGAAGCTGGAAAGGTGACTATGGTGCTTCAGAAAGGCTACAGTTTGGGCAAGAAAGTTTTAAGAGCCGCAATGGTCAAGGTGTCAAGCTGATAGTTCATTTAATTGTTAATGAGTAATTAAAATATAGATAAAGCATTAAAAAAATTTCAATAATAAAATTCACAATAATAAAGTTTACAATAATAAAAAAATAATATATTAATTTAGAAAAAGATTTTTTGGAGGTAATAAAATGTCAAAAGTAATAGGAATAGATTTGGGTACTACAAACTCATGTGTTGCAGTTTTAGAAGGTGGAGAACCTGTAATAATACCGAATAATGAAGGTATGAGAACGACTCCTTCAGTTGTGGCTTTTACAAAGGATGGAGAAAGAATTGTTGGTGAACCAGCAAAAAGACAGGCAGTTACAAATGCTGAAAGAACAATAACTTCAATAAAAACTCATATGGGTACTGATTACAAAGTGGATATTGATGGAAAGGCATATACTCCACAGGAAATTTCTGCAATTATTCTTCAGAAGCTAAAGGCTGATGCTGAAAGCTATTTGGGAGAAAAGGTTACAGAGGCTGTAATTACAGTTCCAGCATATTTTACAGACGCTCAAAGACAGGCGACAAAGGATGCTGGTAAAATAGCTGGGCTTGAAGTAAAGAGAATTATCAATGAACCAACAGCGGCTTCATTGGCTTATGGTATGGATAAATTGGAGCAAGAAAAGAAAATATTAGTATTTGACCTTGGTGGTGGTACATTCGACGTTTCAATTCTTGAAATTGGAGATGGTACTTTTGAGGTTCTTGCTACAGCAGGTAATAATAGACTTGGTGGAGATGACTTCGATAAAATTGTCATCGACTATTTGGCTGATGAGTTTAAGACATCAGATGGTGTTGACCTAAGAAGCGACAAAATGTCTTTACAGAGATTAAAAGAAGCAGCTGAAAAGGCGAAGAAAGAGCTATCTTCAACAATGACTACAAACATCAATTTACCATTTATTACAGCAACTGCAGAAGGTCCAAAGCACTTAAACATCGACCTTACGAGAGCAAAATTCAACGAATTAACAGCTTCTCTTGTTGCTAAGAGTATGGAGCCTACAAAGCAAGCTATAAAGGATGCTGGAATTTCAGTTTCAGAAATAGATGATGTTTTATTGGTTGGTGGATCTACAAGAATACCAGCAGTTCAAGAAGCAGTTAAGAACTTCATAGGAAAAGAACCTCATAAGGGAATAAATCCAGATGAATGTGTTGCAGCAGGAGCATCAGTACAGGCTGGTGTGTTGACAGGCGAAGTAAATGATATACTATTGTTAGATGTAACACCACTTTCTCTAGGAATAGAAACATTAGGTAACGTATTTACAAAGATTATAGAAAGAAATACTACCATACCTACTAAGAAGTCTCAGGTATTCTCTACAGCAGCGGACAATCAAACAGCAGTTGATATACATGTTCTTCAGGGTGAAAGAGCAATGTCATATGACAATACAACTCTTGGTAGATTCCAGCTTACAAATATTCCACCAGCAAGAAGAGGAGTTCCTCAGATAGAGGTAACTTTCGATATAGATGCAAATGGTATCGTCAACGTTACAGCAAAAGATCTTGGAACTGGTAAGGAACAGAAAATAACAATAACTTCAAATACAAATATGTCTGAAGAAGAAATTGAAAAGAAGATCAAAGAAGCTGAAGCAAATGCAGAAGCGGATAAGCAGAAAAAGGAAAAAATTGAAGCTGTTAACCATGCTGAATCAGTTGCATATCAGACTGAGCAAACTCTTAATGAGCATGGTGAAAATATAAAGCCAGAAGATAAGAGCGAGATAGAAGCTGCGATTGCAAAGGTTAGAGAAGTTAAAGATAAGCAGGATGCTACTGTTGATGAAATAAGAGGTGCAATTGATGAACTAATGAATAAGTTCCAAAAAATATCACAGGAAATGTATGCCAATGCTCAAGCTCAGCAGGGACAGGCAGCAGAATCTGAAGGTCAATCAAATCCAAAAGATGACAATGTAGTAGATGCTGATTTTACTGAAGTTGATGATAAATAATAAATTCTTTTAGATATCAATGGCTTGTAGTTTTTCTACAAGCTATTGTTTCTGTAAAAAAATAATGTCAAAATAATTTAGGAAAGTAGGTGCTATCATGGCGTCAAATAAAGATTTTTATGAAATACTAGGGGTATCGAAATCCGCTGATGAAAAGGAAATAAAAAAAGCATATAGAAAAATGGCTATGAAATACCATCCTGACAAAAACCCCGATGACAAAGAAGCCGAGGAAAAGTTTAAGGAAGTAAATGAGGCATATGAAATACTATCTGATCCTGAAAAAAGAAGAATGTATGATCAGTATGGAGCAGATGCTTTTAATGGACAAGGTGGATTCGGAGGCGCTGGAGGCTTTGGCGGTGCTGGAGGATTTGAAGATATTTTCGATATGTTTGGAGATGTATTCGGTGGCGGAAGAGGCTTCGGTGGATTTGGAGGCTTTAGTGGTTCTTCTAGACGTGGTCCTAGAAGAGGTGATGATATTAGGCAATCAATAACGTTGGATTTCTTGGATGCTGTTTTCGGCAAAAAAGTATCAATAAAGGTTACGAGAAACGAAGAGTGTGATGTGTGTCATGGTACGGGAGCGAAGCCTGGTACATCTAAAAAAACTTGCCAAACTTGTAACGGCTCTGGTGTGGTAAGAGATGTAAAAAATACTCCATTTGGAAATATAGCAACACAAAGAGAATGTCCGACTTGTCATGGTACAGGAGAGGAGATAGAAAGTCCTTGTACGAATTGTCATGGAAAAGGCTACGTTAGAAAAACAAAAACAGTAGAGGTAGATATTCCAGCAGGTATTGATGATGGACAGGCTATTAGACTAGCAGGGCAAGGTGAATATGGAGAGCTTGGAGGACCGAGAGGAGATTTAATTTTAATAATAAATGTCAGAGATCATAAAATGTTCCAGAGAGATGGTTTTGATATTTATATGAATATGCCAATATCATTTGTTCAAGCAGCATTGGGTGATGATATACAAGTTCCAACTGTAGATGGTGACGTTAAATACTCAATTCCTGAAGGAACTCAGACAGGAACTGTATTTAGATTGAAAGGCAAGGGAGTTCAAAAAATTAATTCTCAGGGCAGAGGTGACCAATATGTCAAGGTCAATGTGGAAGTTCCAAAGAAATTGACAGACAAACAAGTAAGTCTATTGAAAGAATTTGCAAAAGAAACTGGAGAGGTTGTTTCTGGAAATAGAAAAACTTTCGGTCAAAAAATAGAAGATTTTTTTACAAAATAAGTTGATAAAAAACTAGCACATTTATTAAAACAAATGCGCTAGTTTTTTGTATTTGATAATAATTATCGATTTGTAGAATGGCAGTAACAGCTATCAAAATTCTAATTATGACATTCAAAATGTCTATTATATTTATCAAGAGTACTAATTAAAGTCATAACCAAAGGCGTTTTTCATGTCCTGACTTGCCTCAGAAACAGGTATTTTTCCACTATACGTTGCCTTAACCATATGCCTTAGGCTACCGTCGTTATTGCAAGTGATAAGAGTAAGTTCTGTTACTCCATCGGTATCGTTTATTACGTCGACCTGTGTTGGTTTGATTGTCGTTATAGATAATGTATTGTAAATATAAATAAAGCTGAAGTCAGTCAAATAAATTACATTCCCTTGGTTTATTTTTACTAATGGTGAAAATAGGATTTTTGGCGAGTCTGGATAATTATGTCCTGCCAGTGCGTAGTTTCCACTTCCCATTACTTGATTTTCTTTCATAGTACCAGCACCATAAGCTAGATTGTAATTGTTCAATGCATCGAAAATAGGAAGGCTTAAATTAATTTCAGGTATTGCAATTGCACCACTAGCATTGTCAAAATCAACCTTATTTTTCGCATTTACAACCGTTTGAAGATTCAATCTTTCAACCTTGTCAAAATTGTAATCTCCTTTGGAAATATTTTTTTTCTCTTTTTTAGCATTTTTGGATGCATTACTCAGGATTTTGCTTTTATTACTCTCGTATTCACTGATATTTTCATTTAATAAATGACTTTTTAACGGTTTTACCAACAAGAGGCATATGGCAGCAATAAGAAAAATAATTCCCAATGTCAATCTTATATTTACTTTATTTTTTGTTTCTTTTAATTTTCTTTGACGTCTAGACATATTTTCTCCTTTCAATAGAATGTTAATATTTTTATTATAACATACAACTTTTACTAAAAGAATAAAATATTTTTCATGTATAAATTCTTGAAATTTTTTCTTTATGATTTTCTATTTATGAAGAATTTTGCTCATTATTTGTTTGCTTTTTTGAATTTGTAAAGAGTTTTGCTTATTATTTGTTTGTTTTTTTTGAATTTGTAAAGAATTTTGCTTATTATTTGTTTGTTTTTTTGAATTTGTAAAGAATTTTGCTTATTATTTATTTGCTGTTTTGTATCTGTGAAGAGATTTGTTTGTATTTTGTTTGTCTTTTGTATTTGTGATGTAATTTGTTTGTAATTATGTTTTTGTTTTGTTTATTAATCAGTAAAATTATGATATAATTAAGGGGAAAATTTCTTTGAGAAGTGAAATATCAATATTTGGACAGTGGTGTTTTAAAAAATATATTATGTTTTTATCTATATTTGTATTTTACACCTTTGTTTAAAATTTTTCTGCTAATATGCTTGTGATTTTGGAGGAATAGATAATGTCAAAAAATAAGAAAAAACAAAAGCCTTATTACAAGGTTGCGACTACAAATAATAAGATAGAAAAAGAACCAAAAGCTTCAGATCTGACAAAAAACACAACTTTTATGTTGGGTGTTGGATTTATTTTGCTGATGTCTTCAAAATATGTATCCGATAATCTTTTTTCAAGACTGACAGCAATTTTCGGATTGATAATAATGCTGTTCGGAATTTACAACTCGATAAAAAATAATAGAGCGAAGGAAAACAAAAACAAAATTGATTCAATAATTGATTATGGAGCTTTAATACTTATAATTTCAACATTAATGTTTAATATTTATGTTTTAATTACAAAAAATATTTAAAAACACACAAAAATATTCAAATTATGTATTGACAAATTGTTTCATTAGTAATATCATAAATAGCATAATAAAAAATTAAATACATCTCTTATCAAGAGTGGTGGAGGGACTGGCCCTGTGAAACCCGGCAACCTGATATTTATCAAGGTGCTAATTCCAGCAACTTTATGTTGATAGATGAGTAGAATTTCGTGTCTGGTGTGAATTTTACTCCGGGCTTTTTTTATTATTTTTTTCGGAAAAAAATATCAAAATTTGCAATATAAATTAAAATTATTTTTATAAATTTTTTAATAATTTTTATTAAAATTTAGAATTTTTGGTATATATTAATTATAAAATTTAGAAAGGGAGTTAAATAATGATTGAGATAAAAAATGTAAATAAATATTTTGGTGAAAATCAGGTTCTGACCGATGTAAGTGTAGACATTGAGCAGGGCGAAATATTCGGAATCATAGGACATAGTGGAGCTGGTAAGTCTACGCTTTTGAGATGTATAAATAGATTGGAGACATTTGATACTGGAAGTATAGTAGTAGATGGCAACAACGTAGGAAATCTCAATGAAAAAGAACTTAGGGATCTAAGAAAAAATCTTGGAATGATATTTCAGCATTTCTCTCTACTAGAAAGAAAAACAGTATTTGAAAATGTGGCATTGCCAATGGAGTGTTTTGGATTTCCAAAGGATGAAATAAAGAGAAGAGTTGAGGAATTACTTGATTTGGTAGGAATATTGGACAAGAAAGATGACAAGCCAAGAAATTTATCTGGAGGTCAAAAACAAAGGGTAGCAATTGCGAGAGCACTTACAATGAGTCCTTCTGTACTGCTTTGTGACGAGGCTACGTCAGCTCTCGATCCAAAAACAACCAATTCAATTCTTTCACTTTTACAGGAAATAAATGAAAAGCTTGGGATAACAATTGTGATGGTTACTCACCAAATGGAGGTTATAAAGCAGATTTGTACGAGGACCGCAATCATGGATGGTGGGAAGATACTTGAAATTGGAAATACTGAAGATATTTTCCTAAACAATAATAAACCTCTGAGAAAATTACTTGGTGAAGAAAATATTGTTCTTCCTAGTGGAACAAATCTAAAATTATTATTTACGAATGATATGTCTAATAAGTCGATAATCACAGGTATGGCAAGAGAACTTGACATAGATGTATCTATTGTATTTGGTAAATTGGAAAAGTTTAGAGAGGATATATTGGGATCACTTATTATTAATATTCCGGATGGTTCACTTGAAAAAGTTGAACAGTACTTGACAAATGTTGGAATGAGATGGCAGGAGGTAGACAATGAGCTTTAATGAATATATTACAAATTTATTTCCACCAGCAATTTTACAAACCTTGTATATGATAATAGTGCCGACTGTATTGGCATCAATCATGGGGTTTGTTATGGCAATTATATTAGTTATTACAAAAGATGGTGGATTAAAACCGAATAAAACAGTAAATAGAGTATTGGGATTTGTGGTGAACGTAATAAGAAGTTTCCCGTTTATGATATTGATTTTTGCGATGATACCACTTACAAGATTAATTGTTGGAACAAGTATAGGTGAAACGGCTGCTATAGTTCCAATAACAATAGGGTCTGCACCATTCATAGCAAGACTTATGGAAAGCGCGTTAGACGAAGTCGACAAGGGTTTAATTGAGGCAGCAAAATCTTTTGGTGCTACTAATACTCAAATAATTTTTAAGGTAATGGTAAAAGAAGCTATGCCATCTATTGTATCCGGAATTACTCTTTCAGTCATATCAATTTTGAGTTATACGGCGATGGCTGGTGTTGTAGGTGCCGGAGGACTGGGTAATGTTGCGTTGACTTATGGATATAGCTCATTTGACTATAATGTAATGACTTTCACTGTTATAGCATTGGTTATCATCGTACAGATTATTCAAGGATTGGGAGATATTGTGTACAAAAAAATAAAATAAGTCAAAACTATCAAGAAATTTAAAATTAACAGTGCAATAAAATAAAAATAACAAATTATTAAAACAAGATAAAAGCAAACTTCTTTAAATATAAGTTTGTTGATATAAAAAATTATTTTAGGAGGAATTTTATGAAAGCAAAAAAAATATTATCATTGGCAGCTGTTGCCGTATTATCATTAGGTCTTGTGGCTTGTGGAGCAAAATCAGGAGATAATTCAAGTACATCAAAATCATCTTCAGACGAAAAGGTAATAAATATAGGTGCCACACCTAGTCCACATGCAGAGGTTTTAAACGAAGTTGTTAAACCTCTTTTGGAAAAAGAAGGATATACTGTGAACGTTAAGGTGTTTAACGACTATGTATTGCCAAACAAAGCGTTGAATGAGGGTACACTGGATGCAAATTATTTCCAGCATGTACCATACTTAGAAGAGTTTAATGCTCAGAATAATACGAAATTAACTTATACAGTTAAGGTTCATATAGAACCGATGGGCGTATACTCTGACAAGGTAAAAAAAGTATCAGATGTTAAAGATGGTGGAATAGTAGCGGTACCAAATGATCCTACAAATGAATCAAGAGCTTTAAAAATTCTTGAAAAAGAAGGTCTAATAAAGCTTGCTACTGGAAAAGAGCTATTGAACAAGAATGACATAGTTGAGAATCCAAAAAATCTTGAAATAAAAGAATTGGCTGCTGAACAGCTGCCATCTGCTCTAAAAGATGTTGATCTTGATGTGATCAATGCAAACTATGCATTACAGGCAAAATTGAACCCAGCAAAAGATTCTATAGCATTGGAATCGGCAGACTCTCCATATGCGAATATAATTGCTATTAAACCAGAAAATAAGGATTCTGAAAAGATAAAGGCATTAAGCAAGGCCGTTACATCTCCAGAGGTTAAGAAATTTATCGAAGAAAAATATAATGGAGCAGTAATACCATCATTTTAATCAACAATTAATTTAAAAGTTTAAACAATATTATAACGGCTTACTCTATAGTGCTTCAAAGATTAGATAACTTATAGTCATCGGATTATAGCACACAATGAGTAAGCCGTTTTTTAAAGATTTGTATTTCCTCTAAATTTTAGTTAAAACTATTAATTCACTAGTAAAGTCTGGCAATGTCTATTAATATATACTAATATTAACTTTTATTTACTGATATCAAGTAATATCGACTAATACTATTCGGGTTAATTGCTAGGAAGAAGTGATTTAATAAAATTGACTATTTTTTCAAAAAAACCACTTTCTTTTACTTGGTTTCCAATATCGCCAGCAATGCTTGCAGCTGTATTCAATCCTTCAGCAGTAGTGCTGACAACAGCATCAGAGGATAATTTTGAGTCATCAAATTTATTAAAGAAGTTAGCAGCATCTTTATTATTATCCAAGAAGGATTTTATTGTATTTTGGAATCCTTTTATATCTATGTTTTCTCCAGACTCCTTTAATTTGCTTATAACATTTGCCGAAATATTATTCAATGTATCTTTAACTTCATTGTAGTTGTAGTTTTGATTGGAAATATTTTTTAAAAGATTTACAATTATGTTTATATCGCCAGTCGTTAAATTTACATTGTAGTTATTTGCAACTTCTTTTACTGCGTTTTCAATTTGTTTTTCATCTTTTATATTGTCCTTTATTACTTCTTTTTTAGCATCGTTTACAATCCCAGCAGCTTTGTCCTTTCCGACTTTTTCTGCTAGATTTCCAGTAGTCACCAACTCTTCATTTGCTAGTTTTTTCTTTTCTTCAGTTAAGACTTCACCAGAAGATTTTTCAAATGCCATAATTATTCCAGTTAGAGCACCAGTACCACTTACAGGGAACGGTGCTGCTGCCACGACATTGGCATTTTCCACTCCGGCAGTAGATAATGTAGAAGCTATCATTGAACTTGTTACCCAAGTTATATTTGATGTCTTTACATTAATACCACCATCATTAGTTGGTACAACATAGGAAGATGACATTGTAACCCTACCAATTTGTTCTTCTGGAGCTATACCTGACAAATATTTTCTTTCTTGTTTATTATTTACATAGATAATATTCGGATTATTTTCATCTACACCAAAATAGTTTAATATTTCTTTTTTTTGAGTGTTATTTAAGTTTATCCCCAAAGTGATGACCTCAGATGTAGCATCTGCTTTTGATAGGGGAGATACTGACATCAAGATGACCATGGACATTATAACCATTGACATTCTTTTTAAAATTCTTTTCATTTTTTACCTCCATAAAAATCTAAAAGATTTAACCCCGAATTACTAAAGAGAATAAACCATTAGACTTAATTTTTCCTTTAACTTTATTATAGACTTTTAATGCATATGAGTGTTATAATAAACTAAAAGAATAGACTTGAAAGGAGATAATTATGTCTAAAGAATTAGTAAAAGACAGAGTAATAGAGTACCTAATTGATGAATTAGGTGTGCCAGAGAATATGATTGAGGTTGATACACCGCTATCAGAGTATGAGGAAGGTGTAGAGGGTACCATTGATATTACTGTAGTAACTGAGGATGATAATGGATTTTTGCTTCCATTGATGGTTGTGCAATGTATTGATGACGATATTGAATTGACTGAGAGTGTAGTAGAGGCACAGATGGACTTTTTAGAATTGGTTGATGATACGACTCAAGTAGGAAGAATAATTTTGACAAATGGCGATCAGATGATGTATGCTGATTGGAATGGAACTGAATTGGAAGACGAAGAAGCATTGCCAAATTATAAAACATTGATTGAAGAGTATAAAGAGCTTGAAAGAGAATTCTTAGAGCACGAACACGAGCATGAAAATTAGGAAAATAAACATAATTTTAAGCATAGAAAATGGGTTACGATGACGTAACCCATTTTTATGCATATTCACAAAAAATACAAAGTTGATATACTTACATTGACACTATATATAAATGCAAATAAATTTATACCAGTGTTTTAAATTCGTATCCGTTGCTTTTGTAGTACTTGATCATCTTATCTAGATACTTAACAGTTTCTTCTTTTCCATACGTATCATGCATTAACAAAACTATCAAATTATTTCCAGCACTTGATTTTACAGCAAAATCATACAGCTGATCAGCATTCTTTTTAGCACCCTCTGCATCACCATTTAATGCGTTCCAGTCAATTGATGCCATATTGTTTTTAATCATATATTCATTTAGTGGAGTTGTCTCCTTCCAAGATAACTGTCCTCCTGGACATCTTATAACTCTGGTAGAGAAGTTATCCATACCCAAAGACTTATTGATTAATTCACTGTTTTTGTTAAAGTCTTCCAAGAAATTGTTCATATTTAAAACTCTTGAAGGATATAAATAAGAATAATCATGAGAATATGAATGGTTGCCAATCGCATGACCCTCTTCATAAATTTGTTTTAATATTTCTGGGGCACCATCCATTCTCAATGATCTACCAATAACAAAAAAAGTTCCTTTTACACCATTGTTTTTTAGTATCTCTAAGACTTTTGGCGTATTTGTTGTTGATGGACCATCATCGAATGTCAAGAAAACTTCTTTTTTACCACCGTTGTCATAATCATACGCATTTAATGCATTCCAAACCTTTTGGGCATCAACACCTACTTTTTCTTTAAATTCCTTTTTTTGACCGACAACTTTTTGGCTGTCCTGGTTGTTTTCAAGAAGTTTTTTAAGCTTTTCTTTGTTTTCTGTTTCGATTCTTGCTATTTCTTGCTCATGCCTATAAGCAAGTGCTATTTTTGCACATCCTCCGATTGTAACGACAATTAGAAGTAACAAAAGAATTTTTTTCATATTCAATCTTTTTCTTCTTTTCCTACCTCTTGATTTTTTTGAAAAATTAATATTTGCACTTGAATCTTTTCTTCTATTTCCCTTTGTCATACTCAACCTCCTTAATTATATTTTACTATATATTATCTCATTGTTAAAGGGGATATTATTAATATTAATAATAAAAAATTTATCAAAGAAAATACAGACCTATAGTTTTTTTTATAAACTAATTGATGAAATTATGGTATAATAAAGTAGGTAGTAGACAGTATTGATACTTTTATCATGTCAATAATTTATTATTTTATCGTAGAGGTGCAATTATGAGGAAATTTAAGTGTAGAGAATGTGGTTATGTTCATATTGGAGATCAGCCTCCATCAGTCTGTCCAGTATGTGCTTTTGATTCAAATGTCTTTTTCGAGTTAGATGATAATAAGGATTCATCATCAGGATTTTTTGAAATGCTTGATATTGCAGATTCTTCGACAATAAAGATTATTAGAAATCTTTTTGATGCATATAGTGAGTTGGCCATTATTTCCCTAGCTATGTCTATTCAAGCTCGTCATGAATCAAGAGGAGAGGATGTTACTGATGGTTTGGAATGTTTAGGCAGAGAATTATCAAATCAAGCTACGATTTATGCTATGTTTCTAGGAGAATTTTTAGAGTTTAATACAGAGCTAAATATAAGAGATCTTAAAAAGAAAATTGCAAAATTAATGTCAAAAAATAACGAATTAAAGAATAATATAGAGATTGACTATCCAGAATATAAAAAAATAATTGATAAAAACAATAAAAAACTAGAAAATTTAATAGTTAAAATATAAAGATAATATGCTTCACTTTCTTTTATAGTAGAATAGTGGAGCATATTATCTTTATTTTTGTTCCTTTCGAAAAAATTCTTGTCGATAATCTTTGATTAAATTTTTCTTCTTCTCGTTATTATTTTTTTCTTTTATAGTTTATTTTTCTCTTATAATTATTTTTTTATAGTTTATCTATGTATTGATCAGAAAACACTATTTCTCCATTACAAATCGTGTATTTTATCTTTCCGTACAGTTGCTTACCAATGAAAGGTGAGTTTGATGATTTTGAATGAAATTTTTCAATAGTAAACTTCTCATCTTTGTTGAAAATACAGATATCAGCAGTCTTGCCAACACTGATGTCGCCCTTGTCAAGTTTATAAATATTTGATGGATTAATAGTAAATTTCGCAAGCAATTGACTTATAGTAAGATGTCCCTTTTTCTCTAATTCTGTAATAGCAAGTCCAAGTGCAGTTTCGAGTCCAATTATACCGCTAGGAGCTTTTGAGAATTCAACATTTTTCTCATCATATGAATGTGGTGCATGATCAGTGGCAATTATTTCAATAGTGCCATCTTTAAGTCCTTCGATTATTTTTTTCTTATCATAGGAAGTTCTTAGAGGAGGATTCATTTTAGCCAAAGTTCCATGTTCGATTACAGCATCTTCTGTCAGTGTAAAATGGTGAGGCGTTACCTCTGCAATTACATTTGCTCCCATTGACTTAATATATCTTATAAAATCAACAGAATTACCAGAACTAATATGCTGTATTACAATTTTTGCACCTGTGTTTAATGCGAGAATACAATCCCTAGCAACCATCACATCTTCAGATTCACGTGGAGCACCATTCAACTTTAGTGATTTAGAAATCATCCCATCGTTAATGCCATGAGTAGAGATAAGGCTGTTATCTTCCTCGTGAAGGGCGATTATCGTATCTAATTCTTTTGCCTTTAGCATGGCTTCTTTTAAAACTCTTGTGCTCATTACCGGAACACCATCATTAGTAAAGCCTACAGCACCATTTTTGTGTAATTCATCCATATCAACTAACTTATCTTTGAAATCATGTGTGAGTGCTGCTTCCTGTAATACATTAATTTTTGCATTTTTTGCCTTGTTGTAGACATAGTTTAAGGTTTCTATAGTGTCTACTTTTGGATTTGTGTTTGCCATCATAATAACTGTTGTAAAACCACCAGCAGCAGCAGCGTCTGAGCCACTAATTATATCCTCCTTATGAGTAAATCCAGGATCTCTAAAGTGAACATGAGTATCTATTAAACCAGGTGAAACAATACAGTCTGATGCATCTAATTCCTTAAAATTAGTTCCAATGTTTTTTATTTCATTTTTTACTTTTTTGATGTCGATGTTTTTTGAGATTTCGCTCACTTTACCATCAACAATCAGAAGGTCAGCCATAGAATCGAGTTCAGTAGCAGGATTAATAATTCTTCCGTTTTTTATTAGCAAAATATTTTTTGACATATTTTTCTCCTTTATAAAATACACTTATATCTGATAGGATTAGGTTGAGTTTAATAAAATCCTAATAAATCGTATCATTCTAAATAGTCTTGTTCTGCAAAAAAGAGATTAATTCTAAAATAGAATTAATCTCAGTAGTTATAATAAGATTTTATTTGTAAATTATCTTAACCGGATCGACCTTTGATGCCTTTAGAGCCGGAACCAAACCGAATATGATTCCAGTCAATACGATTGCTATAAAAGAGTATAGGAATGTATTGATGCTAGGAATTGGTTTGAACGGAAGGAAGTTCTTAGAATAAATTGTAACTGCATAGCCTACAATAACTCCTAGAACACCTCCACAAGTAGTTATGAATACTGATTCTATCAAGAATTGGAATAGAATCGATCTAGGCTTTGCTCCAAGAGCTCTTCTAATACCTATTTCCTTACTTCTTTCCATAACAGAAACATACATAATATTCATTATACCGACACCACCAACAACCATGGCAATAATCGTAATTAATCTAACTGTCTTATCGATTCCTTTAGTCATCTCTTCAGTGGATTTTTGAATACTAGATCTATCTTGAACTTTATATTCACCCATTATATTAGGATGAAGAGATGTTAATTCTGAAATTATGGAATCTGAAACATTGCTTATTTCAAACCCTTCTGCAACAGTCACAATAACCTGATTGATAGATGAGTTGTTTGCGATTTTTCCAGATATTATATTGTACGAAACCTCAGGAACTACAGATGATGGTACAGATGTATCAAAAGGGGTCCTTTTTTTGAATCCTTTTTCAACAGGATCGTATACAGTATCACTGTCAAGTACACCAACGACTTCATATGTCAAGCCTTTAATGGTAACGCCTTTTCCAATAGGATTTTCGTCTTCAAACATATCTTTTACAACATTGCTTTCAAGCACAATAACTCTCTTTCCATCATCAGCAGGAGTCAAGGATCTTCCTTTTGTAACCTTGTATTTAGCATCAGTAGAAGGGACGAATGCACCGCTACCAATTTTATCGAAATATGTTATATCAGAATAAACATCATTTGACGAACCAAGAGTAGGGGTTGAAGAAACGTATTTATCAGAGGTTTCTATTTTTTCAACTCCGTCCAAAGTCTTTAAAATTTGAACATCAGAAGAACTGAAAGGATCAAATAGTATTTGATTTGTCTTGAAAGCGTCATCAGATGGCTCAAAGTATATTATTGCTGCCCTAGGCGCTATAGTCTTAAATGATTGTTTAAATACAGCACTCATTGCATTACCCATTGAGCTAACAAAAACAACTGACGTTATACCTATAATTATCCAAATGAAGGCAATTGCCAATCTCAATTTGTGACCCTTTAAATTGGCTAGGGAATTTTTTATTAATGTAATCATATTTCATCCCCCTTAACAAAGCATCCGTCTTTGAGTGTGACAACTCTAGATGCATATTTTGTCATATCAAGGTCATGTGTAACCATGATAATAGTAGTACCAGATTTATTAAGGTCAGATAATAGACCCATTATGTCTCGACCAGTTTCACTATCCAGGGCACCTGTAGGTTCGTCAGCAAAAATCAACTTTGGATTGTTTACCAATGCTCTCGCTATTGCAATTCTTTGCTGCTGTCCACCAGATAGATGATTTGGAAAACTATTTGCTTTATCAGATAAACCGACATCCTCAAGTCTTTTTTCAACAAGCATCCTTCTTTGGTTTTTATCCTTCATTCCAGCATAAATCAACGGAATTTCGATATTTTGAAATACAGTCAAGGTTTCAATCAGGTTAAATTGTTGAAAAACATATCCAACGTAGTTTGCCCTGTATTGTGATCTCATATTCTCTTTCAGACCACTAACGTCATTACCGTCAAAATAGTATCTACCTTCATCTAAAGTATCCAAAAAACCCAATATATTTAATAGGGTAGTCTTACCGCTACCAGATTTACCCATAATCATTAGAAATTCACCTGATTCAATCTCAAGGTTTAAGTTTTTTAGTACATGAAGCTTATCTTTCCCTACTTTATAGTACTTCTGTACATTATCTAAAATGATTTGCATAATATCACCCTCTAACTACATTTCTTCAGATTTGTCATCTGATTTGGCGTCCACTTCACTTTCATCAGTGCCCGAGCTAACAGGTGCGGGATCGCCTTCCTTCATTTGTAGAGTAGGGTTCTTTATTATTACATCGTTCTGATTTAAATCTCCAGTTACAACGGAATAGTTATTACCCTCCGAAATAACTTCGATATTTACTTTTTTCAATACACCTTCGATATCTGCCAATACATAAACTTCTTCTCCAGAATTTAAGATTGCAGAGCTAGGTATTTTATGTTTGTCAGAGTTTACTTCTATAGTAGCCTGAGTATGGTACCCATCAACTACACCTTCTTGAGTGTCGAATGCTAGAACAACATTATAAAATGATAGAGATCCACCACCGACATCCTGTGCAGAGCCAGAAGGCTGAGCAGCACTTGCTGGTCTATCAGAAATATAGCTAATTCTTCCTTTTAGAGTATCACCAGTAGAAAGGACCGTTACGTCAGCAGTCATATCCTTGCTAATCTTTGAAAGATCTTGCTCACTTATTTGACCATTCATTACATAGTCAGTTGTTTGGACAGTCATCAGAGAACCACTTGAAGCGGAAGCCTCTGTCGATGAACCTGCTGATGAGTGAAGATATACCTTTCCATCAAAAGGAGCCTTTACCTTTGTATAAGCTTTTGCATTTGCAGCAGAAAGACTTGTATTTAAAGTTGCTATTTGATTATTTATCGATACGATTCCTACATCTCCTGTTTGAAGGGTTGATTTTTCTCTGATTAGATTGCTAATTTGAGTCTTTATTGACGCAATCTCTTGAATAGCAGCCTCATCCTTTACTATGTACAATACATCCCCTGTTTTCACACTTTGTCCATTGCTGACTCTTATGTCAGGTGTTGCTCCATTTGCAGGTCCCATGATTTCCTTGCTTTGTTTTGGAACAACAAGACCATTAATAAATATTTTTTCGTTTTCAGGTATTACATAAGTTTGAACAACTGGAGCTTTTTCCTTGTTATGACTGTTGTAAATTATTCCAACACCAACAGCTACAATAATCAAGACGGCTGCAGTACCAACATAAATTTGAATTTTTCTGTTTGTTTTAAATTTTTCCCAGCCTTCTTGCAGTTTAACTTTTAAAGACATCTTGTTTCCTCCCGATTTATATTAATTGCATTATCAAAGTGAAAATTATGATTGATGACAATACAAATGTATCATTCATTTCATTATCAAGCCTATACGTAACAATCCAATAAGGCATAACATGTAGAGGCTAAAAGTATCAAATCAACATATTGATAACAAATGCATATGACATGATATAATGATTTGATAAATGATTCGAATTTTGAAATATAATCCCCCCATAAAATACAATGATTTTATTTTCATTTTCACATACTATATTTTACCCTAAATGCAATGCAAAATCAATATTATATATAAAAACAACCACTATTTTTTTAAAATAATGGTTGTTTTGAAATAGATTTGATTAAAAATTCAAATTACAAATAAAATATAGCATAATTTTTTTGTAAAATATTTGCAGTTTCAATATATAGTATCCGAAGGCGAAATACATAGAATTATTCTTCGCCTGTCATTACCTCGTTTTCATCATAGCTTATCCAATCTGAAAAGCTACCAGGGTAAATCTTGTAGTCTATTCCAAGTTTATCCAGTGCTAGTGCATTTACCATCAACGATATACCTGATCCACAATAAACAATTTTTTCCTTATTATTAAAAAGTGAAGCAAAGTGTTCCCTCAAAAAATCATCTGATTTAAAAGAACTGTTTCTCATATCATCTATATTTAGGATATCCATAAAAAAGAAATTTTTTGCACTTGGAATATGACCTGCAACTTTGTCGACTGGCTCTTCAAGACCAAGATATCTCGGATTGGATCTTGAATCGATCAATATCGTATTTTCGTCGTATAGTTTTGATTTGACATAATTCATATTTACGATCATATCATTTTTTGGTTTAATGTCCAAATTATTTTCAGATTTCGTTGGAATATTTTCCTTAGATTCAACTTCGCCGCCGTTATGAATATAAGCAGTGATACCACCATCTAATACTCTTGCATTGTCAAAACCTATACTATTAAGTTGATATACTAATCTTCCCGCTCCTTGCAAATCACCGTCATCATAGGTAATTACAATGGTGTCATTATCTATTCCAAATGATTTGATAATTTCTACAAATCTGTCTGTTTTAGTGAATGGATGTCGACCTCCATGAATACCAGGTTTTTCTGCAAGATCATTTTCTATGTCAACTAAAAATGCGCCTTTGATATGTGCTTTTTTGTAAGAATCAATACCATAAGTTTTGTTCATAAGGTCAAACCTACAGTCTAAAACTACATACTTCTTATCTGAATTCAATAATTCAAAAAGCTCATTAACACTTATAAGTTTTTTCATAAATACACCTCCGTAACTTATATTCAAAAATATTTATTCTAAACTACAATTTCACAATTTACTGTTATGAATAAATTGTGAATACATATGAATACATTCATACTTATTATATCACATTTTTTATAAAATGTACTTCAAAATGCAGTAAAGTAAAAAGTATAAGGATGAATTATAAATGACATTTTTGATAGAGATAATATCTAAAATATAAAATTTAACTTTCACAAAATAATAATTAATTTGTTATAAAAAAAACTATAAAAAAGCTAAATTTTGTTGTATAATTATGTTAACTTATTTTATTTAAGTGTCGTTAAACCGTCATCGTGAATATGCGGATTTTTGTGTTGCTATAAAAATTAGCGTTATACTGACGGGTAAATTGACATTATTTTTGAATACTAACTAATTACTAACTAATTTAACTAAATGAATTATTTAAGGGGGAAGTTGTAATGGGCTATAAAATAGTAGATAAGAAACAGCTTAATGATGTTGTTTACTTAATGGATATTGAAGCTCCAAGAGTGGCTAAGTCAGCTAAGCCAGGTCAGTTTATCATCGTGATAATAGACCAAAAAGGTGAAAGAATTCCTTTGACAATTGCTGATTACGATGTGCAAAGAGGAACAGTAACTATAGTGTTCCAAATCGTTGGTGATTCTAGTAAGAAGCTATCAAAGCTTGAAATTGGTGATAGCATCAAAGATTTCGTTGGGCCTTTAGGTAGACCAAGTGACTTTGTCGATGAAGATATCGAAGCAATCAAAAAGAAAAAGATAATATTCATAGCTGGTGGTGTTGGTGCTGCTCCAGTATATCCGCAGGTTAAGTGGATGCATGAAAACGGTATTGACGTTGATGTTATCATAGGTGCGAGATCAAAGGATATAGTAATATTTGAAGATAAAATGAGAGCTGTTGCAAAAAATGTATATATGTGTACAGATGATGGTTCTTACGGATTCCATGGTAATGTAACGATGCTTCTTGATGATCTTGTAAAAAATCAAGGAAAACAATACGATGAAGCAATAGTAATAGGTCCGATGATAATGATGAAATTCGCTTGCTTGGCAACTAAGAAATTGAACATACCTACAATTGTCAGCTTAAATACAATTATGGTTGATGGTACGGGTATGTGTGGTGCTTGTAGAGTCAGTGTCGGAGATGATATCAAATTTGCTTGTGTTGATGGTCCAGAATTCGATGGTTGGTTAGTTGATTTTGATGAAGCGATGAAGAGACAGACGATGTTCAAAACTGAAGAAGGAAGAAAATCGTTGAGAAAGAGTGATGGGGATACACATTCAAATCCAAACTGTAAGATAGGAGGATCTCACTAATGGCTATTAATCCAGTAAAGGTTCCAGTAAGGGAACAAGAAGCAAAGGTAAGAGCTACAAACTTTGAAGAAGTTTGTTACGGTTATAATGCTGAAGAAGCGATGGAAGAAGCTAAAAGATGTCTAAATTGTAAAAATCCAAAATGTGTTCAGGGATGTCCTGTTAGCATAAGTATTCCAGAATTTATCCAAGAAGTAAAAGCTGGCAATTTTGAAGAGGCTGCAAAAGTAATAGCTAAGAGCAGCTCGTTACCAGCAGTTTGTGGTCGTGTATGTCCTCAAGAAACTCAGTGTGAGGGGGTATGCGTTGTCGGTATCAAGGGGGATCCGGTTTCTATTGGTAAGTTAGAAAGATTCGTAGCTGACTGGTCAAGAGAAAACAACATAGATTTGACTGGCAACATTGAAAAGAATGGTATTAAAGTTGGAATAGTTGGTTCTGGTCCTGCAGGCCTTGCTTGTGCCGGCGACCTTGCAAAATTGGGCTATGATGTTACTGTTTTTGAAGCTTTCCACGAATCAGGCGGTGTTTTGACTTACGGAATACCTGAGTTCAGATTACCAAAAGAAAAGGTTGTAAATTACGAAATTGATTCAATTAGAAAATTAGGTGTTAAAATAGAAAATAACGTTATCGTTGGTAGAACAATAACAATCGATGAAATGATCGAGGAAGAAGGCTTTAAGGCTGTGTTTATAGGATCTGGTGCTGGGCTTCCATCTTTTATGGGTATTCCAGGTGAAAATGCAAATGGAGTATTGTCTGCAAACGAATTTTTAACAAGAGTAAACTTGATGAAAGCTTACATTGATGATTACGATACTCCGATTAGAGTTGGTAAACACGTGGCAGTTGTCGGTGGTGGTAATGTTGCCATGGATGCTGCTAGAACTGCACTTCGTCTTGGTGCAGATACCCATATCGTATATAGAAGAAGTGAGGAAGAATTGCCAGCGAGAGTAGAAGAAGTACATCATGCCAAGGAAGAAGGAATAATATTCGACTTGCTAACTAATCCAAAAGAAATTCATGTCGATGAAAATGGAAATGTTTGTGGTTTAACTTGTGTAAAAATGGAACTTGGTGAACCTGATGATTCTGGAAGAAGAAGACCAGTTGAAGTTCCAGGTTCTGAATTTAGAATTGATGTTGACATGGTTATCATGTCACTTGGTACAAAACCAAATCCACTTATTGCTTCAACGACTCCTGGTCTTGATGTTGATAAGAGAAGATGTATAGTTGCCGATGAGGATGGATTGACATCACTTGAGGGTATCTATGCTGGTGGAGATACTGTTACTGGTGCAGCGACAGTTATTTCTGCGATGGGTGCTGGTAGAGTTGCAGCAGCTGCAATGCATAAGTATTTGAAAGAAAAATATCTTTAAATTTTCAGTGAAAGTTTAGAGTTTAATATTGACGAATTTAGGGCGTTAGTTTGAAATAATTTTTTATAATTTCAGATTGACGCCCTTATTTTAGTCCCATTTTTATACAAACCTTTACTAAATAAGGCTTTTATGTTATAATTAATAAACGATTTTATTTTGTTTAATTACCTTGCAGGAGGTTTAATGGGATATGAAAAAGAATTTTATTTTGGGTTTAATAGTAACATTCTCAATTTCTTTGGTGGGCTGTGGTTTTAACGAATCAGGACAGCTTATGAGTGATGCAAGGACTTTTATTGAAAAGGCTGAATATGATAAGGCCATGGATAATTTGTCAAAGGTGCTTCAGGAAGATGAAACTAATGTTGAGGCTAGAGGGATGTACTATCAGGCTATGAAATTACAGAAAGCTGATAAAGCGAAATATAGAAAAGACTATGAACAAGAAATAAAAGAGTTGCAGGATTTGATAAATGATAATCAAGGCTCTGCAAAGATTAGAAGTCAAGCTGAAGAAAAATTGGACTTGGCTCAAAAGGCGTTCAAGAGTCAGAGAAGTGCGTCTATTACGAGAAAAGAGAACGCAAAGAAAACTGCTGAAGAAAATAAATCAAAGTACGCTACAAGCTCTATTTATGGGCGAAAGTATACACAGAATACATATAACAGCAATAAAAATTCAAGTTCATCAGGTAGTGGCAAAACTACAACAGGTAACACTGGAGGCTATGGAACTTCTGGGAATAGTGGATCATCAGCCAATACAGGTGCTGGAAATGGTGGATACGGCTCTGGAAGCCGAAGTGGAAATGGTACATTAGGAGGTACTACTGGCACTGGTAATACTGGTGGCGGTTCCTATACGGGCGGATCTTCGTCTGAAAATTAATAGTGAGAAAAAGACTATTTCGTTTTTCGGGATAGTCTTGTTTAATGTTTGGTATTAAAGTTATAAAAAGCGGAGGTAATATGAGAAGTAATATGAGAGTTAATAAGTTTTTATCCACTTCGGGTGTTGCATCAAGAAGAAAGTCAGAGGAACTGATTTCTCAAGGCAGGGTGAAAATAAACGGTGAGGTTGTTGCAAACCTTGGTACTATGGTAGACATCGACAATGATATTGTAGAAGTTGATGGAAAGAAAATTGAAATAAAAGAAATTCAAAAAGTGTATATACTGTTAAATAAGCCAGCTGGATATATAACGACGGCAAAAGAGCAATTTGGAAGGAAAAGTGTTATGGATCTTGTTTCAGATATAAAAGAGCGTGTTTATCCAGTTGGAAGGCTTGATTATGAAACAAGCGGTCTGTTATTGTTGACGAATGATGGTGATTTGACTTATGCATTGACCCATCCGAAGCACGAATTTGAAAAAATATATATTGCATCAGTTAGAGGTAAGCTTTTGGAAAAGGGAATCAACGATTTTAAGAATGGTTTGGAAATAGAAAACTACACCACTTCTAAGGCAAAGTTAAAGGTGCTAAAATATGACTCTGACAAAAATTATTCGGTATGTAAGGTTGGTATACATGAAGGGCATAACAGACAGATTAGAAAAATGTTCGATAAAATTGGAAATCCTGTTATGAATCTGAAAAGAGTACAGCTCGGAAAAATAAGGTTGGATGACTTGGAAATTGGAAAATATAGACATCTTGAGGTATCAGAAATTGAGTATTTAAAAAAATTTTGCAGGTAATATTAGTTTGGAGGATTTTATTCCATTATGAATGATTTTAACAATGTAAATTCAGTTATAAAAGTAATTATTGGGCTGAAGGTAAAAGAAAATAGTATAGTTTTGGATTCCACTGTTGGAAATGGGAACGATACAGAATATCTGTCGTCATATTTGAGTTCGAAAGGATTTATTTATGGATTTGATATTCAACAGAGTGCAATTGAGGCTACCAGAGCAAGATTGTCATCAATAGGCTTTGAAAACTTTCAATTGTTTCTTGATGGGCATGAAAATATCGATAAGTACATTAACCGAGAAATTGATTTTGCAGTATATAATCTCGGATATTTGCCAAAAGCAGATCATACGATAACTACTAAATCAGAAACCACAATACAGTCGATATCAAAAGCTATGGATATGCTGAGTATTGGTGGTTGCATATGCATAGCTAGCTACATTTCTCATGATGGGGGTGTCGAATATCGTGATGTAAAGAATTTTTTGAAATCTGTAAATCAACAAAATTTCAACATTGCTGAAATAGATTTTATAAATCAGAAAAATTTTCCAGCACATCTTTTTATTATTGAGAAAAGAAATTAAATAAAGTTAAAATTTGTCAGCCATAATATTTTTGTATTGATTGAATGTAATTGATATATTTAGTATAATATTATGTAGTGATAAACAGATACTAAATTTTGACAAATAGAGGTGTAATAATATGGACAAACAGGCTCATGACGTAGAGTGTAATGGTCTAATCAAGATAATTAAAGACAACTATAAAATGATGAGTAAAGGACAAAAATTACTGGCGAAATATACTCTTGATAATTACTCAAAGGTTGCTTTTATGACAGCATCGAAGCTTGGGGAAACAGTTGGTGTAAGTGAATCGACAGTTGTTAGATTTGCAAATGCGTTGGGGTATAGTGGTTATCCAAAATTTCAGGATGCTCTTCAGGAGCTGATCAAGACAAAATTGACTACTGTTGAAAGAGTTGAAATGTCGAATAATGATTACTCTACAGATAGCTTAATACTTGAAAAGGTATTAAAGGATGATATTGATAATATAAAAGAAACGTTGGATTATTTATCTGAAGATACATATGAGCAGGCGGTAAATGCAATTTTTTCTGCGAGAAAAGTGTATATTATGGGGCTTAGAAGCTCAATTTATGTGGCTAAATATCTTGGATATTACTTGAGTTACATATTAGATGATGTAAAGATAATTAGAATGGATATGGGCGAGCCGGTAGAGCAGATGATAAAAATTGGAGAGGGAGATGTATTTATCTCAATCAGCTTTCCTAGATACTCTAAAAAGACACTTCAGGTTGTAAACTTTGCAAGAGGAAGAGGTGCAAAGGTAATAGCGATCACAGATAGTCACAACGCACCTATTTCAAAGGTATCGGATGTAGTAGTCACTGTTAAAAATAATATGATATCTTTTATTGACTCTCTTGTTCCAGCTTTCAGTGTAGCCAATGCTCTGGTAATAGGTGTAGCTATGAGAGAAAAGGATGATATCAAGTCATACTTTAATGAGTTAGAAAATATTTGGAAAGAATTTGAGATATTTGAATAGAAGAATACTTGAATAATAAACCTGATATGGATTCGTATTGGGTTTATTGTTTTGAAAGGAGAAAGAAATGAACAACACATATTATTTGGTGAGACATGGTGAGACTGAGTGGAATACAATGGGAAGAACGCAGGGGCATGGAAATTCACCATTGACAGCGTTAGGTGTTATACAGGCTGAAAGTGCTGCTAATGCCCTTAGCAAATTTCCGATAGATATGATATACTGTAGTGATTTGGGGAGAGCAGTTCAGACTGCTGAAATAATAGGTAAGAGGCTAGATAAAGAAGTGATACCAACTGAATCTCTTAGAGAAATGGGATTTGGCGAATGGGAAGGTATGAAAATTAAAAATATTCAAGAAAAATTTCCAGCAATGTTTGAGATTTGGAGAAATAGTCCAGATAGATTGGATATTAGGGGTGCCGAAAATCTGTTTATCGTAAAAGAAAGACAGGATAAACTTATTCAAGAATTAAATGAAAAATACTCGGATAAGCACATTCTTTTAGTTTCTCATTCTGTGACTGTTAGAGTTATGTTATTAAGTTTTTTGGATTCACATGTGAGAAATATATACAGAATCAAGCAAGATAACACTGCGATAAATATTGTTGAAAGTAGAAGTTATGGTCCTGTAGTCATAAAGATGAATGATACAAAGCATCTGTCTGAGCTTAATATAAAATCTTCGCCTGATGTAAAAAGTGCATTGGAGTAGCCATGAACGATAATGTATACGATTTGATTGTAGTCGGTGGTGGACCAGCAGGTATAATGACAGCGTTGACAGCAAAAGAGAAAAATCCTGGTTTTAAGGTTTGTCTATTAGAGTCTCAAAGTTCAATTGGAAAAAAATTATCCATAACAGGTGGTGGCAGATGCAATTTCACAAATGCCATTGATATTTCAGATTTTTTTGAGCATATCGTCAGGAATAATAAATTCTTATATTCTTCATTGTATAGTTTTACAAACAACGACTTAATTGAATTTATAAAAAGACTTGGGTTTAACTATGTGATTGAGAAAAAGACCTCAAAGGTGTATTTAGAAGGTAAAAGAGCTGTTGATTTTTCTGAAGCCCTGTATATTAGATTGAGGAAGTTAAACATTGATGTTTTTACGAACAGAGAAGTAGAAGGCTTTGATTTAATGATTGAAGAAAATAATCCTGATTTAGTATTTAAAGACAATACTCTTGATTTAGAAAATAATAACTATGATTTTAATTCAAAGGATTACCTATATGAAATTATGTCTGGAAGCAAAAAGTACGTTTCAAGAAACTTGGTTCTGGCAACTGGAGGAAAAAGTTACCCTCAACTAGGATCTAATGGAAAATTTTTTGAGATTCTAAGAAAAAAAGGTATAGAAATAGAAAAACCAGTTCAAGCTCTTTCACCGATTTTGATTAAAGAAAGCTATTTTAAAGATATTCCTGGAATTTCTCTCCAAGACATATGTATTTCTGCAAAGAGGCTCGATGGAAAAAAGAAGAGTGTTAAATCAATTTCTGGCGACATAGTATTTACTCATAAGGGAATTGGAGGACCAGCGGCTTTAAAAATTTCGTCATATATTAACAGAAATACAAAGGGGTATTTTCTGGAGGTAGATTTTATACCAGATATGAGCAAACAGGAAATTAGAGATTTGATTTTGAAAAATAGAACTAAGACATTATTTGGAATTATGAAAAAATTTTTTCCTTCAAATTTTTTAAAAGCAGTTTTGATAAATTGCGAGTCAGTATCTGAAAGTGGTTTCGGATTTACTGTCGAAAAGGCTGCCAATATATCGAATTATGAAATTGAAATATTTATTGATTTTCTGAAATGCTGTGTTCTTTCGCCGTTTTCTCTAGAGAAAATAGAACGCTCTACGATAACTTCAGGTGGAGTATCCACTAAGGAAATTGATTCAAGTACGATGGAATTAAAAAAATTTCCAGGGCTATTCGTCGTTGGTGAAATGATAGATGTAGATGCTCTTACTGGTGGCTTTAACTTGCAAATTGCATTTTCCACAGGCTATTTGGCTGGTATAAATGTGAAATAGTTGATCGTTATCGAAGTATTTTTATCAAAGTATTTTGATATTATGATTAGTATAGTTTAAATAAAGATATATTTAATAGTATAATAAGTGAAAACAGTAGTATGATGTTTTTAGATTTAGAGAGGAGAACAGATTTGTCTAATATTGATAATAATATTGTGATAGCAATAGATGGACCAGCAGGTGCTGGAAAGAGTACAGTCGCAAAACAGGTTTCCAGAATTTTAAATATCAATTATATTGATACTGGAGCAATGTATAGAGCAATTACTTTTAAATGTATAAAGAATGGATTGGATTTGGAAGATGAAAAATCGGTCGTTGACTTATGCAAAAATACAGATTTGAAATTTGAAAATAACTCAATATTCATTGATGGTCAATGTGTGGATGACGATATTAGAACGTTGCAGGTAAGCTCAAAGGTTTCCTATGTGGCTCGTATACCTGGTGTGAGATTTTATCTTGTCGAGTTGCAAAGAGAAATGGGAAAAGGTGATAATGTAGTATTAGATGGAAGGGATGTTGGAACTCAGATCTTTCCGAATACAAAATACAAATACTATTTAAATGCTGCAGTGGAGACAAGAGCCAAGAGAAGATATGATGAACTGATATTGAAAGGTGTCAAGGCATCATTTGAAGCTATTGTTGAAGATGTGAGAAACAGAGATAAGATTGATTCCACAAGGGTGGTATCTCCATTGATAAAGGCAAGTGATGCAATAGAGATCGATTCAACTAATATGACAATTGAAGAGGTTGTCGATTTTATAGTAAATGATGTCAGAGGTAAATAATAATGAGTTTTTATAAATTTGTAGTGGGTGTGCTATCTTTTCTATCAAAAATTCTGTATAGAGTTGAGATAATTGGAGAAGGTAATATTCCGTCAGAAGGTAATTTGATAATAATTGCGAACCATAAGCACTTCCTGGATCCAGTTTTTATGTTGGTTGCAGTGAAAAATAGAAAAATAATTCCAGTAGCGAAGCAGGAGTTGTTCTCAGTTCCGATTTTAAAATTCTTTATGAAAAAAGTTGGAGCAATTCCAGTTAATAGAGATAATCCAAGTATTTCTACCTTTAGGGCTGTGTTGTCTGAGATTAAATCTGGAAGTGTTCTTGGTATTTTTCCAGAGGGCACAAGAGCTGATACATACGATTTTCTTACACCAAAGTCTGGAACAACAATGTTTTCAATAAAGACAAAATCCGATATTGTTCCAATGAGTATAATATCGACGTTTAAGCTTTTTTCAAAGGTAAAGGTGGTAATAGGTGAACCTATTGATATGTCGCAGTATTATAACAGAAAGGTGGACAAATCTGAATATCAGGGAATTGTTCAAGAATGTTTTGATGTAGTTGTCAAAAATTACAAGGACAATATGGGAGGTATTATTCCTGAAAGGACAGAATAGTATGAAGAAAATATTTTTGGCAGATCATGCCGGTTATTGTTTTGGGGTCAAAAGAGCCATGAAGTTGGCTTGGGATGAGCTTGAAAACAGGGAAAATAAAAATATATTTGCATTGGGTCCTCTTATTCATAATAAGCAGGCAGTTGAAAAATATGAGGAAAAAGGTCTAATTACTATTAATGATATAGAGGATATTGACTCAAAGAATGTAAATCCAAAAGAGGTTATTATAAGATCTCATGGTGTGGCAAAGGAAGTGTATGATCAGGCAAATGAAAAAAAACTTGAGATAGTCGATACGACATGTCCCTTTGTAAAAAAAATACATGAATTGGCAAAAGAAAGTTACGAAAAAGGGAAAAAGATAATTCTGATAGGAGACAAAAATCACCCTGAAGTAATTGGAATAAATGGATGGTGTGATAATAAAGCGATTATCGTAAAGGAATTAAAAGAGCTGTTTGACATTGAATTGGATTATAGTGTTGAATATGTCGTTGTATCTCAAACTACGATGAATGAGAGAGAATTTGATGTTATTATTGACTATTTAAAGGATAAGAATATAAATATGGTAGTGAACAATACCATATGTTCTGCTACGAAGGTAAGGCAACAGTCAGCAAGAGAAATCTCAAATAAAGTGGATTTGATGATCGTAATTGGTGGGAAACACAGCTCCAATACGCAAAAATTAGTGTCTATTTGTAAGGAGTCGGTTGACACTATTGCAATAGAAACGAAGGCTGATTTAATTGACTTTGATCTTGGGAAGTATGATACCATTGGTGTGACTGCTGGGGCATCAACTCCTGATTGGATCATTGAAGAAACTATTGAGTACATTGAGAATGGAGTGATTTAGTATGGATAAAGACAAGAGACCAAAATCGGATTTTCTATGGTTCTATTCTTTTTTATTGGTAGTTATGTTGATTTTTAACGCATTTATATTACCAGGTATTTCAAAGAAAGGTGTGAATGAGGTTGAATACAGCACTTTCATTCAAATGCTTGATAAGAAAGAAGTTAAGAGTGTGGAAGTAGAGGACTCAAAAATAGTCTTTACTTCAAACAAGAAAAATGATAATAAGGCATATGTAACAGGAAACATAAGTGATCCCGACTTGGTAAAAAAGCTTGAAAATTCTGGTGCAACCTATAGCAAGAAAATTCCAGTGGAAAACTCACCTCTTCAAAACTTTGTTTTGACATGGGTGTTACCTTTTTTAATTTTCTGGTTAATAGGTAGGATGCTGGTTAAAAATATGGGAAGCAAAATGGGTGGAAGTAGTATGATGTCGTTCGGCAAAAGCAATGCAAAGCTTTACGTTAAATCAACTGGAGTTACTTTTGATGATGTTGCTGGACAAGACGAGGCAAAGGAAGCACTGACAGAAATTGTGGATTTTCTACATAGTCCTGATAAATATACTTCAATAGGAGCAAAGATGCCAAAAGGTGCTTTGTTGGTCGGACCTCCTGGTACGGGAAAAACTCTTTTAGCGAAGGCTGTTGCAGGAGAAGCGGGTGTTCCTTTCTTTTCTATTTCTGGATCAGAATTCGTCGAAATGTTCGTAGGAATGGGGGCATCGAGAGTAAGGTCGTTATTTAAACAAGCAAATGAAAAAGCTCCATGTATAATCTTTATTGATGAAATAGATGCAATAGGTAAAAGAAGAGATTCAAATTTCGGTGGAAATGATGAACGAGAACAGACCCTAAACCAACTTTTAAGTGAGATGGACGGCTTTGAAAATGATCTTGGAATAGTAATTTTAGCTGCGACAAACAGACCGGAGTCACTTGATAAGGCATTGCTGAGACCTGGTAGATTTGACAGAAGAGTTCCAGTAGAATTACCAGATTTGCTAGGTAGAGAATCGATTTTAAAAGTTCATTCAAAAAACATCAAAATCGATAAAAATGTAGATTACAATCAGATTGCCAGAGCAACCTCAGGAGCTTCAGGAGCCGAGTTGGCAAATATCGTGAATGAAGCAGCCCTGAGAGCTGTACGAAATAAGAGAAACATAGTTTTACAAGAGGATTTAGAGGAATCCGTTGAAACAATAATTGCCGGATACCAGAGAAAAGGTGCAGTAATCAACGATGAAGAAAAGAAAATAATAGCATATCACGAGGTTGGTCATGCCTTGGTAGCCGCTGTTGGTAAACATTCTGCTCCTGTTCATAAAATTACAATAATACCAAGAACTTCTGGTGCTCTTGGATATACTCTTCAGATAGACGAACAGGAAAAAGTACTGATGACGAGAGAAGAAGCCATAGACAAAATTACCACTTATACTGGTGGTAGAGCGGCAGAAGAGGTGATTTTTAATATCAAAACATCAGGTGCTTCTAACGATATAGAAATGGCGACTAAAATTGCAAGGGCGATGGTTACTAGGTTTGGTATGAATGATGAAATTGGAATGGTCGCACTGGAAACTGTCAATAATGCCTATCTAGGAGGAGATACATCATTAGTATGTTCTCCAGAAACATCCTCTCAAATTGACAAAGAAGTCGTTAAGATAGTAAAATCTTGTCATGACAGAGCTGTTTCTATTTTAAGTGATAACATTGACAAACTTCATGAAATATCAGCTTACTTATTAAAGCATGAGACAATTACTGGTGAAGAGTTTATGGATATTTTAAATGACGAGTATAAAATTACTACAAAAGCCATAAACAAAGCTGAAGAGCAGATGGTCGACGACAATTCAGTGACAGAAAATAGTAATGAAATATTTCATGTGGATAGTTTGGAATTGGAAAATGATGGTTCTGAATTAGAAAAAACAAAGAATAAGATGGAGGACTACGATGTTTAAGATGTTTTTCGATAGAACAGAGGCAGACTCTTTGAAAATAACCGATATTAGTATTTCTGATTTGATTGGTGAAAAAAATAATGAATACTATATGGAAGCATTTGAAAAGATTGAATCTGGAGAAAAAAGAGTTTTTAATAAATCTGCCATTTTTGCTGGTCCGTACTGGTATATTTACAGAAAAATGGTATTTAGAGGTGTGCTGATGATTGCTTTTCAAGCAATCATCGCTACCATGGCATATGCAACGAAATCGCCAATTTGGATTACGGCTTTTTTACTATCCTTTTTAACTTTTGTTTATTCGGGATTTTACGGAAATAAAGACTATTATAATAGAGTTGTTACCTTAGTAGACGAATCGAAATCCATAGACAATAAGTTTAAAGGGCGATTTTATGTTGATAAATCAGGTGTAGACGCATATATTACAGGCTGCTGGATTGTCGGTACTGTATTTCTGTATGCAGTGATAATATTCTTATAAAAAGGGGATTGTATGGCAAAATTATATTTTTATTATGGTGTAATGGGAAGTTCAAAGACTGCAAATGCTCTGATGGTTCATTATAACTACCATGAAAGAGGCAAAAAGGCGCTTTTGGTAAAGACTGATATTGATACTAGAGATGGAGATAAAATAGTCAGATCTAGAATTGGCTTGAAAAATGAGTGCGAGAATTTATCTGAATTTGTAAAGTATCCAAATGATAGGATAAAGGAATATGACTGTATTATTGTCGATGAAGTGCAATTTGCTACAACTGAAGAAATAGATTTTTTGTCAGATATTGTAGATGTGCTAGGCATACCAGTAATGTGCTATGGACTTAGAACTGACTTCAGAAATGAGCTGTTTGAAGGTTCCTCAAGATTGATTTCAATCGCTGACGAAATTCACGAAGTTAAGACTGTTTGTTGGTGTGGATCAAAGGCGACTTGTAATGCTAGGTATAACGAAAAAGGCATTGTGAGAGAAGGGGAACAAATTGATTTAGGAGCAAACGACAAATATATAGCTCTATGTAGAAAGCACTATAAGCTTGGCGATTTCGGTCCGAAATAAAAAAATACAAAACAAAGCAGATAAAAACTGAATGGACAACATTCAAGCTTTATCTGCTTTATTTTGAATAATATTTTGTTAGAAATAAAATATAATCATCACCTTAATTGTAGCATAGATCACTATTTTTTTCAATACCAATCGAAAGTGTTGTAATTTTTATTCTTATTCAACCTCTAATCATTTCTTTTTACCCCTAATACAGAGTCTTCGTCCAACCAATCGAAATTCTTGACAATTTCTCTCTTTGAGTTTTTTCTATGAGCAGAATATAGTTGCGTTGTAGTTACATTATCATGATCCAGAAGATTTTGTACATCATAAATTGAAAATCCTGTTTCTATCATCGATGTAGCGGCGGTTGCTCTTAGCTTATGTGGGCTGTATCCATGACTTCTGGAGGTTCCCATTGCAATAGAAGTGTATTTTTTTACCAAATCTCTTATAGAACGAGTGGTCATTCTTTTTTTCTGAAGAGATAAAAATAATGCATCCTCATTTTCATTATCAAGCTCATCGTTTTTTGCTCTTTCGTTTTCAATATAATCTAATATTACTTTTTCGCAGGCATCATTTATTGGCATTTGAACTTCTTTTCCTCTTTTTCTGTATATCACAAAAACTCCCCTAGAGAAATTAAAGGATGAAATATTTAATTCTCTTAATTCACTTAGTCTCAGTCCATATGTAACGAATAATACAAGTATGGCTTTATCTCTTAGCCTTGTTTTTAGCCAATAGTCTTTTTCTTTATCTGTTAGTCCAGTTCCATTTTGAACAGTGTCTAGCATCATTGCAACTTCATCAATTTCCAATCTCTTAATCGCATCTGGCTGTGTCTTTTGAAGCTTTATTGGATTGAATCCACCAGTAATATCGCTTGGCAATTGCTCGTTTCTAAACATAAATTTGAATAGGGTAGACAACGATGACTTTTTTCTGGACAATGACCTATTGTTGTTTTCAAAAAGAACCCTACCGTCGTTAATATTTTTATAGTATCTATTGCAATAATCTCCAATAAATAGGTTTATATCTCTTGATGTAATCTCCTTAAATTCATCAATTGTTATATCAGAGGCTTTTTCGGCATTGGTATACAGGTCTGTTTCAACCAAATAATTGCAGAAAAAAAGTATATCCTGTAAATATGCTCTTCTTGTGGTAACAGCCACTGAGCCCTTTAGAAAAATGAAATAGTCTCTCATAAATTTGGGTAATGCTGATTCAATTGCTTCACATTCATCGATAATTCCATTATCTCTAGCTACAATATTGTCAGGCTTAGAAGACTTGTTATGTATTTTTGTACTCATAAAATCACTCCAATTTATTTTTGTGTTATCTATATTATACCATACTTAAAAAATAAAAATCTTCCGATAAATAAATTAATATAAAAAAATAATATATTTTTTTTATTGATTAAATAGGATATATAGTATACAATATATATAGATAATTATTCAAATATATCATACTATATAAAATAGACAAACGATTTTATGTTTATTAATACTTATTAAATATGTATAGTGTGTAGTATAATCAAAAATACTTTTTTTATAACATGGAGGAAATTATGAAAATCAAAGTAGGTCTAAATGGTTTCGGTAGAATTGGTAGAGCAGTATTGAGAATCGTTGGAGAATCAAACGATTATGATTTTGAAGTTGTGGCTATTAATGCCAGAGCAAACTCAGAAACACTTGCGCATCTATTTCAGTATGATTCAAGTTATGGTATTTTTAAAGGTGAAGTAGAAGTTAAAGATGAAAATTCAATAGTAGTAAACGGCAAGGAGATAAAAATAACGAGAGCTGGGTCTCCAGCAGAAATTCCTTGGAAAGAACTTGGCGTTGATATTGTTATCGACAATACAGGTAAGTTTAAAACAAAAGAAGCAGCAATTGGTCATATAGAGGCTGGAGCAAAAAAGGTTATTATTACTTGTCCGGCAAAGGGAGAAGATTTAACTGTCGTACTTGGTGTAAATGATGAAAAATACGACCCTCAGATTCACCATATTCTATCTAATGCATCTTGCACTACAAATTGCTTGGCACCAGTAGCAAAGGTTTTGGATGAGAGCTTTGGAATCGAAAATGGTATGATGACTACTGTTCATGCATATACAAATGATCAGCAGGTTCTCGATAAAACTCACAAAGACCTAAGGAGAGCAAGAGCTTGTGCGGAATCAATTATACCGACTACTACTGGGGCTGCAAAGGCGGTTTCATTGGTATTACCTCAATTAGAAGGAAAGTTGAATGGATTTTCTTTAAGAGTTCCAACACCAACTGTATCAGTCGTTGATTTGGTAGTAAATTTGAAGAAAAAAGATGTAACTGCTGAAGAAGTAAACGAGGCTCTTAAGAAAGCATCTGAAAATGAGCTTAGAGGTATATTGGGATATTGTGAAAAACCTCTAGTGTCAGTAGACTTTAAAGGGGATCCAAGATCGTCAATCGTCGATGCTCCATCTACAATGGTAATGAATGATGGTATGGTAAAAGTAATATCTTGGTATGATAACGAGTGGGGTTATGCAGTTAGAACTGTAGATCTTGCTAATATAGTATCGAAGGCACTTTAAATAAAATATACAAAATATTGAGTTACTATGAATAATAGTTAAAAAAGACTAGACTCAAATTGACGCTTAATTTCGTTTTTTTAATGAGGTTGTCATATCCTGAAATATGGATGTGACGACCTTTTTATTTTTCCATATTAATTTGCGTATTAATTTACATATTAATTTTATACATTCTTCTATTTTATTTCTAGCAACATCAGATAAAAAAAGAGTATAATTATAATAAGGGGATTATGCACATTAGCATTTTTCGGATAATAAATTGATATTTTTCTAAAAGCTGGTATAATATTGCTATTATATTTAATAGGTTAGAAAAATCAATAAATATTATAATTTTAAAAAATTTGTTAAATAGTAAAGATGTATTGTCAGATACATGGAGGTGATATGATGAGCAGAGCGTATAACTTGGGAATTGATATTGGTTCAACTACGGTTAAAACTGTTCTTAGAAACGGAGAAGAAATCCTTTATAAAGAATACAAAAGACACTTCTCCGATGTAAAATCTACTGTTGTAAAACAATTAAAAGAAATATATAAAAAAATTGGTAATTCTAGCATCAAAACTGTTATCACAGGTTCTGGTGGGATTGGATTGTCAAAAAAGATAAATATAAAATTTGAGCAGGAAGTTATTTCTAGCACAAAAGCCATAAAGTTTATGCATCCAGAAACGGATGTTGTTGTCGAGCTTGGCGGAGAAGATGCAAAAGTAACTTTCCTGTCAGGTGGCATTGACCAGAGAATGAATGGAATTTGTGCTGGTGGTACAGGTGCATTTATAGATCAGATGGCAGTTTTGTTAAAGACCGATGCGGCAGGATTAAATGAGCTTGCAAAGGATTTTGAAGTGATTTATCCTATTGCATCAAGATGCGGAGTTTTTGCAAAGACAGATATTCAACCATTGATAAACGATGGGGCAAAAAAATCTGATATTGCAATGAGTATTTTTAACGCTGTTGTTGTACAGACGGTCAGCGTTTTGTCGTGTGGTAGAAAAATTGAGGGCAAGGTGGCTTTTCTTGGAGGTCCATTGTACTTTTTGTCTGAGCTTAGAAGACAATTTTGCAATGTATTAAAATTATCTGATGGAGATGTCATTTTCCCAGAAAATGCACAGTTATATGTTGCCTTAGGGGCTTCAATACTTGCAGAAAATGAAGAACCACTTTTGGTAGGTGAATTATTGGACAGAATAAACTCAGTTGAGTCACTTGAAGATGGAGAAGACGAAGAAATCACCCCGCTTTTTGTCAACGAAGCAGAGTACACAGCATTCAAAGAAAGGCATAGTGAGGCGAAAGTCGCTAGAGTCGATATTAAAAATTACAGAGGAAATTATTTCTTGGGATTGGATGCTGGATCTACGACAACCAAAGCAGTGTTAATAGGGGATAATGGCGAAATATTGTTTAGTCATTATGGTAGCAACGAAGGAAACCCTCTAAATACGAGTATTGGAATATTGAAAAAAATATATTCAGTAATACCAAAAGATGCCAGAATATCTAGAGTGACAGTAACTGGATATGGCGAGGAACTTATCAAAAAAGCACTAAGACTTGATGACGGTGAAATCGAAACCATTGCTCATTATAGAGCTGCTCAATACTTTAATCCTGATGTTGACTTTATTTTGGATATTGGCGGACAAGATATGAAGTGTCTAAAAATCAAAAATGGTGTAATCGATCAGATAATACTAAATGAGGCGTGTTCCTCTGGCTGTGGGTCTTTTCTGGAGTCATTTGCTCATTCTCTTGAAATGAATATTGTCGACTTTGCACAGTGCGGTATATATTCACAGAAACCAGTAGATTTAGGCTCTAGGTGTACTGTTTTTATGAATTCAAGAGTCAAACAGGCTCAGAAGGAGGGCGCTACGGTTTCTGATATTTCAGCAGGATTGGCGTATTCTGTTGTAAAAAATGCACTTTTCAAGGTTATTAAATTGAGGGATATATCATCCTTGGGCGAAAACGTCGTAGTTCAAGGTGGAACTTTTTATAATGATTTGGTATTGAGAGCATTTGAAAGACTAGCCGGAAAAGAAGTGATAAGACCTGAAATAGCAGGATTGATGGGAGCATTTGGCTGTGCACTGATTTCAAGAGAAAAATATAATGGGGTAGTGTCAAATGTTCTATCAGAAAATCAGTTGAATGATATAGAAATAAAAACAAGTATTACTAGGTGTAAAGGTTGCTCAAACAAATGTCTTTTAACTATCAATAAATTCTCTGAAACAGAGATATTTGTTTCTGGAAATAGATGCGAAGTGGGTGAAGCCATATACACAAATACGAGGATTGATAGAGATAAAGAAAACATAAATCTTTATAAATATAAGTATGATAAGCTGATGGCATACAAGCCTATTGGTAAAAACTTAGCCAAAAGAGGTGTAATCGGTGTACCAATGGTGCTAAATATGTTTGAAAATCTTCCTTTTTGGCATACTATGTTATCAGAGCTTGGTTTTTCCGTAGTACTGTCGGGGAAATCATCCAAAGAGGTTTTTGAAAAGGGGATAAGCTCTATAGCTTCTGATACAGTTTGTTATCCAGCTAAATTGGTGCATGGACATATTGAGCTATTGATTGAAAAGGGAATAAAAACAATATTTTATCCTTCCGTAACTCATGAATTTAGAGAAGATCCAAATTCTGATAATCATTACAATTGTCCAGTAGTAACTTCATATCCAGAAGTTATCAAGAGTAATATGGATAATTTGCAAAACTCAGATTTGACATATATTAATTTCTTTGTGTCTATGAACAACAAGGAAAAGCTGAAGAAGAGAGTTCATTCTGCTATGAAGTACTATTATCCCGATTTGAAACTGTCAGAAGTTGAAAACGCAGTTGATAAGGCCACATTAGAATACGATAAATTCAAACAGGACATAAGAATACAGGGAGAAGCAATAGTTAAAAAATTAAGTGATGAAAATAAAAAGGGAATAGTGTTGTCAGGTAGACCTTATCATCTAGATCCAGAAATAAATCATGGAATACCTGAGCTGATTAATTCACTAGGTATGGCTGTGCTGACAGAGGATTCAATTTGCCATCTTGCAGATATGAAAAGACCTCTAAGAGTGGTAGATCAATGGGTATATCATTCAAGACTATATAAGGCTGCGACATTTTGTTGCGAGCATGATAATCTTGAAATGGTGCAATTAAATTCATTTGGTTGTGGACTTGATGCAGTTACCACTGAACAGGTAGAAGAAATACTAAATGAGAGAACTAAAATTCATACAGTGCTGAAAATAGATGAAGGTAATAACCTTGGTTCAGCAAAAATAAGATTAAGATCGCTTAAAGCTGCGATAAGTGAAAGAGATAAAAATGGAATCAAACCATCTGAGGCAGAAGTGCAAAAGGTAGAGTATGAGAAGAATACGAAATTAAATACAAATCATACCTTGCTTGCACCTCAAATGGCACCAATACAATTCCAATTTATTGAAAAAGCACTCCAGAGTGCAGGGCTAAATGTTGTCGTTTTGAGCAATAATTCCTCTGAAATAATAGAAGAGGGGTTGAGATACGTGAATAATGATGCCTGTTATCCTGCGATTATAGTGATTGGACAAATCATTAACGCACTAAAATCTGGAATGTACGATACAAACAATACGACGGTCCTTATGACTCAAACCGGTGGTGGATGTAGAGCGACAAATTATATTGGATTTTTGAGAAAAGCATTAAAATCTGCAGGATTTGCTAATGTCCCAGTGGTATCTATTAGTGCAAATGGTGTCGAGGATAATGGTGTAAAATCACAAATGACTCTGGGTATTTTTAATAAAATAATGATGGGTGCAGTCTATGGCGATCTTTTGATGAAGGTTCTGCTTAGGATACGTCCATATGAAAGGATTCCTGGAAGTGCTAATAAGCTGTACGAATACTGGGTTGAAAAATGTAAGAAATCACTTGAAACTGGTAATATTAAAATGTACAAAGCTAATATTAGAGGTATCGTAAGAGATTTTGATAGCTTGGAGATAACTGATGAGATAAAGCCAAGAGTCGGACTTGTAGGAGAAATACTGGTTAAATTTAGTCCGATAGCAAATAATGATCTTATTTCGATAATAGAGAGAGAAGGTGCGGAAGCTGTTGTTCCTGAACTAATCAATTTCTTCACTTGTGCAGCTTATAACAGTATTTATCAGAGCGAGAAGCTTGAGGCTACCTTCAAAAAGAAAATAATAGGCAAATCAATAGTAAAGTTGATTGAATTATATTTGTCAACATATTATTATGCATTGAAAAAGAGCAAGAGGTTTGAGCCACCTATGAAAATTAAGGATATAGCTGAGCATACGAAGAGATTTGTTTCGCTTGGGAATCAAACTGGTGAGGGCTGGCTGTTGCCTGGCGAAATGTTAGAACTGTTAGAAACGGGAACAAATAATATCGTTTGTATGCAACCATTTGGTTGTCTTCCAAATCATATTATTGGAAAGGGTGTAATAAAAAATATTAAAAGAGAATATCCTAAGGCGAATATTATTCCTATTGATTACGACGCTTCTGCGACATCAGTCAATCAGCTGAACAGGATTAAGCTTATGCTTTCAACTGCATTTTCAGAGATTAATGGAACGGACAAAAAAATGTATGAAGATTCTTTTAAACCTATTGATTTAAACAGACTGATATAGTATATTAATTAGGAATGCAGAGAAAATTTGTTTTTCGATTAGTATTTTGCATAAACCAATCAAAGCTCTGATTGGTTTATGTTTTTTTGAAGGAGAGTGTTCATTATAGGAGAGGCAGTAAAATCAAGATATTGTATGAATGAAATAGGCGAGGATCTCGTTATATATTCCGGAAAATTTCATATATATTCGGATATTCAATTGAAGTGTGATGGAGTCTTGTATTATAAGCTTTCAGAGCCTGTTTCAATTAATTTTTCAGCAAAAATATACAAATTTGAAGATTTGTCAGAAATTGATTTAATAAATTTTTCAAAGGAAGCAACCCTTGAGATTTCAGGTTATAAGCTGATGAGTATCGAAATAGAAAGTATTAATAATGGCGAGATTATCGGATATGTAAATGATAATGTTATAAAATCAAAGGATAACAGTGTGCAATACATTCAATTTGATATATTGAATATGGACAAAATTCCAGGAAAATTAGTAAATTATGATGATTTGGTCTATGCAGGGAGGCTTGAATTTAAAGTTAATGATTACAAAATAACCATTGATAAAAGCTATAATTACAATAAAGATTTTCACAATAGATTGGTAAGCCGTAATGGAAGTGTGATAACTCATACTGGGAAAATAGAGAAATATGATGGTACGATGTTTAACACTAGAAATATTTACAAGCTGATTACACAGTTATCAATTGCCCTCAGCTTTTCATGTGGTAGATTTATTGCCATTCCAAATTGCTTTGGGTATAGCAATTCAAAGGAAGTATACAGGTCATGGCATAAGATGTACTCAAATAATTATCAATTTGTGTTTAATTGGACTTCAACTATTTCCAATTACTATAATTTTGAAAAATATTTGTCGCTTATGACAAAAAAGCTTGAAGAAACCTATTATTTTGATGCTTTTTCTAGTATTTTGGATTGGTATGTCGAATCCTTAAATGGAATTAATATGGGCAACAATATAATATCCATTCAAACTGCACTGGAGATGTTGTCATACGTGGTGCTTGTAGAGTTAGAGCGAGTGTTTTCAAGAGAAGAATACGATAACAGGGCAGCAAATCAAAACATTAGAGAATTGTTGAAATTCTGCTCGATAGATCACGATATACCCTTCGCAGTAAGTGGTAGAAATTACAACAGCAAGATAAAAATGGACTCTGTCGACCTTATTACTCAGTATAGAAATATTGTGGTTCATCCAAGTAAAAAAAATCATAATATACACTTAGATTTTGAAGAGATGTGGAACATTGTTTTGTGTGGAATTAGCTATATTGAGCTTGTGATTTTGTATATAATAAATTACAGAGGCGAATATACCAACAGATTTAAGGACTTGAGATTTGGAGATGTTGAGACAGTTCCATGGTCGAAAAAATAAAAAAGTATAAATTTTCTGAAGCATATTAGGGATGAAAAACAAGAATATACTTTTCTAAATGAATTGAACTCATAATAACTATAAATATAAGTTACAACAATTTAAAAAGAGAAGTAATAATAAAAAATAAAAAAAGTATTGACATTATGTTTGAATTGTATTAATATAGATTCAAACAATAAACAATATAAAAACATTGATAAGAAATAGTAGTCATGTGGAGTTAATCAGAGAGTTGCTGGGTGGTGAGAAGCACAATATGAATCATGATGAACACATCTTTGAGTTTGGTACCGAATTAGTAGTAGGCTATCACGGGGACGCCCGTTACAGTGTTAAGGTATGTTAGTACCTAATGAGGTTATCACTGTGAGGTGATGACAAATAGAGGTGGGAACACGAAGTAGAATTTTTACTCTCGTCCTCTGACATAAGTCAGAGGATGGGAGTTTTTTTATTATTTTATCAAATTGGAGGAATAGAAGATGAAAAAAGGCATTATAAAAAAACTATCATTAGTAGCTTTAGGTTTAGTATTAATTTCAAGTTTAGGAGCTTGTTCAAAGAAGGAAGAAGCAAAAACTACTGAAAAAACTGATAATACAGTAATTGTTGGATTAGATAACACATTCGTTCCTATGGGATTTTTGGACGAAAATAATGAATTGGTAGGATTTGATATTGATTTGGCAAAAGAGGCTTTTAAAAGAGCTGGATATACTCCAAAATTTGAAAATATCGAGTGGTCAATGAAGGAACAAACTTTAAATAATAAAAATGTCGACTGTTTGTGGAATGGGTATAGTATAACAGAAGAAAGAAAAGAAAAGGTTGCATATTCAAAGCCATATTTCGATAATAGACAAATCGTAGTAACTATGTCTACTGAGCCATTCAAAAAAATATCTGATTTGAAGGACCAGCCAGTTGGTACTCAGGCAGGATCTACTGGATTGGATGCTATAGAATCAAACAAAGAATTTCAGAATATGATTAAGGATAAACAGGCTTCAACTTATGATACATATGACAAGGCTCTAAGAGATTTAGAGGTAGGTAGAGTTAAAGCCATAGTTGGTGACGAGGTGTTGTTAAAATATTATATCAAGCAGAGGGGCGAAGATAAGTATACAGTATTAGAAGGCGATCTTGGAAGTGAACAATATGGTGTCGGCTTCAGAAAAGATGACAACGAGCTTAGAGAAAAGGTTGATAAAGCTTTAGATGAAATGAAAGCTGATGGAACTTTTGACAAGATAAGATCAAAATGGTTTAAATAATAATTTGGAGGTTGTGTAATGTTAGAAGGTGTAAAGATTGTTTTGGAATTATTTTTCCTGACAACAATATTTTCGATTCCACTTGGTATTGCAGTAGCAATGGTAAGGGTATCAAAAAACAAAATAGGGAGTGCTGTAACAGGCGCATACATATGGATAATGAGGGGGAGTCCATTATTATTGCAACTTGTATTTTTTTACTATGGACTTCCAGCCATAAATCCCAATCTAGTGTTTGATAAAATGACTGTTGCAATTTTTGCATTTTCTATCAATTATGCAGCGTATTATGCCGAGATATTTAGAGCGGGTCTTCAATCGATCGATAGAGGTCAATTTGAAGCAGCTATGGTTCTTGGATTGGATAAGGTTACAATGTACAAGAGAATAATTTTCCCACAGGTTTTAAAAATTGTTATTCCACCTGTCGGAAATGAACTGATAACTCTTGTAAAAGACACTTCATTGGTTTATATATTGGCTGTTAACGACTTGTTAAGAGTAGCGACTGCAGCTAGTAATAGAGAGGCTTCATTGATGCCATTTGTGGTAGCAGGTGCTATTTATTTGGTGATGACTGGAGTGTTGACACAAGTGTTGGCAATCGTCGAGAAAAAATTCTCATATTACAGGTAAACTGTTGTATTGCAGGTAAACTGTTTTATTGCAGGTTAACTGTTGCGTTGCAGGTAAATATATTTATTGGATAGATTGAAAAATCTAGTAGTGAGGTGTATTGATGTTAAAGGTAGTTGATTTAAAGAAAAGTTTTAATAATGTCGAGGTTTTAAAGGGAATTTCTTTTGAAATAGAGTCAGGTGAAATCGGTGTTGTGCTAGGCAAATCTGGTGCTGGAAAAACGACCTTGATAAGATGTATTAATGGGTTAGAAACATTTGATAGTGGAGAAATAATTGTAGACAGCATAAAAATAAAAGACTCAAATGATAGAAAGAAAATAAGAGGACAAATAGGGATGGTGTTTCAGAATTTCAATTTATTTCCTCATTTTTCGGTATTGGAAAATATTATTGAAGCTCCTATGAGGGTTCTTGGAAAATCAAGACAGGAGGCGGAAAAAATAGCTATCGATCTACTGGAAATGGTAGATTTGAGCGATAAAAAGGACAGCTATCCATTTGAATTGTCTGGTGGTCAACAGCAAAGAGTTGCTATTGCCAGAAGCTGTGCTTTGATGCCAAAAATACTTTGCTTCGACGAGCCGACCTCTGCATTGGATAAAGAAAATATACAGAAAGTCCAAGAGATAATAACTCGATTTAAAGAAAGAGGCATGGCAATATTAATAATTTCACATGATGTTGCATTTTCAAAAGAAATGGCAGATAAAATAATATATATCAAGGAAGGGCTTTTAGTTAATGAAAACGAAGTTGAAATATAATTTTTAAATAAAATCGATTATATGGATATTTTTTTAGAGGTATTTTCAAAAATCATATTTATGGTAAAATATTTGGATAGATTATTAAAATTATCTGATTTTTACAATGATAAAAATATGATTTTAAGTCAATACCTCTTATTTTTATGTTATAATTAGCATAGAGGAGTGTTGCTTATGAACGATAAATTTTATAAAAATAATAAACAGAATGATAACCAATATAGCGATAATTATTACAAAAAATATGATGATTTTAAAGGAAATAATGACAACAATTATAAGAAAGAGTACTATAAACAGATGAGACAAAAATCGGTTGATGAAATTTTTTCAAATATTGATTTTGGTGAAATTAATGAATTGGTGAAGTCAGGTGTCGATTTGGCATATAGAGAAGTGAAAAGATCCAATGTATTTAATGTTGCCAGTATGATAACATCTAGTTTTTCCGACTATATTAATAATAGAGATACCAATAAGCATATTGGAGAAAGGATCGAGCAGGGGTTTGATATTGAAAGATATTCCAATAAGCCTCAAGGATATATTCCTATGGTCATTGCTCAAATAGGATTTTATACAGTTGCCAGCACCATTTTGATTTCTGGAGGTATTTTTGCATTATTAGGAATTTCTGGGTTGGCTGCATTGCTTTTTTCAATTGGAATAGTATCTTTTGGATTTGGAGTATTTTCTAGCATTAGAGCAAGAACTATTACACGATTTAGGAAGTATATTTCCTATTTTAGCAATAGAGAGTTTGATGATATCGACAGGATTTCTAAAACCTTGAACATTGATAAAAACAAGGTCATCAAAGATTTAAAGACAATGATAAAAAATAATTATTTCAATCAAGGTCATTTGGTAGAAAATGATTCCTTGTTTATTGTGAATAATCAGTGCTATCAATATTATTACGAGGCATATAAAAATAGACAGAAGGTTGAAAAAGAAAAGCTTGAAATTGAAAAAAATGACGAGCTTAAAATCTTTATAAATGAAACAAATGAAAAAAATGACGAGCTAGAATACCTTGGCAAGACTATTGTGGACAGTGATGTCGTAAATGAAATAGACAAAATCCTTAACTCTTCAAAGCAAATAGTTGAGGTAGTGAAGAAGTATCCTGAGCAGCTAGGGTTGTTAAATAGATATTCAACATACTATTTACCAACTACTGTCAAGCTTGTTAAAACTTTTTCTGAAATGGAGAATAATTCAGAAAGAATTGTTTCTTCTAATACAACTAAAGAGCAAATTTCAAGCACTCTAGTCACAATTTCAGAAGCATTTGACAGACTGCTTGATCAGCTACTTTCAGTTAAAAAAATGGATATCAACGCTGATATTTCAGTATTGAATACTATGCTGTCACAAGACGGCTTAAAAAAATAATACTATTTTAGAATGGAGGAAGGAGCAACGCTCCTAAATGAGAATATGAGTGAAGAAATAAAATTGACTTTTGATGGTTTGGTTGAACAAGAAATAAAAAATGAAAATAGCAGTGAGTTAAATATAAAAAGCTTGGCTGATTTTGACCAGTTTGATATGTCGAATTTTACAGAGGAAGAGAAACAGATGGTACAGGATTTTTCTGAAAAAATCGATATTTCAAATTCACAATTGGTTCTTGAATATGGTGCAGGTGTACAAAAAAAGATGTCGGATTTTTCCGATCAGACCTTGAGTGTCATAAGAACAAAAGACTTGGGCGAAGTTGGAGATATGATTTCTAATTTAGTTGTAGAGCTGAAAAATTTTGATTTGGATTCAGACAAAAAGGATTCTGGTATCTTTTCTTTTTTCAAAAAAGCAGCAAAGAAAAAGGATATGATTCAGGCGAGATACACAGAGGCTGAAACAAATGTCGATGAAATCGTAAAAACTCTTGAAAAGCAACAGATAACTTTGATGAAAGATGTTGCGATGCTTGATCAGATGTACGATCTGAACAAGAACTATTTTAAGGAAGTTTCCATGTATATAGTTGCTGGAAAGAAAAAATTGGAGGAAGTAAATACAAAAACTCTTCCAGAGTTGAATGCGATAGTGACAGCAAACAGAAGAGATGAAGATATTCAGAAGTTAGATGAATTAAATTCTCAAGTTGTTAGGTTTGAAAAAAAGCTTCATGATTTGGACTTGTCGAGAGCAATTTCTTTACAGACTGCACCACAGATTAGAATGGTACAAAACGTAAATATGGAAATGGTTGAAAAAATCCAATCCACAATTGTAAATACAATACCTTTGTGGAAAAATCAAATGGTGCTATCTCTAGGAGTTGCGAATGCACAAGAGGCTGTGAAAATTCAAAAGCAAATTTCTGATACGACTAATGCACTTTTGAATAAAAATGCAGAAACATTAAAAATGGCTACTATAGAGGCAGCAAAAGAATCAGAAAGAGGAATTGTTGATATAGAAACTTTGAAAAAGACAAATGAAGCATTAATTTCAAGTCTTGATGAAGTTATGAAAATTCAAGAAGACGGAAGAACTAAGAGAGCTGAAGCAGAAAAAGAAATTAGAAATTTAGAAAACGAATTGAAATCAAAAATAATTGAAATAGCTACAAAGTAGTTATATAAAATGGAGGAACGCTAGTGAACAAAAAATATACGCTAATATCGCCATGTTTTTTTGGGATGGAAAAAATGTTAGCTAATGAAATCAAATCTCTTGGATTTGAAATAGAAAAAACTGAAGATGGAAGAATAACATATAAGACAGATGAATATGGAATTGCCAAGGCAAATATTTGGTTGAGATGCGCCGAAAGAGTTAATCTAAAGGTAGCGGAGTTTACAGCCAAAAGTTTTGAAGAACTTTACGATAAAACGAGAAGAATAGACTGGTCAAGGTTTATTCCTTACGGCTCACAGTTTCCAGTTTCAAAGGCATCGTCTATTAAATCAAAGTTATTTTCTACTACGGATATTCAGTCGATAGTAAAGAAAGCAGTAGTTGATTCCTTGAAGGAAAAGTATCTGGAAACAGGAATTTTAAAAGAGGACAAGGAAAAATATCCAATATTCGTATTTATACATAAAGATAAGGTCGTTTTATCGATTGACACCAGTGGAATGGCTTTGCATAAAAGAGGATATAGAGAAGTTGCGAACAAGGCTCCAATAAGAGAGACTCTGGCTGCTGGTTTGGTCTACTTAACTCTTTGGAAGCCTGGTAGAACGCTTGTCGATCCTTTATGTGGATCAGGGACTATTCTGATTGAGGCAGCTATGATTGGAATAAATATGGCACCTGGATTGAATAGGGAATTTATTTCTGAAAAATGGAGAACAATTGATAAAAAGATATGGTGGGATGTTAGAAGAGACGCTTTTGATCAAATGAACGATAACGAAGACTTTGTAATTCATGGCTATGATATAGATCCAGAAAGTATAAAGATCGCAAAAGCAAATGCAGAATTGGCTGGTGTTGAAAGCTATATAAAGTTTGATGTTGCAGATGTCACTGATTTTAAGAGCGACGAGGAATATGGATTTATAATAACGAATCCACCATATGGAGAAAGGTTGGAAGATGAAGAGTCTGTAAAGATGTTATACAAAACTATGGGCTACACCTTTAGGGGCTTGAAAAATTGGTCATACTATGTAATAACTTCTTTCGAGAATTTTGAATACGAATTTGGTATGGATTCTTCCAGAAAGAGAAAGCTGTATAATGGTATGCTTAAAACATATTATTATCAGTATCCAGGACCAAAACCACCAAAGAAAAGCGAATAGGAGGTAGAGTTTTGAAAAAAACAAAGATATTTTCATTTATGGCAATTCTGATTTTGATCTCTTTTAGTATTTCTGGATGTAAGTTTGAATCACTTAGATCACCAGAAAAACTATTGGAAATGCCTATTTATGATGAAAGTAGTAGAAATTTGTATCTTGATGTAAAAAAATTAACTCCAGCCGATACAAGTTTTATCCTACCTAAGAATGTCAATGATATAGGAAAAATAAATACTGTCAACCTTGATAATAGAGAAAATAAAGAGCTGGTTGTATTCAAGAAAAAAGAAAATGACAATCACAATATCAGCAGTATTTATATGTACATATTTCAGATTGAAGACGGCACAATAAAGGATGATACTGAGCAAATTGTAAGGCTGTCAGGTGATAACATAAAGTATGCAAATTTCGTCGATATAAATGGTGATAATAAAAATGAAATCATAGTGCAAGTTGTAAATAAAGGGTTTGAGAGTATATATATTTTCCAATATAACGACAATATTATCAAAAAAATAGCAGAATACTCGTCGTCAAAGGAATCAATAAGATTAAATTATTTCGACTATAATAACGACGGAAAAAAAGAATGTCTTGCTTTAGTGCAAGATTTATCGAGCTACACTGTTAAAATTTCTGAGATGAAATATTCAAGTGGTAAGATATACTTTCTGAAGGGATCTGAGAGCCAAAACATTGACAATATGGAAAAGGTGAATATTTTAGATGGATTTGTTTCAAAGGACGCAAAGGGGAGTGTTATCGTATATCAAAATATCGCTGGATCATCTGTAAACCAAATAATTGTCTATAGAGATGGAAAGTTCGAAAAGGGAATAGATGAAAATGACGAAAAAATAAAAAATCCAATTGCATTGAGAGTTGCAGATATTGATAATGATGGGATTTTTGAAATACCAAAGATGGAATTTAAGTACAGCAATAATACTACCAATGAGGCAAGGGTAATATCATGGTACAAATGGAATGGCAAAATTGGAAGCGAATCAAGTATAAATTTAGCTGATCAGATTTTTTACTGCTATGATTACAATTTTAAAATTGTAATTCCAGATAAATTCCAAAATAAATTCTTTATTAGACAAAACTATGAGGAAAACAAAAGCACATTCCAATTTTATGTAAAAGACGAATCTGATAATAACCAAAAATTGTTTAATATCGACATAGACCTTAAAGAACAAGAGGGATATGATAAAAATAAAATTTACGGAGAAAGCAATGTGCTTTATGAGTTAGATAATTATATATACTATATATCCAATGTAAACGAAAGTAATTTAAAGAAATACGGTATTAGTATTGAAAATATAAAAAAGAGCTTTTACCAGATTAATAAATAGCTAATTGAGTTTAAAACAGGAGGAAACATGGAAAAGATTTTAGTATTGGAAGACGAAATTGGTATTAGAAGTTTCGTCAGTATCAATTTGAAAAGAGAAGGTTACGAAGTTATTGAGGCTGGAACTGGATCTGAAGCTATAGAAAAATTAAATTCTGAGAAAAACATCTCTGTGGCTCTTTTGGATATAATGTTGCCAGATATGAGTGGTATAGATGTTTGTAAATACATAAGAGAAAACTATGACAACATAGGGGTTATTATGTTGACTGCGAAATCTCAAGAGGAGGACAAAATCGAGGGGTTTGTTTCTGGTGCAGATGACTATATTATTAAGCCGTTTAGTATTAAAGAACTATTGGTCAGAGTTGCAGCACTTATCAGAAGAGTTCAAAAAAACAACGACTCAAAGAAGAACAATATGATAGATACACCTCCTTTTTTACTAGATCAAAACAAGAGAAAACTGTTTAAAAATGGCATAGAAGTTGATTTAACGCCTACAGAATTTTCTATTGTAAAATATTTGATGGTAAACGATAGTCAAAGCTTGAGCAGAGATCAGATACTAGAAGAAGTATGGGGATCTGTAGTGCTTTATGATTACAAGATTGTTGATGTCAATATAAGAAGAATTAGAAATAAAATAGAAGACGATCCATCAAAACCAAAATATATTCAAACGATTTGGGGGTATGGATATTCATTTAGGAGAGGGGAATAATGGCAATACATTTTGGAGGTTTACGAAAAAAAGTATTAAAAAACTTCATAATAATAATTATAATGGTTGTTTTGTCATTTGAATTAATAATTACCTTTTTTGCAAGTAGATACTACTATAACTCTGTCAGCCAAGTATTGATGACACAGGTTTCGAATGCAAATTCGATAAATACATCTTTAAATGTCGACAATTCAAGTTTTATTGACAAGGCTACGAAAACAGTTGATAGTAGGCTATATAGCTCTGACAGCAAAATCGCAGTCAATATAGTCGACAAAAATGGTAGAGTAATAGTTGATCAATACGGGTTTAAGACAGACAAATTTGCAAACTATATTGATGTAAGAAAAGCCATGCAAAATATTGATCCAGTTGCACCGTACACATATAGAGAAAATATTACTGGTGAAAAGGTGATGAGTGTGTCCGTTCCAATCAAGGTAAGTGGGTTGGTTGAAGGTGCAATCAGATACAGTATATCCTTGAAATACGTTGATTTAGAAATAATAAAAATAATTGTCTATCTGGTTTTCATAGGAATTTTGGTGCTTTTATTTAGTATTGGATTGAGTCTTAAATTTGCAGAGAGTATCATAGAACCCCTAACTGAGCTAAAAATATTTTCAAATATGCTAGCAAAGGGTAATTACAATATAAAAATGAATAAAGATAGAATTTCTGATGACGAAATCGGTGACCTTGCAAGGACATTTGAAAATATGGCAAGTGAAATCCAAAAGAGTGACAAGCTTAAGGATGAGTTTATTTCATCTATTTCTCATGAGCTTAGAACGCCATTGACATCTATTAATGGATGGAGTAGTGAAACATTAAAACTTGATAATATCAACAAGGAAGAATTGAGCATGGGTTTAAATATTATTCAGGATGAAACTCACAGATTGATAAAGTTGGTTGAAGAGCTGTTGGATTTTTCAAGACTGTCATCCGATAGAATTAAGTTGCAAATTGAAGAAGTAAATATCGAAAATTTGGTCGTTAGCGTGATTAACCAGCTTAGAGCAATGGCAGTAGACAAAAATTTAAGATTGAGCTTTGAATTTGTCAACCAAAATATGAATATGATTTATGCCGATAAAAATAGATTGAGACAGGTGTTGATTAATCTGATACAAAATTCAATTAAATTTACTCCAAGCGAAGGTATAATTGTTGTATCTGTGGATCAGGATTTTGATATGACAAAGATTGTAGTTCGTGACACTGGAGAAGGTATAGAAGAGCAAAACATCAACAAGGTATCTCAGAAGTTTTTCCAGGAAAATTTCCACAAGGCAGGAAGTGGTCTTGGGTTGGCAATCAGTGAGGAGATTATCAAGCTTCATGGCGGCGTAATGCAGATAAAGAGTAAGAAAAATGAAGGTACAGAAATTACTTTCACAATAAAAAATGACAATAAAAAAAGGTCAAATGATAGGTTTTTAAACTAAATATGGAGTTTTTGTATTTGCTTTGTATTATGTTGGATGAATAGCTGAGATTTGAAAATTAATTAAGTAAGATAATAATACAACAAATTCATATTTATATGTCTATTGTTGATGGAGGTAAATTTGAATACTGATTTAGGTAGTGAAAAGATAACGAAGCTTATATTTATGCAAAGTGGACCAGCTATAATGAGTATGGTTGTTGCTGCGATATATAATGTTGTAGATAGAATTTTTGTTGGAAGAATAGAACCATTGGCACTTACTGCTGTTGGAATAACAATGCCATTTCAATATGTTCAAATGGCATTCGTTCTTTTGATCGGTATTGGTGGATCGACATTGATATCCATTAAGTACGGAGAGAAGGATATTGATTCAGCCGAAAGCATACTATACAATTCATTGATTTTTATCATTGTTGCAGAGCTATTTATAACTGTACTGGGAATATTTTTTATAGATCCCATATTCAGATTGCTGGGGGTATCACAATCAGTGGATAAAATGGCGAGAGAGTATATAGTGATAATTCTTCTGGGAGGCATTCCAGGTTTGACAGGGTATTGTTTAAATAATTCAGTTAGAAGCACTGGTTTTTCAAAATATTCGATGAAATATGTGACTATAAGCTCGGTTACAAATATCATACTAGATGCCATTTTTATTTTGGTATTTGGATGGGGTGTCAAAGGAGCAGCTTTTGCAACTGTGATATCTCAAACACTCGTTACGCTCTACGTAATTAATTTCTTTGTGAAGAATGAATCGGTTCCAATAAAACTAAAGCTTGGGACATCAAAAATAAGCAAAGATAGCATTAAAAAGATAGTATCCAATGGGGCACCGAGCTTTTATATGAACATTTCTGGAGTTATTTTGGGGGTAATATTAAACAGGTTTATCATAAGATTTGGCGGAGATTATAATATGGCATCAATTACCATAGTGTCGTCAATAAGTATGCTATTTACAATGATTTTCTATGGTATTAGTCAAGGTGCTCAACCGATAATCGGATATAATTTGGGGGCAAAGCAGATAGATAGAAGTATTGAAGCGGTTAAAGTGGCAGCTATCACAATAACTATATTTTCTGTAATTTTTCTGGCTTTTATCGAATTATTTCCAAATTTACTGGTGAGTATGTTTACGTCTGATAAGGAATTAGTGAAATTGACAAACCACAATATCAAGATATTCCTTTTGGGACTTCCTATGATAGGCTTACATTCGATTTCAACAACGTATTTTCAGTCTATATCAAGGGTAAAGACGACTTCTATTCTATATGTACTCAGATATGGTGGAATACTTTTACCATTGCTATGCTTTTTTCCAAATATTTTAGGAATAGATGGAGTATATGTTTCAAATGCATTAAGTGACATTATTTCTGGCATTATTGCACTCGTGCTTTTAATCATAGAAATTCGAAAAACAAGGTCACTTTCGGAATACTAAAAATATTCCAGCCTTGAAATAATGCTTAAGAAAAAATTAATGTATAAAAAATAGAATAGTAGTAGTTTTATTAAAAAAAATGGCTATTATATAGAAAGGAAGATGAAAATATTGATATTGATAAATATGTTTAACGGATTCTGTATGGCTTTGGCTGACAGTGTTCCAGGTGTTTCTGGTGGAACTATAGCATTTATACTAGGCTTTTATGAAAAATTATTGGAATCAATCAATATACTTACAACGAGGGATAAGAAGAATTTTAGTAAAGCAATTTCTTTTTTGATTAAATTGATGATAGGGTGGGCATTTGGTATGCTTTGTTCCGTTTCATTTTTGACAAAAATGTTTGAGAAAAATATATATTTTATGAGTTCGCTTTTTATTGGACTGACTGTTGCATCAATTTTCTATATAATTAGGAGCGAGTTTTCAAAAATAGAAAAAAAGAATTCGTATTTGCTATTTTCAATATTTGGTATTCTACTGGTTGTTTGTATTTCGGCGTTGAGAGGTCGATTTTCCAACAATGGACTTGTGGTCATGACAAATCTGAGCTTATTTGAATACTTATATCTGTTTTTTACAGGAGTGATGGCAATTTCGGCAATGGTTCTGCCTGGAATTTCAGGATCGACTCTACTGCTTATATTTGGAGTCTATGTTCCTATTATCTCAGGTCTAAACAGTATAATAAGTGGAGATTTCTCGACTTTTGGCGGACTAGTGGTGTTTATTTTTGGAGTTCTTTTCGGCTTGGTATCATCAGTTAGAATAATTAGACGAGCATTTATAAAATACAGAAGCAAGATGATATATTTTATTGTAGGTTTAACTACTGGATCTATTTATGCTATCATGCTTGGACCAACAACCTTGCAAGGAAAGCATGATATGATAGGTATGAGCAATTTCAGTATTTTGGGATTTATTGTCGGAGTAGGAATACTGATATTCATTGGAATGATAAGTCGTAGAAATAAGGGTGAAAAACTTGAAAAAGGCAGTTAATACTAATATATATAGAGAATTTAGAAATACAAAAAAGAGGCTAATTTCAATAATTGTACTGATTTTCTTGGGAGTATTAGTTTTTGTTGGATTGAAATCCAGTGGTGGAGATATTCGGAAAACGGCACTGGATAACATCCACAAATCAAACCTTGCAGACGCTTTTGTCATGTCAAATGTCGGTCTGGATCAATTTGATATAGCTACGATTAAACGTAATTCTAATATAGAAAAACTTGAATTAGTTCATTCGTCTGATATGATGATAAAAAATTCCAACGATGCGATTAGAGTAATGAACATTCCAGATGAAATTTCAAAGCTCGAATTAGTAGAGGGAAGATTTCCAGAAAAAGATGGTCAAATACTTTTGGATCGCAGGTTAAGCAGTGACTACAAATTAGGCGAGCAGATTTTTTTCGATGAAAATGGGTTGGACAATAAGACATACTTAAAGAGAAAGCAATATACGATCACTGGATTTGTAAATTCAATGGAGTACATAGACTCATTTAATTTGGGATATTCTACGGCCGGTAATGGCAAGCTGAAATTCGTTTCCTATGTTAGGGATTCAGAGTTCGATATGAACTTTTACAGTATGGCAAAAATTAAATATGACACACCTAATTATGATGGCAATAAAACAACTAAATCAAATGAGTATGATTTTAGCAAAGAATATCGTAATTTTGTGGAAGTAAATAATAAACAACTGAAAAGGGAATTATCAAAAAATGCTGATGAAAGGTTAGAAAAATTTAATAAAAATTCATTTGATACCTTTGCTGAAAATGAAAAAACTATTTTAGAAGAAAAAACGAATTTGGATGCAAAGAAAAAAGATTTAGTTTCGCTTCAGGAACAGCTAAAAAAGCTGGAAAATGAGTTTTTATCAAAAGATTTTAACAATTCAAGCGAAGTGGAAGCATTTTCAAGCAGGATGAACGACATCAGGGCAAAAATAACTAAAACAAAGACATTTATTAAGAATAATAAAGAAGTTATAGAGGCAAAATGGGAATATATCCAAGAGCGTAGAAAAGAATTAAACGACAGGTTGAAAGCCATAGCAAATGTTAATTATAGTGTGATGAGTAGAGATGATTATATTGTGAATTATTCAACCTACTGGGATGGATCCTATAAAATCGACACACTGTCAAACGCGTTTCCTGTATTTTTCTTTGCAGTGGCTCTGCTTGTAACACTATCTACTATGATAAGAATGGTCGACGAACAAAGACTCTTTATGGGAACGATGAAAGCAATGGGCTACAGTGATATTGATATCATAAAAAAATATTTTTACTATGGATTATTCAGTGGAGCAACAGGATGGTTTTTTGGTATGCTTTTCGGAGCATTCATATTACCTAAAATAATATTTATATCATACGGACATAATTATATATTCAAGGATGTAACTATTGTAGTTTATTGGAGGTATATTTTTGAAGCATTGCTATTATCACTTATTGGAACTACATTTGTTTCTATATTTGTGGCGATGAGAGAATTGAATAGTAAGCCAGTGGATTTGTTTGGAAAGAAAGTACCAAAGCATGGCTCAAAAATTATGCTTGAAAGAATCAGATTTATTTGGAGTAAAATGAGCTTTAATAGCAAGGTGACTGCTAGAAATATTTTTAGATATAAGGTCAGAATGATGATGACTGTTTTGGGGGTTAGCGGATGTACAGCCTTACTTGTAATTGGAATGGGTATAAAAGATTCTATTTCAGGTGTTTCAGATATACAGTTCAAACAGATATCTAAATATGATATTATATCAATATATAATAACAACATGAGCGATGAAAACTCAGATAAATATAAGGAAAAAATACTCCACTATGAAAATGTGAGTTATGTGGTTCCTATATTTTCAGAAAAGGTGAGCATAAAACTAAACGATGGTAGCAAAGACACTGCAAATATATTCGTGACAAAGGAAAAAAATGACTTTTACAAGCTAATTAATTTGAGAGATAGAAAAACAAAAAAAGCTATGAAAATATCTGATATAGACGTTGTTATAACAGAAAAGCTAAATAATTTGATACTAGAATGCAAAATAGCGAATACATCTGTTGAAAACAAAAAATTGACTGTTTATACAGAAGAGGATAAAGCGATTGATTTAAAGCTAAATACCAATACAGAATGGTACACTGGGCATAATATTTTTATGAGCGAAAAGTATTATGAAAAAGTTTTTGGGAAAAAATATAAAGAAAACGCATTTTTAGTTAAATTGAAAAATCCCACTGATAAAAATATAGATAATATATCCAAAAAGATAATGGCGACAAATGGCACGACATATTTGGTGACTAGCAAAGATAATGCTAGTATGATAAATTCGGCATTAGATGGACTTAATTTTATTGTTTTCGTTATGATAATTTGCTCATTGATGCTAGCTTATACCGTGCTTTACAATCTTACAAATATCAATATTAGCGAGAGAAGAGTAGAACTTGCTACTATAAAGGTTTTAGGGTTTTATCCCAAAGAAGTATCTTTGTATATATTTAAAGAAACATTTTTATTGACTATAATGGGTATATTTGTAGGGATTGTATTGGGAACTGGAATGCATCATTACATTATCCAAAATCTTACTCCGAACGATACTATGTTTTTACAGGGAATAACGATTACGAATATAATATTCTCAATGATACTTACAATAATTTTTGCATTGATTGTTATGAGGATCATGCACACGAATATTAACGATATAGAAATGCTTGATTCATTAAAAAGCAACGACCAGTAATTTGTGGTTTTTTCACAAAAAATCATAAGTAGTTTCGATAATAATTGCAAAAAAAAACAAAAAAACATTGTAATATCAATACTAAATTATAAAATAACTTTACTATGATACAAGAGATATTGTATAATAGTTATGTTAGGGATGTCTGAACGATACAAACGAATGGAGGTTATTATATTGAGTTTATCAAAAAATTATGTTGAACTGTATAACAATTATATAAACGAAATTGATGAAATAAAGAAGAGTTTGAAAATTTTCAAAACAAAGAAAAAAAACGCTCTAAAAAAGGGTATTTTTGCGCCTGATGAGGAAGTGAAAATATTGGAAAAACAGATGATGGGTATCAAGACAGACGGAATAAAAAAAGAAGATACGAAAAAAGTAGATGAAGAGTATATAGAATCAAAAAAAGAGGAAATTATAAAAAATGAAAATCTAGCTGATGTCTTGAGCATTTTAGAAGAAACAGAGGAAGAAAAGAAAAAAGACGCCATTGATAATGACATGGTGCAAGTATATAAATTTTCAAACGGCGATATGTACATTGGAAGATTACTCGATGGAAAAATGACTGGTATCGGTTCATATATTTTTGCTCCAGGTGAGGATGATGAAGATGCCAAAATAAACACTGAATATATCGGTCAATTTTCAAATGGTGTGAGAGAGGGGAAGGGAACCTTTACTTTCTCAAATGGAAACGAATATATAGGAGGTTTCAATACTAATAAGAGTAATGGTATAGGTCAGATGAAGTACGCAAATGGTGACGAATACTTGGGAAATTGGATTGATGGAAAAAAAGACGGTTTAGGAATATATACCTGGGATGATGGATATATCTATATTGGGGAATTTAAGGATAGCAATATGGACGGAACTGGATCATGCTTTAATTCAAAGGGAGAATTAGTTTACGACGGTGAATGGAAAAAAGGCTTGATTCATGGAATGGGTAGATATATCTGGGGAAAAAACAAGTGGTATGAAGGTGAATTTCAGCAAGGGCAAAAGCATGGCTTGGGTGTTTTTTACTTGAATGGAGAGCCTCTTTACAACGGAACTTGGAAATTCGACAAACCATCGATCTTTGACAAGAGCTTTGACGATATTTTTGCCGAATTTTAATAAAATGATTTCTTTGAGATGTTGCCTGCAAGTAATAACGCATAATTTTATTTGCAGGTATTTGTATGAAGATTTTTTAAAAAAAAGAGGAATTTAATAATAAATGTAGAATATAGTAGTATAAGGTAAAAAGGTGGGATTTTTATGGAAGATTTTAAAGATATTGTGGAAGAAGTAAAATCTAGAAGTGACATTGCAGAAATTATTTCAAGCTACATTAATCTAAAGCCTTCTGGAACCAATTATAAAGGGCTTTGTCCTTTTCATGGTGAAAAGACTCCATCTTTTTATGTGAATACAACCAAACAGATTTTTAAATGCTTTGGTTGTGGAGAAGGTGGAGATATTATTTCTTTTATTATGAAAATAGAAAATCTTGATTTTATCGATTCAGTGAAATTTCTTGCAGAAAAATGTGGTGTTATTATAGATCAGGATATTGATGAAAATACAAAAAATAGATTGAATAAGATTAAGAAATTTCAAGAAATGAATACTGAGGCAGCAAGATTCTTTTATTTCAGCTTAATGGAAAAAAATGAAAATTCAGGAATAACATATCTTAAAAAAAGAGGGCTAGATGAAAAAACGATCAAGGTTTTCGGATTGGGATATGCACAAAATTCTTGGAACTCATTGATGAATTATATGATTTCAAAGGGATTTTCGTTGGAAGAACTGGTCGAATGTGGATTAATAGTATACAATTCAAATAAAAATTCATATTATGACAAGTATAGAAACAGAGTGATGTTTCCAATATTTGATTATAAATCGAATATTATCGGATTTGGTGGGAGAGTGCTGGACGACTCTGTTCCCAAATATTTAAATTCTCCGGAGAGTGATATTTTTAATAAACGACTGAATCTATTTGGTTTAAATTTGGCTAGAAAAAATATAGGTAGTTCGAAGCAATTGATATTAGTTGAAGGTTATATGGATTTGATTTCATTATATCAATTCGGTATTAGGAATGTAGTTGCAACATTGGGCACATCGTTGACAAAAGAGCAGGCTATTCTCATAAAGAGGTTCGCTGATGAAGTGATAATATCTTATGATTCTGATGATGCTGGAGTTGTAGCGACACTGAGAGCAATTGATATCCTAGAAATTGAAAATATTAAGGTAAAGGTATTAAACTTGCAAGATAGCAAGGATCCTGATGAATATATTAGAGCTAATGGAATTGCTTCAATGATGTCTGCCATTGACAATTCTGTTGAGTCAACTAGATTTAAAATCGATAAGATATCGAAGGCTTTCAATCTAAATGATAGAAAAGAAGCAATGAACTTCTTAAAAGAGGTTGTAAGTGTAATAAGAAACATACGTAGTCCTATTGAATTAGATTACTACGTAAATCTTTTGGCACAGATGACAAGTACAAATAGAGAGATTATAATGACTGAGGCATTTGGCGAGTCGAGATATAATAAATACAAGTCGGAAAACAAGTCTAGATTTAAATCTAATTCAAAAAACAATAAAAACAATAACCTCTTGCTTGATGGTGCTAGGAATAATATGCTAAATCAACCTAAAATGACGACAAGCTCTGTAAGAAAAATAGATGACGCCATATTAAATGTTGAGAGATATATAATTAAAATGATGATGCAAAATAGCAAAGCGAGAGAAATTGTACCTTTAAAAATTGAAATTGATGATTTTGAAAGTGAAATAAGCAAAAAGTTGTATTCTTTGGTTTTAAATTCATCAAATAAGGGAATCATACGTATAGAGGAGTTAATAGATGAAAAGAGCGATATTAACTACTTTAAGAAATTAGATGGAATAGCTCTTGATATTGAATTATTTGATAATATTTCTGAAATTGAAAAGGTCATAAATAATTTTCTAAAGTATAAGTATAATAAAAAAATTGACCAGCTTTCTAAAAGACAGAAGATATTGGAAGACAGAATAAAGACAATGGAAAAAGATACAAAAGAAACTAATGAGGCAAATTTGGAAATTATGAAAATAACATTATCAATCTTAGAGTTAAATAAAAAATTAAAGTCATTGTAGGGAGGAGAGTTGACCATGTCGAAGGAAAATAAATTATTAGTCAACAAAGAAGCTCAAAAAAAGCTTTTTGAAAAAGGAAAGAAGAACGGCTCTGTAACCGTAATGGATGTCATGGAAGCTTTTCAAGATAACGAATTAGATAAGGATATGACTGAAAATCTGTATGAAACACTGGGAAATTTGGGCATTGAAGTTGTTGATGATAAAGAAATAAAATCAGACATTGATTTAACTGAACCAGATGATTTGGATATTAAATCGATTGACGAGGATGAAATCTTGAAAGATGATCTATCGAGCTTTGATGCAGCTGATATTTCTGTACCAAAGGGGATAAGTGTCGATGATCCTGTCAGAATGTATCTGAAGGAAATAGGTAAAATACCGCTATTGAAAGCTAATGAAGAAGTAGAATATGCAAGACGTATGGCTGATGGAGATCAGTATGCCAAAGACAAATTAGTTGAAGCAAACTTAAGGTTGGTCGTGAGTATAGCGAAAAGATATGTTGGAAGAGGAATGTTATTCCTTGATTTAATACAGGAAGGTAATTTAGGACTTATTAAGGCAGTTGAGAAATTTGACTATAAAAAGGGATATAAGTTTTCAACATATGCTACTTGGTGGATAAGACAGGCAATTACGAGAGCGATTGCAGACCAAGCGAGAACGATAAGAATTCCTGTACATATGGTAGAAACAATAAATAAGTTGATTAGAGTTTCGAGACAATTATTACAGCAATTGGGAAGAGATCCAAAGCCAGAGGAAATTGCCAAAGAAATGAATATGTCTGTAGAAAAAGTTAGAGAAATAATGAAGATTGCACAAGATCCAGTTTCACTAGAAACTCCGATTGGCGAAGAAGAAGATAGTCATCTTGGAGATTTCATTCCAGATGAAGATGCACCAGCACCGGCTGAAGCTGCTGCGTATTCTCTTTTAAAAGAACAGATAGAAGACGTTCTAAATACATTAAATGAAAGAGAACAAAAAGTATTGAAGCTTAGATTTGGACTTGATGATGGTCGTGCTAGAACATTGGAAGAAGTTGGAAAAGAATTTGATGTAACTAGGGAAAGAATAAGACAAATTGAAGCGAAGGCTCTAAGAAAATTGAGACATCCAAGTAGATCGAAAAAGCTTAGAGATTATTTAGATTAAACAATATTGACTATTTTTCAAATATTATTTTGTTAAAATTGATACTTGAAGAATAGTCATTTTTTAAATGAGCGAAGAATAGCCTGAAAGGAAGTATATATGAAATTAACACCAAGATTAAAATACATTTCAGAATTGGTAAGCGATGGGAAAAAAATAGCCGATATCGGAACGGATCATGGATATATTCCGATTTCACTATTATTGGATAAAAAAATAAGCTTTGCAATTCTATCAGATATCAATAGAGGTCCTCTTAATAATGCAAAAAAGGAAGTGACCAAAAATAATGTTCAAAACTATGTTGACTTGAGACTGGGATCAGGAATGGAAACACTGAGAGACGGAGAGGTTGATCAAGTGATAATTGCCGGCATGGGAGGAATACTGATTTCTGATATAATAGAAAAGAAAATAGAGCTATCAAAGAACCTTGACAAGTTAATATTACAGCCAATGCAAGCACCAGAGGAATTGAGAAGATACTTATCGAAAAATGGATTTAAAATAATAGATGAACACTTTGTTAGAGAAGATCATAGAATATATGAAATTATCGAAGCTGTTTACGATAAGGAGCTTTTGACGGAAAACCAAGATGATGAAGATTTTGAACAAAAAAAATATACTCAATACATTTATTCATTGTTTAAAAACAATGGTGATAAATTTATATATACAAGTTCATACTACGAGAATATCAAAAAGAAAATTAACCATATTGTCAAAAATCATATTTTGAAGATGGTAAATAAAAACGACAAGATAGTCAATGATAATGTATTTGACGAAAATATAATTGAGAGAAAAGCAATTGACGAAAATATAATTAAAGAAAATGCAATTGAAGAAAATACAATTGAGAGAAATATAATTGAGAGAAATGCAATCGATGAAAATACAATTAAGAAAAATTTAGAGAATGAGATTAGTAAGCTTTCCTTTGAAGTATCAAAACTTATGATAGCAAAAAGAGATAAGCTATTAGAGGAATTTCTAGAAAAGAAAATATATGAGTGTGAATCAATAGTGTCAAAAATGATTGGTATTAATGCAAAAGATTTAGATGATACCACTTTTGAAACGTACAACGAGAATGTTAAAAGCAAAGTGGAGCAGGTTGTTATTAGAAAAATAATATTGGATTTATTAAAATATGATATTAAATAGATGAGGAGGAAAGTGTATGAAATTGGATGAATTAATAAGAGTTATTGAAAAGAAATTTCCGAAAAATTTGCAGTATAACTGGGATAATTCAGGCTTGAATATTGGATATGAAGAAAAAAATATAAGTAGGATATTGACGACGCTTGAAATAACAGAGGAGACTGTTGATGAAGCGATTAAAAGCAATGTCGATCTAATAATTTCACATCATCCATTCCTATTTAGTAAAATTAATAAGATTGTCGATACAGATGTTAAGGGAAAGCTAGTTATAAAGCTGATAGAAAATAATATAGCAGTGTATTGTATGCATACAAATTATGACATTGCTTTTGGTGGATTGAATGATTATTTTCTTGAGATAATAGGAATAGAAAATTGTGGTATATTGGATCCAATTTCCAGTTATGGCGATTATGAAAATGGTGAAATGGTTGGTCTTGGAAGGATAGGTAAATTAGAAAAACCAACAACGATTGAAAATTTTATCATAGATTTAAAAGAACAATTGAAATTAAATACAATTAGATTTGTCGGAAAAAATATTAACGGCATTGTAAAAAATATCGCTGTTGTCACTGGTGCTGGTGCTGAGTATTTTGAAATGATAGCAAATAATGATATAGATGTACTAATAACAGGTGATATGAAATATCATCAGGCTGTTGATGCTTATGAGATGGGAGTTAATGTTCTTGATTTAGGACATTATGGAACAGAATATATATTTTCAGATGCCATGAAAAAATATATTGATGAAGAAATCGGTGGAATTGAAGTACAAGTAAGTACAAAAATGCTGAACCCATTTATTGAATGCTAATGTAATTGAGCAGTAACATAATTGAGTGCTAATATGTGAAATATTAATTTTAATTAACTTATATCCCTATTTTTAACTTTTTATAATAAAGAAAATACTAAAACTCCTTTTTGAGTTTATTATATTGAGCTACAACTATTTACTATTAAATAAATTGTTGTAGCTTAATTTTGCTTTAAAAACAGTCTATAACCTTAAATATAGTGATTTTATTTTTTGTTTTTTAAAAAATATTATTTTAATTTCATTAAAAATTTGATATAATAAACATTAAGATAAACGCTAATATTTTGCAAAAAGTAAGTGTATTGAACTATTTTTTATTAAAATATAGTGTATCTTGAAATTATTTTTGTGCAAATGCATAAATAATTGATTGAGCAGTGTAATTTAGGGTTTTTATATATCAGATTTAATCATTATTTAATTAAATATTGAATTTAATATTTAATTTGAAACTGTTATTTAGTTTTCTATAAAAATTTATTTATTACAATAAAAAAAATGCTGTTGTTCGGTTTTTTATCTCGCACAAAAATTAACAATTTAATATTTTAGAAAGGGAGTTATGTTATGAAAACAGAAAAAGTGAATTACAAAAAGCGTAATTCAAAATTTAAGTGCTTTTTTGCACTATTGATGGCATTTTCGTTAGTGTTACAATTACCAGGCGTGAGCAGTATAACAATGGCTGGGGAATCAACAAACGGAAATTCTTCGTCAAGCACTAGAGAGGGAAATAAAATTCCTACTATTACAAGCAATGCCGAAGAGACAGATATTGCACCTAATAACAAAGAAGGTGAAACGACTGACCCCGTCTTTTTTGTGATGGGTCTTCCTACAACAGGCACATCTTCTGATGGTTCTAAAAATGCCGATCCTATTGCAAATCCATTAATTTTAACTGGGAAAGATAGTGATGGCACAATAAATGAATTTTCAAACTTTAATGGAAGTTTTTTTGAAACAGGGGCATCAGATCTTACTTTTACAAAAGAACCAGCGATTTATCCAGGGGATCCAAAAACATCAACTGGTGTCTTGAAAATAGCTGGTAAATTTAGTCATGAGCCAGGAGGATTATACACACGATATTTAAAGGTAGTTGATAATCGTGGTGGAGCAATTCAATATAGATACAAAATAATTGGGTATACTGATTCGCTAATCAATACAAATCCGATTGTCAAGGAACAGACAGATTCAGTTTCTGATGCTGAAATTTATTCAAGATTGGCTTTGGAGATAAAGAGTAGTAAATTCTCTACTATTACCGACCAATTCCAGAACTATTTTAGAAATGCTTTTGGTGATACATATGGAGTAAGAACAATAGTTGGTTACAAAAAATCAAATGAAAATAATTATAACAATGAAACAAGTGTAACTAGCATTGTTGACAAATCAGGAACTTATGATGTCAAAGTAAAAACTACAAATCCTTGGGGGCAGGCAGTATATAATGTTGTGCAAATTCAGTTTAACGATCCTCCAACAGTAAGAATGTCGGAACAATTTGATCCAAAGTCTCCAGTTACAAAGGTTCCCGTAGCTGATCCTGCAAACTTAACAGATACTGAAAAAGAAGCTGTTAAGAAGGCAATGCAAGACGCAAATAAAGATTTAAATCCGAAGCTTCCTGAGAATACAACATTTGAAGTAGGAAAAGATGGAACAGTAACAGTGAAATATCCGGATGGAACAACTGATACAATTCAAGGATCAAATGTCGTAAAAAAATCAGTTGCATCTGAGTATAACTTGATTTTACCGGACAAAAAAGTTATTGTAAAAAATCCTAAGGATTTGACTACAGAAGAAAAAGCTGCTGTTAGAGAAGCAGTAATTAAAGCGAATCCAGATTCACCAGGCGGAATAACTATTTCAGTGGGTGATGACGGAAAAGTTACTGTAACATATAGAGATAATTCTGTTGATACAATAGAAGGTTCTGATTTAGTAGTACAGGCAGATAGTGAAAAATATAAGCCAGTAGCACCATCAACAAAGGTTTCAGTTACAGAACCAACAAACCTAACAACTGATGAAAAAGAAGCTGTTAAGAAGGCAGTTGAAGATGCGAATAAAAACTTAGAACCAAAACTTCCAGAGAAAACAGAAATAGTAGTTGGAAATGATGGAACAGTAACAGTAAAATATCCAGATGGAACAACAGACACAATACAAGGAAAAGATGTTGTAAAGAAATCAGATGCTGCAACAAATAATCCAGTGGCACCAGATAATAAAGTTCCAGTTGCAGATCCAAATTCATTAACACCAGAAGAAAAGAAATCTGTAGAGGAAGCAATAAAGAAAAAGAATCCAACATTGCCAGAGAAAACAGAAATATCTGTGTCAAATGACGGAACAGTAACAGTAACTTATCCAGATAAGACAACAGATACAATACAAGGAAAAGATGTTGTGAAGAAATCAGATTCTGCGGCAGTAACACCTGTTGCTCCAAAGACAAAAGTACCAGTAGCTGATCCTACAAATTTAACAGAAACAGAAAAAGAGGCAGTTAAGAAAGCTATAGAAGATGCGAATAAAAATTTGGATCCAAAACTTCCAGATGGAACAACTATTGATGTAGATAAAGATGGAACAGTAACAGTTAAGTATCCAGATGGAACTGCTGATATAATACCAGGAAAAGATGTTGTGAAAAAATCAGATGCTGCAACAAACAATCCAGTGGCACCAGACAACAAAGTTCCAGTGGCTAATCCAAAATCATTGACACCAGAAGAAAAGAAAGCTGTAGAGGATGCAATAAAGAAAAAGAATCCGACATTGCCAGAGAAAACAGAAGTATCTGTTGGAGATGATGGAACAGTGACAGTGAAGTATCCAGACGGATCAACGGACACAATTCCAGGAACAGATGTTGTGAAAAAATCAGATGCAGCGACAGTAACACCTGTTGCTCCAACAACAAAAGTACCAGTAGCTGATCCTACAAACTTAACAGAAACAGAAAAAGAAGCAGTTAAAAAGGCTATAGAAGATGCGAATAAAAATTTAGATCCAAAGCTTCCAGATGGAACTAAATTAGAAGTTGGAAATGATGGTACAGTAACAGTAAAATATCCAGATGGAACAATAGACACAATACCAGGAACAGAAGTTGTGAAAAAATCACTTGCTTCTGAAACAAATGTTGTTGTTCCAAGTCCAAAGATTATTGTTAAGGACCCTAAAAATTTAACTTCAGATGAAAAAACAGCTGTAAGTAAGAAGGTTCTTGACGCGAATCCAAATTTACCAAGAAATACTACGATAACAGTAGGTGATGATGGTAAAGTTACTATTACTTATAACGATAATTCAGTAGATACAATTGATGGCTCTGATATAGTAGTGCAGGCTGAAAGTGAAAAATATAAGCCAGTAGCACCATCAACAAAGGTTTCAGTTACAGAACCAACAAACCTAACAAATGATGAAAAAGAAGCCGTTAAAAAGGCAGTTGAAGATGCGAATAAAAACTTAGATCCAAAACTTCCAGATGGAACTAAATTAGAAGTTGGAGATGATGGAACAGTAACAGTGAAGTATCCAGATGGATCAACGGATACAATACCAGGAACAGACGTAGTAAAGAAATCAGATGCTGCGACAAACAATCCAGTGGCACCAGATAATAAAGTTCCAGTAAGTGATCCAAAAGCATTAACACCAGAAGAAAAGAAATCTGTAGAGG
>NZ_VUNE01000004.1 GCF_009695815.1 Peptostreptococcus porci | reverse complement strand
GCTTGAACAATTCAATTATACTATGGAATGGTGATTTTTTTGTATAACATCTGTCGCGCACCCGCATAGCGGGTGGTTTATTGTTTCGCACGCTTTGCGAGCTCAACTGGGACACGTCCCTATAAAATTATAAAGGACAATGTATTATCCATTGAAATAACACACTGTCCTTCCTTATTTTTGTATCATATACTTAGATATAATACTACGCTATAAATTTTTAATCATACTACATTATAATTAAATACTCAAACAAAAATATATTATGCTTCAAGTACGACTCTACTGAATTGCTTATTTTTCTCTAGTATTTTAAATAACACAACACCACATCCAGTAACTATTATCAGCTCCGATATCATAATCTGTCCAGTAATTAAAAAGTATGAAACTGGCTCTGGAGAAACCAACACTATTTCTGCTCCAATTATAATTGCTGATAAGGCTGGCATCAGCGATGCAATCCAAATATTTTTAATTTTGCTCATTGCAAATAAAGCCAAAAACGATGCCAATGTTCCAACGAATATATCTATTGCGCCTAGAGAAGAAAACAAATTGGCTATTGCACATCCAACAGTCAATCCAATTACATACTGTGGATTGTAAAATGCCAATAAGGTCATAATTTCAGATACTCTAAACTGAATTGGACCATATGATAGTGACGGTATTGCCCAAGTTAAAACTGCATAAAGAGCCGCTACCATCGCCTGTTTGGCAATCGAACTGCTATCAAAACTAAATTTCATAAAACTAATCCTCCTAATGATTTTATATATTTGTTATTACCATGCAACAAATATTTTCTCATCATTAAAAAACTGCGCCCTCACCAAAATGAGAACGCAGATAATAAACATTGTTTATTAAACCCTTGTTTTTTAAGTAGGTGACAAGAAAACTCTGTATCGATAAAATACCATTACATTATATAGGTATTTCAATACTTTGTCAAGATTTCACCTTGCCTTTTTTACTAAATATTACTATGCTTACAATTATAACACTTCCACCTATAACAGTTCCCAAGCTAGGAACTTCTGACAATATCAGAGATCCCATCAAGGTGGCGACGAATGGTGTTAAAAATCCATAATTAGTCACATCGCTGGTATTTTCAGTCATGCTAAGAGCCTTGCTCCAAAAGAAATACGCTAACGCACTGCTCAAAATACCCATAGTAAACAATACAGCCAGATAATATGGGCTGACATTTGAAAGTTCTCTTATACCTTGAACAGAAAAAGGAGACAGCACCAATATTGACGAAATCATACTATATGTAACTATTTCCGTAGCCTTATATCCCATTTTCGACAGCTTTCTATTAAGAATATTGTACGCACAGAATACTACTGCTGCTCCCAGTGTCCAAAATATACCGGGATTTATGGATAGCACGCCATCCCATAGCATCATTATTGCCACTCCAATAAAAGCTGTTATCAGTGTCGTCCATCCGATCACATTTATTCTTTCACCGTAAAGATAGTGTGCCGCAACTGCAGTTAAAACAGGTGTTATCGCAATCACAATACTAGATGATGCAGATGTTAATGTCAGCATACCTCTATTAAATGTGAACAGATAAATTCCAAAACCGCACGCACCCGATAATAAAAACCATCCCAAATCCTTTTTCTTGGGTACTCCTCCGCCATTCAATTTGTTTATTATTAGAAGTGCCACAGAAGCAATACAAACTCTTAAAAATCCTAAGGAATTTGTGGAGAAATACTGTAAAGCAACCTTTGAAAGAGGAAAGGCAATTGCCCAAAACAAAATAGTTAATATACAAAATAAATTCATTTGCACTTTTTTACTCATATATAATAATAACCTTTCTTTATAATCTTAATGAATAGTATACCACTACCCAATAAAGAAAACAAACGAAACGACAATAAAATAATAAACTATTTTTTAACCTATTGTACTGCACTATCAAATTTATCATTAAAATAAATGGGGATACCATAATGGCTCCCCAAATAACTCATTTTCATAAAAATTACAGCTTTAGCTCTGCGTATTTTTCTGCAATTCTAACTAATAGCTTCGCTCCTGCTTCCAATGCTTCCACGCTTACAAGCTCGTTTCTTCCATGGAAATTTATTCCACCGGCAAAAAGATTTGGACAAGGTAGTCCCATAAATGACAATCTTGCACCATCAGTACCTCCTCTAATAGGAATGACCTTTGGTTCAACTCCAATATCCTTCATAGAATCGACAGCTATATCTACTACAAACATATTCTTTTCAACTATTTCTCTCATATTGTAGTAGCTATCAACTATTTCAACAGATACTCTTCCATTGTACTTTTTAGATATTACTTCTATCGTTTTTTCAAAAAACTCTTTTCTCTTGTTGAAAATGTCCATATTATGATCACGAATAATATAATTCATTACAGTTTCTTCAACATTGCCTTCCATTGTATTTAAATGGTAAAAGCCTTCATAGCCTTCAGTTGTTTCAGGTCTTTCGCACACAGGAAAAGCACTCATTATTTCAGAAGCTATATACATAGAGTTTATCATTTTGTCCTTTGCAAATCCCGGATGTACGTTTCTTCCTTGAATTTTTACAGTCGCTGCAGCCGCATTAAAGTTTTCATATTCCAGTTCGCCCATTTCGCCGCCATCAAATGTATACGCATACTTTGCTCCGAACTTCTCAACATCAAAAAAGTCGGCACCTCTTCCGATTTCTTCATCTGGAGTGAATCCAACCATAATATCTCCGTGCTTAATTTCAGGGTGTTTTACTAGATATTCAATACCTGTTAGTATTTCAGCTATACCAGCCTTGTCATCAGCACCTAATAAAGTATTTCCATCTGTTACTATTATTGTCTGACCTTTAAATTCTTGAATTTCCGGATAATCCTCTACAGTAGTGACAATTCCCTTTTCTTCATTAAGGACAATATCTTTTCCATCATAATTTTCAATTATTCTCGGTCTTACATTTTTACCTGTTATATCAGGACTTGTGTCCATATGTGAAATAAATCCAATAGGACTAATTCCTTCAACATTAGCAGGTAGCTTTGCCATTAAGTAGCATTTTTCATCCAGTGAAATATCAACCAATCCTAGCTCTTCTAGCTCTTCCTTTAAAACATTCGCCAAATCAAACTGCTTTTGTGTGGATGGACAGCATTCTGAGTTTGGATCTGACTCGGTATCAATTGATACATAATTCAAAAATCTTTCTAAAACCTTTTCTCTCATAATATAAACCTCCCAAAAAATTATGTGACAACTTTATTATATTCCATATACACACTAGTATCAATAACTAAAGGTAATTATATTTAATAAAATTTATCTGTTTCTCGAGCATCAAAAATAATATTCTGTGATATCCCTTTATAGTCATTGAAATACTGGTGTTTGAATTATAATCGATTGAATTGATTGAATCACTGTGCTATAATCGTTGTTAACAATAGCGTAAAAAAGTAGAGTGTACAAATCTCTAAAAACTATGGGAGGTAATTATGACATATAAAATATGTATTATTGAAGATGATTCAGATTTAGCAAACATTGTAAGCGAGCACCTTACAAGATACGATTTCGAGGTTTTTATTTGTGATGATTTTAAAAATGTAAATGGATTTATCGAGGATTGTAATCCAAACCTAGTTTTATTAGATATCAACATACCATATTATGACGGATTCTACTGGTGCGGTGAAATCCGAAAAATATCGAAAGTGCCAATCATATTTACATCTGCTAGAACAGAAGATTATGATCAGGTTAGAGCAATAATGAGTGGAGGAGACGACTATATCACAAAACCATTTTCTTATGACTTGCTACTTGCAAAAATAAACTCTCAGCTTAGAAGAACATACGGGGAATATGCAAACAACGAAAGTAGGTCCGACTGTGGAGATTGTACATTCAACAAATCAAGATTTACATTGATATGCAGAGATAAACAAGTCGATTTAGCAAAAAATGAAGCAATACTGATAGGAGTGCTATTTGACAATTATCCAAATGTGGTTGATAGAGAAAAAATACTATCAGAAATCTGGGATAGCGATCTATTTGTTGAAGAAAACACTCTAAATGTTACTGTTAGTAGAGTTCGAAAGAAGCTCACGGTTTTGAATTCTAAATTAAAGGTAGTTACTGTAAGAGGTATGGGATACAAGGTGGAATATGAGAAATAAAAAAGCATTCAAAATATTTATCATAGATAATGTTCCGCTTCTCTTAACTATTCTTTTAACTCATGTGCTTTTTTTTGGAGCCTTGTTTTATATAAAGGGCATCTGGATCGGAGAAATTTTTTACTTCAGCTTCTTAGTGTTTTCTATGATGATTATACATTTATCTATTAGATATTATAAAAATATTAGAGTATATGATAAATTCCTTCTAAAGAGTGAGATTATAGATGATTATTGGATACGGGAGCCAAGAAGCACACTGGAAAAAATCTACAATTTGATGATTAATGAATTTATACTCAATAATGGCAATAGGGAAACGGAAATAAAACATGATAGAAAATTACAAAAGATAATGATCTATAGATTTATCCATCAAATGAAAACGCCGTTGTCTGTGTTAAAATTAATTTGTGAAAATCATAGAGGACTTGATGACTATAAAAAGATAAAAAGAAATCTCGACACAATTCAATATAATTTAAATCAGATAGTCGACATCTATAGATTGGAGGATTTCAAAAGTGATTTTGTATCTGAAAAAATCCTATTAATCAACATTTGTAAGGATAACATCAATTCTTTAAAAGACTATTTTATAGCATCGCATATCTATCCAAAGCTTGATATTGATGATAGTATCTATGTGTACACCGATTCCAAATGGTTAAAGCTGATGATTCATCAACTGCTTACAAATGCTATTAAGTACAGCTACTATGGACAGACGGTGACAATAAAGGCAATAAAAATAGAAAATGAAGTACAGTTGTCTATAATCGATGAAGGCATTGGTATAGAAAATGCAGATTTAAAAAATGTTTTTGAGTTATTTTATGTTGGTAAAAATGGTAGAAATAATGCTGATTCAAGTGGGATAGGTCTGTATATAGTAAAGAGAATATCCGACTATCTCGGACATGATTTAGACATAAAATCCAAAGTAAACAAAGGAACGTGTATAACGATTAAATTTTATAATTAGCTTTCGTAATCCGTAAACATTACAAAAATGTAAGTTTGAGTAATATTTACGGATTTTTATTTTAGCCCACACTTGCTAGAATATAGTTAGAGATAGTTATACAAGGAAATAGATTTTCCTAACTTTTATAATAAACTAATACTAAATAAGGAGTGAAAATATGATATTAAAGGTTTCAAATTTAGAAAAAACATACAAGAGCACAGTGTCATTCAGGGCATTAAAAGACATTAACATGGAGGTATATGAGGGCGAATTTATAGCCATAATGGGTCCTAGTGGAAGTGGAAAAAGCACATTTCTTAATACCATATCAACCATTGACAAACCTTCTGGTGGAAGTGTTTTAATAGCAGGAAAAAATCCATACAAAATGAACGATAATCAGTTATCAGCATTTAGAAGAACGGAGCTGGGGTTTGTATTTCAGCAATTTAACTTGATTAACACACTAACCGTTGGAGAAAATATTATTCTTCCTCTTACTCTGAGCAATATACCATTGAAAGAAATGAACAAAAAGCTAGAAAATATTAGCAAATTTCTGGGAATAGATCACATCCTGAATAAAAGAACATACGAAATTTCAGGAGGACAGTCACAGAGAGTCGCCATAGCAAGAGCCGTGATAAACAATCCGTCAATTTTGCTTGCAGATGAGCCCACTGGTAATTTAGATTCCAAATCAGCAAAGGATGTTATGAGACTTTTTAAAAAGCTAAATGATTCTCTAAAGGTTACAATCATTATGGTAACTCATGACCCAAATATAGCAGCTTCATCAGATAGAACATACATAATAAAGGATGGAAGCATATATCAGCAAATAATCGATAAAGGCGACAAAAGAGCTTATCAAAGGGAAATATTAAACACTATGAGCTTGCTTGGAGGTGATGAAATTGACATTATTTAGCTTTGCATATAACAATATAAAAAGAGATTTTAAGACATATTTATACCATTTTTTAAGTTGCGTATTTTCTGTGCTAATATTCTTTCTATTCTCGACATTGGCGAATCATCCAGCATTAAAAATTGTGGAAGATAGCGCCTCAATAGGGATTATATTATTTTTGGCAAATATAATATCTATGATATTCTCGTTTGTTCTAACTTTGTATTCAGTTGGTAACTTTTTGAGAAATAGAAGTAGGCAATTTGCAATCCTAAATATTATAGGAACGAGCAAAAGACAATTTAATAGGTTGATTTTTCTTGAAAATATCATAATTTCGGCATTCGCATTATCTATTGGAATAGTTATGGGGATTATATTTTCAAAATTATTTTTGATGATTGCACAAACCTTGATAGAGGGATTGGAGCTAAGCTTTTATCTTCCGATTATAGCGTTGATACGAACGCTTGTGATGATGGGCGGATTATTCTTGGCTATATCATTAATTTCACCAATAATTTTAAGAAAAAAAAATGTGTTAGACCTACTAAAGAAAAAGGAGATTGCCGAAAAGAATTATTTCTTACATTCTATGGTAGCACTAATAATTATTTTGCCCCCTACTATATATTTCCATATTATAGAGGCGTACTTTTCATTCATTTATATACTGGAGCTATTATCTTTTATAAGTATATTTTACTTTGTTTTCTATCTTATCTTCACTGTTTACCATTTCGTATTGAAAAAAAATGGAAATATTTACAAAAAAAATAATCTGATAAAGATTAGTAGCTTTAAATATAAGATAAATTCCAATATCAAAACAATGACTGGTGCCACAATATTATTCTGTATAATTCTAACATCTTTTATATATATTATTGGAGCACCCATCAATGCTGACAAGGATACAAAAAAGGTCATTCCATACTCATATATGTATGCAAATTGGGAGAATAAGTCAGAAGAATATAAGGATAAAAGGGAGCAAATAATCGCAAAAAAGCTAGAGGAAACAGACAATTTTAAAAAACTTACAGTATCGTATTCGATGCTAAAAAGCACAGTTAGAACAGAAAGACATATTATTCTATCAAACACCATGTACAACTCTATTTCTGATTTTCTAAAAAGAGATAAAATAAGCCTTTCAGATAATGAGTATTTCTTGGTTGGAGTTAACGGTAAAGACAATCCTGTTTTATTTGATAAAGTGCGAGATATATTGGTCAATCATAACATCGACAAAGAAAAAGGTTCAGATAAGAGAGTAATAGCTTTGTCGGGATACTTTACAAGTATCACAGTCGTTTCCGATAAAGAATACCCCGAAATCTCCAAACTCCTAGTTAAAGATAAGATATATGCCTTTGAACAGAAAAAACAAAAGGTTATCAAAACTAAGGATTTTGATAAATTAAAAAATGAGGTGGGATTTGACCAGAAAAAAGAGACTTTGATTTCATACTACGAATTATACAACATCGAAAATCTTACAAGAAAATTAATTTCATATGTCGGTAGCATCCTATGTGTGTCGTTTTTAATTGGAATAGCGAGTATTCTCTATTCTAGGCTAAATTCTTCAATAGATGAGGATGTCAAAAAATACGGCATAATGATGAAAATGGGATTAAAAAGAGAGGAATTAGACGATATTTTGGCAAGTACGTTGAGATGGATATTTATTTTGCCTTTCGTAACTTCATTCGCAGTGTCATTGATATTTGTAATTTTAATCAACAGCTATACATTGACCTCCTACACTGGATTGGCTGTAATATGTAGTGGCATATACATTTTTATAGAGGTTATTTTGTATATATTGATAAAGAGAAGATATCAGACCAACATCCATCGCAAGATATCATATGATTAAAAAATTAGTGTAGTCTATTTTCTTTATTTATTTTATAGCAATATTTTGTCTTTTTATGATATAATATTGCTATAATTTATGCGCCTATAGCTCAACTGGATAGAGCTGCAGACTTCGGATCTGTGAGTTGTGGGTTCAAATCCTACTAGGCGCGCCACTTTATTGACTTTTTATTTATATATCGGAGAGAAAAATGTACGTACTATTTAGAGATGACCTGATTGACAGTGATGAAATCAGAAAAAAAATAGAATCTGAATCAGATTTTCATGTGATTTCTGATTTGACAAAGGCTACAAAAAGAGAAGATGTGATGAGCTTTAAGCTGTCATTGCCTATGAATAAAATCAACCTTGACACAGTATTTGATTGGGATGACGAGGATTCGGTGAACGAATACTTTGGCTATGCTGAAAATCTTACAAAAGACTTTTTAAAATATTTCCCAAAATATACAATACAATGTTCAAACTCATATAAGTGGAATGAGGTTGATAACTCTATTGAACTTGTAGTTGTAATAGCAAATATTGATATTACTATGAAAAAACTGAAACTCGATATTTTAAAGAGAATGATGAAACAAGTCGACTAACCCTATGTATGTCGACCTGTTTTTTTTAATTTTATTTTTTGGTAAAGCAAAAAATATTATTACAAAAATGGTATAATATATACAATTTTGTCTAATTAAATAGAGTATAAATCATTAATTAACTAATATGATGATAAACTGTTATCTATAATATTAGAAAACATATTATAGATACTATGCAAACATTTAATAAAATAATAGATATTTTTCTTATAGTGCTCTCTGTATGTGTCTTAAATGATATAATATAATTGACTATAGTAGAATCAATACTTACAATAAAAGCTATTATTGAAATCAATACATATCTATTTAGATGCAAAGTCTCAATATTTCCCAAACCTATAATATTAATATCGAGTATATTTTTATACCCATTTGTTGCTATTATACTTAATAAAATACATACTAAGTATAATACAATATTGCTTGCATACATATTAACATAGTATTTTTCTGATAAATCACTTTCTTTTCTATGATTATTGTTAAATATTAACGAAATCAAAACCGTTACTATTAGATAAGCTATCATAGAAAAGAATAATAAACCTTCGCTAGAACTTTCATCGATCAACATAAAAATAGCTGAAATAAATATGCTTAATCCATTTGAAGCTAAAACCCAAGCTGTTGTGTTACATATTTTATTTATTAATTCTTGCGAGAAATTTTCCGTATTACTTTTATTGTATCCAGAAACCAATGATATATTTTTAGTCTTGTATTGTATAAAACTTGAAATCAAAAGTATCAATGCTATTATAAAGCAAAAAATAGATATCATTTACTTTTTCACTCCCATCTTAGTTTTAGCTGCTACTGCAAGTGATATACTCCCTCCTATGGTAGTTATATTAACATAGGAGGGACTTATTTATATCTACATATTTTTACATACTCTCACTAAACAATGAATTTATACTCTATTTTTCCTATGTATGAACAACTATTTAGTAAATAATATGCTTTCTTCTGTTTCAATATCAAAGAAATGTACTCTATTCATATCTAGTGCCAAGCGTAATTCATCTCCTGGAGATACGTCATTTCTACCATCAAACTTAGCTATTAGCTCATTACCTACAAAATCTAGGTATGCGAATATTTCAGAACCCATTAGCTCTCTGATTACTACCTTTGCATCAAATGCGCTTTCTGGTGACATATCTAAAAATACTTTTTCTTTATGTATATCTTCTGGTCTTACTCCAAGAGTTACCTTTTTACCTATATAGCCTTTTTCTTTTAGGTATGCAGCCTTTCCTCCTGGAACTAAGAACTCAACATCCTTGCCGCTTACTTTGGCAACAGTTTGTCCATCCTTCTCCATCAAATCAACTTCAATAAAATTCATCTGTGGACTTCCTATAAATCCGGCAACGAATTTATTTGCTGGATTATCATATAGAACCTTTGGTTGATTTATCTGTTGCACAATTCCGTCTTTCATTACGACTATTCTATCACCCATTGTCATAGCTTCAACCTGATCGTGAGTTACATAGATAAATGTCGCTCCCAAATCCTTATGAAGCTTTGATATCTGGGCTCTCATTTCAGTTCTAAGCTTGGCATCTAGATTTGAAAGTGGTTCATCCATCAAAAATACCTTTGGATTTCTCACTATTGATCTTCCTAGTGCAACTCTCTGTCTCTGTCCACCTGAAAGTGCTTTTGGTTTTCTATCCAATAAGTTTTCTAGCTGTAGGATTTTGGCAGCCGCTTGTACCTTCTTATCTATTTCAGCTTTATCCATCTTTCTCAATTTCAGTGCAAAAGACATATTGTCATACACTGTCATATGAGGGTATAGTGCATAGTTTTGGAAAACCATGGCTATATCTCTATCCTTTGGCTCTACATCGTTTACTATCTTTCCGTCGATGCTAAGCTCTCCACTCGTTATACTTTCCAGCCCTGCGATCATTCTCAATGTTGTAGATTTACCACAACCTGATGGACCTACCAAGACTATAAATTCTTTGTCCTCAATATCTATATTTACATTCTTTACGGCATTAAATCCGTTGTCGTATGATTTACATATATCCTTTAATTGTACCTTTGCCATATTTCGCACCTCGCTTATTTATCCAACATACTAATAACTTCTAAACTTAACTCTGAAGTACCCTTCAAAGTTAAATCAGCCTCGACGCCAATACCCACACTTCTCATATTGCAAGCTCTCATTGCTTTCACACCAGACTCTGCATCTTCTATTCCGACTGTATTTTCTATTTCCAACCCGATACCTCTAGCCGCTTCAATAAAAATATCTGGAGCAGGCTTGCCCTTTGCAACCTTTGAAGGATCGGCAATAAAATCAATTTTTTCAATCAATTCCAATTTTTTCAGTATGGTCGGCGCATTTTTAGATACTGAAGCCAATCCTATTTTAATATTATTCGATCTAAGTTCGTCGATAAACTCCTCAATTCCTGGCAAGATATCATCCTTACTCAGCTCTTCCAAAAGAAGCTTATACTCTTCATTTTTTTTATCTGCAAGAGAATCTATATCTGTATCAGAGTATTTCTGTCTGACTCCACCATATTCAAGTATTTTTATTAATGAATCTAATCTTGGTATGCCTTTTAACGTTTCATTGAATTTTTCATCAATTTCAATTCCTAATTCTGATGCCAAATTCTTCCATGCAATATAGTGAAATTTAGCTGTATCGGTTATTACTCCGTCTAAATCAAAAATTACTCCTTTAATCATTTCTTCTCTCCATAACTAACATATATTATTTTTAATAGTTTTTCAATACTATCGCTTCAAAAGGCTTTAATTTTATTTTATTACCTTCTTTTTCAAATTCTTTGTAGTTAGACAGTAGTACACTGTATTCATCAAGCCTATACTCTCCAGCCAATTCAAAATCTACATCATCCTCATAAAAATTAGCCACTACGAGAATAGATTTATCATCAAGTCTTCTCTCATACGCAAATACAGATTTATTCTCTCTATCCACTAACCTAAAATCTGCCAAGGTAACCACGTCATCTTCATGCCTTATTTTTATCAGCTCTTTATAGTGATAAAACACCGAGTTCTCATCATTTAATGCAGAAGCCACGTTGATTTCCTTGTAGCTTGGATTCAATTTCAACCAAGGCTTTCCAGTCGTAAATCCAGCATTATCATCAGAGCTCCATTGCATTGGAGTTCTTGCATTATCTCTACCAATTCTGTAAACAGCTTCCATAAACTTGTCTTTTTCCACCATTTTTCTATCCAGTACAAGATCCTTGTATGCATTTCTTATCTCAACGTCATCGTATTCCTCTATTTCGAACTTGGCATTAATCATACCTATTTCTTCGCCCTGATATATATATGGTGTTCCCTGCATCATATGAAGTATAGTTGCAAACATCTTCGCACTTTCTACTCTATATTTATCATCGTTTCCCCATCTGGATACTATTCTAGGCTGGTCATGATTTTCGAAATATAGACTGTTCCATCCTTTACGATGCAGACCATTTTGCCATGTGTTAAGATTGTCCTTTAATTCTATCAAATCTAGATCCTTTACTTCCCACTTTCCTAAATGGCTATTTGGCACCAAATCCAAACTCATATGGTCGAAAGTAAAAATCATATTTAATTCGTTTCTGTCATTTCCACAGAATAGCAACGCATTTTCAGGAGTAGATCCCGGTGCTTCACCAACGGTCATACAGTCATATTTTGACAGAACTTCTCTATTCATTTCCTGAAGATATTCGTGAAGTCTAGGTCCATTTGTGTGAAAATCTCCAATCGGATATTTGCCATATTTTTCATCATAATCAGGAAAATCCGTATGCTTGGATATAGAACTGATAACGTCCAATCTCCATCCATCTACACCCTTATCCATCCAAAATTTCATCAAATCCCAAACCTCTTGTCTAACCTTTGGATTCTCCCAATTCAAATCGGGCTGTTTCTTCGTAAATAGGTGTAAATAATACTGCTCAGTATTTTCATCATACTCCCACGCTGATCCGCTGAAAAAAGACCCCCAATTGTTAGGTTCATCTCTCCAGAAATAATAATCTCTATATGGATTATCCTTTGATTTTTTACTTTCAACAAACCAATCATGCTCATCACTACTGTGGTTTGCAACCAAATCCATCACGATTTTTATATCTCTGTTGTGAGCCTCTTCTATCAGCTCATACATATCTTCATTCGTACCAAAAGTACTCCAAATTTTTCTATAATCACTTATGTCATATCCATTATCGTCTTGTGGTGATTCAAACACTGGACTTAACCATATCACATCAATTCCCAAATCCTTTAGGTAATCTAGCTTTTCAGTTACTCCTTTTATATCACCAATTCCATCTCCATCTGTATCCTTAAAGCTTCTTGGATACACCTGGTAAACTACCGATTTTTTCCACCACTCCATTATCAAATTACCTTTCTACTTCAAATTTATACTTATTGCTTCCTTTAAATCATGTGCTTCACCATACACTTTTATTGTAATAGGATCACCTGATTTTAACCTTAGTATAATTTCATTTTTTGTAGTTTCTAAGTTTATTAGTCTTCCTCTATAATTAATATTGAAACTGTATCCATCCCAATCCTTTGGAACAAGAGGGTTAAATGACAACTCTTCATCATATATCCTCATCCCAGCAAAGCCTTGAACAATAGACAACCAACTACCAGACATACTCGTAATATGTAATCCATCCTCAGTATCGTTATTGTAGTTATCTAGGTCTAGTCTTGAAGTTCTCTCATACATTCCCACAGCCTTATCCACCAAGCCTATTTCACAAGCCAGGATAGAGTGAATACATGCTGATAAGCTTGATTCGTGAACAGTCATAGGTTCATAAAACTCATAGTTTTTCTTTTTCTGTTCAATTGTATATCTATCGTTGAATAAATATATACCTTGTAATACATCGGCCTGTTTAATAAAACAAGATCTCAATATCTTGTCCCAAGACCAATTTTGATTTAGAGGAAGATTTGAAGGATCTAGATCTTCAACCCTTTTTAAATCCTTATCTAAAAATGTATCATGCTGAACAAATACGTCTAACTCTTCATCATATGGCAGATACATTTTATCAATAATATCTTGCCATCTATTGACCTCATCAAGGGTAACCTTCAGTTTTTCAAGCTTCTCAGCCATCTGATGACTGCTTATTTTTTTCATCATCGAAATCGTATATTCTAAAGTCCACTTTGCAATCGTGTTAGTATACCAATTGTTATTTATGTTATTTTCATATTCATTTGGACCCGTAACACCGTGCATCATGTACAAATCTTTTCTCTTGTTGTAATGAACTCTATCTGCCCAAAATCTACTTATTCCAACTAGTACATCTATTCCATATTCATCGATGTAACTGTAGTCACCAGTGTAATTTACATAGTTGTAAATCGCATAAGCTATGGCTCCATTTCTATGGATTTCTTCAAAGGTTATTTCCCATTCATTGTGACACTCAACACCAGTAAATGTAACCATCGGATACAATGCCCCGTCTAGACCTTGCTGTCTGGCATTGTGATAAGCCTGGTTCAATTGATTGTATCTGTATATCAACAGATTTTTTGTAACCTCTTGAGGTGCAATCGATAAATACATTGGAACGATATACGCTTCAGTATCCCAATACGTCGCACCACCATACTTCTCGCCTGTAAACCCTTTTGGTCCAACATTCAATCTGAAATCTTTTCCATAGTATGTCGAAAACAGTTGGAAAATATTATATCTGATTCCCTGCTGTAGCTTTGTGTTATTCTTTATAACGACATCAGACATATTCCATCTTTCTTCCCACTTTTTAGCATTATTCTCCAAAAGATTATCAAACCCTTTTTGGGCTGATTCTACAGATATTTTCTTGGCGTTCTCAACCAAATCACATTCCTCGTAATCTCTTGAAGTCGTTACAGAAACAATCTTTTCAAGAGAAACACTAGAGCCTTCCTTTAGATGACCTGAGTATTTAATACCTATTCTAAAATCATCCTTTGACTCTGAGCTTTTTTCAAAGGAAGTGTTGACAGTCATATAGTTGCACACTGTAAATCTGTCTACCTTGAAGTCATTCTCAGCAGTCTTTGAAATCACATAGCCTTGATTGTCGTCAACATTTCTATCAATCACATTCCAAAACTTCTCATCATAATTGGAATCTTCATTGTATACATCTGCATCAATATATGGTTCAAACTCAACTGTAACATCTCCGTTCAGTGACTTAATATCGTATTTGATAGCACAAACTTCTTTCGTTTCAATACTTACAAACCTCTTTACATCTATCTGCAGTCTATTTCCTTCTCTATTGATTACAAAGCTTCTTACGAGAACTCCTTTTTTCATATCCAGCTCTCTATAAAAAGACTCTATAGATTCTTCATGTAAATCTAAATCTTTTCCATTTATCTTCACGTTTATCCCGATAAAATTTGGTGAATTTATCATTTTTCCGAAATATTCGGGATATCCGTTTTTCCACCATCCTACTCTTGTTTTGTCCGGAAACCAAACTCCACCGATATAAGTACCTCTATGAGAATCCCCAGAGTATTTTTCTTCAAAGTTTCCTCTCATACCCATATACTCATTACCGATTGACATAATGCTTTCAGATAGTCTTAAATTTTCTATATCCAAACTTTCTTCTATTATCTTAAATTCATCATATTTGAATTTCATAACGCCTCCTACCTCAGTGTAGATATTTTTCTATACTTTTAATAATCACTTCTATCTCTACGTTTTCTGAAAACAAAGGCAAAGACTTTTTGAAATTACAAAACCATTATTTCACTGAACCTGCAGTTATTCCCTTTATAATGTGCTTCTGAGCTACAAAGTAGAATATTATTACAGGAATAATAGCTATTGTAAGACCTGCCAACGCCAAATGCCATTGTTTTGTATACTCACCAAAGAAGAAGAACATCTTTAATGGTATTGTTTCCATACCTGGTTGATTTATTACCAACGATGGAAGCAAATAGTCATTCCATATCCAAATTGTATTTAGTATGGCTACAGTAACAGTTATAGGCTTCAATATTGGGAATATGATATACCAAAATACTTGGAATCTATTACACCCATCTATTATCGCCGCTTCGTCAAGTGATTTTGGAAGAGTATTTATTGTTCCATGATATAGGAAAATCGACAAGCTCGATCCAAAGCCTAAATACAAGAACACTATACCCGGTCTGTTAAGCATACCTAGCTTTCCAAAGAAAGAAACCAACGGAATCATTACTGCTTGGAATGGAATTAGCATCGCAGCAACGAAAACGAAAAATATAACTGTACTAACCTTTGATTTCACCCTAGACAACGCATATGCTGCCATAGAAGAGAATATTATTATTATAACAACACTGACAACAGTTATTAGTAATGAGTTTACAAAGGTCTGCCCAAAATTAAGATTTTCTGCTGCCTGTGCATAGTTTTCAACATTAAAGCCTTCTGACGGTCTTAGAGGTGACTGAAATATTTCTTTCTTTGTCTTCAATGAATTTGCAATCATCATATAAAATGGTGCAAGCCATACCAAACCAAGAATAGTTCCAACTAAGCCTAATATTACTTTTTTACCTTTAGTGCTATTCATTACATTTCAACCTCCCTCTTCTTATTGTAGTAAACCTGTGTTAATGAAATTACTGCTACAATTATGAAGAAAACAACGGCCTTACTCTGTGCGTATGCCATTTTGTTTTCCAAAAACGCAGTATTGTATATGTTCATCGCAACCATCTGAGTTGAGTTGAACGGAGCTCCACCTGTCAAAGACAAGTTTTGGTCATACAGCTTAAATGAGTTTGAAAGAGTCAAAAACATACTTACTGTAAATGCTGGCGCAACTAGAGGGAATATTATATGTCTGAACCTCTGAACAATATTTGCTCCATCTATTTGGGCAGCTTCTATCAAATCCTCTGGAATACTTTCAAGGTGTGCTATATAAATAATCATTATATATCCTGACATCTGCCAAGCAGTTAGAATAACCAATCCCCAGAATCCAGTTCTAGTAGTTGATAGCCAACCTCTTAAAGCCTCAACTCCGATTGCAGATCCCAATGCATCGAAACCGGAAATAAAAATGAACTGCCAAATAAACCCAAGAATTAATCCACCGATTAGATTTGGCATAAAGAATATCGTTCTAAGCACGTTGCTGCCCTTAAGCTTTTGAGTAACCAACAAGGCAAGCCCCAACCCCAATACATTAATCAATATAATCGATACCACTGCAAACTTTGTAGTGAATATCAATGCATTTCTAAAACCTTCATCTCCCATTAATTTAATATAGTTTTCTATTCCATTGAATTCTGCCGGATTAATACCATCCCATGTTGTAAATGAGTAATAAATACCATAGAATAATGGTATTATTACGACCATGAATAGAGCAACAACAACCGGAGCAATGAATAACCAAAAGAATAGCCCGTTTTGCTTTAACTTTTTACCCATAACGTCCTCCTCAATTGAGACATCCGCCTCAACAAAAGTACAAAAGGCGCTGTCCTGTTGAAAATCAACTCAGACAGCACCTTATTAATCAAATTTTATTTTGTTTTACTATTTTCTTTCCTGAGCCCATACATCTTTTGAATGTTTGATTATATCTTCAAAGCTAGATTCTCCAGTTACATATTTCTGAATATCTGTTCCAAGAGTTTTCTGACCCCAACTTGATGGATAACCCATAAATACCCAGTTTATAGTCTTTCCATCTTTTGCATAAGAATAAACATCCTTTGATAGTGGATCTGATATCTTAGAAACATCATATCCATTGTATGCAGGTATAAACTTGAATTCTTTTATAACATATTCTTTACCTTTTTCAGATGTGTACATCCAATTTAAGAAATCTTTTGCAGCTTTCTTTGTAGCATCGTCCTTGCTGTTGTTTACAGCCCAGTACATTGGAACACCAACTGCCAACTTACCTTCAGCTACACCTTCCACTGGTATTGGAAGTAAACCTATATTCTTAGCCAATTCTGGATCAACCTGTTCGATTGAATTAAATGCCCAGTTACCCTGCTGAATTAACGCAACCTTACCTGTTGAGAACAGCTTTTCTACCTGCTGAGAGTAATCCAAGCTCACTGTTGGCTGTACAGAATATTTGTTTTGCATATCTAATACATCTTTAAACTGCTTTGCATATTTAAATTCTACATTCTTTGCTTCAAAAGTCTTTAATATACTTCCATCAAATTCTGGAGAAATAAAGATGTTTGACAAGTGAAGTCCTGTTACCCAGTCTTCTTTTGCTGGTAAAGCAAATACTGCATCTAAACCAAGATCTGCCTTCTTAGAATCAAGAGTCTTTACTGCTTCCATCAACTTCGCATAAGTTGTTATTTCTTCTGGCTTTATACCAGCTTTTTCAAATACTGCCTTGTTGTAAATGAATCCATAGCCTTCCTGGTTAAATGGTAATCCATAAACCTTCTTGTCTACAGTCACACCATCAAGAGTTGTTGGAAGAGCTTCCTTAACCAATGGTTCTGAACTCAAATCTTCTAGCTTTGTCTGCCAATCCTTAACGTCCTGTGGTCCACCTATATTAAATATAGTCGGTTCTTTTCCTGATGAGAACTTTGACTTAAGAGCGGCACCGTAATCGCCACCACCACCAACAGTTGTTATGTTGATTTTAACATCTGGATGCTCTTTCATATATTCATCAGCCAGCTTAGTGAACTGATCCTTAAATTCCACTTTGAACTGGAATATATCCACTTCAACCTGCTTGCCATTACTGCTAGAGCCAGATCCTGACTTACTTCCACAACCAGCTAACAACGATGATGCTATAACACCACATGCTGCCAAGCTTAAAACCTTTTTAAACTTCATAAAAACACCTCCACATTATTTGCTGTTCATACCAAGAACAAATTATTAATTTATATTACTTATTTTGTAATCAACTATTTGTGTCATTTCGACATCTTTTCCTTCAAGTAAATCTATCAAAGTATTGCAGCTTTTCTCACCAAGTATTTTTGAATCAACATCGACATTTATTATTTCAATGTCGGGATTTTGTTGAAAATTTCCTGTTCCAAAAGTTCCAATCACCTTTATTTTTATTGATGATTCTCCAGTTTCATAGGATTTATGATTATTGATATAATCCATAACACCACTGAAAATCAAAGCATCTGTTATCACTATTCCATCGATACTAGAATCATTTTTCAATATTTTTTCAATAGATCTATACCCATTCATGCTGCTAAATTCGTTTTCCTGAATCAAGTCTTTATTGAGTTTCATACCGTTTTCCTCAATCGTTTTCACATAGCCATTAAATCTATCTATTGTAACTACGGAATTCTTGTCTCCACCTATAAATGCAATCTTTTTACAACCAGAATCAATCAGCTTCTTCGTCAATGTTTTGCAGGCGTCAACGTTATCTGTATCCACAGAATGAACACTGCTGTAATCAATAGATTTCCCAATCAATACAAATGGAAAATTGCTATCTCTTAGATACTCAATGGTAGGATCTTGAACTACTGACCTCATCATGATTACTCCGTCAACCTTATTTGCTTTTACCAATCTTTCAACAGAACGAGTTTCGTTGTCGCCATTGTATGCGATCAACACATCATACCCTCTTGAACTCGCTGTTTTTGATATTATCCTCAGGCTTTCCTGAAAAAAAGGATTCAGAAAAAAATCGTCATCAGCTGGCAATACTAAGCCCACATTTTTTGAAATCCTGTTTGCCAAGCTTCTGGCAATGGCACTTGGATAATAATTCAATTCTTTCATCACACTGAAAATTTTTTCCTTGGTTTTATCACTTATATCTGGATAATTTCCAATAGCTCTAGATACGGTAGACTTTGATACTCCGGCTTTGTCAGCTACCATTTTTATTGTAACATGTCTTCCTTCCTTCATAACTCAAATATCCTCCATAAAAAGATTCGCTAATTTCCCAAACTCAACCGGTTTCGAAAAATTCACTCAACCGGTTTCGCTTTGTAGTCTCATAATACCATACTTCCGAAACGGTTGCAAGATAATTTTAAATATTTTTTTAATTTTTTCTGAAAATATTTTCAAGTTTAGCATTTAAAAGGCTTCTAACGTTATAAAAAGAAATATCAAAAAATTAGACTTTGCATTTAACTCAATAATATGGTAATATACTTGCCATAATGATAATTAAATATCGAGGGGGATTAGACATATGAAAAATTATATTAGTTTCGATATCGGCGGAACAGGCATTAAATACGGAATTCTTGATCAAGACGGATCAATCCTAAAAAAATTCTCAATTAGCTCAGAGGCAAGAAAGATTGGTGGACCTGGAATAATCAGCAAAATAGTAGAAATCACCAATGAGCTAAAAAAAGAATATACATTGAGCGGAATAGGTATATCATGTGCTGGTATGATAGATTCAAAAAACGGCAGCGTTTTGTTCGCTGACGAGCACCTTATACCAAACTTCACTGGTATGAAGATAAAAGAAAAAGTCGAAGGTGAAACTGGATTACTCTGCGAAATTGAAAATGACGTTAATTGTGCCGGATTGGGAGAGCTTTGGCTTGGTAGTGATTCTGATGTAGAATTAGTTTCAATGCTTACTGTTGGAACTGGTATAGGCGCTTGCCTAATAAAAAATGGAAAGCTGATAACAGGTAATACAATGTGTGCTGGTGAAATTGGAAAAACTCAGATTCCTGGTGGAAGATTTGAGGATATAGCGTCATCATATGCCATGACATCAAAGCTAGAAAGAGAATTGGGATTGCCTAAGGAATCACTTAATGGAAAAATTGTTTTTGAAGAAATAGAAAAGGGAAACGAAATTTACATAAAAGCAGTAGATGAAATGATTGAAAATTTAGCAATAGGTATCTCAAATCTATGCTTTACATTCAATCCAGGAATAGTTATTCTTGGAGGAGGTATAATGGCTCAAGAGGAGTATTTTAGACCAAGATTAGAGAAATCAATGAAAAAATATCTTCCTGAAGCAATATACAATGGCACTCAGCTAAGATTTGCAAAGCTAAAAAATGATGCAGGAATGATTGGAGCATTAAGAAACTTCTTGAATAAAAACGAATAATAACTTGAATAAAAAATCAAAATTAATTATATATAGACAATTTTATTTGTACCTTGATTCTGTTAGGCTATCATATTGTAGTTGGTTAATTATATGATGCTTATTGGAATCAAGGTTTTTTGTTAAATATATATTATATTTATTTTATATGTATTTCAATAACACTGAATATACATTTTATGCATCCGTTTAATATATTTTATCAGCATTGCTTAAATAATGATATAAATCTTGCAAATACTATATTTATTGATATTCAATTGAATTTTTTTATAAAAATTTTTACCATCAATAAGCTTTATTTTCCAAAAATTTATTTATATTTGCACCCAGCCAATTTAATTTTTATAATCAAAAGATAATATAAGCTTTTTCTATATTAATTTTGCAAATTTAATAAAAATTGTTTTAAAAAAATCATTCATTAAAATGGTTGACCTTTTAATAATAAGTGTTATAATTAAGTTAAATAAAAAATTATTTAACGGAGGTAAATCATGAAAAACAATAAGACAATTGAAAACAACTTTGTAGAAAGAGAACACGAAGAAATACTAAAAAAGAACCTTCTTTACAGAATGGTAATGTTGTTCGACTAATAAAATAAGAAGGTAAAATTTTATGTGTTATTTGTCTTAAAAAAATGGGATTCTGAAAATGTATCCTATTTTTTATTTAAAAAATGAATCCATCTGCTAGATATTTTATAGATTTTATGTTAATATAGTAGTGTAGTTTTTGTTCTAGTAGCTCAGCTGGATAGAGCACTGCCCTCCTAAGGCAGGTGTCGGAGGTTCGAATCCTCTCTGGAACGCTTAAAAACGCCAAAGCATACTCAAAGGATGTTTTGGCGTTTATCTTTTGTAATTAATTTATTATTACTTCGTTATCAACTAATATTTGTTATTTCTTTATTAATTTCCCTTTATTTCCCTTTATTTGCTTTTCTTTATTGCTTTATTGTTATTTCATTGTGGTTTCTCAGGACATCATCGGTATAAATACTTTCCAAGTACTTTACTTGAAATTCATCCGAGAAATGTTCCAGCCACATTTTTAAGGTTGGATTATCTTTTCTTAATTGAGGATTTTTATATATTTCGCCAGAAAAATAAGAGACACTGGAATCGACCATAAATTCCATCATTTTTTCAATATCTTCTTTCTTGAATTTGCCGATTGTCTTTTCACCAGAAAGCACCTTGCTAGATTGCATTAACACATTTTCTCTGAATTTTTCTCTGGAAAAATTATCAAAATTCACAAGTGTATCATCCTTATACCCATACTTCTCCATCCATTTGGAAATTGACAGTTTTTCAGTAAAATACTCTATTGTATTGACATCATCTATATCGACTACAGCATATATATGAGGATATAGTCCAATCGAGCCTATAGATATATCATATACGCCGTTATATTGAGAAATATGCTGTAAATGCATGTGTCCACTCAAATTTAACCTCACATTGTATTTTTTATATAATTCTACTATACTTGAAGCATTTTTTATCCTATATCCCGATGCAAACATCTTATTGTGGATTAAGATATTCTGATGAGATACAGATATTACTATTTCATTTCTACTGCTTGTATACTTAAGAATTCTTTCTATCCATTTTAAAGTTCCATTTGATACTTCATTGATATTTTTACCAGAATTAGTATCTAAAAGCAATAGATTTACATTTGAGCTTAATTTATATAGATAACTCAACGAGTGATTATCTCTACTGACAATTCTTTTATTTTCGCCCATACCAAATGAACTATATATATTCGAAAAATCATTTGAGTCAATATTTTCCACAGTTTCTATTTCATCACCAAAATATGAATTTGATCTTTGACTATCTATATCGTGGTTTCCTGGTATTACCAGTACTTGTATACCTTTATCTTTCAATATATTTAGCTTTGAAGAAACTTCCTCGTGGCTAACTCTCTCCCCATTAAAGGTTATATCTCCGCTTATTACGAGTACATCGGGCTTTATTTCTATAACTTCCAATATTAGAGAATCTAATATTTTATCCACATTTTTTACAGGTTTTGCATCTACAACTCCAATTTTTTCGTTGTAGGACTCCCCATAATCTGTTAGTCTAGAAGATAAATAATGAAGATCGCTTATTTGAACAATCTTTCCACCTTTTTTTAGTCCACTTATCTCTACTGACTTTATTTCTCTATCCACCCTATTATCTCTACTGAGAACAAAAAAACCAATCACTATAATCAATAGCAGTATTATAAAAATATACATACTTTATTCCTCCTAAAAAAATAGACCTAAAGCATAAGTGCTTTAAGTCTAAAAGTGCGCCCAGCGGGACTCGAACCCACAACCCCTTGATTCGTAGTCAAGTACTCTATCCAGTTGAGCTATGAGCACTTATTAAAAAATCAATAACTACCCTATTTTTAATTAATAAATATCTTAGTCTATTGATTATGATAACACAAAAAAATAATTTATTCAATTGTTAAATTAATAAGAGGCGACATCCAGATTCGAACTGGAGATCAAGGAGTTGCAGTCCACTGCCTTACCACTTGGCTATGTCGCCATAAAAAAATGGATCATCAGGGGCTCGAACCCTGGACACCCTGATTAAGAGTCAGGTGCTCTCCCAGCTGAGCTAATGATCCAAATTGGTAGCGGTAACGGGACTCGAACCTGTGACCTTTCGGGTATGAACCGAACGCTCTAGCCAACTAAGCTATACCGCCAAAATGGTGCCTAGAGGCGGAATCGAACCACCGACACGGGGATTTTCAGTCCCCTGCTCTACCGACTGAGCTATCTAGGCAAGTTACATGGCGGAGAGGGTGGGATTCGAACCCACGGTGCCTTTCAGCATCACTGGTTTTCAAGACCAGCTCCTTAAACCACTCGGACACCTCTCCACTGATAATAAACTTTTCAAACAAATAAAAAATGGCTGGGGATGCGGGACTCGAACCCACGAATGCATGAGTCAAAGTCATGTGCCTTACCGACTTGGCTAATCCCCAGCAAAATGAGCGCACAGGGATTCGAACCCCGGACACACGCCTTAGAAGGGCGTTGCTCTATCCAGCTGAGCTATGCACCCATAATATATTTGCTTATATTAAATTAAAATAAACTGGTGCGGATGAAGGGAGTCGAACCCCCACGCCAAAGGCGCTAGATCCTAAGTCTAGTGCGTCTGCCAATTCCGCCACATCCGCATATTTAGTTTATTTCTGGTGGAGGATGGTGGATTCGAACCACCGAAGTCGGTGACAACAGATTTACAGTCTGCCCCCTTTGGCCGCTCGGGAAATCCTCCACGTTGGAGCTGGTGATAGGAATCGAACCTACAACCTGCTGATTACAAGTCAGCTGCTCTACCGTTGAGCCACACCAGCACATGATATTTTCTTCGTATTTTGACGTTCTTTGAAATGCTCCTCGTAAAATTCTCAGTCACATACAAAAGTATGCTCCTTCCAATTCCACTTCGTTCTCTTTCAAATCTCATTCAAACTACTCGAAAATATAGTTTTGTTTTTTCGTATTTTGACGTTCTTTGAAATGCTCCTCGTAAAATTCTCAGTCACATACAAAAGTATGCTCCTTCCAATTCCACTTCGTTCTCTTTCAAATCTCATTCAAACTACTCGAAAATATAGTTTTGTTTTTTCGTATTTTGACGTTCTTTGAAATGCTCCTCGTAAAATTCTCAGTCACATACAAAAGTATGCTCCTTCCAATTCCACTTCGTTCTCTTTCAAATCCTATTCAAATTACTCGAAAATACAATCTTGTTTTAGTCTTTTGGCGACCTGGAAGGGGCTCGAACCCTCGACCTCCAGCGTGACAGGCTGGCATTCTAACCAACTGAACTACCAGGCCGCATTTTTTTGGTGGGAGTAACAGGGCTCGAACCTGTGACCCCCTGCTTGTAAGGCAGATGCTCTCCCAGCTGAGCTATACTCCCACTTTGGAGCGGGTGAAGGGGATCGAACCCTCACAGCTGGCTTGGAAGGCCAGAACTCTACCATTGAGCTACACCCGCATGTGAAAAATGACTCCTAGGGGAATCGAACCCCTGTTACCGCCGTGAAAGGGCGGTGTCTTAACCGCTTGACCAAGGAGCCAAGTATTTAATTTGGTTGCGGAGGAAGGACTTGAACCTTCGACCTTCGGGTTATGAGCCCGACGAGCTGCCAACTGCTCCACCCCGCGTCATAAACTATGGTGCCGAAGACCGGAATCGAACCGGTACGAAAGTATAAGTTTCGCAGGATTTTAAGTCCTGTGCGTCTGCCAGTTCCGCCACTTCGGCGCAAAAACATGGCTCCAAGGGTGGGGCTCGAACCCACAGCCTACCGGTTAACAGCCGGTTGCTCCACCATTGAGCTACCTTGGAATAATTGGAGGCGACATCCAGATTCGAACTGGAGATCAAGGAGTTGCAGTCCACTGCCTTACCACTTGGCTATGTCGCCTCATATGGGGTGGATAAAGAGATTCGAACTCTCGGTCTCCAGAGCCACAATCTGGCGCTTTAACCAACTAAGCTATACCCACCATAAAAATTGGTCGAGGTGGAGGGACTCGAACCCCCGGCCCCATGGTCCCAAACCACGTGCGCTACCAAACTGCGCTACACCTCGAGATTATACTATTATCTTAAAATTCTTAAAATGGTGGACCATCAGGGACTCGAACCCCGGACCTACCGGTTATGAGCCGGGCGCTCTAACCAACTGAGCTAATGGTCCACTTATGGTAGCGGTAACGGGACTTGAACCTGTGACCTTTCGGGTATGAACCGAACGCTCTAGCCAACTAAGCTATACCGCCATAAAATATTGGTGGATCATCAGGGGCTCGAACCCTGGACACCCTGATTAAGAGTCAGGTGCTCTCCCAGCTGAGCTAATGATCCATAAAAATTGGCAGGGGATGAGGGATTTGAACCCCCGAATGTATGAGTCAGAGTCATATGCCTTACCGCTTGGCGAATCCCCTATAAAAATGGTGAGCGCACAGGGATTCGAACCCCGGACACACGCCTTAGAAGGGCGTTGCTCTATCCAGCTGAGCTATGCACCCATTTTTTGGAGCGGGAAACGAGATTCGAACTCGCGACTTCGACCTTGGCAAGGTCGCGCTCTACCGCTGAACTATTCCCGCTCATTAAATTAAAATAAACTGGTGCGGATGAAGGGAGTCGAACCCCCACGCCAAAGGCGCTAGATCCTAAGTCTAGTGCGTCTGCCAATTCCGCCACATCCGCATATTTAGTTTATTTCTGGTGGAGGATGGTGGATTCGAACCACCGAAGTCGGTGACAACAGATTTACAGTCTGCCCCCTTTGGCCGCTCGGGAAATCCTCCACGTTGGAGCTGGTGATAGGAATCGAACCTACAACCTGCTGATTACAAGTCAGCTGCTCTACCGTTGAGCCACACCAGCATATGTTATTTTCTTCGTATTTTGACGTTCTTTGAAATGCTCCTCGTAAAATTCTCAGTCACATACAAAAGTATGCTCCTTCCAATTCCACTTCGTTCTCTTTCAAATCTCATTCAAACTACTCGAAAATATAGTTTTGTTTTTTCGTATTTTGACGTTCTTTGAAATGCTCCTCGTAAAATTCTCAGTCACATACAAAAGTATGCTCCTTCCAATTCCACTTCGTTTTCTTTTAAATCTCATTCAAATTACTCGAAAATACTTTTAGTTTTTTGGCGACCTGGAAGGGGCTCGAACCCTCGACCTCCAGCGTGACAGGCTGGCATTCTAACCAACTGAACTACCAGGCCGCATTTTTTGGTGGGAGTAACAGGGCTCGAACCTGTGACCCCCTGCTTGTAAGGCAGATGCTCTCCCAGCTGAGCTATACTCCCACTTTGGAGCGGGTGAAGGGGATCGAACCCTCACAGCTGGCTTGGAAGGCCAGAACTCTACCATTGAGCTACACCCGCAGAAGTTGTTAAAAAAATCATTGTCCTATTGAACAAGTATTATAATATCAAAATTATAAATAAAAGTCAATAGGATTTTGTTTATTTGATATATTTTTTTACTGTAATATCATTCTCTATTTTTTAAAGCTTCTGCGAAACTCATCCTTGATATCTTTCTCATCTGCAATACCATAATTAGTATATATACAAAAACCGGCACAATGATTGCCACAATAACAGATTTTTTGTCTATTGTCATTTCAAAATATCCACTAAACTTAGACATAGCTATTAAAGAAATATACTCTAGTGATTTTATTTCAAGAGGTATTCCCAAAGCAATTGTAAGTAATAGCACAAAAGTACTTCCACCTAGATATATAGATTTAATCTCTTTCGTTCTATATCCAAACACTTTCAAGTAAGCTATATTAAGACTATTCTTTTCAAGTATCAGCTTTGTTAGCATAAACATTATAATAAAAAAGAATAGTGCTGATACAGTGCTAAAAACACCTATCAAAGGTCCCATTATTTGTTTTAATTGTTTTCCCGCATCCCCTGCCACAGATTTATCGATTATTGTCGCAACATAATTTTCGTCTATGTCTAGCTTGTGATCACTCAAATAACAGTTGAAATATTCCTGATCCTTGTCAATGTTTTTATTTAGAATATCTTTACTCATAAATAATGATAAAGAAGATGGGTAATCGTATACACCTACAATTTTATATATTTTCTTTTTTCCTGTAAACTTATCCCAAACATCTACACTATCTCCAATTTGCAAACCAGCTTTTTTACACAAGCTTTTACTTGCGATGATATGTTCGGGATTGTTTGCAACCTTAAGATTTTTAAAGTATCTTGAATTTTCGGATACTCCGATAATGCTTATATCCTCTTTTTCCCCTCTAATTGGTATATATATTTGAGATGAAGATATAGTCAATTTTTCTACACCTCTACTGGTTAAATCTAAATTATTATCCATTTGTTTGGCACCATTATTTGTCTTTTCAGAGTTTAATTCTACGGGTACCTTTAAAATATATTGATAATTACTAACCATACCTTCACGAGTATTTTTCGTATAGTTATCGAAGGTAGGATTTATTGACAAGCCGTAGAATAGCAATATACTACTGATAAATATTCCAATCATCATCACAGCATAGTCACCCTTTTGTTTAATGATTACCCTCGAAATAAATCTTGTTTTAAATTTTTTAAATGGAACATTCCTTGCTTTTTTCCTTCCTTTTTTTGTCAAAGCTCCCCTAATAAATTCTAGTGGCGAAAACCTCATCTTTCTAGAAATGCATATCACATTGATAGCCAGCATTATTACAACTGGAATTATCGTTGTCATAACAAAAGCATCCATGTTGAAATAAGGTTCAAAATTTGGCAATTCAAAGCTTTTGTAATACATAGATTCCATAGGCTTGGTCATAACTGTATACCCTAATATATTACCCACTATTCCAGCAAATATCGTTATTATAACAGGTCCTGACAAATATAGTTTTATCAGCTCACTTCGTCTATATCCATTTGCCATCAATGTTCCTATTATTCCAGCTTCTTCAGTTATTATACTTGATGAAATTGCCCAAAAAACAAGAGAGATAACACTAAGCATAATACAGAAAAACACGATCATCATAGGCTTGTCACCACCCATATCATCAATCATAAAGGTAATTGCATTATTGCTGTCTTTAGGCATAAACGACATCAGGATATTCTTTTTGCTTACAATATCAAGTATTTTTTTATGCTTTGACTTTGATGTATTATCATTCACTTTGTCATTAAATTTATATCCATTTTGATAAACTAAGCTCGATTGAACTGCCTTATCCATCAGACTCTTATCTATCATCCCAATTCCAAATGACTGTGCATCAAACATCAGCTCTGTATTTTTTGAGAAAACCGCATTGTAATCTGGAGTGCTTACAAATCCTACAACAGACAAAGTTCTTGACTTTCCATCCTTAAAATAACTGCTCGGTATAGTCAGTTTTTCACCTATATTTATATTATTATTTTCGGCGTAAAGTCTATTCAAAGTAATTTCACTGTCATTTGTGGCGATTCTTCCCTTTGTGACAACTGCTTTATCAATTACCTTTCTGTTTTCATAAATTCTCAGATTGTTATTTCCATCCATTTTTACTTCAAAATACGCCATTTTTTCGACATACACGTTCAGCTTATCGATTTCATTTAAAACGTTTTCATCCAATGGATATGCTGTTGTAAACTGTCCATCCTCTACGTTTCCATCTCTCATTATTTCATCATATTTGATTAATACACTGTCAGCAGTTACCAAAAATCCAGAAACAGACGAAATCATCATGACAAGCAGCAAGAATAAGCTAAAATTTCTTCCGAGTCGTTTTCTAATACCCAACCATATCCTTTTGTTAGTTGTTTTCATAGCATCAATACACCTACCATTCTAATTCACTGGCTTTCTTTACATCATCATTTATTATATCCAACACCACCTTGCCATCTTTTATTCTCAGGATTCTTTGTGCCATCCTCGTAATTTCCTCATTATGAGTCGCAATTATTACAGTGGTTCCATATTCTTCTACAATTTTCTCTATAAGCCTCAAAATATCTTTTGATGTCTTATAATCCAATGCTCCTGTTGGTTCATCGCAAAGTAAAAGCTTTGGTTTTTTTACCAACGCCCTTCCTATAGCGCACCTTTGCTGTTGTCCCCCAGATATTTGACTTGGTAGCTTATTCCAGTGTTCTTCAAGCCCCAAGCTATTTATGAGTTCATGTATATCCATAGGGTTCCCTACAATCTCTGCACCAACCTCTATATTTTCCTTAACATTCAAATCTCCTATCAAATTATAAAACTGGAACACGAATCCCAATTTTTCTCTTCTGTATTCTGTTAATTTTTTTGATGAAAGACTCGTTACATCTATGCCGTCGACAATGACTCTTCCTGAATCAATATTTTCGAGACCACCTATTACATTTAGAAGTGTTGATTTCCCAGAACCAGATGGACCCAATAAAGCACACAATACACCTTTTTCCAACTCAAAAGATATACCATCTATTACTCTATTAAAATTATCATTATCTCCATATGTTTTCACAATACTATCGACTTTCAAAAAAGATTTATTTTCTTCTTTCATAAAATATTCCTCCTATCATTTCGTTTTTGATAGATCCAACTTAACATCCATAATATGCATCCAGCCAGCCATATAAAAATCATAAAGCTCCTTCACGCATACTCTAGCATTGTCGATGGGCACGTCATGAGTTATCAATTCAAATAATGATGCGAACATTCCACTAATCAATATATGTTCAGTATCTGAAGATAATTTTTTGACACTAATACCAATATGCTCTAGGTAAAAATGAAATTTATGCATTTCTTCCATTCCGCATACAGTTATATCATGTATAATATTTTCATACCTTGTACCTGACGAACCATCAATTAATATTTTGAACTCAACCTTATACTCGTACATATACTCCAAAATCGAAATAACACTGTCCAGATGTGAAGAAATTCTGTCTCCTGACTTATTATTGCTTTCTATATCAAAAAACGTGCTATATCCTTTTTTGTACATATTCATTATATTATTGTAATGAGACTCCACAATTGCATCGAAAAGCTCATATTTACTTTTATAATACCAATAAAAAGATCCAGTTGTAACTCCAGCATCCTTCACTATTCCCCTCAATGAGGCGTTAGCGAATCCTTTGTCCAGAAATTCGGCTTTCGCAATTTCCAAAATTTTTTCTCTCGTTATTAAATCGTTTTTAGACATTTTTTACCTCTCCCATAACATTGTTATAGTTTAATAATATAACAATGTTATATAGCTGTCAAGATTACAAAAAATTTATTTTTCTCCATTAACTCTTTAAATTACTTCTATTATGCTTTATAATTTTCTCTAGAGGACTTTTAATAATCTCATTTTTTATATATATATAAAAAATTAAAATGAAGTTCACAAAGGAGGGTATTTATTTGAAAAAAGTATTTATTATGACGGCTTCTACTGGCGGAGGGCATAATAGAGCTGCCAAAGCTATAGCCGAAGAATTGGAAAAAAGAACCTTTAATGGTGAAAATATAAAATGCTACATCAAAGACAGCTTTAAATTAGTAAATCAAGCCATGGATAAAGTTATTTCAGAGGGTTACGAAATGTCCGCAAAATATACACCAAAGGCATACGGTACAGCGTATAGCCTGTCGGACAAAAAGTTTTTTTCGTTCAACGAATATAAAAGTAACCCAATATCACTTCTGATGGCTAGAAAGTTTAAAAAACTTATAAAGGAAGAACAACCGGACTTGATAATTGGTACGCACGCTTTCCCTCTTATCGCACTTAGCAGACTAAAAAAAGGTGCCAGAGGTGAGAATTTGGAAACAGAATTTGAAGAATTTGTTGAAAAAAGTGGAGATATCAAATACGAATTCCCGCCACTTATTTCAGTTTTGACTGACTACACAGCTCATTCCACGTATCTTCAGGAAGAGATAGACTACTATATATGTGGAGATGAATATGTGAAAGAGCTTTTGATTGAAGACGGCATCTCGCCTAATAGAGTAAAACCCTTTGGTATCCCAGTCGAAAAGTCCTTCCTAGAATCTAGACCTAGAGATATCGTGCTACAAGAGCTTGGATTGGATCCAAGCAAAAAGACTGTTTTGTTGATGGGTGGTAGCTTTGGTGCAGGAAATATTAAAGGTACATTGGATGATATTGCAACCATAGATAGAGATTTTCAGATTTTGGTAATTACAGGAAGAAATAAATCTCTTCAAAAGACTCTTGAATCAAGAGTTTCTGAGTACGATACTGATATAAATATCAAAATAATCGGTTTTACAAATATCATGAATGATATTTTACCTGCCATTGATTTATTGGTTACAAAGCCTGGTGGATTGACAACAACAGAGGCATTGCTAAAAGAAGTTCCTATGATTATACCGTACTTTATACCTGGACAAGAAGAAGAAAATCTTGACTTTTTAACTAACTGCGGTGTTGCAATCAGGACAACAAATAAATTTTCAATCAAATCAGTAATAAAGGTGCTTATTGATAATCCTGAAAGAATTGAAAGAATGAAGGGCAATATCAAGCTTATCAAAAAACTTAATTCGGCAGAAAATATAGCAAAGCTTTCTATGGAGATATTTGAAAACTGTGAGGTCGACTACTCAAACACATTCTCTAGAAGGTCTGTGCTAGACATAATTGAAGACGTTCCTCTTCTTACAAAATAATTTTTATGAAATTTATAATTTAATTCATTTGTTAATATAATTGACGGTTTGATTAAAAGTTTAGAATTATCACATTGATTACATTAAAAAAGCTCACATATTCTTTTAAAATTGAATAATGTGAGCTTTTTATTTATTTTTTTTCTGGCTCATAGTAATCTTCTTCATAATCATACTGAAAATTTCTGGCATTATTTCTAAACTGACTACTATCATTAACTCTTTTATACCTCGATGTTTTGCTGGATGCCTTAGGCTTTTTATTGTTATGTCTCTTCTTGATCAATAAGTCAAGAGCTTTATTTTCATCAAAATCACTCATACTAATAATCCTCCGACATTTTAATTATCAAAATAGCTAAATTTCTCTTCTTCCCTCCATGGCTTTTGAAATAGTGACATCATCTGCATACTCCAAATCTCCACCAACCGGAAGTCCATGAGCTATTCTAGTAACCTTTATTCCCATTGGTTTCACAAGCCTAGAAATATACATAGCAGTGGCTTCACCCTCTATAGTTGGATTTGTTGCCATAATGATTTCCTTGACTTCTCCTGTTCCCAGTCTTGAAATCAACTCCTTTATCTTTAACATTTCTGGACCAACTCCATCCATTGGAGATATTACGCCATTGAGCACATGGTATTTCCCATTGTAATCCTTTGTTCTCTCCATGGCTGCAACATCTCTAGGATCTTCAACAACACATATCATCGATGAATCTCTATGGTCATTTGAGCATATTGAGCATATTTCTGAATCCGCAATATTACAGCATATTTTACAGTATTTAATTTCATTTTTTACATCGACAAGTGCTTTCGCCAATGCATTGATATCATTAGAATCCATATTGATTATGTGAAAAGCCAGTCGCTGAGCAGTCTTTCTTCCTACTCCTGGTAGCTTTGACAACTCATTTATCAGCCTATCAATAGGCTCGCTATAATTTTCCATATTTTCTACCTCTAGCTCCTATTAGAACGGAAGGTTCATTCCTCCAGTAAATTTACTCATCTGAGATTTCTGCATCTCGTCAATATCTCTAAGAGCCTGATTAATCGCACTCATAATCAAATCCTGTAGCATCTCTACATCATCTGGGTCAACTACCTCTTCCTTTATCTGAATATCAACAACCTCTTTTTTTCCATTAACCTTGACAACTACTGCACCACCACCAACTGATGATTCAACTTCCTTCAATTCTAGCTCTTCCTGAGCTTTTTGCATATCAGCCTGCATCTTTTGTGCCTGCTTAAGCAAGTTATTCATATTCATTCCACCTGGCATTCCGCCACCAAAACCACCTTTTTTAGCCATATTTATACCTCCATCATGTTATTTGTATTTTTTATATTTAATTTATATTAAAAATATTATTTATATTTTCTACTCCTCGTACTCTATTTCACCTGAAAAATCATCACCAATCAACTCCAATAGCCTATTTTGTCCATTTGATTCATCGCTGCTTCTATCATTTGAAATATTTCCACCCAGCATTTTATCTGTTTCACTACTTAATATTATACCAACATTTACATCGATACCAAAAACCTTTTTTATGGCGACTTTTAGATAATCTATGTTTTCCGCAGATCTCAATCTCGCTATGACAAATGAAAAATTTTCGCTACCGACGATATATAATATATCATTGTTTATTATGAGATCAACTTTTTCTAATAAAAATGCCCTCAGCACCTTCTTATTATCCTTATTTAATTGATTCATCAGTCCCATCCAGCCTTCTTTGATGTTGTTCAGGATATCCTCTGTCAACACACTGGTACTTTCACTGGAAGATGCTCCGGCATCTGAACTATCGGATGCTGTTGTAGAATCTGAGTCAGTGCCAGATTTTTGTTCGACTTTCTGATGTTTATTTACACCATGTGCAAAATTTTTCTGTCTATCTCCAGCCGTTTTATTATTTTGCGTGTCTAAATCAGCGATAACATTATTAATTATACTTATTTTGCCGTCTTCTATCAATTTTTCCAATTTTTCAATCCTGCTGTAAAGAGCTTCCAGTGACGAGTCGGTTTGAGGAGCTGCTATTTTCATCATATACACTTCCATACTCATCCTGCTGTTCGTAGTAAATCTCAAATTATCCAATAGCTCGGAAAGCAGAGTCAATACTCTAACCAGCTCTTCTTTTCTTACAGCCTTTGACAATTCAATTATTATATTTTTGTATTCTACAGTGAATTCTATGAAATCCTCTGCATCTCCCAAAATCTTTGCGACCATGATATTTCTAAACAGCTGTATTAAATCAAGCGTCAAAATTTTCAAGTCTTTACCGTTTGTATAGTATTCTTCTACTAGCTTTATACATCCACCGACATTGTATTCTATAATATTCCTCGCAAACTCGATCAACTGGATTGGATCTGTAATACCCAAAATGTCTTCAACGTCACTTGCATTGATTACACCATCTGTAAATGAAACACACTTATCCAAAATACTCAATGAATCTCTGACAGATCCTTGCCCATTTCTGGCGACGATTCTAAGGGATTCCTCGTCTATTTCAATATTTTCACTTTTGCAGATATTTCTCATCCTGTCCATCAAATCGTTGATAGACACTCTCTTAAAATCAAATCTTTGGCATCTTGAAAGAATCGTTGCCGGTATCTTATTCGGCTCAGTAGTAGCCAAAATAAATATCACATAGGATGGAGGCTCTTCAAGAGTTTTCAACAAAGCATTAAAGGCTCCCTGAGACAACATATGGACTTCATCTATTATATACACCTTGTACTTTGAATTGCTAGGCGTATACTTTACGGTCTCTCTAAGCTCTCTGATATCATCGACACTATTGTTTGAAGCAGCGTCTATCTCTACAACGTCAATATTGGAATTATCTAGAATTGATACGCATGATTCGCATTGATTGCATGGATTATTATTTTCCAAATTGTCACAGTTGACAGCTCTAGACAATATTTTTGCCGCAGTAGTCTTACCCGTACCTCTAGTGCCACAGAATAAATACGCATGATTCAGATTTCCCTCTTTTATCTGGTTTTTTAACGTCTTTATTATATGCTCTTGACCGATCATATCTTCAAATACTATCGGTCTATACACCCTGTACAACGCTTTGTGCATCTCATTACCTCCAAAAAATAAAAAATCCCATTAACCATGGGATTGCTAATTATATGTTTAAACTGCACACCATCCTCCGACAAATGCCTCCAACCGTTGCCCATGTAGTTTGCTCCTTATAGGCATCCCCAAGTCACATGAAAGGTATCACTTACCGCTGCTTTCTTCCGAACCTGACGGGATTCATGAGCTTCCATTGCTTGGGACCCATCTATCAACACTACTTGCATAGGACTGCATCACAGACAAATTGCCTCGGGATGGAATTCAACCCCGCTAAAGCGGATTGCGGGTTACAGGGCACCGCTATCTCCCCATCTAGTACAGCAAAATTATAACCTAATGTAGTTTTAACATATTTTATTTCAATCTTTAGTTAATCAAAGTTGAAATCATGTTTTCCTAATAGAATTATACGAAACAAAAGTTCACTAAACCTTAATTATTCACAAATATGGAACAAAATTCTTGTATAATCGCTTTTAATCATAACACATTAATAAGTATTATTCAATAAAATTGAAAAAATATCTTCAAAATATTATTTATTTGAGCCCATGTATTTCGTATAAGGAAAATATATGGACAATATCGCAAAAATGGCTAGTACATATTGATACCAACATAAACTGATAACCTCAAATGGACTGTTTAACCCCTTTATACTAGCACACGCAAATAACACCTGCGCACCATAAGGAATAATTCCCTGAAAAACACATGAGAAAATATCCAGTAAGGATGCCGTTCTTTTTGGTTCGACACCATATTCTTCGCTTATTTCCTTTGCGATTGGACCGTTTATCAAAATAGCCACAGTATTGTTAGCAGTCGCCATATCTGTAAGTGATATCATTGCAGCAATACCCAATTGAGCTGATTTTTTTCCTCTTATTACCTTTCTTATCTTCTGTAATATCCAGTTTATTCCGCCCTCCTTCTCAACCATGGCAGCCAATCCTCCCATGAACATTGAAAGCAAGAATATATCGAGCATACCCTTAAAGCCTTCAAATATTTGTTGAGTATATACCAGTGCGGTAAAAGACCCATCTGCAATCCCGATAATGCCAGAAAATACTATTCCACCAGTTAAAACAACGAATACATTCACTCCACATAGCGCTGATACTAATACAAAAATATATGGTAAAACCTTTATAAGGCTATATGAATAAGTTGTAGCCTTTGGAACAACCTCTGGTCTTCCAAAAATTAATAATAAAACTACAGTGACTATTGCCGCTGGTAGTGCTATTGCAAAATTTGCCCTAAATTTATCCTTCATTTCTACATTTTGAGTTCTAGTTGCAGCAATTGTCGTATCTGATATAATAGACAAGTTATCACCGAACATTCCACCACCTATTGTCGCTCCGATTACCATCATCTGATTTAATCCAGCGGCCTCAGCAAAACCTATGGCTATAGGTGCAACGGCTACAACTGTTCCAACAGATGTACCTGTTGCAACTGCAATAAAAGATGAAATAATAAAAATTCCAGCAGTAATAAATTGAGGTGGTATTACAGACATTCCTAGATTAACTACGGAATCAACTCCACCCATCTGTTTTGAAACTGTTGTAAACGCTCCAGCCAATAGGAAAATTATACACATTATCACTATATTTTCATTTCCACATCCTCTAATAAACGTATCAAACTTTTCATCAATTCCACCTTTGAATAATATAAATGCAACAATTATACCACAAATAACTGCAACTGGAGATGGTAATTGATAAAAAGCCAATTCAACACCTTGAGAACTCAGTACAATTCCAGTCACCAAATACACTGCGATAAACACACCAAATGGAATCAGCGCCTTTGCACTAGATTTCACATTCTCTTTGATTTCACTATTTTCCATAAAAATTCCCCCCTTTTCTTCTGAATAAAAAATTTTACAAACACAAAAAACATCAATCAAGGTATAAAAAAATCTGGTATGCATACCAGAAAGAAGCGGAGAAGAAGGGATTCGAACCCTCGATGCAGTTTCCCACATACTCGCTTTCCAGGCGAGCCCCTTAAACCAACTCGGACACCTCTCCAATTCCATATGATACCATATTAGAGAAGTATAGTAAAGATATTATCACTAAAAATTAAAATATTTTTTGTATATTCAAGATCGGTCGACACAATAATCAACATTACTTAATAAAATTAGTGTTATTTCTTTTCACTCCTTCTTTTCTTAAAAAATTCATTCAATATATTAGAGCACTCCTCTCCCATTATTCCAAATTCAAAAATAACCTTATTGTCATCGTAAATTTCCCTTTTAAATTCATTGTGCTTGTCCACCACATGGTTTTTTAAATGTCTGGCACCGATGTATATTTTTTTTATTCTTGAATTCACAATAGCCCCTGCACACATTACACATGGCTCCATCGTCACATATATCTCGCAATCAAATAATCTCCATCGCCCCAATTTATCACACGCCTCTTCAATCGCAACCATTTCGGCGTGATTAAGAGGATTGTTTGAAGTCTCGACTTTATTATACCCTCTACCCACGATTTCGCCATTACATACAACAACAGCACCTATTGGAGTTTCCCCCCTATCATATGCCTTTTGTGCTTCAAGTAAAGCCTCACTCATAAAATATTTTGTTTTTTCATCAAATTCTTTAAAGCACATTTTTTACCCTCTTTCATAAATATCAAAATCTATCAATATTTTATAGCTATCACTAATAGTATATCATATGATTAACAACCATAGTGGCAGTGATAAAAATAAATACAAAAATAAAAAATCAGGTATACAAATAAGCCTATTAATACACTTATAACATATACCTGATTTAACTACTCATCTATTACTTTATAACATCACAGCCCATATATGGTCTTAGAGCCTCTGGAACAACAACGCTTCCGTCAGCCTGCTGATAGTTTTCAAGAATAGCTGCGAAGGTTCTACCCACAGCAAGTCCAGATCCATTTAATGTATGAACAAATTCTGTCTTTGAATTTTTATCTCTCTTAAATCTGATATTTGCTCTTCTAGCCTGGAAGTCTTCAAAATTAGAGCAAGAAGAAATTTCAACATATCTATTATAGCTTGGCATCCAAACTTCTAAGTCATACTTTTTAGCAGCAGTGAATCCCAAGTCACCTGTACAAATCTTAACAACTCTATATGGAAGACCTAAAACCTGTAATATTTTCTCTGCATCATTTGTCAATGTTTCCAATTCTGCATAAGAATCCTCAGGCTTTGTAAACTTAACTAATTCAACCTTGTTAAACTGGTGCTGTCTAACCAAACCTCTAGTATCTCTACCCGCTGAACCAGCTTCTGATCTAAAGCAAGGAGTGTATGCACAATGCTTGATAGTAAGGTCATCAGCTCCCAATATTTCTCCGGCATAGATATTTGTTACAGGAACCTCAGCAGTAGGAACCAAATAATAATCCTTATCTTCCAATTTAAACATATCCTCTGCAAATTTTGGAAGCTGTCCAGTTCCAGTAAAGCTGTTAGCATTTGCCATAAATGGTGGCATAACTTCTACATATCCATGCTTTTCAGTATGATAGTCCAAGAAGAAAGATATCAATGATCTTTCCAGCTTAGATCCCTTATCCTTATATAATGTGAATCTTGATCCAGTAATCTTTCCAGCTCTCTCAAAATCCAACATTCCTAAATCAGTTCCAATATCCCAATGAGCCTTGTATTCAAAATCAAATTTTGGTGGTTCTCCCCATTTTCTTATTTCAACATTGTCTTCATCAGTTTCCCCTTGTGGAACATCTGGATTTGGAACATTTGGTATTCTAAGAAGTCTGTACTGTAATTTATCTTCAACTTCCTTTAACTGAGCATCAAATTCCTTTATTCTATCAGATAACTCTTTTAATTCCGCCTTTATTTGGTCGATATTTTCACCCTTTTTCATCATTTCAGGTATTTTCTTAGAATCTACATTTGACTGATTCTTCAATACTTCAACTTCTTTAAGTATATCTCTTCTTTTGTCATCAAGCTCTATTACTTCATCTAGATCCTTTGGATCAAATTCTCCTTCTCCTCTTCTTCCCATTAAGACCTTAATTTCGTCCAAGTTTTCTCTAATTCTTTTTACATCAAGCATTTCAAACACCTCTCTAATTATAATTTCTAAAAATAAATAAAAAAAAGACTCCCATCCCAAATAAGGGACGAAAGTCGTAGTTCCGCGTTACCACCCTAGTTGATTAATAAATAATCCACCTCAAAGCCTTTAACGCAGGCATTACGTCTAGTACTATTTCAAACTAGAAGCTCTTGAGTAGATTCAGAAGTAATTGCAGAGGATTTTCACCAAACATCCACTCTCTAAATACAATTATCAACTTACTAAGCTCCGTCATCGCTAATATGAATACATTATATACCAATTATGAGTTTAATACAAGTATTTTTATTTCAAAAATTATATACTTATTTTATACTAACATAAATTTTATACTGACATAAAAATCTCTATCTTAATTTTTAAAATTAATATGTAGCCCTTAATTTATTCAACTGATTTTACGTAATCATACACATTTTTAATATTATATGTTCTATCCCTACCACTCTATATCGGCAATCGCAGCAGGTTTTTCATTAATCACAATGCTTTTTACCCTTGCATCGTGCATATGTATTACTCTATCGGCGATTGGAGCAATCGCAGCATTGTGAGTTACAATTATAACTGTCGATCCTTTTTTTCTGCTCATATCTTGAAGGATTTGCAAAACCTGCTTTCCCGTATTATAATCCAATGCACCAGTAGGCTCGTCACACAAAAGTATTTTCGGATTTTTGGCAACGGCTCTCGCTATTGCAACCCTCTGCTGTTCTCCACCAGATAATTGAGACGGAAAGTTATTTATTCTGTGACCTAGACCAACCTCAATTAGCGTTTCCTCAGGATCCATTGAGTTTTCCACAATTTCTACAGCCAGTTCAACATTTTCTTTTGCAGTTAGATTAGAGATCAGGTTATAAAATTGGAAAACAAATCCCACATCAGTTCGTCTGTACTGAGTCAACTGTTGCTTATTATAATTCGAGATTTCCTTTCCATCTATGATAACAGACCCCTCATCATTTGTGTCCATTCCACCAAGAATATTTAAAACTGTTGATTTTCCTGCTCCCGACGAACCAAGAATTACTACCAGCTCTCCTTTTTCAATATCAAAGCTGATATCGTTGTTTGCAATTATTTCGGTTTCTCCAACCTTATATCTTTTATAGCTATGCTTTATTTCAATATAACTCAAACAAATTCCTCCTCAAAACTAATATTCTTTTTCAATTTTGATTAACTAAACGAACAATATATCAACTCAATAAATTAGTTTTATTATATAACTACATTCTAACTAATTCAATAACGAAATACTATATATTAATTTTGATTTATACCTGCATTTGAATAATTTTCTTTCAACCTATTTTGCACTGCTTTTAAGCTTGATTCATCAAGAACGTACATAAACAGCTTCGAATCCGGCATCGCAAATGATTTCAATCCACTTTTACCAGCTCCCTTGATATCCAAAAGCTCAAATTTCCAGTCACCATCGTGGTTCAATTGGTAGTTAAATAGCTCAATCATTTTATCCTTTGGCATATTTGTCTGAATAGAGTCTTCCATGACTTTCAGTATTTTGCCATAATCACCTATACTTTTCAGCGACACCAATTTTTTTAATACTGCTTCGACGATAATCTCATGATTTCTACCTCTATCCAAATCTCCATTGGACAAAGAATATCTTTCTCTGGCAAATCCAAGAGCCTTCTTACCATCCAAATGAACGATTCCCTTTGAAAAATGGTATTTTCCATGTCTCGACGTAAAATCCTCTTTGTTATATACATCTATTCCACCTATTAAATCAATCAGCTTTACAAATGATGAAAAGTTAACTCTAAAATAATAATCTATTTCTTGATCGATTATATTTTCAACAGTGCTTATCGAGCTGTCTATTCCATATATTCCAGAATGAGTCAGCTTGTCGTACTCATTTTTTCCACCACCTGAAATTCTCACATATGAATCTCTAGGTATACTAACTATAACTGCGCTCTTTTTGTTGGCATTTATATTTAGTATAAGATTTACATCAGATCTGGAAACATTGCTTATGTTACCTTCTGTGTCAATTCCACTCAGATAAATATTGTAGGAACCACCACTATCTTTGTCTTTTACAGAAATGGCACTTTCTGATTTTCTATTCATTATCTCAAGCGATTTCAAGCTGTCATTTAAATACTTCGCAATCACCAGATGAGATATTATTATCACCACCATAAAAAACATCGATATTATTTTGGGGATTTTCCATCTAATTGAAACTAAAAATATGATTTCTAAAAAAATCATTATTGCAAAATACATATTTCTGTATCTTTCTCCCAATAATCCATTATTTAATATGGTCATCGCCATATAAATAAGCGATATAATATTCAACGCAAATACCACAAGATATAAAACGTCAGCATAGTTTTTTTTATTTATTTTAAACAACATTTATTTCCTTCTTCCAAAAAATACCTTCACAAATTAATAGCTACTTTGCTCCCTTTGATCTGAATACAACGACAATAGTCATTAAAATCAGCTTTATATCCAATCCGAAATTCCAATCCATAATATATTTTCTATCCAATCTCACAATCTCTTCAAAATCTGTGATATCACTTCTTCCCATGGCCTGCCAAATCCCAGTAATTCCTGGCTTCATAGCCAATCTAGATTTATGGTGTAAATCATACATCAAATATTCGTCATATGTCGGAGGTCTCGTTCCAACAAGGCTCATATCTCCCTTTAATACATTGAAAAACTGAAGTAGCTCATCTATACTCGTCTTTCTGATAAACCTCCCAATAGGAGTAATTCTTGGATCATCCTTCATTTTGAACATAAATCCATTCATCTCATTGTCCTTCAATAAATCTTTTTTTCTTTCCTCGGCGTCGACGTACATCGATCTAAATTTGTATATATTAAAAATTCTTCCATTTTTGCCAACTCTTTTTTGCTTAAATACAACCGGTCCAGGTGACGTGATTTTGATAATTGGAACGATAAATATAGATATTATCAATGTAATCAATAAGCCAACTATCGAGCCAATAATATCCAACATTCTCTTTAAAAAAAGATTTCTCTCACTTATTGAATTTGAATAGATTGTGACAAAATTCGTTTCACCAATATTTGAATAACCCACATTTCCATAACTTTTCTTTATTGATTCCAGACTATAATGTACGGTTATACCTGTAGATATAAGCTTTTCGACCAAATCTGCTACACTATTCGATTCTCGATCAATGTTGATAATAACTTCATCAACCTCGTTTTTCAAAGAATAGTTTATTATCTCTTTTTCCCCAATAATTATATTTGTATCATCGCTCTCATCACAATACTTCAGCTCTACATCATCCATAATGCCTATCCCAACTACTATATATTCATTATCAAAATCAGCTTTGACATCATAGCTATGCAAAATATTTTCAGAATCACCGACAATCAGTAGATTTCTTCTCTTTTTATCACTATAGATATACCTTCGCAAAAACTTTTTGACAAGCATACGCATTGCATATACGCATATAGTAGCAGTGACAAACCATATTCCAACGAAAAACCTAGAAAAAGATTCTGAGATTTTCAGTATAAAAAAGAACGATATAAGTATAAAGAAAGTTTGAAATGTAAACTTTGTCGTGCTTACAAACTCTCTAAAATATCCTCTCTTGCTAATTCCTACATAACTCTCGATAAAAAAAGCTACTCCAAATGCAATTATACTCATACCTATAGATATCATTGAATAACTTTCAGTCATCGATATTCTTCCAATGCTTCCATTGAGATTCACTGCTATATATAAAGCTATCTGCAATGCTATCAAATCTCCATACAGATAGATACTATTTTTCAAAATTCCATTTTCATTTCTTTCAAACATTTTCTAACTCCAAATATTTTAAATGTTGATATTTAATTTCCAAGCATAATAAATATATCATCAAGCTAAAGCAACAGCCTTTTACACTTAAAAACCAAATTTTCTCAATATTCTTTTCAACAAACTTCTACCATTTAAACCATTGTCATATAATGACATTTCAAATAAATCACGTGTAATCACTTCATCTCTTAATATTTTTTGAGGATTGTTGACTATTACCTCTTCAAACCACATTTCACCCTTTATCTTTAAAAGCATTTCCAGCGTATTTTTCACATTTGGGCTTCTCCACGTTGATGAATGTGAGTCTGTGGCAATAAAGTCTATGATATCATTTTTTAACAAATGAACAGCAGTTTTATATATCTGTTCATTTTTAGACCTACAAAACGAATCTATATTTACCTGTATCAAAGCGCCATTCTCAATCCATCCATACGGTATTTTTACATTTCTATGAATGTATGAATATCTCTCTACATGAGCTATTATTGGAATATATCCGCTAGCTCTAAGCTCGAATATCAGTTCATTTGCATATGCTGGTTCGCTGTGAAATGGAAATTCCAATAAAACATATCTACTGTTAGCCATTGTGCATATATTTCCTGAGTTAACATTCTTTACAGTACATTCGTCCGCATAGATTTCATTTCCCAAATACAATTCAAACTCTATATCTCTATGTTTAATCTCATTCTTTAATTCATTGAAAGCTAGCTCTAATTCCGATTTACTTTTTCTATATTTATCTCTAAAGTGAGGAGTCAATATTGCACCCTCGTATCCATTCTCTATGTACATTTCTATCATCTTCACTGATTCGTCAGTCGAAGAAGCCCCATCGTCAACACCTGGCAATAGATGAGAATGTATATCTATAATCTTATTATTTTTCTCTATCTCCACAATATTATCCTCCTCTCTTTATCATCATTCTTTGCCGTATCCGTAGCTTTCAATGTTCTTGATATCCACTTTATTAAAAACAAATCCTACTATATTTGCACCCACATTTTTTAAATTTTTCATAGCCAAATCCAGTTCACTATCTGTCGTTTTATTTTGGGATACAACCATCACTACTCCATCTACCATTGTTGAAACAATCGCTGCATCAGTTAGTACACCAACCGGTGGAGTATCTATTATCACATAACTGTAATGCTTTTTTATACCATCTATAAATGTTTTAAACTTCTTGCTTCCCAGTATTTCAGATGGATTTGGCGGCTTTATACCAGCCAAAATCAACTCTAGATTCGATACCATATCGTCCTTTATCTTGACATTTCTCAACTCGACGCCATTTACCAAGTAGTCAACCAAGCCCTCTTTATGATAATTCTTTGATATTTTACTAATAGATGGATTTCTAAAGTCACAATCTATCAGCAAAACTTTTTCTCCATTTAAAGCAATACTCCTAGCCAACCCCACAGAAATAGTCGATTTCCCTTCTTCTGGCTTGGATGAGGTCACCAAAAACACCTTATTCTCCTTATCAACCGAAGAAAAAGATAAATTTGTTCTAAGGGTGCGTATTGATTCTTCCAAAATAGTTTGATCGCTTATATATCTATTTTTCTTTCTTTTTATCCTAGCCATACTACTTACCTCTTTTCATATCTGGAATAATTCCTATAACTGGTATTCCATATCTTTCCTGCAGTTCCTCTGGTTTTCTAAAGGTACTGTCCGTCAACTCCCTATATATTGCATAAATACAAGATATCGTAAATGCCACTATTCCCACTAAGGCAGTATTCTTTACAACATTTGGATTTACAGGCATCTTAGGCTTTGAAGCATCCTCCAAAATAATAACATTATCTATACTCATTATATTTTTTATTTCCTTCTTGAACACATCAGCAGTTTCATTTGCTATCTTCATAGCTCTTTGTGGGTCAGTATCATTGACTGATATATGTATTATTTCAGTTTCTTTAACAGTATTCACTTCTACCATGTTCTTCATCTGCTCGTATTCAAGGTCTAGCTTCAAGTTTTTTATAACCTGCTCTTCTATCATTTTTGATTTGATTATCTCACTATAAGTCGTAACTAGCTTCTGGTTGACCATTAAGTCATTGTATTCAATATTTTTATCACTTTCAGCACCCTTTGTTTTACCAATAATCATCGTAGTAATGGCATTATACTCCGGTGTTACTACAAATTTATTTACAAATATAGATATTCCCATACAAACAATTGTGAATAGAATAATAAATTTTAAGTGCTTTTTTACACCGTTCAAAATATCTATCACATATATTTCATTTTCCAATTTCATTATTATCTCCTTTTGACCATTAAGTCATTAACTAATAATTCACCATTATGCACCAATAAACTTCGGCTAAAATTCAACCCGATTTTTGAATCTAATCCTTCTTATTATTCCACGAAGCATCAAAATCAGATAAGCTAGAACACAAATGCTTCTATGAGATACTCTTCCCCAAAAAAACAAGATTATTCTTATCTTTGTATCCAGCGTATCATTGGATACAAAATTTTCATTTTCGATACCACCTGTGTTTCCATAATTTTTTAGCCATATTAGGGCTGAATCAAGCAAATTTCTAAATTGAATTTCACCCATCTTAACTCCCTTAATATCGTTGGAAATCAAGTCAAACAGATCTGCAATAGTATATGCAGCAATAGGTATATTGTATCGACTTAAAATTGGATACATTATTTTTCTCTGTAGGATTAGCTGCTCCAGTAAATCTGGTTTATATCTTCTCACACTTGAATTATCAACTATCCTATAGAAATAGCCCTCACAATTTATGACACCTATATTCTCTTTACTTATACTGCAAATATATTCCAGAATGAATACTGCATCCTCGCCAATATACAGAGCTTCATCAAATCTAATGCAATTGTCTACAATTACATTTCTTTGAAACACCTTTCCACCAATTGCTCGCATATTCTTTCCCAGATAATATTTTTCTTCAAATTTACTTTCTCCAAATAAAAGTGAAAATATTAGCTCCTCTGTTTCAAAATCCTTTATAAATAATTTTTTATCGTTTGTAATTCTGCTACCATCGTCCAAAACTTTCGTCAACTCGGTTACATAAAGCTTTTTATCTTTTTCAATATTTCTATATATGCTCTCAAGATAATTCAAATCCAAAAAATCATCAGAATCTAAAAAGATAATATAATCACCATTTGATGATTCAATACCTAGATTTCTAGCTGAGGAAACGCCATTATTTTCTTGTCTGTAAATTCGTATTCTCTCGTCTTTTCTCTCAAATTCACGACACAATCTCAATGAATTGTCAGTAGAGCCATCATCTACAATAATCAATTCAAAGTTTCCATAGGACTGATTTATGACACTCTCAATACATTCTTTTATATACATTTCGGCATTATATACCGTACAAATCACAGTGAACATCACTTTCATATAACTACCTCTCAAAACCACTTAACAGCTCTTCGGAATTTTCTCATCCATTTTCTTAGAATCAAACATTCTGCAAAAGAATAGGAGCTGAAAACCAAATTGAGCTATCAACGTATCTGTTTCTGTAATTGAATACAAAATCCATGCCATCATTAATATTATTTCAATCTTATCAAGTCTACTTATCAGCTTAATCATTGCGATAGAAATAATAATAAACCAAATTACTCCTGCATTAAAAAAAATAAAAGAGTAGGCTGAGTCAAAGGTAAAGCTGTTAAGCCTCCATACTTCATCCCACACCATTGCTGTATCTAAATATTTTCCAAGCATTGTAAATCCAAAATTATTCATCGCATAGGAAGCGTATTTTAATCGACCTGTAATAATGCTATCCACTATCAGTGATAATTTATTTCCATAGACAAATTGTCTAGACAGGTACAAGTGAACAACACCTATCAAAATAAATAAATATCGTATTACTCCAAGTACTTTTATCGAATATATATTCTTCAATAGGACAAATGCCGATATAAATAAAAATATTAGTATCGAGGTCCTAGTTTTTGTAAAGTGAAATCCTATAATTTGAATTAAAATCAACACCAGCATATGGTAAAGCTTGATATTATTTCTAATAATCCAAATATACATCAGACACAGACTAGACAGCGTTATAGAGAACATATTTGAATGTACAAAGCCAAACATAAATGACCTTACGTCGCCTCTCCTAATATTTATCAATATATCCTTGTCGTATCCCAGTAAATAGACGATTAGCGAGAAAATACTTACGGCTATAAAAACCGACAGAATCGTAAAAAACATCACAGCTACTACTCGCCTCAAATCGTAATTTATCGTTCCAACAAAAATGCCCCACGTCGCCAAATAATACATATTTTTCATTTTATAGCTACTATATAACATCAAAATAGTAACTAGAAAAATCCAAAGTATCGTTTTAATGTTATATTTTTTTGAAACAATATGTAAAAAAATAAATAAATACGAAATAATCATCATTATATCCTGCAACCTTTTTGGAAATGAAAAATATACTGTTACGGACGTTATTATCTTTAATGTAATCAAAAAAACTGCCACATCAAATAACGTTATTCTATTTTTATTCACTCCTTCAAGACAAGATTTGTCAAACTCAGTATATGAATTTTCATTTGTCTCAGAAGTCAAACTATTTTTTGTTGTCAAAAAAACATTCTTTATTCCTCTTTTTAATAATAACAAGCTTCTAAATCTCTCAACTCCCATAAGCTTCTTCAACACATACCTCAATCTTTTCTTAAAGGTATTTTTTGTCCATGAGCCACTATAATGATGTACGCTTATCGTGTTATGGGTCTTACATATTTCGTGAACATCCAAGTCAAACCCACAAAAAAATTCATCTGGATAAACAGCCAAACCATCTATTACCTGTAGCTCATTTTTGCCTTCAAACCCCATTGTTTCAAGCTTTGCTGTTATGATATAGTTGACTGTAACTGGATTGTCGGAATCAAACACCATGCTTTCATATGTGTCGGACATATACATGGCGATCTTGTCATTTGAATGACATCCATATACCAATCCGGGACTTATCTTGCCTCCAAATTCCATACCTGTAAATGCTCTATTAGATAAAATACTCTCTGGAATTGCTTTTAAAAGCTCCACATCAGTATCAAAATATATTCCACCATACTGGCTCAATATCTTAAATCTCATATAATCCGATACAAACGCCCACTTGCCACTATCGTATGCTTCTTTTGAATACCTACAGCTATTGACGTCAAAATTTTCTTCATTCCATTCTACTATTTCGTATTCTGGCATATATTTTCTCCAAGAATCAATACATCTCCGTACCAACTCTGTCTTTTCATTCTTACCAACCCATACATAATGAATTTTTTTAGGTATCATAAATATTCACCTCTACACATTTCTTACACTATTGGCTAATCTATTAGCAATTTGTCTACAATTCGTCCAAACTATTTCTTCCTTTTGAAAATACAAGGTCAAAATATATATAGCTGTATAAATAGCTCCTGAAGCTGTTATATAAACAAATAGGCTAAACATATTATTTGTGAGCAAATAGCTTTTCATCACAGCCTTTACTGCTATTAGAGCAATGGTAGATAGAGTCGATGAAATTATTATTTTTACAAAATTGCTCAGATTAAAGCATTTTAGCACGCATCTTCCAAGCCATAATACCTCACATATTATTATGCAAAATTCACCAACAACGGTTGCAACACCTGCACCTAAGGCGGCTTGCTTCGGTATTAATAAAAAATTCAATAAAATATTGACTGCAATTCCCACAAACGATGCAACGACTGTTACTTTTTCCTTTCCAATTGAAACCAAAACATTTGTTCCAAATAGAGAAGAAAATCCAACCAATAAAACTGAAATAATAGTCACCTGTATAACATTTATAGCTGGTAGGAACCCATCTCCAGCCAACAGATTTATTATTTCTCTTGCATTAATAATTATATAAACAATAAAATAAAGTGATGATAATAATACAAAGGATGAATTTTTTCTAATCATCCTATAGGCTTCATCATACTTCTTATCAGCGAAAAAATTAACCACTCTAGGCATCAGTACCGCACTTAACGCAGATACTATACCCAAGATAATCGACTTTATCCTTAAAGCCGCGGAATAATATCCAACAGCCTCATCGCCCTTCATAAGTCCAAGCATTATTACATCTGTATTGGAATAAATCATCCATGATACTGATAGCAAAAAAAATGATAAAACTGGCTTAATATGCCTCTTCAAATCTAAGTTTGAAAATCCGCCAAACTCCACATATTTTTTTAATTTCACAAAGTTCAGTAAATAAGATCCCGACCCTGCAATGACAATAGTGACTGCATATTTCAGGTAGTCCTCCCTGCTATGAACAAATGTGAACATCAGTATAACTCCGATGAACTTAAATATTATATTTCTTATAGAAATATAGTAATATTCTTCCATAGCTCTATAAAACCACTCTACCCCCAAGATATTAAGAGGTATTATCATGGACATGATGCCAATGATTTTCCAATTGCTTCTGAATTCGCCAATACAAAATGTCATTACTAACAATACAAACATACTAATTGTTCCCACTATAATATTTAATATCAGCAACTCAATAACTGTATTGGATAGCTTTTTCTTATCAATTTTATCTATTGCACAAGCCTTGACACCATAAAGAGGTATTCCAAGCATAGAAAATGTCAAAACATAATTAATAATAGAATTGGCGAAGTTTACCACTCCTGTTCCACTAGGCATCAATATTCTAGAGACATACGGAAAAGTAATTAGTGGAAATATAAATGATGACACAGAGAGAATACTATTCATCATAAAATTTACTTTTATAGATTTTTTGTTCATACCAATCTCCTAAAAAACATCTCACTACCTATCAATAACAAGTGAGCGAATCAATCGCCAAGCTCCTCATAAATAAGCCCTATTTTGCCATGCATTACTTCCCTGCTATACATTTTTTTTGCCAATACATTATTGTTATTTCCAATCTCCTTCGAAATATCAAAATTATTGGAAGCATACACAATAGCATTGACTAGCTGATCTATATTTCCCGGCTCGACAATTATTCCATTAATGTCGTTTTTTATAACCTCAGGAATAGCTCCAACAGATGTACTAATAATCATTTTTCTCGATGCCATAGCTTCCAAAATAGCCATTGGCAAACCCTCGTTATATGAAGGCAAAACCAATGTCTGACATCTTCTCAAGTATTCTATTTTTTCATCCTTTGAAATCCATCCAGTGACAGTTATATTATTAGATAAATTCCTATTTTTAACTATGTTCCTTACCTTATCAACATCACCATCTCCAGCAAGAAAAAAATGAATCGTAGGATTTGATTTCACCGATATTTCTATCGCATCAATCAAATCATATACACCCTTTCTATTTGATAGCCTTCCCAAGAAGAGAAAGCTGTGCTTGTTCTTACAATTCGGATATATGTCGTCATATTTATCTATATTTATACCGTTGTTAACGACTTCTATTTTGGAATATGGAAATATTCCAGCAAAGTATTCCTTCCATGTATCTGATAGGACAATCACCTTGTCCACCTTATTGAACATATTTTCAACTATTTTTTTCTTTTTTTGATTTAGTGAATTGTAAAAAACCTTGTATTCCGCACCATGAACATGAAGAACAACCTTTTTGTTTCTTTTCTTCAAAAAATCCACATAAATCCTTTTTCTGAAAGTTGATCCATTGCAAGCCAAATGAATATGAAAAATATCGTATTTTCTATACTCAAAGGCAAACTTTATAAATGAAACTATGGAAAAGAGAAGCCTTTTAAAAATGAATCCGTCTATATAGGAAGCATGAACATCAATTTCATATTTTTCATTCAATATATCACTATCGTACAAATCATTTATAACAGTAGACATTCCACCATTGGCATGGTAAATGCTTGGACCTATTTGAATCACTCTTTTTTTTCTATTATTTTTCAAAATACCACCTATTAATACCTATTTATAATTTATATGACATTGATATCCATATCATTCAATCGCCTACAATCAGTATCAAACTTTCAAAGCTGATACACCTACAAGGAAAACAAATCGCAAATGAATTTATCAATGTCATCTATCATTTCATCTCTATTTGACACATATTTTTTTAATACATCCTTTTGAGAATTAAGGTATACCTCCTCTAGATTTTCTAATTCTCGACACGGTATTATTACTCCCATATCACCAAGCTGATCAATAATCTGAATTTGATGATCGTCGACATGCTCATTATATTTCGACAGTCTAGGAACTGCTATAACAATCTTTTCATATTTTAAAGCCGTCATAATGCTTCCAGTTCCAGCATGTGTCAGTACCAATGATAACTTTTTTATTATCTCGTCAAATTCCAATTTTGATAAAAACCTTTTAAAGCCGTAGTTCACTGGAGTATAGCTACTATTTCCTATCTGAGCAAATACCTCATCCCGGATAACCTTTTTTTCTACTAATATATCAATTTGTTTCAACAACCTATCAAATTGATGCTTTTGAGTACCTAAAATCACAAAAATCATCTAACAAACACCTCTTTACTAATATAGCCTACCTTTATATATAGCATTTGGATAGATTTCCAACATACTTTCCCACTGTACGTAAAACCTGTCTGCATATCTATATAGTAAATTTCCAGTTTTCGTAGGTGTATTTATCTTTGCAAACGACTCTATATAAATAATTTTTGTACCAAAAAGCTTTGAGAGCAAGCAGAACGGAATCGTCGCCAAAACACCTGTACTTATGGTAACCTGAGGTCTTTCCATGACATAAATGTATATCGATTTTAAAAATATTAAAATTAATTTTATAAAAAATAATTTTTCCAATCTATTTATTTGAGGTAAATAATATGTTTTAACTCCGATATCTTCATTGTTGCCTTCTATTTTCTCTGTTATTATAAAGCCGTCATATTTTTCCATAAGTGGCCTCATCATCATTAATTGTTCAAAATGCCCTCCAGATGATGAACAAAAGCATATTTTTTTATTACTCATCATTAATTTATATCCTTACTACATACTACACACTATATCAACAAACAATACTATACACTATCTTACAATTTAAAATATTAATGATTATTTCATAATCTTTAAAACTTTTAATTTATTGATATAAGTATTATATAATTTTAATATAATGAATCTAATAATACAATATTAAATTTGATTTTTTTGTTTTTTTATTATATATTAATTTTATATACTAGAAATAGATTTGATATATTGTTGAAGCAAAAATATAAGAAGGGAGAAAGACTATGTACTACTACACAAAATACGTATCTCCCATAGGGGAATTGACTTTATTGAGTGACGGAAATGCTCTGATAGGACTATGGATAAGAGAACAAAAATATTTCGGTTCAGATTTGATGAATGCTAAATATTCAATTGAAAAGAATGACTGTGATGAAATATTGAAAAAAACAAAAAATTGGCTAGATAGGTACTTTAAAGGAGAGAAGCCTGAGGCTTGTGAGCTAAAACTTAATCCGCATGGTGGAGAGTTTAGACAAGAGGTTTGGAAAATACTGTGTGAAATCCCTTATGGAGAAACTATATCATATGGAGAAATAGCAAAACGTATAGCTGATATTAGAGGTATTAAGTCAATGTCTGCTCAAGCGGTTGGGCAAGCCGTTGGACACAATCCCATAGGAATAATAATACCTTGTCATAGAGTTATCGGAAAAAATGGAAATTTGACTGGCTATGCTGGTGGAATTGACATAAAAAAATGGCTTTTAACACACGAAAAAGCCATTTAAATATTTCATATTATTCACTGTAATCTCTATCGATATTGATAACAAATTCGATATCTGGATACACCTTATTTAAATTTTCAGTGATTCTATAAACCAGCCCATGCTGGTTTTTTTCGTCAAAATCAATAATAATATCAAAGTGCACCAGTTTTTCACTTTCCTCCACATAAAAACCATGCATTTGTAATACGGAATTATACTTTGATATCTCTTCATAAACAGAGTTCTTTATAGCCTTAGAATATTCATCCTTGACATTCGTGGCATATATCCCTATGGTCAATATTACCCCAAGCTTGTTATATGCACCTACCATAATTTTTCTCGATAATCTATCAATATCTTTTGCTGTCAAGAAATCATCAACCTCTATATGTATAGATCCAATCAATTCCTCCGGACCATAGCTATGCAAGATCAAATCATACGCACCTATAACCTCTGGAAAAGAATTTACATAATTTTTAACCTCTATTGATAAATCGTCATCTATTCTTACTCCAATGATATTGCTCAATGTATCCTGCATTATCTCATATCCTGCCTTCAATATAAAAATTGAAATAACTGCACCCAAAAATCCCTCAATGTTTATTTTGAAGAAAATACTAAACATTGCCGACACCAAAGTTCCAGTTGAGATAATTGCATCAAAGGATGCGTCTGCACCAGAAGCCGAAAGAGCACCTGATTTAAGCTCATCGCCCTTTTTTTTGAAATATTTTCCCAAAAAATACTTTGTAATGATACCCGCTATAATTACTACTATTGTTACAGTGGAAAATTTTGTCTCCGATGGGTGAATAATCTTTGACACAGATTCCTTCATTGACAGAAACCCGGCACTTAAAACAATTATTGCAATCAACGATGATGTTATATATTCCACTCTACCATGACCAAATGGATGCTTCTTATCCGCATCTCTATTTGCTATTCTAGTACCAATAATAGTAATTACAGAGGACAAAACATCACTTAGATTATTTACAGCATCCAATATAACAGAGATTGAATTTGCAATAATACCCACAATAGCTTTAAATACAACTAGCAAAATATTAGCCAAAATACCTTTATAGCTAACCATTACTATTTCCTTTGTTCTTTCATTCATACCTTAATCACTTCCTAATAAATAAAAATTCACAATACTTCGTACCACACTATACTGTGTATAATTTATTCATAATAGTTTTCTTTCTCTATATGTGTAAAATATACCTCACACTCACTGTAATCGAATTTTTTAACATGATTTTGGATTTCTTTTGCCATTTTTTCTTCTATCTCAACCCCTCTGTCAAACTGAATAACCTCTATCAGTGGGTACATTTCAAATTCTTTTCCGTCAAAGAAATACATTGTTTCAGGTACTTCGATTGTAAAATAGTCAACAGGAGTATCACTTATTTCTGCCAACCTATAAGGCAAGGAATTGCTAATCTCCTTTACATCATTTTTCTTTACACCTTTAAAAATCAACTGTGGCATATCATCCCCTCCATTTATTATAATTTACCATTTAATATTTCGTCTTGAAAATATATTTTTCCATTATCAACCAAACACGGTATTCCTACAAAATTTTCCTTTTTTATATCATCAAAAGCATCTTCGTTATCCCTTAGATACAAAAACTCCTTTAGGTTTGATATAGAATCCGTTATATTTACAAATTCAAAGTCAATATTATTGTTTTGTAAAAATTCTATAACTGGCGGACAATCCGGACAAAGATAGCTTCCATACAATTTCTTCATAATTAAACCTCCTGTTCAACTAAAAAGCAAAAATACTTTTATACGAGCATACTGCTTAGTATTTACTTTTTAATCCTATAACTGTGTCATAATATTTACATTTGCCATTTTTATTCCATTGTTGTCAAATTCTTTTTTGAATTTTTCCATAAGACTGTAGTAAGTATTCCAATAATCGTCTGTTTTGACCCAAGGCTTTGCAATAAATTTTATCATATTATTATTCATAGAATCAACACCGATTAATGGCTCCGGACTGCTCAATATCCTCTTTTCATACTCGAAAATACTATTTGCTATGGAATACAAGTCTTTTATTTCTGTATTATAATCTACATAAAAGACGAAATCAATCCTTCTTACATTTTGAGAAGTGTAATTTATGACTGGATTTGTAGTCAATTGGAAATTCGGCAAAATAATATGTTTATTATCAACAGTCTTTAATGTAGTGGAAAAAATTTGTATACTTTCCACAGTTCCCTCATTTTCTTCACACTTTATATAATCTCCAACATCAAACGGCTTAAAAAACAGAATAATCATGCTAGAGCCAAAGTTTGACAGCACTTCCTTAAATGCCAAACCTATACTGAATCCAGCCGCTCCCAGCATAGCCGCCAAAGAAGTAGTATTCACACCAAGACCGCCCAATGCTTGCATAAACGCAAATATAATTATTATAAATTGTACAAAGTTTATCATAAACCCTACCAAACCAGTGCTACTTTTGTATTTTGATAGAGCCTTATTCAATATTTTTTTTACAATTTTTGCAATTATTATACCTATAATTATCGTAATAATGGCGACGATTATCGATGGTATTTTATCTACAAATACACCCATATACTTGTTCATTATACTCGTCTGCTTTTCTATTGATTCTTCCATAAACACCTCCATTAAAACTTCAATGTATAGGTACTATTATACAACACTTTATTAATAAATGTAAAACTATCTACAATTAATTAATTTAGGATATCAACAAAAATACATTTCTGTATCAACAAATAAAGTTATATCAAATTGACAAAGAAATATTAATTATAGAATTCATGTATTACGCCTTCCTTTTTGTAAAATTCAAAATAAGTAGTCCCGTACAAATAATAACTACATTCAAAATGCAGATACTAAATATTTTTAATGTGTGTATACCAAACCAGTTATAAACCTGCTGAGAGATTAAATTAAAATTAAATAAAGCTCCATTGGCTGGAAGAATACCAGCAAATTTCCTTATGAAAAATGGCAACTTATCAATCATTGGGGCTAATACCTGAGTAGCAGTTATAAGTACGTTATATACCAATGATGTTATTGACTTTTTGCAATGCCTATTTACAATCATTGAAATAGTAGAAATAGACAGTATAGATGTTAAGCCAGATATATATTGGTACACAAAAGACTCAAAAAAGCTATAATTATGAATTGATAATAAATACGCACTTGAAATTTGAATTGGCAATTCATAATCCAGATAGAAATATTTATTAAAAGCTATAAATATCCCCCAAACCAAAATAGTATATACAATAAACAAAATAAGGTATACAGATTTTATTTTATTATTAACTACTTTTTTTAAGACTTTGCCTTTGAACGACTGCAATACTTCTGACATCCCAGTTTCAGATTCATAAGTAAATATTTGTGAAGACATTAATATTGCCAAAATCATTACTACAATCGTTATTGCTCGTATATTTTCAAATAACCTTATCCATCCTTCATGGAAACCATATTTAATTGGAGTTTTTAATGCTTTGGCATATTTCAAAATATCCTTTTTTTCCCAATCATCAAACATTTTTACACTATAATACAAGTTAAGATGACCCTCAACCACTTCTACTCTCTTATCATAAAAATCATCTGCATTAGTAATCTTTTTCAAATTATCTTTATCAAATATCTTTGGTGGAGAATATGCCATTATTAATAAAGAAAGTATTCCTGGGTACTTATCCTCCATATTTGAATAAACATCTTCGTTATCATTTTTTTTAAAATAGTTCAATGCTGAATTTAATAAATTTGAATCCAATACCTCAAATCTGGACATATTCTGCTTTTCATATTTAATTGCTTCTGTTCCATGAATAAGATTACCATTTTTGTCTAAAGTCTCATAATTTTTTATAGTCAAAACAGGAGAAACTATAGACAAAATAAATATTAATACCATCACAACAAAAAAACTGGAACTACTAAATATTTTTTTGATTTCATATTTCATTTTCTACATCCTCACTAAAATTCACATAATATATATCTTCCAATTTTAATCTATCCTCAACTGCGTCATCCAATGGCTTGTTGTTCGAAATAATTCTAAGTTCATAGCCTGCATCACATTTATGCATATTGGATACAAGAAATTTTGAATCAATATCTTCTGCAGAATTAATATCTTTGGCATAATATTTATATGCTTTCATTGGATATTTATCTAAAATATCATTTTCTTCACCTTGAATTATTATCTTTCCATCCTTTAAAATAAATATTTTATTGGACGAATCCTGCAAGTCTGAAACGATATGAGTAGACAATAAAACAATACTATGTTCAGACAAGCTAGTTAGATATCTTCTAAATTTTACCCTCTCTTTAGGATCCAAGCCTGTCGTTGGTTCATCCAAAATGATTATATATGGATCAAATAAAGTTGCTTGAGCCAACCCAACTCTTCTTAACTGCCCACCTGACAATTTTTTTAGCTTTACTTTCTCAAGTCCATTCAGCGAAAATATTTCTATTTTATCTTCCACTTCTTTTTTTATTACACTTTTCTTAATTTTTTTTAATTCCATTTTTAATTCGGCAATATAGTATAAAAATTCTTTTACACTCATTTCTGGATATCCTTTAAAATTTTGCGGAAGATATCCTATGATAATATCTCTATCAGCTCCAACTATTTTTATCTCGCCTGAAAACGGCTTTAATTCACCAATAATTAACTTAAAAAGCGTTGTTTTTCCTACTCCATTTGCTCCCAAAAAACCATTTATCCCTTTATTGATTTCAAAATCGATATCATCTAAAATTACTCTATCTCCATATTTAATTTTAATATTTTTTCCTGTAATCATAAAAACATCTCCTTATATAAAAAATGCTATTGACACGACATACTGTCTAAATAACGCTGAAAAAAATAAGAACCGTCATAAGATTCAATGACCTTGCCTGTTCCAAACTCATAAAAATAGTTTTTAAACTCTGTATTAAACAGACAACCAAACATATTGATATAATCATAATTTTGCAATTGTTCAAAATAATTTGATACATTATACATTATAATCTCCCCCCTTAATACAATATATGCATATATCGCATTTATTATATCATTTTTTGAATTTTTATTCAATTTCTTTATATACTTTTTTGTTTTATGTTAATTAATATAAGACAAAAAAGTATATAAAGAAATAGCTGGAGAGTAATCTCCAGCTATTATACATAATATTTAAAATATTTACAAATATACTATCCTAAAAACTTAACCAAATCTTCATCTGCTGTTCCAATTCCTGCTATTCCAAAGTTTTCAACCAATACATTTGCAACATTAGCTGACAGGAATCCTGGAAGTGTTGGTCCAAGATGAATATTCTTAACACCCAGGTACAATAATGCTAAAAGAACTATCACAGCCTTTTGTTCATACCAAGCTATATTGTATACGATTGGCAATTCGTTTATATCTTCTAAACCAAATACCTCTTTAAGCTTTAATGCTATTACAGCTAGTGAATATGAGTCATTACACTGACCTGCATCTAAAACTCTCGGTATACCGTTAATATCACCTAAATTTAGTTTATTATATCTATATTTTGCACAACCAGCAGTCAATATTACTGTATCCTTTGGCAATTTTTCAGCAAATTCTGTGTAGTAGCTTCTACCTTTCATTCTACCATCGCAACCACCCATTACAAAGAACTTCTTGATTGCACCAGTCTTAACAGCATCGACAACTTGATCAGCCAGTTCTATTACCTGATTGTGAGCAAATCCACCAACAATGCTTCCTGATTCGATTTCCTGTGGAGCTGGCAATGTCTTAGCCATCTCTATAATAGCAGAGAAATCTTTTTTTCCGTCTTCATCAGCTACAATATGTTGACATCCAGGATAACCGGATGCACCTGTTGTAAATATTCTATTTCTTACTTCTTCACTCTTTGGAGGAACTATACAGTTTGTTGTAAATAAAATAGGTCCATTAAATGTAACAAATTCAGTCGTTTGCTGCCACCAAGCATTTCCATAATTTCCAACAAAGTTATCATATTTCTTAAAAGCTGGATAATAATGAGCTGGCAACATTTCTCCATGTGTATAAACATCCACACCAGTACCCTTTGTCTGTTCTAACAGTTGTTCCAAATCTGTCAAGTCATGTCCAGAAATCAAAATAGCTGGATTGTTTCTTGTTCCAATATTAACTGTTGTAATTTCAGGATTACCATACTTTGATGTATTGGCATTATCCAAAAGCGCCATAACCTTAACACCATACTCACCAGTTTCTAATGTCAATGCAACCAATTCATCTACGCTAAGTGAATCATCCAATGTTTTTGACAATGCCTTGTATGTATATTCATACACAGAATTATCTTCCAAGCCTATGTTTAATGCGTGCTCAGCATATGCTGCCATTCCCTTTAATCCATAAATATTTAATTCTCTTAAAGATCTAACATCTTCATTTTCAGTAGATAGTACTCCTACATTTTTTGCTTTTTCAAGCATTTCTTCTCTGTTAGATACTTCAAAAGTAACAGAATCATGAGGATTTGAAATATTGACCTTTCTTGCCAATTCATTTCTAATTCCTATCATTTTATTTATCTGATTTTCAATTGCGGCTTCATCAAAATTTGCATTAGTTATTGTTATAAAAAGACTTGTAATAACCTCTTTATTTATATTGGAAATTTCTGCAACATCTACATTTCCTTTTACCACGACTTCGGCTATGCCCTTAGTCACATATACCAATAAATCCTGCAAAGCTGCCACTGTTGGATTCTTCCCACATACTCCTACTTTTGTACATCCTGTTCCCTTTGCTGTTTCTTGACATTGATAACAAAACATACTTGCTGTAATATCCTTCATAAACTGTACCTCCGATTTCTTTGTTTTTATACTAATAATTTATTTTTCATAACATCTTGAGTACATTATATTATTAATAAAGGACTTTGTATGTTGTTTAAACAACGATTATTTTTTTTGTGGAGAATTTTTTAATTTATTTCAATACACCAGACAAATCTATTCGCTCGGATGCTCCAGTCAATTTTGCTATTGCAATACCATAGTTTGTAATTGGAACACCTGCATCCCTTGCAATTTTAATTCTAGACAAAACGTGCTTCCTATTAAACATACACGCTCCACAATGTATTATAAGATCATACCTCGAAATATCGTCAGGAAAGTCATTTCCAGAACAAATATCTATGCCAATGTCTTTATCTATTACATTTCTCAATAGTCTTGGAATTTTTATTCTACCTATATCCTCCTCCAGAGGCTTATGTGTACATGATTCTGCAATCAAAACCTTTGATTTACTATCCAAAAAATCCAAAGCCTTTGCACCTTCTATAAAAGTACCGATATCTCCCTTGTATCTTGAAAATAGTATTGAAAATGTGGTAATAATTGTGTTTTTTGGTTTTTTTTCATAAATTTTATCTACGACCTGAGAATCTGTAATGATAAGTCTAGGCTCTTTATTTAAAATGGATATTACTTCGTCGATTTGATCTGAATTTATACATATTACCATACATTTATTGTCCAATAAATCTCTAATCATTTGAACCTGTGGAAGTATAAGTCTTCCTCTCGGTGCCTGAATATCTTGAGGCATAACCAGCAACACCAAATCGTCTTTTGAAACCAAATGTGCACATAAAGTCGTTTCTTCAACCAGATTTTCACCTATAGAAGCTATTTTTTCATACAAATAATCTATTCCTTCTCCATCCTTTGCACTGACAACAATAGGGTTTTGGTCGAAATTTTCCTCTATTTTCTTCTCCAAGTAGGCGATATACGAATGGTCAAAGACGTCGACTTTATTGATAGCTATAATAAATGGTATTGAATTTTCGCTGAACTTATTTACCCATTTTTTTTCTTCGACAAAATCATCATCACATATCAGCAAAACTGCTATATCGGTTTTTCTAATAGCTTTCTCTGTCAATTTTATCCTTTTTTCTCCAAGTATTGATACATCATCAAATCCTGGAGTATCAATGATAACACAGGCACCTATTTTATTTATTTCAGTCGTTTTGTACACTATATCAGTAGTAGTCCCTGCAACATCTGACACTATTGCTATATCCTGCTTCAAAAGAGTGTTTACAACTGACGATTTACCTGTGTTGGTTTTTCCAAAAAAAGAAATATGTACTCTATTTGCCAAAGGTGTGGAATTCATAAATAACCTCCTTAATCTAGAATCTAAAATCCCTTTCTCCATGTTCTAGTTGGTTCAAATAATCCATAGTAATAGATTTAACCTTATCACTTCTTATCCTATCAATTTCTTTTTTTATCACAAAATCTCCAACTTCAGAGGTATCATTTGATGCATAATCCAATAAATACTCCTTTAAGGTAATAAGAGAGTTTGGTTGACATACATTTCCAATTTGACCTGATTTTGCCAGACGCATAAAGCGATCTCCAGTTCTACCCTCTCTGTAGCAAGCAGTACAAAAACTAGGTACGTATCCCAATTTCAACAGCCAGTTTATAATTTCATCCAAAGTTCTCTTATCATTTGTATCGAACTGAGAAGAGTTTTCTTCTATCGATTCTTTTTCAACATACCCACCAACACTTGTCGATGATCCACCACTAATTTGCGAAACACCGATTTCTAATACTTCTTTTCGAGATTTTTCCGATTCTCTAGTAGATATTATTATACCTGTATAAGGTGCCGTAATACGTACCAATGCTACTATTTTCTTGAAAATTTTATCATTTACAGCGTTTGGAAATTCGTCCAAATCAATATCATCTGCAGGTCTTATTCTAGGAATGCTGATTGTATGAGGACCAACTCCAAACCTTGCTTCAAGATGCTCGGCGTGCATCATAAGTCCGATAAAATCATAAAGATAGTCATACAATCCAAACAGCACTCCTATACCAACGTCATCTATACCAGCTTCCATAGCCCTATCCATAGCTTCTGTATGATAATCGTAGTCATGCTTTGGACCTTTGGGATGAATACGCTCATAGGTTTCCTTATGATATGTTTCTTGGAATAAAATATATGTACCTATCCCAGCATCCTTCAATTTTTTATAATTTTCTACTGTAGTCGCTGCGATATTTACGTTTACTCGCCTTATTTCTCCATTTTTATGTTTTATGCTGTATATAGTTTTTATGCTCTCTAAAACATACTCAATTGGAGAATTTATCGGATCTTCTCCTGTTTCCAAAGCCAATCTCTTATGCCCCATATCTTGCAATGCCATTACCTCTTTTATAATATCATCCTGAGTTAGCTTTTTGCGATTTATCAATTTGTTCTTCGTGTGATATGGACAGTAAGAACATGAATTTACACAATAATTGGACAGATACAACGGAGCAAACATAACTATTCTATTTCCATATATCTTCTCTTTTATTTGCTTTGCCAATAGAAAAATATCGTTCCATACCGATTGATCATCACACTCTAACAAAAGTGCCGCTTCTCTGTGAGAAATACCATTCATCAGTCTTGCCTTTGATAATATCACTTCTATCATTTTTTTGTTGCCACAATTTTTTTTTGCAAATGAAATTGTATCCAATATTTCCTTATCGTTGATAAATTCCATTGCTTTTGATGATTTACTGTTGTACTCAACCATTTTTGTAACCTCCCCAATATTATTTATCTTGGAATCCTGTCTATAGACAGTAAATAATCCTCTAATTTTTTTCTTTCTTTTTTTGGCTCCAGTGTCTCTATATCATTTGGATATATTTCATATAGCTTTAAATATTTTTGAGGTGTAAGCTTGTTCATTATTACATTTGCACCACATTCAAAAACATTTCTTTTTTCATCGGAATCAATCACACCGAGAGAAGTAGTTGCTGGCAAATTTGCAAATGGAAGCAATATCCTTGTAATTGCTACAGATCTTTTCGTAAGCTCTATACTACCATGTTCTTTTTCTTTTAATTCAGTTTCTGGATGAGGAATAAACGGTCCAATGCCTGCCATATCACATTTTAAATTCTTTAATAGTAGGATATCTCTGGCAATGGTCGTATTTGTTTGATTTGGTAACCCTATCATAAAACCACTTCCGGTCTCGTAATTTAGTAGCTTCAGGCTTTCCAAACATTTAATTCTAGATGATAGATTTCCACAGGGATGAAGTAATGAATAAATCCTATCATCAGATGTTTCGTGCTTAAGCAAATAGCGATCTGCTCCACATTTTTTCAAATATTTTAATGACTCGAAATCCAGCTCTCCACAGCTCAGTGTTATTTTAATTTCTGCATTAGACTTTATTCTTTTTATTATATTTCCAAGTATCTCCCTTGAATAATATGGATCTTCACCAGATTGAAGAACTACCGTTTTATAACCAATTTCATATGCTTTTACGCCAACATCCACTATTTCATCTACACTCATCCTATACCTTGAAGCCTTTTTATTATTCTTATTTAAGCCACAATACTTACATTGCCTTTTACAAAAATTTGAAAACTCGATTATACCTCTAATATCGACATATTTGCCATGTGTATATTGATTGATTCTATTTGCACAGGAAAAAATATCGTCAAAATCATCCATTTCCAATAATTGCATAATAAAACTATCATCAACCAAGCCATCAATAAATCTTTCAGAAATACGCTTATTTATAATCGTATCGTTTATTATATTTTTAATACAATTCGTTTTTTCATTTATCAATTTTTTGGAATATTTCATATAAAATACCTCTTGAGTAATAAAAATCGCTAAAATTTTATAAAAATTGACGAAATAAAGATCGAAAAAAATAATATTATTTTATTATTTATCAAATTTTTCAAAAAAATCTAACAAATAATTTTATAAATAAAAAGATAAATAATAAACTTTCACACATTTCATCTCAGATCTCTCTTTAATGTCAGATGTAAAATTTTAGCACAACTAATCTCACAATATTATAATATAATTTGCGCTGTTTTTTCAATAGAAGAATACAAATTATACATAATATTTTCACGCTGTTAATTTGAAAAATAAATTATAGTAAAAAAATACATTTTTTTATGTTGGGCATATGCGTTCAAATTAAAAAATAGTTCTCAAAAACTTTAGAATTCTGCAACTTTGGATGACAAACTTGAGGAATAAACTCAAGTGGAGATTTGTTTAATAAAATTCTCAGTAAACTAAAAACTTATTCTTCTTTTAAAAAACAAAGGATTTAAAGAAATATTCAAAAGAATTTAATAGATTTACACATATTAGAAATAGATTTCTATTATCTAAAAATGAAATTTCCACCACAATTACTTAAGGGGCTTTTGGGTCAGCCCCTATAAGTTATTATTGGACTACAAACATATTTGGTAATCGTATCACAAACCTTACCTGTTATCTTTGGTAACCCACTAACTGTTGTTCTTGGTTCTGTTTTTCTTATATCTATATCAAAATCCTCATATTTTCCCATTATATTTCCCTCCTTAATAGTACGCTCTCATCTTTTGAAGTAAATATATAATCACAAACTGTATAATATATATAGTATATTAACAAGTAAATTATTTAAGCAATGAATTAATATGCTAACAAATATAGACCTAGTTTTATAGTAAGAATAACTCAACACTAATCCCATTAAAAAATACATTATAAAAGACGTAATGTTATTTGGTATATGTGCTATACAAAATAATAAACTACTAACAAAAATAGAAATTTTTTTAAATTCAAACAAACTTCCTATTATTATATATCTGTATACTAGCTCTTCTAAAATTGGCATATATATTGACATAAACATTATTATTTGTAATATACTAAAATCATTAATATACTGTTTTATAATTTCATCATTTTGTACTTTTCCTGTTTCAACACATAATAAAATTAAATAAGATGTATAGACTATTATTCTTAATAAAATAACTCCTATTAAAATATATACTATTTCCTTTTTACATAGACTAAATTTAATTATATTATTTTTGTATAAGCTTCTGAATATTATATATAAAATTATTGATAATACAAGCAAAAATATTACCTCATTTATTCCACTTATACTTTCTGTAAGTACTAGTTGATTATTAATAAATTTCATCTGAAAAATTGGACTCATAAGTGGATACAATATAAATAACACGATAATAAATTTGTTAATATTATTTTTTTTCATATAATTTTTCCCCCTCTTTTTTATATGATTTTAATTTTATTTTTTATATATTTTCATACAAATCTATATATACTCTACACCTATCTAGTAATTCATTATGCTTACCTTCATCTACTATTTTTCCTTTATCCATTACTATTATATTTACATCCTTTTCTACAATCTTCTTAAACCTATGTATTACTATTATCGAAATTTTCTTATCCATATATCTCATATACTCTTCTTCAATATCATTCTCTGTTATTACATCTAGCGCTGAGTTTGGCTCATCTAGAATAAACACACTAGCATTTTTAAAAAAGGTTCTTGCAATAGCTATTTTTTGCCATTGACCTTCAGATATTTGTGAGCCTTTTGTCATATATATTACTATCCTCAAAATCCTTTAAACTCAGTTCACTTGTTTTATCTAAAATTTTTTTATTTTTCTATTTAAAATTATTTTAATTTTAGCATTATAAATATCAATCATATTATCTTTTAAAACAGTAAATAAATCCAAAAGAATATATGTTGCTAATAACATTAATATGTACTTAAAATCATCAACATCATTTTGTATTTTATTCAAAACTGACTGCATTATAGTCAGTGATAACGCTGGTATTAGAGAACTTATAATTGTATCTATACTCATAATAAAAATATTTTTTTATCAGTTTCTAATAGTATTTTTATTATTTTCTTTAAATTACTTATCTCATTATATTTATTCATAGATTAACTCCACCTGCTCAACTATTTATTAATTAATATTTTAACATCTCAATTGTAGCATATTGCATTTAAATCCTCAAGTACCTTTTTCAGATTTTTCATTTTTTTTTATTATTTCATAAGATTTCATTTATCAGTATTTTAATACTTACATAAAAAAACATTTCACCTTAAATGCAAAAAAATTCTGTTTTTTCAAAAAAATACAATATTTATGATAAAGTATTTAAATAGGTATTTTTATGGAGCTAACAATATCAAAGTCAAATAGTGCAGAATATGTGTATATAGCAAAATCTTTTAGAAATGAATACTGAAAAATACATCAAAAATAATAGAAAAATCGGTAACTATGGAAAGTCTATTATCTCGATACGATAATAACAGAGAAAAAATAATTGATTAGATTTAATATAGGTTATCTTTTTAATAATTTAATAACATAAACTAACGCAAATAAAAATCGGTACATTGCATAATCCTAATGCGAAACTATGGATGTCTTATGAAATATAATTAATTCCTTTGTAGCTATCTAAAAAAATTCCAATGTCAATATAAATCAAGACTTTGTAATTGACCTATTGAAGCTATGGATAGAAAAATAAATGATTTTAAAAGATACAATCAAGAGGATTTAATAGTTCTACACATATTAGAAATAGATTTCTATTCTCTGAAAATTAAATTTCCACTATCAGAAATTTTCCTCTTAAAATGAATGTTATTAGGCGACCACCTAGCAAAAAAATAATAATATAAACAAAAAATCAACATTATATTTATATTGTTAACCCAAATACAATTTATTCCCAAAGTTAATAAATTAACTTTGGGAATTCATATTTTTTATTATAAATATTTATCAATAAATTCGTTTTTTATATACTCCAAAAGGAATATTATACAAACCATAATGATAAATTTAATAATATTATCAATCACATATATTCTTTTATTATGTAAGTAAAAGAATATAATAATTATAAGTAAATTTAAAAAACCAGATATTAAAAATTTCTTCATTTTTCAAATCCTATGTGTATTTTTATAAAGTCAAATCAAAGATTTATTTTGAGTTGTCCTTGATTATTTTTTCTATTTCCTTGACTCTATCAGGACCATCTATGGCACCTTCCATTTGTCCAACTATCTTTCCTTCACTGTTTACGAATACTGTTGTTGGATATGCAAATATTTTTTCCATATAGCTTCTTATTTCTTCATTTGAATTACTATTTACAATTACGTTCTGGTATGTAACTCCCTGCTTCTTTATGATATCTTTAACTTGATTTGGTTCATTCTGAATATCATAATTTACACCTACTATCTTTGCACCCATCTTTTCAAAATTTTTGTTCATCTTCTCCAAATTCGGCATTTCATCTATACAAGCCTGACAACCTGTGTTCCACATATTTAGAATAGTCAACTTATTGTTTTTGAATATACTGTTATCTACCTTGTTTCCCATAGTATCCTTCAAATCTATTTTGGGAAACATTTCTGATTCACCACTAGTTGTAGAAGCTGTCGTCTGTCCTTCTGTACCTTTATCTGCTCCCTTATTCTGAGAGCATCCTGTAGCCAAAGTTGCAACTACTAATCCACATAACATTAAACTTGTAATTTTCTTCATTTTCATAACCATAACTCCTTTTTTTATACTTACTATACTTTTTATACATAAAATTTTATTAATTTTATTACCACTATATTATTTTTTATATTACTAATACTAATTTTATATTCACTATTTTTTATTTTAATTATTATCTATAACTGTTTTGTTGTTCAAATCTATTACTCTTTTTTTGTCCGTAATATCAAATTTCTTTGAAAGTGCCTTAGTTGGACAAACGCTCACACATTCACCACATCTTATACATTCAAGAGATGTAGTTGTCTTTGTAATATCCACGTCCATCTTACAAGTTCTTCTACACTTACCACAATTTACACACTTGCTCTCATCGAAATTATATCCATACATTGAAATTTTATTGAATAATGCATAGAACGCTCCCAAAGGACAAATCCACTTGCAAAACGGTCTATAAACCAATATAGACAATATTATAACTGAAGCAAGAATAACACTCTTCAGTGCGAATAGCTTACCGATGGCACCTCTAATACCTTCATTGGCAATCGATAATGGAATACCACCTTCAAGTATACCTTGTGGACATACGTACTTACAGAAAAATGGTGATCCCATACCTATTTTATTTGTAATCAGAACAGGTAATAACCCCACAACCACAAACAACATGATAAATTTAATATATGTTAAAAATTTAAGTTTTTTCGTACTAAACTTCTTTGTTGGTATTTTATGTAATAAATCCTGAAACCATCCAAACGGACATAGAAAACCGCAAATCAATCTACCAAACAAAGTTCCTATTAATATCAAAATCCCTGTAATATAGTATGAAAAATTGAACTTTGATGATCCAACAACCGCTTGAAAAGCTCCTATTGGACAAGCACCTGTCGCTGCTGGACATGAATAACAGTTTAGTCCAGGCACGCATACTGTTTTTAGTTTACCAGTATACAGACTTCCGCTCATAAAATTTCCGACATGAGGGTTTGTGAAAAAGGCTGCCAGAGCCTGAATAGTCCCTCTTTTCTTAAAAAAGTTAAAAATAGAACCCATAATATTTATAAACTCCCCCTATCCGATTCCTACACATTCCAAACATAATTTTATTGCCTTTGCAAATACTGTTGCTGATTCTCCTCTATTTACACCAATCACAACAAAGGCAATACCCAAAACCAAAAAAGCTGGTTTTATTAATTTCGATACAATACTCATAATAATACTCTCCTCTCTTACATATACACTATACCACTTATTAGAGATAATTTGAATAAAGTTTATATTAAATTAAAGTTAAATTTCTTTAAAAAAATATTAATATTTTATAAAGAACAACTTATTTTATAAATAATAGCTAAATAACGCCTTTTTAAGAAAGAAATCATCTATATATTCTAAAACTTGCATCTCAAAATAGAATAAATATTCAAAAAAAATTATTGACTTTACATTTCAAGTATCTTATAATGATGTCGAATTTAGGTATAGGATACAATTTTGATGAGGGGGGATTGTTATGAATAAAAGATTACTAAGAGGCGTGGCTATATCATCTGTTTGTATTATATCTGTTTATTTTGCATTTTTTTCACCAAGTGATAAAAGCGAAGATCTAATGAAAACCAATGATAAATATGTATTAAAAATATTAAAGGATGAGGAATATTCGAATAAAGACCTATATAAGATAAAGGAAATCGATAGCACAGACTATACAGTTCAAAAAATAAAGCTTGACAAGGACAATGTAAAAACGATAAGCGGTATTGCGTTTGTCGATTCCAATGTGATAGTTTCGGACATTAAAAAGGACTCATTGTTTATGTACGACAGTGATTTTAATCTTATAAAATCCGTCGGAAAAACCGGTAATGGCAGTCTCGAATTTATAAGTCCTAGTGATGTCAAATTCGCCAATGGAAAGCTATACGTTTTGGATTATGGAAACCAGAGAATACAGATTTTAGATAAAAATCTATCCCATATCAAGGATATAAAATTTGAAAAACCTAATGAGTTTCCAGAATTTATTTATACATCAATGGCTATAGATAAAGATGAAAATATTTATCTATCTGGAGAAACCCTATTTACAAGATCAATACAAAAAATAGACAGCAATAACAAGTCCAGTTATATAAAGGATAATTTTTCTGGAAATCTATATTACTATAATGATATTGTATATGCAGTAAATTTTGGACAGTTTTTGGTAAATAGAAGTGGTGAACTCAGCGTGAATACAGGAAGAAACTTTATGTTAAGCATTTCTAAGGATAAATTGAAAAAGGAGTATGAATTTAACTCTCCACTCACACCAGCTAGCTTCTGTATGGATGAAAAGTATACTTATATTATGTCAGATTCGTCACTATGCCTAATGAGATTCGATAGAAAAACCGGAAAATATATAGACAATATCGGAAAATATAGTGAAAAGAATATGCAATCTATGGCACGTATGGATGCAAAAGATGGTTATGTATATACCACAAATGCGTCAAACGATGTGTATATCTACAAAAAAAAATAAATTCATAATAAGGATGTGTATATCATATGATAAAACTAGAAGGATTATGTAAGACTTATGGTGAAAACAATGTGTTAAAAAATATCGACCTTGAAATAAATAAAGGAGAATTTTTGATGATAACAGGAACATCTGGTTGTGGAAAAACCAGCCTTATGAATATTCTTGGTCTAATGGATACAAAAACATCAGGGAAATATTATTTCAATGGTGAGGATATTGATACTATTGATGAAGTTCAAAAATCGAAAATAAGAAATACTCTGTTTGGATTTGTGTTTCAATCATTCAACCTTATAAACGATTTTACCGTAATTGAAAATATTGAAATGCCGATGGGAATATACGGTATTAATAAATCAGAAAGAAAAGAAAGAGTTGATACTCTACTAAAAAAATTTGATATATCTGACAAAGGTCAGTCATTGACAAGTCAACTATCCGGAGGGCAAAAACAAAGAGTTGCAATAGCAAGAGCTATTTCAAATAATCCCAGCGTCATATTTGCTGATGAGCCTACTGGAAATTTAGATGAAAATAACACCCAAACAGTATTGAATATATTTAGAAAATTAAACCAAGATGGCATTACCATTGTAATGATAACTCATGATAGAGAGTTATTAAAATATGCCGACAGAGTCGTGGAACTCGACTACGGCAAAATAAAAGAGGTCTACAATTTTGTATAGAGGTAGGGTATGAATAATTACAAATATATATTAGATTTGATTAGAAAAATAATGAAAATTAATAAAAAAATTAATTTCGTATTTATGTTTTCAATTCTTGTTGGAATATTAGTGCCGTTTATTTTGCTTGGAAACATAAGTCTATTATATAAAAACTATAAAAATTTAGAATATAACAATAGAAGCTATAACTATTGTGTAGATATAATGAACAACAAAATGATAGATGAAATGACCTATAATAAGATATCTAGAGATTTCAAGTTTAATGACATAAAGCTTAAAATTTATGACAGAATATACATTAACGGAAATGAAGAAAAGCCATTTATTTTAAATACAGTGGACACTAAATCCAAACTAAAATATAAAATTGATCTTGTCAGTGGTAGTTCTCTAGTTGATAGCTCAAACCAATGTCTGATTAATTATAAAGTGTCCAAGTATTTAAAAATTAATACTGGAGATTTTATAAGTATTGGACAACAGAAGTATATAGTCAGAGGTATATTTAGAGGTGAAATGACAGATATTTACCTTGATTCTAACAATTATGCCAAATACTTAATCTCAAAAGGCAAAAAGTTACAACAATGGATATATATAAATTCAGATACAGATAAATCATCCATAGAAAATATGTTGTCAAATATAGGTATACATGATCATTATGAGATATCAGAAAATGGTGAAATGGTAAAAATTCAAATGAGAGAATATAAGAATAATATCAGAAATGAAGTAATTATGTCACTAATGTGCACTATATATCTGCTGATTAACTTGTTTATAGTTATAAAAATAAAGACATCAAAAAATAAAAAATTGATATATATTCTGCTAGCACTCGGCATGAATAGAAAGAAAATATATTCTATTATATTTATTGAACTTCTATTGCTAACGCTAGTGCCTGCAATACTGATTTTATCGGCAGTTTTATATATTTCAGACATGGGAGCATTGATAAACTATGTCCATATAAGCTCAACATATATGACAGGTGTTTTGTTTTTGACTATTCTATTGGTATTTGTTGTGACATGGCTTTCGTTACGAGAGTATTTTTCCAAAACTGTGATTGATTTGATAAGTGATGGTGATTATGTATGATTAGAAGATATGATCTTGAAATAATAATAAAGAGAATATACAAGAATAGAATTATGTATCTATTTTTTCTTGTTGAGATAGCACTCGGCATGACGATATTGTTTTTCTCCCTAAACCACCTGCTAGAGTATAAAAAAACTGCTGATCAAATAGATTCGCAATTAAAGCCATATGAAACAAGATTGGAAATAACCGGAGAAAATAATATTGATGACAATGCTATAAATCTCGATGATTATAACTATATAAATAATAGAATCAGCAATAAATTTGAAACATATTTGATAAGTAATCAATTGTTTGAAAAAAACGGAGAAGTTAGAAGGTTTGATATCATATTTTTCGATTTCAAAAAAATTCTTGGAACGAAAAATTATTCAAGGTTAAGTAAAAACAATGATACAGCCAAATTTATTCTTGATTTAAATGATGTAATTGATGTTTCCGATATGAAAATATATTCGGATGAGTATAGTATTTCATTAAATAACAACAACATTGAATATAATGGCAAAAAATACGAATATATAAATAAGGGAAATATAAAAATAAGAGACCTCTATATTCATGAATATGAGTCAACCGATGAAGAAAATGAAAAAGCTGAAAACATACCAAGAATATACGCTGACATAAGCTTACTCGAAAATAAGGTTAAGTTTTCTCCTGTTGGAATACGGCTTTTCTTAAATGAAAAAAAACTAACCAATCCTGAAAAAATAAAGGATAATTTGACTAGTTATTTAAAAAATAGGCATCCTTTATATGAGTATGCGTTTAAGAACGATTTGGGTCATTTTAGTGTAAACAATAGATCCGACCTGATATATATGTGCGTATATCTGTTTATATCAGTAGTAATAATTATGCTATTTTTGATTACATTTACAGGAATGTTTAAAATATTGATGAAAAAGAGAGAAAAGGATCTTGCTGTAAGCCTTGCATTTGGAAGCAATAGATTAAGATTAATTTTATCGATACTAATAGAAAATTATTCAGTTATATTTTTAGGAACTATAATCGGAATATTGTGTGGTATAAAAATAAATAGTCACCTAACGACAGATTTATTCAAAAAAGGAGTGAGTATAGAACTTGTGATTTTTCTAGTAATATTGTCCATCATTATTAGCTTTATATCGTCGATAGGTTCTATTATACGGTTATCGAATATGGAGGTAGTCGATATTATAAATGAGCAATAATTAAAGGTAGCAACACTGTTTTTTTATTCAGTACGTTGCTACCTTTTTGAGTAAATACACTCTATTTTATTTAATTTATTTATTCAATTTAGTTAAATAACTTCAATCAATTAAAAAACTATAAGAAAAATAATAGATTTATACAGCTTTATTATATTCTTTTTTTAGCTTTTCAATTATCTTTTTTTCCAATCTCGATACCGTCATTTGAGATATGCCAATATCATCAGCTATTGCAGACTGAGTTTTGTTGTCGAAAAATCTCCCAATTACTATTTTTACTTCCAATTCATTTAAAGTTTTCATAAATTGCTCCAAAAAATCTCTTTGTTCAATTTCTCCAAATCTAGTCTCTTCGGTACCTATTTTATCTCCCAGTGTAATGTCTTTTTCCTCAGACTCTTCACCACTTGGCATATCAAGAGAAACAGGCTGATATCCGTAAGCAGCTTCCATTGCTTCAAGCACATCTTCTTCTGTTACGCCCAAATATTCGGCAATTTCCTTGGGTCTTGGACTTTTTTTGTTATCCTGCTCTAATTGAATCTTAGCATTGCTTATCTTCTTGCTTAGCTCCTGAATCCTTCTAGGAACTCTCAGTGTCCAAACTTTATCTCTAAAATACTTCTTGATTTCTCCCACTATTGTCGGAGTTGCAAAACTCGAAAATTCAAACCCCTTAGATATATCATATCTATCAATAGCATAGATAAGAGCAAGAGATGCAACTTGAAAAATATCTTCATAGTCGACACCCTTGTTTATATATTTTTTTGAAAGAATCTTTGCCAAATAAAGATGTTTTTCAATCAATATATTTCTTACAACTGTATTGCTCTTATCTTCAGAAAAAACCTTGAAAAGTTCTTTGACATCCATCTTTTCATATTCTTTTTCTGAGGTTAAATTCATTAATTATCAACTCCAACCAACTTTGTCATCTTTATTACAGTTCCACAATCTTCACAAGTTTTTACTTCTACTTCATCCATCAAGGTCTTAATAATGAATAGCCCTAACCCACTTGTTTTCGGATTTAGCGGATCTGGATCTTCAACAGAATCTTCATCATATCCTACACCATCGTCGATAACTTCGATTGATAGCTTGTCTTCGTAAATATAAAAATTTATTTCAAACAAGTCTTCCTTGCTATGCTTTATTGCATTGGTACAAGCTTCAGAGATAGAAACCTTTAAATCCTCAATTTCATCAAAGCTAAAACCAATTTTACTAGCAATACCTGATACAGTCAATCTTATCACAGATACAAAATTAGGATTACTTGTCAACTTCATGCTAATTTTATCACAACTCATCGCTATCCCTCCAAAGTTATAATCTGATCTAGACCAGTAATTTTAAATATTTTCTTCACATTATTTTTCGTATTGATAAGAGATATTTTTTTATCCTCTGGTTTTAATCTCTTCATTATTCCTACAATAACACCAACACCTGTAGAATCAATATATTGAAGATCTGACATATCCAATATTACATCAGAAAACTTTTCATCTATTCTTTCGTTTAATTCATCCTTTAATATATCTGCACAAGAAACATCAAGCTCCCCTGAAACATTTACAATCCAGTTTTCTTTTTCGCTGTCATATTTTGAATTGAAATTAATTGACATAGATACCTCACTTTCTACTCTACAATATCGTCCTCGTTCTTTATTTTAGCTATTGAAACAACCTCAACTTCCTCGTCAGTTCTCATCAATTTTACACCACTTGTAATTCTTCCAAAAATTGAGATTTCATTTACTCTAATTCTAATCAATACTCCATCAGAGTTTATCATCATCATCTCATCATCTTCATTGACGATTGTTGCACCTATTAGTTTTCCAGTCTTGGCATTTATATTATATGTCTTTATACCTTTTCCAGCTCTCATTTGAATTCTATACTCTTCCAAATCAGTTCTCTTTCCGTAGCCTTTTTCACTGACAACCAATAAATCGCTACCCTCACTAGCCAAATCCATTGAAACGACCATATCGTCTTTTGATAGTGTAATTCCCTTTACACCTGTTGCAGTTCTACCCATAGGTCTTATATCTTTTTCATTGAACTTGATAGACATTGCATTTTGAGTGACCAACATTATTTCTTCATCTCCATCGGTCATCTTTACACCTATCAGCTCATCACCATCTTTTAATCCTATGGCAATTATTCCCGACTTATTGATATTTTTAAATTCATCAATAGGAGTCTTTTTAACTATACCATTCTTAGTCACCATCAACAGATACTTGTAGTCGTCTTTTACACTGTCTGGGTTGAAAGTGATTATTCTCGCAATTTTTTCTCCAGGATTCAATTGCAATAAATTGACTATTGCAGTTCCCTTTGATGTTCTCTTGCCTTCTGGTATCTCATAAGCATTTAACTTGTATACTCTACCTCTATTAGTCAAGAACAGCATTCTTGAGTGATTTGTAGTAGTTATCAAATCTGTAATGAAATCTTCTTCTCTCGTAGTAAGAGCTGAAATACCTCTTCCACCTCTTTTTTGACTTCTATATGTATCTGCCGGCAATCTTTTGATATAGCCTAGATGAGTAAGAGTTACAACTATATCCTCTTCTTCAAATAAATCCTTTACATCGAATTCGCCTTCAGCTGGTATTATCTCAGTTCTTCTTTCATCAGTATGCTTGTCTTTAATTGCTGTCATTTCGTCCTTTATAACACCAAATAGCTTTAATTCATCAGCCAACAAGCTTTCAAGATATTCGATTTTCTTCATCAATTCATTGTACTCATTATCGATCTTTTCTCTTTCAAGACCTGTTAATCTCTGAAGTCTCATATCAAGTATTGCCTGAGCTTGAATATCAGAAAAAGCAAATTCTTCAATAAGTTTTTCCTTGGCAATTTGACCATTTGCTGAACTTCTAATTATATTAATAACTCTATCAATATTGTCTAATGCAATTCTAAGCCCCTCAAGTATATGTGCTCTTGCATTTGCTTTATCCAATTCAAACTGAGTTCTTCTTGTTATTACCTCTCTTTGATGCTCTACATAGTAATGGATTACTTCCTTTAGGTTAAGTATTCTTGGTGTTCCATTAACTAGTGAAAGCATAATTATACTAAAAGTATCCTCGAGCTGAGAATGCTTATATATATTGTTTAAAACAATATTTGCATTGGTATCTCTCTTTAGCTCTATAACTATTCTCATACCATGCCTATTACTCTCATCTCTCAAATCAGATATTCCTTCGACCTTTTTTTCCTTTACAAGCTCGGCTATTCTCTCTACTAACCTAGCTTTATTTACTTGATAAGGAATTTCTGTTATTACAATTTGCTGTCTACCTTTTGGCAGTTCCTCTATTTCAGCTTTTGCTCTAACTTTGACTTTTCCTCTACCAGTTTTGTATGCTTCTTTTATTCCTTCAGTTCCAACTATTGTCGCAGCTGTTGGAAAGTCTGGACCTTTTACATATTTCAACAATTCATCCACGCTACAATCCCTGTTGTCTATGTAGTGAATTGTCGCATCTATAACTTCGCCCAAGTTGTGTGGAGGAATTGAAGTCGCCATACCTACAGCAATACCATTTGAACCATTTACCAATAAGTTCGGATATCTAGCTGGAAGAACTAATGGCTCCTTTAATGATTCATCAAAGTTAGGACCAAAATCCACAGTTTCTTTATCTATATCTCTCAATAATTCCAAAGCAAGCTTGCTCATTCTCGCTTCGGTATAACGCATTGCAGCAGGACTATCTCCATCCACTGTACCAAAGTTACCTTGACCATCAACTAATAACCCTCTAGTAGAAAAATCCTGTGCCATTTTTACCATTGCCATATATACAGATCTATCGCCATGTGGATGATACTTACCAAGAACATCCCCGACAATACGAGCTGATTTTCTATATGGTTTATCCGGTGTTATTCCTTGCTCACTCATAGAGTAAAGTATTCTTCGATGTACAGGCTTCAATCCATCTCTGACATCAGGTAAAGCTCTACCAGCTATTACACTCATAGAGTAATCAATATATGAATTTTTCATCTCATCTGCTATCTCACGCAGAATTATTCTCTTATTTTCTTCCATTTATTCAGCCAACCTCCTATATATCCAAATTCTTTACAAATTTAGCATTAGCTTCGATAAATTCTCTTCTAGGTGCGACCTTATCACCCATCAACATAGAAAATACCTCATCGGCTACAATTGCATCATCTACTGTTATCTGTAACAATATTCTGGACTCTGGATCCATTGTAGTTTCCCAAAGCTGTTCTGCATTCATTTCACCAAGCCCTTTGTAACGTGAAACTTCAGTTCCCTGTCTTCCAACCTCTTCAAGAGTGGCGTTTAACTGTCTTTCATCATAAGCATAAAATTCTTTCTTATTTTTCTTTATTTTGAAAAGTGGCGGTTGCGCAGCATATACATATCCCTCTTCAATTAAAGGCCTCATATATCTGAAAAAGAATGTAAGTAAAAGAGTTCTGATATGAGCTCCATCGACATCGGCATCGGTCATTATTATTATTTTGTGATATCTTAATTTTTCAATATCAAAATCATCACCTATACCACATCCGAATGCTGTTATCATGTTCTTTATTTCTTCTGAAGACAGTATTTTGTCTAGCCTAGATTTTTCGACATTCAGTATTTTACCTCTTAAAGGCAAAATAGCTTGTATATTTCTATCTCTACCGCCCTTTGCAGAACCACCGGCAGAATCACCTTCGACTAGGAATATCTCACTCTTTTCTGGTGATTTTTCTGAGCAGTCTGCTAGTTTTCCAGGAAGAGATGTGTTTTCAAGAACGCTTTTTCTTCTTGTCAACTCTCTCGCTTTCTTTGCAGCCTCTCTTGCCCTTTGAGCTCTTAGGCACTTATCTATAATTATCCTTGCAACTGAAGGATTTTCCTCCATAAAAGCTCCAACCTCTTCATTTGTAATAGTATCTACAAGACCTCTCATAAATGTATTACCAAGCTTTGTTTTCGTCTGTCCTTCAAACTGAGGCTCTGGAAGCTTTACAGATATTATTGCTGTCAATCCCTCTCTGATATCTTCACCAGAAAGATTTTGATCCTTTTCCTTTAGGTAATTATTTCTTCTCGCATAGTCATTCATAACCTTTGTAAGAGCAGTTTTAAACCCAGAAAGATGTGATCCTCCCTCATGAGTATTTATATTGTTGGCAAATGAATAAATATTTTCACGATAGGCATCCGTATACTGAAGAGCCAATTCTATAGTACAATCATCTGCTACCTTATCTATATGAATAATCTGTGGATGGATAGCAGTCTTTGTCTTGTTTAAATATTTTACATACTCTATAAGTCCACCTGTAAAATGGAACGTTCTTGTCTTTTCAAGACCTTCTCTCTTATCTTCAAATTCAATTTTTATAACCTTATTTAGGAATGAAAGCTCTCTAAATCTAAACTCCAAAGTTTCATAGCTAAACTCAGTTTCATCAAAAATACTAGCATCTGGTAGGAATGTGATAGCTGTTCCGCTTTCATTAGACTTACCATCAAATACCTCTAGCTTTGTTGTAGCCACACCTCTTTTGTATTCTTGTCTATATATTTTACCATCTCTAAAAACTTCTGCGACAAGCCAGTCACTTAATGCATTAACTACAGATACACCAACTCCGTGAAGACCACCAGATACCTTGTATCCTCCTCCACCAAATTTTCCACCTGCATGAAGCACTGTCAATACCGTCTCAAGAGTCGACAATCCTGTCTTTGGATGAACTTCTACAGGAATACCTCTACCATTATCCCTTACAGTTACACTTCCATCATTGTTTAATGAAACGTATATTTCAGAGCAATTACCTGCCAAAGCCTCATCTACACTGTTATCTACAACCTCGTATACCAAATGATGCAAACCTCTAGTACCAGTAGATCCTATATACATACCAGGTCTTTTTCTAACAGCCTCTAATCCCTCTAAGACCTGAATTTGATCCGCACCATATTCGTGTTTAGCCATTTACAATCCTCCATTCTCACTACTTATAACTTTTCCATTTTCTATATGAAAAACGGAATACTCCAATTCCTTTAATATATTAATATGCAAAGGATCTGCCGATGTTACAAACATCTGAACATCTCCTAATTTTTCAACCAACATTTTTTGTCTGTCTTGATCAAGTTCACTAAATACATCGTCTAAAATCAATACCGGATAATCTCCAACCTCTTGCTTAATCAGCTCAATTTCTGATAACTTCAAGGAAATCGAAGCCGTTCTCTGTTGACCTTGAGATCCGAACATTCTAACGTCGATATCGTTAATATGAATACTGATATCGTCCTTATGAGGTCCTATTTTTGTATTTCTGTTGTATAAATCGCTATCAATTGTTTCTTTATATTTTTGATAAAGCAGCTCCTTAATCAAATCAGCATCACTATAGTCATCTATATCCAATTGGTTCTTATATTTTATAGTCAAATTTTCCTTATTTAAAGTAAGATTCCTATGTAAATTATTTGAAATAGCAGATAGCTTTTCAATAAATCTATTTCTAAATACATAAATTTCACTGCCATACTTTGATAGACTTAAATCATAAACGTCGAGTAAATTCTTATCTATGTAATTAGATTTTAGCAATATGTTTCTTTGGTTCATAGTCTTGTTATAATCCATAAGCAAACTATAATATCTAGGCATTACCTGACTTATCTCTTTATCAATAAAGCTTCGTCTTTCCTTAGGACCATCCTTTACTAGCTTCAAATCCTCAGGTGAAAAAACAACTACATTTAGTATTCCAAGTAGCTCATGCAATGACTTCACTGAAACACCATTTATTTTTATGCCTTTTTTTTCTTTTGTGACAACTACTTCAATACTCTTGTTTATTCCATTTCTTGAAAAATTACAATTTGTATACAGTGAATCCTTGTTAAACATTATCAAGTCCTTATCTTTATTTGTCCTAAAGGACTTTCCTATTGACATCAACGTTATTGATTCAACTATATTCGTCTTACCTTGACCATTACTACCAATTATTAAATTGATTTTTTTATTGAAATCCAATTCTAATGATTGGTAATTTCTATAATTCATCAGTTTTATGTTATTGATATACAATATAACACCTACTTTTTAAAATAGTATTGTAGTTACTCAACTAAAAAACTCATATCATTTACTTTTACAATGTCGCCTTTTTTTATTTTCCTGCCTCTTTGGGTACATATTTCTCCATTTACAATAACATCTTCACTAAGTATTAAAACTTTTGCTTCTCCACCTGACATTACGACATCAGCCAACTTTAAAAATTGATCTAACTTTATAAAATCAGTCTTTATTTTAATATTTTTCATTTCGTACCCCCGCTATCTAATACAAATTTTTGTTAGTTGCATAATTCGACTACTCTATTATATCATAAATAACCAACACTTGGTAATAACAAACTTCAATAATGTTCAAAAATAGGCTATAGAACAAAATATTAAGGACTGTTACACAAGATATTTATCGTGCAACAGTCCAAAATCACTTTTTCTAACTGAATCTAACTGGAAGAATCAAATAAATATATTCAGGTCCATCTATAGGCTTAATTACGGCTGGATTTACTTCTCCTCCAAATTCTATGCTGATGTATTCACTATCTATATTTTTTATACCATCAAGGAAATATCTTGAATTAAATGCTATTTCAAGCTCATTACCTTCAAATTCAACGTCTAACTCTTCATAGGCATTTCCATTTTCATTGTTGGATGTGATTGCTATCATGTCCTTCATTATTGATATCTTTATCAGGTTATTTTTCGGAGACGTAAACAACAATGAAGCTCTCTCAATTGACTCCTGAAGCTTTCTAGTTTCCACCTTTATTTTCGTCATATGGTCCTTTGGTAGCAAACTATCATATTTTGTGAAGTTACCCTCAATCAATCTTGCGATAATTTTTGTATCCTTCAATTTGAAAATAATGTTTTTGCTGTCGAACCCTACACAAATTTCTCCATCATCTGTCAATAGGCTGTTAAGATGATTTAGTGTAATACCAGGTATAATTGCACTGATATCAGTATCTACACCATCTTTTATTTCAGATTTTCTCACAGCCAATCTATACCCATCAAGTGCAACCAGACTAAGATTATTATCTCTTAGTTCAAATAATTCACCTGCAAGAGTAGGATTCATAGGCTCTATAGCCGTTGCAAAAACAGTCTGCTTTATCATGTTTCTCATCTCTATTTGATTTATCTTCACTTCATTATCAACATTTATGTCACCAATCTGTGGAAATTCTTCTGCTGGTAGACCTTTTATTTTAAATCTTGAATTCATACAATTTATATAAACATTGCAATCTGCATCAGTCTCCAATGAAATAAATGTATCTGGTAGCTTTCTTACAATTTCACCTATAAGCCTTGAATTGACTACGACACTTCCTTCCTTATTCACTTGAGCATCTATATTAGTTTCAATACTCAATTCACTATCATAGCCTGTTACTATAAGCTTACCTTCCTTTGCTGTTATAAGTATTCCCCTTAAAAGTTCTATTGTAGTTTTGTTATTGATAGCTTTTTGAGCATTTGTTATCGCTTGTGATAATTTTTTTTGATTACATAAAATATTCATGTATAACCACCTTTCTCTTAAATGTTTATCATTATTTTGTTGATAAGTATTTATTCATATATTATATATAAATAAATAATATATATAGTAGTAATAGTAGTAGTGTCTGTTTATTGTGTTAATAAGCATATCAAAGCATTGAAATCAACAGTGCTTCAATTGTTAATTTTATATTGATAAGCATATGGATATCATATGTACAAAATGTGGATAAAATTTACATTATTTTTTATCCACAATAATCAATATCTTATTAACATAAAAAATGTTGGTAACTACCCTATTAAATCCGACTTTATTTTCTCTATTTTTATCTTTGTAGTTTCGCTTTTTTCTATTTCATCATTAATTTTCTTTATTGCGTGAATTACTGTTGAATGGTCTCGATTTCCAAACTCTTCTCCTATAGAAGGGAGTGAAATATCCATAATTTCTCTAGCTATATACATTGCTATTTGTCTTGGGAAAGCATACTTCTTGTCCCTTTTTTTTGAATCGATATCTTCAACTGAAACATTGAATGCATCTGCAACAGTTTCTTTTATTCTAAGTACATTGACCTCGTTTGTAGTATAAGAAACCAGACTGTCCTTCAATGCTTCCTTTGCAAGCTGCAAATCTATTTCTTTTTTTCCAGATAAATCTGCATACAAAATAACCTTATTCAAGGCACCTTCTAGCTCTCTGATATTTGATTTGACATTGTCAGCAATGTACTCAAATACTTCTTTTGGTATTTGTATATTTTCTGATTCAGATTTCATTTGAAGCACCGCCATTCTCGTACTATAGTCTGGAGGCTGTATGTCAATTGTGATTCCCCAAACAAATCTACTCTTTAATCTCTCTTCAAGCTTTGGTATATCTTGAGGCACTCTATCACTAGAAAGAATTATTTTTTTTCCAGCATTATGAAGATCGTTGAAGGTATGGAATAATTCCTCCTGAACTGAGTCTGTTTTTGCAAAAAATTGAATATCATCTACCATTAATATGTCAACATTTCTGTATTTCGCTCTGAAATTGCCTGTGTTTTTTTGTCCCAATGACGTTATAAATTCATTGGTATATGTTTCTGATGAAACATATAGAACTTTCTTTGACGGATCTCTTTCAAGTATTCTATGTCCTATTGCATGCATCAAATGCGTTTTTCCAAGACCAACCCCACCATATAGAAAAAGGGGGTTATCATTTGAAATATTGTCGTAATTAGCAACTCTTTGACAAGCAGCCATTGCAATATTGTTGCTTGGACCAGCTACAAATGTCTCAAAAGTGTATTTTGGATTTAGATTAGCTTTTTCAACGCTATTTACGAATTTTATTGGATCATAGTTATCACCACTTGAATTATATGATTGTTTTTGCAAAGAATTTTTACCATTTATACTATTGATAATTTCTAGTTCATCTTTCTCGTCAATAATAACTATTATATCACTGATATTAGCTGCTAACTCGCTAAAAATATCTAAAATGATTTTTTTACTTTCTTCTTTTTCATAAAATTCTTTTGTTCTTTTGTCTTGACCCTTTATATAAAAAATATTATTGTTTATTGCAATAGGAATACATGGTTCAATATATATATCATAGTGAACACTTGTAAACTCTCCTTTTAGCTTATTTTTTACTGAGATCCAAAGTTTGTTAGCATCCATTCCGTATCCTCCGATTTATCTGTTTATTAATTGTTTATAATATTGTTGATTTGTGTTAATAAAACTGGATTAAAAAATCCACTAATAAGTATTATTTTTACTAGTGTGTAAAAAATGTTTATAAAATTGTATATAAGTCACCAGTAATTTGACCACAAAAAAACAACTTTTAATATCCGTTATAATTGCTATAGTATTAACTTTATAGATATATTATACAACTATAAAAAACTTTTTTGTCCACAAAGTTATTCACATTTTGTGGATAACTTTGTGATATATTTTTATATTATCAACATATTGTGTTACTGTGGATAAATATTCTATTTTTATTTCCGTATATTGTTGATAACTTTTTTTAAATTTTTTTTTATGTATTTGGAATGGATATTTTATTAAAAATATGCAGTTTTCATGTAGTTTATATACAAAAAACAATTGACTTTTACTATAAAAATAATTATAATTATATTGTTATGTTTACAATTACGTTTATGGAAAGGAGTGTTCAAGTATGAAGAGAACTTATCAGCCAAAGAAAAGACAAAGAAAAAGAGAACATGGCTTCAGAAAAAGAATGAAAACTTCTAACGGGAGAAATGTTTTAAAGAGAAGAAGAGCTAAGGGAAGAAACAGATTAACTCACTAGTCAGTTTTGTTCTAAATTAATGATAATAAAATGCCACTTTTTTAAGTGGTTTTTTTTATAATGATCATTAAGAAATGGAGGTTATTGATGAAATTTAATAACACCGATGGAATTAAAAAAGATTCCGATTTTAGAAGGATTTACCAAAAGGGTAAGTCTTTTGCGGATAGAAATTTGGTAATATATTATATGAATAACAATGTGGGAAAATCTAGAATAGGTATATCTATTTCAAAAAAAGTTGGAAAAGCCAACGTTAGAAATAGAATAAGAAGGTACATAAAGGAATCATATCGTTTGAAGATAGATTCAAAAATCAAACGAGGATATGATATTGTTTTTATTGCCAGAGTAAACAGCTCAAATTCAGATTATAAAGCTATTGAAAAGTCAATAAAGTATATAACAAAAAAAGCGAATGTTATAAAAAAAGATGGTGGTACAAATGAAAGTAATAAAAAAAATAAGTGATTTTTCTGTGAGAGTTTGTATATTTCTAATAGAATATTATCAGAAATTTATTTCTCCATTAAAAGGTCCAAGCTGTAGATTTTACCCCACTTGTTCTCAATATTCTATCCAAGCATTCAAGAAGTATGGCTTTCTAAAGGGACTGTGGTTGACTATAAAGAGAATTTCTAAGTGTCACCCTTTTCACCCAGGTGGTTACGACCCTTTGAAGTAGAAAGTTTGTTCCAAAAGTTGGAATATGTATTTAGGAGGTATTAATGAGTTTTATTGCAGAATTCTTTGGAATGGTTTTAAAAAATATTTACGGTTTAATAGGAAACTATGGTTTGGCTATAATTGTGTTTACTATTATCGTAAAGGCATTGCTGACTCCTTTGACTGTAAAGCAGACTAAGTCTACCTTTGCAATGTCTGAAATCAATCCAAAAATTAAAGAAATTCAGGAAAAGTACAAGAATAAGCCTGAAAAACAGAATGAAGAAATTACTAAATTGTATAAAGAATCAGGGTTTAACCCTTTGGCAGGGTGTCTACCGATGTTGATACAGATGCCTATATTATTCGCTCTTTTCTATGTGTTTAGAGATCCGATGAAGTATGGTGTGTTTGTAGATAATGCTACATTTTTATCAGCAAATGGAAATTTCTTATGGATTAAATCACTGATAAAGCCTGACTATGTGTTGGCAGTTTTATCAGGTATAAGTGCTTATTTTATGCAGATAAGCATGACTCCAAAAGATCAGATGCAGGGTGCTATGAAGAGCTTGACATATATGATGCCGGCACTTTCATTAATTTGGGGATTCACTTTCCCAGCAGCCCTTACTCTTTATTGGACAGTGAGCAATGTATTCGCTGTTTTACAGTATTATGTAATCACAAAACCTTTAAAGGCGAAGCTGGAAGAAGAAAAATCAAAGTCTTCTGGAAAGTATACAAAAGTAAAGAAATAGTAAAGTAGGAGGTTGTATAGTGGAATCAAAAGTTTTATATGCGAGAAGTTCAGATGAAGCTGTTGAACAACTACTTAAATCTACAAAGGCAGATAAAGCAAGTATTCAGATAACAGTTAAAGAAAAACCTAGCAAAGGTTTTTTAGGAATAGGTGCAAAGGACGGAGTATTTGAGCTATTTTACAATTTGTTGGAAGAAGTAGATATATTCGAATGTATTGAAGATAGTGTAAAAGAAGATAAAGTTGAAAATGATGAAGAAATAAATGATAAAAAAATAGAAGTATCTAATGAAGTTTCTACAGAGAGCAAGGTAAACATAACAGTAGAAGATGAAATAGAAACAGCGAGAGGCTTCATAGAAGAATTGTTAAAAAATGCCGATGTAAATGCTGATGTGAATGTCAGTGTTGAGAAAGATCTTCTAAAGGTCAAGATAACTGGCGACGAAGCTAGCTGTCTTATCGGTAGAAGAGGAGATACACTAGATGCAATTCAGTTTTTAACAGGTCTTGCTTTGAGCAAGGTAAATAAAAATTCTCACACTAGAGTTTTTGTCGATATTGAAAACTATAGGAGCAAAAGAGAAGAATCTCTAAAGAGATATTGCTATAAGGCAGCTAGAGAAGTTGCTAGAACAAAGAGAACTAAGAAGCTTGATTATATGAATCCTTACGAAAGAAGAATTGTTCATTCTGCTTTACAGAATGATAGATTTGTAATAACTTACAGTGAGGGTACAGATCCATATAGAAGAGTTGTAATAGAATATAAGAGATAAAAAAATATTAATTTATAAAAAAATCCTAAACATTACTATTGAAATGTTAGGATTTTTTTTATATTATATATATTAACTTAAAAAAAATAGTTAAAGCGTAAGAAAGTATAGATAATTATTAAAATTTAAAGTTATAAAAGAGATTATTTATTTTTATTTTAAATTAGGGAGATTGATTATTATGAATGCAGGAAGTATTAAGGAAGTTAGAGAAATAAATGGTAAACTGAGATATAATATTTTAAGAGTACCAAAAGAAGTTCAGATGGCTAGTGGGATAGTTGTTCATGGCAAAAGAATCAAAAGCTTGGTTTTTACAACTGATTTGGCAATTATCAAAAATTGTGATGCAGATGCTGTTTTTGCAGTTTATCCATTTACGCCACAGCAATCTATTAGTGATGCCATAATTAAGCACTCATCAATGCCGGTATTTTGTGGAGTTGGTGGAGGTACAACGAAGGGGCTTAGAACCATTTCTTTGGCAAAGGATGTAGAATGCCAAGGTGCATGGGGAGTCGTATTAAATGCTCCTATTTCAAACTTAAATTTAAAGGTTGTTTCTGAGGCAATCGATATTCCAACAATCGTTACTGTTATCAGTGAAGATACAGATATAAACGCAAGGATTAATGCTGGTGCAGCAATTTTGAATGTCGCTGGCGGAAAGGATACGCCGGCAATAATTAGAAAGATTAGAGAAATTGACGATGAAATACCTATTATCGCCACTGGTGGTGGAGATCCAGATACAATAGTTGAAACTATAAAAGCAGGTGCAAATGCTATAACCTATACTCCACCTAGCATACAAGATCTTTTCAGAACCGTAATGATAGGATACAGAGAAAGCTTAAAGTAGCAATAATGATTTTTAAGCTATAAAAAATGCAGAAGTGTAAAAATATAAAAATATGAAAGAGCTTTGAACAGGCTCTTTTTTTGCGTCAATTTATTATTGAAAATTATACAAAATTATGTTAAATTGAAATTATGGTGGTATTCGACATTAAGAAACTACACATTTATTTTATTTTGTTTTTGTGATAATAGTATTACACTCAATTAGGAGGTGATAACTATGGTAAAAATAGGTATAATTGGAGCTGGAAAGGTCGGTGTTTCACTAGGGAAATACCTGTTTGATAGTTCTTTGGTCGGCTTTAGCTTAAATGGATACTACAGCAAGACAACTAAAAGTGCTGATTTCGCTTCGAGATTTACCAACTCAATAAGTTATAATAATTTGGAATCTATTGTAAAGGATAGTAATTTTTTGATAATTGCGACGCCGGATGGAGAAATTAAAAACGTTTGGCGACAACTAAAAAGCTATAATCTTGAAAACAAAGTAATATGTCATTGTAGTGGTTCACTATCATCTAAAATATTTACCGATGCACCATCAGAAAAAATATATAAAGGCTCTGTTCATCCAGCTTTGGCTATTAATGACATTAATAGCTCATACAGGGATTTGGAAAAAGCTTTTTTCTCACTAGAGGGAGATAGAGAATTTATCGATATATTTAAAAATATACTAGTAAAAAAAGGCAACAGATATAAAATTATTCGACCAGATGATAAGATAAAATATCATTTGTCATCTGTTTTTGTCAGTAATTTATTTTTGGCATTGGGAAACATTTCATTGAAATTGCTGGAGGAATGTGGCTTTGACGAAAGTGAATCCTTTGATGTATTGGCTAATCTGGCAGGGTTGAATGTCGAAAATTTTGTAAAAAATGGGCCGATAAAAGCATTGACCGGACCAGTAGAAAGAAATGATTTTACTACAATTGAAAATCACCTAATGGCTATAGACGATGGTGATATCAAGCATAAAGACATAACTGATATTTATAGGCTGTTAAGTCTGGAATTAGTAGAAATTGCAAAAAACAAGCACGAAGATAGAGATTATACAAATATTATTAAATTATTAATGAAATGAAAGGAAAATCTGATTTATTAATTAGAAAAGAATGGATATGAAAAATACAGTACTAACTTTTAAGGATGCAAAAAAAAATGGAGAAAAGCTTACTATGCTGACTGCATATGATTATACTACAGCCAAGATTGTAGATGAATGTGGGATAAACTCAATACTTGTTGGAGATTCATTAGGAATGGTTATGTTGGGGTATGAGGATACATTAAGCGTAACTATGGATGATATGATTCACCATACAAAAGCAGTTGCAAGAGGTGCAAAAAATGCATTGGTTATTGGCGATATGCCGTTTATGTCTTACAATACTGGAATAAGAGATGCCGTTATTAATGCCGGTAGATTTATGAGTGAGGGAAGAGCGAACTGTGTAAAGCTAGAAGGTGGTAGAGAGGTTTGTGATGTGATAAAGGCAATTGTAGATGCCAAAATACCAGTCTGTGGTCATTTGGGCTTAACTCCACAGTCCTTAAACGCATTAGGTGGATTTAAGGTTCAAGGAAAGGATGAAGAGTCAGCCAAGAAAATTATAGAGGATGCTTTGGCAATACAAGAGGCAGGTGCTTTTGCAATTGTGTTAGAATGTGTTCCTGACAAATTGGCAAAGAGGATTACTGAGTTGTTAGACATTCCGACAATAGGTATAGGAGCCGGTTTGGATTGCGATGGTCAGGTTTTGGTTTATCAAGATATGTTAGGTCTATATAGCGATTTTACACCTAAATTTGTAAAGAGGTTTGCAAATGCTGGAGATGAAATGAGAAAAGGAATAAAATCATACATTGATGCTGTGAAGGATTGTAGCTTTCCTGAGGAACAACATACCTTCAAAATAGATGACGAAATAATAAAAAAACTGTATTAGTAGAAACGGAGAAAAAATAAAATGAAGATTATCAGAACTATAGATGAAATGAAAAGCATTTGTTTTTCTCATAAAAGTCAAAATAAAAAAATAGGAATGGTTCCAACGATGGGTTTTTTGCATGAGGGGCATGAAAGCCTGATAAAAAATGCAAGAGATAACAATGATATAGTAGTAGTGAGTGTCTTTGTTAATCCAAGTCAATTTGGTCCAGATGAAGACTATGATAATTATCCACGAGATTTGCAGAGAGATTCAGAGATTTGTCGCAAGCTAGGAGTGGATTATGTTTTTCACCCAGATGCAAAAGAAATGTATCCAGAAGGATATTCAACATTTGTCGTACCAAGTGAAAGAATGACAAATATTCTCTGTGGTGTGACTAGACCAGGACACTTTAGAGGTGTATGCACAATATTGACAAAATTATTCAATATTGTAGCTCCAGATAATGCATATTTTGGAAAGAAAGATATACAGCAATTGGCAATAGTAAAGAGAATGGTAAAGGATTTTAATTTTGGTATTAATATAATTGGATGCCCTATAATTAGAGAAGAAGACGGACTTGCAAAAAGCTCAAGGAATTCATATCTTAGTGAAAAGGAAAGAAAATCAGCTACAGTGTTGAGAAAAAGTATACTGAAGGGCATAGATATAGTAAAAGAGGGAGAAAGGAAAAGTAAAGCCATTAGAGATATAATTTGTGAAACAATTGAAGCTGAGGAAACAGCGAGGATAGACTACGTTGAGATATTGGATTTTGATACTTTTGATAGAGTTGAAGAAGTAAGTAAAAATACTCTAATAGCTATTGCTGTGTATATTGGAAATACAAGATTAATAGATAATGAAATAGTGAGCATTTAATCGAGTCGTAACGCATAAATTGATGAAACAAGTTCAGTAAATAGGAATGTAATAAAGGTCATTCGATGATAATTTAGTTTTTCATTGAATGACCTTTTAAATACGTTATTTATAATAATTATATGTTATAGTGAGTATTCACTATAAATAGAGTGATTTATAGAATCAACCAGTTGTTTAATTAAATTATTGTCTTTGACAATATATTCTTTTAAGTGTGACGAGTTTTTAGAAATTGCAATGTGCATAGATTCATGATTGTCATTTAAATTTTTATCTGTTATATACAGGATATCTTTATTGTATATAATTTTTATCGCATATGCCGTATTAGTTGGACTAGTTGCGATAATTTTACTCTTATTATTTTCTGCTATACCCTTGTTAATATCATTGTATAGTTTCAATAGCTTTTTGTCATTTTCTATTAAAAACTCGCTTAATTCTTGCCTCGAATTTACTTGAGATAGGGTAAAAATAATCTTGGTTTTTGTTGAATTTTTCAAAATAAACCCTTTGCTTTCTATTAAAGATTGTCTGGCATCCATTATATTATTAAAGTATGAACCAGATTCAGAATAAATATATCCGTTATTATTAATTCCTGAAAAAACTCTTGATGTATTATATCTGTCTTTTCCGGAAATACGTTTTGAATTAAAAAAACTAACTATATCGTCACCGATTTTTAAATTACCACCAACCACAACTCTGTCTAAAATTCCCATTGAATCCAAAATATTTTTTATTCTAGTGTTTGTTTCAATATTATCTGAAACCAAAATAGATATATTTTTTGAAGAAGCTACAATTGAACTATCAGCATAAGAATTTCCAGAAACTAAGTTAACCTTATCAACTTTTTTATGCTTGTTGGCATATTCCAATACAGAAATTGATGTTTCATATCGGTTTTCTCCACTAATTCTAATATAATTTAAATCCTTGAATAAATTATCGTTAAGCGAACATTTTCCACCAACAAGAATATAGTTTTTATTCTTATCAAACTTTATATTAGAAATTTGCTCTTTATCTAAAAGCATAAAATCTGTACCAATGTAGTTAGACAAAGTAACTGCTGGTAAAATATCTGATGGACTTTGTTTTGATACTACAATGACATTTTCCATATCAATATCTCTTGCTTGAGATGTGGTTGTAAGGAAAATAATAGATAAAATAAATATTAACGAAAAACATATTTTTCTCATAACTACCTCCTCGTATAATATACTTGTAGTTAAAACTACTTTTTTTCTTTTCTATCCCCTCTTCTTTGTGGGATAATATTAGTATAGATAGAGGTCGTAGCTACCTCCTTGAAGTCATATCTTCCTAAAATAGGCTTACGCCTCTTCTTTACGTCTTTATGCGTATTAGCTGGATAGCACCAAGTTGCTGTATATCTAACGAGGTTGCATTGTCGTAAAGTTTTAGAGGGTTCTTTCTCTATCTAAAATATATGAAAGCTAGGTGATTTTATGTTTTACATAGGTATTGATATTGCTAAGAAAAACCACGAAGCTTCAATAATTGATTCTTCTGGAAAGAGCTTATCCAAAAGTATTTCCTTTCCTAATTCTACAAAAGGGATAGAAAAGTTCAATAATTTTATTGCTGAATTTGGTGTAACAACTAATAATTGCATTATTGGAATGGAAGCAACTGGTCATTATTGGATCAGTTTGTTCTCTTACATCATTGATCTAGGATTTACGTGCTATGTTATAAATCCAATTCAGTCTGATGCTTTTAGGAAAGTGTACGTTAGACAAACTAAGAATGATTCAGTTGATTCATTTATAATTGCTCAAATAATGCGTTTTGGAGAGTTCTCTATATCTAATTTTTCCGATGAGAATACATTTGCCCTTAGAAATTTAACTAGATATAGGTTTGCCTTAATTGATGAATGCTCAGATTGGAAAAGAAAGCTTGTAGCTATACTTGACCAAGTTTTCCCTGAGTACTCAAGTCTTTTTTCGAATATATATGGTGTTGCCTCAAAGGAACTGTTGTCAAAATATCCTTTACAAGAAGACATGCTGTCGATTCCTGCTGAAGAGCTAGGCAATTTACTTTGTAAGTGTAGCAAGGGTCGTCTTGGCATGAATAAAGCCGAAGAAATCCAATCCTGTGCCAGGGAATCTTTTGGAATTAAGTTCGCAAAAAGATCTTTTTCTTTCCAAATCAAGCAAATAATTAGCCAAATTTCATTCCTAGAAGAACAACTTAAAGAAATTGAAATTGAGATTAGTTGCTTGCTTGAGGATATATGTCCAGTCATTACTACAATAACGGGTATTGGTAGTGTTTTAGGTGCGTCCATAGTATCCGAGATAGGCAATATTTCTAGATTTGAAAGAGCAAACCAACTTGTTGCCTATGCCGGTTTAGACACACGCATAAAACAATCTGGCGATTTTTCAGCCACAAATACAAAACTTTCCAAGCGAGGTTCTCCTTACTTAAGACGTTCTATTTGGCTTGCCGCCACTGTAGCAGCCTTTAAGGACCCTGCCTTATCCATATACTATCAAGGATTGAGAGCACGAGGTAAAGCTCATGGTACAGCTATAGGGGCAGTTGCAAGGAAATTGACCAATATTATATTTGCTGTCTTAAGAGATCAAAAACCGTATACTCCAAATATTTAGTTGTCAGTATTATTAATTTTTTAAGCCTATTCATTAGGCTTATTTGCTATGCAATAATGTCAGAGTTAAATTTATTTTTTATTTTGTATTGACATTTGATAGCTGGTCTATTTTTTTATTATATTAAATATATATGGCACTATTTTACATGGATATTATCACAAATAATTTTAAGTGTCAACTAATTATTGCAAAATATTCCCGCTATGAAGTTATGTAATCTTGTGATTGCATATAGTTACATAAAAAACAACAGAAAAACAACAAAAAACCCAAATGAATATTAAAAAAATGCTTTTTATATTTACTTTGGTTAAATTTTATGTTAAAATCATGTTAAATCGACAATTTAATAATTGTTTTATATTTTTATACGTATCTTTCAGATTATTCCAAAAAATAATTTTAACAATACAGATAGTTTTTCGTGATATATATCACAAATATTGTTTTAATTACGAATGGATTATTGATAGGATTTATTATATTTTAGGAACATGGAGGTATGAGGATGAATAATCTAAGAACAAGATATAGTAATGTTCAAATTAGTAGAATAGGCGTATATTCATTATCAGTTTTGATGTTGATACTTATGTATGCATTTAAAAGCAATGAAATTTTAAGAGTATTATGTGCTAATGTTATTGTAATTTCGTTATTAGTTCATGACTACAAAAATGAAAATGTATCCTTGTTTGGGCTGTTATCCTATATTGTATTAATACAGCTTTTCATTATCTCTATAATAAAATAAAAACCATAATAAAGACATACAAACAGATAATAAAGGGAGAAAATGGAGAAATTCCATATTCTCCTTTTTATTATATAAATGTAAATTAATACTAAATAATGCTTTTAATAAGTAAATAAAACTCTTCAAAGGTCTTTACTTCAAAGTCTGCCTTGTATTTCTCACAATTTATATCATATCCCCTATGATTTATCCATATAGAGCCAAAGTTTGAAATTTTTGCACCAATCACATCATTTTCAAATGAATCACCAATATAGTAATATTTCAAATTAGGTATGTCATATGGTTGAAGTTTGTTATTTAAAATCAGGTTATCTTCAATATGTTTTTTTGCATAGCAAAATATTCTGGAATCTGGTTTATGGAAACCAACATCCTCAGAAACAAAAATATTATTTTTATCTACATATTTGTACATATCTAAATATTTTATCTTATTATACTGTTCTTTGTGAGGTCCATTTGATATAATTCCTATTTCTGAGCTTTTTGAAATGATATAATCAAGTGACATTCGGACGTGATCCTCAAGTTTGATATGTTTTTTTTGATCCAAATAAACCAGATGGAATTGCATTGCCTCTTTGTCGTCTATAGATATTCCGTTATCAATAAATGAATTTTTTGTTCTATAAATGCATAGATACTCCATAGAAATTTCGCCATTTAATGCTTTATCATAAATTTCATTGTTGTATCTTCTAAAATCCAAAAATATTTGGTGAATATTTTTAGGGAGGTAATTATACATTTTTTTAAATGCAAGTCTAAATGGATATTCCAAATCATATAGAGTATCGTCAATATCAAAAAAGAAAACATTTCTATTCATATACATTACCTCCCATCAATAGTTGCTGATTATTGTGACTTATTAAGCTTCATACTAAGATAATACAACGAGTATTAATTTTTTTCAACTAATTCACACAGTCTTTCAAATACATAATCCTTCAATGGTTTTCCGTCTACCACTGCATTGTCGTTTTCATCAAAGTATATTGTGAAGAAGTTTATTACTAGGGCATCTCCAAATATATAGTATGGATCTAGATGAAGTGGTGCTATATGAACTGTTATTTTTTCCAAATTTGAATTTGGATATTTTTCGTTTAGCTTTTCAACAAGGTCGTCTACATTTAAAACCTTCACTGGCTGTGCCATTTTTGTAGCAAGTGAAACGTCTTCCGCAATCCACATATTTTTACTCCAGAATCTCTTTTCTGGTTTTGTTGCAGCTGAAAGTAATTCTCTGTTTTGAATAGAGCTTAATACTTTTCTGATTGATTCCTCTGTGAATTCAGGACTTTGTACTAGTTTCATCGCTTCCATATTGGCTACATCAACGAAAAAGCTTTCATTGACCTTTTCTCTGTCGACTACAGTACTCCAGTAGTATAGCATTGATTCAATTACTTCAAGATTAATAGTTACTGATTTTATCATGGTTTCCTCCTCCAATATCTTATATAGATATAAACTATATTAAGCATATTATGTTAAAATTTTTATCAATAACATTATTATAGTATATTTTCATTCAAATTTATAGTTAGAAGTACGATATTTTTCATATATATGTAGCAATAGTAAAAAATTTAGTTATGACTTGCAACAATGTGATATAATTTTATATATTGGATAGGTCTGAAAATTTGAATTCAGAGTACAAAAATGATATAAAGTTTATTGTTGATTATAATAGATTTATATGAATACATATGAGCATACATGTACAAATATGTATTATAGTATGTTATGTTAGATAAATGGTGAAATTGTCAAGGAATATTGAAATAGAGAGCGAGGTATAGAGTGTTTATTGATGATACTATTTCTGCCATTGCTACAGCTCCTGGTGAGGGTGGTATAGGCATAATTAGAATAAGTGGAAGTAAGGCTGTAGATATTGCAAAAGCAATATTTAAACCTTTTTATAAAAATGGTATTGATGAATATAATGCCAGAACATTGATATATGGTAATATAGTGGATGGCGAAGAAATTGTGGATGAAGTTTTGCTGGCATATATGAAAGGTCCTAATTCATATACAGCTGAAGATGTGATAGAAATAAACTGTCATGGTGGGTTTATTTCCGTAAAAAAAATACTAGAGCTGACTTTGAAAAATGGAGCGAGATTGGCAGACAGAGGGGAGTTCACAAAGAGAGCATTTTTGAATGGTAGAATTGATTTATCACAGGCAGAGGCAATTATAGATATTATCAATGCCAAAACAGACAAATCTCATGAAATTGCGCAAAGTCAGCTGGAGGGATCGCTTTCTGATAAAATAAAGAAATTGAGACACAGGATAACTGAGGTTTTGGCTCAGGTAGAGGTTGCGATAGATTATCCTGAGGAGGATATAGAGTTTATCACATACAAAGAATTAACTGAAAAAACCGAGTCTATAAGAGATGAGATTAGATTTCTGTATAATACCTCAGATACGGGAAAGATTTTTAGAGAGGGGCTTAAAACAGCTATTTTGGGTAAGCCGAATGTTGGAAAATCATCACTAATGAATGCAATTTTAGGCGAAAATAGAGCCATTGTGACGGATATTCCAGGAACAACTAGAGATGTAATCGAGGAGTTTGTAAATATAAATGGTATTCCATTGAAAATTGTCGATACAGCAGGAATAAGGGAAACCGAAGATATAGTAGAGAAAATAGGTGTTGAAAAATCTATTTCTCATCTTAAATCATCTGATTTAAATTTATTGGTAATAGATATATCTAGAGAATTGGAAGCTGACGATTTGGATATATTGAAAAATATTGATCCTAATAAAACTATCGTGCTGCTTAATAAGATTGATTTGGAGTCAAAAATAGACTTAAAAGAGATTGAAAAATATGTTGATAATGAAAATATTATTAGCATATCTGCATTAAAGCATGAGGGGTTAAATTCGATTCATCAAAAAATAGAAAAGATGGTATTTAGTGGTGAAGTACAAAGTTCATCTGATGTAGTAATTACAAATTCTAGACATAAGGATGCTATATATAAGGCTATGAATTCCATTGAGGATGCCGTAAACGGATTGAAGGATACACTTCCTTATGATTTTATAGAAGTTGATTTAAAAGATGCTTGGGATAGTCTTGGATATATCAATGGAGATACAGTATCAGAGGACTTGTTAGATACGATATTTAGCAATTTTTGCATTGGAAAGTAGACTGTATTTGAAAAGTAAAGATAAATTAAAGAAAGGAAATATATGGAAAGATTTGAAGCGGGAAATTATGATATTATTGTAGTTGGTGCCGGACATGCTGGATGTGAAGCGGCGTTGGCTTCTGCAAGGCTAGGAATGAAAACTCTGATGATTACACTTTCTCTAGATGCGATTGCAGCATTGGCTTGTAATCCTTCAATTGGAGGAACTGGAAAAGGTCAGCTGGTGAGAGAGGTTGACGCATTGGGTGGTGAAATGGGTATAAATATCGATAGAACATATATTCAGAGTAAGATGCTTAATACGGCAAAAGGTCCGGCAGTACATTCCTTGAGAGCACAAACTGACAAAAATTTGTATCATAGAGTTATGAAAGAAACAATAGAAAATCAGGATAATCTGGATGTTGTGATGGATGAAGTGGAAGAAATTCTTCATGAGGGAAGGGTTGTTACAGGTGTAGGTACTAGATTGGGATGTAATTATAGATCCAAGTCTGTAATTTTAGCTACAGGTGTTTACCTTGAATCAACTGTTTTTATTGGTCATGATAAATTTAAAGAGGGTCCAAATGGACTGGCATATGCAAAAAGTTTGACAAAGAGCTTGGTGGAGCTTGGGCTTTCTATGAGAAGATTCAAAACAGGTACTCCAGCGAGAATTCATAGAGATAGTATAGATTTTTCAGTTATGGAAATTCAAGAGGGAGATAGCAAGATTACTCCGTTCTCATTTATGAGTGATGATATTCAGAGAGATCAGGTTTTGTGTCATCTAACAAGAACCACTCCTGAAACGAAGAACTTGATTCAAGAAAATATTACTAGAAGTGCTATGTACAGTGGAAATATAGAGGGAACAGGTCCTAGATACTGTCCATCAATTGAGGACAAGATTGTGAAGTTTGCTGATAAGGAAACGCATCAGCTATTTATAGAGCCAGAGGGATTGGATACAAAGGAAATGTATATTCAAGGTGTATCAACGAGTTTCCCACTGGATATGCAGGTCAGAATGTATAGAACGATAAAGGGCTTGGAAAATGCTCAAATTATGAGGCCGGCTTATGCAATAGAGTACGATTGTATTGATCCGACTCAATTAAAGCAGAATTTGGAGATAAAGGGAGTTGAAAATTTATTTTCTGCTGGACAATTCAATGGAACATCGGGATATGAAGAGGCAGCTGCTCAAGGATTGATTGCAGGAATAAATGCAGTCTTAAAAATTCAAGGGAAAGAGCCTTTTATCATAGACAGATCTGAGGGATATATAGGTGTTTTGATAGATGATTTGGTTACAAAGGGAACGAATGAGCCATACAGAATGATGACATCTAGAGCTGAATATAGACTGTATTTGCGTCAGGATAATGCCGATATGAGATTGACTCAAAAAGGATATGATATAGGGCTTGTTACACAAGAAAGATATGATAGATATATTGAGAAGAAAGAACAGATTGAATCCGAGATAGAAAGGCTAAAAAAGAATAGAATAACACCAAATGAGGCTAATGAATTATTGGCTGAGAGGGGAATTGTAGGTCTAAATAATGGATTGTCACTTTATGAATTTTTAAAGAGACCAGAAATAGACTATTCATTTTTAGATATTACTGGAAAATCAAGTGAATTGGAGCTGCCAGAGGATGTTAAGGAGCAAGCTGTAATAATGATAAAATATGAAGGCTATATTGAAAAGCAAATGAAGCAAATTGAACAATTTAGAAAGCTAGAGAATAAAAAGCTTTCTGAGGATATAGATTATAGCTTGATAGATGGGCTAAGACTTGAAGCTAGACAGAAATTAGATCTGATTAAGCCAACTTCGATAGGACAGGCTTCGAGAATATCTGGTGTTTCTCCATCTGATATATCAGTTCTTTTAATATATTTAGAGCAAAAGAGAAGAAAAGTGGAGGCGTAAGTGAGCAGAGAAAATATAGAGCTGTTGGAAAATGGTTTAAAAAATTTCAATATTGATGTAAATGATACTATGCTGGAAAAATTTGAGAAGTATAGAGAAATATTGGTTGAATACAATAAAAATATGAATTTGACGGGAATTACTGAACAGAGAGAGGTTTATATAAAGCATTTTTTGGATTCGGTAGCAATTTTTAAAGATGGATATATTATGGATGGATTATCTGTGATAGACGTTGGTACTGGTGCGGGGTTTCCTGGAATACCATACAAAATTTGCAATCCAACAATAAAGCTTACACTTCTAGATTCTTTAAATAAGAGAATTAATTTCTTGAAGGAAGTTTGTACAAATATAGGCTTTGATGATGTCGAATTTGTTCATGGAAGAGCAGAGGATTTTGGTCAAAATGAAGATTTTAGAGAAAAATTTGATATCGCAACTGCAAGAGCTGTTGCAAATTTACCCGTTCTTTTGGAGCTATGCATTCCATTCGTGAAGGTTGGAGGCTTCTTTATTTGTTTAAAAGGACCAAATGCTGAAAATGAGGTCGAAGAAGCGAAAAATGCAATGGATGTACTCGATGTAAAATTAGTTGAAAATATTGAGGTAAGTCTGCCTGATGAAGAACTTAAACACAGGATATTGGTGTTTAAAAAAATAAAAGAAACTCCAGGTAAATATCCTAGAAAAGCTGGGAAATTATCTAAAAAACCACTTTAATACAAATTTAGGATAATCAAAATAATAGTAAACTAATATCATCAAAAGGATGATATAGTGTAAAATATAGATTTTAAAAATAAAAAGTCTATCCACATTCTCCATAAATGGTGGAAATGTGGATAGATTCCTATTTTTCTTTTATTTTTCTAATATTTATCAAAATAGCGAATATTATTATCAAGACAGAAAATAATACACTTTTAATGTCATCAAAGCTTAATAGAATAGATTTTCTATTAAATAAAAAATCTATTCCAATTATTGCTAAGTAAGTTTTTATAGATTCATATAGTATCAGTATCGTTTTTTTTAACATAAACAAATTCCCCTTTTTTTGTTTTATTATAAAAGATACTATAAAAAATGTAAACATAAATGTAAATAATTCTTATACAAAAAGGTATCCAATCATTCATAAGAATGTTGGATACCTCTTTGCTTAGGATTGACTTTCAAGTCATACCATTTTTACGGTTAAAAAATTTATGTTATGTTAAGCAACAACTTATTTGAAATATAATAAATTTTTGTGATAACCTATAAATTATAGAAGCTATCAATTATATTAATTACTGTTTAGATGTTATTGTTTGTTAAGCTCTTGATGAGTTTTATCGATCAACTCGGTAGGTAAAACTTTAAATTTACCATCTTTAATCAGTAACATACTAGGAATTGTTTCAAGTCCGTATTTTTCATAAAACTTCTCGTAATTTTTGTCTTTAAAATCCTTATCCATATCGACTTCGACAAGATAGCTTTTCACATTTACTTTTTTCTGTATATTTGAAACTATGTATTCATATGAACTCGAAAATCTAATACAGTATGGGCAATCTTCAGAGGTCAATACATACAATCCATCTTCTTCGCTAGTGATATCTTTCCAGCTTTTTTTATTTACCAAGAATTTTATGTTATTTTTATATTCTTTCTGCTCCATCATTAGTTTAATATCATCCTTTTTAGCAAAAATGCCACCAACCAAAGCAACTAAAACAATTACTACTATATAAATAAGTTTTTTGTTTTTCATATGTACCTCTCATAATATTAAGATAATAAATAATAATGCCAATAATATTCTCAAAATTCCATTATTGCACTAATATATTATCCTATTACTGATAAAAAGTAAACAAATATATAAAAAAACTATATAGCTGCGGTTGAAGCATTAATATTATCTATAAGTTTAATAATTAACGTCAATAAATATCTACTACACATTAATATGATTTTGATATTTCCTTTAATGCATGAATCGCCTTATCTACGTCATCTTTACTGTTAAAATAACCAAAGCTAAATCTGATTGCGCCCTGATTCAATGTACCTATTGTTTTGTGGGCAAGAGGTGCACAATGAATACCTGATCTTGTAGCAATATCAAATTCTCTATCCAATCTAAATGTAATTTCTCCGGAGTCAATATCGCCTATATTTACTGCGATAACAGCAGACCTTTCCTTTGAAGACCTTGGTCCATATATCTTTATATTGTCTATTTCTGATAGCCTGTCTAGCATGTATTGAGTAAGCTCTTCCTCGTGATTTCTAATCCTTGAAAGTCCAGTTTCCAACAAAAACTCGATACCTGCTCCAAGTCCGGCTATGCCAGGTGTGTTGTGAGTACCAGATTCATATTTATCTGGATATAGATCTGGTTGTATTATATCTTCAGATTTACTGCCAGTACCACCTTCTCTTTGGCTCTTTAACTTAATGGCATCATTTACATACAAAATTCCCGTACCTTGAGGTCCTAAAAGACCTTTGTGTCCAGGCATTGCCAACATATCTATATTCATTCTCTGAACATCTATATCGTAAATTCCGGCTGATTGAGAAGCATCTACCAAGTATTTGATATTATGTTTTTTTGCTATATTTCCAATAGCCTCTATGTCTACAAGCGTTCCCACGACATTAGATGCATGAGTCGTTACAATTAATTTAGTATTTTTCTTTATCGCTGATTCTATATCTTTTGGTGATATTTTTCCCTCGCAATCAGCCTGAACAAATGTATGTTCAACTCCTATTTTTTCAAGCTCCATTATTGGTCTTAGAACAGAATTATGCTCCATAGTCGTTGTGATTACATGATCTCCAGTTTCCAAAAATCCCTTTATAGCTAGATTTAACGAATCTGTCGCATTGAAGGTATAGACAACCTCCATTGGATTTTTTATATTAAATAGTTTTGCTACCAAATCTCTAGTAGCTTCTACCGTTCTAGCAGACTCCATTGCCATCTTGTGACCAGATCTGCCAGGATTGGCACAATATGCCCTTGAACAATGATCCATAGCCCTATAAACTTTTTCTGGTTTTGGAAAAGTCGTTGCAGCATTGTCTAAATAAATCATTTTATTGCCTCCTTGTGATAATGTCAATTGTCGTTTGATATTATCTAAGTTTATATTACTTGAATTTTAGATATTCCCCATCTTTTATTACTATATGCCCACTTGAATAGCTTTTTCCATCAATTGTCAATTTGACCTGTTCGACCTTGAAAGTTTTTATCAAGCTATTTGTGAATGATCTCAACATAAGAGTTTCAGCACTTGAACCCAAATCAAAGTTAATGAATTTGTCATTTACATCGACGATTAATGTTCTAACTCCATCAACTGTTTCAACTTTGGCTTTATTTACATCTGTGCCTTTTTGAAGCACTTTTTCTGAAATAAGTGCTTTGATAACATTTCCGACACTTACTTCATCAGCCTTTTGCTTATGCTCAGTCAATTTTTCTGTGTTGATATCATAAGTGTAGTAAGTTATTTCAGCCTTTCCAGATTCTGTTTTATTTGCCTCGTTATTTTGAGTGGACTCCTTTTCTTTATCAGTTGCATCCTTTGAAGCTTCTTTAGAAGCGTCGTTATTCTCGCTATTTTTAGACTCTGAACCTTCATTGGTATTTTTTTCCTCTGTTTGTGTTTTTTGCTCAGAGGAATTATTTGCACTTGTCGTGCATCCTGCCATTGAAATAGTTGATGCAATAAGTATTCCAACCATTAGTAATCCTTTAATTTTTTTATTGTATTTCATAGTGTAACCCTCCTTAGCTTGTTTTCCTCAATTACCTTAAGCGAAATATCAAAAATTGATATTTACATTATTATATCATATTCGTGACTTTTTTAATATATAATAGAATTTCGAATAAGAAATATCAAAAATACAGATGAAAAAATTTTTCTCAAAATCGTGAAAATTTATTAATAATAATCTCTTTAATTTTATTTTTTTTAGTTAAATATAAGAAAAAACTAAAATTAACTAAAAATAATAATTGTGTAGCGTTTTCCTTTGGATGAAATTGAAATTATTATGTGTCACAAACACTAATAATGTGATATTATATAAGTGTGAGTGTACTATGTTGGAGGTAGGAATAATGGTAGTAAATGTAGACGCAAAGGGGCTTGCTTGCCCAATGCCTGTAATAAAAACTAAAAATGCTCTTGAGCAAATAGAGTCAGGAATTGTCGAGGTTGTAGTAAGTGACAATGTTCCAAAGGAAAATGTTTTAAAATTTGCAAGATCAGTAAATTGTAAGGCTGAGATTATAAAAGAAGAAAAAGACGAAATCGTCATTAGAATTTCAAAGGAGAATGGAACAAAATTTGATATCGCTGATGAAGATATTACTTGTGATGTCGAAATACCTAAGGGAAAAGAAGTGATAGCTATCATGAGTAATAGAATTGGAAGCGGTAATGATGAATTAGGTGCTGTTTTGATAAAAGGCTTCTTATTCACACTTACAGAGTCCAAGCCATTGCCAAAGTCGGTTTTATTTTTAAATGGTGGAGTAGAATTAACTACAAAGAATGAAGCGACTGTAGAGCATATTAAGAAATTGGAAGATTTGGGTGTCGAAATACTTTCTTGTGGAACTTGTCTAGATTACTACGGTCTAAAAGAAGAATTAAAGGTTGGTACAGTGACTAATATGTATACAATCGTTGAAGAGATGAAAGCTGCGTCAAAAGTAATTACAATCGGGTAGGTGCTATATGAATGATTTTTATATTGTGTCGTTTAACTCGACACACCATGCTATTAGATCAGAGAAGATATTGTTAGACGATGGTCTAAAGATTATGACATTGCCTACTCCTAGAGAAGTAGCTGCTAGTTGTGGGTTGTCGATAAAATTTGAATTTGAAGATAAAAAAAGAATAAAAGAGCTATTAGAAGAAAGTTCTATTGACATAAAGGGTGTTTATCATATACTAAGGAATGAATCAGGTGATAGAGAAGCACTTGAAATAGAATTTTAATGAGAGAATTTTCTTCTTGCTATGAATATAGGAGAAAATATGGCAGTAGATATTAAGGTTGGAAATATTGTTGAATTAAAAAAACAGCACGCTTGCGGTTCTAAAGAATTTACAGTAACTAGAACAGGAGCTGATGTAAAGTTTAAATGTAATAATTGTGGAAGAATAATAATGCTTGATAGAGAAACTGCTGAGAAAAGAATAAAGAAGTTTCTTTAAGGTTGTTTTTACTAGCAGGGCAAAATATGGGAGTTTTAGTATTATTAATGTGTTTGTCATGCTTTTAAATAAAATAATATAATTAAATTATTCTAAATTATGGAGGTGCTTTTTAAATGGCTGTAAAATTTGCAAAAAGACTAGAAAATGCAGAAGGTTCTGCGATTCGTGAAATCCTTAAGTTGGCTTCAAATCCGGATGTAATATCTTTTGCTGGTGGGCTACCAGCTCCTGAATTATTTCCAGTTGAAGAAATGAAGCAAGTGGCGATTGCAGTAATGGAAGAACAAGGTAGAGCTGCTATGCAGTATTCTGCAACAGATGGTTACCCACCACTAAGAGAAGCTATAGCTGAAAGAATGAACAGAAAGCTATACACTGATGTTACTGCTGATAGCATATTGGTAACTAACGGTTCTCAACAGTGTCTAGACTTTATGGGTAGAGTATTCCTTGACGAAGGTGACAAGGTTATAGTTGAAAGCCCATCTTATCTTGGTGCATTAAATGCATTTAAGGCTTATGGACCACAGTTTATTGAAATACCTACAGATGGTGATGGAATGATAATGTCAGAGCTAGAAAAAGCTCTTGCTGAAAACCCTGACGTTAAATTTATATACGTTATTCCTGATTTCCAGAATCCATCAGGAAGAACTTGGCCAATCGAAAGACGTAAACAATTTATGGAAATCATAAATAAGTATGAAGTTCCAGTTGCAGAAGATAACCCATACGGTGAGTTAAGATTTGAGGGAGAAATATTCCCATCATTGAAGTCTTACGATACTAAGGGATTGGTTTGCTTCTTCGGAACATTCTCTAAGATTCTTTGCCCAGGATACAGATTAGGTTGGGTTTCTGCAGCACCAGAAATACTTGAAAAATTCAATATTTCTAAGCAGGCTGCTGATTTACAGGCATCTACAATTTCTCAGATGGAAATAGCTAAATTTATCGAAATGTTTGATTTGGATGCTCACGTTGAAAAAATCAAAGAAGTATATGGACACAGAAGAACAGTTATGCTTGATGCAATGGATGAATACTTCCCAGAAGGTGTAACATTCACTAGAACTGACGGTGGATTATTTACATGGGTAACTCTTCCAGAAGGAATAGATGCTGCTCAGTTGATGAAGGATGTTGTTCTTCCTAATAACGTTGCTTACGTTCCAGGTGAACCATTCTATCCAAACGGAGGAAATGCTAACCATTTCAGAATGAACTATTCTTGTATGCCTGATGATAAGATAGTAGAAGGTGTTAAGAGATTAGGAAAGGCTTTGACAGAAGCTATAGAAAAACTATAATATTTGATCTTTATTTAGAATAACAGAAAAATAAACTATTTTATATATGAAGCGTTATTAAATATAAACTTCAACAATAGATAGGCAGGAAATTGCGTGATTTAACGTTAATTTCCTGCTTTATTATTGTGCAATGGGAAGAAATGATTTAAAATATATATTAGGTAAACGTTTTATTTATGTGATATATTAAAAAATAAGATAAGGTAATTTAATGGGTATATAAGTAATTTGCAGTAAGTAAGAGAGGGTGTGTAATTATGTTAAGTAAAAAAAATTCTATATTGGCGGTTTCAATACTATTATCTTCAATGCTTATGATGGTGGCATGTCAGATATCTGAATCAGCCGATAATGAAGTAAACTATGATCAGAAGCTTGAAGGAAGCGAAGTAAATATTGATAAAAATTTTAAAAAGGATGCTGTTGAAGCAATAAAAGGTGATATCATTAAGGATATCAGAAATTCATATGAAAAAGAGGATTTGGATGGATTGTTGCCAATAGTAGTCTTGAGAATTGTAGGGGTAAAAGATAAGGGGAATTTTCATGCAGTGTTTGCAAATGTGAATACAAACCTGTTTTCATTTGAAGATGGAGTATTTACCGATGAGTCAGGCTCGGCTTATCCCGTTAGATATGATTTGTTTAAGGATTTTAGCATAAAAAAAGTGCATGAAGCAAAGGATGGAGGTCTATTTACTGATTCGATATTGGAGCTTACAGAAAATGACAAGGAATTGTCCAATAAGCTTTTGGAGTCACAAAACTCTTATCCAGCTGTATATAAGGATATACTTGCAGAATTGAAAAACGAAGCAAAAGCCAGTGGATTAAAGAATTATTATCATAAAATCAATAAGATTCCGGGATATGAATCGAATGTGGTAAAGATAAAAGAAAAAAAAATCAATGGACTAACATATGTGATAAAAAACGATGAATATGAGAAAATAAAAGATAATAGAAAGAACAAGGATAACAAAAAATATCTTTTTGCTCCATGCGTTTTGCATGATGAAGCGACTGGTATTACAATATCAACAATTTATTCAGAACAGTAGTGGAGGTATTATAATATGAAATATGACGAACAGATATATAGACCACCAAAGGAGTATAAATCAATATTGCTTCAGGTGACTAGTGGATGTACTCACAACAAATGTAAATTTTGTGGAATGTATAGGTACACAAATTTCAAAATGGAAAGTTTGGAACAAATAGAAAAAGATATCATTGAGGCAAGTAATCATCCGTTTTACAGGAATACTAAAAGATTATTTCTCTTAAATGGCAATCCATTTGTACTACAAACTGAAAGACTTCTAAAAATCGCTGAATTGATTCATAGATATCTTCCAAAGGTCGAAGTGATTACAACATACGCTTCAATAAAGGATATTGAGAGAAAAAATGATGAAGAGTTAAAAGCCCTAAAAGAAGCTGGATATAACGACTTATACATTGGTGTTGAATCTGGCAATCAAGAAGCCTTGACATTTATCAATAAAGGTAACACAGTGGAAGAAGCGATAAGAGAAATGAAGCGACTAGACAAGTTTGACTATTACTACTATGCTATGATATTGACAGGCTTGATGGGTAAAGGTGTGGATAAAGCTATTGAAAATGGTAGAAAAACAGGAGAAATGCTCAGTCAAGTAAATTGCAGAGGTATATTTCCGATGTCTGTAACGATTGTTCCTGGAACTGAATTATGGGAAATGTATGCCAATGGAGAGTATGAGGAAGCCACAGAGTATGATAGATTAATAGAGCTGAGAGAAATATTGGAGAATTTAAATCCTCAAAAAACAGCACTTATTTCTTCTGCTCATAATTCGAATACTATGTATATAAAAGGAATTGTTCCAACTGAAAAGGATAGACTGATTAATGAGATAGATGAAATATTGAGCGAGGCATCTCCAGAGGAAATGCAAGAATGGATAGATAGAAGAAGAATAAGACTCTAATTTTATGCTAGATTGTTTTTTAGAGATGATGAGATAGGATACTGAATATATGTATTTATTATAAGATTCATTTGATTTGGATTAAGCGAAATCATTGAAAATACTTAGTTGCAAGCGTTGGTTGACAAATTGCAAGGTCTGGTTGGTGGTATGCAACCATAAACGAATGTATAATTGATACATATTAATTTGGTAAAAGGAGTGATAAAAAATGAAATTAGCAGACAAGATAACTCTACTTAGAAAAAAGAATGGATATTCTCAAGAGGAGCTGGCTGATCTTTTGGATGTTAGTAGGCAATCTGTATCAAAATGGGAGAGTTCTCAATCTATACCTGACTTAAAAAAAATACTAAAAATGAGTTCTATATTTGGTGTAAGCACAGACTACTTGTTAAAGGATGAGCTTGGGGAAGAGGATCTTTTAGGTGATGAAATAGTAAAAACAGATAACGATTATAAAGTAAAATACGTTTCTATGCAAGAAGCGAGTGACTTTCTGGGAAAAAGCTTAAAATCAGCGAAAGAAATCTCCTTTGCCGTAATGCTATGTATACTGTCTCCAGTTATGTTGATTTTTCTTATGGGATTGATGGAAATGAATATGTTAAAGATGTCTGAGGATAGAGTTGGTGCATTTGGAGTAATGATACTGATTGCTATTGTTGCTATTTCTGTTGGCATAATTATAAAAAATACTATTAAAATGAAAGAGTATGATTACTTGGAGAATGATGTCATTGAAACTGAGTATGGTGTAGATGGGATGGCAAAAGACAGAAAAAGAGAATATTCAGAGATACATACGAGAAGTCTTATAATTGGTGTGGGTTTATGTATTGCATCCGTTATTCCTATTATGTGCAGTATAATCGTATTTGGTGAGGAAAGTGAATTCACAATATTTGCAGTATGTATATTATTGATTATGGTTTCAATAGGCGTAAAAACAATAGTCGATACTTCTATAGTATGGAACTCAATTATTAAGCTTCTTGAAGAAGATGAATATACTAGAAGTAATAAGGCCTATAGAAGAAATTCAATCATGGGTATATATTGGTGTATCGTTATTGCAATATATTTATGCTATAGCTTTGTGTCTAACAATTGGAGCATGAGTTGGATAATTTGGCCTGTGGCTGGAGTATTATCCGCAGTAGTATCACAAGTAGAGAAGATGATAAAAAAGAAGGCTTAATGAAGTTTATGCAAGAAATTTAATATAAGAAATATGATATAAGAGCAATTAATAATAGTTTTTTAAAATGAAGCATGGAAATCCTCCGATAATTTGGTAGGATTTCTTTTTTATTATTTTTTTCTAATAATATGCGAGAAATATCAAAAAAAATTGTGATTTTGTTAATACTTAAAATTCTTTTGCGTATATATATGTGAAAACCATTAAAAATATACTATAGTATTAATAAATCACTAGTGACAAGAAAGGGGGGAATGGACCATTGAGTTTTGACGATATTTATGAAAAATACTTTGATAGAGTATACAGATTTGTTAATGTGAGGGTTATGAATCATATGGATTCAGAGGATATTGCTGTAAAGATATTCGAGAAAATCTATAGGAGCCTAGATACATATTCTCCTGAAAAAGGAAGTCTGGATGTATGGATATTTACCATAGCAAGAAATGAGGTGACCTCTTTTTTCAGAACGAAAAAAATTCAAGTTGTAAGTATGGAATGTATATCCGAAATAAACGATAGTACAAGCTCCCCTGAAAATATAATGGAAACAAACATAAAAAATGAAAGACTATATAATGCTATTGGAAATTTGAATGATAATGAAAGATTTGCAGTTTCATGTAAGTATGGTGCAGGGCTAACAAATATTGAAATAGCAGAACTGATGGGTATTTCTAGTTCCAATGTAGGTGTAGTTTTGTTTAGAAGTATGAAAAAGTTAAAAAAGGAATTGGAGGGATAGATATGGATAAAAAAGAACACAATATTGACGAAATATTTGATAAAGAATTTGATCTATTCTTGCAAGAAAATATCAAAAATGAATTTAATGCAACAAAAGCTGTGAGGGAAAGAATTAAAAAGAGAGTTGAGGAATCAATCGAAAAAGAGTCAGATATCGGTATGAATATTGTTTCTATGGATATCAAAGAGGATGAAAATAGGAGGGCGTTGGATATGAAAAATAAGAAAAGGAATAAGGCTTTAAAAATTGTAGCTGCATCAATTGCTCTAGTGTTGATAGTAGGTAATATAGGAAGCTTGGGAGTTTATGGTAAGGATATGTTCACTCTTATAAAAGAAATAAGTACTGGAAATATCACAATGATAGAAGAAAAATTCGATGGTGATATAAATGAGATATCTCAGAAAGTACCAGAACAGCTAAAGGGTAAAATATTTGATAAAAATGGAAAAGAGGTGGAATATTTAACTCCAGAATTAGAGGGCAAAATATATACAAAGGATGGAAAACTAATCGTGGGCTTCACTACTATTGAAGATACAGGAAAAATGGAAATTTGTACTGAAGAAAGCATGGAAAATGATTTGGTAAAGTATAATAGCATTGAAAGTGCAGCCAAAGATTTAAAATTCAAGCCTATGACTATACCTGGATTCAAGGTAGAGCAGGTATCCTTGTACAAGGATGATAAAGGTAAGGCATCTGATGAAGCAGTGGAAATGATATTATCAAAAGATAATATAAAAATATATGTACAGCAGAGATTTTCATCTAAAGACAATTCATATGTTGGTGGTGGAAAAAATGTAAAAGAAGTTAGTATAAATGGTGAAAAAGGGATTCTTTCTGATGGAGATTCATTGGATTGGGAGTATAAAGACAAATTAATTGGTGTTCGTGTAACAGATGGAAAAATATCAGAAGATAAATTGGTTGACATTTGTTCTTCAATGGAAGAGATCAAATAGATTATAAGGCTATAAATAGTTTGGGCGTGTATAAAAAATATGCGCCCTATTTTAATGGAAAATTGAGAAATAATGCAAAAATTTCCGATTTATAAGCATTTTTTGCCATTGTATTGAAAAATAGTTTTTGAGTGATATAATTAAATTGACATTATAATAACAATATATGTCGAATATTATTTAATGATATTTTGGGGAGGATTTATGAAAACGAGTAGGAGAATTTCTATTATTTTGGGATTAACTATGTTATTTTCAAGTATTATTACGCCAGTATATGGGCTTGAAACGAATAAAAATAACGAAAATGTAGCTTTTGAATCAACGAATGCTAGAGAGAAAACAGAAATAAATGTAACTAGAATTTCTGGAAATGATAGGTATGATACATCTGTTGAAATAGCAAAAGTAATAGCATCTACTTATAATGAGAGCGACAACAAAGTTTCTGTTTTTGCGAGTGGTGAAAGCTTTTCTGATTCACTATCTGCTGGATGCTTAGCTAGTGAATATAATGCACCGTTATTGCTAGTGAAAAAAAATGAAATTCCAGGTAGCGTAAGAGAGTTCTACTCAAAATATTTGAAATACGATACTTTCTTAGTTGGTGGAAAGAACACAATTTCTGAAGTTGTAGAACAACAAATAAAGAAAGATTTGTTAACTGAAATAGCTTCATTTGAAAGATTATCTGATAAGAATAGGTTTGATACTGCAATTAAAGTTTTTCAACAAATTTTGACAAAGCGACGTATTATAGCGGTTGGGGATGTTTCTAATCTATATAACCCAGACCAATTTTCAGATGCCCTTACTGCAACACCATTTTTATATCAGAGATCAAAGAATGGTAATGTAGAAATACTGTTACCAAATTTTCCTGAAAGAATAATTTCTGTAGACACAGTATTCGGAGGTATAGATTCAGTTCCAACTCCAAAACTTGGAAAGGAAAAATTAAGACTTGCTGGTGAAGACAGATACAAAACTGCTGTGGAAGTTGCTAAAGCATATAAAACAATGCTAAATATGGATATTGACACAGTAGTAATAACAAGTGGAGAGGATTATCCAGATGCACTTTGTGCAGGACCTTTGGCATCGAATAAAAAGGCAGCAATTCTTTTGACTAATTCGAAAAAGCTAAACGTTGATACAAAAGAGTATATTAAATCAAATCCAAATATAAAAAACATAATTATAGTTGGTGGAGAGAACTCAGTATCAAAGGATGTTGAAAAAGAATTACTAAATATTAGACAATAGACAATTTATTTGTAAAAAGTATATATGTTTTTTAGGGAGCTGTCTTATTTTTAAGACAGCTCTAACTATTAAATAAATTATATTATTATAGAAAATATTAAATCTTTGATATATAATCATATTGAGGTGATAAATATGTATAGGATTGCAATTTGTGATGATAATCCTGAGTATGTAGATTTTCTTGAAGAAAAGATTAAATCGTCAAAAAAATACACAGATGAAATGTCAATCAGTAAATATTATTCAGGCACTAGCTTTGTGGAATCACTTGATATGACATTTAATTTAGTAATATTGGATATGCAAATGGAAAATATTGATGGTCTGGATGCTGCTTTTGAACTTAGAAAGCATTCTGAGGATACAGTTATAGTATTTTGTACAGGAGAGATATCGCCTAAACCAGAACATTTTAACGTCAATCCTTTTAGATATTTATTAAAGTCATATTCAGATGACAGGCTAAGTCAAGAAATCGAATTGGCATTGGATAAAATGATATCTTATCAAAAAGATTATTCTATTTCAATTGTTTCAGATGGAAAATTTGAAAGAATCTCGATTGATGGTATATTGTATGTTTCAAGAACGAAAAGAGGAACTTTATTCAATATATATGATTACAAGACAAAAGAAAAACATGAAATAAAATGTAATCAAAAATTACCAGAGATTTACGAAGCTTTAAAGGATTATTGTTTTGAGTATGGACATAATAGTTATATTATAAATTTTAGTTCTGTGATACGAGTTAGCAAGGAAATAATAGAATTAAAGGACGGAACTGTACTAAATTTATCTAGATCTAAAAGAGATATTTTTGTTAATAGATTTGCCAAGTACGCAGGAAAGAATTTCAAGAGAGGTATGAGATGAGTGCTGTTGTTTCAGGTTTAATATCGGGAATATTTTCCATGCTGATATTTGATATCTTCTTTGGGCATATTTTAAACAGAAGGTTTAATTTTTTTCCGATATATCCTGCTGTATACTTAATCTATGTATTGATGTCTTATTTGATTTCATCATTCGGTAATAGCATAGCGATGTTGATTTCAAATATTATGTTTTTTGTAGTAATGATTCACTTACTATTTGATGGATCTATAAAAAGGAAGATTTTTAATTTTTTAATATTTTTGATTGTATTTATAGGCGTTGAGTTAATTTCTGAATTAATTATTATCTTTATTCTGGGAAGCAACTATAGTTGGGACAATTCTGGTGAGCTATTTAAGTTTTCTGTTGTTTCAATTGAAAGGCTGACTAGTTTTATATTTCTATATGTTTTGAGTAGAATGGTAAATAAAGGAGGAGCGTACTTTAGAAAAAGACAGCTAGCCTGGTATTTGGTTCTTCCATTTTCCACTGGATTTGTGTATTTATCTATTTTCTATTCTAGTGTTATAAAATCACTCCCAGAAGATATAGAGATTTTAGTTATTATTAGCTGTTTATTGCTACTGATTTCGAATTTTATAGTATTTATACTATTTGACTACACCTTCAAGCTGGATTCTGAAAAAAAAGAGCTTGAATTGTATTCGATAAAGCTTGATTTGGAAAAAAGCTATTACACCAAATTAGAAGAGAAAAATAATAGCCAAAAGAAGTTCAACCACGATTTAAGAAATTATCTAACTACAATTGCAAATTTGGCTAGCAATAACAAAAATGAGGAGATATTTTCAGTAATAAATAATATGAGTATTGAAATAAACTCATTTGAGGATGTATTATATTCTAATAATGCGGTATTGAATGCAGTTATATCTGATAAAAAAATATATGCTGAAAAAAACGATATAGAGTTCAATATAGAGGTTAATCCCAGTATCAATATTGATTTTTTGCAAGACATAGATATGATATCTATCGTTGGAAATACTATTGATAACGCACTTGAAGCATCTTTAAAAACGGAAAAGCCGACTGTTAATCTAAATATATTCAACGATGAAAACAATAATTTTCTTGTGATTAATTGTGAGAACAATTTTGACGGAAAAATTGTTACTAAAAACGGAAAAATTATTACATCAAAAAATGACAAAGATGGACATGGATTGGGTATTAGCAATATTAGAAATTCTGTAGACAAATATGGTGGATTTGTTGATGTTGATGTAAAAGACTGTATATTTTCAATATCTATAATAATAAGTATATGCAAAAAGTAAAAAAGCTGTTATTTTGACAGTTTTTTTACTTTTGTATTATTTTTGATTTTTTTGTCTATAATATCTATGATGACTTTTCCTCTCCAATTTATTCAGCATAAAAAAACAAATGATTAGTAATGTTGTTATATTTTTCAATAATTGAGAGAATCAAGGACAACAGTAAAAAAATAAAACAATTAATAGCTGTAAAACTATTGACTAAATCACCTCTAATATAGTAAAATAGTTTGGTATGAGAATTTAAGCATTCTCGTCTCTGCTCCGAAAGGTCTCGGAGCCGTATAGTCCAAAGGGAGGTGAAATGAATGAGAGCTTATGAATTACTTTACATTGTAAAGCCAACACTTGATGAAGAAGCAAGAGAGGCTGTGCTAAACTCAATCAAAGAAATAATAACTTCTGCTAACGGTGAAGTTGGTGAAGTTGATGTTTGGGGTAGCAGAAAGTTAGCTTATCCAATCCAGAAGTTTAGAGATGGTGTGTATACACTAGTAAACTTCAAGGCATCTGTTGATTTTCCAAAGGAATTAGACAGAAGATTAAAGATAAGTGAAGATGTAATAAGACATGTCATAGTTGTACAAGAAGAAAAATAATAGGTGGTGTTAATATGATTAATAATGTTGTATTAGTTGGTAGATTAACAAAAGATCCAGATATCAGATATATACCTGGTACTGGTACACCAGTGGCTACATTTACGTTGGCTATTGATAGAGATTACAAGAATAAAGATGGTTCAACGACTACTGATTTTATTCCAGTAGAATTAATGGGAAAGCCTGCTGAATTCTGTGCAAACTACATTACAAAAGGAAGATTGGTTGGAGTTCAAGGTAATATTAGAGTAGACAGATATGAAACTCCAAATGGCGAGAAGAGAACTTTTACAAAAGTTGCTGCTCGTAATATACAGGCATTAGAAAGCAAGGGAAGTGCAGCTCCTAATACTTCAAATGATAATTTTGAAGCACCGGTATTTGAGCCAAGTGGCGTTGTTAGCCCGTCAGAGTTTTCTGCCGTAGAAAATGACGATGTTCCATTTTAATAAAGAGGAGAGGTGAAAGTCATGATAAACAAGAAAAGACGTAAGAAAAAAAGAGTTTGTCAGTTTTGTGCTGATAAAAACACTGTAATAGATTACAAGAACTATCAAAAGCTTGAAAAGTTCGTAACTGAAAGAGGAAAAATTCTTCCTAGAAGAATAACTGGTACTTGTGCAAAACATCAGAGAGAAATAACAAAGGCAATTAAGCTTGCTAGAAACGTGGCACTTTTACCATACACAGTTGAATAGTATCCAATTGTAAACATAAAGGTCGTTGCATTATTGCAATGACCTATTTTTTTAATTTACACTAATTGTCGTAAATGGTATAATATAAAGGATAGCTATATTTATTTTGGAGGTGATTGTTTGGAGAAAAAAAGCAATATTAATTTTGTAAATGTTGCCATGTTTGCACTGATTTTTTTGTTTGTTGCAGTGTCAAAAATCAATTCCATTTCATCAATATTAATTGTTATTGCGATTATTCCGATGGTTTTGCTGACTATGGGATCTGATATAAAGTTCTCTGGATTTATTTTGATGTTGGCGTGTGTGGAAGCTTATATTATTAATGGAGCAGAGTATGCCTTATTGGTGGCGTTTGTGTATTTGATACCCGCATTTATAAGTGGTATTGTATTTCTTTCTGATGAATATATAGACAGAAACGGTGTCAAGTACAAGATAAAAGTGAGAAAAAATGGTGATGATTTTAGATTTATTTCTATAAAAGCGCTCCTATTATCGATGATATTTTTTGTGATAGGAAGTATGATATATATCGTATCTGTAAAATACTTATTGAATATAGATATAATAAAAGAACTAAGGGTTGTTTTAAATGATACGCTACAGAATGTATTGGAGGTATATAAAAATAGTTTAAAGCCTAGTGAGTATGAAAAAATCGTTTCATCTGGAGTTTTGGATATATTAAAAGACACCAGTACAGTTGTATTAGTGCTTTGTTTTTCTAGATCATTGATATTTTCATTGGTTTCGTACTTTATTTGTATAAAGCTATATAGTTGCTTTTATAGTGAAAAGACAATGTGTGTGCCAATAGAAAGTATTTATTTTCCTGGAAGACCTGTATCCGTACTGTTTTATTCCATTTTGCTGATGTTTTTGATCGACTATTCATATCCTAATCTTGGAGTATCGACTATGATTGGTGGTTATATAATCATTATGAATATGTTGTTCTTTATGGAAGGGGTATCGATAATTATTTATGCAGTTAAAAATTGGAAAAAAATAAAAAGCAGGGTGAATGTTTTGATTTTTGCTTTTCTGGTAATTTTCTTGGGAGTTGTACCTGGAATATCTATTTTGGGAATGTTTGATAACTCTTTTGATCTTAGAAAAAGATGGAATTTGACAATGTAATGTTAATGGAGGAGAAGATGAAAGCCAAAGATAACAAATTCGGTATTTTTAACTACATCGATTACCTATTTTTTATTTCTGTTCTGATGCTCAGTATTTTCGAGTTGTTTAGGAATAGATTTATTGGTACTGTTGGTGTCGTTTTATCAGTTTTTATTATCGCAGCTTATACATATAAGAAGAAAATTGAAAAAAAAGAATGGATTGATAGGCTACACAATGTAGAATTTGATGTAGATAATATAATAAAAAAGGCGGTAAAGAATAATCCTCTTCCTATATGTATATTGGAATTGGACGGAACTATATTCTGGTCTAATAATGCTTTTGATGAGATGGTATCAAGCGATGAAGAGTCTTCTATTTCCAAGAATATCGAAGATTTTATTGAAGATTTTACCATCAGAAAGGTTTTGGACGAAAAGAAAATATTAGAGGATGAAGTGGTCTTTAAAGAGAAGGACTATGTCATTAGATATTGTTTTTCCAAAACAATGGACGAAAGCACTGGAAGCGTAGATTATCGAGTATTGATTTATTGGATTGATAGAACTGATTATATCAATATGAAAAATAAATTTGAAAATGGAAAAGAAGCCATAATGTTTATTGAGATTGATGGATATGAGGATGTAATTAAGAGTACACCGGAAGAAAATAGATCTCTTATGGCGATGGATATAGACAAGTTGCTGACTAGCCTTGAATCTGAATCAAATGGTCTTCTTCAAAAGCTGTCCAATGATAAGTATATTATTTTTATGAAAAAGGAGCATTTAGAAAGCCTTGAAAGATCTAAATTCTCTATTTTGGACAAAGCCAGAGAAATAAATCATGGAAATTCTCTGCCTGTTACTCTTAGTATAGGTGTCGGCGTTGATGGAGAATCGGTTGAACAGACAGGGGAATTTGCTTCTGGAGCATTTGATATGGTGCTAGGTAGAGGTGGAGATCAGGTCGCTCTTAGAAATCAAGAGGGGTTTAACTTTTATGGTGGAAAATCTAAGGGATTTGAAAGAAAGACGAAGGTTAAATCTAGATTGATAGGCTTTGCCCTGAGAGAGCTAATTAATCAGAGTGAAACAATATTGATAATGGGACATCACTATCCAGATATGGATGCGATGGGTGCGGCTGTCGGTGTTTATGACATATGTAAGTCCTATGGAAAACAGGCCCATATAGTATTGGACAGTGTAAATGAGGCTGTAGAAATATTTGTCGACAGAATAAAGGATGATGCATACTATAGTGGAATGTTTGTCGGGCATGAAAAGGCTATAGATATTTGTAATAAAAACACATTGGTTGTAGTGGTAGATACTCACAGACCAAGCTATACAGAGTGTGAGGAACTATTGAATATCTCAAAAAGAGTGGTCGTTATTGATCACCATAGAAGAGGTGTTGAATATATTCAGGATACAGTTCTGCTGTTCCATGAGATATATGTTTCGTCTACCTGTGAAATGGTAACCGAGCTTATACAATATACTGAGCATGATATAAAGATAAATAAACTGACTGCAGAAGGTCTACTTGGTGGTATATATCTCGACACCAAGAATTTTGAATTTAAAACAGGAGTCAGAACTTTTGAGGCGGCGTCTTTCTTGAGAAACATGGGAGCAGATACTCTTTCTGTAAAGAAATTCTTCAACTCCTATGCAGAGGATTTCTTGGTTAAGGCAGAGATAATTCAAAGAACTGAAATTTTGGACGAAAAGATATGTATTTCGTACTCAAAAGAGGAGATAGACAATATTAATATTGTGATTGCGAAGGCTGCTGACGAATTGTTGAATATCAAAAAAATCGAGGCGTCCTTTGTATTGGGTATGAAGGGTGATACCGTATTTATAAGTGCTAGATCGCTAGGCGATATAAATGTGCATGTGCTGATGGAAAAGATAGGTGGCGGAGGTCATATTGATATAGCTGGTGCTCAAATGAAGGATGTGAGTTTATCGCAAGCGTACAATATGGTCAAGGATATAATAGAAGATTACTTGAAGGAGGAATAAAATGAAAGTTATTTTATTACAAGATGTTAAAGGTACAGGAAAAAAAGGTGAAATAAAGGAAGTTAGCGACGGATATGCGAGAAACTTTCTTTTGAAAAAGAAGGTAGCTGTTGAAGCGAATAATACCAACTTAAAGGAATTGGACGAAAAGTCAAAATCAAAAGAAAGAAAAGAATTAATAGAATACGAAGAGGCAGTTCTATTAGGAAAGCAGATGGAAGACGTTAATATAGAAATATACTCAAAGGCTGGGGAAGGTGGAAGATTATTTGGTTCAATAACTTCAAAAGAAATAGCAGAACAGCTTAAAAAACAGAAAAACATAGATGTAGATAAAAGAAAGATACTTCTTGATGAGCCTATAAGATCTTTGGGGTCTAGATTTGTGGAAATAAAAATACATCAAAAAGTAACTACTAAAGTAAGAGTAGATGTCAAAGAAAAAAATTAATTTTTAGCGAGGTTTATTCCTCGCTATAGTTTTATTGAATGGGAAGATGCTGTATAGCATCGAAAGGAGAATTTTATGGCAGATTTGATAAAGGTCCCTCCCAATAGTATTGAATCGGAGCAGTGTGTAATCGGGTCTATATTATCAGATACAGAGGCATTGATGATTGTATCCGAGATATTAAAGGTAGATGATTTTTATTCTGAGGGGCATCGATCAATTTATGAATGTATGTTGGAGCTGAGTGAGGAAAGAACGCCTATTGATATAGTTACAATTTCTGAAAAGCTGAGAAATAGGGATATGCTGGATGTTGTTGGAGGAATGAATTACCTTACCAGTACGGTTACAATGGTACCAACTACTTCAAATGTAAAGACATATGCTGAAATAGTGAGAGAAAAATCAATACTTAGAAAATTGATAAAGGCTTCTAATGATATTATCAATATTGGGTACAGTGATTCAGATAATGTATTAGAGATTCTAAATCTCGCAGAAAGAAATATATTTAAAATTTCTCAGGAAAGAATGTCCAACAATTTTAATAAAATCGGGGATGTTCTAGGAACTGTATTAGGTCAAATAGAAGAAGTCAGTGTAAAAGGATCAGATATTACTGGTCTTGATACAGGTTTCGCTGATTTAAATAGTGCATTGGGTGGATTTCATGATAGTGACTTGATACTAATCGCCGCTAGACCAGCTATGGGTAAGACTGCATTTGCACTTAATCTCGTGATGAATGCAGCTATAAAATCAATGGCTAGTGTTGCTGTATTTAGTTTGGAAATGTCCAAAGAGCAGTTGGTTCAACGTTTGGTTTCTAGTCAATCACACGTAGAAATGGAAAAAATTTCAAAGGGAAGATTGGCAGATGAGGATTGGAAAAAAATAATGGATGCCATGAAAATTCTTTCAAAGGCAGATATCTATATTGATGACACACCAGGTATAAAGGTGTCCGAAATTAGGTCGAAATGTAGAAAACTAAAGACGGAAAATAAAAAGCTTGATATGGTTATGATAGATTATTTACAGCTGATGGAAGGCGATGGCAGATCAGAAAGTAGACAACAGGAGGTTTCAAAAATATCTAGATCTTTAAAGATTCTTGCAAAGGAGTTGGATTGTCCAGTTGTCGCTTTGTCACAGTTATCAAGAAATACGGAAAACACAAAGGATCATGTTCCAAAATTGTCTGATTTGAGAGATTCTGGTGCAATAGAGCAGGATGCAGATATAGTTATGTTTATATATAGAGATGAATATTATCATCCTAATGATACAAAGAAGAAGAATATAGCAGAAATAAAAATAGCAAAAAATAGGCACGGAGAAACTTCTGATGTGGAGCTAGTTTGGATGGGGCATATACAGAAGTTTGGAGATAAGATAAAAAAGGTGTAGGTATTCTCTACAAGTCGAAATTTTGCAATTAAGTCGAAATAGATACTTAGACAAATACATTTTTTAACTGTTTATGACTTTGATAGTTATGATAAAATCAAATACTTGTTATTAATAACAATATCAATATATAGATTTGATGAGATGTTGAAAAAAAGTTATCCACAACAGAAAAAACAGTGCCAAAAGTTATATCCGATTTTTGGGTAAAAATTATGGTCATGAACAATAAACTATACCCATAATTCATAAAAAAAACGAGTTATTCACAGAAAATATGTTTTTTTCAACAGAAATCTGTGGATAACTCTATTTTTTTATGTGGATAGATTGAGTTTTCAAGAATTTTTTCAGAACTTAATCCACAAACTTATCAACAGTTTCTGTGGAAAAGTGGATAAAAATTCTGTGGATAAATTTACTTGAGTCTTAAGTCATTACCATAAAATTCATAGATTTTGAAATTACCAATTATCCTAGATAAAACTCTATCTGTATATTCTCTACCTATCTGTGGTGGGTTGAGGTTTGTGGAAATAATAATTTTCTTGTTTGCGTTAAGTCTATCGTTAATAATATTGAACAGCTCAGATGTTATAAAACTGTTTACAAGTTCTGTACCCAAGTCGTCAATTATCAATAGGTCGCATTCAAATAAATTTCTGAAGTTTTCCATATCGTCAGAGGTACAGTCGTTTCTATGAAATTTATATTTTTCGATAATTTCCATTAGGTTAAACGATGTTTGGTAAATGACTGTATATCCATTGTTTAATATATCCTTTGCAATACAACTACACAAAAAAGTCTTTCCTAATCCAGGCTTTCCCCAAAATAGAAGATTGTTTTTTTCATCAGAGCTGTATGTACCAAAATTTTGTATGTAGTGGTATACATCCATGATTATATCTCTCATGTTTTCTTTGGGAGATTTGTCGTAGCCCTCCACTATTTCATCTGGATATAAATCCAAGTTGAAGTTTGAAAAGTTATCTTTTTCGAGAATTTTTTCTAAATTCGACATCCTGTATAAGCTATTTATTATTTTTTGTTTGAAGCATTTACACTGTACTCCACTCTCCACAAATCCTGTGTCCTTGCATATATCGCAGTCGTACTTTAACTTTAGGTAATCAGAGGGTATATTGTTTTCTTCAAGTGACCTATTTTTTTGATATATTAGCTTTTCTTGATAATCACTTAGCTTTTCCAATTCCTCGTTTGATGTGGAGCCGAGTGCAGCTTTTGCCATTTTGATTCCGTTATCTCTAATTTGATCACTTAGTTTTTTTATTTCTGGAAATCTTTCATGTATTTCGTTTATTCTTTCCTCAAGTAAATTCTTATTTCTCTGCCTTGTTTTTTGGTATTCAGTTAGTATAGATCTTAGATTTTGTTCGTTCATACGTTCACCTATTTTTGATTATTCAATTTCTTTATTAGAGCATTTAACTCGTCATCTGTGTATTTGTCAGAAATTCCTTGATCGTAATTATGGAATTTATTTTTTTTGCCGTTTTGATTTGATGTGTTCTGTGATTTCTTTTCTTTGGCTTGGTTGACCTTTTTCTTCGATTTTTTACTCTCTTCAAAAATTCTCTCTGATTCAAGCACTTTTTCCATAGTGGTAAGACCATTCTCATGCCAATCTGAAATAATTGAATCGAAGTACTTTAAGTTTGGATTTGAAATATTCGCAGACTTCGAGCAAGCGAATAGTATTATTTCCATATCCATCTTGTATTCTTCTATCCATCTGTTCATTATTTTTTCCTCAGCCTGTGTGGGACTTCTGAAAAATCCAAGACTTTTAAATATCTGGTTGTATTTAGATTTTAATTCAGAGCTAATGCAGTTGAATATTTCAAGTTCTTCCAATGTTTTTATGTTGTTGTCGTACCATGATTTCAGAATGCCGATGACATAGTTTACAGATTTTATTTTTCCGCTGTCACTTTTTGCTTTTTCAAAGGCTGCTACTACCAGATTTGTTTCAAAAGAGTAGCTTTCTATCGCATCTAAAATGGAAAGTTTCTCATTTGGTGTCAGCAATCTTCCTGATATAATCTCAATTTCATCGTACATATTTACAAATTGTGATGAATCTATTTTATCATCTGATATTTCTTCAGCTTGGTCATTTTTCTCTGTATTGCTACCTGAATTTGCATTGCGACGGTTAACAAAATCGTCTTTAATGTCTAAAAATTCTATCTGAATATTTTTTTCATCGTTATTCTTGTGGATTTTGATTGCTCCCATTTCCTCCCAGAATTTCCAGCAATCGACAACCTCATCCTCTGTGATACCAACCATATTTGCAATAATTCTGTTATTAGTATTCTCTTCGTCTGAGAGTATACTTACTTGGGCACTTTTATATCCTAGTAGGTATACCTTCAATTGGTTTCCTGTCGCTATGGGGATATATATATCGAAAAAAATACTGGGCACATAAATATCCATCAGTATTGGATTACTCTTTGTTTTGAAGAACATTTTATCACCACCTTTATGCTTTGATTTAGATTTCTATCCTCGAAAATTTACATATATTGATTACTTGTGATAAGGTTCATTGTTTATGATCCTAAAGCTTCTATACACCTGCTCAAGTAGAATTAATCTCATGAGCTGATGAGGAAAGGTAAAATCAGAAAAAGACAATTTCATATTGGATCTGGAAAGTATTTCATCAGATAATCCCAATGATCCGCCAATTACAAAACATATATGGCTATTTCCATCGATGGATAGCTTTGAAATTTTTTGCGCCAATTCCTCAGATGTGAATTTCTTTCCATCTATTGCCAATGAGATTACATAGGCATTTTGATTAATTTGCGCTAAAAGCTTCTCGCCTTCTCTGTTTTTTACAATCTCCATTTCCTTGAAACTCAGTGTTTCTGGAGCTTTTTCATCTGGAACCTCTATAATATCAAGCTTGCAATATTTTGATAGTCTTTTAGAAAATTCTTCAATACCCAGCTTGATGTATTTTTCTTTCAATTTTCCGACAGTCAATATGCTAATTTTTATCATTATTTTCCCACCTCGTGTATTTTTGACAATGTATCACGTCTGAGTATATCGATTTCGACATCCTTGCCGATTTTTATACCATTTTCAGACAATATGTGGTTCGAAGTTTCGTATGCCAAAGCTGGAAAATTATTTTCACGACTTAAATGTGCTAGCAATATCTTTTCTGTGCCTTTGTTTATCAATTCTACTGCAAATTTGGAAGCATCCTCGTTTGAAAGATGACCTATATTCGACATAACTCTTTTTTTAAGAGCGTATGTATATGAACCCATCAGTAACATTTCTTTGTCATAATTCGATTCTAAGATTACAAGTTTTGAGTCTAAGACATTCTCCCTTATCGTATCAGTAATCTGCCCCGTATCAGTTGCAATAGATAGTTTTTCTCCTCTTTCATTTATCATAGAGTAGCCGACTGGATCTACTGCATCATGAGTTATGGAAAAAGGCTTGATGGCTATATCGTTGATGGAGTATGATTTATCATTCTCAAATATTATTATATTATTTTCATCAACTTTTCCTATTTTATCTCTTATGCTCATCCACGTGTTATAATTTGCAAAGATGGGAAGATTAAATTTTCTAGAAAGTATCCCCACTCCCTTAATGTGATCAACGTGTTCATGGGTTATCAGTATGCCATTTAGACTCTTTGCGTCTACATCGATATCTTGAAGCCCCTCAATAATTTTTTTTCCGCTTAATCCAGCATCTATCAAAATGTTTGTATTTTTATATCCTACATAGTGGCAATTACCGCTACTACCACTTCCAATGGAACAATATTTCATAAATCAATCCTTTCAGTAATATAATTATCATTTATATTTCCACATATTTATTATAAAGCAAATTTCAGATTAAAACAACAAATCATGGATGAAGCTATATCGTTTGATAAATGTCTGTAATATTTATCGTGAAATGCGTATTTCTTGTAAAAAATTACCGTAGGCGAATTAACACCTACGGCTTGCTAGCTCTACGTTACAAAGCTGATTTTTCAATCTCTATTCTGTATTTATCAGTATAGTTGATTAGTCCATTACAGAGAAATCTTCTTTAGTAACACCACAGTCAGGACATTCCCAATCATCTGGTATATCTTCAAATGGAGTTCCTGGAGCTATTCCAGAATCTGGATCTCCTATTTCTGGGTCATAAACGTATCCACATACATCACAAACATATTTTTTCATAGTATTCCTCCTAAAAAATTATTATTTATCTCATCGCTTATTTGTATTTCTACCCACAAGCAAATCAATCTAATCATTACCCAACCAAATTTATAAGGGTAAACAGTTATCTTATTTTAGTTTTTTCTTACAATCAGGGCAAATTCCCGTAAATTCTAAACTGTGGCCTGTTATTTCAAATCCCGTCTTTGAAGTAATGTCATCAATAGTCTTTTCTATAGGACAGAATTCTATGTAATCTATTTTGCCACACTCTTTGCATGTCAATATATGTCGGTGTACGTCTCCGTTTAATTGGAAAACATAGGTACCATCAGACAAAGTCTGTTTTGTCAAAATTTCTGAATCTGTAAGAGCACTCAATGCCCTATAAATAGTTGACAAGTTGATATTAGTATTCTCCCTTAAGATATTAAACACGTCGTCCGCTGTTAGAGGAACATTGGAGTGTTTGAAACAATCTATTATCAGAACTCTCTTTTTTGTCATCTTTAGGTTTGCATTCTTTAGAATTTTTTGACTTTCTATTCCATGACTGTCGTTCGGGCATCTATTCTTATCAAATGGCATCTAATCACTTCCTTTCAGTACACTACCATTGATTATAACATATTTTACAAATAAAAAGTATAATTACTTATAATATATTTATACCACTTTTTGTATAAAATTAAATATCAAAATTGTCATAATTCTTGACAAAGAAGTCTTATAGGAATATACTTTTTTATAGAATATGCGAACGCTTTTCTTTTGCAAATTAAAAAGCAATTCGCAAATATATGGATACGTTAGTTTAAAGTAACATTATATTTAGTTGATTGGAGGATATTATGAAGAAAATAGCTTTTAAATTAGCCGGATTGGCATTATCATCATCACTTTTGCTGGCAGGATGCTCTGGCGCAAATTCGAATACTAGCTCAAATAGTAGCGATAGTGGAAAATTAAAGGTGTACACTAGCTTTTATCCAATGTATGATTTTGCAAAAAAAATCGGTGGGGATAAGGTTGATGTTGAAAACCTCGTTCCAGCAGGTGTTGAGCCGCATGATTGGGAGCCTAGCACAAAAGATATAGCCAAGCTTGGAGAATCAAATGTGTTTATCTATAACGGTGCTGGCATGGAAAGCTGGGTAGAAAAATTAGACGGAACTTTTAAAGAGGGTAAGGTTTCTCTAGTAGAGGCTTCAAAAGGTGTAAAGCTTATAGAAGCAAAAGAATCAGATCATCATGAAGAGGGGCATGAAGACGGCAAGCATGAAGATGGTAAGCATGAAGATGAACACTCACATGAGCATGAAGGCAAGTATGATCCTCATACATGGTTAGACCCTGAAAATGCTAAAATAGAGATGAATAATATCAAGGATGCTTTTATCAAGGCAGATCCTAAGAACAAGGATACATACGAAAAAAATTATCAAGACAATGCAAAAAAATTGGATGAGTTGAATAAGAAATTCAAGGATTCCTTGTCAAATACAAAGAAGAAAGAAGTTGTAGTTTCTCACAGTGCGTTTGCATATATGCTGAATAAGTATGGAATAAACCAATTGGGTATAGAAGGTTTATCTCCAGATTCTGAACCTGATGCTAGTAGAATGGCAGAAATAACAAAATTTGCGAAAGAACATGATGTGAAGTATATATTCTTTGAAGAGTTGGTAAATCCAAAGGTATCTGAAACTATAGCGAAAGAAGTAGGTGCAAAGACAGAAGTTCTTAATCCTTTAGAAGGCTTGACAGATAAGCAAGTCAAAGATGGTGAAGATTATTTTTCAATCATGAATAAAAATCTGGAAGTATTGATTAAAGCATTGAATTAATATTAAGTGATAGATTAATACAACAAAATATTCAAATTGCTGCCTAGCTATAGTATAATATTGTTGGTAGTAATGTTTTTAGGAGGCTTTATTATTAGAATAGAGCCTCTTTGTTATAGAAAAGGTAAGGAAAGAAAATAATGGAAAAAATAATTGAAGTAAGAGATATATTTTTTAAATACGACAAAGAATATATTCTTCAAAATGTGAGCTTTGATATTGAAAAGGGAGATTTTGTTGGAATAATAGGTGCAAATGGAACAGGCAAAAGTACATTGATAAAACTAATTTTGGGAATATTAAAGCCTGACTCTGGTGAAATACTGATATCTGGTAGTAATCCCAGCAAATCAAAACAGGTAAGTGGCATTGGATATGTTCCACAGGTTGGCGTATCTAGTGGTGTGGAGTTTCCTGCGACAGTTACAGAAATAGTTCTGATGAATATGTACAGAGAGATTGGACTGTTTAAATTCGCAAAGAGAAAGCATATTGAAAAGGTAAAAGAAATACTTTCAATCGTAGGGATGACAGAGTATGCGAATAGAAGGTTTTGTGATTTGTCTGGTGGTCAACAGCAGAGGGTAGTGATTGCCAAAGCTTTAGCGAATAATCCTGAAATATTGATTTTGGATGAACCTACATCGGGTATTGATCATAGATCAGAAGATGCTCTTTATGAATTATTAGATAGATTGCATTTAGAAAGAAAAATAACGATTGTTATGATTTCTCATGATATAGAGAGGCTAAAAAAACATTCAAACAGAATCATTGAAGTTGAATCTTTTTGGCGTGAGGAGGTGTAGAATGTTTGAGTATGAGTTTATGAGACGTGCGTTTATCGTGGGAATTTTGTTGGCGATGATTATACCATGTATAGGAACTGTTATAGTTTTAAAGAGGCTTTCTATGATTGGAGATGCACTTTCGCATACATCGTTAGCTGGTGTAGCCATGGGATTGATATTGGGTATTAATCCAATTGTCGGTGCGATAATAATAACGGTGTTTTCTGGATTTGGAATTGATTTTATAAGAAAGAAATTTCCTCAATACTCAGAGATTTCCATCGCCATAGTGATGTCAGCAGGAATTGGTTTGGCGGGGGTTCTTTCTGGATTTTCGAGCAATTCATCTGGGTTTAGCAGCTTTCTATTTGGAAGTATTGTGGCGATAACAGATTTTGAGCTATGTTTAGTGGTGCTGCTTTCTGTGTTTGTTATGATTTCATATATTTTGCTGTATAAGGAGCTTTTGTATTTTTCATTTGATGAGGTGGGAGCGAGATTAATCGGAATACCAGTAAGATTTGTCAATGTTATCTTTACAATACTGACTGCGTTGACAGTTTCTATTGCTGCAAGGGCGGTTGGAGCTCTTATAGTTTCGTCGCTTATGGTAATTCCAGTTGCGTGCTCAATGAGATTTTCGAAAAGCTATAAAATGACTGTGTTGTTGGCTATTATTTTTGCAGTTAGTTTTACGATTATTGGTTTGACTCTATCATATTATTTGGGATTAAAACCAGGTGGAACGATAGTTTTGACTGGAGTTATAACATTGATAATATCTATGGCATTGAAAAAATAACGGCAATTGTAAAATAGATAAATGTCACAATTTTATATATAAGTATGTAGTTATTTTATTGAGGTTAGAGTGTTTCTCTAACCTTTTAATTTTATATATTTATCATGTTAAACTAATTGAAATTTATATGATTTAGTGATATATTTTAATTGTATAGCTAATATCAATAACAGATAAATGCTATAGTTATTTTTATCAAAATTAGTTTTAAGTATGGAGGGGAATATGAAAATTAAATCATCGTTGGTTCTTTTAACATTATGTGGATTATTTGTTGGTAGTACTAATTATTCCAATGCCCAAGAATTCCGGTATACCAGATATGAAGGGGTGGATCGTGAAAAAACGAGCATTGCTTCTTCTGAATTAAGTACATCAAATGTGGGTGCAGATATAGTTATTGCAGATGGATACAGTTTTGCAGACTCGCTAAGTGCTATGAATATATCTAATAGGTTTAATTCGAAATTGCTATTAGATGGTAGAGGCAAAACAGATGCTTCGTTTATAAGTTATGTGGCAAACAATTTTAAACCTCGAAAAATCTATTTGGTTGGTGGTGTTGTTAGTAACAAAATTGAAAATGACAAAATTGGTAATACAGAAATAATTCGTATTTCTGGAGCAGATAGGTATGAGACAAACAAAAAAACACTTGCTATTGCAAATTATAAAGATGTCGGTGTGGCAAGCGGTGTAAATTATGCTGATGCTCTTTCTTCATACTCTCTTTTGAGGGAAAAAAATATCGGAATATTATTATACAATCCAAAAGGTAATAACCTATTTGGTAATTACAATATCAAATATACTTTTGGGGGGAATACATCTGTTGCACAAAACTATGGGGAGAGAATTGCAGGAAATGACAGATACGAGACTTCATTAAAAATTGCGAACAAGACATCAAATAGAGATATCGTATTTGTGAGTGGGAAAACATTTGCTGATGCCCTTAGTTCGATAAATTTAGTTAACTCAAAAAAAGCCGATATCATTTTAACTCCAGATTTTGGAAGTTTGGCTACAAAAAATATATCTGAGCAAGCTGATAATATATTTGTGGTTGGTGGAAAAGATACTTTGCCAGATAAAAATATTCAAAATGCAATTAGAGGAATTAAGAAAAGTAATACTGATGAAGCTGACAATATTTCCGGATTTAACTTGGCATTCAGATTGCCGGACGATTTGAAACAAAAAATTGAAATATCTAGATCAAATTATTTGAATGAATCGGATTTAATGGTAAGGATGAAAAATCCATATAAAGGAAATTTATTTTTAATCTTTGTTTCAGATTTTGAGAAAGAATCCTCTTCTGGAAATTACGAAAGAAATATTGGTACGTTAAATCAGAATGGAAAAAATTATTCTGTTTTTCTATTTATTGGAAAAATGCCAGAATATAATGATGAAGCTACGTATTTTTCGACACTCAACAGCGTGCTTAATAGTATTGAAAAAGGTGCTTTAGCTGGAACAAAAGGAAGTAAATTTACCCTTAACCGAGATTATTTTGATGAAATGAGAGCAAAATTTGATATGAACTATTCAAATTCAAATGATAATACAATGGTAAATTTTTCAATACCAAATACAGATGGGAAAGCTAGCATAATATTACCTAGAAATGTGGCAAGAAAACTAAAATGGTCTGAAGATGGAAGTAGAATTCTGCATAAAGAGTTGTATTCAATAACAGGAGATGAAGATGCGTCTATGATTCTAATGATGGATCTTATTAAATATGTGGGTACCAATGCAAATACTCATATAGCTGCATCTATGAATACTTTCGGAACGATTGAGAAAAAGGGGAAGAAATATAGCCTTTATGTAGATAATCATCTCGGAATTTCTATGTTTGGCAGTGACTATACAATGTCTGATGAAGAGATAAAGGAAATGAATATGCTTAACAAGGCGATTATGGATAGTCTTTCAAATAAGAAAACAGTTGGTATAATTCATTAGGAAATTAAAAAATTCAATACACCAAGAATACTGAAATGGTGTTAAAGAGAAAAGCTCTATGAAAAAAAGTATCCGAGCATTTATTTTCAAGCTTATATAATGCTGGATACTTTTTTCATAGGGCTGGTATTCAATTTATATAGAATACATTACAAAAATAATTTTTCCAATGCTTCTCTATCTAATTTTTCTCCGATTATAACCACGTGACATTTTGTATCACACGGTTTGTCGTTTATTCTGATTTCCCCCGGTACATAGTCAAATTGAAGGCTACCTTTTTCATTAGGGACGCTACCCTTTGAACGAATAATAGAGCCGTATTTTCCAGATTCAAAATCATTTAATATGTTTGTCAGAGTTTCTCTTGAAATTTCATTGTTTATAGCTATTGTAATGCTTTCGAAATCGTTATTTGATTCCTTATTTTCTGAAGAGCAGTGACAGCAATGTCCATCCTCATGATGATGATGATGGTGATGGTGATGACTAAACATATCCAATTTTTTCATTTTCTTTTTCTCAACGAATAGATCCTCAATTGAAAAATTGTCCCACTCCTTAGAAATAATATTTACTTTCGGATTTATTTCTCGTATTTTGTTTTCTATATCTACCAAATCAGTTCCGGAATTTACTGCATCTGTAAATCGACTGAAAATAATCATATTTGCGTTTTCTATTTGGTCGATATAAAATTCGCCAAAATTCGTTAAAAACATCAAAAAGTTCTTCAGGTCTAATATGGTAATAATTTTATTTAGCTGAAAAATCTCAGGGTATTTATTGCAAGTGGAGATTATTTCTGATAATTTACCAACACCAGACGGCTCTATAATTATTTTATCTGGATCGAACATATCTTTGATTTCTATTAGAGATTTTGCAAAATCTCCAGCTACCGAACAGCATATACATCCAGCATTTATTTCTTTGATTTTTACACCTTCCCTTTGTAATATCTCGCCATCTATACTTACTTCACCAAACTCGTTTTCAAGAATTACAGTGTTTGAAAAATCTTCTGATTCACTTATTATTTTTTTGATGAAAGTGGTTTTTCCACATCCCAAAAATCCTGATATAATTTCTATTTCAGTTTTTTTCATAGTTTTCCTCCTCATATAACATAGCTGTAGTGCATTTTATTTTGGTATTTCCATAATGTTGAATGTTTCAGTGATAAAATATCAACACCAATAATATATCGATACCAATAATATATTATACATTATTTCATGAATTACTTTCAATAAAATCGCAAATCTTTTGCGGAATTAATCAAAAACTAAGTTTTTTTATGTAGTATTATAATTGGGGATTTTTATGATAAATGAGGTGGTAAAAACATGGAAATAGATATAGTTGCAGGTTTTTTTCAAAGTGGAAAGACGACTTTGGTCAAAAAAATAATTGAGGAAGAAGCTGCGAAAATTTATGATAATATACTGATAATAAATTGCGAGTATGGAATAGTTTCGTATGACGACTACAAAAATGTTGAAAATATTAATGTTATCGATATTTTTGATAAAGATAAAATCAATAGTGAATACCTAAAATCAATAATAGAGGAGCATAATCCAGACTATATTATCATAGAATACAATGGAACTTGGGATTTGTCTGTGGTGCTTGAAGTATGCTACTCTGATGGATATTATCTTAGAAATGTTATCACGACATTGGATTTCAAGACAATGGACTCTTATTTTTCCAATATGAGTAGGTTTATTATAGACAAGATTTCAAATGCGGATATGGTGGTTTTTACCAAAGTCGATAATGAGGATTTTCTGATATTAGAGAAAAAGAAGAAGGTAATCAAGCGAATAAATAGAGGTTGTTCAATCGAAAATTATGATGATTTATATTTGGGCAAAAAAGGGATTTTGAGTGAAGAAATAACTCGATCTGATAAAGAGATAATAAAATTTGCGTTGTTATTTTTGATGCTAAATTCCGTTATTTTGGTTATAAAAAATGCTTTTCCGGTTTTTTATGGCGGGATATTTCAGAAGGTGCTGGGGATTTTTTTGAGTTTGCTGGTTCAAATTTTGCCATTTCTTCTGATTGGGGCAATAGTTTCTAGTATTATACAGATTTTCGTGCCACAAAATAGACTGAATAATATTTTTTCAAAGTCAGGTTTTAAATCGATATTTTTGGCGCTGTTTGGAGGGGTATTTTTTCCGGTATGTGATTGTGCAATGATTCCAATAGCTACATCGGTTGCGAAAAAAGGGTATTCAATACCTGTTATAATTACCTTTTTGATGGCGGCACCCGCTGTAAATCCTATAGTAATAGCTTCTACTTACTATGCGTTTCCAAATAGTCCTAGTGTGGTGATATTGAGATCTATTTTTGGATTGGCAATTGCTTTTACAGTTGGGGTTATTCTGATGTTTATTGAAAGACGAAGAAAACTGAGTGTAATAAAGGATGATTTTGAGAAGTATAATTTCAGCGATTTTGCAATGGATGATTTAATGCTTGTAGATACTGAAAAAACAGGAAAAACAGGAAAAATGAAATATATAGAGGCAATTGTGCTTCACTCAAAGAAAGAGCTTTTTAAAATTGGAACCTATATTGTAGTTGGAGCTTTTATCTCTGCGTGCTTGCAAGTGTTGATTCCAAAGTATGTGTATATACAGATAAATAGCATCAATATACTTTCGGTAATAGTAATGTTGATTGCTGCGTTTTTCATATCTGTATGCTCGACCTCGAATTCTTTTATCGCAAGGTCATTTGTCAATATGATGCCTGCAAATTCGGTTTTGGGATTTATGGTAGTGGGACCAATACTGGATATTACAAATATTTCTGTTTTGTTGGGGACGTTTAAGAAGCGATTTATTGTATTTTTAATATTTTTGGTTTTGACTATATCATTTTTAATTTTCTCTATCATGGGTAATTGGTATAGATTTTTTTAGGGGGGGTGAGTATGAATAAAATTAATAGAATTAATTTAGAGATACTGATACAGATTCTGATAGAGCTCTTTCTTTCTGCACTCATCCTAGTGGGATTACAAAACGGGAGACTGAACTTGTTTGTTCATCCGAAATTTAATACTATTTTGGCGATTTCTGCAGTCATATTGATAGCTATTGCAGTATTCTCAGTATCTAAATTGTTTAAACCAAGACATATGAATAATCTTTGTAGGTATTTTATCGTGATAATACCCTTGATGATGGTTTTTTATATGTCGAAGGATCTTGTTGTGGCAATGTTATCGACGTCTCAATCATCAAGTGTTATAAAAACTGAGTCAAAGGCTGGAATTACAAGTGTTTCAAGCGGAATAAACAGAACTGAAAAGATAAAGAGGACGGTATACAAAAAGGAAAGAGGAAAAGACTATATAGACATAACGGATGTAAAGTACATGAAATGGTACTATGATTCTATATTAGATTGGAAAAAATATAAGGGCACAAAATTCAGACTCTTGTGTTGTGTGCTTGATGACAAACAGAACAATGGTGATTTTGCTGTAATTGGAAGAATGGGTATGTTGTGCTGTATGGCTGACCTTCAAACCTGTGGATTTATTTACGAAGATAAGGATATGCACAATCTGAAAAGAGGTCAGTGGTATATTGTCGAAGGGGAGATTAAAGAGAATAATTATAGGGAATATAATTATGAAAGACTCCCAATTATTTTTAATGTAAAATTCACGAAAGCTGATGAACCAAAAGACAAATTTGTATATATTCAATAGGTGTGATTTAAAAGCATAAATACCACGAGAGTGAGTTGTTTTTGAAGTCCTTGTATGTATATCAATAAGTTGAAAATATTGATATTTCGTGGTATTATGTAGATGGATAAATTTATTTATAAGGTAGTGATTAGGAGATAAAAATGACATATAAACGTAGTGGTAAAAAATTAATAAAAAAAATAGTGTGTGTCTCTCTTGTATCAGTTATTGTTTCTACTGGATGCTCTTTCTCATTTTCAAATGCAGATGAAAGAAATCAAAATCCGGTATATAGCTATGAGGGAGTTACTTCAGGAAACACAGACTCAAATAGTAGCGTTTCACAGCCACAAGTACAGGCAGAGTCTATTTCAGGGAAATCTGAAAATCAAGGCAACTATCAGCCAAGTAATGGGCAAGGGGAAGTCATTACAAATAATAATTCTGAAGTGATAAAGACAGATCCTTTTGATTTTAATGGAACCAAATTGACTGATAATAGTAAAAGCGTAAGTGGTATAACGGCTGAGTCTAACAAGTTTGATCCAAGAGAATTTAATTTGATGACAAGCATCAAAAATCAGTTAAAGCTTGGTATTTGCTGGTCATTTGCTGGAAACGCCGCTCTTGAAAGTTTTCTAAAGAAGAGTAATATTGGAACATATGATCTTTCTGAAGAACATATGAGATGGTGGGCAAAGGATGGTACTTTTGATTGGAAGATCGGTGATTCTGAAGGATCTACAAATGAAACATCAATGGGTTATTTTACTTCATGGCAAGGTCCAAAGCTAGAGTCTGATATTCCCTATAATGGAAATGTGACTACTGATGAGGGTGCAAAAAAACCTGCGAACTTCGATTCTGCTCCAAGGCTTGGATATAATGTTTTGGATGTTGTGAATGTAGCTACTGATAGAAGTTCCGTCAAAAATGCAATTTTGAAATATGGAGCAATTACATCTGGTTATTATGACGATGCAAAATACATGAGTCAGGACTCTACAGCCTTTTATTGTGACGAATCGCTGGGACAGACTCATGCAATAGCGATTGTAGGATGGGATGATAATTTTTCAAAAGATAGATTTACTGGAAAGGTAAAACCAAAGAGTAATGGAGCTTGGCTGATAAAAAATAGCTGGGGAAATTACAACAAGGAAAGTGGATATCTTTGGATTTCATATGAGGACAAGACTTTGTTGTCATATTCTGATAATTATGCAATTGCCAGAGTACAGAAAGACAAGGGGCAAAAGATATATCAACATGAATATTCGATGTCTTCAACTCTATCATCTGATGTAGTGGTTGCTGCAAATAAATTCAATTTCGGACAGAATGAAGTTCTTCAGGGAGTGATGTTTGCAACTGATAGTATTGGAGCGAAATATGAGATATACTATGTACCAGAAGAGAACGGAACACCTAGCTACAATAAGAGAATGCTTATAAAGTCAGGAGTAGTGCCGTTTTCTGGATATATAACAGCTGACGTTGATAACTATATTCTTCCGACTGGAAATGGATCAATATGTGTAAAGATAGATAATTCATCACAGTCAAAAAAATCGAGTATTGGACTTGAAAAGAATGTAAAAAACTACAAAATGTTTGTATCCAAAGCAAACTACGGTCAATCATACATACTTTCAAAGGGCAGACTTGTGGATTTAAATAGAGTAAGCACCTATTATCCATCCAATGTTGTTATAAAAGGAATAACTAAGAGCGTTGGAGGAGCAAATATTTTGGCTGGTCAGGACAGATATGAAACAGCGATCAAGGTTTCGGCAAATGGCTGGTCTAGTGCAGAAAATGTATTTTTGGTAAATGGAGGAGCAATAGCCGATGCTCTGACATCTACACCTCTTGCGAAGTTATTAAACGCACCTATATTGCTTACGGAAAAAGGCTCTATAAATAAAAACGTCATGAATGAAATAAAGCGTCTGGGAGCAAAGAATGTGGTAATAATAGGTGGAGAGAATTCGATATCCAGCTCTATTGTCAATGAACTAAAAAAACAAGGCTTTGGTGTTGAGAGAATATACGGACAGGACAGATTCGAAACTAGCAACAAGATTGCTCAGAAAACATTGTCTGTAGATAGCTCTAAAGTAAATGCGTATGCAGTCGTAAATGGTTATAAGGGATTGGCAGATGCAATAAGCTTTTCACCTGTTTCCGGAGAGAAAAACATACCTATTATCCTATCAGATGAAAAAGGTAAGGTCGACATTCCTTCAGAGCTAAAATCTTCTGACAGTGTTCTGTCATCATATATTATAGGTGGAGAATCCTCTGTTCCGCAAAGTATAGAAAGTGAGTTGAAAAATCCTGCCAGAGTTAGTGGACTTGATAGAAACGATACTAATGCAAAGATTATCGAAAGGTTTTATACTAGCAGTGAATTAAAACAGGTCTTCGTTGCAAAGGATGGTTATGGAAATCAAGGTATGTTGATAGACGGCTTGGCGATTGGAGCATATGCCGCTGGTGAAAAATCTCCAATAGTGTTGACTCATGGAAGGCTATCAGCCGAGCAGAAAAGAGTTCTCGAAAAGAAAAAAATAGATAAAATCGTGCAGGTTGGTAATGGAAATAACAGTATGGCAGTTACTGAACTTCTTTTGATGAAGGATAAACAAAAATAGAAAATATGAAAAGAGGTTATATTATGAAATCTAATGTTGAAAGCTTTCAACTTGACCACACTAAGGTAAAGGCACCTTATGTAAGAAAGTGTTGCGTCTTAGATGGAAAAAATGGAGACAAGGTCACAAAGTTCGATTTGAGATTTTTGCAGCCGAACAAAGAGGTATTTGAAACGGATGCCATTCATGGTCTAGAGCATCTATTGGCTACGTTTTTGAGAGATAATATGGATGGAGTTATTGACTTATCTCCTATGGGATGTAGGACAGGATACTATCTGATTATGTGGGGAGATGTGGAGCCATCATATGTTAAGGATGGCCTTGAAAAATCTTTAGAGATGGTTTTAGCAGCCGAAAATATTCCAGCCGCTTCAGAAGAAGAATGTGGAAACTACAGAGATCTTTCTCTGGAAGGTGCAAAAAAATATGCTAGAAAAGTGCTAGAAGAAGGTTTTTCATTAAATATATACGGGGAAAAATAAAAAATTACTAATTGATAAGTAGACGGAGGTTTTCGATGAGAGTATATAACACAATGACTAGACAAAAGGAAGAATTCATACCTCTAGAGCCAGGTAAGGTAAAGATGTATGTTTGTGGACCTACTGTGTACAACTATATACACTTGGGTAATGCGAGACCATTTACTGTATTTGATGCATTAAGACGATATTTCGAATACAGAGGTTACGAGGTTACATACATTCAGAATTTTACTGATGTGGATGACAAAATTATTAAGAGAAGTCATGAGGAAGGGATTTCTCCAGAAGAAGTGTCTAGAAAATATATAGAAGAATATTTTGTTGACTGTGATGGTTTGGGAATCAAGCGAGCAAATGTACATCCTCAGGTTACAGACAATATAAAAGAGATTATCAACTTTATCCAGACTTTGGTGGACAAAGGGTTTGCATACGAATCTGAAGGCGATGTTCTATTCAGAACTAGAAAATTTGATGAATATGGAAAGCTATCTCATCAGAATATAGAAGAATTGGAATTAGGTGCAAGAATTGATGTTGATGACAAAAAAGAAGACCCACTTGACTTTGTTCTATGGAAGGCAAAGAAGGAGGGCGAACCTGGATGGGCTAGTCCATGGGGAGAAGGAAGACCAGGCTGGCACATAGAATGCTCTGTAATGTCTAGAAGATATTTGGGTAATACACTTGATATTCATGCTGGTGGACAGGATCTTCAATTCCCTCACCATGAAAATGAAATAGCACAGAGTGAGTGTGCTAATGATGCGACTTTTGCAAGATATTGGATGCACAATGGGTATATAAATGTGGATGGCGAAAAGATGAGCAAGTCATTGGGTAATTTCTTTACAGTAAGAGATATATCAAAGGTTTATGATCTTGGCTTGGTGAGATTTTTCTTGCTATCAACTCACTACAGAAATCCTGTAAACTTTAGTGACACAATATTGGAGCAGGCGAAATCAGGATTGGAAAGATTGACAAATGCCAGAGATAGGGCAGAATTTATTTTGAGCAATCAGACAGTAGAGGGGATTAGTGCAGAAGAAAAAGAGTTAATCCCTACTATCGAATCTTTCAGAGATAAATTTATAGAGGCTATGGATGACGATTTGAATACTGCTGATGCCATAAGTACAATCTTTGAACTAGCGAAGTTTATGAATACGAATGTGGCTGAAACTTCTTCAAAAGAGTTTATAAAGTGCAATCTCGATATGTTCTATGAGCTGACAAATGTATTAAATATAGCACAAAAATCAGACGACCTTGATGAAGAATTAGTTAAAAAGGTAGAAGACTTGATTGAAAAAAGAACTGAAGCCAAAAAAGCGAAGGATTTTGCGTTGGCTGATAAAATAAGAGATGAATTGACATCTATGGGAATTTCAATTGAAGATACAAGACAAGGTGTCAAGTGGAAAAAGATGTAGCTATGGAAAAAGACGGAATAAATTTACGTGAATTGAGCAAAGAGGAGCTATTGAGGATATCTCCTCTTACTCTTGCTTATTTGGGAGATACGATTTACGAAACATATATCAGAGAATATCTAATAAAGAAAAGTATATATACTAAGATTAATGAGCTACATAGGTCTGCGATTATGTATGTAAGTGCAGCCGCTCAGTCAAAGGCAATAAAGTCGATGGAGGGGATTCTTTCTGAGGAAGAAACCACCATTTATAAAAGAGGTCGTAATCATAAAAAGTCAACTGGAGCAAAAAATGCCAGTATTATTGACTATAGACACGCCACTGGATTCGAGTCTTTGATAGGGTATCTATATTTGAAGGGCGATACAGATAGATTGGAATTTATAGTTTTGATGGCAATTCAAGCCATTGAAAACAGATAGGTGGTGAAGAAATGGCTTTGATAGAGGGAAGAAATCCAGTATTAGAAGCATTAAAAAATGATAGAGAAATAGAAAAAATTCTTGTGAACAAAGACTCAAAGGAAGGCTCAATAAAAAAAATTATCGCCATTGCCAAAGAAAAGAGCATAGTTATTCAAAATGTAGATAGACACAAGTTAGATGAAATGTCAGAGAGTCATTCTCATCAAGGGGTAATTGCATTGACGGCTGAATACAAGTATTATGAATTGGATGAAATACTAGAGATTCCAAGAAGCAAGGGAGAAGATCCCTTTTTTATAATATTGGATGAGATAACTGATCCGCATAATTTGGGATCTATTATCAGAACTGCTGATGCGGTTGGCGCTCATGCCGTAATCATTCCAAAAAGAAGGAGTGTACACATTACTCCAGTTGTTGCAAAAGCATCTGCGGGAGCTGTTGAATATGTTCCAGTATGTATTGTTACAAATATTGTAAACACCATCAACACATTAAAGGAAAATGGATTGTGGATAGCCGCAGTAGATATGGACGGCAAAACCTTCTATGAACAAAATTTATCGGGAGCGTTGGCGTTGGTTGTTGGCAGCGAGGGCAAAGGTATATCAAGGCTGGTGAAGAAAAATTGCGACTTTACGGTATCAATGCCTATGTCTGGAAATGTTTCATCACTCAATGCATCCGTTGCCGGTGGTATTTTGTTGTATGAAGTATATAGGCAAAGAAATGAAAAAAAATAAGTTTGTGCCGAGAAAAATATTGATAGTAGATGGATACAATGTAATCAATGCATGGAGTAAATTGAAGCAGATATCAAAGGATAATTTGGAAGAGGCAAGAGATAAATTGATCAGTAACATACAAGAGTACGCAAAACTAAAGGGATATGAGGCCTATGTGGTATTTGATGCATATAATGTAAAGGGGTGCGATGAGAAGCTTGAAAATCATCATGGCATAACTGTAATATTTACCAGAGAAAATCAGACCGCTGACAGCTATATAGAAAAATTTATATCAGGTCTTTCAAAATATGATGAAATTGCTGTTGCAACTAGCGATTATGCAGAGCAACAGATAGTTTTGGGAAAGGGATGTACGAGAATTTCCTCTAGGGAACTGATTGGAGATTTGAATAACGCAAAAGAAGAGTTGAGAAACAGCAATAAAAATACGACTAAGAAGTATAATGATATGAATAGGCTCGAAAATAGAATAGATAGCGACATTTTAAATAGGCTTGAAAACATGAGAAGAAATAGAAAATGACTGTGTTGGGACTGGGAGGTTTTGATGTTGGATTCTAAGATAGAATTAGATTTTGAAAAGTCATGTAGAGAAAAAGAAGATTATAGGTATGTGGAAAAGGCAATGCTTGGAGATGTCGAAGCTCAAAATTATCTAGTAGAAAAATATAGACCTATGATTTTGCAAAAATCAAGGACGTATTTTTTGATTGGAGGAGATAGGGACGATATCATACAGGAAGGGATGATAGGCTTTTACAAAGCTATCAGAGACTATAAACCTAATATGTCTGCATCATTTAAGCATTTTGCTGAGATATGTGTTACCCGACAGATGATAACTGCTGTGAGGGCATCCACAAGACAGAAACACATTCCACTCAATACATATGTGTCTTTTGATAAAGCATCAGTAGATGATGAATCTAGTAGTGAACTTTTTCAGCAATCTATGAAAAATCCAGACGGAAATCCAGAACAGCTAATAATTGGAAAAGAGGATTTTGAATACCTTGAAAGCATTATTGATCGAAGCCTGAGTAAGTTTGAAAAAAAAGTCTTTATATTATATTTAAGAGGATTAAGCTATAGGATGATTTCAGAAGTGTTGTCTAAAGATATAAAATCTATTGATAATGCAATACAGCGAGTGAAGAGAAAATTGGAGAAATCACTTGAAAATCATAGAGAATAATAGTAAAATACAACCAGAGAAAAATTTTTTTAGGAGGAGATTTTAAAATGGCAAAAGCTAAATTTGAAAGAAGTAAGCCACATGTTAATATCGGAACAATAGGACACGTTGACCACGGTAAAACAACATTAACAGCAGCTATAACAAAAACATTATTTGAAAAGTATCATCTAGGAGAAGCAGTTGCATTTGACAACATAGATAAGGCTCCAGAAGAAAGAGAAAGAGGTATCACAATCTCAACAGCACACGTAGAGTATGAAACACCAAACAGACACTACGCACACGTAGACTGCCCAGGACATGCCGATTATGTAAAGAACATGATCACAGGAGCAGCACAGATGGATGGAGCGATCCTAGTAGTTGCGGCAACAGATGGACCAATGCCACAGACAAGAGAACATATCCTACTATCAAGACAGGTAGGTGTACCATACATAGTAGTATTCTTGAACAAGTGTGATATGGTAGATGATGAAGAATTACTAGAACTAGTAGAAATGGAAGTAAGAGAATTACTAAACGAATACGAATTCCCAGGAGATGATACTCCAATAGTAAGAGGATCAGCGTTAATGGCACTAGAAGATCCAAACTCAAAATGGGGAGAAGTAATAGTAGATTTCTTCAACACAATAGATGAATATATCCCAGCACCAGAAAGAGATATAGACAAGCCATTCTTGATGCCAGTAGAAGACGTATTCTCAATCACAGGAAGAGGAACAGTTGCTACAGGTAGAGTAGAAAGAGGAGTATTGAAGGTATCTGATGAAGTTGAGCTAGTAGGATTAACAGAAGAACCAAGAAAGGTAGTAGTAACAGGAGTAGAAATGTTCAGAAAGTTACTAGACCAAGCAGAAGCTGGAGATAACATAGGAGCATTGTTGAGAGGTGTGCAGAGAACAGAAATCGAAAGAGGACAGGTTCTAGCAAAGCCAGGAACAGTAAATGCACATACAAAGTTTACAGCAGAAATATACGTATTGAAGAAAGAAGAAGGTGGAAGACATACACCATTCTTCGATGGATATAGACCACAGTTCTATTTCAGAACAACAGACGTAACAGGAGAGTGTAAATTACCAGAAGGAATAGAAATGGTAATGCCTGGAGATAATGTAACAATAGAAGTAGACCTAATCAACTCAATATGTGTTGAAGAAGGATTAAGATTTGCCATTAGAGAAGGTGGTAGAACAGTAGCTTCTGGTGTTGTTGCATCTATAATCGAATAGTTGTAATTTTATTCAAAGGTGTAAAAAATAAAATTTGATTTTAGTATATATAATATTTAACGTTGATGGTAATAAAAATATGATTGTCGATTAGATGAAAAATGGATAAATTGCTATCAACGTTATTTATATATAAAAAATGTTGACAATATTAAGCAATAGAGGTAATTTTAACATATGGTGTGAAGTATTTTCCACATTATGGTTCCCGAAATAAAAACAATTTAATCGTAAAAAATGGGAAGTCAAAAAGTGAAGGTACTAATATATAGAGTAAACAATAATCTAAGTTCCATATAGTACAGGTTATTTACAAAAAATATAAATAAATTTAATAACTAAGATGAAAAATTTTAATAGTAGTACACACGAATATAGAGTGTTAAAAAGATATTCAAATATAATACTAGAAAAAGACTGAGAATTAGAAAGTATCAACTTTTACAAAATCTTAAAATTGAAAATGATTACTATCAAAATTTTTTAATGGGTTTAGAATACAAAGTGGTTAAATCTTTAGATAAAGTATTGGTTTGAAAAAATGGAACCATTTTTAGAATATATATGTATACATGATAATCATGGTGAAAGAGATGATCATTTACCTTTAGGTGAAGGTGTTATTGATTTTAAAAAAATTGCAAAATACATAAAAAAATTAAATAGGGATATTGATATTTGCATTCAACTTTTCGATCAATCTAATATTCAGAAATCTATTGATAAATGGATACAAATATCAAATAATGTATAAATGGATGGTATAAAAATGAGTGATAAAATATTAAAAAACACAAAACTATTGTATATGATTGTATTTATGACTATGTTAAACTTGTTTGCACCTATAGAAGTTATATACATTCAAAACAAGGGAATACCAATATCTGTTATATCTATACTTAATTTGACTGTGCCATTAAGTTGTGCATTATTAGAAATTCCAACAGGGATAATTGGAGATATAGTTGGACGAAAAAGAATATTAATATTTTCTCAAATTGCCTTTTTATCATCTTCAATAGTCTTATTGTTTGCAAATACAGCGATAGGTTTTTTTGCAGTATATATATTAGAGGGATTAGGATGGAGTTTATTTTCAGGAAATAATGATGCAATTATAGTAGAACAGGCTATAGGTAAAAAAGTAAATATAGGTAAACAACTAGCATTTTTTTATTCAGGAATTACATTAGGTTCTATTATATCAGGCATAATTAACTCTAGTTGTAGCTTTATATTAAAAGATATTGATTTTAAATTATTTATATATTTTTTTGCTGTTTTTAGAAGTATAGCTTTTATAATATCTTTTTTTGTAAAAATTGATATAAATGCAGAAAGAAATGGATATAGTAATCCTCTTCAAATTTTTAAACGAAGTTTTGAAATTATAAAAAAAAATGGAGAAGGTATATCATTAATTTTCTATGAGTCAACAGGGAGATTAACATTTTATTTGCCTGTAATAATACAACCATTGCTATATAAACAAGGTATTAATATATTTTATTTTGGTATTATTTATACATCATCTCAAATGATAACATTTATGATACAAAGAAAAGCTGATTGTATTATAGGATATTTCGGTAGGAAAAAAGTATTAAAATACTCTCCTATTATTTTAAGTTTAGGTTTGTTATTTATATTAGCAAATAGTACCTATTACATTATATTAGGAATGTTTTTAATTCAAGCTATTAGTCCTTTAAGGCATCAGAGTTTGGAGATGAAAAAAAATGAAATGGTAAATAACGATATAAGAGCAACATATCTTTCGACTATATCTTTTTGTGTCTTAATTTTAAATACTATAATGCTTACAGGCATAGGAATACTATTAGAATATAACTTATTAATAGGGATGATAATTTTAATCATGCTTGTTGTGTCTATAGGATTGTATACTGAAAAAAATTTTTTGGAGTTAAGGAGTTAATATGATTAATGTTAATGAAGTTGTCACAAAGTCTATTATAACAAAATCTAATCTACCAGATGCTGATTATGTTATTAATCCATATATAGGTTGCCCTCATAAATGTATATATTGTTATGCAGAATTTATGAAAAGATTTACTAATCATAAAGAACCTTGGGGAGATTTTATTGATATAAAAAATAGCTTAAAAAATATTGATGTTGGAAAGTTATCAGAAAAAGTAGTATTATTAAGTTCTGTGACAGATGCTTATAATATTTTTGAGAAAAAGTATTGTGTTACTCAAAAAATTTTAGAGCAATTTATAGATTCAAATGCAAATTTAGAAATATTAACAAAATCAAATTTAATATTGAGAGACTTACCTATATTAATAAAGATAAAAAATTTAAAAGTTGGTATATCTTTAAATACATTAGATGATAACTTGAGAAGTATGACTGAGCCTAGAGCAAGTAGCATTGAACAAAGAATTGACACATTGAAAAAGTTGAAAGATAATGGAATTAAAACATATGCTTTTATATCACCAATTTTTCCTGAAATCACCAATGTTTTTGATATTATCGACAGGTTAGAATATTTTGTTGATGAATTTTATTTTGAAAATCTGAATTTAAGGGGTAATTATAAGAAGAGATTTTTAGATTTCATTATGGAAAATTTTACAAATTTATATGATTTATATAGGGATATTTACAATAATAATAATGATAGTTATTGGGATGATATGAATTTATCTATTCAAGAATATTGTAAGAAAAAAAATATAAAATATAAAATCTATTTTAATCATAGCAATAAATCAAAAACTTAAGATAGTAAATAGTATATAAAATTATATTGTTTATTTTTAGAAAATAACTATATAAATACTATATTTAAAGTTATTTGAGATTTTGTATTTATATTTATTTGATTTTCTGATAATATTTATATATAGAGTAAAATAAAAATCAAACTATTTACTATTAGAGGAGTGAAAATGATGTATAAAAATGTAATCAAAGTAAAGTTAAAAGGAATATCAAAACCACCTGTATGGAGGGAAATAGAAATACCTCTTAGAATATCATTTTTTGAATTACATTTAATTATTCAAACTGCATTTGGGTTTGAAAAGTTATTTGGTTGGGAATTCGAGATAGATAAAGATATAATTTCATCATTTAATCCAATGACATCACCTTGTTTTCAAGAACATGAAAACTATCTTGATCCAGTGATTAGCATGGCAGATATTGTTCTTATGAATGATAGCAAGGTTATATATAGATATGACTATACTAGTAATTGGGTTTTTAATATAGAGTATAAAGGTTTAAAGGAATGCAAGGATTTTGATTTCAAGCCAAGGATATTAAAATATAAGGGAGAAAACCTAAATGACCATATGGCTGGAAATGAAGAATTATTGTTTACAAGAGAATCAGGAGATGAAATTGAATTTGATATATTTTCTGTAAATGATAATTTATCAAAGATATTTGAAAAAAATATGATAGTATTTCCAGAGGAAGATGATATACGTAGCCATATGGAAGATAATGAATTTGAAGAGGAATTTTTAAATAGTTTTTCAGAGTTTGAAAATATTGGAGAAGATGGAAAAGAAATAGATTTCAGTGAATTTGATGAGTTAGTTGAAGAATTTAAAAGAGCAGCAATCTCTAAGGAAAATATGAAAAAAAATGGATCTCCAAAAAATAAAAAAGACTCTTTGAAGGTGTTAGATTTTGATGAAGAGTCTAATAAAATAAAGGATGACAATGTTATAGATTTCTTATCATTATCAAAAGATAGAGATAAAGATAAATAACAATTAGACAAGTAATAGTAAAGCTTGATAGAAAGTTAGCACACTCTTTCTATCAAGCTTTTTAGTAGGGTAAAATGACCATATTAGGTCAGATATTTTGTATAATTATATTAATTTATCTTTTATTATTTTTTGCCTGTTCAATAAGTTCTGGGATTATTTTATACAAATCTCCAACGATACCATAGTCACAAACTTTAAAAATAGGTGCATTAGGGTCACTATTTATAGCTACTATAGTTTTTGATTCACTCATACCAGCTAGGTGTTGAATAGCACCAGATATTCCACATGCAATGTAAAGTTCCGGTCTGACTGTTGTTCCAGTTTGACCTACTTGATGGCTATGATCTATCCATCCTGAATCTACTGCAGCTCTTGAAGCTCCTACTACTCCACCTAATGCTTCAGCAAGTTCTTCTATAAGTTTGAACCCTTCTGGAGTTTTTAATCCTCTACCTCCTGATACTATAATTTTTGCATCTTGAAGATTAACCCTCGGTTTATCATTTATTAAAAGTTCTTTAAACATAACTTTGGATATCAGATTATTTTTATCTATATTAGGAATTATTATTTTTGCAATTTTATTTTCTATTTTTTGTGCCTTTTGCATTACACCAGGTCTTACTGTAGACATTTGAGGTCTATTTTTAGGGCATATAATTGTAGCCATTAAATTTCCACCAAATGCCGGTCTTGTTTGTAAAAGTTTTCCATCTATATCATCTATTTCAAGGGATGTACAATCTGCAGTTAGACCTGTTCCTACTTTTGCAGAAACTCTAGGAGCTAAATCTCTTCCTATTGAAGTTGCACCGAAAAGCACAATTTCAGGTTTCATTTCTTTTATTATTTCATCAATACAATTTGCGTATATATCTGTGTTGTAGTGTTTTAATTCAGGTTTATCTATGCATATTATATTATCAACTGGATATTCTTCAAGTTGTTTTACTATATTTTCTATATTTTCTCCCAAAACTACTACAGAAACTTCTTTATTTATTTTATCGGCAAGTTTTCTTCCTTCCCCAATTAATTCTAAGGTAACATTATGTAGTTTACCTAAATTTTGTTCACTAATAACCCAGACACCGTTGTAGTCTGAAATATTAATATCTTGATTAACTTTTGCTCTCATCGGTATCCTCCTCTATACTAGTTTTAATTCTATTAATTTATCAAATAAATTTGATGCTTTTTCTTTATCTGTTAGCCCACTTATCATTTCAAAATGTTTTTCTTTTACAGGAACAAAAGATTTATATACATTCGTAGGTGAACCTTTTAAACCAATTTGTGTTGTATCTACATCTAAATCATTAAGCCCTAATATTTCTATATTGTCATCATTAGAATATGCTTCATATATTTTTTTAATTTCAGGATATCTAGGTGTATTTAAATCTTTTATAGCTGTTAACAATACTGGCATTTCAGATTTATATACTAAATCTCCAAATTCAGTATATCTAGTTACTTGTACTTTTTTATCATTGATTTTAACATCTTTTGCATAAGTTATTTGAGGTATATTTAAAAATTCGGCAATTTCTGGGCCAACCTGAGCAGTATCACCATCTATGGCTTGTCTACCACATAAAATAATATCATAATCGCCTATTTTTTCAATGGCTGATGATAGTATGGTTGCAGTTGCCCAAGTATCCGAGCCACCAAAGGCTCTGTCACTTACTAAATATGCTTTGTCTGCTCCCATTGCCAATGCTTCTTTTAGTGCATTTTTAGCCTGAGGAGGTCCCATAGACACTACAATTACTTCTGATTTTGTATTGTCTTTGATTTTTAGAGCTTCTTCAAGAGCATTCATATCGTCAGGATTTATTATACTTGGCACGCCTTCACGAATTAATGTACCTGTTTCTTTATTTATTTTTACTTCGTTTGTGTCTGGTACTTGCTTTAGACAAACAATGATTTTCATAGGTCAACCTCCTTATTTTAATGTTTCTCTTGAAATTACTAATTTGTGTATTTCAGATGTACCTTCATATATTTCTGTAATCTTTGCATCTCTAAACATTCTTTCAAGAGGGTATTCTTTCATGTATCCATATCCACCATGTATTTGTAATGCGAGATTTGTAACAAACATAGCAGTATTGGCTGCATTGTATTTTGCTATTGCAGCATCCATAGTGAATTTTTCTCCATCTCTTTTAAGGCAAGCAGCTCTATATGTCATCCATTTAGCACATTCAATTCTTGTTTTCATATCGGCAATATACCAATTTAAACCTTGTAGAGCAGTTAGCGGTTTTCCGAACTGTACTCTTTCTTTCATATATTTTACTGCATGGTCAAGGGCACCTTCAGCTATACCAAATGCTTGAGCAGCAACTCCTATTCTAGCGCTATCAAGGGCGACCATGGCTATTTTAAAGCCTTGTCCTTCCTTACCTACAAGATTAGACTTTGGAACTCTACAATTATCAAATATAAGTTCAGATGTTTCAGAGCCTCTAATTCCCATTTTATCTTCAGTTTTACCTATTGAAAACCCTTCAGTTCCTTTTGGAACTACTATTGCTGATAATCCTTTTACACCTTTTGTCAAGTCTGTTGAAGCAAATACAACCATATAATCTGCATGGGCTCCACCAGTTATAAAACATTTTGCACCATTTATTATGTAGTCATCACCATCAGATATTGCTGTAGTTTTTACAGCTGCAGCATCTGAACCAGCATTTGGTTCAGTAAGAGCAAATGCACCTTTTTTTCCACCATTTGAAACCTGTGGAAGGTAGAATTCTTTTTGTTCTTTGTTACCGAATGTCTTGATAACATCTGAAAAAATTGTATGAATAGAAAGAATAGCTGCTGTAGCAGCACATTTTTTAGCAATTTCAGATACTACTATTATCTTTGCTATATCATCTCCACCAGAACCACCATATTCTACTGGTGTTCCAATACCTGTAAATCCACAAGATACCATTTTATTAAAGGTATCCTCTGGAAATATTGATTTCTTATCAATTTCTTCAGCATATGGTTCTACTTCGTTTTCTGCAAACTTTCTGGCAATATCTTGTATTTTTAATTCAGCTTCTGAAAATTTAAAATCCATATTATTCCTCCTCTTTTAATGATTTTGCAATATTATATAAATTGATTTTTCTATTCTATGTCATTATGAGATAGATAATTAGGATGGAGCATTTACTCCATCCTAATTTATTTTTTTAATTGTAATTAAGTGGATGTGAATTATTCATACTTGTGTTTTAATTCTATAGTATGAGGTTCTCTACCTTCTTTAAATTTGACTTCACCAGGTAGTATACAATCAAGAACTGGACATACATTTAAGCAAAGATGACATCCAACACAGTTGTCATTTATAATAGGTTTTCTATTTTCTCCATCCCAATCTATGGCCTGATGTGCAGCATCAAAACATGATACATAACATCTTCCGCAGCCTACGCATAAATCTTCATTTATTTTTGGAATTATTTTAAATGAACGATCAAGAGCATCTGCTGGAACTATATTTGGAAGAGCTAATCCTATTAAATCTTCAACTTTTTCAAAACCATGTTCATCCATAAAGTGAGACAACCCACTGATTAAATCTTCAACTATTCTATATCCATATTGCATAACTGCTGTTGTAACCTGAAGGTTTCCAGAGCCAACTAATAAAAACTCAAGAGCATCTCTCCATGTTTCAATTCCACCCATACCAGTGATAGGTACATCTGCAAGATCCGGATATTGTTTCATCTGAGTTATAAAGCGAAGCGCTATAGGTTTAACAGCAGCTCCTGAATATCCTGATATAGAAGATTTTGCATTTACTACAGGCATTGCAGTCATATTTTCAATGTCTATGTTTGTTATAGATTTTATTGTATTTATAGCAGCAATACCTTTTGCTCCACCTTTTATGGCAGCCATTGCAGGAATTTCCATGTTACCGATATTTGGTGTCATCTTTGCAATTACTGGTAAATGAGTTGATTCTACGACAGCTCTAGTGTATCTTTCTACCAATTCAGGATTTTGTCCAACATCAGACCCCATTGCACTAGTAGTCATCTGTGGACATGAGAAGTTACATTCAATCAAGTCTGCGCCAGCCTCTGTAACTTTTTTTGCCAATATTCTCCACTCTTCTTCGTCACTTCCCATTATACTTATAGCCATGACCTTTGTTGGGAATTCTTCCTTTAGTCTTCTGATATATTCCAAGTTTTTTTCCAAAGGCTTGTCTGATATCATTTCCATATTTTTGAAACCTGTCCATACAGCACTTTCTTTTCTTGTTATATCAAATCTTGGAGAGCATTCATCAGGGATGAATATACCAAGAGTCTTATAGAAAACTCCTGCCCATCCAGCTTCAAATGCTTTTTTTATCATTTCATAGTTACTACAAACAGGAGATGATGAAAGAAAGAAAGGATTTTCACATCTAACTCCTAAAAAATCTATCGAAAGGTCTTTTACTAATGCCATGTTATTTTGCCTCCTTTACACCAAGGTAATTCATAATATCAAGTGCAGATTTTTTGCCGTCTGCGACTGCCTGTACGACTGTAAGTCCTCCATTTACAAGGTCTCCGTTGGCAAATACTCCGTCCGGTAGATTGATATTTGCATAGTCGTCGCTCGCTTTTTGACCTATTGCGAAAACAACCGTATCGGCTTTCATAGATAATTCGGATACATTATCCCATGATTTAAACAACATTTTTTCAACTTTTCCATCTGAGTCAGTTAAGATTTCTTCAGGGGCAAATCTAGTTATCATAGGGACTCCCATGTTTTGAATGTACCTGATTTCTTCATAATATGCAGGGGCTTCTTCAATTGTTCTTCTGTATACTATTGCAACGTTCTTTGCTCCGAGCTGTTTTGATGTAGATGCACAGTCCATCGCAACATCACCACCACCTATAACTAATATGTCATTGCCAAGTTCTATATTTCCGTTATTTTCTCTAGCATTTTTCAAAAATTCCTGTGCAGTGTATACACCTTTGGCATCTATTCCTTTTATTTGTGGAACTGATGCATCCCAAAGACCAACACCTACGAACACAGAGTCAAATTCTTTAAGCAGTTTTTCAACACCGTCTTTGCCATCTATTCTAGTGTTCATTTTAAATTCGATTCCTAGATCTTTAACCTGTTGTATATCGTGATCTATAACCTCTTGAGGTAGTCTGGAAGGTGTTATTCCGTAAGTCAAAACACCTCCTGGTTGATCAAATTGTTCAAATATAGTCACATCGATACCAGCAAGTGCCAGCTCAGTGGCACAAGCAAGTGATGCAGGACCAGATCCTATACAAGCAACTTTTTTACCAATCTTTTTTTCTGGAGCTTTAAGTATTTTCATTCCAGATTCCTTCTCATGATCTATTGCAAATTTTTGTAGCTTACCAATTTTTATAGGTTCGTCAATTCCACATCTTGCACATTCTTTTTCACAAAGATTTCCGTATGGACAGACTAGGGAGCAGCAGCCTCCCAAAATATTGTTTTCTCTAATAGTTTCAGCAGCGCCCTTGAAATTTCTTAGACGTATCGATCTTATAAATTTTCCAGGATTTGTTCCAGCTGGACACCCCTTGCTACATGGTGCATCTTCACAAAGTAGGCATCTAGTTGCTTCTTCCATAGCCGTTCTAATGTTAAAATCCTGTTCTGCTTTTTCACCATATTTTATCTTATCAACAAAACTCATGTCTTTTTCCTCCTATTTGCTTTCGTAAATCATTGTGCTTTCTATTGCTACAATTGGTTTTTCCAAAACATCAATAGAGCTTGGGAATTCCGGTTCTTCTGGTAAAACAGCAATTTTAAATGCTCTACATTCTATTTTTGCAGTTTTGTCATCACATTCTAGGACTCTTGCTACAAATTCCATATAATCTCCTGCATGAACAGGATTGTACAGTCTTATATTTTCTATTTCCACACAACGACCAGCATTTCCGTATAGCTTTGTCATAGCTCTATCCATCAAATCGCCAATATATGTAATAGTTCTCGCTCCATTTACTATTCCGCCGCCATAGAAAACATCTCTACTAGACATTCTATATCTCATTCTAAATTCTTTTTCTTCAGGTAATAAATCTCTCATTTCACGCCTCCTCAATTCTATAGGTATTCTTCTATATCAGCCCATGGATCTTCAATAAGTCCGTCTGGTTGGTTTCCACGTTGAAGGTGCTTTCTAACTACAAGAGTAACAGTACCCTCTCCAACTAGCTGAGGCTCATCGTAGTAAACCATATCTCCATCCTTGGCACCATCGACACCAAGACGTTTTGCAGACGTTGCAACTCTAAAGGATTGAACTTTGCAAGTTCTGGCAGAGTTTCCAACTTCAAGTAAAGTAGCCTTGAAATTCATTTGATCTCCGACGTAGATGCTGTCGAAAAATTTTACATTTTTGTATCCCAAGCAAAGAGATTCATCTCCATCATTCAATATCATCAATTCAGTTTCGGCATCTCCCCAGAAATCAAATTGTCTACCAACTGGAACGATACCTTCCAGATTATTTGCGTCGAAAGTTGTCATATTATAGCAAAGAACAGACTCTTTTCTCATTTTTTTACCTCCCATTTATATTACTTCGTTTTCTATCAATTTTTTGTATTTTTCATCAGAGAATCCCAAAACATTTTTGTAGAACTCTTCGTTGTATTCTCCCAACAAAGGAGCAGGAGTATCTACGCTTCCAGGTGTTCTAGAAAGCTTTATAGGGCAACCTTGGAAGTACATTTCTCCAATAGTTGGGTGCGTCTGATGAACCATCATTTCTCTAGCTTGTACATGTGGATGATCAATTGCCTCTTTCATATCCAAAACCGGTCCACAAGGAATTCCTATTTCATCACACATACTTTCAATATCATATTTGCTCTTGTTTGAACACCACTCTGCAATTATGTTTTGTAGCTCAGGTCTATAGTTCTGGCTTCTCAAGTCATTTGTGGCATATAGTGGATTATCAAGCAAATCAGGTCTTTCTATCAAATCGCAGAAAAGCTTAAATAATCTATCATTTCCGACACCTATTGCAACATATCCGTCCACAGTGGCATAGATGTCAAAAGGTGCTATTGATGGGTCGATATTTCCCTGTCTTTGAGGTGTTACGCCCTTCATTGTCTGAATAACGATTGCATTTTCAAGAAGTGTAAATATCGTATCGAACATCGAAACGTCAACCTGTTGCCCAAGACCAGTTTTTTCCTTGTTGTAAAGTGCCATCATCACGCCTACACATAGATATATTCCAGTAACGTTGTCTGCGATAGAAGGTCCGACCTTTGTTGGAACTGAGTCCTCAAATCCTGTTAGGTTTACCATACCCGCCATTGACTGAGCTACGATATCATAGCAAGGTCTATTTTTTAGAGGTCCAGTCTGACCAAATCCTGAACCAGAAGCATATACGATACCAGGGTTGATTTCTTTAATTGTGTCATAATCTACTTTTAATTTTTTAGATACACCTGGTCTAAAGTTTTCAACTACAACATCGGCGTCCTTTACCAATTCATAGAATATTTCCCTAGCTTCTTCATTTTTTAAATTCAATGTGATGCCTTTCTTATTTCTATTCAAGAATGCAAAAAATCCACTTTCGCCACTTTTATCGTCTATGGGACCCCATGTTCTACATTGGTCTCCATGTGGTGGTTCGATTTTTAAAACATCGGCACCGTTATCTGCTAATAGTGTTGTACAAAAAGGACCGTTATAAGCATGTGTTAAATCTAATACCTTTAGTCCTTCAAGAGCTTTTTTCATATTTTTTCCTCCCAAAACAAATTATTTAAGATAAAGTTAGCTAGGTTTGTAAAAATAAATCCAAGCCATACTTTTATTTTTCTTTTTTGCCAAAAAGGCTAAATAACAAATTTCCTCCTTTATCACAAGATAAAGCTAAAATTGTACCAGCCGATAATGATAATAAATGAGGTATTATATCAGCACTAAGTATATTCGCACCTGATGAAAGATATGCAAAGGTTGAAAAACAACCTATAAATGCTCCAGGGATAAACCAAAATGGTTTTGCGACAGATTTCAAGCACATAGTACATGAAATTATACCAGTCATTATTATTGCAGTCGCTGGTGTTGGTATTTTGCTAGAAATAAATAGGGCGACTGCTGCCGAAAATACTCCAGACATAGTGGAGAAAAATGCCGCAGAAATACCCTCTAAACCATGTTTACCTGATGCGAAATAGGCTGTGCAACCGGCAAAGCCTATCCATGTTATCAAGTGAAGCGATGGAATGGAAGATATCCAAGCCCAAATAGCGCAACAAATACCTGTTGATAGTGATAGTGCAAGTAAAAAACTCATGTAATTTCCTCCTGAAATTTATTATGTCAATCAATTCATCAAAATAAATCATGTCATCTACCACCAGTTTTAATCAAATCAAATCAAGTTATAAAATCAATTAGTCAATTATAAAAATAAACCTACCATTTTTTATAAATAAAATATAGCAATTACCATGCCAATAAATAAAAATATTAACAAAACGGAAAATGTTTTTTCACTTATTTTGAGATATTAAGATTTAAAAAGTGCCTAATTTCAACATTTAGTTCGTGAAAAAATAATCCATAGAGTGTTTAAAAATTTACATAAAAAATCGATTTTTTTCTCAATAATCGGATAATTATATGAAAAAATTTACAAAATTGGATTTGAAATAGATAATCATAGATAAAAATATATCATAATAAGTCAATAGTGACTTAAAAACAAAGTGAATGCAAGTCGAAATTGACTTATTATGATTCTAGGTTTACAATATTTGTCTGTGATATTTATTTGTGGTTTGCAAATACAGTAGCTTTGATCGAATATTAATAATATTTATTTTATTACTGAGTCAATTTTGACTTGACAATAGATTGTTTAGAAAAGTATATTAGTATCATATACTATTATTAAGATCAGGATAATGATAAAAAAAGGGAGGGATAGCTGTGAACATTAAAGGTATAGTAACAAAGCCGGTAATAATGACAGGAAAGGACAAAACTGTACTAGACTACAATGTGTATGCTGAATATGTTTTTGATAATATAAAAAATGAAAAGCATATTGATGATATCGATTTTGGAAGCTACAATGTATTCCATATGGCAATGAAGAAAAATGATCTATACATCGTCTCCGATGATGAGATAGAGGAGGGTTTTTTTAAGAATATATTGGATAATTCCTTTGATGAGATTTTTGTAGCTGATGGAGAAGGTATAGCTATTTATTGCAATGAGATTTTCGAAAAAAACTACGGAGTGAAAAGAGAGGATTTGATAGGTAAACACGTAAACTATGTTTTGGAAAATGGTTATGTCGATGTGCTTCTGTTTGACAAGGTATTGGAGGAAAAACGTACAATTACATATAAGCAAAAGACTAGGACTGGCAGGGTAATACTAAATACATCTTCTCCTGTAGTTGATGATGAAGGGAATGTATTATTTGTAGTCGAAAACTGCAAGGATATTACAGAAAATGAAATATTGTACAATACTCTAAATTATACGAAGTCTCAGCTTGAAAAAGAGAAAAATGTCAATTTGAGAAGCGATGGATTGAAGAATAATTTTAGAAATTTTCAAAGTAAGGGCATCACCGAGATAATATCCAAGATAAATAGATTTGTAGATAAGGATGTAAATATACTTATCACAGGGGCATCTGGTACAGGAAAGACATCTTTAGCAAAGTATATACACAATATAAGCAATAGATCATCAAAGCCTTTTGTGAATATAAACTGTACTACAATACCGGAAAATTTGATGGAGTCCGAATTGTTTGGATATAAAAAAGGTGCGTTTACAGGGGCTTTAAATTCTGGAAAAAAGGGTCTTGTTGAGCAAGCAGAGGGCGGTACTCTATTTTTGGATGAAATTGGAGAGATACCTTTAAATTTGCAGTCCAAGCTACTTGAACTAGTTCAAGAAAAGCAATATATGCCAATAGGTAGTACCTCAAAAAAAATTGCTGATATTAGGATAATTGTCGCAACAAATAAAAATCTGTCGGAGCTAGTGGAGAGAGGGCAATTCAGAGAGGACCTATACTATAGGCTAAACGTGGTGCAATTAGAGATGCCAAAGCTTGTCAATAGAAAAGAGGATATACCAAAGCTAGTATACCATTTTATTGATTATTTTAATAAAAAATACGATTCTAAAGTAAATATGGGAGCAAATTTGATGGAGTATTTCGAAAACTATTCATGGCCAGGAAATATAAGAGAGTTGGAGCATTTGATTGAATACCTTGTAATCAATTCGCATGATGAAACTATAAGAATAGATGATTTGCCACAAAATATTATTACAAGTCATGATAGTTATAATGATTCTGGTGAGATAGTATTAAATATTTCTGAAAATGATAATTTAGATTTGAAGGGTATATTGGATTTGGCAGAGAAAAATATTGTCAGAGAATACTACAAAAAACATAATTCTTCGTACAAATTAGCAGAGGTTTTAAATATTTCTCAAAGTACGGCGAATAGATTGATAAATAAGCATTGTAAATCTAATAGATGATATCTATATCTGCACATTATATATTTGAAATTTTCAAAAAAATATAAAAATATTAAAAAAATGATTGACACAAAAATAATTATGTGATATCTTGTTTATTAATCAATCAATCAAAATTAATCAAGTTGGTATTTTCAATTTAATAATTATAGTATATTAATAAAGTATATATTATTTATGTATTATAATAAATATTGTTTTCTATGAAACAAGTCTATTTACTTACCAGTTAAAGTTTACAAAAAATTTAAAAAATTATATTTTGTATTAAAGTTTTAGTATTATGGAGGAGAGCTATGTCTAATTATGATTTGGTAATAAAAAACGGAAATATAGTAACAAGCGGAGATAATTATATTGCTGATTTGGGAATTAAAGACGGAAAGATAGTAAATATTTCAAAAAATATTGATACAGATATTTTTTATGATGCAAAAGGTAAATATGTGCTTCCTGGTGGAATAGATGTACATACGCATCTTGATATGCCTTTTGGTGGAACTTTCTCTAGCGATGATTTTAGAACTGGTACAAAAGCTGCTGCAATCGGCGGTACGACTTCAATAATAGACTATGCTGTGCAGCAAAGTGGAAAAGGGCTATATGAAACAATTGAAATGTGGGAAGAAAAGGCTAATGGGAAAGCGGTTATCGACTACGGCTTCCATTTGGGTGTTACTAGACTTGACGATTCAGTAAGAGAAGAATTGCCTAGAATATTAAAGGATGGATTTTCTAGCTTTAAGGTTTTCATGGTTTACGATGGAATGAGACTTACTGATAAGGAATTGCTTGAAATATTGACTATTGCGAGAGATAATAACGGATTGGTGTGCGTTCATGCAGAAAACTATGACTCAATTAACTATAAAATTGCTCAGCTGTTGTCTGAAGGAAAGACTGATCCTGTTTATCATGCTATATCAAGACCTCAAAAGTGCGAGGCTGAAGCTACAAATAGAGCTGTTAAATTAGCAGAAATGGTAGATGCTCCTATTTATATAGTTCACGTAAGTAACAGAGAAGCAGCTGATGAAATAATAAAATCAAGAAAGCAAGGATTCAAGACTATGGGTGAAACATGTCCGCAATATATGTTGTTATCAATAGATAACTATTTGGAAGAAAATTTTGCGGGAGCCAAATATGTAATGAGTCCGCCTTTAAGAGAAAAATTCAATCAAGAATTAATATGGGAAGCTTTAAGAGACGATGGCTTACAGACTGTTGCGACTGATCACTGCCCATTCTTTATGGAACAGAAAAAGATGGGATTAGATAATTTTACAAAGATTCCTAACGGTGCACCAGGTATCGAGGGAAGAATGGTTCTAATGCATCATTATGGAGTGAATGAAGGCCATATTTCACTTGGAAAATTTGTTGAATTGACATCTACAAATCCTGCAAAGATCTTCGGTATGTATCCTAAGAAAGGAACGATTGCAGTAGGTTCTGATGCCGATTTGGTAGTATTTGATCCAGAAAAGGAAGTTACTATTTCAGTCGATAATTTACACGAAAATGTAGATTACACACCATACGAAGGCTTTAAGGTAAAGGGATATCCTGTGGCAACATTCTCTAGAGGTGAGCTAGTAGCTGAAAATGGAGAATATGTTGGTGAAGAGGCTAGAGGTCAGCTAATCAGAAGAGGAGCACCAATTTTACTATAGGATTATAGGAAAAATTTAGAAAAGTGAAAAGTTGAGCAACACCTATGGGTGATGCAAAAATAAATAAAAATGAAAGTAAGAATTTGGAAAAAATTGTGGTAGAGTCGTGGAAAGCTCTACCACATACAAAAATGATTTTTAATAAAACGGTTTAAAAATAATTAGGAAAAATGATTTTAGAAAATAATTTTACAAAATGATAGTATATTAAAGAAACTTGTTTGGAAGGGGAATTGTCATGATTAAATGTAGTTTAGAAAGAATGTCTGAAAAGATACATACTTTTTCAAAATTTGGAGATGCTGGACATGGTGGAATAACAAGATATTCACTAAGTGATGACGCTATAAAAGCAAGAGATTACTTCAAAGAAAGAATGGAAAAAATAGGAGCTATCGTAACTACCGATGATATGGCGAATATGTATGCGACTTTGCCAGGTACAGAGCCTGGATTAAAGAAGATAGTTACAGGTTCTCACTGTGATTCAGTTAAAAATGGTGGTAATTATGATGGTATACTAGGTGTAATAGGTGCGATGGAAGTATTGGAAACAATCGTGGCGGAAAAAATACCTCATAGACATGATATAGTTGCAATGATATGGACAAATGAAGAAGGATCTCTATATCCGCCAGCTATGATGTCTTCTGGTGTAGTATGTAATGATTATCTTCCACCGGAAATTGCGAAAAACTTCAAGTATGAAAACATGATGAACTCTGTTAGTGTTGAAGATGGAGCTACAACATTTGGAAGTAAGCTTGAAAACTTCAAATACAAGGGCGATAAGAAGAACAGATTAAATCCTGAAGAATATATGTGTGACTTCGAGCTTCATATAGAACAGGGACCAATTCTTGAAGATGAAGGTAAGACAATTGGAGTTGTAGATTGTGTTCTTGGTATGTTTAACTATAGAATTAATTTTAGCGGACAAGCTGCTCATGCGGGTACGTTCCCAATGCACAAGAGAAGAGATGCTCTTTATGCAGCTTCTCAGGCTCTTATATATTTACATGACGAAATAGACAAGCTGGGAAGACCGGAGCTAGTTTATACAACTGGCGAAATTGTTTGTCATCCTTGTGTACACACTGTAATTCCAGATTTTGTTGAGTTTTCACTTGATGTAAGACATGAAGATCCAAAGGTATTGGAAGCCGTTCGTGAAATAGTAAAGAAGCTTCCAACTATGGAGTGGGCTGGATGTAAGTGTGAAATCAAGCTGGCTTGGGAAAGAGATACGGTATACTGGAACAAGACTTTGGTAGACTTTGTTCAGCAGTCAGCCGACGAAATAGGTGTTGCAAATATGCCAATACATTCAGGTGCAGGACATGATGCTCAGTTCGTGGCATATATGATGCCTACAACAATGATATTTGTAGTATCAAAAGATGGTTTATCTCATTGTGAGCCAGAATTTTCTTCTGATGAGCAGTGTACAGAAGGTGCATCAGTATTGCTAAATGCAATATTAAAAGCAGACAAATTGGACGATATTGAAAAATAAAATTTAATAAATTTTTTAGGTATTTGTTTGAAGATAAAAAGGGATTGCTATTTTGCGATCCCTTTTTACATATTAAATGAAAACCAAATAATGACAATAAAAACACAATAATATTCATAGAAATCAACTTTAAATCTTAGAAAATTCAACAAAAATACAATAAATACCAATTTTATTAAAACAAGATAAAAGCATTGACATACAAAATAAAATAAATAAATTAGGATAAAAACTAAAGTTTATATAGGTTTATAGGATATATATAAGTGTAATATAAATATAAATATTTCTGTGAAATGTGTTGACAATTAAACAACAAAGCTTTATAATAACGTTAAATAATAAACAATATTTTATAAATTATTTATATTTTGCTTGTTTTAACAGCTTTGGAGGTAGAAGAATGAATAACCAGAAAACAAAAAATGCAAAAGTAGTTAAAAATCAATATCTAGTAAATGATTTGACATCATTTGAAAAAAAGTTGAAAGAGGTGAAATCTGCTCAGGAAAAGTTTGCAAAATTTTCTCAGGAAAAAGTAGATGAAATATTTTTAGCGGCTGCTCTTGCGGCAAATCACCAGAGAATTCCTTTGGCTAGAATGGCAAATGATGAAACGGGAATGGGCGTGTTTGAAGACAAAGTAATAAAGAATAATTATGCTGCTGAATATACTTATAATGCGTATAAAAATACAAAAACTTGTGGTGTAATAGAACGAGATGATGCATTTGGATTAACAAAAATTGCTGAACCAGTAGGTGTTATTGCAGCTGTAATACCTACAACAAACCCAACTTCAACAGCGATATTTAAGACTTTGATTTCTTTGAAAACAAGAAATGGAATAATTATCTCTCCACATCCAAGAGCGAAAAATTCAACAATTGCTGCTGCAAAAGTTGTATTGGAAGCAGCGGTAAAAGCTGGAGCGCCAGAAGGTATAATTGCTTGGGTTGATGAGCCTTCTATAGAGTTGACTGCATCATTAATGAAAGAGGCAGATTTGATATTAGCTACAGGAGGACCTGCAATGGTGAAGTCTGCATATTCATCAGGAAAGCCAGCAGTGGGAGTTGGTGCAGGAAATGTACCTGCAATTATTGATGAAAGCGCTGATATAATGAATGCTGTGAGTTCCATAATTCTTTCTAAGTCCTTTGATAATGGTATGATTTGTGCATCCGAACAGTCTGTGTTAGTTCCAGAAAGTATTTATGAAAAAGTAAGAAATGAATTTGACTTTAGAGGTGCATATATTCTCTCAAAAGAAGAAGTTGACAAATTTAGAAAAATTATTTTGTCCGAAAACGGAGGACTAAACGCAAATATTGTTGGGCAATCACCATATAATTTAGGAAAAATGGCTGGGGTTGATGTTCCAAAGACTGCTAGAATTATTATAGGAGAGGTGGAAACTACTGATTTTTCTGAACCATTTGCACATGAAAAATTATCTCCAATTCTTGCAATGTATAAATATAAGAAATTTGAAGATGCTGTAAAAAAAGCTGAACATCTCGTAGAACAAGGTGGTTTAGGACATACATCTTCATTGTACATTGATACTGACAATTGTACTGAAAAAATGAATTTGTTTATAAGTAGCATGAAAACTTGTAGAGTGGTTATTAATACACCGTCTTCACAAGGTGGTATCGGAGATTTATATAACTTTAAACTTGCTCCTTCGTTCACTCTAGGTTGTGGATCTTGGGGAGGTAATTCTGTATCAGAAAACGTTGGAGTTAAACATTTGTTAAATATCAAGACGGTTGCAGAGAGGAGAGAAAATATGCTTTGGTTTAGAGCACCAGAAAAAGTATACTTCAAGAAAGGATGCCTTCCAGTAGCAATTAAAGAATTTAAGGAAGTAATGAACAAAAGAAGAGCATTTATTGTTACTGATAATTTTTTGTACAATAATGGATATGTCGATAGAATAACTGATGAATTGGATAAAATGGGAATAATGCATACAACATTCTATAATGTTGCTCCAGATCCTACTCTTGCTTGTGCTATCGAAGGTGCAAATTCGATGAAGAGTTTTAACCCAGATTTAATAATTGCACTTGGAGGTGGATCAGCAATGGATGCAGCAAAGATAATGTGGGTATTATACGAGCATCCAGATGCAAATTTTAAAGATATGGCTATGACATTTATGGATATTAGAAAGAGGGCATATACATTCCCTAAGATGGGAGAAAAGGCTTATTTTTGTGCTATTCCAACATCAGCAGGAACAGGATCAGAAGTAACACCATTTGCAGTAATAACTGATCAAGATTCGGGTGTAAAATATCCTCTGGCAGATTATGAATTACTTCCAAATATGGCAATTGTAGATGCTGATTTAATGATAGATATGCCACCTAGACTTACAGCATCTTCAGGTATAGATGCAATGACTCATGCGCTAGAAGCTTATGCTTCTATGTTGAGATCTGAGCCTGCAGATGGAATGGCTTTACAAGCAGGAAAGACTATTTTTGAATACCTATCAATAGCTTATCTAGATGGTTCAAATTCCAAAGCTAGAGAAAAGTTGGCTATAGCAGCCACTATGGCAGGTATGTCTTTTGCAAATGCATTTTTGGGAGTATGTCATTCTATGGCTCATAAATTAGGAGCATTTCACCATGTTCAACACGGTGTTGCCAACTCATTATTGATAAATGAAGTAATAAAATACAATTGTTCTGAGTCTCCAACAAAAATGGGTACATTTCCTCAATATAAGTATCCAGATTGTGTTAAGAGATACGCAGAATTTGCTAGATTCTGTGGTGTAGAATCTGGAAAGAACGACAGAGAAACTGTAGATAATTTATTGAAAGCTTTAGATGAATTAAAGGAAAAAATAGGTCTTCCAAAGACGATTCAGGAAGCTGGCATTGATGAAAAAGCCTTTTTGAATAACCTTGATGAAATGTCACTACAAGCATTTAATGATCAGTGTACGGGAGCAAATCCTAGATATCCATTAGTAGAAGAATTGAAACAGATGTATTTAAACGCTTACTATGGAAAATAAAATGACATAAATGATATAGAGTAAATTTGAAAGTTACAGCAATGATTTTTTGCTTGTTGTAACTTTCTTTTTTGGTGAAAAAAATGTATGTAATCCAACAATATAGCGATTTCATATATTAAATATAGAAAAAAACTATCATGCCAACTTTTTTAAATGATAAAAAAGTAACAAAAAAGTAAAAAAAACAACTGGGAAAACATTTGATTGAACAATGTGTATTTTTATAAAAAAACAATAGAAATACAAGGGGAAATACAGTTGGTATATTATTTTAAAATAGGTGCTCACAAGTCTAAAAAATAAAAATTAAGAAAATTTTAAATATTTAATATCGTTGGAAATAGGGTATACTAATACTAATACATAAGTCACTTTTTTGTATTCAAAATGTGGTAAAAATAAAGAAAAAATATAATAAAAATTTTTTTGTTTTTATTTTTTGTAATATTTCGGACTTGTATATTAAAGTGATTTGGTGTAAAATTATTAACAATAATATCTGAAAATTAAGATTTTTTTCGAAAGGAGGAAGTTTGATGGCAAAAGATGCTTTATTAAAAATAATTGAAGCAGAGGAAGAAGCAGATACTATGGTAAAAAGAGCAAAAGACGAGGCAAAAAACTTGGTTAATTTAGCAGAAAATAAGTCAAAGTCTCGACTTGAAGAAACGATACTGTCTGCAAAAAAGGAATGTGAAAGATTGAGAGTACAGGCTCAGGAAGATATTAAATCAGAGTTGGATGATATTTCTAATACGAGTAAAGAAAGATGTAAAGAAATAGTAGACATTCCTCAAGTAAAATTCGATGCTGCAAAAAAAATACTAATAGAGAGGATAGTGAAGTAGTATGGCGATAGTAAATATGAAAAAGTTCAACCTCTTAGTATTGCAATCTCATCGCGAGGAATTGTTGAGAGAGCTCCAGCTTTTTAGAAGCGTTCAGTTTGAAGATGTAAAGGAAGTAGCAGAATTCGATGAAGAATTACTTTCAAGGTTTAAGACGATTGATTTTGATGACACTATTTCTAGCTATGACGAAAAACTGAACAAGTGTACTTATGCAATTGATTTAATCAGTAAGTATAGTCCTTCTGTTTCAGGTATTAAAGGTTTGATAAGGGGACTTCCGAACTTTACATTTGAAGAGATGGAAAAAAGGATTTCCGAAATTGACTTTGAGAAGGATTATGAAGAGGTCAAATTACTAGGTGATGATTTGAGTAGAGCTGAGTCGAAAATTTCTAAAAGGAAAGAGATGATAAAGGAGCTTCAGCCCATTTCTAATCTGGATATCAGCTTTGATGAGTTGGAACATTTGAAAAGATTTGATGGTGTTGTTGGAGGCGTTTCTGAAAAAGTGCTGGAACCATTTTTGGATGAGATGAAGAAAATGGAATACACTTATTATGAGGAGTTTGGACAAAATAAAGACGAACATCTATTCTTCGTAGTAAGCGATAAGCGAGAAACTGAAGAATTAAACGAAGCCTTTAGAGCTGGTAACTTTAATAAGCTGAAATTCGATTCAGATGACCTGCCTATGAAAAAGATTGAGACCTTGACATCGGAGGTCAAGGAAATAGAAATTGAGAAAGCTTCTATAGAACAGAAAATAGCAGAAAAAGCTGAGCTGGCTGACGATTTCAAGTTAATGTATGACTATATAGGAAATTTGAAGGTTAGAGAATCGGCTCAGAAGGATTTTATGACGACTGCTAGTATCTGTATGATCAGTGGCTATCTTCCAGATTTTGAGGTCAAAAGATTTGAGCAATCTGTTGAGAAAATTTCCGGTGAGGTTTATTCAATCGAGTATGAAGACGCAGAAAGAGATAGTGATGATGTTCCAATTCTATTAAAAAACAATAGGTTTGTAAGAATTTTTGAAGGGATAACATCAACATATGCGTTGCCAAAGTATAATGAAATAGATCCAACTCCACTATACGCACCGATATACGCATTTTTCTTCGGAATGATGTCTGCGGACTTTGGTTATGGAGTGGTATTGCTTTTACTTACAACATTAGGATTAAAGTTCTGCAACTTTACTCCAGATATGAGAAAGAACGTCAGATTCTTCCAGTTGTTGGGTGTTTCGACGACGATATGGGGATTTTTGTACGGTTCATATTTTGGAGCAAGCATACCAGGTATGTGGAAGCTTTTGGATTTAGGTACTCAGTTTATGACTGTATTGGTAATATCTATAGCAATCGGGGGCATTCATCTAGCATACGCTCTTGCAATAAAAGGCTATATGCAAATAAGAGATGGTCAGTACGTCGATATGTTTTTTGATGTAATAGCATGGTATATAACATTGGCAGGAATAATATTATTCTTGTTATCGACAATGGGTGTTGTCAATCCGGCCCTATCAAACATATTTAAGTATTGTATGATTATAGGTATAGTTCTATTGGTAATAGGTGGAGCAAGAGGTGCAGAAGGAAACATCGCAGTTAGATTGGTTGCAGGATTATATAATGTATATGGAATCTCAAGCTATATAGGCGACTTTGTTTCGTATTCACGTTTGATGGCATTGGGAATGTCTGGTGGATATATAGCATTTTCTGTAAACATGATAGCTGGTATGATGTGGGGTAGCCCAGTTGGAATGGTAGCAGCCATATTTATTTTGGTATTCTTCCATGCATTTAACTTATTCCTTTCTTGCCTAGGTGCTTATGTTCACGCACTTAGATTGATCTACGTGGAATTCTTCGGAAAATTCTATGAAGGTGGAGGAAAGGCGTTTAGATTCTTTAGAAATAAGACAAAATATATTAACCTAGATAGACATTATGAGGATTAATACATAAAACTAAAGAAGAAAAACATAAAAACTGAAAAGGAAAAATAACAAATAATAATGTGAAAAATAAAAAGATAAAACGATTATTAAACAAGAAATTGAGGAGGTTATTTTTATGAATTTCGCAACATGGATAGTAGAACACGGTGGAGTAGTATTTGGAGCAGTTGGTGTTGTAGCAGCGATGTTGGCAGCAATAGGTTCTGCAAAGGGGCTTTCAATAGTTGGACAAGCTGCATCAGGATTGGTTCCAGAAGAGCCACAAAAATTTGGTAAGACACTTATATTACAGTTACTTCCTGGTACACAGGGACTATACGGATTTGTTATAGGTCTTTTAATACTTTTAAAATTAACAGGTGATCTTCCGCTAGAACAAGGTATGTACTTGGCAGCAGTTGGTATGCCGATAGGGTTTGTAGGCTGGGGTTCAGCTGTTTCTCAGGGTAAGGTTGCTGCAAGTGGTATAGGAATCCTTGCAAAGAACGAATCACAGACTACAAAGGGTATAATTTACTCAGTAATGGTTGAAACTTATGCACTATTGGCATTCGTAATCTCACTTCTATTATTCTTTAACTTTACTTCTTTCTTTGCTTAAAAAAATGCAAAAAGAAATTAAATTTATAGAAAAGGAAGTGATGTTATGGCAGAACTAAGTAAACTGACTGATAGAATATTGGACGAAGCCAAAAGGTCTGCTGACGATATTCTATCCGAAGCGAAGGACAAGGTCAAAAAAATTGAGTTGAGTTCTGAGAATCAGTGTGAAGCTAAGTATAAATCTATGGTTGAAAAGGGAGCTAGAGAAGCTGAGAGCCTAAAGGAGAGATTGGTTTCAAATGCGAATCTGAAAGCTAGAGACGGAGAATTAAAGGTAAAGCAAGAGGTAATTCAAAGAGTTTTTGAGGCTGCTTTGAAGGATATGAAAGAAATTGGATCAGAAAAGTATGTGGAATATATCAAGAACAATTTGAGTTTCTCAGAAGATTCAATTCTAGTAGTACAGCAAGATAAATTGGATGTTGTAAAGAGTGCATTTCCAAATGTTAAGGTGCTGGAAGATAGATTTACAGAATCTGGTTTTATCGAAGTGACAGGTGGAATAGAAAAGAATTATACTTTTGACACTCAACTTAACTATATAAAAGATGAGGTACAGGGTGAAATAGCTAAGGTACTTTTTAAATAACAGGGGGTAGTTTATGGATAGATTGGATTACGCCCAGGGTGTAGTGATGGCGAGGGTTTATGAGAAAAGACTTCTCGACAAAGGAAAACTAGATAAGATGATAGATGCCAAAGATGCTGATGAAGCGTTTAAGATTCTTTTGGATTCAGAGTACATAAAGAGTGCAGAAGGCGTTGATGGTGTCAAAAATTATGAACTTTTGTTGAAAAATGAAACTTCCAGAGTTTTTAAATTAGGAGCTGAGATGTTAAATGACAAGAGAATATTAGAAATTTTGTCATTGAAGTACGACTACCATAATTTAAAGGCAATTGTAAAGGGTAAGGTTTCTGGAAAGAATTTTGATGACTTATTTATATATTCGAGTGATAATAATCCGGATAAGATAAGAGTTCAATTTGAAAACGGACACTTTACAGATACAAAAAGTGAATTTATCAAAGCTTTGAGAAGTGGGGAAGCTATCTATGAAGAGACAAATGATCCTCAGATGATTGACATAGTTATAGATAAGGCATATTACTCACATCTCAAAGAGATTTCAGATTCACTGGCGATAGATTTGTTTAGTGAATATGTCAGTTCGAGCATAGATTTCTTCAATATATCGTCGATGCTAAGGGCAGTGAAAATGGGTAAATCTCAAAACTTCCTAAATCAAATTTTGGTTGAAGGTGGAGGTGTATCTGTGTCTAGATTGATTTCCTTATCAAGAGAGGATTTCGATAGAGTTGCAGTGGCACTAAAGTCTGAACGAGTAGGAAGAGCCTTATTGGAATGTGTTGATGAATACAAGGAAAAAGGAAGTCTTGGAGTAATTGACAACATGAGAGATGTTTTCTTGAGTAGACTAAATTCTGATTCTAGATTTGTTTCCTTTGGGCCAGAACCTATATTCGCATATCTTGTGGCAAAAGAAAAGGAAATTTCAATAATTAGACTGATACTAGTTGGAAAATTGAATAACATTCCATCTACTAAGCTTAGAGAGAGGTTGGGTGATATTTAATGTATAAGATAGGTGCAGTCGGAGATAAGGACTCAATATTGGCTTTTAAGTCGATAGGAATAGATGTTTTTCCAGCTATTGATGGAAAAGAAGCCAGAAATATAATAGATTCTCTTGCTGAGGAAAATTATGGATTGATATTTGTTACAGAGCATATTGCTCAGCATATTGAGGAAACTATATTGAGATATAAGAAAAAACTTGTTCCAGCGATAATATTAATACCTTCTAATCAAGGTAGTCTTGGAATAGGGATGAATGATATAAATAAAAACGTAGAAAAGGCAGTTGGTAGTAATATATTTGCCAATTCTGATAAATAAGGAGGAGAGGCGACGTTATGGCAGGAAAAATAGTCAAAGTATCTGGTCCACTTGTTGTAGCAGAAGGAATGTCAGATGCTAATATTTACGACGTTGTAAAAGTATCTGATTCAAAGCTGATAGGCGAGATAATAGAAATGCGTGATGACAAAGCTTCAATACAGGTATACGAAGAAACAGCAGGAATTGGTCCTGGTGAACCAGTTGAAACTACAGGAGAACCATTGAGTGTTGAGCTTGGTCCTGGGTTGATTGAAAATATGTTTGATGGTATTCAAAGACCATTGGAAAAATTTAGAGCAGTTGCTGGGGATTTCCTTACAAAAGGTGTTGAAGTACCTTCACTTGATAGAGAAAAGAAATGGACTTTCCACGCTGAAGCAAAGGTCGGTGACAGAGTAGAAGAAGGAGATATCCTTGGATATGTTCAAGAAACTGAGGTTGTAAAGCATCTAATCATGGTTCCATATAGAATGGAGGGTGTGGTAGAAAGCATCGAGGAAGGTGATTTTACAGTTGTCGATGATATAGCTGTAATAAAAAATGATAAGGGCGAATCAAAGCCTGTACAAATGTTGCAGAAATGGCCTGTTAGAAGAAGCAGAAGAATAAAGGAAAAAATTGCTCCAAAGGTTCCTCTAATTACAGGACAGAGAGTTATAGATACATTCTTTCCAGTTACAAAAGGTGGTACTGCTTGTGTACCGGGTCCTTTCGGTTCTGGAAAGACAGTTGTTCAGCATCAGTTGGCTAAATGGGCAGATGCTCAGATAGTTGTTTATGTTGGTTGTGGAGAACGTGGAAACGAAATGACAGACGTTTTGAACGAGTTCCCAGAGCTAATTGACCCACATACTGGTCAGACCTTGATGAAAAGAACAGTACTTATTGCAAATACATCAAATATGCCGGTTGCAGCCCGTGAAGCAAGTATATATACTGGTATAACAATAGCAGAATACTTTAGAGATATGGGGTATTCGGTAGCTGTTATGGCTGACTCGACATCTAGATGGGCAGAGGCACTTAGAGAAATGTCTGGTCGTCTTGAAGAAATGCCTGGTGACGAAGGTTACCCAGCGTACTTGTCTTCTAGAGCCGCTGAATTTTATGAAAGAGCTGGTAAAGTAATCTGTAAGGGTAGCGATAGTAGAGAAGGTGCACTTACAATAATAGGTGCGGTATCTCCTCCAGGTGGAGATATATCTGAACCAGTTTCTCAGGCAACACTGAGAATAGTAAAAGTATTCTGGGGATTGAATGCAAACCTAGCTTATAGAAGACACTTCCCTGCGATTTCTTGGCTAGATTCATATTCATTATATCAGTCAGATGTAGATGAGTGGATGGGAGAAAATGTATCTCCAAAATTCCCTGAAAACAGAGCTGAAGCAATGGCTTTATTGCAAGAAGAATCAGCTCTTCAAGAAATAGTTAGATTGGTAGGTAAGGACACCTTATCTGAAAAGGATCAGCTAAAGCTAGAGGTGGCAAAGTCAATTAGAGAAGACTACCTACAGCAGAATGCTTTCCAAGATGTAGATACATTTACATCTCTTGAAAAGCAAGATAAAATGTTAGATTTAGTTTTAAAGTTCTACAGCGAGTCACTTAGAGCTTTGGAAAACAAGGTATATTTAAACGAATTGATAGACCTACCAGTAAGAGAATCGATAGCCAGAGCAAAATATACTGAAGAAGCTAACATATCGAGATTAGATGAAATATCTGAACAAATAACTTCTGATATCAATGCATTAATTAATAGAGGAGGTGGGCTAGATGATTAAGGAGTACAAAACTATAAGAGAAATTGTAGGTCCACTTTTAATGGTAGATGGAGTAGAAGGAATAAAGTACGAAGAGCTTGTTGAAATCGAAATGCAAAATGGCGATATTCGTCGTGGTAGAGTTCTTGAAATCAATGGCGATAAGGCTATGGTTCAGTTATTTGAAGGATCTGCGGGTATCAACTTGAAGGATTCAAAGGTTAGATTTTTAGGAAAGCCTCTAACTCTTGGTGTTTCTGAAGATATGATAGGTAGAGTATTTGATGGAATGGGTAATCCAAAGGATGGTGGTCCTGAGTTAATTCCAGATGATAAGCTAGATATCAATGGTATTGCAATAAATCCAGTTGCAAGAGATTATCCGTCAGAGTTTATACAGACAGGTGTATCTGCAATAGATGGATTAAATACGCTGGTTAGAGGGCAAAAGCTTCCTATATTCTCAGGTTCAGGACTTCCTCATGCCAACCTGGCATCTCAGATAGCTAGACAGGCGAGAGTTTTGGGAACAGATGAAAAGTTTGCGGTTGTGTTCGCAGCCATAGGTATCACATTTGAAGAAGCGCAGTTCTTTATTGATGACTTCAAGAAAACTGGTGCGATAGACAGAGCTGTACTATTTATGAATTTGGCAAATGACCCGGCTATAGAGCGTATATCAACGCCTAGAATGGCACTTACTTGTGCAGAGTACCTTGCATTTGAAAAGGGAATGCACGTACTAGTAATATTGACAGACTTGACTAACTACTGTGAAGCACTTCGTGAAATTTCTGCAGCCAGACGTGAGGTTCCAGGAAGAAGAGGTTATCCAGGTTACTTATATACTGACCTTTCAACATTGTATGAAAGAGCCGGAAGAATTAAGGGCAAAAAAGGATCTATAACACAGGTTCCTATTCTGACAATGCCAGAAGACGATAAAACGCATCCTATCCCTGACTTGACAGGATATATCACAGAGGGTCAGATAATTCTTTCTAGAGAGCTATACAAAAAGAATTTGATGCCACCTATAGACGTTTTACCATCTCTATCAAGACTTAAAGACAAAGGTATCGGTGACGGTAAAACTAGAGAAGACCACGCAGATACTATGAACCAGCTGTTTGCGGCCTATGCAGCAGGTAAGGAAGCAAAAGAGCTTCAGGTAATACTTGGAGAATCTGCACTTTCAGAAACAGACAAGGCATTTGCAAAATTTGCTGATCAGTTTGAAAAGCTATATGTTTCTCAGGGCTATGGAACTAACAGAACGATTGAAGAAACATTAAATCTTGGTTGGGATTTATTAAAGATACTTCCAAGAACAGAATTGAAGAGAATTAAGGATAAGTATATAGAAAAGTATTTACCAGAGGAAAGCCAGGTGGACTAATATGGCTAAATTAAATGTAAACCCAACTAGAATGGAGCTTTCAAGGCTTAAAGCTAGATTGGCAACTTCTACGAGAGGCCATAAGCTTCTTAAAGACAAGCAGGATGAATTGATGAGACAATTTATCGCTATGATCAAAGAGAATAAGAGGCTTAGGGAAGAGGTAGAAGGGAAAATTACAGATTCCTTTGAAGATTTCCTGCTTGCTAGAAGTATGAATTCATCACAGATGTTGGACGAAGCTTTGGCTATATCAAAAGAAAATATTAGCCTAGATATTCAAACAAAAAACCTGATGAGTGTAAATGTTCCAGTAATGACTTTTAGTAGAAGTGACGAAGAAGATACGTCAGCTATATATCCATATGGATTTGGTGGTACATCTTCCGAGCTGGATAATGCTGTAAAGAAACTTTACGATATACTTCCAGAGTTGCTAAAGCTGGCAGAAATCGAAAAAGCTTGTCAATTAATGGCAGATGAAATTGAAAGTACAAGAAGAAGAGTTAACGCACTTGAGTATATGACTATACCTCAATTGAAAGAGACAATTACATATATCAAGATGAAACTTGAAGAAAACGACAGAAGCTCGATAACGAGATTGATGAAGGTAAAGGATATTATCAATAAAGAGAGCTAGATTTTATAAGGGTTGGAATTGATATTTTTAAAGTGACCTCGTGTGCTTTTGTAAATATCAAACTCCAACCCTTTAATAATGTATTGAGCTAGGTTATTTAATTGAAAACTATTTTGAGTTGCCATTCAAGTATCAAATTCTGATCCTTTAAAATCAATACTGCACTGGCTTCTAAATACGAAATAGGTTTATTGTTGTTCTACTATTTTAAATGAGAGAGTAATGACATAATATTCCTCAGAGTCATTATTGACCTTGCATTTACCATTCATATAACCCATCATCATCGAAATATTATTTACTCCAATTTTGGTGCTGTAATCATTGCTTGTGTTATTTTTCAGCTTTGAATTTTTTATTGAAATTGAGTAGCTTTTACCATCGTAATCTGAGTAAAAGTATATGGGCGATTTTTTCGAAGCGTATTTCACAACATTGGAGAATATATTGTTCATAACTCTTCCAAGTAGAATCGGTGAAATTTCTATACACCTGTCCTCCCATGACAAATCTTCAATTAGAACGTGAAAGCCTTCATTTTCCAGTAATACGAATAATTCAGATAGGTAATCACCCAATGAAAACTCTATAGCATCAATTTTGAAATCATTGGGAAGATTTTCTCCGCTGACATAGAAATATTCGAACATTTGATCTGATAGGCTTTTGAGTTCCATTGTCTTGGATTTTATCTTTTCAATGTATATGTATTTTTCCTCGTCATCACATCGCTTCAGAATTTCAGCATAATTTAAAAGTGCTGTCATTGGAGTACGTAAATCGTGTGCCATTCCCGTCACTAGGCGTTTTTGTGCCTGAATCATTTCAAGCTCCTTTTCTTCTTTTTTCTGTAGATTATTTATGAGAGTATTCAGTGTGTTTGCCAAGTTTGTTATCTCATTATTCCCTTTGATTGAAAATTTGGTATCCAAGTTTCCGATATCCATATTATCCACTTGTGAGCTTAAAAGATTTATATATGAGATTTCTTTCTTTACCCCATGAATAAAAAACAGAACGAAGACAATGATCCACATCATTATTATCACCAATGCAAAAAATATTTGAGTATAGCTGGCTATATTTAGTGCAATATAAACATCGGCTTTACTGTATTTAAATTTTATATTTTTGTTTTTGACTTCGTACTCATAAACCAAATCCTTTGATGATTTGCTCAAGTTTTCCAAATATCTCAGTTCTTCATCACCGACCTTCTCTATGTAAACATAAGAGTTGTATAGCATTTTTTCGCCCTCAAATATATATAGGAAGTCGACGGTAAATTCATGGCTATCGTTCCACTCTCTAATTTTGAGATAATCGGTTGAAGAAATATTATTGTCCTTGATATAGTTTTCAAGGTCATTGCATATGTATTCGAAGCAAACGCCTTCAAGCTTTTTGGGTATGATATAATATATGTCTGTTTCAATAAATATCAAGGCACATATTGAAGAGAATAGACTTGATATAATCATACCCAATGCTAGAATGCTGACCATTTGTTTCTTTAGTGAGGTTTTTCTATTTAATAATTTATTGGGCACGTATTTTTTCTTTTTCTGAAAATTAATGTTACTCAAGCTTGTATCCTTTCCCCCATACGGTCGTCAATATTTTCGGCTTCTTATTGTCTTCTTCTATTTTCGAACGAATGTTTCGGATATGAACCATAACCGTATTTGCCGATGAACTAAAAAACGATTCATCCCAAGTGCTTTCATAAATATTTTGTATAGAAAATACCTTTTTAGGATAATGAGCCATTAAAAGAAGTATCTTATATTCCATTTCAGTCAATTCAACTCTCTCGCCTCTTATAAAGACCTCATTTTCATTGACATTAATTTTTACAGATTCAAGTTCAATATATTTGGCATTCAAAACATTTGTGGGTGGCAAGTCAACATTAGAGTTGTTTTTGACACTGCTATATTGATAGCTTCTTCTTATCAAAGAATTTACTCTTGCAAATAATTCTGCATATGAGAATGGTTTTGTTAGATAATCATCTGCACCAGCCATTAATCCAAGCAGCTTGTCGGATTCACTGGCTTTGGCTGTTAAAAACAATATCGGAACAGTAGATTTTTTTCTTATCGATTCACAAAACTCAAGTCCTGTCATACCGTTCATCATAATATCGAGTATTATCAAGCTTGTATCGTCTGAGAATTTCTCTAGACCCACCTCGCCACATCTAGCTTCATCAACCATATAGTTTTCGGATTTTAGCAACAATTTTATGCTATTTCTAACATCATCATCGTCCTCAACAACAAGTATTTTATATTTTTCCATATTAACACCTCTATCCAAATTAAACTTTATATCTTCGAGTGGATTACTCCAAATAATTTATATATCTAGATTTTATCATAATAATAGGTTTAATTGCATAAATTATTATAGAATTTAAGATTTAATTAAGATTTATTAAGATGAAATTAAATATCACCTATGTTAATATTTTATTACAAAGCTTTGTAAAAAAAACTGATGAAAATTAAAATGGAGGATGAACAATGAAGAAAAATTTATTAAAAAATTTAACTGCCGTAGCATTGACATCTACAATAGTATTGTCAGGCTATGGTGCCATTTTTGGGGTAAGTGCAAAAACATTGCCAAAAGAAAATAACAAAGAAGGAGTACAGCTGATTGAAAACAATGTAAATTATATTCAGAAATCTGAAAATGGGGAGGATAAGATAGAGTACAGAAGAATAAAATTCCCATCAAGATATAGGGTTATCAGCGACTATTTAAATGTAAGATCTGGACCAGGAATAAACTATAAAAAGGTTGGAAAGCTAAAATACGGCGACGTAATTTGGGGTGTTTACGAATATGGATGGGTCAAGTTTAAATACAAAGGAAATACTTGCTTCGTCTCAATTCAATATCTAACACAGGATTAGAGGTGCGATGTTGAGTAGAATATAGCATAATATAAGGGTTGAAGTTGATGTTTTATGACTGATGAATAATTTTTCAAGCATCAACTCCAACTCTTTATTTATATTTATGACGAAAAAACTGGGAATAGCTAAATCTATTAATCATCAACGTTTTTTTATATGAATAAAGTACCGATTTAAAAAAATAAAAAAGTTTTGTTGTAACTATTGACATTACGATGATAAAATGTTAAGCTTGAGTTGTAATAATTTATATTACAACAATGAAATAAATAAGTTTTAGGAGGAAGTATTATGAAAATAGCAGTAGTTGGAGCAAATGGAAGAACAGGAAATTTGATTGTGGAAGAAGCCTTAAATAGAGGTGTAGATGTGACTGCAATAGTGAGAGGTGAAAATAAAACTAATGCCTCAAAGGTATTAATAAAGGACGTATTTGATTTAAGTAAAGATGATTTAGTGAAGTTTGACGTAGTTGTTGATGCTATAGGAGCTTGGACAGAGGATTCACTTAATGTTATACCTGATGCGGTAAAATATCTTGCTGAGATTTTGGAAAATACTGATGTTAGACTGTTGGTAGTTGGAGGTGCTGGAAGTCTTTATACAGATGAAGAAAAGACTGTAACAGTAGCTGATGCACCAGATTTTCCAGAAATATTTAAACCAGTTGCAAGTGTTCATCAAAGTGCATTAAATCATCTAAGAAAGCAAAATAATTTAAAATGGACATACGTTAGTCCTGCTGCAGACTATCAAGCCGATGGAAAGAGGAGTGGTGAATATATTTTGGCAGGAGAGTATTTTACATTAAACGATAGAGGAGAGTCAGTAATTAGTTATGCCGATTATGCAATAGCAATGCTAGATGAAATAGAGTCAGGTAATCATATCAGAGAAAGAATATCTGTATTGGGAAAATAGTCAAATTTTCCAATAAAATGATGGTTAAACTAGGCTGATGTGCTAGTTGTTGTAACATCTATTTAGTGGTATACTAATAAAGTAAAAAGAGAATATTTAGAATATAATATTTAAAACAGAAGTGTGTGTTATTGATTTTAATATTGAAAATAATAAATTAGAGGAAGAGAGATATGCAAATACCAAGTAGATTTACAATAGCTGTTCATATTTTGGCTTGTATTAGTTATTTTGATGGGCAGTATAAACTTACAAGCGATTTTATAGCAGGAAGTGTGGGTGTCAACCCTGTTATTATCAGAAAGACAATTCAACAGTTGAAAAATGCCCAATTAATTGAAGTTAAAAGGGGCGAGGGGGGTGCGAAAATTTCAAAACCGCTAGAGGATATATCCTTGTTAGATGTCTATGAGGCAGTAGAACCTACAGGAGATAAAAATCTTTTTAGTTTCCACGATTCGCCAAACCCTAACTGCCCCGTTGGAAAAAATATACATGAAACGCTAAATTCAAAGCTTGATGAAGTGCAGCTTGAAATGAAAAAAAATCTTTTTAAATACAAAATTTCTGATATAGTTAGTGAAATAAAATTAAGTGCAGGTGTGAAATGAGGCTAATATGAACCAGGATGAAAAAAGAATATACCTAATAAAAAGGTTGCTAGAGGAAGCAAAAAACTTGGATATAAAAATACCGACAAATGAAGATGATCAGAAGCAGCTTTTGAGAGCATTATTTAATATACGTGAACCGAGAGTGATTGACGACGAGTTTTTGAAAATTCAAGACGAATATTTACAAGCAGAAATAATGAAAAAAGGCGTTGTGGATATTGATAATCTTGATGAAATAGAAAAGGACATACATCTGTGGAAAGGCGATATTACACTTTTAAAAGTTGATGCAATAGTCAATGCAGCAAACAGCAGTCTGTTGGGATGCTTTTATCCAGGACATCATTGTATTGACAATGCTATTCATACATTCTCTGGTGTTCAATTGCGTTGGGAATGTAGCAAAATAATCAAAATGCAGGGGCATGGAGAAGATACAGGTCAAGCAAAAATAACTTCGGCTTTTAACCTACCTAGCAAATTTGTAATCCATACTGTTGGACCGATAATAGGAGGCAAGTTGACTCAAAATGACTGTAAATTATTGGAGTCATGCTATAGATCATGCTTGGATGTCGCTGAGGCAAATGGAGTAAAAAGTATTGCTTTTTGTTGTATATCGACGGGTGAATTTCATTTTCCAAATGACAAGGCGGCAGAAATAGCTATAAATACTGTTAGAGATTTCAAAAAAGAAAAGGGTACTGAAATGAAGGTGGTATTTAATGTTTTTAAAGAAAAAGATGAACAGATTTACAGAGGACTGTTTGGATATAAGAAGTAGTATAAGTGAAGCAACTCTATTGGAAATAAAGAAAAAAATTGATGATGCTGATGCAGTATTGGTTGGAATTGGTGCTGGAATGTCAACATCTGCTGGATTAACTTATTCAGGTGAACGATTTGATAAGTATTTCAATGATTTTAAAGAAAAGTATGGAATTACAGATATGTATTCTGGGGGATTTTATCCCTTTGAAACACTTGAAGAATACTGGGGATGGTGGAGTAGGCATATTTATTACAATAGATACGATATAAAGGCTGGAGAACCGTATTTGAAACTGTTGTCATTAATAAAAGACAAAAATTATTTTGTAATCACAACGAATGTGGATCATCAAGTTCAGCTTGCAGGATTTGACAAAATGAGACTCTTTTATACTCAAGGTGACTATGGCTTGTGGCAGTGCTCTGTACCTTGTCACAATAAAACATATGACAACGAAATAGAAGTAAGAGAAATGATTGCGAAACAGTCAGAAATGAAGATTCCGACTGATTTAATTCCCAAGTGTCCAGTATGTAATGCTCCTATGACAATGAATTTGAGAGCTGATTCAACCTTTGTTGAGGATGAAGGCTGGAATGAAGCGAAAGGAAGATATACAGAATTTTTGAAGAAGTACAGTGATAAGAAGATAGTATTTCTTGAATTAGGTGTTGGTGGGAATACTCCAGTTATAATTAAGTATCCGTTTTGGCGGATGACTGATAAGAATACTGATTCCACGTATATTTGTATAAATAAAGGTGAGGCAGTATGTCCAGACAGTATAAAAGAGCGTTCGATATGTATAAATTATGATATTTCTACAGTGTTGGAAGATTTGCATAAAAAACATCTCCCTGATAAAATGTAAGTGATTAAACAAATAAAAAAGGAGATGATTTTTGAGGAAAGTTTAGATAAAGTGTTATATTAGGTCAAAATTTGCTTTAAAGCAAAAATGATTAATAATATTACGAAGAATATCCTTCGAACTTTTTTAAAAATCTTCACATCGCTAAAAACTGTGTCTTCTAAAAATACTACTAACAGAACAAAAATGATAAAATATGTCATTGGAATCAAATCAATCCATGAGAAAAAATCATTTAAATTCAGTTTATACATTCCATAGGAATTTTTTGTTTCATTTGCAAATGTAATATTTGAAAATAAGGAAACAATGAGTGACATAGAAAGACCTAAAGACCCAAATAATTTTGTTTTTTTCTTGTAATTATGCATATTTACCCTCCATATTTTTTTACCTCACATCATAAAATAGCTACTATATAGTTTATATTATATAGTAGGGGGGAAAAAGTCAAGAATAAAGGACTAAAAATTTAGAAAAATTAAATAATGATATTTTGCAATTGAAATAGTGATTGTATTAATTAGAAAAGTGCCTTACAAGATAAACAGAATCAACAATATCTCATAAATAATAATAAAAAATTAGTAATAAATAAAAAAACTATTGACAATTAGCATTTAGGTTAATATAATAGTATTCATAATATTAATACGATAAATAAAATTCAGTGAAGAGAAGAGTAGCTATTGGATTATTTTACAGAGAACCCACATTTGGTGAGAGTGGGCATCTATGAATTTAGTGAATATGGTCTTGGAGATGTTGAATCGAATATTTTAGATTCAGACGGGTGCGCCTGTTATAGCGCTAGAGTATGATGGTACTTGAAGATAACTTTTTATATCTAGGGTACTTGGTGTACTTGATGAGGTGGTATTTGTGAAAATACCATAAATAAAAGGTGGTAACGCGAACATTTCGTCCTTTTCAACTATATAGTTGAAAGGGGCTTTTTTATTTATCAATAAATATTAAATATAAAGATTTATTGAAATTTAGGAGGAAAATATTATGACAAAGAAGCTAAGTGTAGGAACAAGATGTATTCATTCAGGAAATTTACCAGAAAATGGAGATCCAAGAGTTTTTCCATTGGTGCAGTCAACGACATTCAAATATGATTCAGCAGACTTTTTAGGAGATTTGTTTGACTTAAAAGAGGCAGGATTCTTTTATTCAAGAGTTGCAAATCCAACTGTTGCAGATTTGGAAGCGAAAATTGCAGATCTTGAGGGGGGTGTCGGTGCAGTGGCAACTTCATCAGGTATGTCAGCAATAGCATTGGCAATTTTTACACTTTGTAAATCAGGTGATCATATCGTAGCGTTATCAAATCTTTATGGTGGAACAGTAAGTTTCTTTACAAATACAGTAAAGAGATATGGAATAGATGTAACATTTGTACCAGTAAACGCACCTGATGAAGTGATTCAAGAGGCAATACAGAAAAATACAAAAGTTGTATATGGTGAAACTATCGGAAATCCAAGAGTGGAAGTGTTGGATATAGAAAGAATTGCGAATGTGGCTCACAAAAATGGAGTGCCTCTAGTAATAGATAATACTTTTGCAACGCCGATTCTGTGTAGACCATTTGAATTTGGTGCAGACATCGTACTTCACTCTACAACAAAGTATATAGATGGACATGCAAGAGCATTGGGAGGAATCGTAGTTGATGGTGGAAAATTCGATTGGAATAATGGTAAATTCAGTGATTTCGTCGAGCCGGATCCAAGCTATCATGGATTAAGCTTTGTTGAAGCATTTGGAAATGCAGCATTTTCAGTTAAAGCGAGAGTGGCATATATTAGAGATATTGGATTTGTACAAGCGCCTTTTAATGCATTTCTAACAACTCTAGGATTAGAGACACTTGCTCTTAGGATAGAAAGACATAGTAGCAATGCACAGAAAATTGCCGAATATTTGGAATCACATGATAAGGTTGAGTGGGTTAGTTATCCAGGATTGAAGAGTAATCCAACTTATGAATTAAAGCAAAAATATTTACCAAAGGGAGCAAGTGGCGTTATTGCGTTCGGAGTAAAAGGTAGTTCCGAAGATGCAAAGAAATTTATAGACAATCTTGAAGTTTTCTCTCTTGTGACACATGTTGCAGATGCAAAGAGTTGTGTGATTCACCCAGCGAGCACTACTCATAGACAGCTTTCAAAGGAACAGCTTGAAAAGGGTGGTATCACAGAAACATTAGTTAGACTTTCTGTCGGCATTGAAGATATTGAAGATTTGCTGGCAGACATAGAAAACGCATTGAGCAAGCTTTAGTATTGCGAGGAGGTAATAAAAATGCCGATAATTATACCCAAAGATTTGCCAGCATACAAGACGCTTACCGATGAAAATATTTTTATCATGGATGAACAGAGGGCTAATACTCAGGATATTAGACCTCTGGAATTAGCGATAGTAAACTTGATGCCTACAAAGGAAAAAACTGAAACACAGCTGCTGAGAAGGATATCAAATACGGCGCTTCAAGTAAATGTTGACTTTGTTCAGACGAAAACCCATGATAGTAAAAATGTAAGCAAGGAGCATCTGGAGAAATTTTACGTTTCATTAGATGATATCAGAGACAAAAAGTATGATGCGATGATTATAACAGGAGCACCAGTAGAAGAGATATCCTATGAAGAGGTAGACTATTGGAAAGAGATGACAGAAATTCTTGATTTTGCAAGGAAAAATGTTTTTTCCACACTATTTATATGCTGGGCTTCTCAGGCTGCACTATACCATTATTACGGTATTGAAAAGCATAAGTTAGATAAAAAATTATTTGGTGTCTACGAGTGTGATCTAAACAAGAATACAATACTTACAAGTGGATTTGATGAATCATTTTTTATTCCTCATTCAAGACACACATACTGCAAGCTTGAAGATATAAAAAAAGTTGATGATATAGATATTATCTCATCATCCTGTGATGTCGGTCTTAATATAGCATCTACGAAGGATGAGAGATTTATCTTTGTTGCTGGGCATGGAGAATATGATTTTGATACCTTGGAAAATGAGTATTTGAGAGATAAAAATGCGGGGCTTCCAATAGAATTGCCGAAAAATTACTACAAAAACGATGATATAAATAAAGGTGTTTCTGTGAAATGGAGAGCACATAGCAATTTGCTGTTCTCAAACTGGTTAAATTACTGTGTATATCAGAGAACTCCTTATAATATCAGCGAAATAGAAGAAAAAGCAATATAGTATACAGAATATCGATGTTATGTGGTATATTATATAGTAATATAAAAGGGGGTGATTCCGATGGAGGTGTCTGAAATATCGGTAAAAAAAGTTAATAGACAAGAAGTGTTAAAATATCTTGGCTTTAGAGGGCATGAGATTCCATCGGATGTAGACGCCCTAATTTATGAGTGTATTGAAGATATAAAGTCGTTTTCAAAGCCAAAATATATATACCAAATATTTGAAATCGACAGAGAAAAAACATCAAAACACAGAGATAGAGTGTTTCTTAAAGATACAGATTTTGTCCTAATTGGAAATGATATTAATGAAATGCTATCAGAATGCGATAGATGTGTCCTAATGGCTGTAACTTTGGGTGTTGTGGTTGACAACAAAATCAGGGTTCAACAGATACGAGATTTGACAAAATCAATAATATTAGATAGCTGTGCAAGCAGTGCAATAGAGTCTGTTTGCAATGAAATAAATGAAAGAATAGAAAAAGAATATAATGCCATAGGGCTATTTCTAACTGATAGATTTAGCCCTGGTTATGGTGATATGCCAATTAGCCAACAGCCAGATTTCTTGAGAGTGTTGGATGCCCAGAGAAAAATAGGACTGAATGTCAGTTCGAGTGGTATTATGATACCGAGAAAATCTGTAACTGCTATTATTGGTATTTCAAATAAAAAGCAGATCAAGCGTTTTGCGGGATGCGAAAATTGCAAGATGTTTATGAATTGCGAGTATAGAAAATCGGGTATATCCTGTGGTAGATTTTAATGGAGGTAATGGGATGTCAATTTCAGAGGTACTAAAAAATTCAAAATTCGTAATACTAGATGGGGCTATGGGGACGATGCTCCAAAAATCTGGTCTAAAGCTAGGAGAAAGACCAGAAATCCTAAATATTACCAATCAGGATTCTATCACGGATATTCATTTGATGTATATAAATAGTGGTGCAGATATTGTCTATACAAATACCTTTGGAGCAAATGCTCACAAGTTAGAGGGCATTGGATATTCTGTGGAAGAGGTGGTACAGGCAGGCGTAGAAGCAGCAAAAAAGGCTGTAAAAAAATCTGGTAAAAAATCTTATGTCGCATTAGATATTGGTCCAATTGGAGAATTACTGGAGCCAAACGGAACCTTGTCGTTTGAGGAAGCATATGATATTTTTAAACAGCAAATGGTAGTGGGAGAAGAGAGTGGAGCAGATTTAATCGTAATAGAGACGATGACAGATCTATATGAAGTGAAAGCTGCGATTTTGGCAGCAAAGGAAAATACTTCATTACCAGTGTTTTGCACTATGACATTTGAGAAAAATAAAAGGACGTTCACTGGATGTAGCTTGGAGGCTTTTGCAGCTACAGTGGAAGGCTTGGGTGTAGATGCTTTTGGTATAAACTGTTCTTTAGGTCCTGATGAAATCTTTCCAATGGCAAAGGTACTTTCAGAAATTTCATCGACACCACTTATAGTTAAGGCGAACGCAGGACTTCCGAATCTAAATACTGGAAAATATGATATTGATGAAAATGATTATGCTGTTTGGGCTGACAAAATAGCTCAACTGGGAGTAAAATACATAGGTGGTTGCTGTGGTACAACTCCGGATTATATCAGCAAGATAGTAGAGATATTACGAGATAGGACTCTGAAGATTAATAGAAATAGGAGAAGATCGGTTGTCTGTTCAGCCACAAATGTCGTGGAGATAGATGAAATAAAGATTGTAGGAGAGAGAATTAATCCTACTGGTAAAAAGAGATTCAAACAAGCCCTGATAGAAAATGATTTGGAGTACATTCTGGGACAGGTGATTGAACAGACGGATGCCGGTGCTCACATATTGGATGTCAATGTAGGTCTACCGGAGATTGACGAACCAAGAGTGATGACTGATGTGGTAAAGGCAATACAGTCGATATCTGATGTTCCACTTCAAATAGATAGCTCTGATTATAGAGCATTGGAAAATGGGTTGAGAGCATATAATGGAAAGCCTCTTGTAAACTCAGTTAATGGTGAGGAAAAATCATTGAAGAATGTTTTGCCACTTGTAAAAAAGTACGGTGCTGGAGTCATAGGTCTTACTCTTGATGAGAATGGTATACCACCGACTGCAGAAGGCAGACTAGAAATAGCAAAAAAAATAATGGACGAGGCTATTTCTATCGGAATACCAAAAGAGGATATATACATTGACTGTCTGACTCTCACAGTTTCTGCTGAGCAGAAAGGTGCCAGAGAAACGCTGCGAGCGATAGAACTGGTAAAAAATGAACTGGGATTAAAAACGATACTTGGAGTGTCAAATATTTCTTTTGGATTGCCAAACCGAGAACTAATAAACTCTACATTTTTGACAATGGCAATGCAAAAGGGCTTGGACTTGGCTATAATAAATCCAAATATATCTTCAATGTGCGATGTGATATCTGCATTTAGAGTGCTTAATTTAAACGATAGAGATTCAGAAGAATATGTCGAAAGGTACGCAAATTATTCAAGAGAAAAAGCATCATCTGAAACACGAAGCACACAGGATATTACTATTGAAGAGGCGATTTCAAAGGGATTAAAAGAGGAAACAAGAAATTTAACAATAGAATTATTGGAAAAAAAATCCGAATTAGAGATAATAAATGATAAATTAATACCAGCTTTGGATCAGGTGGGCTTGAGGTATGAAAAAGGAGAGATATTTCTTCCGCAACTGATAAAATCAGCGACGGCATCACAAGAGGCATTTGAAGTTATCAAAAAAAGAATTGCCAGTGTCGGTGGAGAAAGTGTATCTAAGGGCAAGATAGTGATGGCGACAGTAAAAGGCGATATACACGACATAGGTAAAAATATAGTTAAAGTGATACTTGAAAACTACGGATATCAAATTATAGATTTGGGAAGAGATGTGGATATCCAAAAAGTAGTCGACGCTGTGATAGAAAATGATGTAAAGCTTGTAGGATTAAGTGCCTTGATGACTACAACCTTGAAGAGTATGGAAGATACAATAAAGAGCCTTAGAAAAAATGCACCAAGCTGTAAAATAATGGTTGGTGGTGCTGTTTTGACTGAAGAATATGCAATGAAGATAGACGCAGATTGTTATTGCAAAGACGCAAAAAAAAGTGTTGAATACGCAAAGCTTGTACTGGGATAACAGGTAGTGAAATTTTCAATATATAGAGAGGAAAAGAAATGAGTAATGTGGATAAAATAAGGTCCAGTTTCCCACTTTTGTTTGATGGGGCGATGGGGACATATTATATAGAAAAGTCGGAAAAACCTCTACCAGAGTGTGAGATGGCGAATATTTTCGATAGAGATAAGATTTTAGATATACATAAAGAGTATTTGCGTGCTGGAGCAGCGGCATTGAAAACAAACACTTTTGGTGCTAATAGAAGATCTCTAAGGTGTACGAGAGAGATTCTTGATACAATAATTGAACAAGGCTATAAAATTGCTTTGGAAGCAGTCGATAATGTAAAAAAAGAAAATAATGATAGCTCGGAAAAATTTATCTTCGCAGATATAGGACCTGTTCCTTATGATAGCTCAGATGATGATAGCTTTTCTACTCTTGTTGAAGAATATGTGGCTATTGTGGATAAATTTTTAAATCTAGGAGCGAAGAATTTTATTTTTGAGACGTTTGACGAAGGTAGAGCACTGCATGAGGTTAGCGAATACATTAAGAATAAGTGTGATGACTCCTACATTATCGTTTCTTTTGCGATAAATCCAGATGGATATACCAGAAAGGGATATTCAGGAGAAAAGCTATTGGAAGATTTTGCTTTGGATAAAAATGTTGACTCTGTCGGATTTAATTGTATTTCTGGTCCTGGATATATACTTAGAACTGTAGATAAGATAAAAATACCAAATAAGACGATTTCAATAATGCCAAATGCATCTTATCCTACAGTTGTGAATAATAGGATTTTCTATTCTGACAACGCAAATTATTTTGCTAATACTATGCTGGATTTTTTGGATAGAGGCGTTGAAATAATAGGTGGTTGCTGTGGAACTACGCCTAGCCATATTGAAAAGCTGTCAAATAACCTAAAAAAGCATAGGATACAGTCACTAAAAGATGAAAAACCACAAGTTTTCAAAGTGAGAACAAAGCCGTCTTCAAATGTGTTTTATGATAAACTCTGTGGTGGGAAAAAGGTGATAGCAGTAGAGCTTGATCCACCGGCTGATGTCGATATAGAAAAATATATGAATTCACTAAAGCGCCTGAAAGAACTCGATGTAGATGCTGTAACAATAGCTGACTGTCCAGTTGGGCGAGCCAGAATAGACAGCTCACTGATGGCATACAAGATCAAAAATGAAGTAGGGCTAGAGCCTGTAGTTCATTTAACGTGTAGAGATAGAAATTTAAATGCAACAAAGGCATTACTTCTTGGATTAAATATAGAAAATATCAGAAATTTGATTGTTGTGACAGGCGATCCGATTCCGACGGCAGAAAAAGATGAAATTAAACCGGTGTTCAACTTCAATTCAAGACTACTTGCAAAATATATTGGAGAGCTGAATGAAAATGTATTTTCAAATAAAATGGTGATTTCAAGCGGATTAAATATTAACGCCAAAAACTTTTTGGCAGAGCTGAATAAGGCTAGAAAAAAAGTTGAAAATGGCGTAGAGGTTTTCTATACTCAGCCAGTGCTTTCAGAAAATGCCATAGAAAATATAAAAATTGCCAAAAAAGAGCTAAAGGCAAAGATAATGGGTGGAATAATACCGATAGTCAGTCATAGGAATGCAGTTTTTATGAATGAGGAGATATCTGGTATAAATGTTGATGAGAAAATTATTGCTGCATACGAAAATTTAACTCGAGAAGAAGCTGCAGAGCTGGCAGTAAGTATGAGTCTTGAATTTATTGAGCAAATCGAGGAATATGTAGATGGTCTATATTTAATCACACCATTCAACAGAGTGGAGATAATAAGAGATATTGTCAACAAATATAGAAATAAAAAATAATAATGTGATATAATCTAAGGAGCATTTATTAAAGTGCTTCTTATTTTTTTAGTAAATTATGTTGAAAGGAATTTGTGGGGACTTATTATGAATATGAAACATTTATTGGAATTTAGAAAAAATATGATATTGTTGACGGTCGCATCAGTAATCGGTATGGCATATACCTACTATTCGAATGGGGGTAGTATGGATAATGAAGGATTTACAATAGCTGCCACGCTTTCAGCTACTTTTTCATTTTGGCTTTTAGTTTCTATTGCTATTTTGGAATATAAAAAAAGAAAAAATAGTATTCAACCAGAGAAAACTAATGATAGTAAAGTGAGTTATTATGAAGAAAAAGAGAGACACAAAAAAAATAAAAGAAAGAAGAAAAATAAATAACAATTTTACAGCTAATACCTTGACTATTTCTTAATAAGATTATAAACTGTTATTTGTATAGAGTTTTTCTATAATATATTATAACAACACAATTTTGAGATTGTGAATTTTATTTATTTTGGAGGTATTTTTTATGGAACAGGCAGTTGAAAGAAAACCAAAATATCCTTTAGGATTTTGGATTTGTTCACTTACTTACTCATTTGAAAGATTTGCTTTCTATGGAAGTAAGCCATTATTAGTTCTTTTCCTTATCACTGCGGTTAATAAAGGTGGTTTGGGAATTTCTGAAGCTCAAGGTGCGATGATCGCTGCGAACTTCACTGCTATAACTTATATAGCACCAGTTATTGGGGGATGGGTGTGTGACCGTTTTCTTGGTGCTAGGTATGCTGTATCTTTAGGTTGCTTACTTATGGGATTAGGGTATCTTTTTGGCTGGAAAGCAACTAGTACTGCAGGTATATATGCCATGATAGGTGTTGTATCAATGGGGTCTGGTTTATTCAAGGGTAACCTTTCAGGAATTATAGGAAGATTATTTGAAGATCAAGAGTTGCTTGATACAGCCTTTTCAGTTCAGTACTCATTCGTAAATATTGGTGCATTCTTTGGTTCACTAATAACTGGTTATTTGTATTTGAATACATTTAAAGCTGGAGAGGTATTAGGTTTTAGACCTGTTTTCTTGGTATGTGCGGCATTGGTAATTATTGGTGGTATTTTCTTTACTTTGATGTGGGGAACTTTGCAAGGGCAAGGAAAGAAGCCATTTAAGTATCTAACAGATGTAAATGGTAACATTATAGGTGAATCTGAAAATGAATCAGATGAAGAATTAAAGAAAGAGGCAGTTAAGCCTTTGACACAGATTGAAAGAAATAGAGTTGTAGCTATAGTATTTGTGTCATTTATATCTATCATTTTCTGGTTATTCTATTATCAGCAAGAAATAGCACTTACAATATACATGACTAAGTTTGTAAATATGAATCTTGGTAGTATTGAAATTGCACCACAGCATGTAACGACTACTTGGAATGGTTTGTTATGTATTTTCCTTAGTTTAGCAGCAGCTAAGTTATGGGCTACATTAGCAAAAAGACCTCAGGGCGATCTTTCAATGTTCCACAAAGTTGCGCTTGCTTTCTTATTCTTGGGAGTTTCTTATGTAACTCTTATGGCAATGGAAATAACTAGAGGTATCGGTGCATCAGAAGCATCAAAAGCATCAGTATTATGGATATTCTTGTTTGGAACATTCCTTACTATCGGTGAAATTTGCTTCTCTCCATTAGGAAACTCATTCATAAGTAAATGGGCTCCAAAGAAGTATCTTTCATTGTTGCTAGGAGTTTGGTTGTTCGCTTCATTTGCGGCTTCAATAATAAATGGATACTTACAGATATTTGTTGAAAAACTTGGTATATACTCAATTTTCGTTACATTTGCTATTGTATCATTTATCACTGCAGCAATAATATTCTTAATGACTAAGAAATTAACTAAGCTACTTGGAGAAGATGAAGAATAATTAGTATATAGAAATTAAAATAATGCTAACAACAAAACATTTTGAAGTTTTGTTGTTAGCATTTGTTATATAAGGATACTTAAGCACTAATGTTGTATAATATTTATTAATCGTTTCCTATTACAACTAATTCTTTATTATATTTATTCAACACTTCGCATCCATCTTCAGTTATCAATACCAAATCCTCAATTCTAACTCCGAATTCTCCTGGTAGGTATATACCTGGCTCTATTGAGAAAATCATTCCAGGTTCTGCAACAGCAGTATTTACAGAAGAAACATCGCCATAATCATGATCCTCAAGACCTATATGATGACCTGTTCTGTGAGTAAAATATTCTCCGTATCCCATTTCAGTAATGTAATCTCTACAAGCTGCGTCAATATCACAGAATCTAGCTCCTGGCTTTGAAGCTGCAATACCTCTCTTATTTGCTTCAAGAACTATTTCAAAAACTTCTCTTCCCTTATCGCTAACTTCCTTCCAGAATACTGTTCTCGTCATATCTGAGCAATACATATTCTTTTTGCAACCGATATCAACTATTATGGCATCACCAGGGTTAGGTAATCTATCTCCAGGTTCTCCATGAGGATTTGCTCCATTTGCAGCCATTCCTATTATCGGATCGAAAGAAAGACCTTCAGCACCCATTTCTTCATATAATTGAATCAATTCATTGGCGATTTGCTTCTCAGTTTTATCAGCAGTTATTCTACCTATTATTATCTCACAAGCCTCGTCATTCATTAGAGAAACTTTTCTCATCAATTCTTTTTCTTCTTCATCCTTATACATTCTCATAGTATCAACTATAAAAGAGGAATTGACAAATTTGCTTTCTGGGCAACGTTCCATCAATGCAAGAACAAATCTGGCAGGCCAGTTCTTATCAACACCGATAGTAGCTGACTTATCTACATATTTTGATACGACTTCCACAGAGTCGTCTGTATCCGTAAAAATAACCTTTTCAACACCCAAATCTTCTTCAATCGGGAATAATGCATTTACAAACAATTTGTGATTTCCATTAGTGTTTAGATATAATGAAAATAATCTCTCTCCGGGATTTAGAAAATATCCTGTCAAATAAAATATAGCAAGTGGATCACTTACCAACATCTGAGGAATATTGTTTTCCTCCATCTTCTTTAAAACCTGACTCACTCTATTGTCTTTCATAACAAGCCCTCCAAAATAAGTATAAATTAAGCGCTTTTCGCCCTCAATATTATTATAGCATTCACTTAAATAAAATCAATTGATTTTATAAAATAATTGCGATTGTTTATTTATTATTTTAGTTATAGTTTATGGCATTATCATAGCCGATATGCTATAATCACATTGAGGATGTATATTTGTAAATTTCTAGATTATACAGCAATTTATTCATTAATCGGATAAACGTATGCATCGATTTTAAGCTATAAAAAAAGGAGATTTGTTATGAGTGAATTAAGAACGCTTTATCCAGCCATAGAGGCTAACTTTACGGATTTTATCAAGGTTGACGATATCCACAATATCTATTATGAAGAGTCTGGTAATCCAAATGGAAAACCAGTTGTTTTTCTACATGGAGGTCCCGGATGTGGTACAGCACCGTCTTGCCGTCAGTTCTTTGATCCAGAATTTTATAGAATAATATTATTTGATCAAAGAGGTAGTGGAAAGAGTACACCACATGCTGAACTAAGGGGAAATGATACAGATAGTATAATTTGTGATATAGAAATGATTAGAGAAAAGTTAGGGATAGAAAAGTGGCTTGTATTCGGTGGTAGCTGGGGATCTACTTTGGCATTGAGTTATGCATTACAGCATCCTCAAAGAGTTATTGGACTGATACTTAGAGGGATATTCTTAGGTAGACAGGAAGATATTGATTGGATTTACCAAGAGGGCGGAGCATCTAATATTTTTCCAGATAAGTGGGAAAAATATGTTTCAATAATTCCTGAAGAAGAAAGAAATGATATGGTAACTGCTTACTACAAAAGGCTTACAAGTGAAGATAGAGCAGTGAGAGTGGAAGCTGCAAGAGCATGGAGTATGTGGGAAGGTAGTATAATAAATCTTCATCCAAATGATGAAGTAGTGGAGGATTTTGGTGACGAGGATTATGCAATTTCAATGGCTACAATAGAATGTCATTTCTGGATGAACAATATGTTTAGAGAAAATATGAACTACATTCTTGATGAGTCCGATATAATCAAAGATATACCTACTATAATTGCACATGGTAGATATGATATGGACTGTAGATATATAGGTGCATATTTACTAAGCAAAAAATTGAATAACTGTAAGCTTTATCCATTGGTATGTGGACATTCTTCTGGTGAACCAGAAATGATAGATTGTCTGGTAAAGGCAACAGACGAATTTAAAGAATTATTCTAATATGAAGATTGGTTTGGATATATTCCAACTAATCATACATAATTTTCGCCATCTACAAATTGACTGTATGGTTTGAAAGAAATATTAATTCTAGAATTTTAGATTTTTCGGTAAGGAGGTAGGATTAGAATTCATTTTAGGGAGGTTTTCTAATCAAGTAATTATGAAAGTTGTTGACAGAGTTTCAAAATTAAGAGAATTGATGAAAGAGAGAGGAATCGATATTTATATGATTCCTACTGCTGACTATCACAACAGTGAGTATGTCGGAGAACATTTTAAAGAAAGAGCATTTATCACAGGTTTTACAGGTTCTGCAGGGACAGCCGTTGTGATGGACAGTCAGGCTGGTCTTTGGACTGATGGTAGATATTTTCTACAGGCTGAAGAACAGTTGAAAGGATCAGGTGTCGAATTATTCAAAATGGGTCAACCTGAAGTGCCTACAATTAGCAAATTTATAGAACAAAACCTACCTGAAGGAGGAGTTTTAGCGTTTGATGGTAGATCAGTTTCATTTGGAGAAGGCGTTGAGCTTGCAGAAATAGTTAAGAAAAAGGGTGGAAGAATCGAGTACAGCTTGGATTTAGTTGATGCAGTGTGGGAAGATAGACCACCTCTATCAGAAGAACCGGCTTTCTACCTTGATGTAGAGTTTAGTGGAGAGACTGCTTCAAGTAAGATACAAAGAGTAAGAGAAGAAATGAAAAAGCAAGGAGCAGATTCACATATCATAACTACGCTCGACGATACAGGCTGGTTATTGAATATCAGAGGTAGAGATGTTGAATATTTCCCACTACTTCTTTGCTATTCAATTGTATATAATGACAAGGTAGTGCTGTACATTGATGAAAGAAAACTAAGTGATGAAATTAAATCAAAGCTGAATGCAGACAATGTTGAGTTGAGAGCATACAATGATATATATGAGGATGTAAAAGCATTGAAAGGTAGCGTTTTAGTTGATGCTGGAAGATTGAACTATGCAATGTACATGAATATTCCATCAGAAGTAAATATCGTAAAAGCTGAAAATCCTACTATCTTGATGAAGTCAATCAAAAACGAAACTGAAATAAAGAATATATACGAAGCACATATTAAGGATGGTGTGGCTCATACTAAGTTTATCTACTGGATGAAACAGCTTGTAAAAGAAGGTAAAATCCAGAATGAAACTGAAATATCTGCATCAGATAAATTAGAGGCATTTAGAGCTGAACAGGGAGATTTTATTTGTCCAAGCTTTGAGCCTATAGCAGGATTTGGTGAGCATGGAGCAATAGTTCATTACTCTTCAACAGAGGAAACAAATGTAAATCTTCATACAGGAACATTATTCCTGACAGATACAGGTGGAAACTATATGCAGGGCTCAACAGATATTACTAGAACAACTGCTTTGGGAGAAATTCCACAGTTTATGAAAGATGACTACACTACAGTTCTTCAATCTAACCTAAGGTTAGGTAAGGCGAAATTCTTATATGGTTGCACAGGCATGGTATTTGATATACTTGCTAGACAGCCGTTCTGGGATAAGGCGCAAAATTACAATCATGGAACTGGACATGGTATTGGATATCTAGGTAATATACACGAACCACCAATTGGTTTTAGATGGACATTCAGAAAAAATGAAATGGTTCCATTTGAAGCTGGTATGATAATAACTAATGAACCAGGAATATATATAGCTGGATCACATGGAATTAGACTTGAAAATGAGCTGCTAATCAGAAATACTGTTGCGAATGAATATGGACAGTTTATGGAATTTGAAGCTATTACTTATGTTCCATTTGATAAGGATGCTATTAATCCGGATATGTTGACTGCTGAAGATAAGGCTGAGTTAAATTCATATCACAAGAAAGTGTTTGAATTGATAGGACCACATCTAACTGATGAAGAAAGAGAATGGTTAAAAGAATACACAGCAGAAATATAAATTCACTACAATGAATAATGTTAAAAATAATAAACAATATTGCTAAATAAATAAAGTATAATTTTATTTCGAGACCAGTTTGAAAGGTGATTTTCAGACTGGTCTCATTTTGTTTTAATAATATTGATATCAGTGATTCTGAGTGGTTTTCTATCCGTTGCAAAAAATATTATATTTAAATAAATTCTATTAATATTAAGTTTTAATAAAATAAATTTCAATGTACTAACAAAAAGTAAGATTTAAGACAAATAATGATAAAAATCAAGGGAAAATTGAAAAAAGAACAGCAATAAGATAAGTTTTAATGATTTGACAAAAAAATTATTTGAGGAATATAATAGCCTTAGGAAGATGTCGTTTTTAATTGAAATGTATGTATTTACAGTATTTTAGCGATGTTGAAAAAATTTTTATTGTAACTTTTTAGGAGGTAAAATGATGAAAAAATTTATGAGTGTAGTGGTGGCTATACTAATGGTATTTGGAATAATTGCTGGGACTACAAAAGTGTTCGCTGCAAATGATAATGTGCCAAGCTCTTATGAACAGGGTAGTAGTTTGATTACTGGAGTTATTGACCTGTCTAGGTCTGTTAAATCAGAAGGTAGTGAAGTCACTAAGGACGGCAAACTTTACTATGAAGGAATAGTATCTGGAAGTGTTGAAGCTAGTGACCTATTTGAGGGTGCATATGATAAGTATATCGCCGATATTAAGGGGAAATCAACTGGTGGAAAACAGTGGGATCACTTGGTTATGTTTGATAAAGGTCAGAAATTTCCTACAGCAAGATTCACAGTTTATTTACCAAATAATTTTGAAGTGAATTCTGATGAAATCACATTTTCAGAGAATACAGTTATGGTTAGTAAGATAGAAAAATCATATAACCCAGCTAATAACTCTGTAACATTCACTTTCAATCTTGGAAACTGGAATGATTACAAAGGATTTTTTGAATTATATGAAAAAGAGAAAGGGGAAACAGGACATTCAATAACAATCAACATACCATATTCAGTTGAAATTAAGGACTCATCAGTCAGCAATTTAGGAACTATTTCCTCTGATGGTAAATGTGAACTTTATAAAAAGGTTCTATTCTGGGAGCAAAAGATTGTTGATATTACAGCTACTAAATTAAACTTAGATGTTATTCGTTAAGGTGATTGATTATGAGAAAATTTTTAAATAAAAATAGAATAAGTATGGCACTAATGGCTTTTTTGCTTACGGTTTCTTCAATAGGAACTGTATTTGCAGAAAGTAATCTTACTGGGATGCCAGAATCAATGAAAGATCTTGTAAAAGATAATTATTGGGCTGAGCTGGAGTATAAAAGCAGCAATCCTATTCCAAAATATTTGATGACACCAGAGCAAAGTTCGCTTAATGGAATTAAATCTTCAACCAATGATGATAAGTCACTTTATAGAAATACTGGTATTATAACCGACCGTACAGGTTTATTGGATGTTGGTGGTGGAGATTATCTTGGTACTTTGATTTCTGCATATAAAATGATGGCAGATAACCCTGGATTAATGGAAACTTCAGATGTTTTGCAACAGTTTAACATGGATTTATATAAAGCATTTAAATTGGACATAAACAAAAATATGCCTTTAGATGATGATTTATATATTTATGGAGATATATCAGTATCTGGGGACACACAAGATAAGAAAGTTGCAGACATATCAAAGGGAGAGTCCATCAACCTTACATTTAGTCTTGATACTTCAAGAATGAAAAAGGCAATGAATGCTATATTGCTTTGGACTCATAGTGCAAATAATGGTGGAACACCACAGCAATCATGGGATACACCTATGAATTCGGCTTGGAAAAAAGATTTTGCTGATTCAGATACTGAGCTTGTATTTGTGTTAGACTTACCTAGCGGTGTTATTGTCGATTCGAATACTAAGTATTCTATTTCTGGAGTAAATGGTTTTAATATTACTCCTAAGGTTGAAGGTCAACGTTTAGTAGTTAGCGTTCGTAAGGATAGTAGTAAGTCTGAAAAATCACTTAAAAAAATATATGAAATAATCAACAATTTAGATAGTATTTCTCTTAATGTTTCTAATTTAAAGATGACAGATTCTGTTGAGTTAGAAAAAGAATTGAAAATTATAGGATATTCATATGGTGCATATGATTTGTCTTATGGCACAAATGAAGCAGTGATAAAGAGTAGAGATATGAGTAAAAAAGTTGCTGGGGATTATATATACAGAGAGTATTATATGATGGCAGCTAAACAGAGTGAATCTGGTAGAGATAGTACAGCAGATGCAAATAAACCGAACTTAATATCATATACTTTTAAAGTAAACAAACCTGCTACTAGTACTGTGACATTTATAAACGGTAGTGATAGATATGAATCTGTAAAGGTAGAAAACGGAAAGAGTATTGATGAAGACTCATTAACTGACCAGTCAATGCCAACTAATCCAACTAAGTCTGGATATACATTCAAGGGATGGGCGACAAAGAAGGACGCAAAAACACCAGACTTCACAGGTAAAACTGTTGTCAATAATGATTTAACTGTATATGCAATTTGGGAGAAGAATTCTACACCAGTAAACCCTGGTGGTGGTTCTACTACTGATCCAATAGTTCCAAATAAGCCTGAAAGAATCGATGGAAATGACAGAATAGAAACTGCTGTAAAAGTAAGCCAGAAATCATATCCAAATGGAACAAAGGCAGTTATATTGGCAAACAAGGATAAATTCTCAGATGTACTTACAGCTGTACCGTTCTCAGTGCAGATAGGAGCACCAATACTATTTACAAATACTGATTCTATTCCAGTGGAAACAAAGAATGAAATCAAGAGATTGGGAGCTACTCAGGTATACATCAACGGAGGAACATCTTCTGTTACGCAGTCTATTGAAGACACATTGAAGAAGGAAGGTAAATCAGTTACTAGATTCAATGGTGTGGATAGGTATGACACTGCAAAACTAATAGGCGAAAGAGTAAGGGCAAATGGTAGCAAGGATGTGGTTGAAATTGCTTCAGGAGAAACATTCCCAGATGCACTTTCAATATCTTCTCTTGCAGTAAAGGAAAATGCACCTATACTATTGTCTAAGAAAAATGACTTAACACCAGTAACAAAGAAAGCAATTTCTGACTGGAAGATAGAAAAAGCAACAATAGCTGGTCAAACTAACACAATTTCTGCAATGGTCGAAAAAGACGTAACAAATGTTATAAAGAAGACATCTAGATTAGGTGGAGCAGATAGATATGAAACATCTGCTATAATTGCAAAGGCAGCGGTACCAGATTCAACACTGGGTGTTTATACAAGTGGTGAAGTATTTGCAGACGCATTGGTTGCAGGTCCTTACGCTGGAATTAATAAAGCGCCAGTATTATTGGTAAACAAGGATAGAGTACCAACAAGCATCGCAAAATATACTAAAGAATCAAAGATTAATAGAGCTGTTGTAATTGGTGGAACTAGTACAGTTTACGACTCAACTTTTAATCAGATTAAAGACTTGATTGCTAAGAAATAGCAAAAGCAATGTTTGATACCCGCATAATCAAAAGCGAATGCATTTGATTATGAATAAAATACTTAATATGATAGATAAATGATAACCCTTGGTTTTTATGCCGAGGGTTATCTCTTTTAGAATTAAATTCTGTAAGCTTGTAACATTTTATAAAATGTATATTTGTAATATTTTATAAAATGCATACTTGTAAATCTTTATAAAATGTATATTCGTAAAGTTTTGTAAAAAAACTTGATTTTTAGTGTATTCATAATATATATTAGATAGAAAGATGATTGTGAGGATTTTGTAAAAGGATAGACAAGCTATTTGTGATTTTTATTCATGTTGTCTGTCTGGGGTAGTGTATTAGAGGTGTTAAATTATGAGTAACTATGAGATATTAATAGATGAGATATTAAACGAATTTGAAGCTGGTGGTGAGTTTTTAAAGCTTCATGATTTTATACAGCATGGAGATACAACGACATATGATCATTGTATACAGGTGGCTAAATACAGCTGTCAAATTGCCACGAGATTCAACTTAGAAGTAGATTATCGAGCCATGATTAGAGGTGCATTATTGCATGACTACTTTTTGTATGATTGGCACGACTCTGAGAAGGATGCAAAATTTCATGGATTTACACATCCCTACAGAGCATTGAGCAATGCTAAAAAGGATTACAAAATTGGTGAAATTGAAGAAAATATTATTGTCAGACATATGTTTCCTTTAACAGTCATACCACCCAAAAATTTAGAGTCGTGGTTGGTGTGTGTTGCTGATAAAATATGTGCTTTGTCCGAAGCTTCAATATTGATAAAAGCAGTGCATACTTATAGAAAGGCAAAAAATATATTTGGGTTATATTAGTTTTATTAAATTGTAGTATTGATATATTTTGGAGGTATCGTTATGGGAAAAGTTAAAAGGGGGAGTTATGCTTACTGGATCAATAAGAGAAATGTAATGATTTATGGTGTTATTATGTTTGTAGTGGCTAGTATAGTGTCATTTATGCTATTGAAACCAATGAGCTATATTTATTGTTATAGTATTATTTCTTTGGCTTTCTTGGGATTATCAATATATTACAACAAGAGGGCAAAAAATGTCAGAAATGTAGACGCTAAATGATATAAAAATATTGACTTATTTAACAAAATATGATAACTTATTAGGGACGACTATGCGAGGTCGTCTCTTTAAGTTGTAAAAATACAACTTGCTAAGTGATTAAAATACTTTTGGAAGGTAATAGTTACTTGATTTTTTCAGGAAGCTATATCATCATATATTAAAATATTAATTTGGAGGTGTAATGATGAGAGTAAAAGTAACTTTAGCATGTACAGAATGTAAACAAAGAAACTACAATACTACAAAGAACAAAAAGAACAATCCTGACAGAATTGAACTTCAGAAGTATTGCAAGTTCTGTAAGAAACACACTACTCATAAGGAAACAAAGTAATTTAGCGCAAAGGATGTGAGATTATTGGCTAAAGAAAATGTTCAAGTATCAGAAGAAAAGGTAGGTTTCGTCAAAGGAACCTTTAAGGAACTTAAACAGGTTACATGGCCTACAAAAGGCGAGTTGGCGAGGAAGACATCAGTTGTACTTGCAGTAGTAATTTTGGCTACGTTTTTTGTTTGGTTGGTAGACACAGGATTATCACAGCTACTTGCGTTGTTGATTAAAGGGTAACTATACCAGTTTGAAAGGAATACATAATGTCAGAATACAAAACTCTAGATGGTTCTAATGAGGTTGAATTAAACGACAGAAAAGACAGAGATCTTAAATGGTACGTTGTTCATACTTATTCAGGTCATGAAAACAAGGTGAAAACCACAATAGAAAATACTGTAAAAAACAGAGGTATGGAAGATATTATTGAACAGGTAATAGTTCCGACTGAAGATGTTGTGACTACTACAAAAACTGGTAAAGAAAAAGTTAGTCAGAGAAAAATATTTCCTAGTTATGTAATCATAAAAATGGAGATGACAGATGAATCTTGGTATATTGTTAGAAATACCAAGGGTGTTACTGGTTTTGTGGGTCCAGGTTCAAAGCCTGTTGCATTGACAGTTGATGAAGTAAAGGCGATGGGAATAGAGTTGCCAACATCAAAGATTGTCAGTGGTGAAATAGATTTGAATCCAGGCGATACAGTAAAAGTAATTAGTGGTGCTTTTGTCGATAATATCGGCGAAGTTGAAGATGTAAATATCGAGAAAAAAGAAGTAAAAGTCTATGTTAATGCATTTGGTAGAAAAGCTCTTGTAACATTAGGGCTTGAAAATATAGAAAAAGTATAAGGAGGTGCAATAAAATGGCTAAAAAAATTATTGGACAGATAAAATTACAGATACCTGCAGGAAAGGCTACTCCAGCTCCACCAGTTGGTCCAGCACTTGGTCAGCACGGTGTTAATATTATGGCGTTCACAAAGGAATTCAATGCTAAGACTGCAGATCAAGCAGGTATGTTGATACCAGTAGTTATCAGTGTTTACCAGGATAGATCTTTCAGTTTTATCACTAAGACTCCACCAGCTGCTGTTCTTATTAAGAAGGCTATCAACCTACAGTCAGGTTCAGGAGAGCCAAACAAGAAGAAGGTTGGTAAGATAACTCAGGCACAGGTTAGAGAAATAGCTGAATTGAAGATGAATGACTTAAATGCTGCTTCAGTAGAATCTGCAATGAGAATGATCGCAGGTACTGCAAGAAGTATGGGTGTAGAAGTAATTGACTAATTAACGATTTACAACAATTAGATCAATATTAAAAGTTTTATTCGCTATGCAAGGCATTGCCTTGATTAGTGGGAGGTTATTACCGTATTACCACAAGGAGGATTTTAAAATGGCAAGAAAAGGTAAGAGATACGCAGAAGCGTTCGCAAAAGTAGATAGAAGTGTATATTATGACGCTTCAGAAGCTCTTGCATTGACAGTTGATACTGCAAGTGCAAAGTTTGATGAAACTATAGAAGCACATATCAAGTTGGGTGTTGACTCAAGACATGCTGATCAGCAGGTTAGAGGTGCTGTTGTTTTACCACATGGTACTGGTAAAACTAAGAGAGTTTTGGTTTTCGCTAAAGGTGAAAAGGCTAAGGAAGCAGAAGCTGCAGGAGCAGATTTTGTAGGTGCTGAAGAATTAGTACAGAAGATTCAGGGTGAAAACTGGTTCGATTTTGATATAGTAGTTGCTACTCCAGATATGATGGGTGTAGTTGGTAGATTAGGTAGAGTATTGGGTCCTAAGGGATTGATGCCAAACCCTAAGTCTGGTACTGTAACATTTGACGTTGCAAAGGCAATTGATGAAATCAAGGCTGGTAAGGTTGAATACAGATTGGACAAGACTAATATTATTCACGTTCCAATTGGAAAGGCTTCATTTGGAAAAGAAAAATTATTCGATAACTTCAAAGTGTTGATGGAAGCTATTGTAAAGGCTAAGCCATCAGCTGCAAAGGGTCAGTATTTGAAGAGCGTAACAGTTGCTGCTTCAATGGGACCTGGTGTTAGAGTTAATCCAGTTAGAATATCAGAATAATTTTAATTAAATATTATAAGTCTTTTATTAATTAACTGTTGACACAGGTTGACAAATATGATAATATTGTCAATGTTGAAAAAGAATAGATTTGCCGTAGACAGTGGGTGCAGATTGCTTAATTTCCCACCGAGGTTGCGATATACGTGATACTTGTACCCCTGCTGTCTACCTGATAGTAGGGGTTATTTTTATATACGGTAAGTGCTAAACTTTATTTTGTGAAGGAGGTGCACTAAAAGATGAGTAAAGCTATTGAAATGAAATCAGCTGTTGTATCTGAAATAGCTGAAAAGCTTGAAAAAGCTGCATCTGTTATAGTTGTTGATTACAAGGGATTAACAGTTGAACAGGTTACAGAATTGAGAAGTCAGATGAGAGAAGCTGGTGTGGATTACAAGGTTTACAAGAATACTCTAGTAAGACGTGCTGCTAGTTCAATTGAAGGAGATGCTTTTGCTAACTTTAATGACGAACTATTGGTTGGTCCTAATGCTATTGCTTTTGGATATGAAGATCCAGTTGCTCCAGCTAGAATTCTTAAGAAATTCATGGACAAGAACCCAAAGAAGATTACTCTTAAAATGGGTGTAGTTGAAGGTGAATTCTATAATGAAGAGAAGATAGTTGCTCTTGCTGAAATACCATCAAGAGAAGAACTTATCGCCAAACTTCTTGGAAGTCTTAAAGCTCCAATGTCAAACTTTGTTTACTTATTGGATGCTATTGCGAAAAAGCAGGACGAAGCTACTGAAGCTTAGTTGATGCTATTTGAGGTCAGAAATGATCTTGGTCATGTAAAAAATAATTTTTGAATATTAACACGGAGGTGCAAAAAAATGACAATAGAACAGATTTTAGAAGCTATAGAAAATATGAAAGTTTTAGAATTAAATGAATTAGTTAAAGCTGCAGAAGAAAAATTCGGTGTATCTGCATCTGCTCCAGTAATGGTAGCTGGTGGTGCTGCTGCTGGCGGTGCTGCTGCAGAAGAAAAGACTGAATTTGATGTAGTTCTTGCTTCAGCTGGTGCTTCAAAGGTTGGAGTAATCAAGGAAGTTAGAGGTATAACTGGTCTTGGATTAAAGGAAGCTAAGGAATTAGTTGATAACGCTCCTAAGACAATTAAGGAAGGCGTATCTAAGGAAGAAGCTGAACAGATTAAGGAAAAATTAGAAGCTGCAGGAGCATCTGTAGAAGTTAAGTAATTAATTTTCTTAATTAACTATATTTATAATAAAGCTATCAGGGGGTTGTCTGTATCATTTGGGTCGGGCGACTCTTTTTTTATTATTGTTTATTTTAACTGAGGTATTAAGTATGAGTGAAAAAATCTATTTAAGTGGTTATACAAAAAAGAGTAATACCGGTATTCATTGTGTGAAGCTCGATTGTCACGAGGGTATTTCTGTTGATGAAATTTGGTCTGTCGCTGAGGAAAATCCGACGTACATCTGTTTTTCGATAGACAGAAAAAAAATGTTCTCTATTAGCTCAAGAGATGGTGGCGGTGTGGTATATTACAAGCTGGATACGGACAGCGATTTGGAAAAATATATTGAGATTGACAGTTTCACTGGCTTTGGTAAAGCTCCTTGCCATATATATTTTGATGATGAAAGAAGCCTATTGTATTCTAGCAATTACCATCTTGGAAGATTGGACATATTCAAGGTCGAGAACGAAAGTATACATCTATTCAAAACATTTCAATATGAGATGCCGATATCAAGGTGTCATATGGCAATATTAGATCCATCTAATAAGTTCTTGATCGTGGTAAATCTAGGGATGGATGAGGTGTATATTTATAGAGTTGATGAAGATTTTAGACTAGTGGGTGTTAACAAGTCCTTGAATGGCATGGGGCCAAGACACATAGTTTTCAGTAAAGATGGAAGCTTTGCGTATTTACTTGGAGAACTTGACTTTCATATTGACATTTTAAGCTTTGATAGTGCGAATGGGGAAATGTTGCTCATAGATAGGATAAAAACAGTTCCTGATGGCTTTAAAGGAGCAAATTCATCATCTGCAATTAGGTTGTCTAACGATGGTAGATTTATATATGTTTCCAATAGAGGCTATAATAGTATTTCGGTATATGCTGTGTTGGATGATGGAGGGCTGGAATTCGTTCAGTCATTAATGACAAGGGGAAGGATACCTAGAGATTTTAACTTTAATGCTGATGGAACTTTGTTGATCGTAGGGTTTCAGGACGATGATTACGTGGATATTTATCGAGTTGATAGGAATAGCGGGAAGCTAGTAGATAACATTGAAAAAAGCCTTGATTATTCTGAAATTGTATGTGTTGTGTCTTAGATTCCGATATGTTTATGAGGTATTTATTAAAAGTCTTATTTTAATTTAAATGAAGGTGTTTATTTAGATTTAATGATGAGGTTCATTTAGTTTTAATATTGTTGAAAAAAAGTGAGTTTTTATAATTGTATTTGTGATATAATCTATATGATAGAGACTTTTATGTCAAAAGCATCTGTACTGATGTAGTATATCTGTACTGATGTAATGTATGCATAGGTAAAAATATTTTTTGAGAGGATATACATATGAAAAAACCGAACATAATTTTATCTGTAACCACTCTCGTATTAGGTGTTGCTATGGTTGGAAATGGTATTTTTGCTGCTGATTCATCTCAGACTAAAAATGAGAAAATTCAGTGGACTATTAATTTTCTAAAAAAGCAAGAATCTCAAAATATCGATGAGGTAGAGGCTGAAATTAATAAGGTCAATAAAGATACATCCATAGTAAAATTTGATATGAATAAAGCGAAGAGTAGGTTTGAAGATGTTGTATTCTTGGGAGACTCTATTACTGAGTATTTAAGAGAGGCAAATATTCTTAATCCTTCAAGTGTTTTGGCTCAAAAGGGTGAACATGTCAATCAGGCGAATAAGCATTTGAGTGAAATTAAGAATTTAAAGCCTAAGGAAATTGTGGTTCTATATGGAGCCAATGATATCAATGCATATTCTCCTGAAAAGTACAAGGAGGAGTATGTAAAATTGATAAATGAGATAAAGAAAGTGTCTCCGAGTTCAACAATATACCTTCAAGCGCCTCTTCCAGTAAATGAGGCAAAAACTGTCAATAAAGATTCTAGGATAAACAATGAAAATGTAAAGCTACTAACGCAAAAGACAAAGCAGGTTGCGAGTATAACTGGTGCGAAATTTTTGTCTTCTGATGGATTGGTAACTTCGGACAGCTTATTTGAACAGGACGGTGTTCATTTCAAATATGAGTTTTATAAAAACTGGCTGTATTTCTTGAGTGAGAATATTTAGGAGGTGTGTTTAATTGGAAAAAGATAACGAAAAAAATACACCGAGCATCGATGATAAATTGAAGGATTCAGTGAAAAAAGATTCAGTGAAGGTAGAAAGCACTGAAGTAGATAGCAATAAAGACGTCTTTAAGGACATTAATCTGGAGCAAACGGCTCGTCTGAGAACTATAAAGAGCGAGGACATAGAGTCGAAAAGGAGAGGGAAAAAAGTGATCAGTGAAATGGTCAGAAAACCTCTAAAGACCAGTTCTATTTACAAAAAAAAGTATACGATACTTGCTTTGATAGTCTTTTTTGCATTTGTGTTGGCTTATCAGTTCGTGAAAGTCAAGAATTTGGATTTTACGAAGCTTAGTTCAAATATCGAAAAGCGTGTCGATATGGCAAATTTTGTAAAAGGTAATGATATCGACTTAAAGAAGATGTATGGTATCAATAAATTAGAAGTGGATAATTATGCTCTGTTCGCTCCTAAGAGCAATATGGAAGCTAATGAAATATTGATTCTTAAGGTCAAGGGCGACACGAGTGATTATGTAAATAGGATTCAAAAGAGAATAGATGCACAGTCTAGTAGTTTTAAAAATTATGCTCCTGCACAATATGAGATTTTGAAGAAGGCAGATCTCGTTGAAAAGGGGCAGTACATCTACTTTATTTCTTACAAGGATTTAAATGTAGTGTATGATGCCATTAGTAATAGCTACAAGTAAGGAGGGATGGATTTGAGTTTTACTAGTTTGATATATTTATTCTTATTTTTCCCGATTGCGATAGCTATTCATACGATTTCGCCAAAGAAGGTCAAGAATAATGTTTTATTGTTGCTGAGCTTGTTTTTCTATAGCTGGGGCGATCCGAGATATTTGATATTAATCCTGTTTTCCGTTGCGATTACATGGTTTGGTGTCAATAGAATGTATGCGATTAAGAATAGGCGTGAAGAAGCGAAGTTCTATATGGTATGCTTGATTGTGCTGAATGTTGCGATACTAGCGTTTTACAAATACTACGGATTTTTGATCGATAATGTAAATGCAATTTTCAGAACGAGCTTGAGCATTATTGATTTGCCTTTGCCTTTTGGTATTTCGTTCTATACCTTTAAGATAATTTCGTATATTGCGGATGTTTACACTAGGCGTACAAAGCCACAAAAGAGCTTTTTGGATTTTGCGCTTTACGTGACTATATTCCCTCAAATCGGTGCTGGACCTATAGTGCAATATGCCGATATGGAGAAAGAATTAGTAGCTAGAAAGTTATCCGTTGATAAATTCGGATTCGGAGTCGAAAAATTTATTTTTGGGCTTGGAAAGAAGGTTCTTATCGCTAACAATATGGCTTTGATTTGGGCTCAGGTAAAGGGTATGCCAAATTTAGAAATGTCTTCGTTGACTGCTTGGATTGGTATTGTTGCATTTACCCTACAGATATACTTTGACTTTAGCGGGTATTCAGACATGGCTATAGGTGTGGGATATATGTTGGGTTTCAAGTGGGAAGAAAACTTTAACTATCCTTATATTTCTAAGAGTGCTACCGAATTTTGGAGAAGATGGCACATTTCTCTTGGAAACTGGTTTAAAAGATATATTTATTTTCCGCTTGGCGGAAGCAAGTGTTCGCCTGCGATGCAATTTAGAAATATATTTGTTGTATGGATGGTTACGGGCTTGTGGCATGGTGCCAATTGGAATTTTATTATTTGGGGACTTTATTTTGGAATAATTATTTATTTGGAAAAGACTGTTTTAGCCAATGTTATGAGTAAGCTTGGATCAAAGATAAAAACTGTTTACTGCCTGCTTATCGTAGTATTTGGATGGGTATTGTTCGATTTTCAGAGTGTCACACAAATTCTAAAGTTCTACTCTAATTTATTTGTTCTCGGAGCAAATGGAGTTGTTGACAGTACAGCTATTTACTTGTTGAGAACTAACTGGAAAATCATTGTTCCTGCTATTATAGGCTCGACTCCTTTCGCTTTGAAGCTGATTGACAATGTTAAACACAGATTTGGAAGAAATGGGTATTTCTTTGTATCCATCTTCTATATTGTCATAATTGTGTTGTCTGTGGCATCTCTGGTTGGCGAAAGCTACAGTCCATTTTTATACTTTAAATTTTAGGTGGAGGTGATTAGATGAAAAAAGATAATAAATATGAACCTGTAATGCCTGAATATCTAAAGAAAAATCTTGGATTGGATCAACCTAGAAAGAGTCAAAGATCTAGTAATGGCAATGTTAAGACTAGAGCAGGAGCTAAGACGAAGGGTAATGTGAAGTCTAAAGCAAATCCAAACTCTAATAGCAATCCAAAGTCTAAGTCTATTGCGAAATCTAGTAGTAGTGCAAAGCCAAAAGTTAGTCCAAAAAAAGCATCTACAAGTGCAAAAAAAGCGAAAACTCCTCTAGCGACAAATCAGAGGACTCAGAAGAAAGCTTCTGTGACAAGCTCTCCAAAGCAGAGTCTTGGTAAAAATAGCACAAAGAAGATTAAGAACTCTGGTTCTAAAAATAGCAATTATAGAAATCCTTATGTTGGTAAGGGTAGTAAGAACGATATAGATGGTATTTATTCGAGAAATAAAAGAGCTGAGCTAAATTCTACGAAAAAAAGCAATGTTAAAGCTCAAAACGTGAAGACGGCGAGTGTAAAAAAACCAAAAAAGGCTAAGAAAAGGAAAAAGAGAGGTACTAATCTACTGTATCCGGTTATTTATTTCATCTCAATATTCTTAGGATTTGTATTTGCCGGAGGTGATAAGGAAAGATATATTTCAAAGAGTAGAAAAGACGCACTTGATTTTAAATTCTTTAGGGTCTTGTCTGTTGGTTTTGTGGTATTGTTATTCGTAGTGATGTTTTTAAATATAATAACACCGACCTCAAAAACTTCTGTCGCTGAGAATAGAGAGCTTCAGCAACGTCCGAGTATGTCGTTGTCAAGACTTCTTGATGGTAAGTTCGCCAGTGAATACACAAAGTTTTTGTCTGACCAATTTATAAATAGAGATGGATTGATAAAGATAAAGGCAAAGTTTGACCTAATGACTGGAAAAAAAGAAATAAATGGCGTTTATATTGCTAAGAACGATTATTTGATGGAGGGTTTTAAAAGGAGTGATGATAATTCTACTTTGTCCAAGCTCTCTGAAATAAATAAGTTTACAAACAATAATACAGGCTTAAAGGTTTCGATGATGCTTGTTCCAAACAAGGTTGAGATATATAGTAATTTGTTGCCGAAAAGCAATCCTAATAATTCGCAGAAGGAATATGTCAATTTTGTTAAAAAGAATTTGGATTCAAAAATTAAGGTTGTAGAGTTATTCGATGTTTTTGAAAAGAATAAGAACAATATTGATTTGTATTTTAAGACGGATCATCATTGGACGACTGACGGTGCGTATCTTGCTTATGTTGAATACTGTAAGGCATTGAATCTTGAGCCTATAAATGAGAATATGCTGGAAAGAAATTTGGCTTCGGATAGCTTCAAAGGTAGTCTATACTACAAAAATGGAGCTGAAATAGGATTTCCCGATGAGCTGTATCTTTATTTAAATAAAAATGAAGACAAGCCTGTATTGGTAAAATACTATGATGATTTGAAGAAAGTTCCAACCTTATATGATGTTTCAAAGCTTCAAGGAAGAGATCCATATGAAGTATTTACAGGTGGTAATCATACACAGATTAAGATTAGGACAAATATTGATACCAAGAGGAAGTTGCTTGTTGTTAAAGATTCCTATGCTAATGCAATGTTGCCGTTTCTTGTGAATAATTTTTCTGAAATTACCGTTGTCGATCTGAGATACTTTACTGGAAGCTTGCAGGATGTGATTCAGAATAATGAATTGACTGATGTGTTGTTTTTGAATAATATTAATACCTTTAACACAGATTCGTCTATTCTTAGTGTAAATGATTAATTTTTGTTTTGAATACTTTATATTTTAAAAGCTCGCAGGTTCGATTATATTATAATCAAAACTGCGAGCTTTTTGAGCCTTTAATCGGGCATATTAGAAAAAATTTCGTCTATACTGTTCTTTACCTTATCAATGACCACAAAATCGTTTTTAGAGGCGTTTACAGGGCTTTTAGGAGCATCTATTTCATAGCTTCTACCTGAGATAATCGCTCTTAAAAATTCAATTTCTTGCTTCATATATTTGAATTCTATCAATATTCTCTCTAGTGCCTGACTTTTTGTCGGAATGTTGTTTTCGTCCATGTAGACCTGTAATAGCTCATCCAAGTCTGGTCCTATATAAGATGTAAGTCTAATTCTGTTATTTTTCAAGCTTCACACCAACCTCGAATAATCCTATAGATGTTGCCATTTGGCTGTTTTCAACCTTTTTATATTTTTCGTCTAATTCTAGATTTAGAGCTGTTCCACCAGATACGTAGATATCCATCTCGTCTAGGTTATTCCATGTTTCTTCAATGATTTCATTTGTATCGTCTGAAGTTAGCTTGTATGCCAATTCCTTGTATTCATCATAATCATCAGATGAATCGATTTCTGGTAGACTTTTTGTTATACCGCTGTCTACAAGCTTCTTTTGAACTATTTTTAGCGCATTTTGATTTCCTGATTCTATTGTCGTACTCAATTTGTCGTTAAATTTAAACCCCTTGTCGAAGTAGCTTAACTCTGTTGTTCTAAAGCCTACGTTTACCATGCCAACTGGCTTATCTTCGTTTATTCTGTTGTTCATCGCAAATATTAAGGCAGCATCTGCTTCTCTAAATATATTGACGCTTTCTATTTTTATTGTCTTTACACTGTTGTTTATCTTGTTTTTTACTACAATTGTTGTATCTCTATATTCTTTTTGTATTTCCTTTAATGTACTTTTTTTGAATATTTTGTATGGGACTCCAATAACCAGTGATACGTTATCTGAGACTGCTATTTCACTTAATGCTGCTGTTATTAAAATTCTTACAACCGGTGATGTCTTGCTGTCTCCGGCGTTTCTAATGCACTTCATGCTTTCCTTTTCTGATAGAGAGCCTACAAAATATTCTGCTCCGTCTATTTCTATGTATATTGGTGATTCTTTGTAGTCCTCCAATGATATATTTCTTCCGTCGCCATAAACGCTTTTAAACAGGCAAGTGTATTCATTGTCATTATATAGTGAGTAGCCTTTTACATAGCCTCTACCGATATCTAATCCTATTATTTGTGTGTCCATTTTTTCTTCCTCCCTCTTTTTTGTATTTTCTTTTCGATTTTTAGACGTTTTTACTTCTTTTTCTGTTTTTTCTTCTGTTTTTTCTTCTTCTTTTTCTGTTTCCATGCTTTCGATTTCGTTTTCAATTGTTTCTTTTGTCATAGCGCTCTCTTTCTGTAAAAATATTTTGCTTAATCTTTTCATTTAACTTTTTCATTACGATTAGCATATTCTATTTTTATATTTATTGAAATTTATATTTATTTTCCTACCATTTATTATTATACCATATTAGTACCTATATAGCTACACTTTTATGAATAATATCTTTTATAGTTCCTAAATAGTTACTATAAAAGATATAAAAAGTGATTTTATAGTAACTATTTGAAGTTGGATAAATATTTTAGTAACTAATTAGGAACTGATTAGGATATATAAATCTGAATGTTGTAGCTATTTGCTAAATTTGATATAATGAGAGTGTAAGGATATTAGCCTTAAAAATTAAATATTTTTTTAATGTGATTGGGGGGATCAGGATGAACAACGAAAATTATTATGGAGGTAACACACCGACACCAAAATCAAGGGTGAGGGAAATGGAAGACCTAGAGTTATTTGTTGGAAAGAATACTCAATACTATGCACCAAAATTTGAAAAGTATAGTGATACAGACTCAAAGGTTGGATGGAATTGGGTTGCATTATTTTTCCCAGTAATGTGGCTTTGCTACAGAAAAATGTATGCGTATGCTGTAGGTTATTTCGTTTTGACAAATTTAATTTTACAATCGGAGCATTTTATTGAGAATGGAATAATATCAAAACTAACCCTTATAATATGGTTGGTTTTCCCTCTTTTTGCAAATTATATCTACTATAAATTTGCGAAAAAGAAAGTGGAAACTTGTGATGGGATTGTGAATGAAGAGGAAAGAAAAGAAAAAATAGGAGCCTTGGGAGGCACAAATGCATGGGCAGTTGTCATTGCTATAGTATTGTCTTGTATCATTGCAGGAATAGATGTTTATATCAGGTTTGGAAGTACTATGTAATGCTTTGACGTTAATTAAGATTAAGAAATGAAAGTGAAAATTCGCAATACTATAATTTAGAAGAAGTATAGTATTGTAAACGAAACTACTGGTAGCATTAAATATGCAGTAATTAGAAATTTTAAAAATCATAAAAATAAACTATTAAAAATACCGATATCTATGAAGTTGGAAAAGAGGCATATAATATTCAATATATGTCTACTACAGATACTCTTAGAATCGGTATTTTTTAATTCACTCATTTTTGTTTTTCTTGTTTATTTATTCTTCACAACAAGATCTGAAATAAATATATGTTATAAATACTATACTACTGTATTTCTTTGCCTGTTAATTGATTACCCAAGCTATTTATATCGAATTAGAAAATCATATAAATCTAAGATTGAATGAAAATTATTTTCAATAAAGTATTGATTTTAGTTATAACAAATGTTATTATTAGATTAAACTAAAAAATAAAATTATGGGAGGCTAATTATGAAAAAGGTTTTATCATTAGTAATGGTATTTTGTATGGTTTTGGTATTTGCAGTAGGGTGTGGCAACAAAGCATCTGAAAGCAAAGATGCTTCAGGAAAGAAAAATGTGGTCGTCACAACATCGTTTTTGGGAGACATGGTAGAACAAATAGCAAAAGACAAGGTCAATGTTGATGTTATTATACCTACAGGCGAGGATCCACACTTGTATGTGGCAAAACCAGAGGATTTGAACAAAATAAAAAATGGAGATTTGATACTATACCATGGCTTGCATTTTGAAGGGAAGATGCAAGAGGTTTTGGAAAAAAAGGGAGCTGCAGTTGCAAAGAACTTTGGCGATAGTGAAGTAGGAAAGATGGAAGAAGATGGTCATGAGGTAATAGACCCTCACTTTTGGTTTGATTTAAATTTGTATAAAAAAGCCGTAGACGAAGCGAATATGCAATTGTCTAGCTTATTGCCAGAATACAAGGCAGAATTTGAAAAAAATACTGCTGAGTACAAGGCGAGGCTTGATAAATTAAATGAGGAAAATAAGACTCTTCTTGGAGCTATTCCTAAGGAACACAGATTTTTAATAACTCCTCATGACGCATTCAATTATTTTTCAAGAATGTACGATATAGAGGTGGTTGCGCCACAGGGAGTGAGCACAAGCTCTGAGGTAGCAAACAAGGATATTGAGAAAACTGCAGACTTTATAGTTAAAAATAAGGTAAAGGCAATTTTTTCTGAAAGTACAACAAACCCTGAGAGAATGAAAAAGCTTCAGGAAATCGTAAAGTCAAAAGGATATGATGTAAAAATAGTAAGTGGTGAAGGTAAAGAACTTTATTCAGATTCACTTGGTCCAAAAGGAAGTGATGGAAGCACATTTATAGATATGTATAGACACAATGTGAAGTTGATTCATGATAATTTAAAGTAAATATATTATTTGTAGACAGTTCTCCTTTCTAAGGAGAACTTGTTCTATATAGTGAAGAGGAGAGTAATAATTTGTCAGAAAGAGAAATTGTAGTAAAGGTTGAAGATATGACTATGGCGTATTCAGATACACCTGTCATATGGGATGTTGATGTGGATTTTGTAAGCGGATCAATAACGGCGATAATAGGGCCAAATGGTGCAGGCAAATCCACTCTATTAAAAGGAATGCTAAATTTGATGAAGCCGATAACAGGAAGTACATATTTCTGGGGAAAGGAGTTCCGAGAGATTAGAAATAAGGTGGCTTATGTACCGCAGAAAGAATCTGTTAACTGGGATTTTCCAATATCAGTGCTTGACGTGGTAATGATGGGAAGATATGCTGGCAGAGGCATAATTCACAGGGTCAGTAGGTCAGACAGAGAAAAAGCGATGAATTCATTGAGAGAAATGAAAATGGAGAAATTTGCTGATAGACATATATCAGATCTATCGGGAGGTCAAAAACAGAGAGTATTTATAGCAAGAGCAATCAATCAAGATGCGGATCTGTATATAATGGATGAGCCCTTGGCTGGTGTCGATAAAAATACGGAACAGATAATAATGGAGAAATTCAAGGAATTCCAAAAAAATGGAAAGACTGTAATAGTGGTTCATCATGATATGAATACCTTGATGGAGTACTTTGATCATGTGGTCGTTGTAGATAAGGTAATAAAAGGTCAGGGGTTATGTAGTGAAGTTTTCAAGGATGTAACACCGATGGAGTGGATGACTAGGAGGAAATAATATGGAAGTGTTAGCAAGTTATTCATTTATGGTAATATCCGTTGGAACGATATTTTTGGCAATTTCTTCAGCCATAATAGGGGCGTTGAATTTGTACAAAGGGCAGAGTCTAATAGGTGATGCGATTGGACATTCTACATTTCCTGGAGTAGTCCTGGCGTTTATGATATTTCAGTCAAGAGAGCCATTTATGCTCTTCATTGGGGCTATGGTTACAGGTGGGATAAGCTATTTTCTTATTCAATTGTCATCAAAAAATTCCAAAGTAAGGCTAGATGCAAATTTGGCTATTTTTTTATCAGGCTTCTTTGGCTTGGGAATGGTTCTTAAAAGTATTATTCAAGGGAATACTAACTATCAAAATGCATCTCAGTCCGGTCTGGAAAATTATATTTTTGGTCAGGCGGCATATATGTTGGAGAAGGATGTAAAGCTTATTATAGTAGTATCTCTGTTTGTTATTACATTGTTTGTGTTGTTTAGAAAGCAGTTGATTGCTGTGATATTTGATAGAGAGTTTGCAAAGACTATAGGAGTAAACACAAAGCTAGTCGATTCGATTTTGCTGTTGATGACAATCGCACTTGTAAGTGTAGGATTAAAGGCGGTGGGATCGATATTGATAAGCTCATTTCTTATATTGCCATGTGTGGCAGCGAATCACTGGAGTAAGAAATTTGGTGTTGTATTGGTGATTTCTTCGTTTGTAGCAGGTATTTCAGCAATTGTTGGCGCATATTTTAGTTCCATATACAATGGGTTGAGTACAGGTCCGACAATAATTTTGATAATGGGAACTATAACATTGATTTCGATGGTTGTCGGGAAATATGGCGTCTTGAGAGGTAGATATAGATTGGAGAATGAAAGATGATAGATTCGTATTTGGTGTTACTGATAACGTCGATTTGTTGTAGCTTACTAGGTGTTTTCCTAGTTTTGAGGGATATGTCCATGATAGCAGATGCAATTGCACATTCAGTGTTATTGGGAATTGTGATTGCATTCTTTATAACTCAGGACATTGGCTCAATGTGGCTATTAGTGGGTGCAGCAATATTTGGAGTTATTACTGTGGCTGTTATCGAACTGATTGGAAAAAGCAGAAGAGTTGCAAGAAGTGATGCAATTGGTGTTGTTTTTCCGATGTTTTTTTCACTTGCTGTGGTTTTGATAAGTAGGTATGCAAGGAATGTTCATATTGATACCGATGTAGTATTAATGGGAGAGGTGATATTTACGTCGCTTGATACAGTGGAAATAGGAGGAATTATGCTTCCAACAGGGTTTATAAAAATGTTGATTATCACAATTATAAATATTATCTTTATATTGATATTCTACAAACCGTTAAAAATTTCTAGCTTTGACGAAGAGTATGCTATTTTATTGGGAATACCAATCGGTATAATCTTTTACGGGTTTATGACTTTGACATCGCTGACGGCTGTTATGGCATTTGATTCGGTGGGAAGTATTCTAGTTTTGTCGTTTTTTATAACACCAGCGGCAACCTCTTATATAGTATCGAAGGATTTAAAAGGAATGCTAATTTTCAGTGTGATATTTTCTATAATAAATTGTACAATAGGAACTGTTTTAGCCATTTATTTAAACTCATCATTGACTGGAATGTGTGCTTTTGTAGGTATGATGATATTTATTATCGTAGTTGTGTTGAACAAGAAAGGTATATTGTTTAATTATATGAGAAATAAAAAAATACTGTCGAGAGTGAGATGTGATATGTTTGTTATACATATTGGGAATCACTTGGGTGATGGAACAAGTGTTTCTGAGAATGGGGTATCCAACATACACAACCATTTAGTGTGGAGCAAAAAAGAACTAAAGGATACAACTAGATATCTTATAGATAATGGTATAATATACATAAGTGATGATGAATATAAATTGACTGATGAGGGAATAAAAAGATACGATTTTTTACAAAAGCATTACAAGCTAGATAAACAGGAGGTATTCTAATGAATGCGAGTTGGCAAGATTATATGGTGGCTATTTTTGAGATTAATGAAACTGAGGATATTGCAACGAATAAACTGATAAGTGAGAAGTTGGGTATTTCTCCGCCATCTGTTACTGATATGATAAAAAAAATGAAACTAGAGGGACTGGTTTCGGTGGACAAAGGAGTAGTAGTATTGACAGATTTTGGGTATGAAGAAACAAAGAAAATAATATCCAAGCATAGATTATGGGAGTATTTTCTTAGGAGTAAGCTGAACTATTCGTGGGTTGATGTACATGATGAAGCCAAATCATTGCAGTACATAACCTCAGATGACCTCATGGATAGGTTGAACGTGTTCTTGGGGTGCCCTGTTTGTTGTCCTCATGGAGGAAAGATTTACTTAAATAGCGGAGATGAAAAAACGAACTTTCTCTGTATCGATGATATAAAGAAAGGTGATATGATCAAAATAGAGAGATTTTCGGATGATAAGGATCTACTCGAATATATGGATAGAAAAAATATAAAATTGGGAGATGTGTTCGAGGTTGAAGATGTTGATAATTTTGATAATAATATGTGCCTTAAATCGCTGGATGGAAATATAGTAATTGTGGGTGCAAAGGCATTGGGGAAAATATTTATATCTTCTTATGAGTAGATGCTTTCGTACTTGATATATTGATTTATTCATATTAGGTATATAGCTTTTTTATTGAAAAGATAATACGGACAGGATACTGTTTGATTTAAGTATCTGATCAAGATATTTCCAGATATTTTGATAGAAAAAAACAATATGTATAGACTTTAAGATTGATGATTTTGAAAGAGATCCATTTAGTGGAGTTCTTGAGATGGATATAAACATAAAACGTTAGGTTTTTGCTTAAACTTTTTTGAAAAAATATTAATAAATTAAAACAAATATTGATAAATTAATGTAAAATTCCTGTTGAGAAAAATCTAGCAGGAATTTTTTTATAAAAAACTTGAAAAATCTTGAAATTAGAGCAATAATGTGATAAAATATTATACTGCTTTATAGTGAGTAATTGTGCATTTTTTTAATGTTAACAAAAAATCACAGTTACGATTTCTATTAACTTTTTTATGGTTAATTCTGTATGTCATTTAATTAATTTATGTGATTATATGTGATAAATGACAATAAAGACAGATATTTTGTTAAAAATTTACAGTAAATAAAGTGGGCTTGCGAGGGTAAATTTCTGTTGCATTTAATTACATTAGCGAGGTGGATTTTTTACTGTATAACTCATAAATTAACAAATGCAATAAATTTAATTTAGTGAGGTGAAAGTAGTGATACCACATCCAGTCACGATTGGAAAAAGGGAAAGAATGAGCTTTTCCAAAATAAAGGAAATAGCCGACGTACCAAATCTTATAGAGATCCAAGTGGATTCTTACGAGTGGTTTTTAAAAGAAGGGCTAAAGGAAGTATTTACAGACATTTCTCCGATAGAAGATTACACAGGTAATTTGATTTTGGAGTTTGTTGATTACTCACTTGATGAAAAGCCAAAGTATGACATTGAAGAGTGTAAAGAAAGGGATACAACTTACTGTGCACCTTTGAAAGTCAAGGTTAGACTTATCAATAAGGAAACTGGAGAAATAAAGGAACAGGAAGTGTTTATGGGAGATTTCCCTCTAATGACTGATAGAGGAACATTTATCATAAACGGTGCTGAGAGAGTTATCGTTTCTCAGTTGGTTAGATCTCCGGGTGTTTACTATTCAGAGGAAAGAGATAAAACAGGTAATAGATTGATATCTTCTACTGTAATCCCAAATAGAGGGGCTTGGTTGGAATATGAAACTGATTCATCAGGAATTATTTCTGTAAGAGTTGATAGGACAAGAAAACAACCAGTTACAGTATTACTAAGAGCTTTGGGAATTGGTTCTGATGCAGAGATTCTTGAGCTATTAGGTAATGATGAAAGATTGAGATTGACTCTTGAAAAAGATAACACTACAAATGTAGATGAAGGCTTGATTGAAATATATAAAAAGCTAAGACCAGGTGAGCCTCCAACTGTTGAGAGTGCTTCATCTTTACTAAACTCATTGTTCTTTGATCACAAGAGATATGACCTTGCTAAGGTCGGTAGATACAAATTCAATAAGAAATTGGCTCTACGCTATAGAATAATGGATAAAATAGCATCTAGAGATATTGTGAATACAGAAACAGGAGAAGTTTTTGTAAAGGCTGGAGATAAGATTACTCTAGATGTTGCAAGAGAGATACAGAATTCAGGTATTAATCATGCTTGGATAAAGATAGATGATGAAAGAGAAATCAAGGTCATCGGAAACAACTTCGTAGATATTCAATCTCATGTGGATTTTGATATTTCTGATTTGGGAATAAAAGAAGATGTTCACTATCCTACTCTAAAAGAAATACTTGAAGGATATGAAACAGAAGATGAAATAAGAGAAGTAATAAAGACGAATATAAAGACGTTGATTCCAAAGCACATACTTCTTGATGATATAATAGCATCTATAAGCTATGAATTTGGTTTGTTCTATGTGATAGACGGTAAGGATAGAGTTGGTAACGTTGACGATATCGACCATCTTGGAAACAGAAGAATCAGATGTGTTGGTGAATTATTGCAAAATCAGGTTAGAATTGGTTTTTCAAGAATGGAAAGAGTGATAAAGGAAAGAATGACTGTTCAGGACATGGATACTATTACTCCTCAAGCTCTTGTAAACATTAGACCTGTTTCTGCTGCTATCAAAGAATTCTTCGGTAGCTCACAGCTTTCACAGTTCATGGATCAGACTAACCCGTTGTCAGAATTGACACATAAGAGAAGACTTTCTGCTCTTGGACCAGGTGGTTTGTCAAGAGAAAGAGCTGGATTCGAGGTTCGTGACGTTCATCATTCACACTATGGAAGAATGTGTCCGATAGAAACGCCAGAAGGTCCAAATATAGGTTTGATAAACTCACTGTCAACTTATGCAAAGATAAATGAATATGGATTCATTGAATCTCCATATAGAAAATATGACAAAGTAAACAAGGTGGTTACTGATGAAATTCATTATTTGACAGCAGATGAAGAAGATCTTTATGTTAGAGCACAGGCAAATGAACCACTTGATGAAAATGGTAAGTTTGTAAACAACAGAGTAATCTGTAGAACTGTTCTTGGTGCTGTTGAATTGGTTTCAGAAGATAGAGTTGACTACATGGATATATCGCCTAAGCAGGTTGTATCCGTTGCGACAGCTATGATTCCTTTCCTTGAAAACGACGATGCCAACAGAGCGTTGATGGGATCAAACATGCAGCGTCAGGCGGTTCCTCTTGTTAGAAGAGAAGCACCTATTATAGGTACTGGTATCGAATATAGAGCGGCAAAGGACTCTGGTGCTGTTGTAGTTTCAAAGAATAGCGGTATTGTTGATAGAGTTTCAGCAGATGAGATTATTATCAAGAAGGATAACGGAGACAAAGATAGATATAAGCTATTAAAGTTCAAGAGATCAAACTCTGGTACTTGTATAAATCAAACTCCTATCGTCAGCAAGGGCGAAAGAGTTGAAGCTGGAGATGTAATTGCAGATGGTCCGGCAACTGATCTTGGTGAAATAGCACTTGGTAGAAACTGTTTGATCGCATTTATGACTTGGGAAGGTTATAACTACGAAGATGCCGTTTTGATCAACGAGAGATTGATAAAGGAAGATAGATTATCTACAATTCATATCGAGGAATATGAATGTGAAGCCAGAGATACAAAACTTGGTCCAGAAGAAATCACAAGAGACATACCAAATGTCGGTGAAAATGCAATAAAGAATTTGGACGAAAGAGGAATTATTAGAATAGGTGCGGAAGTAGATTCTGGAGATATATTGGTAGGTAAGGTTACTCCAAAGGGTGAAACAGAGCTTACTGCCGAAGAAAGATTGTTGAGAGCCATATTTGGTGAAAAAGCCAGAGAGGTTAGAGATACATCGCTTAAAGTTCCTCATGGTGAGTCTGGTATCATAGTTGACATCAAGATATTTACTAGAGATAATGGAGATGATTTATCTCCGGGTGTAAACGAGCTTGTAAGATGCTATATAGCAAAGAAAAGAAAGATTAAAGTAGGAGACAAGATGGCTGGTCGTCATGGTAATAAGGGGGTTATCTCAAGAGTATTACCTGAGGAAGATATGCCGTTTATGGAAGATGGAACTCCTATGGATATAGTTCTTAATCCACAGGGTATACCTTCTCGTATGAATATCGGTCAGGTTCTTGAGGTTCATCTTGGATTGGCTGCCAAGAAATTAGGCTGGTATGTTGCTACTTCGGTATTTGATGGAGCGAATGAATATGACATAATGGATGCCCTTGAGTCTGCAGGATATCCAAGAGATGGTAAGTTGCAGCTGTTCGATGGTCGTACAGGTGAAACTTTCGACAATAGAATCACTGTTGGATATATGTACTACTTGAAATTGCATCACTTGGTTGATGACAAGCTACACGCAAGAAGTACGGGACCATATTCTCTAGTAACTCAGCAGCCACTTGGTGGTAAGGCTCAGTTTGGTGGTCAGAGATTCGGTGAAATGGAAGTTTGGGCATTGGAGGCTTATGGTGCTTCTCACATCCTTCAGGAAATACTGACAGTTAAGTCAGATGACGTTAAGGGTAGAGTTGAAACTTATGAAGCGATAGTTAAGGGAGAAAATATTCCTGAACCAGGTATGCCAGAATCATTTAGAGTTCTTATGAAAGAGCTACAGTCATTATGCTTGGATGTCAGTGCGTTAGACCAAGATGGTTTGGCTATAGATATCAAGGAATCTGTAGATGAAGAAGGACTTGAAGAATTTAAAATAGAAAGCGTAATACCAGATGATATTGGAGATACTCATATGATTGAAGAGGTCGATGTTGATGAATTTGACGAAAACGAAGACGATATGTTCAATGATGAGGAAATCGACAATGGTATGGACGAGGAAATGGACGAATTCATAGAAGATGATTATGACGACTATGATGAAGAATTTTAATTATCAGGTAAGTAAATAGGCAAAGGGTTGAAAAATAAATTTTAATAATATATGTATCGAAAGAAAGGAGAGAACTCCTTGTTTGAATTAAACAATTTTGAGTCGATAAAGATAGGTTTGGCTTCTCCAGAGAGAATTAGACAGTGGTCAAGAGGAGAAGTAAAGAAACCAGAAACAATAAATTATAGAACTTTAAAGCCAGAAAAAGACGGTTTGTTCTGTGAAAGAATTTTCGGACCTACGAAGGACTGGGAGTGTCATTGTGGGAAGTACAGACGTGTCAGATATAAAGGCGTAGTTTGTGATAGATGTGGTGTTGAAGTAACTAAGTCAAAGGTAAGAAGAGAGAGAATGGGTCATATAGAATTGGCAGCTCCAATGTCTCATATTTGGTATTTTAAGGGAATACCATCTAGGATGGGATTGCTGCTAGATATGTCACCTAGATCACTTGAAAAAGTATTATACTTTGCTTCTTATGTTGTAACTAATCCAGGAGAAACTGGATTGGCGTACAAGCAGGTTTTGACTGAAAGAGAGTACAGAAATGCTTTGGAAAAATATGGATATGAGTTTGAAGTGGGTATCGGTGCAGAAGCAGTGAAGAAGCTTTTGGAGGATATCGATCTTGAAGCTCAATCTGTTGAATTGAGAGCTGATTTGAAGGATGCTACTGGACAGAAGAGAGTGAGAACAATCAGACGTCTTGAAGTAGTTGAGGCTTTCAAAAAGTCAGGAAATAAACCAGAATGGATGATTCTTGAAGCTATTCCGGTAATACCTCCAGATCTAAGACCTATGGTTCAGCTTGATGGTGGTAGATTTGCGACTTCTGATTTGAATGACTTGTACAGAAGAGTAATCAATAGAAATAATAGATTGAAAAGACTTCTTGAATTGGGTGCTCCAGAAATCATCGTAAGAAATGAAAAGAGAATGCTTCAAGAAGCTGTTGATGCATTGATAGATAATGGTAGACGTGGTAGACCGGTAACTGGTCCTGGAAACAGACCACTTAAATCTTTATCAGATATGCTAAAAGGTAAGCAAGGACGTTTCAGACAGAACTTGCTAGGTAAGAGAGTTGACTATTCAGGTCGTTCTGTTATCGTAGTTGGACCAGAGCTTAAATTCTATCAGTGTGGTCTTCCAAAGAAAATGGCATTGGAGCTATTCAAGCCATTTGTTATGGATAAATTGGTAGAAAAAGGATATGCACACAATATCAAGAGTGCAAAAACTATTGTAGAAAAGGTAAAGCCAGAGGTATGGGATGTGTTGGAAGAGGTTATTAAGAGCCATCCAGTTCTACTTAACCGTGCCCCTACTCTACATAGACTTGGTATTCAGGCATTCGAGCCAGTACTTGTAGAAGGTAAGGCGATAAAGCTACATCCATTGGTTTGTACAGCATACAATGCCGACTTCGACGGTGACCAGATGGCTGTTCACGTTCCATTGTCTGTTGAGGCTCAGGCTGAAGCTAGATATTTGATGTTGTCAGTAAATAATATACTTGCGCCAAAAGACGGTGCACCTATTACCACTCCTTCACAGGATATGGTTCTTGGTTCATATTATTTGACTATAGAAGCCCAAGATGGAGCAAAGGGTACTGGATCGATATTTAAGGATTATAATGAGCTATTGCTTTCATATTTTAATCACAAGGTTGAGCTACACGCTTTGGTTAAGATGAGAAAGACATTGCCAGATGGTAGAAGTTCATTGATAGAAAGTACAGTTGGTAGATTTATATTCAATGAAGGTATACCTCAGGATCTAGGATTTGTTGATAGAGAAAAAGATCCATTCAGCTTGGAAGTTGATTTCTTGGCTGACAAAAAGAAATTAGGAAAGATAATTGATAAGTGCTTTAGAAAACATGGAAATACAAAGACTGCGGAGCTTCTTGACTATGTGAAGAGCATGGGATATAAGTATTCGACTGTTGGTGGAATCACTGTTGCAGTTGCAGATATGGATATTCCAGAAGCGAAGTATACTTACTTGAAGGAAGCAGAAGATTTGGTAGATAAATATGAAAAAGCCTACAGAAGAGGTCTTATTTCAAATGACGAAAGATATGAAAAAGTTATTGAAACATGGACAGCCACTACAGACAAGGTTACAGATGCATTGATGGATGGTCTTGATAGAATGAACAATATATTCATCATGGCTCACTCTGGAGCCAGAGGTTCTAAGAACCAGATTAGACAGCTTGCAGGTATGCGTGGTCTGATGGCAAATGCTTCTGGTAAAACAGTGGAAATCCCAGTTAAATCTAACTTCCGTGAAGGTCTTTCAGTTATGGAATACTTTACATCTTCTCATGGTGCCAGAAAAGGTCTTGCCGATACAGCACTTCGTACTGCCGACTCTGGATATTTGACAAGAAGATTGGTAGACGTAAGTCAGGACGTTATCGTGAGAGATGTGGACTGTGGAACTACTGAAACTACTGAAATTTTCGCAATTAAGGATGGAAACGAAGTAATTGAAGAATTGAGAGATAGAATTATTGGTAGATATACGATTGAACCAATTGTAGATCCAAATACAGGCGAAGAGATCGTAGGTGCTGATCAAATGATTCTTGAAGATGATGCAGATAGAATTGTAGATGCTGGAATAGAGTCAATAAAAATTAGAACTGTATTGAATTGTAAGACTGAACATGGTGTTTGTGCAAAGTGTTACGGTAGAAACCTTGCAACAGGTAAGCCAGTAAATATTGGTGAGGCAGTAGGTATTATAGCTGCTCAGTCAATTGGTGAGCCAGGTACACAGCTTACAATGCGTACTTTCCATACAGGTGGGGTTGCCGGTGGAGATATCACACAGGGTCTTCCTAGAGTTGAGGAGCTTTTCGAAGCTCGTAAACCAAAGGGGCTTGCCATCATATCAGAAATCACTGGTACAGTTGAAATTGACGAGGCTGGAAAGAGAAAGGAAGTTATCGTAACTCCTGAAGAAGGCGAATCAGAAGTATATCAGATACCATATGGTTCTAGAATCAGAGTAAAGAACGGTGCTTTCATAAAGGCTGGAGAACCTATTACACAGGGTTCTATCAATCCACACGATATAATCAGAGTCAATGGAATTGGCGGAGTACAGGATTATATAGTGAAGGAAGTTCAGAGAGTTTATAGACTTCAAGGGGTTGATATCAATGACAAGCATATAGAAGTAATAGTTAGACAGATGCTTTCAAAGGTTAAAGTCGAGGATCCAGGTGATACTGATTTATTGCCAGGTGGATATGAAGATGTACTTAACTACAACAAGTGCAATGCTATAGCAGAAGAAAGAGGCGAAAGACCGGCTACTGCGAAGAGAGTATTGCTTGGTATAACAAAGGCTTCTCTTGCTACAGAGTCATTCTTATCAGCGGCGTCATTCCAAGAAACTACAAGAGTATTAACGGATGCAGCAATCAAGGGTAAAGAGGACCACTTGATAGGTCTAAAAGAAAATGTAATTCTTGGTAAGCTAATTCCTGCTGGTACTGGAATGAAGAAGTACAGAAATATTGCTATTGAAAAAGAAGAAATTGAGATTGAAGAAGTTGAACAGGCTTAATAAAATCTAATTGAAACTTTTGTAAGGCACCTAGGATAGTTCTTAGGTGCCTTTTGATATATGTGTTAAGAGCTTTGGGAGAATATTTATGATTGAATTTTATGAGTATCAAGATGATAATTACGACAAGCTATATGATATGATGGTCGAGTTTTATAGATCTGACGCCGTAGACCATCCCATAGATACAAAAATAATAAGGCGCCTATTAGATGACATAATGTCTAAAAGATTCTCTGTAAATGGCTATGAGGTGCATTATTCGGGAAATTTGGTAGGGTTTGGTGTGGTAACTACCTACTACACTTCCGAAGTTGCCGGAATAAATGTTCAGCTAGAGGATTTGTATATTTGTCCAGATTATAGAAGCAAGGGAATTGCAAGGCTATATTTCAAATATATCATGAATGAATTTAAAAATGCTTCAAGATTTAGATTGGAGGTTTCCCCTCGAAATGTAAGAGCTGAAAAATTGTACAGAGAGTTGGGGTTTGAGACTCTTGAATATAATCAGATGATACTTGATAAACCGATAAAATGATATAATAAAAAATAAAATATAATAAAAAAATATCACTGGATAGAACTAAGTATATTTACAAAATCTGTAAATATAGCAAGGATAAAAAGACACAAATAGGCACACCCTACATCAACATTCATTTTCATACATGGAGAATGTGGGGTATGCCTTTTTATTTGGGACTCTTATGAGTTAGCCCTTGATATACAAATTTATATAAGCACTAATTATTTGCTGAATCCGAAATCAATTTCCTTTGTTCCATCTAATGAGTTAACTACATTAGTGTATCCTTCTTTTGTCAAGCTTTCAGCAACTGTTGCAGATTTGTTTCCAGAATAGCAGAATACATATATTGCTGTGTTTTTATCTGTTGGAAGTGAGCTTTTCTTAGATTCAAAATCATCAGGCATTATATTAACAGCCTTATCGAAAGAACCAGCCTCGAAGTCTTTTGCTTCTCTGGCATCTATAACAAGACCAGCTTTTCCTCCCTTTATGTCCTGAATGAAATCAGTACCCATTTTGCTTTCAAAAGTTACAAGCTCGTATTTAAATTGCTTTACTCCATCAGCGTTGTAAACTTTTTGGAATCCGTTATTTACAAGAACTTCAGCAGCCTTTGCACTCTTTTTACCAGAGTTGCAGTATAGAACTACGTCTTTGTCTTTGAAAGCTTCTATCTTCTTGTAGTCAGCCTCAAAAGTATCTATTGGCATATTGATGTCAAATTTAAGATGACCAGCCTTATACTCTTCAGGAGATCTTACGTCGATAACAAGATAGTTTTCCTTTTCTTTTTTATCAGCTTCGATCTTTGCTAATTCATCACCCTTCATGGCTTTTACTTCAGCAACCTTAGTTTCTCCAGCCTTTTCTTCTGTCTGAGTAGCAGCCTTTTCCTCAGTTTTCTGACCGCACGCAGATAGACCTACAGATGATGCAACCAAAAGTGCAAGTAGTAGATACTTAGAATTTTTTAACTTCATTAATATTACCTCCAAATTTTTATTAAATTAATTTTTTTCTAACAATACCATTATATATTAAACAGAAAGAAAAATATATATGGATGAGAGAGAATGAAGTATAGTATAGATAAAAACTATTATACGCATAATAAGTATTGCAAATAACTATAAAAGGGAGCTTTGAAATGTCTGAAGATATGTATAACAATAAGACTGTAACTGGTTGAAAAAATGTCCATTTAAGTATTATAATATTATTTAATAAGTAATTGCATTGGTATAACAGGTAGTAATTTTGGTTGTGTTTTGTGATAGATAATGAAATGAGGTGAATTGATGTCAAGTGTACTAGAGTATATGACGTGGAGAGGCGATATTACGTTTCAGGTTGATAGATTAAATGAAGTAGATAATTTGATATTTTCTATGTTGTCGTATTTGAATTTTGGAGCACCTAAAAATGGAATATCTATAAAGGAGCTGTCAAAGAAATATTTTGCCTCAAGAGGAATGGACGATTCAAAGCTTCAAAAGGAAAAATCCTACTCAGATATGATAGTTATGGTTGAAAACTTACTGAGAAAGGCAGCTAAATCTGATAGGTTTAAGGATATTATCCTGACTGAATATATCAGCAAATATGACGAAATAAATCAGAGTCAGTTTTGTGCGATGTGTTTTGTGATTGATGAAGACAATATCTTCGTCGCTTTTAGGGGAACAGATGACACCATACTGGGATTTAAGGAAGATTTTAATATGAGCTTTTCGACTCCGGTATTTGGGCAAATAGAATCGGTGAAATACTTAAAAAGAATAATCGAAAGCAACTCTCATAAAAATATATATGTTGGCGGACACTCTAAAGGAGGTAATTTTGCTGTTTATTCCGTAGTAGGACTACCGGAGAAGGATAGGGAAAGAATAAGGTGTGTTTTCAATAATGATGGACCAGGATTTTCTAAGGAAATGATTGAATCAGATTCTTATAGAGATACCGTAAAAAAGGTCAGTAAAATACTTCCTGTGGACTCTGTGGTGGGTATTTTGATGTATGATAATGAGCAGTATTCTGTAGTAGAAGCCATCGGAAATAATGGATTTATTCAGCATAATGGAATGAATTGGAAAGTTGTTGGAAAATCATTTGTGAGAGCCAAAAAATTGTCTGATGAATCAAATAGAATTGATATTACTCTTAAAACATGGCTGGAGAATCTATCGCATGAGGAAAGAGTAATCTTTGTGGATGAGTTTTACGAGATAATAAAAAACTCAACAAATGCTGTGAGAACTGGAGATATAACAAATAAGAAACTAAAGTCAGCTATTAAAATAATTAAAGAAATGTCTAGCTTGGAACAGGAGAGAAGAGAACAGCTGTCTAGCATTTTTAGCTTATTTCTAAAGACTGATTTTGAAATGAGAACAAAGAAGAAAAAAAGTATTCTGGTAAAAAACAAGGGGAGAAAAATACGCTTTGACAGAAAATAATTGTATTGTTTATTTTTTGTGATGCTAGAGATAGCAGTTGATGAATGAAAGAATGTTTTACACTACAGTATCAAGCCATGCTTGGTACTGTAGTGTATTTTTATCTAGAAAAACTAAAGCTTATATACTTATTTTGAATCTTGTTTATCGAATAATTATAAATCAAATTATTATTTTTCCAATAATCTAAGATTCTAATAACAACCTCTCGACTCTTCTTTTTCATTTGGGTATCTGTTATTTTGATATTTGAGTAAAAATCTTCAAAAAAGATATCGTTACCCTCACCTATATTAACTAGCTGGTAAATCAAGTATTCTCTGATTGCTATGTTTAAGTCTGTCATTGAGACAGGACAATCAAAAAATTTATAATTGAGCTTTGTGTACAGATTGTGCTCAATTGAAAAGCTATATATCGGAATTTCTTGAAAAACGACAAAGCCGTATTCATTATCTATCGCATATATCAATCTTTCAACATAGATGTGATTGTATAAATTATCACGTATCAGAACATTCGTATTTAACAATTTTCTCACTGATGATTTAACCTTTTTTAGCAGATTATTTGTGATAATATAGCTGTCAGAGAAGGATATATACCTACTCAGATTTTTATATGAAATAGCAAATATATTATTGTCATAAAAAGAAAATATTGCTCTTAATATCAATAAATCGAATGAGTTGATACCATCAGATGTGTCAGTTGATAAGTCGTTAGGCATTATTGTGGTACTTAAGATTTTATTGACATCATAATTTTTATAATAATACATATTTGGAAAGTCATTGATTAGTTCTGTAGATGAGAATTTCAAATAGTGAACACTCTTGTATTTTGGCATTTTGACGTTATAAATATTGTCAAGGTTCTCAAATACGTAATTGATATTTTTTAAATTCCTTTTCCAAATTCTGTGTTTATTCAATATACATGATAGATACGAGACCACCTCTGTAGGTGATTCAGGATTATTTGAAATATCTATTATGCATTTACTAATTTTTGCATCATGTTGGCTCATGTAGTCGATAAGGCTATAAGAATGTGCTAGGAATTCATTTACGGTTTCTTCTCTTATGTCATTGCTTTTGATTATATTAGAAAGTTCAATCAATAAAGAGTTTCTTTTTGCAAGAATAGGGTCATTTAGAAAGTCTTTGTATGCGTCTTGAATACTATTTAAATTAGTATTTTTTGATGAAATACAGCTGTTCCTCATAATTAATATAATCTCTCCTTCACATGAATCTATTTATAGTCATAATTTTAGCATAGTTTGATAATTGTGTAAATTATGCATATTATTTATTATTTTTTTATAAAAAAAATATATATGTATTGATTGTATGAAATATTTTTTATAAGATTAAAATAAGAGTGTTAAGACTATGATGGGAGTTAAAGGAGTGAATAATGATGTATAGATTGTGTTTTCAATTTTTTTTGAAAAATAAGAATAAGACTGCCGCACTATTGGCAAGTATAATTGTCGGTACTGTATTGTTTTTTAGTATTAATACTATTAGGGAGTCTGGCTATGAATCTCAAATCAAAGAATCGAAAAATATAAATGGAAGCTATGATATTTCGTTTGATAATATCAAAATATCCGACATTGATAAGCTTGGCGGTGAAGGTAATATTTCCAAAATGGCTTATGCTCAGAAGTTAAATCCATCAATCTACAGAGAGGCAGGCATAAAATTAAGCAAATATCAATACAGCAAGGAATATATTGATTCTCTTAAATATAAACTGGTTGGCTCATATCCAAAAAATGAAAATGAAATAATTATCGAGAAAAAAGCTATAGATAATATGAAAATAGACAATCCGATTGGAAAAGAAATAACCCTATTGGAGATTGACAAAAAAATTATAAACAACAAAAATATAATGGATTCTGCTGATAAAAAATATAGAATAGTTGGGTATTTGACAAAATCTACAAAGTACTATGATGATATTACAGTATCTACTGGTGGTGTAATATTTAAAGCATTTACTGGGGGCGATAATCGTGGAAAAAGCTCGACTTATGATGGAGTAATATTTTTAAAGGATAGCGAGAATGTTACCCAATATATAGAAACCTTACAGAGTAAATTAAAAATGGGATGGGACAATATTAGACAAAATGACTTTATTAGTTCAATAGAAATGCTTAAGCTTAGATCTAAATATCAAGTAGAGAGTATAATTAGTATGGTGCTATTGTTGTTTGTCTCAATGTTGATTGTGTACAATATTTTCAATATTATTATTTCTGAAATGAGCTCTGAAATTGGAACTCTTAGAAGCTTTGGTATGTCAAGAAAACAAACAAAAAAATTCATCAAGTCATACTTGAGCTTGTTTTGGATTGTTGGGACTACTGTAGGAATTTTACTAGGAATTTTGTGTTCATTTATCGGAATAAAATTTGTATACAAAGAGAATGCTCAACTAGCAATAAAACCAATATTTATTCTGATTGCCTTTATCATGAACGTAATTACCCTATATATAAGCTATCTGTTATTGAATAAGAAAGTGGTAAAAAGGACAATTGTCGAGCTTATCGACGATAGCAAGGACAATTCAGCTCTAAATAAAAGTAAAATGGTTAAGCTTGTTAGAAATGTAAATATTAAATATAAAATTGTATGGAGTAATATACTTAGAAGAAAGTCCAGAACGGTAGTAACAATATTTACTATTGCTCTTGTAGGGTATGTGTTTATCTTGAATTTTTCTTCCTCAGAGTTTTTGACTGAGAGCATCAACAGAGGTGTTTCAGGTGGTATTTGGGGAATGTCATATGGTACTGTGGATAAGGCACTCTCTGGAAGTATCAATGGTACAGATTCACTTTTCTATACAATAGATGATGATGTAATGGAGAAAATCCATCAATATAAGGACGTAGATAAAGTTGAACCGAGTTTCTATTCAAATGATGCGTTCCTTGTAGATAACGATAGAAATATCAATGTAAAATACAAAAAAATGTACGAATTAAACGATATTAATTTGGAATACCCACTTGCAGTTAGAGGCTATTCTGACAAAATGCTACAGGATAGAAAATCATTTATTAGCGAGGGAAAAAGCATTGTTGGAAATAATAGTGGAGATATTCATTGCTTATTTGTCAATAATGTATATTCAAAAGCAGATGGAAACTTCGACCTGAATGTTTTAACGAGGATAAGTGTCGGAGATAAATTGAAAATAAAAATTCCGTCAGTAGACAATAAGCTTGCAAATTTAACTGAGGTAGAAGTCACAGTTAGTGGGATTATGGATAAAAAATATGCATCTTCACAGGATGGAAGTGTTGGAGTAAGAGGTGGGCAAATTATTATTCGAGAAGATGATTATAAAAAAATAACAGGTGCAGAGAAGTACAACAAGGTATTTATTACGACGAAAAATGGTGATGTGAATGGCTTGAATGATTTTTTGGAGAAAACGTTACTTGATAATTATGTTACTTCAATTGGCGGTAAAGGAGAAGACATGAAGTTTTTTGGTTCATACCTAAAGAGTGAAGCAAGGCTTAACATTGTCTATCAAGTGTTGATTTTGATTCTTGCAACTGTAAATTTCATATTTATTATGAGAAGCAATCTTATTAATAGACGTGAAGAAGTTAAAATTTATAGATATATTGGAATGACAAAGAAGGTAAGACAGAAAATTGATTTTATAGAAGCACTTTATTATGGAATAATCTCTGCATTGATTTCTTCGATATTAGCTTCTATCTATCATGTAAATAAGGTGATAAATATAAATAAGGATTTGATAGCATCTGGATTTACGAAAACTATGGATGTTGGTATACCACTAAATCAAATAATATTAATATTTTTGGTGTATGTATTTATGAGTCTGATAGCAGTTCTTTTCTCTTGGGATATTGTAAGAGAGGAATGGTAGTGGGCAATATGGTGGCACAGGCTAATAAATAATAAAAAATATTATATGGAGGAGATTTTTTATGGGAATTAAATTAGCATTGAGATATTTTATTAATAAAAAAAAGAATACATACACACTTCTAGCGAGTATCGTGGTAGCTGTCGTCCTGATATTTTCAGTAAGGGTAATATTTTCTTCTGGTTTTGATTCGCAGATTAAGGAAGCACTAGACTTAAATGGAAATTATGACGTTTTTGTGAATGACGTAAATAAAAATGTAATTGATAGTATAAAGAGTGATAGTAATATAAAAAATATCTATTACACAGAAAATTTATGTTATGGGGTTGATAAAAAAAGTGGTGTAAAAATTTGTATTAATTCCTTTGATCAAGGATATATAAATACATTTAAGTACAGATTTTTGGGTAGAAAGCCTGTAAAAAAAGATGAAATAGTTATCGAAAAAGAAGCATTGTCTCAAATGGGAAAAAGAGAATTCAATGATAAAAGCGCCGATGAATTAATAGGTACAGAAATTAACTTAATGCTATTAAATAACATAAATGAAGATGGAATTCATAAATTTTATAATGAGAGTAAAAAATTTAAGATTGTAGGTATAATTGAAAAGCCTCAAAAATATTATGAACAACATAGAAATAGTATAGCAGGAATAGAAGCCAGAGGGTTCGTGTTAAATGATTCATCAATTTCAATAAAACCACTAAGTAGCTTCGATTCTGTGATATTTTTGAGAAATGGACAAACGAATAGATTCATTGGAAAAATGATTGATGAACTAAAGTTAGATAATGAAACCATTTATGAAAATATTGAATCATCCTACCTCAAATCACTTAAAGAACATCCAACTATTAAGATGGATAACTTAAAAAATACAATTTTATTATTATTGGTATCAACTATGGTTATCTATAACATTTTCAGTATTATTCTAAGTGAAATGCTACCTGAAATTGGTATTTTGAGAGCACTTGGAATGAAGAAAAAAGCGATTAAATTAATGTTAATTACGTATAGTTTACTATTTATTCTTGTAGGGACTACTCTAGGTATTGCGTTTGGAGTTTTTGTATCATATATGAGCTTGAAATTTATATATGAATACAATACTGTTTTATCAATAGGTATGGAAAATATAATTCAATCTTTTTTCGTATCAATAGTTGCAATATCAATTAGTAGTATAATATTGTTTTCTAAAATATTAAAGTTGGAAATAGTTGATGCAATAAGAAATTCTAAAGCAAAAAAAGATACAAAATTTAGAAAAACGTTGACTGGGAATAGTGCCATTCTGAATTTAATAAAGATGAATATTTTTGATGATTTGGCTAAATCAATAATCACTATACTAGCTATGACATTGGTAAGCACTGTATTTATTGTTTCTCTAGGGAAGCAAGAGATGAATGAAAAAAATTCACAATTGGGTATACTTAGTGGGGTATCAGGAATGTCATATGGTGAGGTAGATAAAAAAATTTATGGATCTGATAGAGCAAGCTTTGATTTATTCTATAGTGTGGACAAGAGTATTATTAAAAGAATTGATAAAATGGATGAAATTGAAAGTATTGATAAATGTTTTAATTTGAAAAATTCATATATTTTAATTTCGAAGGACCGACTTTCTAACGATTATAAGGATGAGTTAAATAGATTAAAATATGATTCCTCTACTGAATTTCCTCTATACGTTAGAGGCTATAGTGATAAGATGTTGGTTGATAGAAAACGATTTATTCATGAAGGGAATAATATACTAAGCGAGCAGAAAACAGGTTACATAAACTGTATTTTAGTGAATAATGCATATTCTAGATTGAATCATAGCTTCGATACTACTGTAATCAAAGATTTGAAAGTTGGGGATTTATTGGAAGTCAAAATACCACATAGAGAAAATGATGGAATAGTTTATAAAAAAGAAAAAATCTATGTGTGTGGTATTATGAATAAAGAGTATTCTGCTAGTCAAGATGGAAATAGAGGTGCTACTAGAGGTGCACAAGTTATTTTAAAGGAAGAAGACTATAGGAGAATAACAGGTCAAAGTGAATATAATACAGTTTTTATAAAATCAACAAATAGTAATTTGACTAAATTAGACAAAACATTGAACGATATCACAGATAAACACTCATTTACGACAATAGGAGGAAAAGGCGAGGAGGATAAGTTTGTTGACAATCAACAAAGATTTTATAATAATATAAATATTATCTATCAAATTATAACAATTGGAATATTACTAATTCAAGGCATAGTTGTAATTAGGAGTAAAATTCTAGTAAGGTATAGAGAATTATATATTTTGAAAAATATAGGTATGAGTTATAAAAAAATGAAGAGGATGTTTGTTTTCGAGAGTGAGCTATATTGTGTTAGTGCATTTGTAGTTAGTAGTATTATTGCTTGTACAATTCATAATGTAGGCATTTTGAAATTGAACAATATATTGAAATCAGCTGGGTACAATAGATTTATTCAGTATGAAATACCACTTTTCCAAATAGCTATAATTTTTGTGGTATTCGTATTAATAGGATATATTTCTGTTGTTTTATCACAATCAAAATTGAAAAAACTTTAAGCTAGTTTATTTCAAGTATTTATATAGGGAGAGAGAAATTATGACAGTATTAATCGCAAAGGAATTGAAAAAATATTATGGAAAAGAAAGTAGTATAGTAAAGGCTGTTGATGGGATATGTCTTGAAATAGAGGAAGGTGATTTTACAGCAGTAATAGGTACAAGCGGTTCAGGAAAGACAACTTTATTACATTGTATGGCAGGACTAGACAAACCCACGTCAGGAGAGGTAATCTTGAAAGATAAAAATATCTATGATCTAAACGACGATGAGCTGTCAAAAATTAGAAGGAGAGAATTTGGATTCGTTTTTCAGAGCTTCAACCTAATTCCTGTTTTAAACATATATGATAATATAGTACTGCCAGTTCAACTGGATGGAAAAAAAGAGGATAAAGAATATATTTTGAAGTTGGTTGAGAGAGTAGGTTTATCCGATCAATTAAAGAAATTTCCAAATGAATTATCTGGAGGTCAACAGCAGAGAGTGGCTATATGTAGAGCCTTAGCGAATAAACCGTCTATAATATTTGCTGATGAACCAACTGGAAATTTGGATAGCAAGACTACAGAGGATGTAATGACTCTATTTGGCGATATGGTAAGAGAATTTAATCAGACACTACTTATGATAACTCACGATGAAAAAGTCGCATCCAAGGCTGATAGAATAATCACGATAAGCGATGGAAAGATAATAAGTGATGAAAGAACTGAAAGAACTGAAAGAACTGAAAGAACCAAAAAAGCCGATTAAATATACCTAGTAGATAAAATGGGAGTATTGACTTGCTTCATTTCAGAAGAAGTAGATACCCCCATTTGTTTTGATTTTATAAACGACTCATATTTTACAATAGCTATTCACAATATAGGCGAAAAATACTAACCTTTACCAATAGGGTATGCAAAATATAAAAATCCCTTTTTTGTAACACCCCACACATAATCATTTGCGAATGAATTATGCTTTACATCTTCCTTAATTATAAAGAACTTTTTTTCAGCTGATGTATCTTTTTGGTTTATTTCATGAATGTCTGAAAAAACTAATTCGATAGCACTCCCATTAAATAGAGTAATAAGCCGAGTTCTAATTGCAATACTTGGACTTATGTGGGATATTATAAAGGCAAGTATTAAAATCGTAATAATCACAGTGATTTTTTTCTTCATAACTAAAACCTCACATTCATAAAACTTATATTTAGTTTTGTGTAGCTATATGAATACATATAGAATCCACTTTTTAAAAATGATAACTAACGAGCTATAAGTTGAGCATAATTTAGCATAAATAATAAAACAAGTCAATAGTTTCTAGCTATTTTTGTTGTTATTTTGTGATAATGTCACCTTAAGATTATTCTATAATATATTATTGGTGTAACATATGTATTGACAAATAAGAAATAATGATTAAAAAAATAGAAATAATCACTTGAAAAAAGTATTATATTATGATATCCTAATTGAGATATATGCAAGAGGGGTCGTGCTGTGACACGGCGGCATAAAAATTAATAGATTAAGTCTTTTAAGCTGGTCCAGAGAGACTGGAAAGGATAAAACTGTAGATTTGTATAAGATATCGTCGTATGGAATTTTTCTATACTGTTTTGGAGTATCTTTATGTAGGTTATTACCGTCCTTACACTCTGGTGTGGGGACGTTTTTTTATGTGAATTTGCTAGGCTTAATCGGAATGGAGTAAAAATGGTAAACGGCAAGGAAAAGTTAATAGTAGCTATTGATACAGATGATTATGAAAAAGCAGTAAATCTAATAGACTCATTGGAAGATAGTGTGGATATTTTCAAGGTTGGTCTTGAAAACTATATTGCATCTAGGGGCAAAACTGTAGATTATCTTAAATCTAAGGGCAAGAAAATATTTTTGGATCTAAAATTCCACGACATTCCAAATACGATGAAGTCGGCTGTCAAGGCGGCTATCAGAGAAGGAGTTTGGCTGATGACCATCCATGTTTCAGATATGGAGGGTATGAAACAGTGTGCTAACATTGCAAAGGAAGAGTCTGAGAGGTTGGGTATAGAGAAGCCACTGATTGTTGGTGTAACAGTTTTGACTTCGCTTAGTGACAATGATTTGAAAGATATCGGCTGTGATATGAATACTCAAGATTTGGCGATTAAAAGGGCGAAATTGGCAAAGGAGGCAGGTCTTGACGGAGTAGTTTGTTCAGCAAGAGAAGTGAGTAAAATAGTTGAGGCTTGCGGTAAGGATTTTGTCACAGTTTGTCCAGGTATTAGACCAGCTAGTGCTGAGGTAGGGGATCAGAAGAGAGTTGTGACTCCTAGTGAGGCAATTCTGAATGGAGCAAGTGTTTTGGTTGTTGGCAGACCGATAACTCAAGCAAGTGTACCTAGTGAATCGGCGAATAAGATAGTAAAAGAAATAGAATCAGTATTATAATTAGGAGGCTCAAATGAAAGGCAGATTAATTTTAGAAGATGGCACTATATTTGTAGGGAAAGTATTTGGATACGTTGAGGACAGTGTTGGAGAGGTAGTATTCAATACATCGATGACTGGGTATCAAGAAATACTGACTGATCCATCATATTACGGGCAAATAGTGACGATTACCTATCCTTTGGTAGGAAACTATGGAATCAATCTAGAAGACAAAGAGTCTGAAACTGTTAAAGTAAGTGGATTCATTGTCAGAGAAAAGAGTGATTTACCATCAAATTTCAGATGCGAAATGGATTTGGATACATACCTAAAGCAAAGTAAGGTTATAGGCTTAGAGGGAATAGATACGAGAGCTCTTACAAAAATACTTAGAAATAAAGGTACTATGAGAGGGATAATCACAACGGAACATTCAAAGCTGAGTGATGTTCAGAGTAGATTGGATGCGTATGACAATACACAGGCAGTTAGAATAGTTGGAAGAAAAAAAATTGAGCATATACCAGGAACTGGCAAAAAAGTAGCAATTATGGATTTCGGAGTTAAGGAAAATATAATAAGAAACTTCAAGAAGAGAAATTGTGATATCACTATTTTCCCTGCAGAAACAACAGCGGATGAAATATTGAATACTAATCCAGATTTGATATTCTTGTCAAATGGACCTGGCGATCCGGCTGATCTTCAAGATATTGTAGACAATGTGAAGAATATGATAGGCAAAAAGCCGGTTGTAGGAATTTGTCTAGGTCATCAGATATTGGGAATTGCACTGGGTGGAAAGACTGGTAAATTAAAATTTGGTCATAGAGGTGGAAATCATCCAGTGAAAGATTTTGAAGAAAATAAAATATTTATCACATCTCAAAATCATGGATATTATGTAAATGAAATCCCAGAAAATGTGACGATAACTCAGGTGAATTTAAATGATAATACTGTGGAGGGAATGAGACACAATACCTTGCCTATCTACAGCGTTCAGTACCATCCAGAAGCGTGTCCAGGACCAAATGATTCTGAATATGTATTTGATAAATTTATGGAATTAGCAGAGTAGAATTAGAGATACAGAAAAGGAGAAAAAATATGCCTAAAATAGATAGTATAAAGAAAACATTAGTACTTGGATCAGGTCCAATAATTATTGGGCAAGCAGCAGAGTTTGATTATTCGGGAACTCAGGCTTGTCAGGCTTTAAAGGAAGAGGGTATAGAGGTCGTATTGATAAATTCAAACCCTGCGACAATAATGACAGATCAAGAGATAGCAGATCACATATATATAGAGCCATTGACAATAGACTTTATTGAAAAGATTATTGCGAAAGAAAGACCGGATAGCTTGCTTGCAGGTATGGGTGGGCAAACTGGATTGAATTTGGCTGTGGAATTGCATGACAAGGGTATTCTGGATAAATATGGCGTAAAGATAATAGGTACTTCTGTTGAATCGATTAAAAAGGGCGAGGATAGAGATACATTTAGAGAAGTGATGAATGAAATAGGTCAGCCAGTAATTGAAAGTGATATTGTTACAACTCTTGAGGATGGTTTGAGCTATGCCAAAAAAATAGGATATCCCGTTGTTGTCAGACCGGCGTATACATTGGGTGGTACTGGTGGAGGTATTGCTGACAATGAAGAGGAGTTGCGAGAAACATTGACTCATGGACTTCAGCTAAGCCCAGTAACTCAGTGCTTGATAGAAAAGAGTATCAAGGGATGGAAAGAAATAGAATACGAGGTTATGAGAGATTCTAACGGCAACTGTATAACTGTTTGTAATATGGAAAATATAGATCCAGTAGGTGTTCATACTGGTGATTCAATAGTAGTTGCACCTAGTCAGACTCTTTCAAATGTCGAGTATCAACTATTGAGAACGGCATCTTTGGATATAATTGATGCCATAGGTGTTGAGGGGGGCTGTAATGTGCAGATAGCTCTTAATCCAGATAGCTTTGAATATGCGATTATTGAAATTAATCCGAGAGTTTCCAGATCATCTGCTCTTGCTTCAAAGGCAACAGGTTATCCAATTGCCAAGGTTGCAGCCAAAATAGCTCTTGGCTATACACTTGACGAGATTCAAAATGCTGTTACAAAGAAAACTAATGCTTGTTTTGAACCGACTCTTGATTATGTAGTTGTGAAGATTCCAAAATGGCCATTTGATAAGTTCAAGCACGCAAACAGAAAGCTTGGAACAAAGATGATGGCAACTGGTGAAATAATGAGTATAGGGGCAAATTTTGAGGCAGCGTTTTTAAAGGGAATTAGATCGCTTGAAACTGGAAAATACTCATTGGTACACAAGGCCTCTGAGCTTAAAAATTTATCAGAATTAAAGGTGAGTATAGTAGTTCCAGATGATGAGAGAATTTTTGACCTTGCTGAAATGATCAGAAGAGGCTACAAGATAGAGATGATATCTCAAATAACTGGTATGGATGAATGGTTTTTAAATAAGTTTAAATGGATAGTCGAGCAAGAGGAAAAGCTAAAGGTAATGAGTATTGAAGATATTTCAAAGGACTATCTTTTGGAGCTAAAGAAAAAGGGATTTTCTGATAAGGGAATAAGCGATTTGATGAAAATCGATTCTGAAGATATTTTAGAGCTAAGATCATTGTACAAGATTCAACCATCATATAAGATGGTAGATACTTGTGGTGGTGAATTTGAAGCACTGTCACCGTACTATTATTCAACATATGAGCAGTTTGATGAGGTTGAAGTATCTGATAAGAAAAAGATAATTGTCTTGGGATCTGGTCCAATCAGAATAGGTCAAGGAATAGAGTTTGACTATTGTTCAGTTCACTGTGTAAAATCTTTAAGAAAGCTAGGTGTTGAAACAATAATTATAAACAACAATCCAGAAACAGTTAGTACAGACTTTGATACATCCGACAAGCTGTATTTTGAACCATTAACTGAGGAGGATGTTTACAATATCATCAAAAAAGAAAATCCAGATGGTGTGATACTACAGTTTGGAGGACAGACTGCGATAAAGCTGGCAAAATTCCTTTCTGAAAAAAATGTGAAAATATTTGGAACAGATTTCAAGGATATAGATGCAGCAGAGGACAGAGAAAAGTTTGACGATCTTTTGGAAAGATTAAATATCAATAGACCAAAGGGAAAAGGTGTGTGGTCGGTTTCTGAAGGTGTGGAAGTAGCTACGGAATTAGGTTATCCGGTGTTGGTTAGACCATCTTATGTTCTTGGTGGACAAGGAATGGAAATCACTTATGACGAGGTTAGACTAACTCAATATCTTGAAGATGCATTTGAAAGAGATGCTATAAATCCGGTTCTAATAGATAAGTATCTAACAGGTCGTGAAATAGAAGTCGACGCAATATGCGACGGTCAAGATATACTGATACCTGGAATTATGGAGCATCTTGAAAGAGCAGGTGTTCACTCTGGAGATAGCATCACGATGTACCCAAGTCAGAGAATTTCTGACAAGATAAAGGATAAGATTTATGAATATACAAAAATGATGGCATTAAATCTAAATGTAATAGGAATGGTAAATATTCAGTTTATTGAGTACAAGGATGAGCTGTACATAATAGAGGTAAATCCTAGAGCGAGCCGTACCGTACCGTATATTTCAAAGGTCAGTGGTGTTCCAATCGTGGATTTGGCGACAAGGTGTATGCTAGGCGAAAGGCTACAGGACTTGGGGTACGGAGTTGGCGTATATAAAACTCCAAAGCATATATGTGTAAAGGTACCTGTATTCTCAATGTCAAAATTATCAAAGGTAGAGGTGAGTCTTGGTCCAGAAATGAAATCAACAGGAGAAGTATTGGGTGTAGGAGAAACTCTAGAAGAGGCTTTATACAAAGGATTTTTGGCATCAGGTCAAAGAGTATCAGATGAAAACAAGAAGGTTTTGGCAACTATAAACAACAACGATAAGGAAGAATTTATCGAAATAGCCAAGGGCATGAGTGAGTTGGGTTACCAATTTATTGCCACAGAAGGTACTGCGAAGGCTCTAATAAATGCTGGTGTCAGTTGTGATGTGGTAAATAGGGTTGAAGAACCAAGACCGAATATTTTGGATGTAATTAGAAATAAACAGGTTGATTTGGTGATAAATACACCTACAAAGGGGAATGATTCAACTAGAGATGGATTTAAAATAAGAAGAACTGCGATAGAATTTCAGACGGAAATTATGACGTCATTAGACACATTAAAAGCAATGGTGGCTGTAAATAGAAAACACGTAAGCTCTGAGATGATGAAGGTTTATAGCTTGAATGATATAAACAGTGCTGAATAGTATTTTCTAAATTCTATGTGTGCATATTGTTTTTTATGTGTGTATACTGTTTTTTATGTGTGTATACTGTTTGTACGGTATTGACAATCTAAGTGAATATGATATAATGTGGCGGTATAAAGAGCATTTAGGCTTTTTATGCCGCTGTTTTGTCGAGTATATTTTTTTGGAGGGCATTTTATGGATTTTTTTAAAAGACTTTGCAAGCTAATTGTAGGACTATTTTTATATGCGTTGGGAATTATGGTGACCATAAATGCCAATATAGGATACTCTCCATGGGATGTATTTCATGTCGGGGTTTCCAAAGCGACTGGTTTATCACTAGGTACTATATCAATATCAGTAGGATTTATAATAGTGATAATAACATCACTTTTGGGAGAAAAATTTGGTATTGGTACAATATTAAATATGATATTGATAGGTGTATTTATCGACATAATTATTAAGCTAGATTTTTTGCCAGTAGGAAAGAGCTTTTTACAAGGGATAGCTATGTTGCTGATCGGTTTGGAAATTATAGCATTTGCAACATATTTTTATATTTCGCCAGGATTTGGTGCTGGACCAAGAGATGGGTTGATGGTTGCTCTATCTAGAAAATTAGGGTTATCAATAGGTATATGCAGAAGCATAATTGAATTTGTCGCAGCTATTGGAGGTTATTTCTTGGGAGGAATGTTAGGAGTCGGAACGGTAATTGCAGTTTTGTCGATAGGTTTTTTGGTTCAAAATACTTTTAAAATAATAGGCTTTGATCCAAAGGCAATAAAGCATGAGAGTGTTAAGACCACAATATCAAATTTAACTAAAAAAAGATAGTTTGTATTTAAGGGGCTGATTTACAAGCTCCTTTTTTGTTTGTAACATTTGATATTGCTAATATTAGATTAATAAAATTTATTGATAATAATAGCTTTTTTTCAAAAAAATCATAAAAAAGAAAAAAAATACAAAAAACATATTGACAAAAGAATTTAATAGGTATAGAATTGTATTTAATTCCTAGTAATTTAATCGGAATTAAAAATAATATTTTACAGTAAGGAGAAGTTGACATGAAGAATATAGTATCGAAAAATTTAATAAGCATTGTTTTCGGAGAATTTTCTTCTTGTTGTTGCTGTTGTTGTAGATAATCTTTTGTATAATTGTTTACCTTGACGATGACAACAAATTGAATTGATAAGTTGTCTGAGCTGGGTGAATAGTTATAGTCTTTGAGCATACATTCTATCTATTGAATGTTCTATGTATAAACCCAAATTAGAATTAAAAAATTAAAGTAAAAAATAATTAGGTAAAAATTTGAATATGTGAATTAGTGTTGGATTGCAACTATGTACAGTGTTGCCATGTTTTTTGGTACATTTATTTGGATTTTCATGTTTAAAAATCCATGCGTACATAGATTGGTTTAAATACTTTAATAATAATTTAATATAATAAAAATTTGAATGTAATTTTGAATATGATTTTGAAAGGAAAAGAATTATGAAAAAGAATGTAGTTGAATTAATAGGAAATACACCAATAGTTAATATAGCAAGAGTAAATGAAAATATATATTTAAAATTGGAAGGAAAGAATCCAGGTGGATCTGTAAAGGATAGAGCGGTATTAGGTATGATTCTTGGGATGGAAGAAAGAGGAGAATTAAAGTCTGGAGATAAAATTGTCGAAGCTACAAGTGGTAACACAGGTATTGCAACAGCGATGATAGGAAAAAACAGAGGTTATGATGTAACAATCATAATGCCAGAATCGATGAGTGTTGAAAGAAGAGCCTTGATAAAAGCATATGGTGCAGAGCTTATTTTGACAGAAGCTGCAAAGGGAATGCAGGGAACGATAGACAAGATGAACGAACTATTAAAAACTGGAGAATATAAGTCTTTAGGACAGTTCGATAATCAGGATAATCCAAATTATCATTATAAGACAACTGGACCTGAAATACTAAAGGATGTTCCTGATGCAGATATTTTTGTGGCTGGTATAGGAACAGGTGGAACTGTATCTGGAGTTGGAAAATATTTGAAAGAGAAGAATCCAAATATTAAGATTTTTGGTGTTGAGCCAGCAGCATCACCGTTAATAAACGAGAATAAGTTTGGACCGCACAAAATACAAGGTATAGGAGCAAACTTTATTCCGAAGATATATGATGGATCGATTGTAGATGAAGTGTTGACAATAACTGATGATGAAGCATTTGATGCTGCTAGAGAGGTTTCTAATAAAGAAGGTATAATGATAGGTATTTCATCAGGGGCAAATGTGGCAGCGGCTAAGAAGTTGGCTGAAAAATTCCCAGATAAAAAAATAGTAACAATATCACCAGATGGAGCAGAAAAATATTTATCTATGAATCTATTCTAGTATGGTACAAAAATACAAAAAGATTTAAATTAAGAGGTGTTTGTGATGAAACTAATAAAAAATATAGATTACATACTTGAGAATGATGCTGCTGCAAATTTCGGAAAGATAAGGTTTTTTAATAGATTGAAGGTTTTTATACTGTATCCATCAGTGCATGCACTGTTGATACATAGTATTACTCATCCGCTTCACAAGCTGGGGCTTGTGTTTATTGCTAGACTAATATCTCAAATTGGAAGGTTTTTGACAGGTATAGAGATTCATCCTGGTGCAACAATCGGTCACAGCATAATGATAGATCATGGAATGGGTGTTGTAATTGGTGAGACTGCTGAGGTTGGAAACAGAGTTGTCATCTTTCATGGCGTAACTTTGGGTGGAACTGGAAATCATACAGGTAAAAGACATCCTACAGTTGGAGATGATGTGTTTATTGGTGCAGGAACAAAGGTTTTGGGTCCTATTAATATAGGAAACAATGTAAAAATTGGTGCAAACAGCGTGGTGCTAAAAGATATTCCAGATGGATCTACAGTAGTTGGTATACCAGCGAAGGTAGTCAGGACAAGAACAGTAGAGGATTCCAAGATTATTAAGCTTAGCGATAAAATAAATATAGCTGAAAATGAAGAACGAATGATGTATTACATTTAAGTTGCTCACACAATATTTCTTTATATAAAACAAAGAGGACCAATCCATAATGGAGGTCCTTTTTGTTTTGTAATGAAGAAAATAAGTTAATATCCAAATATTAGAATAGTAATCCCTTGAAATCGGCAATAGCATTGTGTAGTAAATATATTGACATATCGATTCTATTATGATAAAGTTCGGATTAATAAGGTGTTTTATTTTTAATCGAAAAAATTCTGGAATTAAGTATTATTGGAGGGAGGTATTTTTTATGAAGAACAAATTGCTGGCTATTAGCATAGCTTTATCATGTATATTTTCATTGTCCGCTTGCAAGCAAGGTAACGTGGCGAATAACAATAGTGAAAAAAGCTTGTATGTAATACAGTCAGATCCGTCACAATCAGATTCAAAAATTATTAAATTGGATTCCGATTTGAATGTGATTGCCGAGAAAAAAGTAGATGTCAAGTCAATTGCCAAAGGTTTTAAAAATATTGATTCCGATGGAAAGAATATTTATATTACGACTGAATTTATGAATGCTTATTCTTTGAAAAATTCAAAAAAAATATTGAAATATGATACGACAAAGAATGATATTAGCTACATCAATACACCACTTCCGCTGGCGGACACTGTTAGTTGTGATAAAGAAAGTACATACACAACATATAATTGGAACGGAAAATGTAATTTGTTCAAAATAGGCATGGATGGAAAAAAAGAGGCATCTTTTACCTTTGATGAGTCTGGTTTTTCTCCATATACAAAAGTAATTGGTAATAAGTTATATGTTTCATATTCTAAAATATTAGGTAAAAGTGATCGTAGTGCAATATACTGTTTTGATAAAGATACATTAAAAAAAGAGTATTCATATTATATGGATGAGAGAGATTTTATGAGTGCGAACTCAATAATAAAAAAAGGTAATCGCATCTTTTTGGTTGGGGGATTAAATAACTCACAAAAAGAAAACGGTGTGATGCAAGTATATGATGAAGTAAAAAAAGAATACAAATCATATAAGATGGATTATAAAGCTAATAGTGCATTTTTAGTTGGCGATGACATATATATTTTCACGACTGAAACGAACGATGTTTCTTTTAATAAGGGAATAGTGTATAAATTTGATACAAAAAACGATAAGCTTCAAATGATAAAGACACTAGATAAATCTTTTTATTCAGTCGAAAGGATAGGCGATAGATATGTTTTGGTATTAAGAAATAAACTGTATCTGTTAGATGATAGCTTTAAAATAATTAAGGAAATTGATTTAAAAAATGATTATAATTTGGAAATAATTGCCGTATAATTGAAATGTATTCTTAATTTTACAGCTCCAGTTGAATTTGGCTGGGGCTGTTTTTACCGTTTGTGACACTTTTTGTACCATTCATAACATATTAATGATTTACTCTAAAAAATATAGTATAATATTTATATCAAAACTTTTTAAAATTAATTTTATTGGGGGCGTTTTTGTTTTTCAGATTCTAACAATATAGTGAGAATCTTGTTAGTGGGGGTTTACGAATATGTTTATAGGAAAAAATAGAGGGTTTTTTAGACGATTTCAAAAAGAGGTATTAAATAAAAACAATCCATTTACGATATACACATATATTTTTATATTAATGGCTTTTATAATTTTAGTGATGCTAAAATTCAATGGATTGAGCTTAATCTATAAGGGAGATGCACTATCTCAACATTTTCCGAGTCAGTTTTATCTGATAAAGACGATAAATGACTTTTTCTTCGATTTTGCTAGGAATATTGAGTCTTTTAATTTCAAATTGGGATTTGGTAGTGATTCTCTTTTCACATACTATCATTATGGATTATTTGATCCATTGAATATCTTATTGATTCCGTTAAAAAATGTGGATCCAGTAGTTGTATATTCAATCAGGATAATCTTTAGGCTATATGCTTCAGGTGTCTGTTTTATAATTATGTGCAGATATTTTTTACGTATAAGACATGAGGATAGGTCAGTTGTTTCTATTTCTTTAGGTGCGATTATTTACGTTTTTTCAAATTATCCTTTATCAAGTGGAGTAACTCATCCATACTTCGGATATAGTACCATATTGCTACCGTTGATGATAATAGGAGCTTCAAAACTGATACGTGATAACAGCAAAAAGATGTTCGTTATAACAAGCTTTTTGTCCATAGTAGTCAATTTCTATTTTGCATATATTATTGCGTTTCAGATATTAATATACGCTATCGTGTATATAATTAAGGTTACAAAGGGCAAAAATAAAAGATTTATAGTTGGATTTAGATTATTTTTTAGAGGTATATACAGCTATCTTATTGCAGTACTGTTATCGGCTTGCGTTATATTTCCGATGATATACGGAATAGTAAACAGTATCAGAAATAATTCGATTTGCATAGATCTACCAATAATTACTCAAAGACATATTGTTTTGAGATATTTTTTCGATTTTTTTAAAATTCCAAGAGCAGGCGATGCTGTTACTGCGGGAATTGCCATTGTTACTTTGTTCACGATTTCTTTATTATTTTGCAGTAAAGGAAGGACAAAACTAAAGCTTTTGTGTGCCATTGTAGTTGTGGCAGTTTTCGTTCCAAAATTTCAAAGTGCAATGACCGGTTTTTCATATGCCAATTACAGGTGGACCTTTGCTGTTGCATTATTGGTTTCTTACATATTTGTGGAAATGTTTGATGAGCTGACAGGGTTGAATAATAAGGAAAATAAAAAGATGTTGTACGTATGTTATGCATATATGTTTTTGTATGTAGTATATGCCATTCATTTGTTTTTCAAAAAGAGCTATCCAGAGTCACTTGTTTTGGCGATGCTGGATGTAAGTGGATTAATAGTTTTTCTATCGTATACATATGTGCTGGTATATAAAAACGGTAATAAAAAAAGACGCTATTTGATTGCTATGACAGTTGTGACAATATGTATGTCTATGTGCGTCTATGTTGGAAAAGCATCAATTGCAGGGGTATTGGCAAAAACGAAATCCGTTAGAAATATGATAACCAGCAGGGAGCTGATAGAGCTATCAAATGTGAGTGGTAGTATTTTTGAGAGAGTAGATAACAGTGATCCAAGAAGCATGAATTTTTCCGATATTTATGGTTATGGTAGCTCGTCAATCTATTATAGTATTGAGAATAAAAATTTGTCGATGTTTAACTTGATTATGAAAAATTCAAAGGCAGCTCCGGTAACTCTTATGAACAACATGGATTCAAGAGTGGCGCTAGATAATCTGATGTCAGTCAAATTCTATGTTGGAAGGAAAAAGATTCCTTATGGATACGAGCAAACCTATATGAAGGATGTGTATGTGAATAGCAATTATATACCATTCGGATTTACATATGATAGCTTTGTTGATTATAAGCAGGTTAGAGATTATTCTAGTCTTGACTTGCAAGAGCTGATGTTGAGAAGCTGCGTTGTTGAAGGTGTGGACAAAAATATCAAAAATAAGATAAAAAGTGGCAATATTGCTAGGAATGTTGAAAAAATAGGAGATAATTTGTCTGTAAAGCTAAGCTTATCAGGAAAGATAAAAACAAGTAAAAAAATAAACCTTGTGGCTGATTTGAAGGCAAATAAAAATGGTGAACTGTACTTACATTTGCCTAGTCAGGATAGCTTCAAAAATATGGATAAGCTAGAGGCAAGGGTAAATGGAGAATCCAATAGGACAAATTTTACAAAAAAGAATACTAGATGGTACTCGGGCGAAACGGATTCGTTAATTAATTTGGGCTATCTGAAAAAAGGAACTCATAAGGTCGAAATAAGTATTCCGAGTGGAGTTGAATTTGATACGAAAGATATGTCTTTTGAAATTAGAGATGTAAAATATGTTGAAGAAGCATCTAAAGTTTTATCGAAGGAATATTTGAAAAAAATTTCAACAAATTCACGTGGGTTTGAAGGTGAAATAGATGTGTCAAAGGATAAATTGATGTTTGTTTCCATACCTTATGGCGATTCTTGGAGAGCATTTGTGGATGGAAGAGAAGCTGAGATAAAGAAAGCGAATATTGGATTTATGGCGATTCATCTTGGAAAAGGAAGGCATAGAGTGAGATTTGTTTATGACAGACCTTATCAAAAAATTGGACTGATAGTTTCGCTGGGTACATTGCTTTTATTAGGTATTTTCAAACTGTACAATCTAATAAGTAAGAAATCTGTGTAGAATATCAGCACATAGCAACAAAAAATATACCATAATGTTTGCTTTTGGTGTATAATGTAGAGAAATATTATAGACAGGAGTGATTCAAATGGGAAAAATACCTTCATACAGTGAAGCATTGGAGATATTAAAGAAGTATAACAAGGAAGATTTTCATATTCAGCATGGTGAAACTGTTGGGTATGTAATGAGGTATTTTGCGAAGAAATATGATCCAGACAATGTGGATTTTTGGCAAATCGTGGGATTGTTACATGATTTAGATTTTGAAATGTATCCAGAGGAACATTGCGTAAAGCAGGTTGAATTGATGAAATCTGAGGGGCTGGATGAAAGTATAATATACTCGACAACTAGTCATGGTTACGGATTGACTGGTACGGAGTCAAAGCCGGAAAAACAAATGGAAAAAATTCTATTTGCAGCTGATGAATTGACAGGTATAGTTGGAGCAGCAGCTCTTATGAGACCTTCGAAGAGTACTCTGGACATGGAGCTAAAATCTTTGAAAAAGAAATTTAAGGATAAAAAATTTGCTGCTGGATGTTCAAGAGATGTAATTAAGCAAGGTGCAGAAAATCTAGGTTGGGAATTGGATGAACTGTTAAATGAAACTCTTGAAGCTATGAAGGAAATGGAAAGAGGACAATAAAAAAAAACCAAGCATTCTAATTTGTTAAAAAAGAATGCTTGGATATTTTTTTGTATAAAAACGTGTTTCTTATAGTGAATCTTTTGTTGGAGGTACAAATGTCCTTGTAGCTAACTCATCGTCAATCATATACAAGTTTGCTTCGTTTTCTCCTGCTCTTTTGATTTTTTTAACTAAGTTTGTAAAACTTTCTTCTTCTTCAACTTGTTCATCAATAAACCATTTTAAGAAACTGATTGTAGCATGCTCTTTTTCTTCAAGAGCAAGATCAGCTATCTTATAAATTCTTTTTGTAACCTCTTGTTCGTGTTTTAGTCCTTCTTCAAATATATTTACAAGACCTTCATATTCGAATCTAGGCTTTTCAATTCCTTCTAATTTAACACGTCCACCTTTTTGATTTACATAGTCATATATTTTTTTCGCATGACTCAATTCCTCTTCAGCTTGGATTGTAAAGAAGTTTGCTGCTCCGGAAAAATCAATATCCTCTGCATATGCTGCCATAGCAAGATAAGTGTATGCAGAATAGTATTCAAAATTAATCTGTTCATTAAGTGCTTTTTCTAAACTTTTACTTAGCATATTTTTTTACCTCCAATTAAATAATATAATTATATTATACCATTTTTAGGGAAATATAACACTTTTTTAATCACGAATCGTGATTATATGATATAATTATTTTTAATTTGTATAAGGTAAATAAGTGTATGCTTTAAAGCAAATACAATACAGAATAGATTGTTAAAGAGAAAGGAATAAATAATGATACTATTATCGGATAAATGGAAAGATTATGAGCTGATAGATATGGGAAATGGTGAAAAATTGGAAAAATGGGGAGATGTTGTTTTGAGAAGACCTGATCCACAAGTTATATGGCCCATAAATAAGGAATGGCCTCTATGGAAAAATCCTCATGGACATTATCACAGAAGCAATAGAGGTGGAGGTAGCTGGGAAGTGAAGAAAAAATACCCTGAGCAATGGAATATAAATTACGGTCCATTGAAGTTTAAAATAAAGCCTACTGGATTCAAGCATACTGGTTTATTTCCTGAGCAAGCAGCGAACTGGGATTGGATGATAGATAAGATTAAATCATCAAAGAGACCTATTAAGGTTCTCAATTTATTCGCATATACAGGAGGGGCGTCAGTGGCTTGTGCCTATGCGGGTGCAGAGGTTTGCCATGTAGATGCTGCAAAGGGTATGGTAAATTGGGCAAAAGAGAATATTGAGCTTTCAGGACTAAGGGATAGAACAGTAAGATTTATTGTAGACGATGTTTTCAAATTTGTCGAAAGAGAGGTCAGAAGAGGAAATAAATACGATGCTATTATTATGGACCCACCTTCATATGGAAGAGGACCAAAGGGAGAGGTATGGAAAATAGAGGATAAGCTGTATGAGTTTCTTGAGCTTTGTCTGAAGGTGCTGTCTGATAAGCCTCTTTTTGTATTAATCAACTCATATACAACAGGATTTTCTCCAATAGTGCTTGAGAATATTTTGCAGACTACTGTTAGAAGGCAGGTTAAGTCTGGTAAGGTTTATGCTGGAGAAATTGGTATTCCAGCGTCAAGAACAGGAATGATTCTTCCTTGTGGAATATTCGGACGTTGGGAAGCATAATACGGAGGCGATCGATGTCAAGGATAAAGCTAAACGTGATTTATGAAGATAATCATCTTTTGGTGGTTGAAAAAGTGAGAAATATATTGTCACAGGCTGATAACACTGAAGATTTGGATATGATCAATATCTGTAAGGATTACATAAAAGAAAAATATAATAAGCCGGGAAATGTATATTTAGGATTGGTTCATAGGCTGGATAGACCAGTGGGTGGAGTGATGGTTTTTGCAAAAACCTCAAAGGCTGCCTCTAGGCTATCGGATCAAATAAGACGTGGATTAATGAATAAGACATATAGGGCAGTAATTGTTGGGAACGTAGAAAAAGAAGGATATTACGAGGACTATCTTCAAAAAAATAAAAAGACAAATATTGTAAGAGTGGTAGACAAAAATACGAAAGATGCAAAGCTAGCAAAATTGTCATTTGAAAAAATTTCAAGCTGTAAAAATAATGAAAAAGAGGTCTATTCACTTGTTGAAATTGATTTGATGACTGGTAGGCCTCATCAAATAAGGGTGCAGTTTTCTAGTAGAGGAATTCCTTTGTATGGCGATCAGAGATACTCAAAATACTCATCGGTGGGTCAGCAGATAGCTTTGTGGTCTACAAGGCTAGAGTTTATTCATCCTACTACAAAGGAGAAGATGACTTTTGAGTTGTTGCCTCCAAATGAATATCCGTGGAATATTTTCTAGTAGTATAGATAGATTAAATATAGTTTGGGCTAAATTCAAGCTAGAGTAGATTTAAATAAGAGCAAATTTAAATTAGAACGGATTTAAATTAGAACAAATTTAGATTAGAGTATATTTGAACTGGATTAAACACGAATTGGAATAAAGTTTTGTTTTTTATGGGGAGAGTAGATTATGAGCTATGGTGGGTTTTATTTAAGTGATCCGATTGGAAATAATGAGTTTTCATTTAACGAGAGAGAAAACAGAAAAATATATGTGCCGAGCTTGATAAGAAAAGAGATTCATATTGACAATTTCAACTTGGATTTTGTCAAGCTTGGCGAAATCCCGAGCTTTATTGAGATTGAAGATGGCGTAGAGCGTGTTTGTTATGGTCTTGAGCATATGTACGAAATAGATCTTATCATCGATGCAGAGAAAAAGAAGAAAATATTTTTGTTTGATAATCACAATCATGCATTTTACTTTTGGTGTAGATCAATAATCAGTGGGCATTTGAAAAAAGGAAAGTCATTACTACACGTTGATCAGCATAAGGATACGAGGTTTCCATCTGATTTTGATGTAGATATCAGCAATATTGATGATGTGGTAAATTATACAAATAGAGTGCTGAATGTTGGTAATTTTATTCAGCCAGCCATGAATTTTGGAATATTTTCGGAGCTTGTAATAGTAGACTCAAAATACGGTCTGGATTTGGATATGCCTTCTGATTATATACTCGACTTAGATTTGGATTTTTTTTCGAGGGACATGGACTATATAGATCTGGATTTTCGAATTAACAGGGTAAAAGAGTATATACAGGAGACGGATTTGATTACAGTGGCTACAAGTCCATATTTTATTGAACAGGAAAGAGCGATTGATATGTTTGAACGATTGCTAAAATAATGTGGAAATTGGCTATTATTTGTGATAAAATAGTGTAGTTAGAATTAATTAGATATGAAAAAATGGTTAAAATGAATTTTTAATTTTAAAATTAACATTATATTGATAAAGAGAGGTAAATTTTATGTTATTTGAGGCATGGAGAAGCATGAGCGAAAATCATCAAAGCGAAGAAGCTGAAGTGAAGTTTTGGGAAGCTTTTTTGAAAGATGAAACAACAATATATGATGAAGTATTAAGAGAAAAAACACAGATTATTGCTGGAAAATTGAGTGATTTGGCAAGTCAGTACAAAACTACGCCGGAATTCTTTATGGGATTTTTGGATGGTATAAATGAAAGTATAGAAATGCCTTTGGAGCTTGAAAAGATTGAAAAAGATACTCAAATCAGCATTAAGATCGACTGGGAAAAATTATATTTCAACATGGTTAATGTAGAAGCACATTGGTTATATGGGCTAAAAGGCTGGGAAGATATACTACCTGAAGATTTAAGAAAAAAAATTCAGAAAGAATTTAAGAAAACAAAAATTGTTGTTAAGGAAGAAAAAATCAAAAGAAACGACCCATGTCCATGTGGAAGTGGTAAAAAGTATAAAAAATGTTGTGGCAAATAATTGACAAATTTATTGAGATATTGTAAAATATTATGTTATCTTGACAAAATACCATCCTTGTGGTATTATATTATAGTATAATACAAAAGGACGGTGATATTTTTGGCAACAACAGCTACGCTAGATAATATTAGACATACGTTGGAAAAGTATGTTGGGAACAAAATATTACTAAAGGCAGATCAAGGAAGAAAACACATTGTTACTAAAAAAGGTATACTTGAAAATTTATATCCAAGTGTTTTCGTTATTAAAATTGGCGATGATGAAAGTGGGTTTGAGAGAGTGGCATACAGCTATTCTGATTTACTTACTGAGACTGTAAAAATTAAGGTTTTTAAGAGTAACAACGCAAGTTAATAAAATTGGATACTAATATTTAGGAGCTGTGAGCATTTATTTTTGCAACGGCTCTTTTTTATGTTATAATTATAGATATGCTAAAATTTGTACATCTCTTGTGGGAGCCATGTACTTTGGGTAATTCTTTTACGGAGGTTTATTATTGATGAAAACAATTAAATTGAGGGCAAGAGCGAAAATCAATTTATCAATTAATATTAATGGAGTTTTTGAGGATGGATATCACGATGTGGAAATGGTAATGCAGTCAATAGACCTATCTGACTATATACTGATCAGAAAAAAGTCTTCAGGCTACAAGCTGACAATATCAAACTCAAATTTGATTTCTGATAAAAGAAATATAATATACAAAACATGGCAATATATGAAAGAAAAATACAAAATTGAAGAGGGTATAGAAGTTTTTTTGGAAAAGAATATACCGATAGCAGCAGGCATGGCAGGTGGAAGTGCTGATTCTGCTGCGATGTTTGTTGGAATTAATAAATTATTTGATTTGGGGCTTGATGAAAAAGAATTGATTGAGGATTCAAAAGCACTAGGCTCTGATATTGCATTTTGTATTTCTGGTGGTACTTCGTTGGCTTATGGAAAAGGTGCGGACATACAAAAGCTTAAAGCTTTGAATGAAGATATCAATATTTTGGTGTGCAAGCCGAATCAGTCTGCATCCACAAGGAAAATATATAGCAAATTTGACAGGATGTTCTTGGACGAAAAAAACAAAATTTTACTTTCCGATAATAGACTGATGAATTATACTCCAAATAACGAGAGGTTAGTCGAATTTATAAACAATGGAAAATGCATAAGCGACATTGTTAAGGCTATGGGCAACGTGTTGGAGCCTGTTACGAGAACTCTATGCTCTGATATAGATATAATAAAAAAAATCATGGATGATTCAGGAGCCATAAAAAGTATGATGAGTGGAAGTGGACCGACTGTTTTTGGTTTCTTTTCGGATAATAAAGCTTTAAAGAAATGCAGTAAAATATTGAGAAATGAATACATCAATACATATGTAACCAGACCTTCGAGTAAGGGTGTGGAAATATGTGTGTTTAATTAAGGGGAAAATATATGGATAGAAGACCGATAGGAGTTTTTGACTCCGGCTTGGGTGGTTTGACTGTTCTAAAAGAGATAAACAGATACCTTCCCAATGAAGATACAATATATTTTGGTGATACAGCCAGAGTGCCTTATGGACCGAGGTCGAAGGAAACAATAATAAAATATACTTTTCAGGCTATCAATTTCTTGAAGTCAAAGAATGTTAAGGCGATAGTCATTGCTTGCAACACAGCCACAGCCAGAGCCTTGGTAGAGGCAAATGAAAGCTATGACATTCCAATTATTGGAGTGATAGAAGCAGGGGCGAGAGCTGCTGCCAAAACTACTAAAAATAAAAAGGTTGGAATTATTGGTACTGCTGGTACAATAAATTCAAAGGCATACAATAAAGCAATAAAGAGTATAGACAAAAAAATACAGGTGATTGGTAAAGCCTGCCCACTATTTGTACCTTTGGTTGAAGAAGGATGGGCAAACAAGGAAATTTCATCGACTGCTGCACATATGTACTTGGATTCGTTGATTGAAAGAGGCGTTGACTCGCTGGTTTTGGGGTGCACGCATTATCCGATACTCAAAAGAACTATCGGTGAGGCAGTTGGTTCTGATATAAAGTTAATAAATCCTGCGAAAGAAACGGCTCTAGATATAAAGAAAAAATTAGAGGACAATAATTTGTTAAACACTTCAGAAAAAAAGGGTAATTGCAAGTATTTTGTTTCTGATATCAACGAGCAGTTTTCAAAAGTTGCAGGAGAGTTTTTGAAGAGAAAGATAACAGACTTGGAAAAAGTTGAGATTCATAGGTATTGATTAGGATTTGAAAGGGATTCGAATAGAATTTGGGTGTGATATGGATGTTAAGATTACAATAAAGACTTCTCAAGTTTTAGAAGATGGTGATATACAAACCATTGAGAGCTTTTACAGTGGAAAAAAAACTCTTAAAAGCACTGGTGTATTTCTAGATTTTGAAGAAAATGGCAGTATGAAAAAATGTCATAGAGTCATAAAGATAGGTGACGAGGAGGTTGTCATTATTAACTCAGGTGATTCTAGCTCAAAAATGAAGTTTGTGGAAAATGAAATTCATAATTCTATTTATAGAACACCTTATGGCAATTTTGATATGTCTATTTACACATACAAGATAAGGAAAAAAATTCTAGAAAATGAAGTAAAGCTAAATTTAGATTATAAAATAGAAATAAAGGGATTGATGAAAGCTAATAATAGAATAGAAATAAAGGCTATTGCGGAGGCGTAATATGGTATTTGATTCTGTTTTAAAAACTATTGCTGAAAAAAACTTGATAGAAACAGGTGATAAAATAGTAGTGGCAGTTTCAGGTGGTCCAGATTCCGTCTGTCTGCTACATATTTTGCATAGGCTATCAAACCAAATGGATATAAGCCTATTCGTTGCTCACTTAAATCATCAAATTAGAGGTCTCGAGGCTCATCTGGATTCCTTGTATGTTATGAAGCTTTGTGATAGCTTAAATATACCATGCTTTATAAAGTCGATTGACGTTCCAAAATATTGCGAGGATAATAAAGTTGGACTAGAAGATGGTGCAAGGATGCAAAGGTACAAAATGTTCAACGAAATAAAAGCAAAGGTCGGTGCTAATAAGGTTGCAATTGGTCACAATAAAAATGATCAGGTTGAGACTGTCTTGATGAGAATAATGAGAGGAACAGGTCTTCAGGGCTTGAGAGGAATTGAGTACAAAAGAAATGATGGTATCATTAGACCTATTTTGGATTTGAACAGAAAAGATATTGAAAAGTATTGTGTTGAGCATGAACTATATCCAAGGATTGATAAGACAAACCTTGAATCAATATATTCTAGAAACAAGATTAGACTGGAATTGATACCCTATATTCAAAAAGAGTTCAACGAGAATTTTATAGATAGTGCAATTAGAATGGTTCAAAACCTAAGGAGCGATAGTGACTACATTTTGAATGAAGTAGACAAAGAATACTCGGAGCTGGCAAGAGCTTATGAGGATGGAGTGTATTTATTTGTAGAAAAGTTTAATACATTACATAATGCTATCAAATCTAGACTTGTAATTAGAGGCATAAGGGATTTGGTTGGAGATGTAAATGGAATAGAGAAAAAGCATATCGACGAAGTGTTGGAAATGTCAAAAGATGACAAATTGAATAAAAAAATCAATCTTCCAAGAGGTATTTTCGTCTATAGAAAGCAAGGCTATATTCTGTTGAGCAAATCTATATTAGAGGATAGCAATATTGAGTATGAGTACACGATTGAGCCTGGAAAGGATGTTTTTATATCTGAATTAGGAAAGACATTTAAGTCAGAAATTGTGTCGCTAGAAAATTTTAACAGCGATGAATTAAAAAAAGGCTTACAATTTTTAGATTTGGGTAAAATAAAAAGTAGTATCAGATTGAGAAATAGAAGACAAGGTGATAAAATAAGATTATCGGGAGGAACTAAAAAGATAAAAGAGCTTTTCATAGGTCTAAAAATCCCGAGAGAAAATAGAGATAAAGTACCAATTTTGGTTGATGGAGATAGTGTGGTTGCAGTTTGTGACTATAGGATGAGCATAGATTACAAGATCGAAGAAAAAACTGAGAAGGTTTTGATGTTCACGCTTGAATAATAATAAGGAGGTAGGTATATTGCATAAGACACTGAGAGGTGCCGGAATTTATTTGATAATGTTGCTATTAATCGTAGGAATCGTTCGGTACACTGGAAATCAAAAAGAAAAATACACTGATATGGAGTTTTCAACTTTGTATCAAACATTGAAAGATGGAAATATTAAGGACATAAAAATTGTCGATGATACGAGTATTTCTGGAACGTTGAAGGATGGAACTAAGTTTAAGTCTTATATTCCTAGTGAAATTAAGAGTGACAAATTGGCACAGGATTTTTTGACTAGCATTGAAAAAGATAAGGTGAAATTGACTGCTGAACCGACTCCTAAGACTCCTTGGTTGATAGAGCTATTGCCGACATTATTGCTTTTGGCATTTATGGTTATTGCTTTCTTCGTGATTATGAACCAATCGCAGGGTGGTGGAGGAAAGGTTATGAACTTCGCCAAATCGAAAGCAAAGCAACATAAATCAGGTAAAGATAAAGTATTATTTAAAGATGTTGCAGGGCTAAAAGAGGAAAAAGAAGAGCTACAGGAAATTGTTGATTTCTTGAAAAATCCTAAGAAATATATAGATTTGGGAGCTAGAATTCCAAAGGGGATTTTGATGGTAGGACCTCCAGGAACAGGTAAGACATATTTATCAAGAGCTGTTGCCGGCGAAGCTGGAGTACCATTTTTTACTATCAGTGGTTCAGATTTTGTCGAGATGTTTGTCGGTGTGGGTGCTTCAAGAGTAAGAGATTTATTCGAGCAGGCAAAAAAAGAATCGCCAGCAATTATTTTTATCGATGAAATAGATGCCGTCGGTAGAAAAAGAGGTGCTGGCCTTGGTGGAGGACATGACGAAAGAGAGCAGACATTAAATCAGCTTCTTGTTGAAATGGATGGATTTGGTGTAAATCAAGGTATTATTATAATGGCTGCTACTAACAGACCGGATATTCTCGACCCAGCACTTTTAAGACCTGGACGTTTTGATAGACAAGTTGTCGTTGGAAGACCAGATGTAAAGGGTAGAGAAGAAATTTTCAAGGTTCACTCAAAAAATAAACCTCTGGCTGATGATATTGATTTGAATGTTTTAGCAAAGAGTACACCTGGATTTACTCCAGCTGATATAGAAAATATTATGAATGAAGCTGCCATATTAACTGCTAGAAATGGCAAGGATAAAATATCTATGGAATATATTGAGGAAGCAATTACTAAGGTAATTGTCGGTGTTGCTAAAAAATCAAGAGTTATCAGTGAAAAGGAAAGAATTTTGACAGCTTATCACGAGGGTGGACACGCAGTATGTGCTCATCTGTTGGATTTGATGGATCCAGTTCATCAGGTTACTATTATTCCAAGAGGCATGGCTGGTGGATTTACATTGCAGCTACCAACGGAAGATAAATATTATGCAACTAAGGGCGAAATGATGCAGGAGTTGATTGTGCTTCTTGCCGGAAGAGTATCTGAAGAGTTGAATTTGGATGATATTTCTACTGGAGCATCGAACGACCTTCAAAGAGTTACTCAACTGGCAAGAGATATGGTTGCCAAATATGGTATGAGCGAAAAGCTTGGTCCAATAAACTTCGCTTCACAGGATGAAGTATTTATAGGAAATAGCTTTGGTCATGCGAAAGAGTATTCTGAGGAGGTTGCTGCTGAGATAGATGTTGAAGTTAGAGCGATAGTGTCTGATGCATATGAAAAAACTAAGATTATGCTGAGGGAAAATCAGGAGCGATTGGATTATATTGCAAAAGCGTTGCTTGAATTTGAAACACTAAATGAAAGTCAGTTTGTCGAAGCCTTTGAGATGAGACTTCCATTAAATCAAGAGGCAAAAATTGATGTGGAGATTGATGAGGAAAAAATTGATAACGAAAAAATTGATGATGAGATTTCGAATATCGATCAAAATGAAACTGATGGAGAATAAATAAAATATTAAATAGTTGTTAATAAGGCTTGAATGCTTATTACTAACTATTGTAGTGTTTAACCACCAAAAACAAATTTGTATTTGGTGGTTAATTTTTTTTATTATATTTACATAATAATTTATGCGTGATATAATTAAAGAGCGTTAGCTAATAAAAAAACGAACGATAAAAATAGTTTGAAGGTGGCGTATATGAAAAAAACTGGAGCTGTTATAGTAGCTGCTGGACTATCTTCCAGAATGAAGGCTTTTAAACCTTCTCTGCCATTTGGGGATTCTACAGTAGCGAATTGTACGATTGGTAAATTAAAAAAACTGGATATTTATCCTATTACTGTTGTTGTCGGACATAAGTCAGATGAATTGAAAAAAAGTATTTTTTTCGATGATATCAGGTATGTCGAAAATAAAAAATACTCAGAAACACAGATGTTTGATTCTGTTGTCCTTGGCGTTGAGGATATAATGAATTTGTGCGATCGGATTTTAATAATGCCTATGGACTTACCTGCCATTTTAGAAGAAACATTGGAAAAGGTTTTGAGTATTGATGCTGAATTAGTGAGAACGACATACAATGGACAACCAGGACATCCTATAATAGTGAGTAATGAATTTGCAAAATCTCTTGGCAATTACTGCGGAGAGGATGGGCTTAGAGGAGCAATGGAATCATATGGCTCTCCCATTACCAATGTAGATGTTGATGATGAGGCTGTATATTTCGACATAGATACGCCAGAGGAATATTCTGAGCTTATTGAGTGGAATTACCAAAGAGGAAAGGGATATCCCATAGGACCTCAAATAGAGGTCAAACTGAAGGCTAGAGAAGTTTTTTTTGATGAAACTGCATATAGATTACTGAGAGATATAGACTCTCAAAAATCTATACAGCAAGCGTGTGTTAGCGTGGGCATTTCATATTCAAAGGGAAGCAAGATTATCAAGGATATTGAGAGAGAGCTTGGTTTTCCGGTCGTTGAAAAATGGACCGGAGGAGCAGGTGGCGGTGGGTCTTCGCTTACCAAAGAGGGCTTGAGATTGGTTGATAGCTATTCTAAGCTAATGAGTGAAATGTATAAAGATCTAGAAAAAAAGTATAAAAAATATTTTGCCATGGGATTGAGAGGGTAGTGAGTTTATGAGAAAATTATATCTTGTTAGACATGCGACACCTGATTTCAAGGACGATATCAAGTTATGTATCGGAAAAACCGATATAGATATCGGCAACAAGGGAATAGATGAAAGCAAAAAATTGAGAGACTTTTTTTCGAAAAAGCAAATAAATAGTATTTTTTCAAGTCCGCTAAGTAGGTGTGTAAGTACTGCTGAAATAATTTCTGATGGTAAGCTAGAAGTAAATATTGATGCAGGGCTTATGGAAATTGACATGGGCGAATGGGAGGGTATACCTCTTAAAGATATCGTCAAAGAACTTGGAGATGAACCTTTGAATGGCGAAAAGCGTGTAGATGCTTTGGAACGCATGGAAAATGCTATTATAGAGATAATGAATAGTACAGCTGGAGATGTTATTTGTGTTGCTCATGCTGGTGTTAATTGTGCATTTATTGCAAAGGTGATAGGTGCAGATATTAAGACCTCTAGAGCTATAAGGCAGCCATACGCATCTTACAGCTGTTTTGAGTATGAAAATTTCGAGTTTAAGTGTCTGGAAATTGGAATTTTACCTGAAAAGGAGTCTGAGTTGAAATAATATGAAAACGTTTTTTAAGTTATTGGATGAAGAATTAAATAGTGGTAGAGATGTTACTATGGTGAGCATTACTGCCAGTTCTGGCTCCACACCTAGAGGTGCTGGTGCTAGAATGATTGTAGGAGAAAAAGGAAGGCTTTATGGAACTATTGGCGGTGGTGCAGTTGAGTATCTCTGTCAACAAAAGGCGCAGGAAGTTCTAAGTACAAAAAGATCGTTTAATGAAAAATATATTCTGAGACAAAACGAGGTTCAGGATTTAGGAATGATTTGTGGTGGAGATGTGGCATGCTTTTTTCAATATATATCAAGCGAGGATGAAAATACGAAAAAATTGGTTCGTGACATTTTAGATTCTTTTGAAAGAAATGAAGACATATGGTTGATATTGGATATTACAGATGGTGTTCAAGCTTCAATGGGAGTCGTATGTGGAAGTAACCATTGTGTTGGAATAGATATACCAAAAGAAATAATCAATAGCTTGGATGGAAAATCGAGAAAGTACACTATAGGCGAAAGGATATATTATGTCGAACAAATAAATAGAAATTCAAAGGTATATATTTTTGGCGGTGGCCATGTGGCTCAACAATTGGTGCCGACATTACATAGGATAGGATTTAATTGTATTGTGGTGGAGGATAGAGAAGATTTCGCCAAAAAGGAATTATTCGATGGCGTTTTGTCTACAAGAATAGTGAATATGGAAAACTTGACTGATCTTTGTGATGAGATTACGAAAAATGACTATATTTGTATTATGACTAGAGGACACAAGGACGATTATATCGTTCAACGTCAAGTTTTAAAATCTCCTGCCAGATATATTGGAGTAATTGGAAGTAGGAAAAAAACTGCGAGTGTGATGGAAAGGCTAAGAAATGATGGGTATGGTGACGAGGATCTGGCTAGAATAACGGCACCTATAGGTATATCCATTGCGTGTGAAACACCTGCAGAAATAGCGATTAGTATTGCTGGACAATTGATAAATGAAAGGGCGAAAGATAGACATGAAAATAATTAAAACAGTTGATGCAGAGGGGGCTGTCCTTTGCCATGATATAACGCAGATAATAAAGGGAGTAACAAAGGACACAGTTTTTAGAAAGGGTCATGTTGTTACAAAAGAGGATATACCAGTATTGCTGAGTGTTGGAAAAGACCACATATACATTTGGGAAAATGACGAAAATATGCTTCATGAAAATGAAGCTGCGGAGGTTTTATGTTCTCTCTGTCTAAATGATAATATGAAAAGATCTGAACCAAAAGAAGGTAAAATAAATCTTTTTGCCGATTGTCATGGGTTGCTAAAAATAAATAGAGAGGCATTAAAGGCTGTAAATAGCTTTGGTCAGATGATGATCGCAAGTATTCATGGTAATTTTTCTGTGAACAAGGGCGATAAACTTGCAGGTACTAGAATAATTCCATTGGTGATTGAGAAGGATAAGATGGAAAATGTAAAGGAGCAAGCATTGAGTATTACTTCTGGAAAACCGATATTTGAAATCAAGGAATTTAAGGGGAAAAAGGTAGGAATTGTCACTACAGGTAACGAGGTTTTCTATGGGCGAATAAAGGATACATTTACTCCGGTTATCATTGATAAGATAGCGGAATTTGGTGGAGAGTTGTTTGAAAATATCGTTCTAGAGGATAATGACAAAAAAGTCACAAATGCAATACTAGAGCTGATTGAAAAAGGTGCAGATATGGTGGTCTGTACTGGTGGAATGAGTGTAGATCCAGATGATAAAACGCCTTTGGCAATCAAGAATACAGGTGCAAATATTATTTCTTATGGTGCACCAGTGTTACCAGGAGCGATGTTTTTGCTAGCGTATTATAGTAAAAAAGACGAGGATAGAACTATTCCAATACTAGGTTTGCCAGGATGTGTTATGTATGCGAAGAGAACGATATTTGACTTGGTTCTTCCAAGAGTTATGGCTGACGATGTGATAACAGCAGAGGATATGGCAGAGCTTGGCGAAGGGGGATTATGCCTGGAGTGTGATGTTTGTGTATTCCCTAAATGTAGCTTTGGAAGATAGTAATATAATTAGTTCTAAAGATAAAATATAATTTAACATTTGATAGGAGACGATATGAGCAATTTTACACATTTTGATAAAAACGGCAATGCCGTTATGGTAGATGTCAGCCATAAGGATGAAACTATAAGGGAGGCAGTTGCAGTAGGTAGTATCAAGATGTCAAAAGAATGTTTTGATAAAGTCAAGGCTGGTGGAATGAAAAAGGGCGATGTGTTAGGTATAGCAAGAGTAGCTGGTATTATGGGGGCGAAGAAAACTGCTGAACTAATACCTCTTTGCCATATTTTAAATCTGAGCAAAGTGGAGATTGATTTTGACCTTGATGACAATGAGAACAAGATTATGGCTTCTTGTGTGGTTAAGACAGTTGGAAAAACTGGAGTAGAGATGGAGGCGTTGACAGGTGTAAATATATGTCTTTTGACGATTTACGATATGTGCAAGGCTGTAGATAAAGGTATGGAAATATTGGAAATTAAGCTGATGAAGAAGACCGGCGGTAAGAGTGGAGTTTGGGAAAGGTAGAGATTATCTTGATTGATTCATATAACAGAAATATTGACTATATGAGGATTTCTATTACTGACAGATGTAATTTGCGTTGCAGATACTGTATGCCAGATGGAATAAAACTGTGCTCTCATGATGATATTTTGTCGTTTGATGAAATTGTTATGGTGTGCAGAGAAGCAATAAAGCTAGGTATAGTCAACTTTAAAATTACGGGTGGAGAACCGTTAGTCAGAAGAAATTGTCATGAGCTGATAAAAAAAATATATGCGTTGGACGGTGTAAAAGAGGTTACACTTACTACAAATGGCATACTTCTTGTAGATCAGCTCGACGACCTTATGAAAACGGGTATAAAGTCGATAAATATAAGTCTTGATAGCCTCGATAGAAATAAGTATAGAGAAATTACTGGATTCGACGAGCTTGACAGAGTGCTTGAAGCAATAGAAAAATCGATAGAAAAAGGAGCAAAAGTAAAGATAAACGCCGTTTTACATGATAGGGACTTTGCGAATGATTTTTTGAGCTTGATTGCACTGGCTCAAAAATATCCCATTGATGTAAGATTTATCGAGATGATGCCGATTGGTTTGGGCGCAGAATCGATGCTGGTGTCAAATGAGGATTTGATCAAAATATTATTTGACTCTTTTTCGAATGTGATATCTGACAAATCAAAGCATGGAAATGGACCTGCTCAATACTATAAGATTGGTGGTTTTTTAGGATGTGTCGGGTTTATAAGTGCCATTCATGGAAAATTCTGTGATTCATGTAATAGAATTCGATTGACCTCGACAGGTGATATAAAGTCATGCTTGTGCTTTGATAAATCAATAAAATTAAAGGGTTTATTAAAAATGGAGGATGCAGAGGGTGTCTATGAAGCACTTTCAAAAAGTATCCTTGAAAAGCCTGAAAAGCACTGCTTTGAGGATATAAAAAATATTACAGAAACGAAGAAGATGACGCAAATTGGCGGTTAGATATAGGGAAGGAATTGCAAGATGGCAAAAATAATTGGAATCTGTATAAGTGAAAAGAAAGGTACTCAAAAAAATGAAGTGCCTAGTGTGAAGTTGATTGAAAATTTTGGGATAGAAAATGATGCTCATGCTGGAAAATGGCATAGGCAGGTGAGCATTCTCTCCTATGAAAAAATAAAGGAGTTTAGAGAAAAGGGTGCCGATGTTGATTTTGGTGCGTTTGGAGAAAATCTAATAATAGATGAATATGATTTTAGAAGTATGCCAGTTGGTACAAGATTTAAAATAGGTGAGGTTGTATTAGAGCTGAGTCAAATAGGTAAGGAGTGCCATTCTCATTGTGCGATATTTCATGCTGTTGGAGATTGCATAATGCCAAGAGAGGGTGTTTTTACGGAGGTCATAGTAGGGGGAGAAATAAAAGTAGGGGATGAAGTAGAGCTTATTGAAGTTAATCCAGATGCATCACTGACAGCAGCAGTGATAACTGTTAGCGATAAGGGATCAGTTGGTCAACGAAAGGATGAGAGCGGTCCTATAATTACAGATGGATTAATAGAAAATGGATTTGTTGTTAAGGAAGAGATAATAATACCAGATGAACAGAAAATAATCGAACAGCAACTAAAGAGACTTGCAGATCAGAGGCAGGTAAACCTGATAATTACGACTGGAGGGACTGGCTTTGCCATGCGAGATGTAACTCCGGAGGCGACAAATGCCGTATGTGATAGAATGGCGAATGGTATTTCTGAAGCAATTCGAGCCTATTCAATGAACTACACGAAAAGGGCTATGTTTAGCAGGGCTGTGAGTGGTCTTAGAAATAGGACTCTGATAATAAACTTGCCAGGCAGTCCAAAGGCTGTAAAAGAGTCATTGGAATTTCTATTGCCAAATTTGGAACACGGATTGAAGATTTTAAAGGGCACATCTTCGGAGTGCGCTAGAAAATAAATATTTTTAACTGTATTAATTCAGGGGAGGAAAAGACGTATGAAATTAGGTCACAAATTTAAAGTATTATGTCTGTTATTGGCATTGATTGCAGGGACAACGCTTACAGCCTGTACAAAGAAGGATACTACAGATGAAAAGGCAACGGAAGCCAAAAAAGAAGTAAACCTTTTTATTGCGGCAAGTCTTTCTGATGCGGTTGGTGAGCTGGTAAAGGATTTTGAAGCACAAAATGCCGATGTAAAAGTTGTTGTAAATGCAGATAGCTCTGGAAAGCTAAAATCCCAAATTATGGAAGGTTTTGACTGCGACATCTTTTTAAGTGCATCAACTAAGGAAATTAAAGAATTAAATGAAAAGGGAATGCTAGTCGACAACAGTACTATGGATCTTTTACAAAACCAATTGGCTATCATAGCTTACAAGGATTACGACAGCGCAGTAAAAGAGTTGGATAGTGTTAAGGATGCAAAGAGCATTGCTTTACCATATGGAAGTGTTCCAGCGGGCTTTTATGCTAGAAAAGCACTGATTGCAGATGGTATATTGAAGGTCGAAAATCAAGACAATAAAGCAGTAAAGGCAATTACAGGAAAGACTGTATCTGAGGCATTGGGTGGAATTACGATTAGTGAAAAAGAGAATGTCAGCGTGGCTTTGAGTTCTGTTGCAGAAAAATCAACTGAAATTGGATTTGTTTACGTCAGTGATGTAAAGAGAAATGAAAATGTTAAAATAGTAAGTACAATAGATGTAGAAAAAACTGGAAAAATAACATATCCAATTGCAAAGGTAAAATCAAAGAAAGATACTAAGGATAAGGCTGAGATTATCGACAAATTATATAAAGCGTTGTCAGATGATAAGGCGAAAAAAGTATACGAAAAATATGGATTTAAGGTGGATTAACATATCGTTTTGCATTGGAATGTCACTTTAAATTGAGGAGTGGGAATATATTGAATGAATCACTTGAAATAATTAAAAATCTGGACTGGAGTCCTTTAATAATATCAATAAAAACTGCCATTGTTGCCACTATAATCTCATTTTTTATAGGTGTACTGTTAGCAAAAAAGGCGATGACGTGTAATAAGAAAAAGAAAGCTTTCTTGGATGGAATAATGTCTTTGCCGATAGTTTTGCCACCAACTGTAGCAGGCTTTATTTTGCTTATTGTATTTAGCAAGAGGAGATTTTTGGGAAGTTTTTTATTGGATAACTTTAATATTTCGGTATTACAAACATGGCTGGGATGTATTCTGGCAGCAACCGTGATTGCATTACCGCTAATGTATCAAAATGCAAGAGCAGCATTTGAACAGGTTGATGAAAACTTGATTTATGCAGCTAGAACTCTTGGCATGAGTGAGAGAAAAATATTTTACAGGATACTTTTGCCAGTGGCAAGACCGGGGCTAATCGCAGGATCAATTTTGTGTTTTGCCAGAGCTATGGGAGAATATGGAGCTACCTCAATGATTGCTGGAAATATACCAGGGAAGACGGGTACAATATCCCAAACTATTGCAATGGTAATTAATGATGGCGATTATTTGAAGGCGGGCATCTGGGTTGTAATAGTTTTGATGATATCTTTTGTGATAATATATTCGGTGAATGTGACTTTGAGTAAAAAATAGTCTGTAGATATTTTAAGAGATAATATTTTAAAAAATTTGAATGGAATTGGAAAAAATGAGCCTATCAGTTGAAATAAAATCAAAACTGAATATTTTTGAAATGGATATTTCGTTAAAAACCACATCGAAGAGGATTGGTATTCTTGGTGCATCAGGTTCAGGTAAAAGTATGTTGTTGAAATATATATCTGGAATAATAGCTCCAGATGAGGGAGTTATTAAACTGAATGATGAGATCCTATTCGACTCGTCGAAAAAAATAAATATAAAGCCACAGAAGAGAAATGTGGCACATATGTTCCAAAATTATGCATTATTTCCAACTATGAGTGTCAGAGAGAATATAGAGATAATTATTGAGGGCAACAAAGAATATAGGGAAAAAAAGGCATCTGAGCTTATGAAAAGATTCTGTATAGATAATATTGCAAACAAAATGCCGAGAGATCTTTCAGGGGGGCAACAACAGCGTGTTGCATTGGCTAGAATTATGGCTTATGAGCCCAAACTGATATTACTGGATGAACCATTTTCGGCTATGGATAGTGACTTGAAAGACAAGCTACAAATGGAGCTAGAGGATATGGTTGCAGATTATGATGGAATAATTATTATGGTATCTCATAGTAGAGATGAAATATACAGATTTAGCGATGAGCTGATAATTATTGATAATGGCGGAATTGTGGAATATGGTAAAACAAAAAATGTATTTGATTTTCCAAAAACAATCCAAGGTGCAAAAATGGTTGGTATCAACAATGTATTATCTGCAAAAATTAAAGATGATTTGATGTTAAATATACCAGAAATAAATTTAGATATTAAGTTGGATAAAAAAGAGTTAGCTTACTCAAGAAATATTAATTATGTAGGGATAAAGGATATTGATATTAAAATAATGAAACCCGATGAAGTATCAGAAAATAGCTTTGATATGAATATTGAGAAAGTTTACGAGGGTATAGAGGATATAAAAGTACTATTATCGATAAAAAAAGATCCAGATATTGTTGAAACATCTGAAGCTACAAAAAATATATTCATAGCAAGACTAAGTAAATCGAAAGAAAAGATTGATATAGTTGAGGGATCTTCGTTAAAAATATCAATAGACAAGGAAAAAGTAATACCTTTAGAAGAATGAGCTTCATATTAAAAAAACAGACAGAAATACAGTTAATTTTGTAACTGTCTGTTTTATTTTTTGTCAAAAAAAATCGTGATTTTATTATTTTTATACCGGTAATTTCAAAATATTAAGTAAAAATTTAAAAAGATTTTATATGTCCTTGTAAAGTTTTTCTTAAAAAAACAAGCATTTTTATTTATTTATATTATTATTTTTTATGATTTTCCATTTGTTTGAAATATATATTTGTAAAAATAGTATTTTTACTTACAAAAAATTTTTTAGAAAAACTCAATTGTAATATTTTCTGTAATATTATATAATGATAGTGAATTATTAGCACAAATTCATTTTAATGAAGAAATAATTCATTCAAAAAAATCTAAGGCGTAAAGTTTTAAAGGAGGCTTAAGAATGAGTATTTTAAGTAATTTTCAGTACCATGCACCTAAAACTAAGGCAGAGGTTTTAGCGTTGTTGGCTGAAATTGGTGAAAAATCAAAGATCCTTGCTGGAGGCACTGATTTAATTATCATGTTAAAAGAGAAGATGATCGAAACGGAAAACCTTATCAATATTGCTGATGTTAAAGAATTATCAGGCATTAAGTTCACAGAAAATGGCGTGGAGATTGGTGCCTGTACAAAGATTGCAGAAATCGAAAATTCTAAAGAGTTAACAGCAAAGGGATATAATGCATTGGTTCATGCTGCAGGTGAACTGGGCTCTTATCAGGTAAGATCGATGGCTACATTGGGAGGAAATATTTCACATTCTTCTCCTGCTGGTGAAACACCAACACCTTTGGCTGCATTGAATGCAAGTGTAGTTATTGAAAGTGTGAGAGGAGAAAGAGTCGTAAAGGCAGAAGACTTTATTCTTGGTAACCGTAAAAATGTGTTAGAAAAAGACGAAATGCTTACAAAGTTCATAATTCCTGCTCCAGCTATAAATTCGGCAGCGACTTATGGATACATAGGTTTGAGAAATGCAATGGAAATTGATGCTGTAAATATGGCAGTAAATATTGAACTAGAAGCAGACAAAAAGACTATTAAGAGTGTTAAGCTCGTAATGGGTTCGGTATCTCCAAAGCCTATAGTTTCTGAAGCTGTGCCTGCATTGCTTGTGGGTAAAGAATTGAATGACGAGTTGATTAAAAGCGTTGGCGAAGCAGCAATGGGTGAAGCAAAGCCGATTTCTGACATCAGAGCATCTGCTGAATACAGAAAAGATGTTGTCGGAGCATTAGCCAGAAGATTGACTAAAGAAGCATATGATTTGGCAATGGAGGTGTAAAAATGAAACAAGTAATCACATTAAATATTAATAATCAAAACTATGATGTCATTGTTACACCAAAGGATCTTTTGTTGGATGTTATTAGAAAGACTGTTGGTTTAACAGGTACAAAGAAAGGTTGTGGTCAGGGGGACTGTGGAGCCTGTACAGTATTGATCGATGGGCATCCAGAATTAGCTTGTTTGAAGCTTGCAATCGCTTGTGTTGATAAAAAAATAGTTACAATTGAAGGTATAGCAAACGAAGATGGTTCATTGCATCCAATTCAGGACGCATTCTTGGATCATGGTGCAGTTCAGTGTGGATTCTGTACTCCAGGAATGATTTTATCAGCAAAGGCTTTAATTGATAGAAACCCAAATCCAACTCAGAAAGAGATAAAGACTGCTATATCTGGAAATACTTGTAGATGTACTGGGTACATCAATATCATTAAAGCTATTGAGTCTTATGCGAATTTAGTTGCAGAAAAGGGGGCTAAGTAAGATGGGAAAGATGTACGAAGTATCTAACAGATATAACAATTATAAAGATTATACAAAAGAGTTTACTGAAGTAGGTAGAAGTATTCGTAGACCAGATGGTCCGGATAAAGTAAAGGGTGCTGTTCGTTACACTGATGATATCACTTTGCCAAGAATGGCTTATGGTAAGCTGTTGAGAAGTAAGCATGCTCATGCCAAAATATTGAAAATTGACTATAGTAAGGCATTGGAGTTGGATGGTGTATTGGGCGTTATAACTGGAGAAGACTGTCCAATTCCTTATGGTATAGTACCTCACAATGCAAACGAACATGCGTTGGCAGTTGGAAAGGTTAGAAACTGGGGAGAACCAGTAGCAGCTGTAGCGGCGATAACAGAAGAAATTGCTGAGAAGGCTTTGGAATTAATAGAAGTTGAGTACGATGTGCTAGAAGCTCTTGTCGATCCTAGAGAAGCTGTGAAGAGAGATGATCTAAGAATTCATGAGGATTGTCCAAACAATATAAGCTATGAAGGTGTTCAGGTTTATGGAGATCCTGATAAAGCATTTGAAGAAGCTGATTATGTTTTGGAGCAAGACTATTATTCTTCATATGTAAATCATGGATTTATTGAGCCTCAATCTGCAATAGCTGATTTTGATGTTGCAACTGGAAAACTTCATCTATATGCTACTTGTCAGGTACCACATTACACTCATCAGCAGTTAGCCAAGGTTCTTGAAATGCCACTAAACAAAATAAGAATTACAGTACCTCTAATCGGTGGTGGATTTGGTGGTAAAGGAGTCGCTTCTCAGGCGGATTTCTGTTCGGCGTTACTATCTAGAAAGATAGGTAGACCTGTAAAGATAACTTACGAAAGAAGTGAAGTATTTGCTACAAACAACGGTAGACACCCTTGTTATATGAAGATGAAGCTAGGATTTGATAAGACTGGTAAAATTACAGCTTGTGAATTCAATAACTTGATGGACGGTGGAGCATATGCTGGTTGGGGTATAGTTGTTCTATTCTATACTGCATCAATGGTACACATTCCATATATGATTCCAAACGTAAAATTTGACGGAAAGAGAATATATACTAACAAACCTACTTGCGGAGCTTTCAGAGGCTTGGGTGGGGTTCAGCCAAGATTTGCAATGGAACAGATGTTGGATCAAGCTGCGGCACACTTTGGTATGGATCCATATGAAATAAGAATGCTAAATGCTGCTGAATCAGGATATACAGCTATGAGTAAGATGTATGTTCCTCATACAGAATACAAAAAATGTCTAACTGAATGTGTTGAAAAATCAGGATACAAAGAAAAGCATGGTAAATTGCCTTTTGGTAAGGGTATTGGTCTATCTGGTGGATATTACATTTCAGGAACTTCATATACACTTTACCTATCATATAAACCACATACTGTTGCAACAATAAAAGTCGATGAAGAAAATGATGTAACAGTATACTGTGGAGCTACAGATATTGGTCAGGGTGTCGATATGGTAATGGCTCAGATGGCAGCCGAAACATTGGGTGTTAAGACAGAAGACGTCACTGTTGTTCCAAGAGATACAAAGATTTCAACATTCGACTTGGGTACATTTGCCAGTCGTTTGACATTTGCTACAGGTTGGGCTATTAGACAGGCGGCAGAAAAAATAAATGCAGAGCTTAGACCAGTTGCAGCTGGAATGCTTGGAATTCGTGGTGATGAAGTTGAGGTTCAAGGTGGAGAATTCTACAATATTTACAAGCCTAATAAGAGAGTCCCTTGGAGAGATGTTGTATCAGCATATATTCAAACAAATGGACCATTGACTAAGACTGGTCAGTTTACTCCTCCAAGAAGAAAGGGAATTCAGCAAGGTGGTAATATCGGACACTCTCCAACATTTGGATTTAGTGCTCAGATTGCAGAAGTAGATGTAGATTTAGAAACAGGAAAGATAAACGTAGTTAAGATTACAGAAGCAGGAGACTGTGGTGTTGCTATTAATCCACAGAGTGTTGAAGGTCAGGTTCATGGTTCAATACAAATGGGTATGGGACAAGCCTTGTATGAAGAAATGAAGATCGCTCCAGATGGAACTTTCTTGAACCCTTCATTACATGACTACAAGATACCGACTGCGCTAGATATGCCTGAAATAGATGCGAATATAGTAGATGCATATGATCCATCAGCACCATATGGAGCGAAGGAATCAGGTGAAGGACCAATTCAGCCAACTATTCCAGCCATATTCAATGCTGTTTACGATGCAATAGGTGTCAGATTTACTGAAATGCCTTTGACTCCTGAAAAGGTGCTTAATGCAATTAAAGAGCAAAAAGCAAAGGGTGTATTCTAATACGAGGGTATTTAGAAATTTACAATAAATTTTTCTAAATCTTTTAATACTTTTATGTAAGAGGTATGTAAACATTTAGAATTGAAATTAATAAATGGTTATGTCGGTGTCACTGTAATGGTGGCACCGGTATATGTTAGATGAGAGGTAATTTGATGCGTGAAATAAAATTTAAAGCATGGGATGATGAAAACAAAATAATGTATTCGCCAGACGAACTTGAGCAACAAGGTGCTTCGGAACTAGACAAGACTATCTATGGTTATCTTTCGTTTGGTACAGTTTTGATTTATGATTTTAAGAATCCTGATGAGCCAGTAGAATTAGTCCCACTACAAAGTACTGGTTGGTATGATAATGAGCAAAATGAAATATTTGAAGCTGATATTGTAGAGGGAGATAATGGGATTTACCAGATAATGTGGAGCGAAGAAATTGCAGGATTTGTACTAATTGGCAATGACGGCTCTATTGCAATGGGTGGTCCGTATATGTCAGAAACATTTAAGTTAAAGGGAAATATATACCAGAATCCGGAACTTTTGGATTTTAGTGTATAATGTGAAGCGTATGATGTTGGATATAAAAGACAAGAATTTTTTTGAAAAAGCAGATGGGAAATCTGTGGATTTCTATTTGGAAGATGATATGTTTGAAATAGAAGGCAAAATATCAGTTGAGGGGGACGACAGATTTATTATGGTTATAGATGCTGTCAGCCATATGCTGAAAATTGCCGGTGAAAAATTAAAAATTGGAGAAAAATATGGAAGACTTACTGCGTCGAGGATAGAGGACGGTAAGGTTTTCGATTTGGAAATAAATAGGGTGTTTGTACCATTGGTTAATCCAAACAAAGAGGATTTTGAAAAAGAATTTGCTAATGGTATCACTCAGTTTTTTAATAAGCCAGACGATACTTTGGTTTGGTATGATTCACAAACAGAAAAATGGAATATGGAAGTCAATAAGATAAATATGTTTTGTAGTGGAGATAGATATGAATACAATTCCATTGACGAAATGTTTGAGGGTGCAAAAGAGTATTTGAATGGTAAGTGGCAGTGCATTTATTTCAGCGCTGAAGTAGAAGAAGGCGAAGGAGAGTTTTATAATGGGTAAGCATATTGTAGAAAAAAACTATCATCGTTTGGATCCAGTTGGTCAAGATGATATGTGTGCAAATTGCTCAACAGCATGTAAAACTAGTTGTAGCAGGAAATTGGCACAGTCAGTGGGAAATGATATTAGCTATATAATTGACGAACCTACTGATAAAGAGGTAGTTATCGATAGGCTATATGATGTAATCATTAAAGACGTCGACAGTATACCATGCGATCTAAAAAATCAAAAATTAGTTTTTGATGTAAATGGGAAATTGATTGAGGGCGAACTAAAAACACCTTGGAGAATGGATTGGATTTATTCTGTAATTTCAAATTTCCTATCTGAGGATTCTCATTTGTCTGGAACGAAGAGTGTGAGATTTAATAACCCTGAGGAGGATGATCAGATTATTGTCTGTGATGTGGTTAGCTATATTCATAGAAAATAGTATGGTTTGGAAAAGGTAGTCGATATGAACAAGGATTTTATTTTTCCAAAGGATTACTGTCCTACAAAATATGAATGTATGGATATACTTAATAGGTATCAAACTCCTGAACACGTGCAATTACATTGCTTTGCTGTGGGTGAAGCCGCAAAATCTATAGCGATTGAATTGAACAAAAAGGGTTTGAAAATAAATTCTCAGCTGGTAGCAGCTGCTGGATACTTGCACGATATAGCTAGAGTTCATAAAAATCACGAGAAGGTTGGTGCTGAATACCTGTATTCAATTGGCTTGGAGAATGTAGCGAAGGTAATAAATGACCATACGAAACACAAAATCAACACAGATATATTCTCTTTAGACGAAGAAGATGTATTATGTATTGCAGATAGAGTGGTTTTGCAAAGTAATTTTGTTGGACCACAAAGGCGAATGGAGTACATTAAGAGCAAGGCTTTGAAAAAATACGGACAGGAAAGCGAGGATTTTTTGGACAGCATTATAGAAAAGTTTGTGAGATTTATAGCAGAATTGGAAGAATTTATAGGTGATGAATTGTATAATATTATTCCTGATGAAATTAAATGATAAATTTATATTTGAAAATAATACTACTAAAAAACTGCCATATTCTGTGGAAACAGAAATTTGACAGTTTTTTTAATAGTATTTATAAAAATTTATATATAACCATTTAGCCCACGAATTGATATTTCTCCAGAAAATACTGTCCTTATAATACCCATCTGATCTCTAACGATTAGATTTCCATTTTCATCTATGTTTTCAGCAAATACTTTTTCTTTTTCGCCATTATTTATTAAGTATATTTCTTTTCCCAAAACTGCGGAGTAATCTCTCAGTGTTTTTCTTGTTTCTACTATAGAATTTTTCCTGAATTCTGAATACAACCTCTCAAATATTTCAAAGAAATCCTTTAATAGTTTTTCTCTTTCTATTTCAAACCCTTCATTTTCAATTGAAGTTGCAACATTAGATAGTTCGTCAAAGCTCGTTTTGTAAAGATTAATGCCGATTCCAACGACAATAAAGTTGATTCTGTCTATTTCGGCATTCATTTCAGTTAAAATTCCGGAAATTTTCTTTCCGCCTACAATAATGTCATTAGGCCATTTTATCTTTGCTGGAATATTGTTTTTGTTCAGTGCGAGGCATAATGAAGCACCAGCTATTTGTGTCAAAAAACTCGCCTTTGAAAGAGGTATTTCTGGCTTTAATATTATGCTGAAATAAACTCCAACATTTTCCTCAGAAATCCATTTTTTTCCCGTTCTGCCTTTACCGTTTGTTTGCTCATTAGCCAGTACAACAGTACCCTCCTCTGATTTTTCTGCAATTTTGTTGGCATAGGTGTTTGTAGAATCTATGGTTTGAAAAAAGAGAATGTTCTGAGCAAGATATTTCGTATTTAGACAATGAATAAATTCGTAAGTCGAAAAACCACTATCTTCCACTGATTTTATCAGCTTGTAGCCAGAACCAGATTTTGATTCAATCACATAGCCTTCTTTTTTTAGAGAGTTAATACCTTTCCAAACTGAAGCTCTTGAAACTCCAATTTCATCTGAAAGGGATTCTCCAGAAATATATTTATCCGAATTTTTGAGTAGTGCTTCCATTATCAAGTCTTTGGTATTTTTCATTTAGTAATCAGCTCCTTTAGTAAGTATTAGTCTAGTGTAAAAATGTTAATAGATACTTTATTTTAGTCTATTTAATTGATAAAAAAATCATAAATATTTTTTATACCGTTTTCTTTATTATATCATATTGGATTGACAATTATAACTTTATTAGAATACCATATTAAAGAATTTGTGTTTGAAATGAAGATTTATGAAAATTTGGTAAAAATATTATCGTGTCAAAAATCTGAACAAATAAGTCAAGATGCTTGCTATTGTTAGGTTATGATGATAAAATAGTACTGTTATAGGTTATTTTGAAATAATTTGAGAGGAATTGAAATAAATATGTTATTAGTATTAGATGTCGGGAACACAAATATGGTTCTTGGCGTATACCACGATAAAAAGCTTATTAGAGATTGGAGAATAAATACCGATCTTAATAAAACTTCTGATGAATACGGAGTCATAATAAAAAGCTTGTTTGATGCGAGTGAACTGTCTTTGGGTGTAGTTACAGATGTTATTATTTCTTCAGTAGTTCCCGCTGTGATGCATTCTTTGGAGAATTTTTGTAGAAAATACTTCAATATTACTCCATTGATAGTTGGACCTGGAATAAAGACTGGTCTTAATATTAAATATTATGATCCCAAAATGGTAGGGGCTGATAGGATAATAAATGCAGTGGCTGGGATATCTAAATATGGAAGCCCGCTGATATTAATCGACTTTGGAACTGCCACTACTTATTGTGCGATTTCTGAAAAAGGAGAGTATCTTGGAGGTGCGATTTCTCCTGGTGTGAAAATATCGAGTGAAGCATTGTTTCAAAAGGCATCAAAGCTTCCTAGAGTTGAACTAATAAAACCAGAGACTATAATATGCAAAGATACTGTATCATCAATTCAGGCTGGCGTTATTTATGGTTATGCTGGTCAGGTTGAAAAGATTGTCAAGATGATGAAGAATGAATTGGGCAATGAGGATACATTTGTAGTTGCTACTGGTGGACTTGCAAATTTTATAGCTTCTGAGACGAATGTGATAAATGTGGTTGATCCATATCTTTCACTAGATGGATTGAGATTGATTCACGAGAAAAACAAATAAATTGCTATATGATTTTATGGGTGATGATCGTTAATGTAGAAATATAAAATTTTATTGATGATGATTGCTAATATAAAAGTAGAAAAATATAAAAGAAAGAGGTATTGATGAAATTTAGAGATTTTGAAGTATCAAATGAGGTATTTTTGGCACCGATGGCTGGAGTAACTGATTTGCCCTTCAGATTAATCTGTAAGAGATTTGGCTGTGGATTGTTGTATACTGAGATGATAAATGCAAAAGCTCTATGCTACGATGATGCTAACACAAAAAAAATGCTGAATATAATGGATGAGGAGCATCCTGTAGCAGTGCAAATATTTGGCTCTGAGCCAGAGTTTATGGGAAAGGCAGCAAAAATACTCAACGACTATCCTAATGAGATACTAGACATAAATATGGGATGTCCTGCTCCAAAAGTTGTGAAAAATGGAGATGGCTCGGCATTGATGAGAAACCCTGAATTAGCCAAGAAAGTATTGAGCAGTGTGGTTGAAAACTCCTCCAAGCCGGTGACCCTGAAAATAAGGAAGGGTTGGGATGATAACTCTGTAAATGCTCTTGAAATTGCTCTTATAGCTCAGGAGGTAGGTGTGGATGCTATAACGATTCATGGTAGAACTCGTGAGCAATATTATGCGGGGAATGCTGACTGGGACATAATAAAGCTGATAAAAGATAATTTGGATATACCTGTTATTGGAAATGGTGATGTTACAAGTATCGAGGATGCAATTAAGATAAAGAATGATACTAACTGTGATGCAATTATGATTGGAAGAGGTGCTCAAGGCAATCCTTGGATTTTTGAAAGGATAAATCATTATTTAAAAACAGGAGAAATATTGCCACCGCCTACTACAGACGAGAAGATTGGAGTGGCTATTGACCATATGAAATTGGCTATAGAGGAGCATGGTGAGTATGTGGCAGTTAGAGAAATGAGAAAGCATATTGGCTGGTATTTAAAAGGCATGAAAAATTCGGCTAGAATAAGAGACAAAATAAATAAGCTGGAGGATCCAGAAGAAGTGATAAAAACGTTAAAAATATTGACAAATAGTCAATTTTAGCATATAATATATCGGATATTTTAGTATAGGTACGGAGGTATAACATGGAGGAAAATAAGAGCAAAGAGTTTATTCTTACTCAAGAGGGTTTTGATAAATTAGAAGAAGAATTAGAAGTATTAAAAACGACTAGAAGAAAAGAAGTTGCAGAGAGATTGAAAGAAGCTATTTCTTTTGGTGACCTTTCTGAAAATGCAGAATACGATGAAGCTAAAAAAGAACAGGCTACACTTGAAGAAAGAATAATAGTTCTTGAAAATATGATTAGAAATGCTGTTATTATAGATGAAAACAGCGTAGACTTGGATGTAATAACAATAGGGTCAATTGTAAAAATTTATGATGAAGAATTTGATGAAGAGATAGAATATACAATCGTTGGTAGTGCAGAAGCAGATCCATATGAATTTAAAATTTCAAACGAATCTCCAGTTGGAAGAGCTTTGTTAAATAGAAGTGTTGGAGATATAGTTGAAGTTACTGTTCCTGATGGAATAATAAAGTTAAAAGTACTAGAGATAAAGAGATAGTATTATGGAGGGAAAAATGGAAAATAACAAGCCAGAAAATGTAGAAGAAATTAATCTGAGTGAAGTATTACAGGTAAGAAGAGACAAGCTAAAAAATCTTCAAGAATCAGGTAATGATCCATACAAGATAAGTAAATATAATGTTACACATCATTCAGATGAAATAAAGAATAATTTTGAAGCTCTTGAAGGAAAGCAAGTCTGTGTGGCTGGGCGTATTATGTCAAAAAGAATAATGGGTAAGGCTTCATTTATGCATCTTCAGGATCAGAATGGAAGAATACAGGTTTATGTAAAAAGAGATGACGTTGGTGTTGACGACTATAAACTATTCAAGACTTATGATATGGGTGATATAGTTGGAATAGAAGGTTTTGTGTTCAAAACAAAAACTGAAGAGGTTTCTATTCACGCAGAGAAGATAGTTTTATTGTCTAAATCACTTCAAGTATTGCCTGAAAAATATCATGGATTGAAAGATATAGATTTAAGATATAGACAGAGATATGTGGATTTAATAGTGAATCCAGAAGTAAAGGAAGCGTTCTTAACAAGAACAAAGGCTTTGAAAGCACTGAGAAATTATTTGGATAATTTGGGATTCTTAGAAGTCGAAACTCCTATACTAAATACTATTGCAGGTGGTGCAAACGCAAGACCTTTCATAACGCACCACAATACACTGGATATACCGATGTATTTGAGAATTGCAAACGAGCTATATCTAAAGAGATTGATAGTAGGTGGATTCGACAAGGTATATGAAATGGGAAGAATGTTCAGAAATGAAGGTATGGACATGAAGCATAATCCAGAGTACACTGCGATTGAGCTATATCAGGCATATGCCGATTATAAAGATATGATGGAAATTACAGAAAATGTAATATCTCATATGGCAGAGGTTGCAACAGGTAGTATGAAGGTTAATTATCAGGGTACTGAAATTGATTTTACTCCTCCATGGAAGAGAATGACTATGGAAGAATGTGTTCTTGAGCACACTGGAGTGGATTTTTCAAAAATAGATACTGATGAAGATGCTTTGGCAATCGCCAGAGAAAAGGGGATTGAAATTACTCCTGGAATGAGACGTGGAGAGGTAATCAATGCTTTCTTTGAAGAATTTGGAGAAGATAAATTGATACAGCCTACTTTTATAACTCATCATCCAGTGGAAGTGTCTCCGTTGGCAAAAAGAAATGTGGAAGATCCAAGAAGAACGGATAGATTTGAAGCTTTTGCAAATAAATGGGAGCTGGCCAATGCGTTCTCAGAATTAAATGACCCAATCGACCAAAGAGGTAGATTTGAAGATCAAGAAAGAAAGAGAAAGCTTGGGGATGATGAGGCATTTGAAATGGATGAAGATTTCTTGAATGCATTGGAAGTTGGACTACCTCCAACTGGTGGTCTTGGAATAGGAATCGACAGAGTGATAATGCTACTTACTAATTCACCATCTATTAGAGATGTGCTGTTATTTCCTACAATGAAGCCTATAGGCAAAAAAGATGAGGAAAATCAAGACTTGTAGGACTTCGTAAATCAAAAAGACAACATTTTTGACACAAAGAGTATTTAGTAGTATGGAATAATGGGTTGTTCGTCTGATAAATCACTTGAGTTTTCGTCATTGAGGTGATTACACCTACGCAAATTAAAAGCGAATTCATGGTCAAAAAATAGCGTTAAAGTGGTATGGATTTATTCATGCCACTTTTTCAAATATAAAAAAATTTTCTTGAGGTGATTAAAATTAGATGGATAACGAAGATTTTTATCAAGAAACATTGAAGCAACTGATAGGATATAAAGTTTTTAGATATAAGAAACTGGTTGATGAAAATATGGTAAATTACATATTAAGTTTATATCAATAAATTATGTAGCTATTGAAAAGGAGAACAAATTGAACGATAATTATATTCGGAAAGTACATATTGATTGGGATATAATTCCCAAAGATTCGTATTTAAGAAATATAGATGCATTAAAACATCTAGAAGATTTTAGTTTTAATAATAGAATTACTTTTTTTGTTGGTGAAAATGGAACTGTTTATAAATAATCGAGAAGTATTTTTGAATAAATTACTTAAACTTCGCACATAGATTTTAGTTATGCACCTCGAATAAGAGTTAGTGTAAAATAAGTATGGAGTTTTTGAAATAAAAAAATAGAGCAGTAATTGACATGCATTAATTTATGCGTTATATTTAAGTCAATAATAGAATTTGCTAATCTTGGCGATATTTAATTCTTTATTTGATATAAATTCTAGGTGTGAAAAATTGGTAGGGAAATAATTAAAAAAATAGAATGGGGGAGTAAAAATATATGCGTTTTGTATTAAAATATATTCGTGGTAATAAAATTAAATCGTTTTTTATTTATTTTTCTTTTTTAGTTTGTATTGCTATTATTATAATTTCTAACTCTCTAATAGAAACTATATCTAATATAGAAACGCTGCAAAAAAAATATCAGAATAGTCCATACAACATTATAATAGCTAATTCAAATTCCAAACAATATTCTAATATAGAAAAAGATAAAAATATTAGTAATTTAGGCTTAGAAAATTTTATAGGAGTATCGAAGGATGAAAAATATTTATATCAAGTAATTGGAACTAATTATGATAACTTATTATCAACATCAAAATTTATTGTTGGCAACTTTTTCCAAAAGAAAAACGATATCATTTTAGAAAAGTGGACATTAGAATATTTGGGTTTAAAGCCAAATATTAATCAAGAAGTGAATGTTGTTTATAAAAATGAAAAAGGGAATATAATAAATGAGAAATGTAATATTTGTGGGATAATCAATGATATACCTGCAAATAAAAATATTGGACTAAAAGTCATATATAAAGATATTAATTTTAATAAAAGTAACAAATTCAAAATAAAATTAGAATATAAGAAAGGGACGGATTTATATTCAGTTTTGAATAGATATGAGAAGAAATATGGAATAGATAAAAGAAATATTATTATGAATGCGTCTTCACCAGAAGAAATGAATGAGAATTTAAGCACTTCTCTGGATATCAATAATATTTTTAAAGGAATAGTTTTTTCAATATTATGCATATTAATTATTTATTCTATTATTAATATGAGTATTCGAGAAAGAATTAAGATATATTCGCTTATAAAAGCATTAGGTGCAAATAAATTTTTTGTATTTAAGAGCATTTTGTATGAATTGATTATGCTATATATATCTGCTATTCCATTAGGATTTTTAATAAACGACATCTTTACCAAAGCCGTTGTTAGAAAAATAAAATTCATCAATACAGAGAATATATATCTACATAATAGTACTGCAAACCTAAATTTAATTGTTAACAATAAACAGATTTTTTTAAGTCTTTTAGTAATGTTATTATTTGTAGTTATTATTTCTTTCCTTATTTATATAAAGATTAAAAATAATAATATAGTCTCTGGAATAATAACTAGTTATAATTTGAAGAAAAAATATAAATTTACTAGGAATATATATCTAAATTATATTATTAAGGATATATCTACAATATTAATTATGGTAGTAACGCTATCCATGCTATCCTCTTATTTTTTGCTAATTCGATTTAATGATTTCTTAAGTGCAGAACAAGAAAAAATGATGGTGTGGGATATGTATTCCTATTCTGACATAAAGGTTGCGGCAACAGATAATAATTTAAATAAATCAATATCAAGAGAAGATTTAAATAAACTTAAAAAAGTTGATGGTATAAAGAGTATCGATCATAGCAGATTAATACCAGGAAAAATTATACTTCAAGATCAATGGAAAGTAAACAATAAATACTTTTCTAATCTCAATGAAAATTCAAAGGATAATTATTGGAAAGAGTATATGGGAACAAATAAAAATCTTCATAAAAGAATTGTTAAAGGAAGTGTAAGGGCATATAATGACAATTCTTTTAAACAGTTGAAGAATTTTAAAACGAGTGGCAATTTTAATCTAGAAGCTTTGAAGAAGGGGAATAATGCAATTCTAGTAATACCAAAAACAGATAAAAATAATTTTAAAAATCTTCCTTATGGAGAAAATGTAATAGACATAAAGGTTGGAGATACTTTGAAGATTATGACTCCAAAGTCTAAGATTATTGAAAATAGTTACTATAATTTAAACGATGATTTTAATAAATATAAAATAAATCAATTTAAAGTTGTGGGAATAGCATATGGCTCATATTTTGAAAACACTAGAGAAAGAACTAATCCATCATTGAATATAATTATAACAGATAATAAGTTCAATGATATATACAAAACATATGATTATAGAAATTTGAATATATATATGTCAAATGGATATAACATAGACAACTTGTATAAAGAGGTTGATAAAGTTTTTATTGGTAGAAAAAACATAATAACAAGAAATGTAAGAAGTGAAACTAATCAAATAAGTCAAATTAATAGTAGAAAAATGGTGTTCAGTATATCCGTTATTGTATCTTTAGTTGTAGCAATATTATTTTTTGCAGCTAATAGTATATCATCACTATATGAGATAAATAAAAATGATATATTAACCATTAGAAAATTAGGTGCTAGTAAAAAGCAGATATATAAAATATTGATATTAGAATGGATACTATTGTCTGTTTTATTAATATTAGGGACATTTGTTCTATCTAAATTATCACAAGATTTTGTGTATTACAGTAGAGGTATTTCCTATGAGGGTATAAAAAATATATATAATTATACAAATTTCATAGGTATATGTTTAGTTAATATTATACCACTTTTACTTGTATTATTTTATAAAACTAATAGGAGTAAGAACTAAGTATGAAAAAATTGAAAGTAGCTATAATAGATACAGGGATAAACCTTGGACATATATTTTTTAAAAACCAGCATTTGAAGATGAAAGTTCAAAGAAAAGATTTGAAAATGTATGTAAATACATAATAAACAACTGGGAAGGGATAGTGAATAGAGATATACGTTAGAAGTGCCAGGAAGCTGTACAGAGGGTCAAATAAGTCATGTATTATCAGAACGATTTAGTAGGCCTCCGATGGGATGGGGAAAAGAAACACTTGGAAAATTAAGCTATTTAAGAGTGTATAAGAAGAATGGGAAAAAAAATAGATAAAAGAATTTTTGAGGGAAAAAAATAAAGAATTAGAAAATATTGTAGATAGAAGAGGAAAAATAACTTGGGATATCTTCGATAATCCAAACTTCATCTTCGACGAATCTAGTCCATCATAAAAAGTAGTTAAATCAATAGGAGGAACGAAAATTAGCTGTTTTGGAAATTAGGATGAAAAAACTCCATAAAAAGTTGACACTACATTTTTAAAAAAAATATTGACAAATATAAATTAATATGATAAATTAGCGTCAAAATATAGATTGCTTAAAATTTATTTTATTCTATCGTAATTTGTGATAAGGAGGAATAAATATGAAAAACAAGATTGTAGGTTCGTTAGTTTCTGTGAGCATATTGATTTCTATGGTTTCTTTTTTTTCTATTTCCTATTCTGATGAAATAGAATCTCGTGAAACATTAAATCAAAGCTTGGACACATCTGAGGTATATAAGTATGAAAAGCAAAGAGATGAACTATTAAAAGAAAATCTAACCTTATATGATATTGGTAAAAAATACAATATTTTATGGGATGAAGCTTTTAATCGTGAAGATGGTTTGGTTTCATATTTTGATAAAAAGTATCCTAATTTATCAGATGTAGATAAGCTGAAAATGCAAATTTCTTTATTAGAATATTTAAATAGGTCAAAAGCATTAATAGATTTTGATGGAGGTTTCGTTGATACAGTTTTTAAGGAAGCTCAGCTTAGTAATTATCTGATAAATAATAAAAAAAATGGTCAGGTTTCAAAGAAAGAAAATATTAAATTTTTATCTGAAAATTTGAATGATTTAACTAAAAATGTGGATTTTGATAAGATAGATTTACTTGATATAATGAGTCAGATTATTTCATCAAATTTTTCTGATTAAGATATTAAGAGCTTAAATGATAATGAAAATACTTCAAGAGATTTAAAAAATTTAATTAGTGATAAAGAAAACAGTATAATTAATACACCAGTTTTAAGAACTACACCATCAGCGCTATTAAAAAAAATGGATAATCAAACACTTTGAGGGAAACTCCAAAAACTTTGGGGGACAACTTTGAGGGTTTGGCTAAAATAAAAACAGAAAAACATCGGTTTTTGTAAAAAAATATATTTTAGTGTTTTAATTTTGAGAAATTAATCAAAAAAATGATACTTTATTATCTTAATAACCTGCATTTTTGCAGGTTATTAAGTAATTTAGGGATAAATCATACTTTAGTTAATAATATAAATATATTATATATTCCTTCTTTTATATTTTCCACGTTTTTTACCAGGTGATCGCCTAATATCCTTCATTTTAAGAGAACAATTCCTGATAGTGGAATTTTCATTTTCAGAGAATAGAAATCTATTTCTAATATGTGTAAAGCCATTAAATCCTCTTGAATGCCTCTTTAAATCCTTTATTTTTCTATTCGTAGCTTTGCATAAGGATTATCTTTCTTCAATTCAAACAGCCTATCTTGATAAATATCATTATATTTCCTGTATAAACCCTTCAAATATGTATCAATCTTTAGGATTAACATTTTTTTACATAGTTAAAATATGGTTTATACATATCACAGATTAGATATTCAACATTACCATTTTAAAATGGGATGTCTAACTCTTCGAGTTCTAATTCCCTTATAGTATATTTTTGTATTGCAAACCGGTCAGTACTTCGGTGTTACAGCTTTTTCGACAGTTATTATATACTCATTATTAATGTCGTCAAAATCACGTTGATAATTAGTGTTTTTGTCTTTATTTAATATTATTTCTATGATATTATTGTTCATGAGAGGTCCTTTCTTGATTTATCCAAATTAAATATTAAGGCAGGACAAAAGGGATGGCAACTATTATTAATTAGAAGCAATCCCTTTTTTATTTTGAAGAATGAAATTGTGATAGAAATCCTAATGTGCCGTTTGTGACACTTTTTATACCATTCATAACAGATTGATAATTTACTCTAAAAAAAATAGTATAATAATTTCAGCAAGATTTTTGGAAATCGATTTTATCGGAGTCTTGTTTTAAAAATAAGAAAGGACATAAATCTTATGAAAAAGTTATTAAAGGCATATTTAAAAAGTAATATAAAAATTATTTCACTTGTAATATTTATAATGAGTATATCAGTTGCTGGTTCATTTGCAATAATGCTATCAGAGCATAGTGAATATATAAACCACTACCAGTTTCAAAAAAAATATAGTTCCTTATATGGCTGTAAAGGAGAAAGTATTACAAGTGAAGAATTGAAAAAAATTAGTAACACCGATAATGTAAAAAGTATATTTTATGCCTTATCGTTCGAAAATTTTGTTGATGAAAATAATGGAAAAATTACTGAGATTGAAGGTTATAATAAGAGTATTCTAGATTTAAATAAAATTAAATTAATAGAGGGTAAGTATCCATTAAATAAAAATGAAGCACTAGTTTTTAATATTAATAATAAATATAAGGTCGGAGATGTTTTAAAAGGTGACATATATTACAAAACAAATGACAATGGCGTTACCAATTTACATAAAAAGAGCGTTAAGATAAAAGTAGTAGGGATTTTAGATAATAAATTAATGAGATATACTTCAAAAGACAAGTATTTTGTAAATCTCGATAGTGATATAATTTCAGAAAAAAACAGGTTATTCAAGGTATTTATTAATTTTAATAGTGAATATAAAAATTTGGATTATGAAACTAACAAACTAATTGCTCTATTAGGCATAAATCCAGAAAAATTAAATTTTAACAGAGATATTTTACAGACGACTACTTTCATAAGTAACAGAAAGCTTGATAACCCAAGATTTGAAAATCTCGTTTTTTCAGGAATTATATTTAGTACAATCACTATGATTATTTATTCAAAAAAAAGAATTGATGATATGAAATTGTTGAGAGTCGTTGGAGGAAGTAAAAATCAAATAATGCTATTGCTGGCATCTGAAGGCATTGTTATAGGTATATTTGCTTTGTTAATAGGAACAATTTTGGGATTGCTTTTATCATTATTTCTAATTAATAATGCTAACTATACATTAGCGAGTTCAGATTTGTTTAAAATAATACCTAAGCATATTCATTACGATATTTATTTTTCTATATATACACTTAAGATAATTACGATACCAGCTTTAATTGCCTTTATCTACCAGTTATTAAAAGTCAATCGTGGAATGGCTGCAAATAATAAAAGCTCTATTGAAAAAATGATTGATAGAATAATAATGGTTTCTTTAATTAATAGGAAATCTGTGATAAGAAAAGTTTCTAGTATTAATTTAAGAAAATATATCGTTTATTTAATTGTTCCGGTAATACTTTTGGCATTACCGATATCAAATTATATTTATGTGAAAAATGCGTATGAACATAGTTATAGTAATGCAAGCCAATCTGGAATATCAACGATGTATGCAAATAGAAATTATTCAATTAATAAATATGATTATTATATTCCAGATTATGGTTTTACATCTAATGATATATTGAGAATGAGCAAATTGAGGTCAATTAAAAATTTATTACCTATAAATAGTTCTAATATTATTTATATAAGTAAAGGAGGAGAATTTAGCAAATTATACAACAACGATTTCAATAGAAATAAAGAGTTTGAGTTTTCTTTATTATGTTTTGACAAAAGTTATTTAACAAAAAATAGTATCATATATAATACGATAAAAAAGGATGATAGTAACTTCCCAAAGGTATATTTGAAAGATAAGTTCTATTATAGATATAATAATAAATATGAAGATATATACACAAAAATGAATGCTGGAGATTATATTACCCTAAGGATACCGATTAAAAGAGGTGATAATATTAAATATAGTGATATTAAAGTTCAAGTTGCTGGATTTGTTGATTCAGCAAAATTAAGTACATATTTGAGAAATAGAGAATTGGTAGCGGGTATTTACATTGAGCCAAAAGAATATGAAAAGATGTATGGATACATACGATACAATAGTATTTCTTTTGATTCAGATGATAATAGGAAAATAATTTATGAAAATTTAAGAAAATTAATAGGCAGTGAGTATGAATTTAATGATATAAATAGTGAAAGAGATGAACAAAACCGTGAAAAAGAGATTTTTTTTGAAATATATACAAATTTGATTTATACTGGCTTGGTATCAGTATTTTCAATTTTCTCATCACTGAAAATAATATTTTTAATGAGAAAAAATGAAAATTTAGTGATGAGATGTGTAGGGGCTTCAAGAGCTACTGTAAGAAAAATGTATATTTTAGAAGGCTTGAAATATGGGCTTATCTCATCAATTATTACTTTATCATTAACACTGTACAAAATACTGGACGATTATTTATTTTTGAAAAAAGTTTTTAGTAATACAGAGCTATACATAAATTATTATAAATTAGTAGTACTCTCTTTTGTTCCTTTTATAATATTTTTTGGATGCTACTTTATAGCAACGGCTGAAAAATACAGAGAGTTTTCGTACCATAAATAATTTTAATATATAAAAATATAAAAAATAAAGGGAGGGATTGATTTGAAGAGTTTATTTGCAAAAAACTTAAAAAAATATTATGGGAAAGATAGTAATCTTGTAAAAGCACTAAATGATGTTAGTTTAGAAATTGAGCCAGGTAAATTTATGGCGGTCGTGGGGACAAGTGGATCTGGGAAAAGTACTTTACTACATTGCTTAGCCGGATTAGATAAACCAACAGATGGAGAGGTTATGTTGGGTGGCAAGAATATATATCGCCTAAATGATGATGAATTATCAAAAATAAGAAGGCAAGAATTTGGCTTTATATTCCAGAGCTTTAATCTTATTCCGGTTCTTAATGTCTACGATAATATAATATTGCCAATACAACTAGATGGTAAAAAGGAAGATAAAAAATATATCATGGATATAATCAAAAAGGTTGGTTTAGAAAATCAGCTCAAAAAATTTCCAAATGAATTATCTGGGGGACAGCAGCAAAGAGTTGCTATAGCAAGGGCATTATCAAACAAACCAGCTGTAATATTTGCTGATGAACCAACTGGAAATCTGGATAGCAAGACTACAGAAGAGGTAATGAGGCTTTTAAGAAATACAGTAAGCGAATTAAATCAAACATTAGTTATGATTACTCATGATGAAAATATTGCAAAACAAGCGGATAGAGTTATTACGATAAGTGATGGAAAAATAATAAAAGATGAAAGAAAAAAATAAAAACATTAGTCCTGAAAATTCTTGAAAATTATTTATATTAGCGTTAATATATTATGTAATATATAAATAAGAGGAGGTATTTTTATGACGATGACAGCAATATTAGCATTTGTATGTGTTCTTTTCTCCATGGCTATAGGAGATGTTGTGTCTGCAAAAACAAAGGCCTTTGTCCCATCGGTATTTGCAACTGCGATTATTTTTTTAGTTGGATTTTGGTTTGTGTTTCCTAAGGACATGATTACAATAGCCACGCTTGGGCAACCTGTTGCCGGATTAGTTATGTATTTGTTGATAGTGCATATGGGAACATTGATGAATATCAAGGAGCTTATTGCACAATGGAAAACAGTACTCATATCACTTGCAGGTATAGTTGGTATACTTGCTATTTTGATGACTGTTGGTGTAATGGTGTTGGGTAGAGATACGGCAATAGTTGGAGCGCCTCCTTTGACGGGTGGTATTGTCGCAGCGATACTTATGAAGGAAGCCGCTGAATCTGTGGGTAACACAAATTTGGCTGTTGTTGCAATTCTTGTTTATGTAGTACAGGGGTTTGTGGGTTATCCTTTAACTGCAGTTTTACTAAAAAAGGAAGGAAACAGACTTCTTGAGGGTTATAGAAAAGGAGAGCGTGAACAAATAAGCTCGGTTAGTGATGACCAAACTATCAAAAAAACGTTGATCCCACAGCTACCAGAAAAATATGATACGACATATATGGTGTTGTTAAAGTTGTCTTTTGTTGCATGGTTGGCAGATATATTTACGAAGTTTATCAATACTAATGTATTTAATAATCCAAAAGCATTATCGCCACTTGTAACTTGCTTGGTGTTTGGCGTTATAGCAGCGGAAATAGGTTTGGTGGATAGAAAGCCTTTGAATAAAGCAAATGCTTTTGGATGGACAATGACCTGTTTGATGGCATTTATTTTTGAAGGCTTGAGTAAGGCTACTCCGCAAATGTTGGCATCTGTTGCAGCACCACTTATTGGAATAATAGTAATAGGTGTAGTTGGGTTGGTTATTTTTGCCTTTATTGCAGGAAAACTATTGAAGGAATCAAAGTATATGTCGTTGCCAATAGCTTTAAATGCTTTATACGGATTTCCTCCAAACTTTATTCTAACAACTGAGGCTATTAAATCTTTGACGGATGATGAAGATGAAATTAAATATTTGACAGATATTATGATGCCAAAGATGTTGATAGGTGGATTCACTTCAGTTACAATTGCTTCAGTAATAATAGGCGGGATTTTCGCCGGAATGTTGGGATAGAATTAACCAATTTTTGTAATGTAGCATATTGATTGTGTGATTTTATGATTATGGATTGGAGTTGATATTATGGATATAAAGAGTATTTCTGATAAATATAGAGATTATGTAGTAGAAAAAAGAAGATATTTTCATATGAATCCGGAGCCTAGTTTTTGTGAATTTAATACTTCAAAGGTTGTGCAGAGTGAACTAGATAAGCTTGGGATTGAGTATGAGGTTGTTTGTGATGTAGCAGTGGTTGCTAGAATAAAGGGTAAAAATGACGGAAAGAAGATTCTTTTGAGAGCTGATATGGACGCACTTGAAGTTGTTGAAAAAAATGATGTTGTCTACAAATCTCAAAAGGAAGGCTTAATGCATGCTTGCGGTCATGATGGACATACTGCAATGTTGCTAGGTGCTGCACATATATTAAATGAGGTAAAGGATTATTTTGATGGAGAGGTAGTCCTATTTTTCCAGCATGCCGAAGAAGTTGCAAAGGGTGCAAAGGACGTATTGGATAACTACCCATTATTAGATGGAGTGGAAGGTGCTTTTGGTATTCATCTTTGGCAAGGTGTTGAGAGTGGTAAAATTTCTCTAGAATCAGGTCCGAGGATGGCGGCGGCTGACTTTTTTAAAATAACTATAGAAGGAAAGTCAGGTCATGGGTCTATGCCTAGTGACACAATAGATGCAGTTGTTGTTGCATCATCAGTTGTTATGAATCTTCAACACTTAGTTAGTAGGAATACTAATCCTCTAGATTCATTGGTGGTTACAATAGGAAAAATGGAAGCTGGGACTAGATTTAATGTAATAGCAGGCGAGGCTGTTTTGGAGGGTACATCTAGATCCTTTAGTGATGAAGTATGGAAAGGTATACCAGAGAAATTAGAAAGGGTAATAAAAGGTACTTGTGATGCTTATGGTGCAAAAGGCGTTCTTGAAATGGATAGAGCAACACCACCATTGGTAAATGATGGAAAAATGTCTGACATATTAAGAGATTCTGCTATAAAATTGTATGGAGAAAGCTCTATTGTTAAGTATGAAAAAACTACCGGTGGGGAAGATTTTGCGTATATTTCCCAGAGAGTACCAAGCGTATTTGCCTTTGTTGGGATTAGAAATGATGAAAAGTGTATTAATGCGGCACATCATAATGATAGATTTGATATCGATGAAGATTCCCTTCAGATTGGAATGAACCTATACGCTCAATTTGCAATAGATTTTTTGTCTAAATAGATAGGCGCTTTTGTTGTAGAAGATAGCGAGCTTGATTTTTGACTAGAAAGACCCCCAAAGGTTAGGATTTAATTCTAACAATTGAGGGTCTTTTAAATTATCGAATAGTAATCTATTTATATTATTGCAACATAAAAAGCGATGAGTTAATAGAATTATTAAAAATATTTTATTTTATAATCTCCTGTTGATGTGTCAATAATAATTTCACCTATTTTTCTTGAATTTCTTGCTCTTTTATCCAGTTTAGTATTTGATGTTTTATAAATTTCCGGACCAAGAGAATCTACAAAGATATTTTCATCAATAATAGTTTTCAGTGTTTTTTTATAAAATTCTTTACTATCTATTGAATCATAGTCTTCAAATTTACGTGATTCTTTTTCTTCAAATAGGTGAAAAGTTATTTTTTCACTCATCATAAAAGTGGATAGCATCACATCAGTGTTATTGTTATCTGCTGACATAACATATTTAATGGCATTATTATCAGTTCCGTTGCCGACATAATATTTTAACTCAATTTTGTTACCTTTATCATCGGAAGCGATAACAAAAGGATGTGAAGAGGATTTTTTGTTATTAGAATATTGATAAAGTACAGCTTGGGCTCCAAGCTTATTATAGGATATATTCTTAAAAATGAACTTATTATCTGAGCTGGTAAAGACAATACCTTTTCTGATTTCCTTTGTATCAGTACTTAACTCTATATTTTTATTTTCTATTTTAAAACTTATAAATTTATCTTTTTTAATGATAATTTTGTCGGAATCTGTAGTCTTATTTAAGGCTTTTATATCATTATTTTCAATATATTTTTTCATAGCATTTGTGAGTACATTTTTACTGTAACTTTCCACATGGATTCCGTTGGTGTTAAATGTGATATTATCTATTTTTTCGTTATATCTTTCAGATAAATCTATAATTATATTGTGTGAAAATATTTGGTATCCGTCGTCGGTATTGCAAATGAATTTATTATTCTCGCTCATACCACTGTCATTTCCAAGATGTTTGCCATTAATCAGAAAATCTATACCATTTAAAGATACATAATGTATGACTGTATTTTTATCATAGGGAATAGCTATTAGTGTGTTGACATATACCTTATGAGAATCCACCAAAATTTTATCCACTTTAATCCTATACTTTTCTATTTTTTCAGAATTTCCCATGTATTTTATTGAATATTCGTCTGAAGAACTAGATGTTTGAAATACTTGGCTCAGTGATAATTGTATATTGTCTATGGTATTTTGAATAAAAGCATATACACTATTATTACCATGAATGTAAAAAGCCGCAATTAATGATGCCACCAGAGTGCCAATTATTGCAATGTTTTTTTTAGTAGTTTTGTTTTCGTTCCTATTTTGAAAATATTTGTTTTTGCTCCTAAAATCTTGGAGTATTCTATTTCTTTGTTCAGCAGTTAGGGCAAATTTTGAATCATCATTTTCTAAGAAATTTTTTGAATCACTATCTTTTCTTGTTTTATTGTATGATTCAATTTCGTCTAAAATATTGTTAAGATGGTTAGTTTCATTGATAAGTTTGTATATGTTTTTATTGTCTTTCATTTGATTCATCTCCTGTTATTCTTCTAAAATTTACTACATTTTTTAACTTGCGTTTTATTTTCTTTTTTGAGTAAAATAGTTTGTTATAAATCTCTTTACTAGTCAAAGATGATTTTACAGATATTTCATCAATTGAAGCTCCTTCCAAATACCTAGATATGAAAATTTCTTTTTCCATTTCAGATAATGGAGATAAAATTTGTTCAAGTTCCTTTTCTATTGAACTATGTATTTTTTCTAAATTTTCATCAGTATATGATAAATTTTCGTTTGACCATGTTGATTTACTTAAACAATGATTTTTATTGATAGTATAAATCTTTCTGAGATAGTCTACTGTTTTGTAACGTGTAATACCGATAATCCAATTTTTAAGGCTACTTTTTTTATAGTCATAAGATGAAATATTTGTCCAAATTGCTAAGAACACATCATTTAAACATTCATCCTGCAGGTCTTTGTGTGCATTTAGTTTATATGTTATGATCTTTTTGACTAATGATCCATAACAATCAATTACTTCCACCAAAGCACTTTCGTCGCCATTTAAAAGTCTTTTATATATGTCCTTATCATCAATGTTTTGCATTTTCATCAGCCTCCCTTCTACGATAATATTCGTATGGTGGTTTCTATTTTTCTTAAAAAAATGAAATAAATTTGTCGGAATAAAAGATTTTCTACAAAAAATAGCCCTAAAAAGCTACTTATTAATCTATTTACAATAAGTATAAATAAATTAAAGTATAGTTTTGGGCTATATGTAAGTGTTATATAAGTGTTATATGAAATTCTTAATATATTTTTCTAGTCTATTTATTCCTTCCATAAACTCTGATTCATTACAAGCATAAGATATTCGTATGTATTCATCGATACCAAATGCCTTTCCAGGAACGACTGCAACTTTTTCTGCTTCTAGGAATTTCTCGCAAAATTCAACAGAAAAACTTTCTTTGTAGTCAAAATTCTTCTTTATATTGGAAAGATCAATAAATATATAAAATGCTCCAGATGGCTCAACATAACTAATGCTGTTTATTTTGTCCAATCTATCAGTTATTAAGGTGCATCTTTTCTTGTATGTTTCAACCATATGCTGCATATCTTCCTCACACTCTAATAGTGCGCCAAGACCAATGTATTGAGCTGTAAGTGATGGATGCGACACTATGTGACTTTGGATTGTAGACATACCTTTTGCTATCTCTGTATTAGAAGCGGTATAACCAAGTCTAGTACCAGTCATAGCAGCACACTTTGCAAAGCCATTAATAGTTATAGTGATATTTTTAATTTCTTCGTTTAATGAAGCGATAGAAACGAAAGAATCGTTAAACCTAATTTTCTCGTAAATTTCGTCTGCCAAAATATATATACCTTTCTGTAAACAGAAGCTTGCGATTTCGTATAATTCGTCTTTTGTATATACACAACCAGTTGGATTGGAAGGGTTTGTAATTACAATGGCTTTTGTTTTCTCAGTTACATATTTTTTTATATCCTCGACTGTTACTTTGAAATTATTATCCTTGCAAGTAGGAACTTCTACAGGAACAGCATTGGTAATTTTAATAATCTCAGAATAACTAACCCAGTAAGGTAATGGCAACAAAACTTCGTCGCCTGGATCTGTCAGTACTAAAATAGCATTTGTGATTGAGTTTTTAGCACCACTTGAAAGAACGATTTGATCTGGAGTATATGAGATATTATTTTCTCTGTCTAATTTCTTACATATTTCTTTTCTTAGTTCAATTAATCCAGGAACAAGGTCGTATTTTGTTTTATTTTCATCTAGTGACTTCTTTCCATATGCCTTTGCTTTATCTGGTATAGTGAAATCAGGTTCACCGATGCTCAAATTTATAACTTCAACACCGTTTGCTTTTAATTCTTTGACTTTCGAGCTTATTGCAACAGTGACCGATGGAGTCACGTTTTTTAATCTTGATGATAACATATTTCTCCTCCTAACAATGTTTTGCCTATGTTTATTGTGTTTATGATATATAAACAAGCACGCTTTTAATATATGATATGTAAAAAGATATCGTTGCTATATGATAATATATAATTATGTAGAGATATATCATTGATATACGATAATACATAATATGTAGAAACATATCATTAACACACGATAATACATAATATGTAGAAACATATCATTAACATACGATAATACATAATATGTAGAAACATATCATTAACATACGATAATACATAATTATGTAGAAACATATCATTAACATACGATAATACATAATTATGTAGAAACATATCATTGACATACGATAATACATAATTATATATTAATATATATATTAATATATCTATTAATATATAAAAAGATATATTTATCATACGAGAATATATGTACATATCATATATATTACATTATTTATAGTATTTATTTTATAACAACGATGAAGTTTTGTATAGTGAAATTAGATTGAAAATTATCATAAAGAATATTAAAATACGAACCTTATTATAAAAATAAGGGGAAAAAACGAAGTAATCTTGAAAATAACGAACAAAAAAATGATAAAAAAGAATAATATTTTGATAAGAAAAAAAGTAATAAAAAAAATGTAAAAAGTTATTGACAGTCGGAGTGTATGATGATATTATATTACTTGTCTTTAAGAAAAACTATATTTCTTTTACTAAAATTAGTTAGAAAATGGAAAAGTAAAGAAAAAATAAAAGTATTGACAGAGAATAAAAAAAATGATATAATTTTCTAGTCGTAATTTTATAAGACAAAAATGAACTTTGAAAATTGAACAGCAGGTTAATTCAATAAGCTCAAAAGAGCAAATTGATTAATCGTTTAAATAATAATAAGACTATGTAAGTTTTGTTAGAAATTTAAACCACAAACAAACCAAG
>NZ_VUNE01000003.1 GCF_009695815.1 Peptostreptococcus porci | reverse complement strand
GACTTGACCAAGAAATAGATGGAAACTAATATATTCGGTTTTGAAGGTACAAAACTTCAATTAAATATGTGGTTATTATAGCGAGGAGGATACACCTGTTCCCATTCCGAACACAGAAGTTAAGCTCCTTAGTGCTGAAGGTACTTGGTGGGAAGCTGCCTGGGAGAATAGGACATAGCCACGTGATTAGCTCTAGCATATGCTAGAGTTTTTTTATATACATTTTTATGGTTTTAAATTGTGCGAAAAAATATCTATTTACTTTATAATCAATGAAGATAGATAATGCAGAAACACGAAGAACAAAAAGATAAATGAGAATAAATAAGGATAAAAAGAGATAAATAAAAATGAATAAGGATAGACGTAGAATAAAAAAATGTAGCAATTGTATACATTTTAAAAACAATTAAAATGAATAATATATGTTTGAATGGATTTAGCGGTTGAAATAAAAATAAAAATACGAACAAAAAGTAAATAAAGAACAAAAATATATACTTTTTACATTAATTTATAAGAAGTTTCAAAATTTGTATTTAAAATAAAGTTGAATTGATATATAATAGATACATTAAAGAAAAAAATAAGGTGGAGGTATTAATATGCTTAAAAAATTTAATAAGATATTAGTAGCCAATAGAGGCGAAATAGCAATAAGAATTTTTAGAGCGTGTGCTGAACTTCAGATTAGAAGTGTTGGAATATACAGCGAAGAAGATAAGTACGGACTGTTCAGGACAAAAGCCGATGAATCATATTTAATAGGTGAAGGCAAAGGGCCGGTTGACGCATACCTAGATATAGACGGTATTATATCATTAGCAAAAAGAAAAAAAGTAGATGCGATACATCCAGGATATGGATTTTTGTCAGAAAATGCTGAATTTGCTAGAAAATGTGAAGAAAATGGAATAACATTTATAGGTCCAAGTTCAGATATAATGCAGAGATTAGGGGATAAAATCAACTCTAAGATAGTTGCTCACGAAGCGAATGTACCAACGATTCCAGGTGTTGAAAAGCCACTAAAAACAGTAAAGGAAGCAAAGGTTGTAGCTGAAGAGATAGGTTATCCAGTAATGCTAAAGGCTTCAAATGGCGGCGGTGGTAGAGGTATGAGAATCGTTCATCGTCCAGAGGATTTGGAAATAGAATTTGAGAATGCTAGAAGCGAATCTAGAAAAGCGTTTGGAGAGGATTTAATATTTATTGAAAAATATATTGAAGATCCAAAGCATATAGAGGTTCAGGTTTTGGGTGATAGCTATGGAAATATAGTTCACTTGTATGAGAGAGACTGTTCAGTTCAGAGAAGACATCAGAAAATAATTGAATTTGCACCGGCATTTTCACTTTCTGAAGATTTGAGAGAAAGAATTTGTAAGGACGCAGTAAAAATTGCAAAGCACGTTAATTATAGCAATGCAGGTACTCTTGAATTCTTGGTTGACAAGCATGGAAATTATTATTTTATAGAAATGAATACGAGAGTTCAGGTTGAACATACAGTTACTGAATTGGTTACTGGAATTGATATTGTTCAGAGTCAGATACTATTGGCTCAGGGGTATAAGCTTAGCGATCCTGAAATCGATATAAAATCTCAGGATGATATAGAATTAAGAGGATATTCAATACAATGTAGAATTACAACAGAGGATCCTAAGAAGAATTTTATGCCTGACACTGGAAAGATTCAAGTATATAGATCAGGATCAGGGGCTGGTATTAGACTTGATGGAGGAAACGGCTTTACTGGTGCAACTATAAGCCCATACTATGATTCATTGCTTGTAAAAACTATTTCATACGACAGAACTTTCCAGGGTGCCATTAATAAAATGGTAAGATCTATTAAAGAAATGAGAGTAAGAGGGGTTAAGACAAATGTAGGCTTCCTTGTCAACGTTCTTTTGGATCCGCAGTTTATAGCTGGAAACTGTTCAACAAAATTCATTGATGAAAATCCACATCTGTTCGATATTAGAGAGAGCAAGGATAGAGGTACAAAGCTTCTTAAGTTTATAGGTAATGTCGTTGTCAATGAAAATAAGATGGCAGAGAGAAAATGCTTTGATGCTCTTTATGAGCCTAGAATAAGAGAGATCAAAAAGGTTGAAGGAAGTAGAGAAAAGCTACTACGTCTTGGTAAAGAAGAGTATCTAAAGGAAATAAAAAACGAAAAGAGACTATTATTTACTGATACTACAATGAGAGATGCACATCAGTCTTTGATAGCTACAAGATTAAGAACATTTGATTTGTTAAATATAGCTGAGGCTACTGAATACTATCAGAAAGATATGTTCTCACTAGAAATGTGGGGTGGAGCGACTTTTGACGTTGCATATAGATTCTTAAAAGAATCTCCATGGACAAGGCTTCACAAGCTTAGAGAAGCAATTCCAAGCATAAATTTCCAAATGTTGCTTAGAGCATCAAATGCAGTTGGATATAAAAACTATCCAGACAATGTAATTGAAGAATTTGTTAAGCAAAGTGCCAATTCAGGTATCGACGTGTTCAGAATATTTGATTCCTTGAACTGGGTAGAAAATATGAAGCAATCAATTTCTATCGCTCAAAAGACTGGAAAAATTGTCGAAGCTGCAATGTGTTACACAGGTGATGTTCTGGATCCAAGCAAGGATAAATACACTATAGACTACTATGTAAATATGGCTAGAGAATTAGAGGAAGCAGGAACTGATATAATTGGTATCAAGGATATGGCTGGTCTATTAAAGCCTTATGCTGCATTTGAGTTAATCAAGGCGTTGAAGGAAAATGTAAAGGTACCTATTCACCTTCATACACATGATACGAGTGGAAATGGCGTATCGACTTTATTGATGGCATCACAGGCTGGAGTAGATATAGTGGATGCTGCGTTGGAATCAATGGCAGGGATTACTTCACAGCCATCTCTAAATGCAGTTATAGAGGGGCTAAAATTCACTGAAAGAGATCCTGAAATTGATGTATTTGGATACAACGAGCTAGGTAAGTACTACAGAGATCTAAGAAAGATTTATTATAAATTTGAAAGTGATCTAATAAATTCTAATGCTGAAATATACGACTTCGAAATTCCAGGTGGTCAGTATACTAACTTGAAACCACAGGCAGATAGCTTGGGTCTTGTGAATAGATTTGAAGAGGTTAAGGAAAATTACAAGGTTGCCAATAGAGTTGTTGGAGATATTATCAAAGTTACACCATCATCAAAGGTTGTAGGTGATTTGGCAATATTTATGACTAAAAATAACCTAACAGAAGATAATATTATCGAAGAAGGTAAAAATCTATCATTCCCTGATTCACTAGTGGATTATTGCAAGGGTATGATTGGACAACCTATGGGTGGAGTACCAAAGGATCTTCAAGAGGTTGTGTTAAAGGGTGAAGAAGCAATTACAGTTAGACCAGGCTCACTTCTTCCTGATGAAGATTTTGATGCGATAAAGAAGCATTTGATTGAAGATTTGGGAATTGAAAAGCCTACTGACAGACAGCTGGTGAGCTATGCCCTATATCCAAAGGTTTTTGATGATTATATCAAACACGTAAATGATTTTAACGATGTTAGCGAGCTAGAAAGCGACGTATTCTTCTATGGTCTAAACATTGGACAAGAATGTGAGGTTGAAATAGAAGAAGGAAAAAATCTGACTATAAAATTGGTTGATATCGGTGAACCAAAAGATGATGGAATGAGAACTCTTACATTTGAGCTGAATGGTATGCTTAGAGATGTAGATATCAAGGATGTAAATTATTCAGGAAAAGTTGTAAATGTTGAAAAAGCAGATATGAATGACCCACATCAAATTGGTGCAAGTATTCCAGGTAAAGTAGTCAAGATACTTGTTAAGGCTGGTGATGAAGTAGAAGAAAACCAACCTTTAATAGTAATTGAAGCTATGAAGATGGAAACTAATATAGTGGCCAAATCAGCTGGAAAAGTGACAAAGGTTCATGTAAACGTTGATGATATGGTTATAGATAAGCAGCTGTTGATTCAATTGGAATCAGTCGGTGACGATGAAGAATAAGCACACAGTCGGCGATTAAACGATTGGCTGTTATAAAGTAATATTTATTAGATAAAATCGTTAATATTCAAGCTTTTATGCTACAGTATCAAGTCAAGTTGGGCTTGAGCTGTAGCATATTTTGTTTTCAGTTATTCTCAATAGTGGCAGTGAAATTTATCTAAAACCTTATAAAAAATATATAATAAATACAATTATTCTACTTTGCACTTGATGATACATGATTTAAATGATATACTAAAAATTGGTAAGAATACTGATAAGTATATTATAGACAAGGGGGATGTTCTAAATGAAAAACAAATTTATATGTACATCGTTAGCATCAGCTGCGGTGTTATCAAGTATGTCATCTGGGAATTTTGAAAATGTTTTTTTGAGTGCTGAGGCAGCAGAACCATCAGACAATAGCAAGGTTACTGTTGGAAGATTACGTAATGGAGTTGAAATAAGCAATTATAAACAAGCTAATCCGATAATAGTTACGTTTTCTCTGAATGGAGATCAGAAACCTAATTTTTCAAATATTACTTTCGAGGTCAATGGTGATAAATTAGAGAGTGTACAAAATGGTATTAATGATGCTATTAAATTTTCTAATGATTCAGAAAATAATACCTTAAGGGTTATATTAGATGAAAAATATATGCCTCTTTTGAAGGAAGTTGATTGTACTACTTATAGTAGGTTAGGAGAACAAAATAGTGTGTTTCCTTTTGGACCTGAATATGATAAAAAGCTAAAGCAAAGAAAAGAAGAGGCAATTCAAGAACTAAAAAATATCGGTCTACCTAAACACATACTTGAAATGAAAATAGAGCAGGTAAATGATGCCGTTAGCATAGAAGAAATAGATGGGGCTGTCAAAGTTGCAAAAGAAATAAATGATGAAAAACTAAGGGACAAATACAAAGAGCAGTCACTAAGAAATAAAAAAGAGGCTTCAAAGGATATAATAGATAGCTCAAGTCATCTATCAGATGAGAGAAAAGAAGCTCTTAAAAAAGCCGTAGAGGAAGCAGCTACACCAGACGATGTAGATAATGCCTTAACGAAAGCGTTAGTTGAAAATGAAAATAATAAAGAACAGTCATTAAAGAATAAAAAAGAGGCTTCAAAGGATATAATAGATAGATCAAGTCATCTATCAAATGAGAGAAAAGAAGCTCTTAAAAAAGACGTAGAAAACGCAAAAACACCAGATAGCGTGGATGATGCCTTAACGAAAGCGTTAGTTGAAAACGAAAAGAACAAAGAACAGTCATTAAAGAATAAAAAAGAGGCTTCAAAGGATATAATAGATAGATCAAGTCATCTATCAGACGAGAGAAAAGAAGCTCTTAAAAATGACGTAGAAAACGCAAAAACACCAGAGCAAGTGGACAATGCTTTAACAAAAGCTTTGGATGAAAATGAAAAAAATAAAGCACAGTCACTAAGGAATAAAAAAGAAGCTTCAAAGGATATAATAGATAAATTAAATCATCTATCAGATGCCAGAAAAAACGAGCTTAAAAAGGGCGTAGAAGGTGCAAAGACTCCTGATGAAGTGGATAATGCTCTGACAAAAGCATTAGTTGAAAACGAAGAAAACAAAAAAGAAAAGAACAAGAAAGAAAATAAAGATAGCAATAAGGATAGTAATAAAGACAATAACAAAAATAAAGATAATAATAAAAATAAAGACAATAATAAAACAAATTCCGAAAAGAATGGAAAATTTGTCGGTAAAGATAGATACGATACTGCTATAAGAGTTTCAAAAGATAGATTTAGCAATAAAAAGGCTGACAGTGTCGTAATAGTTGGTGGAGATTCTGTTATAGATGGATTATCTGCGTCACCACTTGCGTCTGCCTATAATGCTCCAATTCTTCTTGCTCAAAAATCAGGAATAGACAAAACGACTTTGGATGAAATAAGTAGAGTATGTGGAAATATGAAGAATAAGGAAGTATACATAATTGGTGGAAAATCTTCTGTACCTGAATCAGTCACTGATCAGCTGAAAAAAGCATTCCCAGGTGTGGTGGTTAAACGATTAGAAGGTGCATCTAGATATGAGACATCATTGAATGTTGCGAAATATTTGGCGGAAAATAAAAAGGTTGCGAGCAGAGTATTTGCTGTTGGTGGATATGGTGAGTCTGATGCTATGTCAATCGCACCTGTTGCAGCTGACAAATCAGATAAAACTCTTTCAAAAAATACAGTTGATCCAATTTTAGTCGTTAATAAAGATGCGATTGACGCAACTTCCAAGCAGCTTTTTGCTGACTACGGATTTAAATCTGTTACAGTTATCGGTGGAGTAAACACAGTGTCTCCTAAAGCTATGAGTGATATTGAATCTATTCCAAGCATAGGGGCTAGTGGAGTAAAGAGAGTTTCTGGAGAAGATAGATATGATACAAATTTAAGCATACTTAAGAATTTCTATTCTTCTAATGATGAACAGAATAAGATATTAATGAGAGGCTTAATAGTTGCAAGTGGTAATAAGGATAAGCTGGTTGATGCTCAAACTGCAAGTATATTGGCTGCTGATACAAATAGAGAGATGCCGATAATGCTTGTAGGCAACAATGTAACTAATAATCAAATTAACTATTTGAGAGATAACAAGAAAGCTCTATCTAAGAATGTTCGTAAGGTTGGAGGAAGTGTTTCTGAAAAAGTTATGAAAATTTTAAGCGATAAGCTAGGAATATAGGCGTATTTGAGAGTATAGAGTTACTTTTAAAAATGATGCTTATAGTATCCTTACTTAAAAAATGTCGATAAAAAATAAATAATTAAATAATTAAATAATAATATTAAATAATTAGATAATGATAATATTTTAGAGGAGGTTTGTTTTTACCTCCTCTAAAATCATTTTTACAGAAAAAAATCTAGGTTCTTTGTCAAATAACGTTGACGAAGTCAAACTTAAAATATTTTTATTTTTTATGCTGCAGTATCAAGCTCATTTGAGCTTGAACTGTAGCATATTTTATATCTATTTCTTAATAATATTCTTGCTCTCAAATTTCTAAAGCTTCTAAATCCGAAGGATATTTTTTTAAATGTCTTAATAATGTTATTATTACCTTCAACAGAGGCATTTGAATATGTCGTCTCTATTGCATTTATTACATACTCTCTATGTTTTTTCAATGTTGAGATGCTTGTATGGAAGCACTCTGGAATATCGCTTAAATCTTTGTCCAGTATCTTATTTATTTCATCTACATCTCTTAATTCAACTGATTGCAGGAAGTGTTGATAAAACTTATGTGAATCCTTCAGTTCCTCGTTGAAAGAAAGTATTTCTCTTAATATTTCCGAAGAATTAGTCAGATTCTTGTAGCATCTATATGAATAGAACTCCACACTATTTAACTCCCATTCCTTTGCCAGTATTATTTTCCAATATCTCTTCAAAACCCTGTAATTATGCGTATTGGTCTTCATAGTCTTCATAATATTAACTCTTTTTATATTCATATTTCTTGTCATTAGCTGTACTATATGAAATTTATCTAATACTATCTTTGCGTTTGGGAACATTTCTCTTGCAATATCAATATATGGAGCGTATATGTCTGTAGTTATATATCTTACCTTTTCTCTAACCTTTAACGGATATGAAGAAAAATACTCTTTTAGGTTGAATTTCCTTCTATCTGACACAAGGTCAATTATTTTGCCAGTACTAACATCTACTAAATTAACGCTCATTGAAGCATCTACAGATTTTGTAGACTTGAACTCATCTATTCCCAAAATTTCGGGTAAATGATGCTTTCTATTTGTTACCTCTGTGCTTCTAAGAACTCTATTTACAGTAGAAGAAGACACGTAATGCTCCTTAGATATTAATTTAATTGACTTGAATTCACAAAGATCGCCAATTATTGAACGTTTTACATCATTGCTGATGAAACAACCCTTATTAGTCAAAGATGTTTTTGCCATAAATGTTTTTTGGCACGATTTACAATAGAATCTCTGTTTTTTTACTCTTAACAATATTGGGTTATTTCCAGCTCTATTAAAAACGATTTTGACCATTCGACTGCCATTTTTTACGATATTATGTCCTTCTTTATTAGAATTGCAATGTGGACAGTGTGATGGTTCATATGTCAAAATGGCATTTAATACACAATATTTTACACTTTTTATTGTTTCGAAAATTTCTTCTCCAGTTAATACTAAATTTTTATCGCCAATTCCTAAAATATTTGATATACTATTACTTGAAAACATGTTGAATCCCCTTTACTATTGTTTTGACGACTTTATTGTACAACGGATTTGACATGTTTTCAATTTTTTTGAAAAAAAATAGCGCTGATGGTTTCCGAATTCATCTCTCGATGAATTTGAAAATTTTTACCATCAACGCTAAATATTATACAACCAAAATCTATACTCTCAATTTTTACCGTCTCTATTCTCGATAAATTATTTAATCAAATCCATTAATAATTTGTTGGAAATACTATTTACACCACCGATAACAGTAACTGATTTTGGTTCAAACTTATTTTTGATATTAGAAATATTACTGTTGTTTTCGTCAACTAGCACAAGAGATGATTTTTCCAAAGCTATTACACCACCACTAGCTACTGCATCAGCGTAATTTCTGCCAGTTGACAGATATACATTAGCGCCCTTTGATAAAGCCATATCGGCGATTTTTCTTGAGGTTTCGTATCTGTCAGTTCCGGAAATTCTCGTAGTGTTGGAAACTTGTGATTCAATATCTTTTCCGACGCTATTAGTACCTCCAACTATAATTTTTGGCAATCTATTTGATTTTTTCGCAAACTCAATATTTTCCCTTGCATCAGCAGTGTCACTTACCAATAGGATTGGAGCATTGTTTTTGTGGACAAGGGCACTAGAAGAAAGTGCATCTGGATAGTTTCTTCCATCAACCAAAATTAAAGCTTTATCCATTCCGTTATTCATTAATTTTTCAGCGATTTTTCTTGAAGTTTCGTATCTATTATTACCAGCCAATCTTTCTATATTTACTGATGATTTTAGGGTATTTGCTACATTTTCGGATATTGAACTTTCTCCACCTACAACAATCACTTTCTTTGCACCCAATCTCTTTACTTCATCCAATACTGATTTCGATACTTTATCATGGTTTGCAAGGAGTATAGGGGCTTTGTATTTGTTTGCGAGTGCGCTTGCTGAAAGAGCATCAGGGAAGTTGTTAGCACTGGCAATGATAACTGTTTCTGCATTTGTGAACTTTTGTTTTGATAGGAGAACACTTGTTTCTATTCTATCTGATCCACCAATACGACTACTCTTAATCTGAGTTTTTTTACTATCCTTGCTTGTAGGATTATCGAGCTTTTTCTTTGAATCCTTTGGATAATTTGGCTTCACTGTATCTTTTGGTTTCTTCGTATCTTTTGGATCTTTTGGTTTGGTGTTATTTACCTTTACAAGTGATTTCATTCCTTCATCTAATTTATTTATAAATATTTTCACATAGAAAGGTGTAGTTTCAGGTTTTGCGGCTTCCTCCTCTGATGCAGTAAGAGCCTTTTTAAGTGCAATTTTACTGGCTTCTGTATAGTCTGGAGAGTTTATCAATTTCTTTGCTTGCTCAATCTTATCTTTGAATTCTTTCTTTAAATAAGTGACATCATTTCTCGTAACGATAAAGGTTTTTGATGTATTTGGGTTATTGTTTGACTTTAATACATCGACATGTCCATTTGAGTATACCATGATATCAATTGAATCCGGTTTGAATTCCCATTCAAACTGTGCATTTTTCGAAACACAAAGTGTATAAGGACGTCCCTCTGGAGAACCTTCAAGTTCAAAAATTAGTTTACCATTTTTATCAGATTTCACATTTTTGTATGATGCAAGATTTGGTGAAATTGTATTTGCAGTTATTTCAACTCCTTCAACTGGTTTGCCATCTTTGTCCTTTACATCAAGCTGATCAAATCTTACAGTCTTAAAGCTAGTGTCATTTTTATCAACAGCCTTAAATACGAATGTTCCTTGATTGGCATTTGTCACTTTTAGACCGTCTACAACAACTATTTTTTTATTTGAATCAGTTGAAAAACGGACACTTTCTCGATCTAGTTTTATGTTTTTCGTATTAACTCTAATTTCATATGTTGTGTTTGGTTTCATGCCAGAGAAAGAGTGTTCTCCTTTTTCGTCAACAGGAATATTTTGTTGTATGATATTAGGTAGCTGAATTTTCGCTTTCATATCTATTTCAGAAAAAGATAGCTTTGCATCTGTCATTGGTGCATTATTTTTTAGTACCCTTATCTTAAGTGAGTCTAAATACACTTCCTTGTTTGGCATGTTTTCTTTAGGTGTGGAATCTTTTTTATCTTTGTCTATTGAAGAATCGTTTTCAATAGGGTTTCCAGGTACGTTAGTTTCGGAGTCGGTTTTGTTTTCTTTTTTTATGATTTCAATTCTTGGGTTTTCTGAATCGAGAAAAACATCGCTTCCAACCTCTTTGAAAACAGGAATTGTACTATTTAATTCATTTTTTTTGAAAGTAACTTCGTACTCTTTTGAAGTCCATTGTTTGTCGTCGTTTGAAACTTTTATAGTGTATGTCTTTTTATGGTCAAGCTCCTTAAAAAGCATTCCTTTTCTTATTGTATTAGATTCAATAATCTTTCCTTCTGACCAAATTTCAAATAAAAAAGGTTCCATAAAAGGTTTACCATTACTTGTAAAAAAAACTGAAAAGTAGGATAAGCTTTCCGCTGATGATACATTCGTCGAATATCCTAACACTGATGTTGCTGATACTGTAGTAGCCATAGCTACATAGGCAAAATTTTTCTTTTTCATTTTTCTCCCCCTAGATTGTTTATCATAAAAAATAGTAAAATAAAAAGATAATAAAACAATTCTTCACATAACACAATACAAAATACTCATTACAAATTATTTTACAATCTTTTTGTCAAGATTTGACATTATACAATCATTATATAGGCTCGAGAATTTTAAATCAAACAAAATAAGGAATATTAATAAAATCTTAAATATAACTTAATAATATATTAAGAAACAGCCCCTAAAAGAGACTGTTTCTATGGAAATCTATTTTACTTTTTTATCCATGTATGAATACACAGGAAGACCTAACAACATTATTACTATACCTCCACAAGCAAGAAGTGTGCTTGTAAATAACTGATTACCTAGTACGAATAATCCACTGATTATAGCGATTATAGGAGTTATTGGATATAGAGGTACCTTGTAGCTTCTTTCAAGGTCTGGTTGTTTCTTTCTCATGATAATTACACCAAAGAAGCAAAGAACTATACAAATCCAAACAGAGAATACAGCAAAGTCTGTCAATAAATTGAATTGTCCTGAAAGTGCGAATAATGATGATAATATACCCATTGCAAGAAGCGCCTTTCCAGGAGCATCGTTTTTGTTTAGCTGAGATAGGTATTCACCCTTTGGAAGGTGTGGATCCTGAGCAAGAGCATAAAGAACTCTAGATCCAGTGAAGATATACGCATTTGTAGCACCGAAAACAGAAATCATAATACCTATACCGATTATCTTCCCGCCAACAGGTCCAAGTATTGTATTTACAACAGTAGTTGCTGGAGATACCGAATTTGCTAGCACATCAGCTGGAACAACCCACAAGAAAGATACGTTTATTATCAAGTAAATTGCGGCAACCAAAGATATACCACCTACTATTGCTTTTGGCAAGTCTTTACCTGGATTTTTCATTTCACCAGCCAAAGCTGTAACATTGATCCATCCGTCAAAAGCGAAGAATATTGCTATCAATATTTTACCCATAGATGAAACAGGGCTAACACCTTCTGCTACAACAGGAGAAAGTATTGGGTTATTTCCTTTTCCTAAAACAAAGCCCAACACGATAACAGCAATAAGCACTATTATCTTGCATATTGTAGATATGTTCTGAATAATACTACCTGACTTGCTTCCCAGTGAATTTAAATACGATAACACGAGAATTGTAAAAATCGCAACCGGTATTTTAAGCGAAGTCATTCCTGATAGAACTACAAATTGATCAGCGAATACAACTCCCAATGCTGCAGTTAAGCCTGGAAAGAACAGTACCGTTTGAATCCAGCCAGAAATGAAACCAATCTTGTCACCATATATTTCTTTTATATAAATCATCATACCACCAGTCTTTGGAATGACTGCGGCTAGCTCTGCAACTGTAAGACCAGCTGCAATAGTAATAATACCAGCTAATACCCATCCCATAATTCCAAGTCCTGGTGCACCACCAGTTGCAGTATAAATTGCTTGAGGTTTAAAGAATACTCCCGATCCTATTACTCCACCAACTAGAGTAGATAAGGCAGCACCAAACCCAAGGTTCTTTTGTAAAGAATTGTTTTCCATATTATTATGCCTCCTAAAATTATTTGATTACAAATTTGGAAAAATGATTTCCTTTAGAGTAACATAAATGAGGAAAGTTTACAATAGAAAAATAAAGGAAAATTAATAAAAACAAAATATTTTCATGCATTTCAAAGGTATTTCTCTGAAATACTTTTAATAATATAAAATAATCATGATTTATATTATTTTATTAACAACAAACATATTTTGATTATTAAGAAAAAACAGAATATTAGGTTAAAAAAAGATACTTTATTTTATTTTTTTATATAATTTGCTAATATAGCAGAAAAAAACTAAATAATATTTTTTCAAAAATTTAGATAATTATTGAAGTGAACCACCAAGATGGTGTAGAATATAACTATAGTTATTTTTAAAAATTTGTAACTATAAAACTGAAAAAAAGGTAGGTGCTCATATGAAAGTCTATAGTAGTGAAAAAATTAGAAATATTGCCGTTTTAGGACATAGCGGATCTGGTAAAACGAATCTATTGGAAACGATAGCTCATGCAGCAAACGTTAACAAAATTCCGAAATTAAGTAATAATGTTCAAATGACGTATAGCATGGAGCTAATGCCTGTTGAATATGAAGGCTATAAGTTTAATTTCCTTGATACTCCAGGATATACAGATTTTTCAGGTGATATAATATCAGCGTTATCGGCAAGTGATGCGGCTATAATCGTAATTGATGCAACTGATCCAATGCAGGTTGGAACAGAAAAGGCACTAGAATTAACAGAAGGTATTCCAAAGTTCATGTTTATCAATAAAATTGATAATGAAAAGGCAAGGTACAAAGATGTAATTGAAATGCTGAACGAAAAATTTGAAAACAAGATAGTTCCAATGATTTCCCCTGAATTCAAAGATGGTAAGTTCGTGAAACTACACAATGTTTTTGAAGATTTTGATGGACTAGATGAGGAATTCAAGGTTCAGGCAAAGCAGGCATATGATGCGTTGATGGAGCTTGTTGCTGAAACTGACGATGAATATTTGGAAAAATTCTTTGAGGGAGAAGAGTTGACACCAGAAGAAATAAATAACGGTATTACTATAGGCATTAAAAGAGGAGATATAGTTCCAGTTATTTCTGGTTCTACAATCAATAATATTGGTACAAACGAGATTCTCGAAGCAATCAAAAACTACGTAGATCCAAACTATATTGATGGAGAAAAGGTTTTTAAGGGAACTGTATTTAAAACTTTTATCGATCCATTTGTTGGAAAAATTTCATATATAAAAATTACTCAAGGTAAGGTGAGCAAGGATACTGAAGTATTCAATTTGAGAACTTCAAACAAAGAGAAAATATCTAATGTATATACGATTAGAGGTGGAGAGTTAATTGAGCTTGAAAAAGCATTTGCAGGAGATGTGATAGTGGTTACAAAGATTACTGGATTGAATACTGGTGACACTATTTCAGCATCTAGAAATGAAGAGGAAGATTTTGAATTGTCATTCCCTAAACCACAGATTTATTATGCTGTTTCTCCAAAGAATAAAAATGATGAAGATAAGATGGCGAATGTGATAACTAAGCTGGTTGGAGAAGATCCAACATTTGATTATTTTAGAAACAACGAAACTCATCAAGCGCTACTTGGCGGTCAGGGAGAGCTTCATGTAAAGACTTTGATCAATAAAATGAAAGATAAATTTGGTTTGGATGTAAATATTAATGATCTAAAGGTTGCATACAGAGAAACAATAAAAGGAAATTCTGATGTCGAAGGTAAGCATAAAAAGCAATCTGGCGGACATGGTCAATATGGTCATGTAAAGATTAGATTCTCGAAATCAGAAAATGAGTTCGATTTCTCAGAAGAATTGTTCGGTGGATCTGTACCTAAATCATATGTACCTGCAGTTGAAAAAGGGCTGAAGGATTCTATGTTAAAAGGTGTCTTGGCTGGATATCCAGTGACAAATATTAAGGCTGTTTTATATGATGGATCATATCATGATGTTGACTCTTCTGAAATGGCATTCAAGATGGCTGCTTCAATTGCATTTAAGAAAGGGATGGAAGAGGCAAAACCTGTGCTTCTTGAACCGGTTATGAAGCTTACTATTACAATTCCAGAAGAATATATGGGCGATGTAATGGGAGATATGAATAAGAGAAGAGGAAAGATTCTGGGTATGGAATCTAACGGAAAAGGAAAGCAGATACTAGAGGCTCTGGCACCACAAGCAGAAACTTTTAAATATGCAATTGATTTAAGATCTATGACACAGGGCAGAGGCTATTTTGAAATGGAATTTGATAGCTATGCAGAAGTTCCTTCTAGTGCAAGTGAAAAGATAATTGCAGAAGCAAATAAAGACAAATAAAAGGCTAGAGATTTAGAAAATTTAATTATTATATATTTTTGAAATTGCGGGGTTGACTCTGAAATGTTTGGAGGCATCCTCGTAATTTACTTTGTATGGATATAAATAAATATTATTCAGTTACCAAGTAATAATACTAAAGCCTAAGTAAATATGCTATAATATGGTGTACTACTACTATTTTAAGGTAAATTTAAGGGGGTGTTGTTAAACTTTATGGCAAAGGTCAAGACTAGATATGTATGTCAAAATTGTGGATATATAAACCCAAAGTGGTTGGGAAAATGTCCCGAGTGTTTACAATGGAATACATTTGAAGAAGAAGTTGAGGAAAAGATTAGCTCTAAGACAAAAGCATTGGCGAATGTTGGAAGTTCAATCAATTCAAAGCCAGTTAAAATTAATTCTATAACTATTGACAGAGAAGAGAGATTTTCCACAAAAATTCCTGAGTTGGATAGAGTTTTGGGAAATGGGATAATACCAGGCTCTTTGGTTTTAGTTGGTGGAGATCCGGGTATTGGAAAGTCCACTCTGCTGCTTCAAGTATCAAACAACATCTCAGAAACAGGAAAAAAGGTTCTATATATATCTGGCGAAGAAAGTGAAAACCAGATTAAAATGAGGGCGAAGAGATTGAATATTAATTCGGATAACCTTCTTATATACACAGAGAACAACTTGGCTGCGATTGAGATTGTGGTGTCGGATATCAAGCCGGATGTCATTGTTGTGGACTCGGTTCAGACTATGATAAATCCAGAAATAAATTCAGCACCTGGAACTGTCAGCCAGATAAAAGAAGCGACTTCAAAGTTTATGAAGATTTCCAAGCAAAATGGAATTTCAACATTTATAGTGGGTCATGTTACAAAAGAGGGGGCTCTTGCAGGTCCAAAGATTTTAGAGCATATGGTGGACACCGTTTTGTACTTTGAAGGTGAAAGATACAATACATATAGAATACTAAGAGCTGTAAAAAATAGATTCGGCTCTACAAATGAACTAGGTGTATTTGAAATGAAGAGTGATGGCTTGGTTGAGCTTGAAAATCCATCAAAAATATTGATTTCAGAAAAACCTGTGGATGTTTCTGGATCTGTCATCGTTTCAACTGTTGAAGGTACAAGATCGATGCTGTTGGAATTACAGGCACTGGTCGCTACTACAAATTTTGGTTATCCTAGAAGAACTACGACTGGAGTTGACAACAATAGAGTCGCATTGATACTTGCAGTTCTTGAAAAAGTGGTGGGAATGCAGATTCAAAATCAAGATGTATTTGTAAATATTATCGGTGGCTTGAGGATAAATGAGCCATCTATGGATTTGGGGATTGCTCTTGCAATAGCTTCAAGCTTTAGAAATATACCGATTGATGCGAGTGTCGCCGTTACTGGAGAAATTGGTCTTACTGGTGAGGTTAGAACTGTGAGCTTTATAGAGAAGCGTATTAGCGAATGTGAAAAGCTTGGCTTCAAAAAGATGGTTATTCCTAGAGGTAACTATATCGAAGAATTTAAAAAGGATTACAAGATGGAGTTAATTCCTGTTTCAAATATCAGACAGGCCATATTTGAGGTTTTAGGGAGGTAAAGAATGAGTTTTTATAAATCTGTAGAGCTATTTGATGATGAAAATTTTATAGAGCTACTGAAGATTATATCTCCCGGTTCGCCACTGAGAGTGGGGCTGGATAATGTATTAAAGGCAAAAACTGGCGGCTTGATAATAATTGGTGATGATGAAGAAATACTGAAATTGGTAGACGGTGGATTTGAGCTGAATGCCAAATATTCGCCAGCATCCCTTTATGAATTGGCAAAGATGGATGGTGCCATAGTCATTGATGGAAACATCGACAAAATAAGATTTGCAAATACTCAGTTGATGCCAAATCAAGATATAGCTACTCAGGAGACTGGAACAAGACATAGGACAGCAGAAAGAGTTGCAAAACAGACAGACGCAGTTGTTATTGCAATCTCTCAAAGAAGATCTGTTATTACTATTTACAAGGGTAGTAAGAAATATATTGTCGAGGATAACAATACTCTTTTGACCAAAGCAAATCAAGCGTTTCAAACTCTTGAAAAAGCAAAGATTTCTCAAGAGCAGGCTCTTTTGAATTTGAATGCACTAGAGTTTTCAGATATGGCGACGATATATGACGTTGTATTTGCGATGTCAAAGGTTGAACTAGTATTACGACTTACAGATATTATGGAGAGATATTTGTTGGCATTGGGTGACGAGGGATTTCTTATCAGGAATCAATATGAGCAATTAATTGGCAGGACAAAGGATGACAGAGATCTTTTAATTAAGGACTATGTAATTGAGGAAATCAACAAGAAAAACTTTAAGAAAAAGATAGAGGCATTATCTAGTGAAGATCTGATTGACCTTTCGAAGATAGCAAAGATTATGGGATTTTCCGGATACAATGAAAATCTGGATAAACCTACATCGCCAAAGGGATACAGATTGCTGAATAAGATTCACAAGCTTCCAGAGAGCATTATTGAAAATATTGTGGATCATTTTGGCAAATTGTCCAATATTCTAAATGCCAGTATTGAGGAATTGGATGAGGTTGAAGGTATAGGTGAAATCAGAGCTACTTATATTAGAAATGGCTTGATAAAAATGAAGAAACTAGCAGTTTTAGATAGGCAGATTTAGGTTTTGGAAAGGAGGATTTTATGTTAAGAAAAATTAGGCGTCTTTTATTGGCGATAATCGGTTTTGCGATTGCTACTACACTTTATATATCATTGATGAAAGTTTTTCAAGAAATGATGCTTGGAAATGCTAAATATGGCTATGCAGCAGCAATAGTTACAGGATTATTATTCGGACTTATTTTATACATCGCAGAACCAGGTATTAACAACGCAATTAAGAAAATGACAATGAGATTTGATAAGGAGATGTCGGTATATTCACAGGTCGATATTATACTTGGATCAGTTGGTCTAATCTCAGGATTTTTGATAGCATTTTTGATCAGTGGCTTACTGGAGAGAATTTCTATAGTTGGTCCGGTGTTATCAATGGTTGCTTATATAATATTTGGATTGATAGGTGTGAGGATTGGTATTCGAAGTAAGTCAGAAATAATCAACATACTAAAGCTGAGAACAAATGTTGCCAAAAATGACAAAGATCATGAAAAGACAAATAAAAAGAATAAGAAGGGGATACCGCCAAAGGTTTTGGATACCTCTGTAATCATAGATGGAAGAATTGCGGATATTTGCAAGACTGGATTTATTGAAGGTAAACTTGTAGTTCCACAGTTTGTTTTAGATGAGCTAAGACATATAGCGGATTCTGCTGATGATATGAAGAGAGTGAGAGGTAGAAGAGGGCTTGATATTCTAAATATGATTCAGGAGGAAGGCAATATCGATGTTGAGGTTACGAGCCAAGATTTCGACAATATAGCAGAGGTCGATATTAAGCTTCTAAAGCTTGCTTCAGTGTTAAATGGTAAGGTTGTTACAAATGATTATAACCTGAATAAGGTTGCACAAGTGCAGGGAGTTGAGGTTCTTAATATCAACGAACTATCTAACGCAGTAAAGCCAATTGCTATTCCTGGTGAAGAAATGGTTGTAACCATAGTCAAAGAAGGTAAAGAAAATCAGCAGGGTGTTGCATACTTGGATGATGGTACGATGATAGTTGTCGAAAATGGAAAGAACTTTATAGGAGAAACGAGAAATGTTGTAGTGACTTCTATACTTCAAACTCCAGCAGGTAGAATGATATTTGCAAAGGTTAGATAGATAGCAATTTATACATTTGAAATAATAATTTTTTGGATAAAGATTATTGACAATTTATTCATAATAATATATTATATAAAAAAATAAGTTTATTAGTTGGCAATGATAAAGGAATAGTATCTAGGATAGATTTTCCAGAGAGAAATCGTTGGTGTGAGATTTCAAATTGAAACTAGGGAACCAGCCTTTTAGCTTGAGAAGGTAAAAATTCTCACGGTTTGAACCGTTATATTCAGTTCGAGTGAGCTATTATTAGCTAATGAGAGTGGTACCGCGGAAACTAACAGCCTTTCGTCTCTTCTTTGAGATGAAGGGCTTTTTTATTGTCCTTTGAGGCTGTTTATTAATAAATTATTTTTAGGAGGGCTTTAAAATGGCAAAGAATGAAAAACAATTCGTTGAAGAAATCACCCCAATGGAGGTGGATTTTGCACAGTGGTATACTGATGTTATTACAAAGACAGAGTTGGTGGACTATGCACCGATTAAGGGATTTATGGTAATCAGACCAAATGGCTTTGCGTTATGGGAAAAAATTAGAGATTATGCAGATAATTTATTTAAAGAAACTGGTCATAAGAATATGTATTTCCCACTATTGATACCAGAAAGTCTTTTGAATAAGGAAGCAGAGCACGTTGAAGGTTTTGCACCTGAAGTTGCATGGGTTACTCAGGGGGGTAACAAAGTTCTTGAAGAAAGATTGGCAGTAAGACCGACATCTGAAACAATAATTTGTCAAATGTATTCAAAATGGCTTACTTCATATAGACAGCTTCCATACTTGTACAATCAGTGGAACTCAGTTGTGAGATGGGAAAAATCTACTAGACCATTCCTTAGAACTTCTGAATTTTTATGGCAGGAAGGTCATACAATACATGAAACAAAGGAAGAGGCGGTTGCTGAAACTCTTCAACAGTTGGAAACATACAGAAAAGTTGCAGAAGATTTGATGGCAATGCCAGTAATTGTAGGTCAGAAATCAGAAAGTGAAAAGTTTGCAGGAGCTGATGCTACTTATACAATCGAAGCGATGATGCACGATGGTAAGGCTCTACAGTCTGGTACATCACATTTCCTTGGACAACATTTCACAAAGGCATTCGATATTACTTTCTCTGATAGAGAAGGAAATCTTGCACATCCATATCATACATCTTGGGGTATATCAACTAGGCTAATAGGTGGATTGATAATGGTTCATTCTGATAATAGAGGTCTTGTAATACCTCCAAAGATGGCTACTACTCAGGTTGTAATTGTTCCAATTGCAGCGAATAAGGGTGGTGTAATGGAAGTAGTTGACAAAGTGGCTGATGAATTGAAGGCAAAAGGAATTTCTGTAAATGTAGATGATAGAGATGGATACAGCCCAGGATACAAATTCAACGATGCCGAAATGCATGGTATACCAGTAAGACTTGAAATAGGACCAAAGGATATTGAGAAAAATCAGGCTCTTGCATTTAGAAGAGATGAACTTACTAAGAGTGAGGTATCATTGGACAATATTGCCGACACAGTAAAAGAATTGCTTGACGATATTCAGATCAATATGTACAACAAGGCAAAGAAATACAGAGACGAAAGAACTTATGCAGCAAATAATATGGATGAATTTGTTGACATAATAGAAAATAAAAAGGGATTTGCCAAGGTTATGTGGAAGGATAACGCAGAAAATGAAGCAAAAATCAAGGAATTGACTGGAGCTACAATAAGAGTTATACCTTTTGAACAAGAAAATCTTGGAGATAAATGCTTCTATAGTGGTGAGAAAGCAGACCATATGGTTATATTTGCAAAGGCTTATTAAAAATATTAGGTTTAGTGTGGACCGAGATTACAATTTTATTGTAATTTCGGTCTTTTTATAATAAAAAATAAAAAATTCGATTTTATGCTTATAATGATTAGTAATTATTTGAAATACAAAAAACTAGTTGTTTATTCCAAAGGATTAATTTATGATAATAGTAGGGATATTTTTTATTTTGTTTTTTTCTGTTTTCTTTATTTTAATAAAGGGGGGATTTCATGGTAGATAGAGCTTTACTTGGGTTTATTGGCAATACAAGAAAATATATTTATCAAGCTGTTGGATTTAAGTGTTTAAATCTGATTGCAAATATAGTGTTTTCCTATAATTTTGCATCAATTTTGATTTATTTCCTAAAGGGAATTTTTATTGTAAAATTTGAGATTTCAATATTTATGATTGTTGTTTCATTGGCTGTTAGACAGTATTGTATCAGAAAGGTATCGATGAAAAATAGCTTGGTAGTATATGAGGTTAAACAAAATTTAAGACAGGAAGTTTATGAAAAGGTATTGTCTATGGGGACATTATTTCAAGAGGAGATGACAACGCAGGAAATCGTTCATTTAGGGGTTGAAGGCGTGGAGCAATTAGAAAATTATTACGGTTCTTATCTGACTCAGTTTTATTACAGCTTTGCCTCTGCCATTATTTTGGTTGTTGTAATATATCCTTTAAATATGTGGGTTGCTCTTGCATTACTGGGTGCATCACCACTTATTCCTGGTTTTCTGTATGTAATTCTAGTTATGGTAAAAAATGTTCAAAGAAAGTATTGGTCAAAATATGCTGATGTTGGGAACTTATTTTTGGATAGTCTTCAGGGATTGACTACTTTGAAAGTTTTTAAGGCAGATGAAGATAGAGGAACAGAGCTTGACGAAATGTCAGAGGGCTTTAGAAAACAGACTATGAAACTTCTATCTATGCAGCTAAATACTATAATGATAATTGACTGGTTTGCATACGGTGGCTCTGTTTTGGCGATTTTAGTAGCTCTTATACAATTTAAAGTCGGAAATATTTATTCTTATGAATTGGTTGTTATTTTGCTTTTAATTGCAGAATTTTTCGTTCCAATGAGAACTTTAACAGGGATGTTTCATGTTGCAATGACTGGTGTTACAGCTGGAGAAAAAATGTTAGATTTTCTTTATTCTGATGAGTTAGTAAAGCGTGGGAACGAGAAATACCCTATAAACGCAAAGATTGAGTTAAAAAATATGGATTTTTCATATCCTGATGGAGAATGTGCCTTGAAGGGTGTAAATATGGAATTTGCCCCTGGTGAAATGGTTGCAATAATTGGAGAATCAGGTAGTGGAAAATCAACTCTGGCATCAGTTATAGCAGGAGAATATAGACAACCAAGCGGAAGTATTTTTATTGACAATAAGGATATTCTCGAGATAGACGCCTATGAGTTGAATAAAAATATCATTAGAATAACTCATGATGGACACGTTTTTCAAGGAAGTGTAAGAGAAAATTTATTGATTGGTAATTTTAAAGCAACGGATGATGAGTTGATTTCTATATTGGAAAAAGTTCGATTATGGGACTTATTCGAACAGATGGATGGACTTGATACGAAAATATTATCTCAAGGCAAAAATATTTCAGGAGGTCAATCGCAAAGATTAAGTCTTGCAAGAGCTTTAATTTATGATGCTGAGGTGTATATTTTTGATGAAGCGACTTCGAATATAGATGTGGAATCAGAACAAATAATTACAGATATAATTAAATCTATTTCTAAGAAAAAGACGGTTATATATATTTCTCATAGCTTGAAATCCGTTGAAAACATACAAAAGATATATGTGCTTGAAAAAGGTTTGTTGATAGAGTCAGGTAATCATTGTGAATTGATGGAATTAGGTGGTAAATATAGATTTCTATACGATAAACAAGATGAACTCGAAAGATTTAGACAATCATCAAAGGAAGGTGAAAAATATGAGAAGAAGTAGCCTTGAACTGACAAAAAAACTGATAAAACTAGTTACACCACTTACTTTTCAGATGATAGTAGCAATAATACTAGGGTCTTTGGGATATATTTTATCGTTTGGAATAGGCATTTTAGGTGGTTATGCATTGTTAACAACCATGCCGGATGATATGAAAAAATCATTTGATATGCTGTTTTTAGGTGGTAAAGATGTGAAATGGTATTTGATGGCACTGTTGATATGTGCAGTATTGAGAGGTATTTTCCACTATATTGAGCAATTTTTTAATCACTATATCGCATTTAGGATTTTGGCGGAACTTAGAAAGCAAGTGTTTGCTGCTATGAGAAATTTGGCACCAGCCAAGCTTGAAGGTAAAAATCAAGGAAAATTAATATCACTTATAATGGGAGATATCGAACTTCTGGAAGTTTTTTATGCTCATACTATTTCTCCGACGATGATCGCCATAGTTGTTACAGTATTTTTAATGTATTTTTACTCAAAAATACATATTATCGTGGCTCTTGTAGCGTTGATGGCTTATGTGGTAGTAGGTGTTGTTTTGCCAATGTACGCATCTAAAAAAGGTGAAATAGTTGGTGTAAATATTAGGGAAAATTTAAGTCTATTAAATGGTGAGTTTCTTGATAAATTAAGAGGAATTAGAGAAGTTATTCAGTACAATGCAGGAGAAGATGCTTTAGATGATATCTATGCTTGCACAAAAAATACATTAGAGAATCAGACTTTATTAAAAGATCAGGTTGCTGATGTGCAGGCAAACACAGATTCACTTATAATAGTATTTGGGTTAATTCAGGCGGCGGTATGTTTTTGGTTAAAGTCGAATGGTCAAATATCATCAATTGGCGGATTTTTAGCAGTTTTTGCCCAAATAAGTACATTCGGTCCATACATTGCTCTTGCGAATTTAGGATCTACATTGACACAAACTTTTGCTTGTGGAGACAGGATAATAGATTTGTTGGAAGAAAGTCCTGTAGTGGAGAAACAAGTAAATGGCGTAAATGCTGATTTTGAGGATTTGAGATTAAGCGGAGTGTCATTTTCATACGATGAAATTGAGATTTTGAAAAATGTAGATCTGGCTATAAAAAAGGGTGAAACTCTCGGTATTATGGGAAAAAGTGGCAGTGGAAAATCGACTATTTTGAAATTGATTATGAGATTTTGGGATCCTAAACAAGGGAGTATTTCAATTAATGGAATTAATATTAAAAATATAAATACTGAGTCATTGTATGACAATATAGATTATATGACACAGACTACGGTGCTATTTTCTGGGACAATTAGAGATAATTTAATAATAGCAAAAAAAGATGCAACTGATGAGGAGTTATTTGAAGCATTGAGAAAAGCTTCGATTGATGAATATATAAGAGGATTGAAGGATGGTCTAGACACTAGAGTTTCTGATCTGGGAGATAATTTTTCAGGTGGAGAGCGTCAAAGAATTGGACTCGCAAGGTGTTTTTTGACTAATAGCAAGTTATTGCTACTAGATGAACCCACTTCAAATCTTGATGCCTTTAATGAGGCAGTTATATTAAAGGCGTTGGTCGAATCTGTCAAGGATAGAGCTGTAATATTGGTATCTCACAGAGAATCTACAATGGGAGTATGTGACAGAGTGATAAAGATATCCGATATAAATAATTTAGATAAAATACGAGCATAGTAATAGGGGCGATTCATTGTTTGTTTTAAACAGTGATGCCCCTTATTTTTTGATATTAAAACTTGGATCTTTATATATAATTGGATCTTTATATAAGTATATATAATAATATGTCTATTTTTTCAACAGCAAGCATATTGCCTGAGAAGAAATTCCTTCTCTATTTCCAGTGAATCCTAATCCTTCTTCCGTAGTGGCCTTGATATTTATATTTGATAAATCTGTATTTAATATATCGGCGAAATTTTTTCTCATTTTATCTAAATGAGGTGCCATTTTTGGTGCTTGGGCTATGATTATACAGTCTAAGTTTCCTATTTTATACCCCATTTCGTCCATTAGCTTAAAGGCATATTTTAGTAGCTTCAAACTGTCTACACCTTTGTATTTTGGATCTGTATCTGGGAAGTGCTTGCCAAGATCGCCGACTGCCAAAGCTCCAAATATTGAATCAATAAGGGCATGTGTTAGCACATCGGCATCTGAATGTCCCAATAGACCTTTTTCATGAGGAATATTTACTCCACCTATTATCAAATCCCTATTATCGACCAGCTTATGCACATCGTAACCAATTCCAACTCTCATTTTTACCAGTCCTCCATTAATACTATTTTACCTATCCAGTATAGATTCTGCAAATCTCAAGTCTTCTGGAGTAGTAATTTTAATGTTATCATAGCTACCTTGAATCATCTTTACTTTGATGCCGTAATTCTCCACAATGGATGAATCATCGGTTCCTATAAAATTGTTGTCATATGAATTTTTGTACGCACTATATAAAATATCGAATCTAAATGCTTGTGGAGTCTGTGCCATCCAAATTTGTTTTCTGTCAGGTGTTGAGAGAATAATATTATCCTCGCCGATTATTTTAACAGTATCCTTTGAGGGAACACCAACGCAAACTGCATTATAAGCCTTGACTTCACGAATGGTATCTTCAATTATTTCATTCGAAACAAATGGTCTTGCTCCATCGTGAACCAATACAAAATGGTTGGAATGAGTCTGTATTTTTTTGTGATTTGATTTATCAGCATAGCTTTCAAGTGAATGCTTTTTTATCTCCTCAATGCAATTATATACAGAGTCTTGACGCTCTCTGCCACCATAAACCAGTCTGATATTTCTGATTTCAAAGCTATCTAGCAAATTATTTACATAATCCTCTTCTTCCTTTTTTATGACTAGGTAAATATTATCTATCAATTTATTTTTATAGAATTTTTCCAATGTCAAAATTAGTAACGGTTTATTTTTAAGTATGATAAACTGCTTATTTTTGTCATGATTCATTCTTTTGCCAGAACCAGCAGCTACTATGATAACATCAATCATTATTTTATTTTCCTTTTCCTGTTTTCTCTTTATTGATTAGCTCCATCCAATCCTGTGATTTGCCTACATAGAAGTCATATTCCTGACCTTTAAGTAGCTTTACTCTCAATCCATCGTTTGTTATCGGAGTGGGCTTGAATGTTTCTATTTTTGAAATTTTGGATAATGATATTCTCAATGCACTTTTTTCTATTAATTCATGGTCTGGAGTATTGGCAAATATCAGAGATTTATTTGTCAAATACAACCAACCTCTCGTAGGTCTTGAATTGTCGTTTACCATCTGTGCTTGTGCATCTTGAATCAACACACCCTGATTTCTAAGCTTTTTGGCAAAAATTCTCATATTTGTAGTTTTTCTACCACGGCTGTTGTTGATCATTCCTGTCATAAAATATGTACCACCTAGTATCAAAAACATATATACTAATTGACCAAAGCTAGCCATAAATCCATTTTTCATAATTGAACTAATGTTCAGTGGGATTGCAAATAGTAAGCCCACAAAAATTGCTGCAAGTAGCTGTTTTAAAGTATCTGTTTTCATTAGATATGTATCTCCTGTTAATTATTATAGTTTTTTAGTATTTTATTTGATGGCAGCAGTAACGCAAATATCACACATACTATTCCCACAATCAAGCAACCCCAATATACATTGTTATATCCGGCAAAAAGAGACTTGATGATTTCTGTTTTGTCAATAGCTGTATTTGATAGTATGTTTGCTGGGTCTATATCGATATTTGTTTTTGAAAAATACTTTACGATACTACTGTTTAGTATAAATCCGAATGCGCTCACACCCAAAGTTTGACCAAGTGTTCTGACAAACATTATTGATCCAGATGCCATTCCAATATCGTCCTTTGAAACAGTTTCTTGGACAATAAATAGCAACATATTGAAGCTTCCACCAAAACCAAGTCCTATTATTGCCGAATATATGCCCATAAATAATGGGGAGCTTTTTGGAGTTAGTAAAACCAAGCCACAGCATCCTATTGCCAGTATCGATAAACTAACTATCAATATTGCTTTCGTGCTGAATTTATGTATATATCTCGAAAGTATAAAAGACGACACCACCCAGAATACAGACATTGGAACTATTGGCACTGTAGATACTATCGGTGGATAGCCTTGTACATTTTGCAAGAAGGACGGATTGTATACATCCATCGCTATCAGTATTGTAGAATTTAAAAAAGATATTATCATAACCACAAGTATTTCTTTTGAAAATAGCTTATATGGTATGACTGGATATTCTACATTTTTTTCTATCTTTGTGAATACATATGTAAAAATTATTGCAAGTACTGCCAAGCCGCCAACGTTTGGGCTGAAGATTGAATGTTTTTCGAGTGCTGACATCGCCTGTATTAAGCAAATTATGATTAAAGTTAGTGTGAATAGGCCTTTTAGATCCAATTTATCGTCACTTTTTGTTTCTGTGGCTTTGTACGACCTATGTATCAAAATCATGCTTAAAATTCCTATTGGCACATTGATAAAGAACACCCAGTGCCAGCTCAATCTAATCAGTATAATTCCGCCAAGAATAGGAGCAATCAAGCCGCCTATACTCCATACGGTTGAGTTATATCCCTGTATTCTAGCTCTATCTTCAACTCCAAAGATATCACCTATCGTTGCCATGGTTAATGTATTTATGGCTCCTGAACCAAGACCCTGAACACCTCTTGATATTATCAGAAGTGGCATTGAATTGGATAGACCACATAGGAGAGAGCCAAGTATAAAAATAACTATCGAAATCTGAAGAAGTTTTTTTCTACCATAAAGGTCTGATAGCTTTCCGAAGATTGTCGTGGCAACTGCAGAGGTCAGAAGGTAAATCGAAAATAGATAGCTTGATAGATTGAATCCGTTCAAATCTCTAACAATAGATGGGATTGCTGTGGTGACAATAGTTATCTCCACAGCACCCATGAATGTACAAGAAAAAAGAGCGAACGCTATTAATTTCTTTTCCAAATTCATCAAATCCACCTATTAGAACGCCCAATTTCCATCTTTGAAAATCTGGAATTCTTCGCCATTTTCTTTTACTCCGACTATATCCAAATCCTTGTCGCCTATCATAAAGTCAACATGTGTAATACTTGTATTTACACCAATATCATTCTTTTCATCCTCAGTCAAATCAGCACCATTTTCTATACAGCTTGTATATGCAGCACCTATTGCCAAGTGACAAGATGCGTTTTCGTCAAATAAAGTTGTGTAGAATACAGTGTCAGTTAGCGAAATTGGAGAATTGTATGGTACAAGTGCGACCTCGCCAAGTCTACAAGATCCGTCATCTGTTTCGATCAACAGCTTTAAATTCTCTTTTCCTAGCTCGGCATCAAAATCGACAATCTTACCATTCTCGAATTTCATCCAGAAGTTATTTATTAAGCTACCTGCATATACGAGTGGCTTTGTGCTGTATACAACTCCGTCAACCTTATACTTGTGAGGCATACCAAATACTTCTTCAGTAGGAATATTTGGATTAAAGTCGATATTATTTGGATCTTTTGATGAACCACTCAACCAAATATGATTGTCTGGTAGCCCTATAACAAGATTAGTCTTTGATGATTTGTATCTTAATTCCTTGAACTTCATGTCATTTAGCTTTGCTGTTTTTGATTTCAAAGCTTTATTGTGTTTTTCCCATTCTAGTATCGGATCTTCAGTTACCCTAGAGCAGTATAATATACTATCCCATAGCTTTTCCAAAGCGATATCTTCAGACACTCCAGGATAAACTTTTTTTGCCCATTTAACAGAAGGAACTGCTACTATTGACCATTTAACCTTGTCAGATAGTGTGTAGGATCTCCACTCCTTTAGGTATTGACCAGATACCTTTTGAAATCTACCTATTCTATTAGGATCAACTCCATCCATCAAATCAGGATCACCTGATGTTATTGAAAGAAAAGCTCCTCCATCTTTTGCTATTTGAGTGTATTTATCTGCTTGCCATTGAGGGTATTCATCGAAAACCTCATCTGGTGCATTCAAATATTTTTCCCTATTTATTATTTCATCAGAATATTCTACGTGAACGTGCTTTGCCCCTGCTTTATATGCTTCGCATACGCATCTTCTAGTAAAGTCGGCTGCATTTACGTCAGCTCTTATAAGTAGAGTTTCTCCTGGTTGGATATTAACCCCAACCTTAATTGCAAGTTTTGCAAGCTTGTCTATTCTTTCGTTTAAATTCATAAATTACCTCCTAGCTTTTATTTTATTAAATATTAGGTGAAAACCAGTATATATAATTATTATACAATAATATTTATGAAAAGTATTGAATGAATTAATATTATTTGTTCAAATTTATTTTTCATGGTCAATTTATTTCATATCTATCATTTCTTTTGGAACTAGACTGTCGACAGTATTTTTGAATATATTTAAATAATAGCTACCATTGCCGCACATTTCAATATGCTTATTTGCTAGTTCGATAGGATATTCGTCTAATCTGTATACTGAACCTTCAAAGCCGTATGCACCTCTTTCTAAATGAAATACCAATGGAGTAAACTTGGCATTGTCAATATATTTTTTTGAACCATCCTTGACGAATGTCCATGATGCCATTCCCTCTAAATAAGTTGTAGGCTTTAGCATATTGTGAACGAAATTTCCTGTTCCATAATATATCAATGTTTTTTTGCCTGATGAATTTTCTTTCCATTCAACCTTTTGGATTCTATGAGCATGAGTTCCGAGAACGACATCTACACCCAGCTCACTGAATAAATTTCCGTATTTCTGCTGTATGGAATCTAGCTGCTCAATTCCTTCTTCTCCCCAATGAACTGAGATTAAAATAAAGTCAGACTTGTTTCTTGCATTTTCTATATCTTTTCTGACATCTTTTTCGTTAAGGTATGCTACGGCATAGCTATTGACTGGAAGCATACCATTTGTTCCATAGGTATAGGATAGTACTGCGATTTTTATTCCATTTTTTTCTATTATATGTGTTTTATTTCTACTTTCCTGAGAATCATACACTCCAAAATGGTAAACGTCTTTGCTATTCCAAAGCTTTATCGAGTTGTTTATACCTGTCTCACCTCTGTCTAACGAGTGATTGTTCGCCATATTGATAACGTTGAAGCCCGCATTTACTACGGCATCCATCAGTGGTTGTGGCGAGTTGAATTTTGGGTAAGAGCTGATACCGAAAGAATTTCCGGCGATTATTGATTCCTGATTTATATATCTCAAATCAAATTTTGAGATATCGTCCTTTATATTTTTGTAAAATGAATCGAAATCATAAACCCCATCTCCATATACACCAGCCCTTCCGTCTGCTGGAACGTAAATTGTATCATGCATTAGATTGTCACCAACGCCTACAAATGTAACCGTTTTTCTGTTATCTGTATTTGTGGATTTTGTTTTTGTATTGCCAAATATCACTTCTGAAAAAACGAATATAAATGAAATGATTACAATAGTAGATGCGATAATGGCTATTGCTATTAGGTGTTTGTCTTCTTTGATATCCATATAAGCCTCCCTTAGTCAAACCATAAAAAATATTTTCATCAGTGAAAAACCGATGTACAAATAAAAAAATAAAATACAGCAATTATTGCACAACCTTATAATATCACAAAAATGCAAATTTAACAGTTTTTCCGTCCATAATTATTCGGTTATTATATAAAAATATATGCAATTTATACAAATACATTTTTAAAAACAGATAAAACACAGAAAATCTTGACATAGATATTGCAAAATGGTAAAATTAAAAGGTATGTGATCTAATAATATATAAGATTACATTTTTTTAGTAGAATACTAAAAGCATCAAAACAATTAATCAATATGCAGTGCATATTGGAATGGTTGGCGATTACTGATTAATAATCGAAATTTTAAAAAAGGAGGTGCAGTTGATGCCAACAATCAACCAATTAGTTCGTAAGAGTAGAAAAGCTGTAGAAAAGAAATCTACTGCTCCAGCACTTCAGAAAGGTTATAACTCTCTATACAAGAAGTCTACTAACCTTAGTGCTCCACAAAAAAGAGGTGTTTGTACTTCAGTAAAGACAGTTACACCTAAGAAACCAAACTCAGCACTTAGAAAGGTTGCCAGAGTTAGATTGACAAACGGAATTGAAGTATCTGCTTATATTCCAGGTGAAGGTCACAACTTACAGGAACATAGTGTTGTTCTTATAAGAGGTGGTAGAGTAAAGGATTTACCAGGGGTTAGATACCATATCCTTAGAGGTACACTTGATACTGCAGGTGTTGACAAGAGAAGACAGTCAAGATCTAAGTACGGTGCTAAGAGACCAAAAGAAGCTAAGAAGTAATATTTGGTAAATCAAAAATTAGGTGGATTCAAGCCGGAAATTGAATAAAAATTGTAGCTGTAAGTACAGCAATTGATTATAGTTCGATGCTTTAAATAATATATATTTATGGCATCACGGCAAAATTGTCGAGTACCTATGATTTAACTTTAATAATTAAGGAGGGAAGCGTAATGCCAAGAAAAGGTAATGTTCCAAAGAGAGAAATTTTACCAGATCCAATGTACGGGAGTAAGGTAGTAACAAAATTAATTAATAACTTAATGTATGACGGAAAAAGAGGAAAGGCTCAGAAAATAGTATATGATGCATTTGCTTTAGTAGGAGAAAGAACTGGTGAAGATGCACTAGAAGTATTCAACAAAGCGATGGAAAATATAATGCCAGTTCTTGAAGTTAAGGCAAGAAGAGTTGGTGGAGCTAACTACCAGGTGCCAATCGAAGTTAGAGCTGACAGAAGACAGACTCTAGGTCTTAGATGGTTGGTAAGATATACAAGAGCTAGAGGCGAAAAAGGTATGGTTGAAAAGCTAGCAAAGGAAATAGTTGATGCGGCTAACAATACTGGTGCCTCAGTTAAGAAGAAAGAAGATACTCATAAGATGGCTGAAGCAAATAAGGCATTTGCTCACTACAGATGGTAATAGCTGTCTATAGAGTTTTAATAAAATAAGGAGGAAAATGATGGCTAGACAGTTTCCATTGGAAAAGACTAGAAATATAGGAATAATGGCCCACATAGATGCAGGTAAGACTACTACAACTGAAAGAATCCTGTACTATGCTGGACGTACTCATAAAATCGGGGAAACTCATGACGGTGCATCTCAGATGGACTGGATGGAACAGGAAAAGGAAAGAGGTATAACTATTACTTCTGCCGCTACTACTTGTCAGTGGAAAAACCACAGAATAAACATAATAGATACTCCAGGACACGTAGACTTCACTGTTGAGGTTGAAAGATCTCTTAGAGTTCTTGACGGTTCAGTAGCTGTTTTCTGTGCTAGAAGTGGTGTTGAACCTCAATCAGAAAATGTATGGAGACAGGCTGAAACTTATGGAGTTCCAAGAATTGCTTTCGTAAACAAGATGGACAGACAGGGTGCTGACTTCTTGAACGTTGTTGGAATGATGAAAGATAGATTGAAAGCTAATGCTATTGCTATTCAGTTGCCTATTGGTAGCGAAGATGATTTCGTTGGTATAATAGATCTTATCACTATGAAAGCTCATATGTACAAAAACAATGAAGGTACTGATATTGAAGTAATAGATATACCTGCTGATATGGCTGATCAGGCAGCTGAATATAGAGAATTATTGGTTGAAGCAGTAGCTGAAACTGATGAAGAGCTTATGATGAAATATCTTGAAGGTGAAGAATTGGCTGAAGAAGAGTTGATAGCTGGTATCAGAAAAGCTACAATCGCTTGTGAAATGAATCCAGTGCTTTGTGGTACTGCATATAGAAACAAGGGTGTTCAGCTATTGTTAGACGCAGTATTAAACTATCTTCCTGCTCCAACAGATATCGAATCAATAAAGGGTATTTTACCAGATGGTGAAGAAGATGAAAGACATGCTTCTGATGAAGAGCCTTTCTCAGCTCTTGCATTCAAAATAATGACTGACCCATTCGTTGGTAAGCTAGCGTTCTTCAGAGTTTACTCTGGTAAGCTAGAATCAGGTTCTTATGTATTAAATGCTACAAAGAACAAGAGAGAAAGAATCGGTCGTATACTACAGATGCATGCTAATACAAGAGAAGAAATAAGCGAAGTATATGCTGGAGATATTGCTGCGGCAGTTGGTCTAAAGGATACTACGACAGGGGATTCACTTTGTGATCCTAACAATCCAATTATCCTTGAGTCAATGGAATTCCCAGAACCAGTTATCTTCGTTGCTATAGAACCAGCTTCAAAGGCTGCTCAGGAAAAAATGGGTGTTGCTCTTCAGAAGCTTGCTGAAGAAGATCCAACTTTCACAGTTAGAACTGATGCAGAAACTGGTCAGACAATCATCGGTGGTATGGGTGAGCTTCACCTTGAAATCATCGTTGATAGACTTCTAAGAGAATTTAAGGTTGAAGCTAACGTTGGTGCTCCTCAGGTTGCTTATAGAGAAACTATAACAGTACCAGTTGACGTTGAATACAAATACTCTAAGCAGTCAGGTGGTAGAGGTCAGTACGGTCACGTTAAGATCAGAGTTAACCCACTTGAGCCAGGTGAAGGATATAAATTTGAAAATAAGACTGTTGGTGGTTCAGTTCCTAAGGAATATGTTGGTCCAGTTGACCAAGGTATACAGGGAGCAATGCAGTCAGGTATCGTAGCTGGTTATCCAGTTGTTGACGTTGGTGTTGAATTGTATGATGGTTCTTACCATGAAGTCGATTCATCAGAAATGGCGTTTAAGATGGCAGCATCAATGGCATTTAAAGATGCGATGAAGAAGGGTAACGCAGTATTACTTGAACCAATATTTGCAGTAGAAGTTGTAACTCCAGAAGATTACATGGGTGATGTTATGGGTGACTTAAACTCTAGAAGAGGTATGATTCAAGGTATGGAAGCTAGAAATGGTGCTCAGGTAATCAGAGCTCATGTTCCACTATCAGAAATGTTTGGTTATGCAACTGACCTTAGATCTTCAACTCAGGGTAGAGCTACTTACACTATGATATTTAACCATTATTCACAGGTGCCAGCATCTGTTGCAAAGAAGATTGTTGAAGGTAAATAATAACTTTACAGTTAAATGCTTTTAAAATATATCGCGTTTTTTTCTGAAACATTGAAAAACAGAAGAAAAAATGATATACTATTATATAACAAAAATATGGAGGGTGTTGAAATCCTCTAAACAAAATCTAAAATATTATTTTTCTTACAGGGAGGAAATTTGAAATGGCAAAAGCTAAATTTGAAAGAAGTAAGCCACATGTTAATATCGGAACAATAGGACACGTTGACCACGGTAAAACAACATTAACAGCAGCTATAACAAAAACATTATTTGAAAAGTATCATCTAGGAGAAGCAGTTGCATTTGACAACATAGATAAGGCTCCAGAAGAAAGAGAAAGAGGAATCACAATCTCAACAGCACACGTAGAGTATGAAACACCAAACAGACACTACGCACACGTAGACTGCCCAGGACATGCCGATTATGTAAAGAACATGATCACAGGAGCAGCACAGATGGATGGAGCGATTCTAGTAGTTGCGGCAACAGATGGACCAATGCCACAGACAAGAGAACATATCCTACTATCAAGACAGGTAGGTGTACCATACATAGTAGTATTCTTGAACAAGTGTGATATGGTAGATGACGAAGAATTACTAGAACTAGTAGAAATGGAAGTAAGAGAATTACTAAACGAATACGAATTCCCAGGAGATGATACTCCAATAGTAAGAGGATCAGCGTTAATGGCACTAGAAGATCCAAACTCAAAGTGGGGAGAAGTAATAGTAGATTTCTTCAACACAATAGATGAATATATCCCAGCACCAGAAAGAGATATAGACAAGCCATTCTTGATGCCAGTAGAAGACGTATTCTCAATCACAGGAAGAGGAACAGTTGCTACAGGTAGAGTAGAAAGAGGAGTATTGAAGGTATCTGATGAAGTTGAGCTAGTAGGATTAACAGAAGAACCAAGAAAGGTAGTAGTAACAGGAGTAGAAATGTTCAGAAAGTTACTAGACCAAGCAGAAGCTGGAGATAACATAGGAGCATTGTTGAGAGGTGTGCAGAGAACAGAAATCGAAAGAGGACAGGTTCTAGCAAAGCCAGGAACAGTAAATGCACATACAAAGTTTACAGCAGAAATATACGTATTGAAGAAAGAAGAAGGTGGAAGACATACACCATTCTTCGATGGATATAGACCACAGTTCTATTTCAGAACAACAGACGTAACAGGAGAGTGTAAATTACCAGAAGGAATAGAAATGGTAATGCCTGGAGATAACGTAACAATAGAAGTAGACCTAATCAACTCAATATGTGTTGAAGAAGGATTGAGATTTGCCATCAGAGAAGGTGGTAGAACAGTAGCTTCAGGTGTTGTTGCAACTATAATCGAATAATTTTACTTTTTAAGCTACAGTTCAATTTGAACTGTAGCTTATTTTTTTCTCAATAATATCTTTGTGAAAAATTGACTTTTATCTATATATGTGTTATATTCGGGGAAAATCATGATTTTTTAGTCTATTAATTAAGGAGGGTAACATGATAAAAAAAATAATGGGTGTATTGTCTGTTTGTATGATTCTTGCTCTTGCAGCTTGTAGCAATGAAGAGCCAAAACAGCAAGGAGAATTATATGAAAAAAATCCAGTTGATGTTTGCCAAAAGTATATTGAAAATTTAACTAGTGAAGATAAGCTTAAATATGTGTATTCGGATATGAATAAAGATGCGAAAAGATACACTGAATATTCAGGATATTTTGAACAGGAATATTTTTTAGTTAAGGATTTTACCGAAGAAAAAGAAATAAAGGAACATCTTAAATATTTAAGAGGACAGATAAAAGAATGTAAAATGGAATATGTAAAGCCTTCAGATCATATAAATATGTTATCAAACCCTCTAGTAATAAAAAATTAATTTTTCTTTTTTTAAACTACAGCATAAAGCTTATATAAGTTTGAGCTGTAGTTTATTTGGTTGTATAATTTAGAGTCTATAGCTTCTATATTGATATTTATTTTATGAAAAAATAAAAAAGCTACAGTGCACCACAAATAATCGCAATATTCAGAATAAAATGAAAGAATGCTTGGTTGAAAATAAAAATATTAATATTTCTGAAAATTCATACATATATAATTATAGGTTTAAGTTAAATTGTTAAATAAATAATAAAGTATTTGTAGGGTTTTACAGTGAAATTATCTTTGGAAAATGAAAAAAATCAATAGAAGTTCAAATACAAAATCCAAGAGAAATGAAGCTCGAAATGCGTAAAATTCAACAGTTTAAATAAAATAATTATAATGTAATAGTAATGCAAATAATAACAATTTGAATTTTTTAAAAACTATTGACAAATCTTTTTTGCTGATGTATTATGTTGCTAAAGAAATTATAGGGAGGTAAATTTATGAAGATTATGAAAATTATGAAATCTAATTCTAAAAAGTTGACTTTTTTGTTATTGTTAGCAGTGTCAATGATGATTCAACCCACAGTTAAGTCTTTTGCTGAAGAAGTTTTAGAAACAAAAGTGCCAGAAGCAGAAGATGTAGTTGAAAGCTTAGTAAGTCTAAATGAAAACTATAAAGATGTCTTGAATAAGTACATTTATGGTTTGAATTACGACACTGAAAATATTTTGACTCATAATGGGGAAAAGATTACAACAAAGTTCCCAACTACTGGAAAGAACAAGAATAATGAATTTGTCGTAATTGAAAAGATCAAAAAGAATCTTATGCACAAAGATGCCGATGTATCTGTGATGACTTCAAGTGGCAACAGGATTTTCCCTGGTGCATTACTCAAAGCAGATAAAGGTTTGTTGGAAAATAATCCGGCAGTCATCTCGCTAGATAGAGCACCAATAAAAATTAGCATTGATTTACCGGGAATGATTAACAACAGTAATGGGGAAATCGTTTCAAACCCTACTAATAGTAATGTAAAAGGAGCAATAAATAATCTTGTGGAAAAATGGCACTCTGATTATTCTTCTAAATATCCAAATGTTGCTGCCAAGATTTCATATACAGAAACTATGGCAAAAAGTATGAATCAATTAAAGGCTCAGTTTGGTTTGGGATTTGAAAAAATGGGTGTTCCTTTAAATATCGACTTCGATGCACTTGCAAGTGGAGAAAAGCAAGTGTGTGTGGTACACTTTAAGCAAGTTTATTATAACGTTAGTATAGATGCCCCTTCAGCACCTGCTGATTTCTTTGCTCAAACTGTAACTGTTGATGGTTTGAAAAATGCTGGAATTAATGCAACTACTCCTCCAGTTTATGTTTCTGACGTATCATATGGTCGATCAATGTATATAAAACTGGAAACTTCAAGCAAGAGTGCAAAGGTTCATGCAGCGTTCCAGGCGTTAATAAAAGGCGCAGATATTAAGGGTGACGTTGAATTCCAACAAATTTTGGATAACACTTCATTTACAGCAGTTGTATTGGGTGGAGATTCTTCAACATCTACAAAGGTTGTTAGTGGAAAAATAGAAGATCTAAAGGAAATAATAAATTCAGGTAGCAAATATAGCAGAGAAACTCCTGCAGTTCCTGTTTCATATAGAACAGCTTTCGTAAAGGATAATGAGCCAGCTATTTTGAATAGTAGCAGTGATTATGTGGAAACAAAAATAACTTCTTACAGGAATGGTGAGCTTGTTTTAAATCATACAGGTGGATATATTGCAGAATTCTTTGTTACATGGGATGAATTGACTTACAACGAAAATGGTGAAGAGGTTCTAGTACCAAAAGAATGGGAATATAACGGCAGACCGAGAACATCAGGATTTTCAGTAACTATACCACTTAAAGGTAATGTAAGAAACCTTTCAGTAAAGGCTATAGAAAATACTGGACTTATTTGGGAACCATGGAGAACTGTTTATCAAAAAGACGATATTTCTTTGGTGAAGAGGAGAGAGATATCTATTTGGGGAACTACTTTGCATCCAAAAATGGAAGATAAGGTTGTTAATGAGGTAGAATAGGAGATATAGAAAAAATCAGAAAAACGCACTAATATAATTTAGAAATGTTATATTTTTACTTTACATGCTATAGCTACAGGTCCAATTTGACTTGTGCTATAGCATGTTTTATAATTAATATAAAGTTGTCAGTTTTACTTTACTTGGAAGTAATACAAACTCAGCTGTAAGTAAACACCGATTCTATTTTAATATGAGGGGAGAAGATTAAAACAAATAGATTAAGACAAAGAGACCTAAATATAAGTACAATCTACGGGCATAACTGGAGCCCGATTATTTTTTTGAATGCTATGGAGGAGGAGTCTAGATGAATAAAAGAGTCACGATAAGAGATATATTGAATACTGATGAATTCAGAGATTTTGTTGTTTTGGCTGGTGATTCTGCCTTAGATAAGGAAGTTCATTCAATAACTATAATGGATTCTCCAAACCCTTTTCCGTGGTCGGTTGGGGGAGAAATAGTATTGTCGAGTGGATATATATTTAAAAAGCATGAATCTGAATTTGAAGAATTGATAAGGAAAATGAGTGATGCAGGTATAGTTGCACTTTTTATAAAGTTAAAGCGATATTTTGATTATATACCGCAAAATATAATTGATCTGGGAAATGAAATTGGTTTTGTAATAGTTTCTGTTCCAGTTGAAATGTCATTTGTTGATGTTATTAACCCGACCCTGTCGAAAATAATAAACTTCCAGACAGAGATAATTCGTAAATCTGAGGAAATTTTGAGTGATTTTACCAGTTTGGTAATGAATGAGGGCGACACGTTGACAATAATAAAAGTAATATCTGAAATATTGGGCGAAGAAATTTGTTACTACGATATGAAGCTAAATGAAATGTATCATTGCAAAAGCAGTTGTTATAAAGACAGAGATTTCGAGAATATCAATATTAATCAGCTTTTGGTAGAAAAAGAGTCCTACAGAGTTAGCATGAATAACAAAATATTTGGATATATTGTTTTTTTAGGCAGGAAAAAGGGTGATATATATAGAGACGAATTTAATGCCTTGGCACATGCAAATACAGCTTTGATACTAGACACGCAGAAAAAGCTATCTAGTATGCAGATTGAAAACAGACACAAAAATGAGTTTGTAAGAGATATAATTACAAATAACATAAGATCGAAAATGGAAATCGAAAAAAGAGCTCAGTCATTTGGTTGGACATTTAAAGAAACCTTTAGAACCTTGATTGTAGATATAGACAATTTTAAGGACGAGTATACAAAGATGGGAAATACTGATGAAAAGAGAGATATAAATAATGATTTGGATGATATTAGAGATAATATTCTTAGTACCGCCGTCAGAGTTGTCAAGTCATATTTTGTAGATTCAGTTTATGTCAATCTCAGTGATACAGCAGTGTTTTTAATTCAAAATAACAGAGAAGATAAAATTGATGAAATATTAGAGGAAATGAGCGAAGAAATTCGTAATACAATAGGTAATAAGTTTGATTTCACAGTCAGTATTGGGATTGGTGAATCACAAGATGATATTATAAATGTGTATAAAAGCTATAAAGAAGCACAAATGGCAATAAAAATTGGAAGAACCATTTATAATTCTAATTTCTCTCTTCATTATAAGGACTTAGGTGTATACAGAATACTATATTCTATCTATCAGAATGAGGATGTTCTAAGCTTTTGCAAGTCTAGTATTGGAAAGGTACTGGATTATGATGGACAATACAATACAGAGCTATTTTCAAGCCTTCAAAAAATAGCTGATTGTGACTGGAACTTGAAAATTGCTGCAGAGGAGTTGTATATTCACTATAATACTATGAAATATAGATATAAGAAAATAGCTGAAATTCTTGACAAGGATTTGAATAAAACAGAAGTAAGAACAGATATTTCATTGGCTCTAAAAATATATAAAATGAGTGAATAGATTGTCGTTGATGCCTATATAAACGCTAATGTAGAAATAGTAACAACTAAAATAAATTATGGATACAATGTAGTCAATTATTTAAATACCACTATATGTTTTAAAGATAAAAATAGTGGTATTTTTTTGTACTATAAGTACATTGAAAACAATTTCAAGTATATTAAAATATAGATGTATAGAACGTTCAAAAGATATAAATTTCACAGTGAAAGTTAGTTTTACAATATATTAAAATTGAAGGGTAGTGATGAAATTTATGAAAGAATTGACAAAAGCTGAAAAAATAAAAAAAGTTGAGAGCTACAGGTGGATAGTTTGGAGTATTTTGGCAATTATGTATATATTTGTAACATTCCATAGGATGGCACCAGGAGTAGTAAAAAATGATTTGCAGGAAGCGTTTAATGTAGGTGTTGCTCAATTTGCAAATATAGGATCTATGTATTTTTATGCATATTTTATTATGCAAATTCCATCTGGAATATTAGCTGATAAATTAGGTCCAAAGAAAACAGTGTTTATCTTCTCGTTACTAGCAGCTGTGGGTTCGGTTGCGTTTGGAATGGCACCTAATATTTCTGTGGCTTATATTTCAAGATTTGCCGTTGGAATAGGAGTATCGGTTATATTTATTTGTCTGATAAAAATTCAGTCAAGATGGTTCTATTCGAGAAATTTTGCGCTTATGATAGGATTTGTTGGATTGGCTGCAAATCTCGGTGCTGTGATAGCACAGACTCCACTTGTAATAGCTGTCAGCCATTTTGGTTGGAGAAGTACATTTGTATATATGGGTGTTGCAATGCTATTGTTTGCCATCCTTGCTCTAATATTTGTGAAAGATGATCCAAAGGATGTGGGCTTGCCAGGAATGGATGAATTGGAAAATAGACCTCAGGTATCTGTAGACATAAATGTGATTGATGCTTTAAAGTCTGTTATTGGAAACAAGAGAACTTGGGTTATTTCGCTTCCATATATAGGCTTATACACTGGATATGTGATATTATTCGGTACATATGGAATATCATTTATCATGCAGGCATACGGTATTTCAAAGATAGCAGCTGCAAACTATATAATATTTGCAATTGTGGGTTCTGCAGTAAGTGGACTTGTAATAGGATATTTGTCAGATAAATTCAAAAATAGAAAGATTCCACTGATACTTTGCTCGCTTATAACTTTATTAGGGTGGATACTTTTCATCATTTTCAAAGTTCCACAATCGTTATTGGCACCATTTTTATTCGTATTTGGTTTTGTAATGACTGGGTTTACTATGTGTTGGACTGTTGGTAATGAGGTCAATGATAGAAATCTTTCGGGAGTGGCTACTGGTGTGGTCAATTGTATTGGATTCTTAGGGGCAGCGGTTGTACCGGTTGTAATGGGTAAAATAATTGATGCTAACAAAGCCTTACCAGAAGTCGGATATAGAAAAGCTTTTATGGTGCTTATTGTTATCGTATGTGTGGGTGCATTGGCTTCATTCTTTACGAAGGAAACTAGGGGTGAAAATATTTATAAAGGATAGTGTTTGTTGTAAAGGAGAATAAAATGTTAGATAAGGCAAAATCAATAGAAGATTACATTGTAAAAGTAAGACGTACATTTCATGAAAATCCTGAGCTCAGCAATCAAGAGTATGATACTCAGAGATTAATTGTTGATGAATTGGAGAAGCTGGGGCTTGAAATAGAAACAGTAGGAAATACATCTACAATTGCCAGATTAATTGGAAGCAAAAAGGGAAAAACAGTCGTTCTTAGAGCTGATATGGATGCGCTGCCTATTATTGAAGAATCAGAAATAGACTTTAAATCAAAAAACGATGGTGTAATGCATGCTTGTGGTCATGATGCTCATAGTGCGATGCTTTTGGGAGCCGCAAAGATACTTTCTGGAATGAGAGATAAGATAAACGGTGAAGTAAGGTTTTTCTTTCAAGAAGGAGAGGAAAATTTTTCTGGTGCGAAAAAAATAATTGAGGCAGGTGGAATGGAAAATGTAGATGGTTGCTTTGCTATGCATGGTTTGCCGACGATGGAAACAGGATTTGCCAATATTGAAGGTGGCTATAGATTGACTGGCTGTGATACAATCTATATTAAATTTGAAGGTGTATCTGGTCATGGTTCATCACCTCAATTGGCAAAAGATACGATTCATCCAGCGTGTATGTTCGTAACTGATATACAGGGCATAGTAACAAAGAATGTCGCACCACAAGAACCAGTTGTAGTTTCCGTTGGAAGAATAAACGCTGGGACAAAAGCCAATATTATTTCGAAATATGCTGAGATAGATATGTCTATGAGATATTTTGATCCGGCTGCTAGGAAGGTTGTTCACGATGCGATAATAAGACATGCCAATGCAATAGCAGATGCCTATGAAATCGAGGTTAGTGTAGATATAGAAGAAAGTACCTTGAGTCTGAAGAATGATGATGATTTGGTTAGGATAGCTCAAAAGACAAGTGAAAAAGTTTTGGGTAAAGGCAAAAATATTCTGATGAAACCTCTTATGGCATCTGAGGATATGTCGTATTACTTCCAGCACGCAAAAGGTGTATATATAAATATGGGCTTTAAAAATGATGAAAAGGGAAGTGTTTATTTTCCACATCACGAAAAATTTAAAATAGATGAAGATTATATGGTTTATGGAACAGCTATGTTTGCACAGTTTGCTCTGGATTTTTTAGATAGTGAATTGTATTGATATTTCTATAAAATTTAGCATATAGTTTATAGATATTATCTATACTATGGCAGATGGCAATTCAATCTAGCTATACTGTTCCATTTATATTGACAGTTAACCCTCTTGGATTATAAAATTATCAATGAAATAATTATTTTATAATCTAGGAGGGTTATTATGACTTTAAAATTAAAGAAGCTATCTTCTATAGCACTGGCAATGCTATTATCATTAGGCATATTGTCTGGCTGTGCTAGTAAAGAGGGAGATAAGAGTGCGGTAAAGGATTCTATAGTATATGGCATCTCAACATCTCCATCAGGAGTTTTCAATCCTTTATTGACTGACTCGGTTTATGATGACGCAGTATGTAAGATGGTATATGCTTCATTGCTAAAGTTAGACGATAAACAAGAGGTACAACCGTATTTGGCAGAAAAGTACGAAGTTTCTAGTGATCAAAAGACTATTACTTTCACAATTAAAAAAGACGTTAAATGGTCTGATGGAAAACCTTTAACAGCAAAGGATGTCGTATTTACATTTACAACATTGGCAAATAAAAATTACGATGGGGAATATAGTGACTTTGTTACAAATATTGTAGGCGTTGATGAATATAAAGAAGGAAAAGAAAATAAGGTTAAAGGTATTGAAGCCGTTGATGATGTAACTGTGAAAATTTCATATTCTAAGCCATATGGACCAGCATTGGCAAAACTAGGGACTATTGGAATTATTCCGGAGCATATTTGGTCATCTGTAGATTTATCTAAGTGGAAAGAATCAAAGGATTTGATGGCAAAGCCGGTTGGAAGTGGTCCATACAAATTATCTTCCTTTACAGAAGGACAGGATGCAAAGTTTGAAAAAAATGATGCTTTCTTTGGTGGTGATGTAAAAACTTCCAAGATAGTACTGAAGGTAGTTAGTGAAGATACAGTTGCTGCTGATTTAAAGAATGGTGATGTAGACATTGCAGATATAACAAATCTGAAGAAAGCGGATATAGATGCTCTTGAAAAAGAAGGAACTAAAATATATAGACATCAAAATAACTTATTCCAGTATATGGGAATGAATTATAGAAATGAAATATTCAAAGATATAAAAGTTAGACAAGCTATCGTAACTGCGATTGATAGAAAGTCAATGGTAGACAAGCTTATCGAAGGTAATGGTGAAGTCAAGGACGCACCGATGCTGTCTAGTTCTTGGGCTTATCCAAGCGATGCAAAGTTCAATAAGTATGATTATAGTGTCGAAAACGCAAAAAAATTGTTAAACGAAGCTGGGTATACTCTTAAGGGAGATGTAATGGTTAATTCATCTGGTAAGAAATTAGAGTTTAAACTTGACGTTCCAACTGGAAATTCAGTTAGAGAACAGGCAGCACAGGTTATTCAGGAAAACCTATCAAAGGTTGGTATAAAAGTTGAATTGAATAAAATGGAGTTTCCTGCATTGATGGAAAAAGTTGTTGCAAACCACGAATTCGATATGTATATGATGGGCAATAATCTTGCAATTGATCCGGATATGACTCCATATTGGTCAGCGTCTGCTGTGAGTAATGAAAAAGGAAAAATGGGATGGAATATCGTAGGCTTTACAACTCCAGAACTAGAAGCAATTCTTGAAGAGGGAACTTCTACAACAGACATGGAAAAACGTAAGGTATCATATAAGAAGTTCGCTGAATATATGAATGAACAAGTCCCTTGGGCATATTTATTTGAACAAGAAATAGTAATAGGAACAACTCCAAAATTGGAAGGATTCAATCCATCTGTGTTCAGAGATTTTGATGATGCACAAAATTGGGTAGTAGCACAGTAAGTAGTATAATAATTTGAGGTAAGTTAAAAAAAATACTATACCTCGCAAATTTACATAAAAATTATTTTTGTAAAATGAAAATCCAGTAGAATCACCATAAATATGATTTTACTGGATTTTAATATAATATGAGTTAGAGGTGTAAAAGTGAAAAACTATATTGTAAAAAGACTCATAATTTCATTGTTTGTATTGTTTGGAATATCAATACTAATTTTTGCTTTAGTTAATTTACAACCAGGAAACCCATACCTACACATGCTCAGTCCAAACACACCACCAGAGCTTATAGAGGCAAAATTGAGAAGTATTGGGTATTATGATAATTTCTTTATTAAGTATATCAAATGGATGAAAAGGGCGTTGGTATTTGACCTGGGATATTCAATAAAATTTTCACGACCAGTAATAGAAATAATATCTAGTAGAATTGGAAATACAATTTTGCTTATGGGATTGTCATTAATATTAAGCAGTGTTTTAGGTGTGGCAATAGGGATGATTTCATCGCTTAAGAGAAATACGGCTGTAGATGATATAATAACAGTGGTTTCGTTTGTAGGTGTATCAATACCAGCATTTTTCTTCTCGCTAGTATTGATAAAGATTTTTTCGTATGACTTATCTATACTACCATCGTCGGGGATGTATAATGTCAGATACAATTACTCAGGGATTGAAAAAATCTTAGATATGTTGTTACACTTGATTTTACCATCAGCAGTATTGATAATGGTTCATATGGCATCGTTTATTAGATACACTAGATCGGCAATGATTGAGATTTTGGATAAGGATTATATAAAGAGCGCAATGGCAAAAGGGATGAGTTTTAGAAAAGCTATTTTGAAGCATGGCTTAAAAAATGCTTTAATTCCTATAATTACAGTTTTTTTCATACAGGTTCCGACATTATTTTCTGGAGCACTAATGACTGAAACAGTTTTTGTTTGGCCTGGGATTGGAAGGCTAGGATATGAGGCAGTGCAAAATAGAGACTATCCATTGATTATGGGGATTCTTATGATAACGGCAGTCGTCATACTCATATCAAATATATTGGCAGATGTATTTTATATATTGGTCGATAAACGAGTAGAGCTTGAGTAGGTGAAGAATATGAGAAATAAAAAGATATTATCAACAAAGAAATCTTTTGTGTCGAAATCAATAAATAAATCATTTATACCGAATTGTTTTAAAATCGACATTAGCAAGAAAAATGTATATATAGCATTTGGCTGTGCTGTACTGATCATTCTGTCAATAGTAGCATTAATAGGGCCGTTTATGACGAAATTTTCATACTCTGATATCGATTTATACAGCATAAACGCCAAACCCTCTAAGGAGCATATTTTAGGAACGGATAATCTAGGAAGAGATATGCTTACTAGACTGTTGTATAGTATAAGAATATCATTGTTGGTCGGAGTGCTTGCAACATCAATACAGATAGCAATAGGTGCAGTTTTGGGACTTTTGTCTGGATACGGAGGCAAAAAAATTGATTTTATTATTATGAGAACGATAGATGTGCTGATGTGTTTTCCTTTTTTTATTGTAGCAATTTCATTTGCATCGATACTAGGACCCTCTATACGTAATTTGGTTCTAATAATATCACTTTTATCGTGGACAGAGGTAGCAAGAATCGTCAGAGCCCAAACTTTGTCATTAAAAAAGAGAGATTTTGTTGTTATTTCAAAAGTTATTGGGTTCAGCAATTTTCGTATAGTAATTAGAGATATACTTCCGAATGTTTTTCCATCCATTATAGTTGCATCGACTATTTCGATGGCAAATGCAATTTTGATGGAGGCTTCTTTGAGTTTTCTTGGATTGGGTGTGAAGGAGCCTATGCCAAGTTTGGGAAATATTTTGACTGCAGCACAAAATATGAGAGCCCTGCAAAGCTATTGGTGGACATGGTTACCAGCAGGTATATTGATTGTGTTAATCTTAGTATCGATAAATTTCATTGGAGAGGGATTTAGGATATATTTCAATCCTATTGAAAATGTTATAGAGCAAAAAGAAATCGAAGTTGAGGTGGATTTTGAGCTTATTCCGGGAAGAATAACGGCTCTAATAGGAGAGTCTGGAAGCGGAAAAACCATTTCATCCATGGGGATAGTGGGGTTGAACTCAGATAATATTTACGTCAAAGGGCGTATTATCTTCGAAGGTGAGAATCTATTGAGTGCGAGCAAAGAAATGATTGAAAAGAGAAGAGGAAGTGAAATATCTGTAATTTTTCAATCGCCTTCAAAGTCACTTAATCCAACCTTCACTGTGGGAAATCAAGTTGGGGAAATGTATAAGCTTCACAGTAATAAAAAAGGCAGCGATATTTATAATTCTGTTATTGAGTTATTTAAGTCTGTAAAGCTAGAAAATCCAGAACAGGTTTATTCTAAATATCCTCATGAGATAAGTGGAGGTATGAAGCAGAGGGTTCAGATTGCGTGCGCTATTGCAGCAAACCCTAAAATAATTATCGCTGACGAACCAACTACTGCAATAGATGATAACTTAAAATTAGAAATACTCGGATTGCTAAAAGATATTTCCAAAAATATGAATGTTGCAATATTGTTTATAAGCCATGATTTAAAAAGGTTGGAAAACTTTGCCGACGATATCGTAGTAATGAAGGATTTGAGGATTATTGAAAAGAAAGAGTGTAAGGCATTTTTCAGAAAGCAGGAAAATGAGTATTCTAGGTCATTAGTGGCAGCAATACCAAATCCAAATAACTTCAAAGGTAGGTTTGAAAGCATATGAAAATACTAGAAGCCAGAAATATAAATAAAAAGTATGTCGAATCAAAGGGTATATTTGGTGTAAATAAAGAAAAAAATATTTTGATGGATTTTAATTTTGAAATAAATAGAGGAGAAATTGTTGGAATAGTTGGTAATTCCGGATGTGGAAAATCAACCTTTGCAAAATGTCTTGTCAATATTGAGAGTCCAGACTCAGGTGTAATAGTGATAGATGGAGAAGTTGTCTATGAAAAAATAAAAGACTCAAAAAAGGAAAATATTAACAAGTACTCCAATCTTTATGTGAAGAAAAAAATACAAATAATAATGCAGGATCAGTATTCTGCTTTAAATCCAAAAATAAAGGTTGGAAAAAGCGTATTAGATGCCTTGTTGATTCATGAGACTGATATGAGTATAGATGATGCTATGTCAAAGGTAATAGAGTATTTTGAATTATGTGGTTTAAAGGAATCAGATATAGAAAAATATCCGCATCAATTTAGTGGTGGACAACTACAGAGAGTGTCTATTGCTAGGGCGTTAGTACTTGAACCAAAGATAGTAGTTTGCGATGAGATTACGTCTGCATTGGATGTATCCGTTCAAGCGAGCATATTAAATTTGATGCTGGATCTGAAGGATAAATTAAATTTGACATATATTTTCATTTCACATGATAAAGATGTGTTAGATTGTATTTGCGATAGAAAAATATTTATGTAAGGGGTAGTCTTTATGAGAAGAATAAAACTGAAAAGGAACTTTGTTTTTTTGCTTGTATTATTGTTTATGATAGCTAGCGCAATTAATTTTAGAAGTTACGCTACAACGGAAACATTGATAGGTGGAGTTGACAGAATAGAAACATCTATAAAAATAGCTGAGAAGTATAAAAATATTGATACTGTAATTCTAGCATCAGGAGAGAATGATAAAATTATAGATTCGCTTGTATTTGGGCCGTTATCGAATAAGTTAGATGCACCCATTGTCTTAAATACAGGAACTTCACTTTCTAAAAAGGTGGAAACCTTTTTTGAACAAAGTGGAGTAAAAAAAGTAATTATTGCTGGCGGAATAAATTCCATATCAAAAAAAATCGAAAACTTTATTATCCAAAAAGGGATATCTGTTGAAAGAATTTATGGAGAAGACAGATTTGATACATCACTAAGGGTAAAAGAAAAACTGGGAAGTGTGAAAGGTATATTTGTAGTAGGTAGAAATTCTATATCAGATGCAATATCAATATCACCTGTTTCATGTATAGAAAATTATGCAATACTTGTTTTTGATAAAAAAATAAGGAACTTGGGAATACACAGCGACAAAATAACTGTAATTGGTGGTGAAAACTCAGTTTCTAATAATGATTTGAGAACAATGAATTATGTAAGAGTAAGTGGAATGGATAGAAATGACACAAACAAAAAAATAATAAGTACATATTTAAATTCTTTTGATGGAAATAAGGTATTTATTGCATCATCTGAAGATTCGTATTTGGTTGATGGTTTAGTAGCAGGTCCATACGCATCTAAATCAAAATCTCCTATAATATTTGGCAAAAAATCCTATGATGTATACACTAGAGCAAAAAAACTATCAAATTTAGAGTTGATTTTCGTTGGAAAACGAGTGGTAAATAATGGAACTAAAGCTGAAATAATTGGAAAGGATACTGTGACTAATGGCGAGAAAGCTAGAGCTGATCAAAATGTTGTGTCAAGGTCCGATGTTATAAAACCTAGCGATAATAAAAAGAGCGATAGTGATAAAAATGATGATAAGGATGAAAGTGGAGGAAATAAGAAGGAAAATAAAAGCGAAGTAAAAAATGATAAGGATAAAGAGAACATTGAGAATAAAGATATTGAATTAGAAAAGACGACTGGGTTACCCGTGAGATTTGATTTGAGAAACGTTGATGGTAAATCATATGTAACTACAGTTAAGAATCAATTTTACGATGGTGGATGCAGAAGCTTTGCAAGTATGGCAGCTTTAGAATCTCATATAAAGATGAAAGAGGGCGTGGAGCTAGACTTATCTGAGAATAATATGGAAAATAGACATGGATTTTCTTTTAAAGACAAGGGACGTGAGTTAAATGTCAGAGAGGGAAGGAATAGAGAATCAGATATTTCGTATTTTATTTCTGGAAGAGGTCCAATTCTCGAATCTGATGATAAGTATATTCCTATAAAGCATGATTTTGTTACAGCTCCTTATTTAAACGATAAGGAAAAGGCTATAATAGAAGAAATGAGCAGGGAGTACAAAACAGAAATTGTAGTGAGAAATGAAGCCAAGAATCCTGTAGTGAAAAAGCCGGTTAGACAAGTGCTAGGATTTGAATTTTTAAAAACTATTGATAATAAAAAAATTGCATCAAATGACGATATTTTAATGAAGCAGATAAAAGAAGCGATAAAAAATAATGGTGCAGTAGTTTCCAACATATATATGGCTCATGACGGAAATAAAACATTCCCTTATTCTAATAGCAGTACATATAGCAATGAAAAGAAGGCATATTCTTCTTTGGACTATAATACGAATCCGAATCATGCTATTGCAATAGTTGGATGGGACGATAATTTTAGTAAAGAAAATTTTCCAGTTGGAAATAGACCAGATATTGATGGAGCATGGATTGTAAAAGATTCTCAGACAGAATATTTTGGTGACAAAGGATATTTCTTTGTGTCGTATAAAAGCAGTGGAATATGTAGTGATGCGTATGTTTTTACAGATGTAAGGGATGTTGATGAGTTTAAAGGAGTTTATCAATATGATGACTACGCATTTACCGGATATATAAGTCCAGATAAGTATGGAGATAAGACGATACTTTTCAACAAATATTCAATTTCTGAAAATAATCAAATTATGGATTCAGTAGGATTTTATACAACAAAGCCAAATGCAGAATATGAGATATATTATATAAATAATTTTGAAAAATATAGTAGAGAATTTGGTAATGAGCAATTAGAAGAGATAGAAGATATCAATAATAAGTTAGAGAAAGACAAGGCGAAGATTTTATCAGGAAAAATGGAAAAGGCTGGATATCATACCTTAAAAATACCTCAAGAGTATATTAATATATTGAAAAAAGGTGATAAAATAGCATTGGGAATATATGTTAAAAATGATGACAAGGAAGATCCGGAGCATAGGTGGGATATGGTTGTCGAAAAAAATGATAAAAGCAATCCAAATGTCAATCATGGGAAAAATGCAAAAATTGGTAAGGATGAAACTTTCGTCTTGACAAACTTAATGGGAGCATATGAGTTTATGGATATAAACAATATGAATGAAAATATCAACGCTTGTATAAAATTATATTTTAAGTAGATTGAGACAGAAAAAAAGAAAATACAATGACGGTGCTATAAATCTTTACGAAATTTTTGTATGGCAATTAAACACATAATTTATAATAATATTACACATATAATTATGGTATAATTATACATAATTTGTTTTTTGATATAATATATCGTGATTGGAGATGATATTGTGTACGAATTGATTCAAATAACAGAAAATTGCTACTACATACAGAGTCCAGCAAAAGTTGGATTGGTCAAATTGAATGACGAAGATGTGTGTATTATAGATAGTGGTAACGACAAAGAAGCGGGTAGAAAGATAAGAAAATTAATTGATGCAAACGGATGGAAGCTAAAAGCAATATATAACACGCACTCAAACGCTGATCACATTGGAGGAAACAAATACCTTCAATCAAACACTGGCTGTAAAATATTTGCTCCAGGAAAAGAATGTGCGTTTACTAGACACACTGAATTGGAACCAGCATATTTGTTTGGCGGGTATCCATTTAAAGATTTAAGACATAAATTTTTGATGGCACAGGAAAGTGATGCTCAATATCTATCCGAAGAAAATATTCCAGAGGGCTTTGAAATTATACACTTGCCTGGTCATTTCCTCGATATGGTCGGATTTAAAACTCCGGATAACGTGATATATTTGGCTGATTGCATATCGAGTAAAAATACACTTGATAAATATAAAATAGCGTTTTTATACGATGTCGAAAAGTATCTTCAAACTTTGGAGTATATAAAAACTCTAAATGCAAAGATATTCGTGCCTGCACATGCTGACGTATGTGAGGATATACAGGAGCTAGCACAGTATAATATCGACAAAACTATTGAAGTTGCTAATAAGATAGAAGAGATATGCGAAAGACCAATTTCATTTGAACATATTTTACAAAAGCTGTTCAATGACTATGGATTGACATTAAATGTTGAACAATATGTGCTGGTTGGCAGTACTGTAAAATCATATTTATCATGGCTAAAGGATACAGGAAAAATCCAGATTGTTTTTGAGGACAATATGTTGCTTTGGTCCAAGATACTGTAAGAGAATCGGTTGCTAGGACTAAGTAAATATATCGAAAACATAGAAAAGAACTATTCTTGACTTGCTTTAGTTAACATATTATAATAAAGTGAAATAAATAGAGTGTGAGGGAGTATGAATATAATGAAATTTTTTCGTTCTTTACTGCTTATAGCCATAGCTTTAGCCGTTGTGTACTTTTCTGTTTTGATATGTATTGATAATGGTGATTGGGCTTATTTATTGGCACGTGCTTTTGGCTATGAGGAAAAATATGCAAATAATATTGGACTATTAGCCATTGCTGTTCAGTCTTTGTTTTTTACTTCGGATTGGTTTTACACCAGAATATCCGGACTTATTAATAGACGATTGGAAAAGTCTAATGGTATTAATCGTCAAATTTATGTCGGCTACAAGGCTGGCATAGAGTTTTTGATTGCACTTCCGAAACGTACCATTCTTTTTACTTTTTATTTGCTGTTGATTGTTCTTGAAAGTATTGGTATGATCGAAAAAGCCAAAGATTATGCATCTGTGATTATCTTTATTATCGCAGTTGATAGAGTCACAAAAATTTGGCCAGAAGAGAAAAAGCGATTTAAAGAATTTGGAAATAAAATAAAAAAACATATCGAGAATATGGAAAATAACTAAAAAGATGATGGTATGCGAGGTTTTAGAAATCCTTGCAATACAATTATTAGAGTGAAATAGAGCAGCCAGTCTATGTTGGCTGTTCTTTTTTTACTCTACTTTACGTAGGTTGTAATTAAATCTCTTTAATGCTAATCTTAGTATAGTCTTATAAGATAACAACAAAAATGATAATATTAATAAATAGGAGTGAAAATAATGAATTATATAACTGGTGAAACTATAAAGAAATTGAGAAAGCAAAAAAATATGACACAATTAGAATTGGCAGAAATTCTAGGAGTAAGTGATAAAGCTGTTTCAAAATGGGAAACGGGGAAGGGGCTTCCAGACATATCTTTAATCGAGCCAATATCAAAGGCATTAAATATTTCGATAATAGAATTATTGTCTGGAGAGAACATAATAAATGAAAATAGATCAAGTAATATTATGAAGTCAAAGCTATATGTGTGTCCTATTTGCGGAAATACAGTAAATTCAATGGGAGATGTATTGATAAGTTGTTGTGGAGTAACTCTACCGGCATTAGATATTGAGGAAATAAATGATGAACACGAGATCGTTGCCGAAAAAATTGACAATGAGGTTTACATAAAAATAAATCATCCAATGGAAAAAAATCATTATATAAGCTTTATTGCATATGTCAATTCAAGTAAATTCGAAATGATAAAGCTATATCCTGAGGGAAATGCTGAAGCTAGATTTTTTGTTAGAGGTGGAGGTATGATTTACTACTATTGTAATAAACATGGATTGTTTAGAAGAAAAATAGTCAGGAATGGACAATTGTAAAAAGAATTCTTTGAAGTTGATTAATATAGTGCTAAAGTGTTAAAATATAATAAAGAAAGAGTGAAAATTTTTATTGTGGTTTGAGGTGGAAGAATGGAATTAATTAAAGCGTATCTAGAATTTGAATATATTAATGCATGGAAAACGAAATATGTTGGAGGGACTGAAGAGTGAGAGAACATCAGACTATAGTCCATCCACTTCAACCTCTTTTTCAAGCTGATTCGAAAATTTTAATTTTGGGATCATTTCCATCCATTAAAACTCGAGAATACGGATTTTTTTACGGTCATCCTCAAAATCGTTTTTGGCCTTTACTTGAACGTATTTTCGAAGAGTCATTGGGAACAGATATAGAAGAGAGACGAGAATTTCTTCTTAGACATCATATTGCAGTATATGATGTGATCTATCAGTGTGACATCATTGGCTCAAGTGATTCCAGTATTCAAAATGTAGTTGCGTCAGACTTAAGCCCTATATTTAAGGTGGCAGATATAAAAAATATTTTTTGTAATGGCGGGACATCCTATCGTTACTACCGAAAATATCATGAAAAGAAAATCGGTGTTGAGAGTATACAGCTTCCATCTACAAGTCCTGCCAATGCTAGATTTTCAATTGATGATTTATATAATCAATGGAAGATAATTAAAGACAATATATAGATTGCTCTTGCCTTGCTTTAAAATAGGGAAAACCTGAGTAAATATAGACGTTGTGGAGGTGTAAGAATGAAAAAATTAAGAGATATGTCGGTTTTTTTGATAGCTAATATATTTGTTTTTTATGTTTTACCACTACTCATTCAGGATACAGGGAGTGCTATGTTTATTTTGCTAATTGTAATTCCAGTAGTATGTTTTATACTTTCTCTAATTTATGGGATTGTAAAATCGTTTGATTTTATTTACACATTGATGGTAATGTTGATTTTCGCTTCGACGCTATTTATATTTTATAACGAGAGTGCAGCTATCTATATATTGATATATGGAATAATTTCGTTGATTGGAAGCTTTATTGGGGGCTTGTTTTCAAAAAAGAAAAAGTAGTAAGATTTAGTGAGGAGCTACGGTTAGCTTTCAAAATTGACAATACAATAAAGACGACTAATTTTTGAACTTAAAGGAGAAGAAATGGAATTTAGATTAAGATCTTATAATGAAAATGATGCAGATACAATCCTTTCTTGGATAAGCGACGAAAGAGATTTTTATAAATGGTCTGCAGGCGTTTTGGGTGATTATCCAATCAGCAGAGAACAGTTCGGATTTGTTAATAATCTAATGGCGTTTACAGCTGTTAATGATGATGAGCTAATAGGCTTTTTCACAATGAGAAGACCAACAGAGAACTTTGATGAGTTGAGGTTTGGATTTATAGTAGTAGACCCAGAAAAGCGTGGTAATGGGTATGGAAAAGGAATGTTACAATTGGGAATAAAATATGCACAGGAAATTATTGGTGCTAAAAAAATTTCTTTGGGTGTATTTGAAAATAATGAGTCTGCATACTACTGTTATAAATCTGTGGGATTTAAAGATACAGTCTTAGATGAAACAGAGATATATACTGTGCTTGGTGAAGAATGGAAATGTTTAGAGCTTGAAATAATACTCTAAATCATATATATGACAATATAATTTTGAATTTATATAGAGAAACAAATAATGTAATAAATTAGCAGTGTCTAGTACTGATAGGAGGGATTATATGAAGGGTAGAGACAAAATGAAAATCTCATTAGTAATCGCATTTTTGGCTATTGCTTCATTCGGAGGTTATTCAAATTCTTTTGCTGAAACAAAATATACGAGATATTACGGAAATGACAGAGTTCTTACATCTATAGAGTCCGCGAAAACATTTTCCAGCGATGTTCTTGTCATTGCTCCAGCATATAGTTATCAAGATGCAATCAGTGCAATGAATATAGTGAATAAGTTCAATGGTAGAATGATTTTGGTTGGGAATGGAGATAATATTGGTCAGTTTGAAAATGACAAGTCTATAAAGTCTGTTTATATAGTTGGTGGAAATGAAGGTAATAGAAAGATTTCTAGTGCTATAGATTTAAAGCTTGCAAAAAATGCAACTGTCAACAGAATTACTGGAAAAGATATTTATGAAACGAATAGAAAGACATTGGAACTGACTAAGTACAAAAATATAGGAGTCGCTACAGGAGAGGTATACGCTGATGCACTTAGCTCGTATGGTGTTCTTAGAGAAGAAAACTTAGGAATACTCTTGGTCAACGGAAAAAAATCATATAATTCAAGTGGTTACAATGTCGTGTACACATTTGGTGGAAAAAATACTGTGGTTCAAGATGGTGGACAGAGAATTGCAGGTGTTGATAGATATGATACCTCAAATAAAATCGCTCAAAAAACTGCTATGAAAAATGTCGTTTTTGTAGATGGTAGAAATTATGCCGATTCTATGAGTGCTGTAAATATTACAAACTCAAAAAAAGCGGATATTGTATTGGTTCCGAGAAATAAAAATGCTCAAACCATGAATATCGCAAAAAATGCAGGGGAAATTTTTGTCGTAGGTGGACCAAAATCTGTGGAGGATCAGTATGTAAGGCAGGCAATCGACGGAACACCAGCTGTGAATACGGGTGGTCAAAATTCGTCTGGAAATATACCGATTAATTATGCAGATGGATGGATTAGGGTTAATATGCCAAGTGCCTTGACTTCAGATATCAAATATAATGTTATGAGTTCAGTTGCAGAGGAAGAAACAGCCATTACCTTTTATTCGAAATATCACTATGACAAATCCAGCTCGTCTTTCAAAGAAGGCTTGATTTGTGATTTAGCATTAGTAGATGTAAATTTTGATTATCCATCCACGTACGTTGAAATCGGAAGAGTAATAAAAAATGGTGTTCAAAAAAAGGTAGTTGTATTTGTTCAGACAGAGCAATCTTTTTTGGATAATTCGAATACGGGCATCAGTATTTACAAGAAAAACACAAAACAAGTTTTTGATCTGATGAGAAATAGCGTAGTTGGTATCGATGGAGCGAAGTATATAAAGGCTTCAGGAGATCCTTTGAAAAAGTTTGAAATTTAATTGGTCTAAGTGTAATTTTTAATTATTATTGGGGGTGCGTTATGAAGGTATTTAAAAAAAGAAAGAAAATAATCTCTTTAGTATTTGCAGGCTTGATAACGGCAGGAGCATTTGCTCAAGCTGAAGCTGCCACAAAATTCGAGCGAGTTTCCGGTGTCGATAGAACGCTGACGTCAGTTCAAGCATCAAAGGAAAATAAGTCAGACACACTAGTTGTGGCACCTGGATATAATTTTGCTGATATCTTGAGCGCTATGAATCTTGTGAATAAGTATAATGCAAAGCTTGTTCTTTACACAAAATCCTCAGAATTTGGCAAAGCTGAAACTGATAAAAATATTAAAAAAGTATATGTTGTGTATTCTGACGATAGCTACGATAATTATATTCCTTTTAAAATTGATCAAGCATATATTGGTAAGGCAGATGTAAAAAGAATTGTAGGAAGAAACAAGTATGAAACTAATAAAATGACTTTGGTCGAAGCTGGATATAAAAACGTTGGAGTTGCGAATGGAGAAGATTACCCAGACGCCCTGAGTGCTTATCCTCTACTTAGAGAGAAAAATCTTGGCTTGATGCTGATAAGAGGTAATGTTCCATATTTTACTGAGGAGTTCAAGGTAGTATACACATTTGGCGGTCCAAACTCTGTAAGTCAAGAAGATGGTGAGAGAATTTATGGGAAAGATAGATATGAAACCTCTGTAAAGATTGCCGAAAAGACTTCATATAAAGACATCTCTTTTGTAGATGGAAGAAATTTTGCAGATGCAATGAGTGCGGTTAATATTGTTAATTCAAAAAAGACAGACATACTATTGACTCCAAAAAACAAGATGGCATCAATGTCAAAATTGGCGACAGAAGCAAAAAATATATTTGTCGTAGGTGGAGTTAATTCTGTTCAAGATATTTATGTAAATCAAATTATAAACATGAAATAGCATTAGAAGATTGTCAATCAAGTGATCTAAGCAATTACAAATTTATTATAGATAATCTCGATTTTTATTGATGCTAATATAGAAAACTTTTATACCATAGGAAGTAATAATCATTATCTTCTTATGGTATAATTGTGTGAAGAAATTTATTTTAATATTGATTTAATTGTAACACGAAAAAAAACTTGATTAAAAAGGAGGAAAAATGAAACTATTATCAAAGATTTCGGCATTATTATTGGCTTCAACGCTTGTACTTTCGGGTTGTGCTTCAACTGGAGACAAGGCTTCAGATAAGAGCAATGATGAGGCTATTTTGGCAAAAAAATATGAGGATTATCAAGCATCAGCTAAAGATACGACTGTAACTATCTATGGTTGGGGTGGCTCTGATTTGACAAACAACTGGATAGATCACTATCTGGCAGATAAAGTGAAGAAGGAATATGGTATAACCTTAAAAAGAACGGGAATGAACATTGATGAGATACTAAATAACCTACAAAATAGTGTTCAGGCTGGTGAAGAAAAAGGCAATATTGATATTATATGGATAAATGGAGAAAACTTCTACACTGCTATGAATAATAATTTACTATTCGGACCATTTGTAGATAAATTGCCAAATATGGAAAAATACGTAGATGTAAATTCAGATGAAGTAAAATATGACTTTGGATTTGAAACAAAGGGCTATGAGTCTCCGTTTGGAAAGGCACAGGTTGTGATGGTTTACAATTCAGATGTATTGGGACCAATAAAGAGTGCAGATGATTTGATGAAAGCTGCAAAGGCAAATCCAGGAAAAATAACTTATCCAGCACCTCCAGATTTTACTGGATCTGCATTTGTAAGAAATATTATTTACGAAAAGGTTGGATATGACAAGATCAAGGGCTTGGATCCTAAAAATGTTGAGGCTGTGAGAACTGCAATAAAGCCGGCATTAGACTATTTAAAGGAATTAAAGCCATACCTTTGGAAAGAGGGTAAGACGTATCCAGCAGAATCTACTCAGTTAGATAATATGTTTGCGGATGGTACGGTGATATTTGATGTAAGCTATAATCCAAATTTCGCATCAAATATGGTAGAAAACGGAACATTCCCAAAATCTACAAAAACTAGTGTTTTTGACAAAGGAACAATCGGAAATACACATTTTTTGGCAATTGCAAAGAACGCACCGAATAAGGAGGGTGCAATGGTGGTAATCAATGAAATTCTAAACTTTGATTCACAGCTTGAAAAATACAAACCAGAAGTGTGGGGCGATTTACCTGTAATAGATAATAGTAAGTTGTCAGAAGACCAAAAGAAAGAAATTGCAGGTGTAAAAATCGGATCAGCAACTCTACCACAAGCTGAGCTGTTGAAAAAAAGACAACCGGAGCTTCCTTCTGCATTAGTTCCAGTTATTGAAAAAATATGGGCAGAGGAAATTCCAAACAAATAGGAGAATATAATGACAAGTATAAAAAAAATAAAATCATATCTTGGTGTTTTACCGGTTATGATACTGATTATATTTGTTTTGGCAGTTGGGATATTCGGGGCTTTTTTACAAAGTCTCGGATTTTTTCCTATTGCGGGAATGAATGAAATAAGCTTAAAGTATTATATTGATATAATTCACAATAGTGAGTTTATAAAAAGCTTCGGATTTACCATTTACACAACATTAGTATCTTCTTTTTTGTCAGTGGTTTTAGGGGTAATAATAGCGAAAATTCTAGTAGAATCAAAAATAAAAAGGGAATTTATATACAAGCTACCCATAATAATTCCACATATTATAGTGGCTTTATTTGCGATAATATTTCTGTCAGATACAGGATTTTTGTCACGTTTAGCGTATTTTTTTGGAGTGAGAGATTCAGAAAAATATTTTGCACATTTTTTGTACAATAAAAATGGTATGGGAATAATTATTTCCTATATATGGAAGGAAACACCTTATGTTTTGTTGTCAGTTTTATCGATATTGAGAAATTTGAGTGGAAAACATGAGATGATTGCAATTAATCTCGGTGCCAGCAAGCTTTATGCTTTTTGGAATATCACAGTCCCAATGCTATTGCCGACAATTATCTCAACATTTACTATTGTATTTGCATTTTCGTTTGGTTCTTATGAAATTCCAATGCTATTGGGATCGACTTTTCCAAAGGCATTATCAGTTCAAGCCTTCGTGGAATATCAAAATCCAATGTTTAGTAATAGACCTTATGCAATGGCAATAAACATAATTATAATTCTTTTTTGTATCATTTCAGTTTCTGTGCTGAATTTAATCATCAAAAGAATTGTTCTTGGAGGTGTCAGAGATGAATAACAAGAGATTATTTTATGTATTCATGGTCGCTATTTCAATGGTGGCAATTATCGCTCCAATAGCTATGATAATAATTTTATCTTTTTCAAAAAATTATTCATGGCCTAGCGTGATTCCGAATGACTTTGGGCTAAGAGGATGGAATTATGTGTTTGAAAATAGGGGAAGAGTTCTAACATCTCTGGGAAACAGTATATTTATTTCGAGCATGACTACATTGATTACAGTGTTGATTTCCATCCCATGTGCAAAAGTTTTGGCACTTGATGATATAAGGGGAAAGAAAATTATAGAAAGTTTGGTGTTTTCACCTATAATCATTCCACCGGTTTCGATAGGAATGGGATTAAGTGTGGAATTTATTAGAATGGGTTTGGCGAGAACGTATTTGGGTGTCATTTTGGTGAGTATAGTTCCATGTATTCCATATGCGGTTAGGATGTTAAAAGAGGTGTTTTTAATAATTGGAAAAAAATATATAGAGCAAGCGTATATTTTGGGTGCAGGGACATTTTATACGTATAGATATGTATTATTCCCGATGCTATTACCTGGTATTATATCTGCGAGCATGATGTGCTATATCGTTTCTTTTAGCCAATATTTCTTGGTGTATCTAATTGGTGGTGGAAGAATAAATACTTTTACTATGGATATGTTCCCGTTTATTCAATCTGGTGATAGAATGCTGGGAGCGGTTTATGCGATAATATTTGTGTTAAGTACATTTTTTACCTTGATTGTGATGGAATACATATTGAAAAAAATCTATAAGAACGAGATGGAAAATTACAACTATATTTAATTTGATATTATTTAATATTATTATTTAATAATCTGTTTTTTGTAAAATGAGATAGAGGTTTTTATGTATAAATTGGAAGTAAGAAATATTACAAAAAAATATGGGAATAAATTAGTTTTGAATGACTTTAACATTTCTGTCAATACAGGTGAAAGAGTTAGTCTTTTAGGTCCATCTGGATGTGGAAAAAGCACAGTACTAAATATAATGGCTGGGATTATTGATGACTATCAGGGTAGTGTTATTCTAAATGGGTGTGACATTAGTAGTCTTGCACCAAACAAAAGAAATATCGTTATAGTAAGTCAAGAAAATTTGCTGTTTCCACATATGAATGTCTATGATAACATAGCATTCTCCATGAAAGCGAAAAAAAAGAGCAAGGATCAAATTGATAGTATGGTAGGTAAGCTATTAAAGGAAATCAATTTGCAGGGGTATGAAAACAAGAAAGTTAGTCAACTTTCAGGTGGAGAAAAACAGAGAATTGCATTGGCAAGAGCTTTGGCAGCAGAGCCAGAGGTATTGCTATTGGATGAAGCATATTCCAGCTTGGATACAAACTTGAGAGAAAAGATGAGAGAGCTGACGATAGAGCTTCAAAAAAAGCATCAAATAACAACGATATTGGTAACTCATGACAAAGAAGAGGCGATGATGTTTGGGGATAAAATGGCAATTGTTCTAAATGGTAGAATACATGGATTTGATACACCTCAAAACATTTATGATAAACCTAAGGATAGAGAGACTGCAAGCTTTTTAATGAGAGATAATTTTTTAGAACATAGCTTAGGAGAAACGACTGAAACTATATTTGTAAAACCAGAGGATATAGAGTGTGAAAAATATATTTCAAAAGATAAATCAGAAGTCATCTGCAAATCCTTGTATGAAGTATTTGAAAATGCAAGACTTGAAAAAGATATCATTATAAGTGGAAGTATTAACAAAATACTGTATCTTGGGGCAAAGATACAATATTTGGCAGATTTTAATGGTGTGAAAATAAAGGTTGATTCATATGACGTCGAAGAAAAGTATACATTAGGAGATGCTGTATATATGACATTTAAAAAATATTGCTTCTTTGAATAGAGATTAATAAGAAAGGGCATAAAGATGAAAAAGGTAATTTTTGACTGTGATAATACTATGGGTATTAACAATAGAGATATAGACGATGGATTGGCACTGATTTATCTTTTGAATAGAAATGACGTAGATTTACTTGGCATCACTTGTACATATGGAAATGACAACGTGAAAAATGTGTTTCTGAAAACAAGAGATCTTTTGGCTGAAATTAATCATTCAGAAATTCCACTTGTATGTGGCTCTGGTACTTTTGAAATGAAAAACTATGTAAATTTGTCATTTGATAAGGTAGTCGATGAGTGTGAAAATGATGCAGCTAAATTCATAGTTGAGCAAGTGAATAAAAATCCAAAGGAAATATCGATTTTGGCAACAGGCTCTCTCCAAAATATATATGATGCCTACATGATAGACAATAATATTGTAGATAATATAAAGGAAATTGTCATAATGGGTGGTGTGACAGAGCCATTGTACTTTGGTAATAAAATGATGAATGAATTGAATTTCACCGTTTGTAATGAAGGTGCATATATCGTATTAAAAAATTTTAAAAATATATCCATTTTGACGGGGAACAACTGTATGAAAAGTCAGTTTGGTACTGTGGAATTAGAAAAATCAAAGTTCAAATCTGTTGAAAAATATGGAAAAAACGCCTTTATTGTTGAAAAAATAGAAAAGTGGATGAGCGAGTTTAAGGAGCTATATGGATATGAGGCGATTGTTCTTTGGGATGTGATAGCCGCTATATATCTACTTGAGCCAGAGTTATTTAAGAAAAGGCTGTTTTTGAACAAGTCGAATGTAAAATCCCTAAGCGAAGGACGATTGATAGTCGATGAGCTGAAAGAATTTGAAGAATCAAAGAAAATGTGTTATAACATTATTAGGGGTGGAAACATTATAAATATACCTGAAATTATTAATGGTAGTAATGTGAACGAAAATTTGATATTGACCATATTCTAAGGTCAAGGATGGAGGTGGAAGGAATGAAAATAATATGCTATAAGAACTGTTCAACTTGCAAGGGTGTTGTGAAATTGATGAAGGACAAGAATATTGATTTTGAATATAGAGAAATCAGTGAGGAAAATCCTACAATTAAAGAATTAAAAGAGTGGAAAGAAAAATCGGGGTTACCATTGAAGAAATTCTTTAATACAAGTGGGAAAATATATAGAGAATTGGAATTGTCAAAAAAACTTCCAGATATGAGCGAGGAAGAACAGTATGAATTACTTGCTAGTGATGGAATGATTGTAAAGAGACCGATCTTGATATTGGAAAACGGAGACGTTTTCGTGGGAGCCGATGTGAAAAAATATTTAGAGGGTAAATAATATAAAAATAGGTAAAATTGTTTGGATAGGGTCGATAGTGAGGGAAAAATGGATTTATTGAAGCTTAAATTTTTATCAGTGATTTTTGCTGTTATTATAGTTTGCTTTTCTATTTTATCATTATATAACAACAAAAATATATGGCTTAGCGTTTTTTTATTGGTTGCGTATATAATATGCAATGGTACTTTACCAAAAGCACATTTGAAGCTTAGATACCGTATAGTATTTTTTATTATTTCGGTAATCGCAATGGTAGCTATGCTGAATAGTTCAAAATTGTTTAGCTTGAATTATTCGACACAGTTGGTTTTCACGTTTTGCTGTATGATACCAAATATGGTGATAAAAACTGTTTTATATAGAAATCATGATTGTTGATGACTTGAACTTAATTTTTTGAAAGCCAGCGCATTTAGACGCTGGCTTATATATTGTTCCATTTACTGGTTATACAAGTGGTAATGATTAAATAATAATTTTGTACTATTGATATTTGCTTTTCGATCAGTTTTTTAATTAGATAGGATTTCTCCGTCTTTCAATTTATAGACCTTATCGGCATATTTTGCTACATTAGAATCGTGAGTTATCATAATAATTGTTATTTTATTTTCGTAAGATATTGATTGAATCAATTTCAAAATATTTTCTCCGTTCTTTGAGTCCAAATTTCCAGTAGGTTCATCGGCTAAAATTAGCATCGGTTTTGCTGCAAGTGCTCTTCCTATAGCAACTCGTTGCTGTTCTCCGCCAGATAATTGATTTGGAAGTTTGTGTTGTACACCTTCTAATCCTAATTTTTTTATTATCAAATCAATTTCCTCTTTTATTGGAGTTTTGTGATCTAGCCTTATTTGAAGTTCAATATTTTCCCTTACGGTCAGCACGTGAATTAAATTGTAGTGCTGAAACACTATACCTATATCTCTTCTTCTATATCTTGCTAAGGATATAGCGTTTTTCTCAAAAATATTGACTCCGTTTACAAATACACTACCGGATGACGGTGTGTCTAATCCACTAATAATATTTAAAAGGGTAGTTTTTCCGGAACCTGACGCTCCCATTATGCAAACGAATTCACCCTCTTTTACAGAAAGATTAACATTTTTTAGAGCCTGGCATTTGATACTTCCAGAACCATAAACCTTACCCAAATTATTTATTTCTACATATGACATTATTCAAGACCTCCAATCGAATCCTTTATATTATCCCTTAATATTTTCTTGCTAGGAACATACGTGCTCATCATGCATAATATGAAATGAAATGCAAAAACTAATAAATAAATCATAATATTGAACCTAAAATCAATGCCAACAATATGTGATTTTATTTCAAGGTTATGCGTATAGATGACTTGCCTAGCGAATGCGATTATCCAAGATAAAGCTGTTGCAATAAATGAGTAAATTATACCCTCGTAAATAAGTATGTTTTTTATATCTATATCAGTTGTCCCCAAAGCTCGTAATATGGCAAGCTCTCTTTTTTTATCTAGAATTTTGTAACCAATCATATTGATAAATGAGAAAACACACACAATAATAAAAGCATAGTATTTAATATTCTCGATATTAAGATAATTTAAAATAGAGTTTTTAATTTCCATATTATAGTTGATATTATCTTCAACCAGGAATCCAGGTACATTACTGAATTTTTCCAAAAGGATTTTGTTTACTTCGCTACGAAAATCATTGTTTTCTAGTTTAATGGCTCCCAAGCAATATTTTTCGTTTTTGTCTATACTCAGCATCCTTTTCTGTGAAATAACTACGTCAGTAGATGGAATTGAGTAGTCAATTCTAAATGGCATGGAATCAACTATAGCAGAAATTTTAAAACTTTTTTTCATTGTTTTTGGGGTAAACTCCAGTGTCCAATATTTTCTCAATAAATCACCTTGTTTTTCGCCAATATCAAATTCAACAGGAATATCAATTGTAATGGTATCACCAACTTTGTAGTTTAGTATTTCGTTTCTTTTATCATAACCAGTCTTCAAGTTTATATAGTTTTTAGGATAGAATAGAATGCACGTATCAGTATTGTGTAATTTGTCTAAGTTTATATCACCTTTTATGATATTGTTTTTTAGAAATTTTAAGCTATCATCATTGAATCCAAGTAGTTTGTTCTTAATTATATATGAATCTCCATCTTTTTTATACATTCCATTCCATACTTCTTTCACATAATTACTCTTACCGTTGTCGTCGAAGTATTCTGTATTACGCACCAAAGATGATGGTACTGTCATGCGGGTGTATTTATATGAAGTCCAAAAATTACTTTTTATGCCATCGATATTATTGAAATAATCAATAAAAGTATCGTCGACTGAATTGTTGCTTTGATAGGGGTTGGATTTATTGATAATTATATCCCCTACTCCAAAATTTGGCTCAGTAACTGTTTTATAGATTTTATTGTTTATCTCAGCAATACATCCTTTGTGTATTATTTCTGATGTCGTTATTGACATACAGGCAATCATAATACACATCAAAATCATGTCAGAACGCATATATCTTAGAGATAGGAAATTAGATATACTCAATTTATCTATTAGAAAAGATTTTTTTTGTGACCGATTTTTTGTTCCGAAAAATTTAGTAATGTCACGAGTATGTATGATTTCGGTGTGTATAGTGTTTATCGGCATATTCCTTATCGATAAGAAGTATGTAACAATGGAGATTATTACAACAACTGCGAAAATAAGCATAATAGTAGCAAAGACTATGTTATGAGGCACCTTTATATCTGCGAAACCGATATTTATAAGAGATATATCTGAGTATAAATTATATCCCATATTGGTCATAAATTTTGCAGAAAATATTGAAATAAGAATACCAATAGCAATGGATGGAAATGATATTGTCATCAGTTCCACAATTATTATAGAAATAATATCAAAATTCATTATTCCAAATGCTCTCAATATTCCTATGTCTCGAATTCTCTTTCTCATTGAAATGAAGTAAGTTGAAAATACGATTAATCCTGAGAATAATATAGAAATAAGTAACATAGGTATGAGTTCTGTTAGTAAATTTCCATCATTTTCATATGCTGTTATTAACATTTTATTGGTCGTTATATCTGATTTTTTATGATTATATTCATTTATAATACTGTTTTTTAGATTATTAATATCGCTCCTAAGAGTGCTGGAATCTTTGAATTCCAGATCGACGGTATTATTTTTTGATAGTCCTTGAGATATTGTATTCATATTAAATATACTGGATGCTTTGTTTGCATTGTTGTCTTTTAGTAACCCAACGATGATTTTTCGCTCATGTTTTTTCGTATAGTAGTCAGTGTAGGAAATTGAGTCACCTATTTTTTTATGAAGATTATCTGCTATCCATTTTTCAATTGTTACCTCGTGCTCATTTTTTGCAACAGTTCCAGATAGCAAGGCAGAATCATTCAATCCGTCAGAGGTAGCGATTACATTAAATCTATATAGGCTATTGGCATCGGATGCACCTATAAAGTTTCTTATTTTCATTCGTTTTATATCCTGATTTTTTCTAATCATATCAATTTCATCCTTGCTTGCATTTATTATTTTTAAGTGATAAGGATTATATTTTTTTTGCTCATTCAAGCCAATAATGTTAGCTGAATGTTTCATTATTCCATTTGTGCAAGCAATGATCACAGCGAATAGGAAGCTGAGAAAAATAATGAAAGATCTCTTTTTGTATTTTTTTATGTAAATAAGTGCCAGTTTTATAGTTATCATCTTTACAGTCTCCTTTTTCAAAATAGTTACGATAACAAGATTATAATCTGTGAGTGTTTTTTTTTCAAAGCATATTATTTCAAGTTTTTGGCAATTAGCTGCAGAAAAAATGCATAAATATGTTCGAATATATCATATATAAGCATATAATACAGTATTAATTTTTATCGAATTTTTGGAGAACTTGAAGTTGACATTTGTATTGGTTATAATAATGGTATATTGATGAATATCAAGAAGGGAAAATTAATAATGATAAATCAAGTTGCAATTATTATTTTGATGTTAATATCGATGCTCGTTACTCTTTTAATGGTTGTAATGTATTTAAATAATATTGGACTAAGAGAAGAAGTGGATTCGTTAAACGATGAATTAGTATATAAGGAAAAGATGATTCAAGACAGAGAGTCGAGGATATTAGAATTAAGAAAAATAAATCATGATAATCGAAAGCATATAAATCTTCTCAACTCAATAGATAGCAAGTATGTGAAGAGAAAAAATAAAATATCTCTTATAGCAGAGTCACTAGAAGACTTATGTAAAAATAATAATATTGATTATAGATACATAATATCAAACGAAAATTTCATAGATATTGCATATTCTGATTTGAATAGTATTTTGGTCAATATAGTCGAAAACGCTATAAATTCAATTTCTAGTTTTGGTGAATATAAAAATAAGCATAATTATATAAGATTAAATTCATATGAAGACAACATTATATTCTGCATTGAAATAATTAATAATGGTCCAAAAATAGAGGACACCAGAGGTATTTTTGTTGAAGGCTTTTCGTCATCTGGTGAATCAGGCAGAGGATTTGGTCTAACGATTGTTAAAGAGCTGGTTGAAAAGTACAATGGCAACATTTTTGTCAACAGTAATGAAATTAATACTACTTTTACAATTATATTTTTGAAATAAATAAAGGAGGTCATAGCGTTGAGGGTTTTATTATGCGATGACAATAGAGATGATATTCAAAAAGTGAAAAGAATATTAAAGGAAATACCTTATATTGACTATGTGATGACCTGTTGTGATGGCAAGGAAGCGGTTTGCATATACAAAAATAATCCGATAGATTTAATCATAACAGATATAGATATGCCAAAAATAAATGGAATAAATTTGGTAAAGGAAATAAGTAGCAATATGTCAAATAGGGTCGATGTAATTTTTATGACTGGATATCCAGATTATTCCATATTGAGCCATGACTGTAGACCAATTGATTTTCTGCTAAAACCAATTGATGAAGGAAGGTTGATTGAGTCTGTAAATATTGCAAACGACATGATGATATCAAGAAGCCTAATTAGAAACAAAAAATTAGATGAAGAAATATTTATTTACAAATTTAGGAAAAATATAAATATGATAAACTATGAAAACATATTATTTTTTGAGAAGGTTGGTAGAGAAATAAAAATATTGACTACAGATGGAGAGGAAATAAGGTTTTATGAAGACTTTACCACATTGAAAGAGAGGGTTCCTGGCTATTTTTTTGTATCATCTTCAAAGCATATTATCAATTTAAAGAAAATTTACAAAGTGTCTCCAAATACGAGAAATTCGTTTGAAATTTCTTTTTTGAACGAAAATGCCAAAGCACTACTTGATAAGAAATTGGAGTCGGATTTTTTATTTAGATATCATAAGAGTAAATATTAAGATAGCGAAGCCAATAAAAATTATAATATTATAATTATAGATAAACTGTTGCTTACTAAATTACTAATAAAATATTCACCTCTTGTATTTGGTGATAATTAGGTAAAAACAAGTAGATAAAAAACAAAGAAATAATCAAAAAAATATTCAAAAAAAAGCTTGCATTAGCAGGCTTTTTTTGTTAAAATATTCTAGTACGCTCATGTGAATGGGCAAGTTTTGGGTGGATAAATTCAAAAATCGGTTAAGAAATTACGACACACCCGGAACAGTGTATCGGTGTTTGATTTATCTGGCCAGGTAAATAAATCAGAAGGAGGGACTAAAATGGCTAAGAACGAAAAGATAAGAATAAGATTAAAATCATATGATCATAAGTTGTTAGATTATTCAGCTAGCAAATTAGTTGAAACTGCTAAAAAAGCAGGTTCTCAGGTAGCAGGTCCAATACCACTTCCAACAGAGAAGAAGGTTGTGACAATACTAAGAGCTGTACACAAGTACAAAGACTCTAGAGAACAGTTCGAAATTAGAACTCATAAGAGACTAATTGATATAGCTAATCCAACACCAAAGACAGTTGACTCATTAATGAAGCTTGACTTGCCAGCTGGTGTAGATATAGAAATCAAGTTATAAACCGCCTAAGATAGTAATATCTTAGAATGATTATCCAAAAATGGATAATCCGCTGTAAGAATGTAGGAGGTAAAAATGAAAGGGATTTTAGGAAAGAAATTAGGTATGACTCAGGTATTTACTGCAGAAGGTTCAGTAGTGCCAGTTACAGTTGTAGAAGCAGGTCCTGTAGTAATCACTCAGATTAAGACAATGGAAAATGATGGTTACCAGGCAATTCAGGTTGGTTATGGAGATGTTAAAGAAAAAGCTCTTAACAAACCTAAAAAAGGTCATCTTGCTAAGGCAGGAGTATTAAAGAGAAACTTAAAAGAATTCAGAGTTGATTCTATAGATGGTTTCGAGGTTGGCCAGGAAATCAAGGCTGATTTATTTGCTGAAGGTGAAAAGATAGATGTATCTGGAATATCAAAAGGTAAGGGATTCCAGGGGCCAATAAAGAGACACGGACAGAGTAGAGGTCCAGAATCTCACGGTTCTAGATATCACAGAAGACCAGGTTCAATGGGTGCTTGTTCATATCCGGGTAGAGTATTCAAAAACAAGAAGCTTGCTGGTCACATGGGTAGCGTAAAAGTTACTGTTAAGAATCTTGAAGTAGTAAAAGTAGATGCTGAAAAGAATCTTTTATTAATAAAGGGTGCTATCCCTGGTGCTAAGGGGTCAGTAGTAACTGTTAAGGAAGCTCTTAGTGCTAACTAATCATAAGGGAAAGGAGGATTAACGAAATGTCAAAGATTAACGTATTAAACGTATCAGGCCAGAATGTTGGTGAAATTGAATTAAATGATTCAATATTTAATATAGAAGTTAACGAGCACGTTCTTTACGAAGCAGTAAAGTGTCAGTTAGCTAACAGAAGACAAGGTACTCAGTCTGCTAAGACAAGAGCAGAAGTTAGAGGTGGCGGAAGAAAGCCATGGAGACAAAAAGGTACTGGTAGAGCTAGACAAGGTTCTATTAGATCAGTACAATGGGTAGGTGGTGGAGTTGCATTTGCACCAAAGCCAAGAGATTATAGCTACTCACTACCAAAGAAGGTTAGAAGACTTGCAATGAAGTCTGCTTTAACTTCAAAGGTTTTAGGAAATGAAATGATAGTTTTGGACGAATTAAAATTAGATGCTCCAAAGACAAAAGATATAGTAAATGTATTTAAGAATGTAAATGCAGCAAAGAAAACTTTAGTAGTAACTGCTGACAACGATGTGAATGTTGTAAAATCAGTTAGAAACATAGAAGGTGCTAATGTTTGTCACGTAAGTACATTAAATGTTTACGATATACTAAACTGTGATTCATTCATCATAACTACAGATGCAGTTAAGAAAGTGGAGGAGGTGTACGCATAATGACAAATCCACATGATATAATCATAAAACCAGTCGTTACAGAACAGTCAATGGCTGAAATGGGTAACAAGAAATACACTTTTGTTGTAGCAAAGAGTGCGAACAAGACAGAAGTTAAGAAAGCAGTAGAAAAGATATTTGACGTTGAAGTTGAAAAAGTAAATGTATTAAACTACGACGGAAAAATGAAGAGAATGGGAAGAACAGCTGGAAAGACTGCTAGCTTCAAGAAAGCTGTAGTTAAATTGACTGCTGATAGTAAGGACATAGAATTCTTCACAGGAATGTAATTCGAATTAAGGAGGAAATAAAAAATGGCTATTAAAAAGTTTAAACCAACTTCTCCTGCCTTAAGACAGATGACAGTTTTAAAGTCAGACGAAATAACATGCAACCAGCCAGAGAAATCTCTTTTAGTTAATCTAAAGAAGAATGCTGGTAGAAATGTTCATGGTAAAATAACTGTTCGTCATAAAGGTGGCGGAAATAAGAGAAAATATAGATTAATAGATTTCAAGAGAAACAAAGATGGTATACCTGCTAAGGTTGCTACTATCGAATACGATCCAAACAGATCAGCTAATATAGCACTTCTTCACTATGTAGATGGTGAAAAGAGATACATATTAGCACCACTTGGACTACAGGTTGGAGATACTGTTCTTTCAGGATTGGGTGCAGATATCAAACCAGGTAACTGTTTAGAATTAAAAAATATGCCAGTTGGTACATTGATTCACAACATTGAATTAAAAGCTGGTAAAGGTGGACAGTTAGTTAGATCTGCTGGTGTTTCAGCTCAGTTGATGGCTAAGGAAGGTACAAAGGCACTTCTTAGATTACCATCTGGTGAAATGAGATATGTAAACAACAACTGTAGAGCAACAGTTGGTCAGGTTGGTAACCTAGAATACGGAAACGTAGTAATAGGTAAGGCTGGTAGAAAAAGACACATGGGAATCAGACCTACAGTAAGAGGTTCTGTAATGAACCCTAATGACCATCCACACGGTGGTGGTGAAGGTAGATCTCCAATAGGTAGACCATCTCCAGTTACTCCATGGGGTAAACCAGCTCTTGGATACAAGACAAGAAAGAAAAAGAAAGCTTCTAACAAGCTAATAGTATCTAGAAGAACTAAGTAATAGATTTAATTTACTCAGGAAGGAGGAATATTAATGTCAAGATCAACTAAAAAGGGACCTTTTGTCCATGCAGGATTATTTAAGAAAGTTGAAGCTATGAACGCTAGCGGAAATAAAGAAGTTATAAAGACTTGGTCAAGAACTTCTACAATATTCCCTCAGTTCGTTGAACACACAATAGCAGTTCATGATGGAAGAAGACATATACCAGTATATATCACAGAAGATATGGTTGGACATAAATTAGGAGAATTTGTTCCTACAAGAACTTTTAAAGGTCACAAGGACGATGAAAAATCTTCAAAGAGAAAATAATAAATGAAGGTGAAAGGAGGAATATAAATGGAAGCAAGAGCTATTGCAAAGACAGTTCGTGTATCATCAAGAAAAGCAGGACAGATATGCGACCTAGTTAGAGGAAAAGACGTAAAAGAAGCATTGGCTATACTAAAGTTTACACCAAGATATGCATCTGAAATAGTTGCAAAGGTAGTAAAGTCAGCTGCTGCAAATGCTGAAAATAACCATGAAATGGATCCAGATAAATTATATATCGCTAAAATAGTTGCTAATCAAGGTCCTACAATGAAGAGATTCATGCCTAGAGCACAGGGTAGAGCAACAGCAATCAGAAAAAGAACATCTCATATTGAGGTAGTTGTTAAAGAAAGAGAAAACTAATAAGAAGGAGGGACACAAATGGGTCAGAAGGTAAATCCACACGGCTTAAGAGTTGGTGTTATTAAAGATTGGGACTCAAGATGGTTCGCTAATGATAGAAAAGAATTTGGTGAGTTCCTAAAAGAAGATCACGTACTAAGAACATACCTAAAGAAAGAATTATACTCAGCTGGACTAGCTAAGGTAGAAATAGAAAGATCAGCCAACAAGGTTAAAATGGACTTACACGTTGCAAAACCAGGTGTTGTAATAGGTAAGGGTGGAGCTGAAATAGAAGCTCTTAAATCTAAATTAGAAAAATTAACTGGAAAATCAGTTATCTTGAATATAATAGAAGTTAGAAATATAGACAGAGATGCTCAGCTAGTTGCTGAAAACATTGCTCAGGCAATCGAAAGAAGAATTGCGTTCAGAAGAGCGATGAAGCAAGCAGTTGGTAGAACTATGAAATCAGGAGCTAAGGGAATAAAGGTTAGCGCATCTGGTAGATTAGGTGGAGCTGAAATGGCTAGAACAGAAGGATATAGTGAAGGTAATGTTCCACTACAGACACTAAGATCTGACATCGAATATGGATTTGCTGAAGCTAATACTACTTACGGAAAGATAGGTATTAAGGTTTGGATCTGTAACGGTGAAATACTACCAGGAAGAAATCTTTCAACTGAAAGAGAAGAAAAGAAATTAGAAAAGAAGAACGGTAGAGACAAGAAGAGTAGCGGCAGAGGCGGCGAAAGAAAAGGAAGAAACAACGATAGAAGAGGTAACAATAGAGGTCCTAGAGCTTCAAAAAAAGAAGCAAAGCAGGACTAATTAGTTCGGAAGGAGGAAACAACTCATGTTAATGCCAAAGAGAGTAAAGCGTCGTAGAGTTCATAGAGGGAACTTGGCTGGTAAGGCAAACAAAGGTAATAAAGTTACTTATGGTGAGTTCGGTCTAGTTGCATTAGAACCATCTTGGATAACTTCAAACCAGATAGAAGCAGCCAGAATTGCGATGACAAGATATATAAAAAGAGGTGGACAGGTTTGGATCAAAATCTTCCCTCATAAACCAATTACAAGAAAGCCTGCAGAAACTCGTATGGGTGCTGGTAAGGGTTCTCCAGAATATTGGGTAGCAATAGTTAAGCCAGGTAGAGTTATGTTTGAACTAGCTGGGGTATCAGAAAGCAAGGCTAGAGAAGCTATGAGACTTGCTGCACACAAATTGCCTGTTAAGTGCAAATTTGTTAAGAAAGAAGATTTAGAAAAGGTAGGTGAATAGGATGAAAGCTAAAGAACTTAGAAATTTAACTTCAGAAGAACTATTGTCAAAATTAGATGAATTTAAAAGTGAATTATTTAGCTTGAGATTCCAATTAGCTACTGGTCAGTTACAGAATACAGCTAGAATTAAAACTGTAAAGAGAGACATAGCAAAAGTTAAGACTGTTCTTGTTGAAAGAAAGTTAAACGAAGCTAGAGCTTAATATTGGAAAAGGAGGCTTTTTAAGACATGGAAAGAAACAGAAGAAAAGTTAGAGTTGGCCGTGTTGTAAGTGATAAGATGGATAAAACTATTGTAGTTGCTTGTGAAGATTTCGTAAAACATCCACTATACAACAAGCGTGTAAAAAGAACTAAAAAATACAAAGCTCATGATGAATTGAATGTTTGTAACATTGGAGATAGAGTAAGAATAATGGAAACTAGACCTTTATCAAAAGACAAGAGATTCAGATTAGTTGAAGTAGTAGAAAAGGTTAAATAGTTTACAAGAAGGAGGAATTGCGATGATACAGCAGGAAACACGTTTAAAAGTAGCTGATAATTCAGGTGCTAAGGAACTTTTGTGCATACGTGTTCTTGGCGGAACTAGAAGAAAGTACGCCAATGTAGGTGACGTAATAGTTGCAACAGTAAAAAGCGCAACACCAGGTGGAGTTGTAAAAAAAGGTAAAGTAGTAAAAGCTGTTGTAGTTAGAAGCAAGCAGGGAATGAGACGTAATGATGGTAGCTATATTTCATTTGATGAAAATGCTGCAGTTATAATAAAGGACGATAAGACACCAGTAGGTACTCGTATATTTGGACCTGTTGCAAGAGAGTTAAGAGACCATGACTACATGAAGATAGTTTCTCTTGCTCCAGAAGTACTATAATTAGAGGAGGTGTAAGAACATATGATGCGTGTTAAAAAAGGTGACACAGTAGTTGTTATTGCCGGAAAAGATAAAGGTAAAAAGGGACTAGTATTAAGCGTTGATGCTAAGAAGGACAGAGTTCTAGTAGAAGGTATAAACGTTGTGACAAAGCACAACAAACCATCTCAGACTAACCCTCAGGGTGGAATAACTACTAAAGAAGCTCCTATTCATATATCAAATGTAATGCCTTTTGATCCAGAAGCTGGAAAAGGTGTTAGAGTAAGATACGAAGTTGTTGACGGAAAGAAAGTTAGAGTATCTCAGAAGAGCGGTAAGCAATTATAAAAATAATCGAAAGGAGGGAATAGAATGGCTTCAAGATTAGAAGAAAAATATGTAAAAGAAATTATCCCAGCTTTGACAGAAAAGTTCGGATATAAGAATATAATGGAATTACCAAAGCTAGAAAAGATAGTAATCAACATGGGTGCTGGTGATTCAAAGGATAACGCTAAGGCTTTGGAAAAAGCTGTTGAAGAACTACAGATAATATCTGGTCAAAAACCAGTTATAACTAAGGCTAAGAAATCAGTAGCGAACTTCAAATTAAGAGAAGGAATGCCAATAGGTACAAAAGTTACTTTGAGAGGTGACAAGATGTACTATTTCATGGATAAATTAGTTTCAGTATCTCTACCAAGAGTTAGAGACTTTAGAGGTGTAAATCCTAATTCTTTTGATGGAAGAGGAAATTATACTCTAGGTGTTAAAGAACAAATTATCTTCCCAGAAATCGAGTACGATATGGTAGATAAAGTAAGAGGTATGGATATTGTCTTCGTTACAAGTGCAAAAACTGACGAAGAAGCTCGTGAACTAATAAAATTGTTAGGAATGCCATTTTCTAAGTAGGTAAAGGAGGGATTCACGTGGCTAGAAAAGCAATGGTTGTAAAACAGCAGAAAAAGCAGAAATATAAAACAAGAGAATATACAAGATGTTCTATATGTGGTAGACCACATTCAGTATTAAAGGACTTCGGTATTTGCCGTATATGCTTTAGAGAATTGGCATACAAAGGTGTAATACCTGGTGTTAGAAAATCAAGTTGGTAAGATAGATAAATTCGGAAGGAGGATTTTATTATGACAATGACAGATCCAATCGCAGATATGCTTACTAGAATAAGAAATGCAAATTCTGTAAAGCATGAAACTGTTGATGTTCCGGCTTCTAACATAAAGAAAGAAATCGCTAGAATACTTCTAGAAGAAGGATTCATAAGAGGTTATGATGTAATAGAAGATGGAAAACAGGGAATAATAAGAATACAGTTAAAATACGGACAATCAGGTGAAAGAGTAATCTCTGGATTAAAGAGAATATCTAAGCCAGGAATGAGAATATACGCAGCAGCAGCTGAGGTACCAAAGGTACTTAATGGATTAGGTGTTGCTATGGTATCTACTTCAAATGGTATATTGACTGATAAGCAGGCAAGACAAAATAACGTTGGTGGAGAAGTAATCTGCTACGTTTGGTAAGATTTCTTTAATGTAAGGAGGTGCAAAAATGTCAAGAATAGGTGTAAAACCAATAGTAATTCCTGCAGGTGTTGAAATTACAATAGCTGATGGAAATCAAGTTACTGTAAAGGGACCAAAGGGAACTTTAACAAACAGCTTTAATGCTGATATGATAATAGAAAAGGAAGACAACGCTATAGTTGTTAAAAGACCTACTGAAAATAAGAAACACAAGAGTCTTCATGGTTTAACAAGAACACTAATCAACAACATGGTTGTAGGTGTATCTGAAGGTTACGAAAAGAAACTTGAAGTTAAGGGTGTTGGATATAGATGTGCTAAGCAAGGTAAGACATTAGTTATGAACTTGGGATATTCTCATCCAGTAGAAATGGAAGATCCAGAAGGTATAACTACTGAAGTACCTAACCAGACAGAAATACTAGTTAAAGGTATTGATAAGCAATTAGTAGGAAATTACGCTTCTAAGATTAGAGCATGGAGAAAACCTGAACCATATAAGGGCAAAGGTATTAAATATGCTGACGAACGTATCATCCGTAAGGAAGGTAAAACTGGTAAGAAGTAATAATTAACGAAAGGAGTGATTACTTTGTTTAAGAAAGTAGATAAGAATGCAAACAGAGTTGCTAGACATAAAAGAGTTAGAAAGAAAGTAACAGGAACTGCTGAAAGACCAAGACTTTGCGTGTTTAGAAGTTCTAAGAATATTTATGCTCAGTTGATTGACGATACAAATAGAGTAACTCTTGCAGCTGCTTCATCACTTGACGAAGCTGTAAAGAGCGCAGTATCATACACAGGAAACAAGGAAGCTGCTAGAAAAGTTGGAGAATTAGTAGCAAAGAGAGCCGCTGAAAAGGGTATAACAGAAGTTGTATTCGATAGAGGTGGATACATTTATCATGGTAGAGTTTTGGAACTAGCTGAAGGTGCGAGAGAAGCTGGTCTTAAGTTCTAATTTATTGAAGGAGGAAAAATATGCTACATAGTAAACCTATTGATGCAACTCAATTCGATTTAGAAGAAAGAGTTATAGAAGTAAGACGTGTTACTAAGGTTGTTAAGGGTGGTAGAAACTTTAGATTTGCAGCTTTAGTCGTAGTAGGAGACGGAAATGGACACGTTGGTATAGGGTCTGGAAAAGCTATGGAAGTGCCAGATGCTATAAGAAAAGCCGTAGAAGATGCTAAGAAAAACTTAATAGTAGTACCAAGAGTTGGAACTACAGTTCCTCATGAAGTAGTTGGACATTTCGGTGCAGGAAAGATACTAATAATGCCAGCTAAGCAGGGTACAGGAGTCCTAGCAGGTGGACCTGTCAGAGCCGTACTTGAACTTGCAGGAGTTATGGACGTTAGAGCAAAATCTACTGGTTCAAACAATCCAAGAAACATGGTTAACGCGACTATGGAAGGATTAAAAGAACTTAAAACTGCAGAATCAATTGCAAGATTAAGAGGTAAGAAAGTAGAAGAACTACTTGGTTAATATTATAGGAGGGTTCAAATGTCTAAAATACAAATAAAGTTAGTTAGAAGCGTTATAGGAACTAATCCTAATCAAAGAAAAAATGTTGAAGCATTAGGTCTTAAGAAAAGAGAATCTATTGTTGTAAAAGAAGATAACGCTCAGATTAGAGGTATGATCAATAAGGTGAGTCACCTTGTTGAAGTAACTGAGATAACTGAATAATAAAGTTTTGTTAGAGAAGGAGGTGCGAAGATGAAATTACATGAGTTAAAGCCTGCCAAAGGTGCTGTAAAAGGAAAGAGAAGACTTGGTAGAGGTACAGCTACAGGTCAAGGTAAGACTTCTGGTCGTGGACAGAAAGGTCAGTGGTCAAGATCTGGCGGAGGAGTAAGAGTAGGATTCGAAGGTGGACAGATGCCACTTGCAAGAAGATTGCCTAAGAGAGGATTTAATAACATATTCAAGAAAGTTTACTCTGAAGTGAATGTTGAAACTTTAAATAGATTTGATGCTGGAACAGTTATTGATGCAGAATTATTAAAGAAAAACAGAGTAATATCTAAGATTGAAAAAGACGGTCTAAAGATATTAGGAAACGGAAACTTAGAAAAAGCACTTACAGTTAAGGCTGCTAAGTTCACTGCATCAGCTAGAGAAAAAATAACAAACGCTGGTGGTCAGGTAGAAGAAGTTTAATCACTAAGTTATGAAAGAGGTGATTAATTTTGTTTAGTAAAATAAGTCAAGCTTTTAAAGTAAAAGAAATAAGAAAGAAAATACTGTTTACATTATTTATTGTAATTGTTTTCAGACTTGGGACTACAATACCAGTGCCAGGAATTGATACATCTGTAATCAAAAACATGGTAGAAAACAATTCATTGCTAGGGTTGTATAACATGTTTTCTGGGGGTGCTTTTAGTAACTTTACTATATTTGCTCTTGGGATCTCACCATACATCACAGCATCTATCATCATACAGTTGTTGACGGCTGGATTTGAGAGTTTGAAGGAACTACAAAAGTCCGGTGAAGAAGGTAAAAAGAAAATCAGTAAGTACACTAGAACTACTGCCCTTGCTCTTGGAATTATCCAAGCGATAGGTATAACTTTGGGAATTGTTAGAAGTGCGCTAAAAGTAAATAGCCCATTCTTTATTGCCACAGTTATAATTACCCTAGTTGCCGGAAGTATGTTGGTAATGTGGTTGGGTGATAGAATCACTGAAAAGGGATTAGGAAATGGTAGCTCAGTAATAATATTTGTAGGTATTATTTCTAGATTGCCTATTGATATAATAGCAATCTATGAAAAGTCATCACTAGGCTTGTTGAAATGGCCTGCAATAGTAGCCGTTGCTGTCGTAATGATATTTACGATAATAGGCGTAACATTTATTAGTGAATCTACTAGAAAGATACCTGTTCAATACGCAAAGCGTGTTGTTGGTAGAAAAATGTACGGTGGAGAAAGTTCTCATATACCTATGAAAGTAAATCAATCTGGGGTAATGCCTATAATTTTTGCGAGTTCAATACTAGCTCTTCCTCAGACAGTAGCTTTACTTGGTGGACCGAAAATGCAGCAAGCTGTCAATTCGTTTTTCAATCTATCTACAAACCAAGGATTTTGGACATATAGATCTATAGAAATTGTATTGATAGTAGTTTTCTCATATTTCTATAACACAATATCTTTCAATACTGAGGATATTTCAAAGAATATGAAGAATAGCGGCGGATTTATTCCTGGTGTAAGACCTGGGAATCCAACAGAAAAATACTTAAATGGAATACTTTCAAAGTTGACAATTGTTGGTGCAGCATTTTTAGGTATCATGGCGTTGATACCAGCGTTGATTACTCACTATATGAAGGTTCCAGTAAACTTTGGTGGAACGTCTTTATTGATCGTTGTAGGTGTTGCATTAGAACTAAAGAGACAGTTAGAATCAAATCTTGTAATGAAAAATTATCAAGGATTCCTAAAATAGTTTGGAGATGATAAACATGAAGATAATATTACTTGGACCTCCTGGTGCAGGGAAAGGTACTCAAGCTGCTAACATAGTAGAAAGCTATAAGATACCACACATCTCTACAGGAGACATATTTAGAAAAAATATCAAAGAAGGCACAGAGCTTGGTAAAAAAGCTCAAGAATACATGAATCAGGGAAATCTAGTCCCAGATGAATTGACTTGTAGTTTAGTAGCATCTAGATTATCAGAACCTGATTGCAAAGAAGGTTTCATGCTAGATGGTTTTCCAAGAAATATTTTTCAGGCTGAATACTTGGATAAGTATCTGTCAGAAAATAATCTTAGCTTGGATACTGTAGTCAACATAGAAGTTGATCCAGGACTACTTGTTGAAAGAGCTTGTGGTAGAAGAATTTGTAAGACATGTGGAGCTACTTTCCATGTGAAATTCAATCCAAGTAAGGTTGAAGGAATTTGTGATGTTTGTGGTTCAAATCTTACGCAAAGACCAGACGACAACGAAGAAACAGTTTCTCAAAGAATACAAGTTTATTTATCTGAAACAAAACCACTAGTTGATTATTATACTGAAAAGGGTATAATTGCAAACATTAATGGCGATCAGGATATAAATAAGGTTTTTGAAGATATAAAAGCTGCATTAGCTTAGTTAAAGCCAATAGTTCTTATAATTTTTTCTATTGCAAAAGGACATGGGAAACAAATGTCGGCCCTGTTTGAAGTCAATAGGATTGCTGAAAAGTAACTTTGTCAAGCTTTTACAGCATAATCCAAGTACAATGAGATAGAACAAGGACTACATGAGGAGGAGTTGTATGCTATCAAAAAATTTAAATGTAGGTCAGTTAGTTGAAGCTATGTGTGGTCGAGATCAAGGTAAATTATTCTTTATTGTCAAAGTAGTCGATGAGGAATATGTACTAATTGTCGATGGCAAGAGCAGAAAGCTTAACAAACCGAAGCTAAAGAAAATAAAGCATTTAAATGTTAGTAACTTTGTAAATGAAAAAGTTAAAAACAAATTGTCAAATGGAGAAGAAATAACGGATTCTTATATAAGAACTGAGATAAATAAGTTAAAGTAAGTCTTAACTTGTGAAATGGAGGTTTGGTTAGTTAATGGCCAAAAAAGATGTAATTGAATTGGAAGGTACGGTTTCTGAAACTTTACCGAATGCAATGTTTAAAGTAAAACTAGAGAATGGACATGAAGTATTATGTCACATTTCAGGAAAGCTAAGAATGAACTTCATAAGAATTCTCGAAGGAGATAAGGTGAATATAGAGCTTTCCCCTTATGATCTTACGAGAGGAAGAATCACTTGGCGTAAGAAGTAGGCTATTTATAGTCTGAGGAGGGATAAATAATGAAGGTTAGACCATCTGTTAAACCTATATGCGAAAAGTGTAAGGTTATTAAGAGAAAAGGAAAAGTAATGGTTATTTGTGAAAATCCTAAGCATAAGCAAAAACAGGGTTAGTAACAAGTACGGGATAGATTATTGATATAAAGCAATAAACGTAGGAGGTGCGAATATGGCAAGAATAGCTGGTGTAGACTTACCTAGAGAAAAAAGAGCTGAGATAGGCTTGACATACATTTATGGTATAGGTAGAGCTACTTCAAATGAAATACTAGCTAAGGCAGGAATTGATGCTGATACTAGAATAAAAGATCTTTCAGAAGACCAGGTAAATGATCTTAGAAAAATAATTGATGAAGATTATCTTGTAGAAGGTGATTTGAGAAGAGAAATCGCCCTAAACATAAAGAGATTAAGAGATATAAAATGCTATAGAGGTATGAGACATGCTAAGGGATTACCTCTAAGAGGTCAGAGAACTAAGACTAATGCTAGAACTAGAAAAGGTCCTAGAAAAACTGTATCTCGTAAGAAGAAGAAATAATAGAATACAGTAGATAAAGGAGGGAAAGAATAATGGCAAAAGGCAAGAAGAAAGTAGTTCAGCGTGTTAGAAGAAGAGAACGTAAGAATATAGAACGTGGACATGCACATATTCAGTCTACTTTTAATAATACAATAGTAACATTGACAGATGTACATGGTAATGCAATTTCATGGGCATCTTCAGGTCAGTTAGGATTCAAAGGATCAAGAAAAGCTACTCCATTTGCTTCTCAGATGGCAGCAGAAACTGCAGCTAAAGCTGCAATGGAACATGGTCTAAAGACTGTTGAAGTATTTGTAAAAGGTCCTGGTTCAGGTAGAGAAGCTGCTATTAGAGCTCTTCAGGCAACTGGTCTTGAAGTTACAATGATAAAGGATGTTACTCCAATACCACACAATGGTTGTAGACCACCAAAGAGAAGAAGAGTGTAGTATTGAGGTATTTCACCCTCAGTGGATCAATATTTTTATAGGAGGGTTTGTCCATGATAGAAATTGAAAAGCCAAAAGTTGATATTGTCGAGTTAAGCGAAGATTATAGATATGGTAAATTTGTTGTTGAGCCTTTGGAAAGAGGTTTTGGTATTACTGTAGGAAATGCACTTAGAAGAATTCTTCTTTCTTCATTACCAGGTGTTGCTGTTTATGCTATTAGAATTGATGGAGTGTTACATGAATTCTCTACAGTTCCAGGTGTAAAAGAAGACGTTACAGAAATCATGCTTTCATTGAAGGAATTATCAGCTACAATTGATGATGAAGAACCTAAGGTTTTAAGAATTCAGGCAGTTGGTCCTTGTGAAGTAAAGGGATCTGATATTATATGTCCTCCTGAAGTTGAGATAATCAGTAAAAATTTACATATTGCTACATTGGATGAAAATGCTAAGTTAAATATGGAAATACATATTAACAAAGGTAGAGGATATATTTCTGCAGAAGAAAACAAGTCTGATAGTATGCCGATAGGAGTTCTGCCTGTGGACTCAATTTATACGCCAGTCGAAAAGGTAAGCTACCATGTTGAGAATACTAGAGTTGGTCAAAGAACGGATTTTGACAAACTTACGCTTGAAGTTTTGACAAATGGAAGTATTAATCCTCAGGAAGGAATATCTCTAGCTGCAAAAGTTCTTGATGAGCATTTGAAGTTATTCATTGACTTAACAGAGCATATTGGCAATGTTGAAATAATGGTTGAAAAAGAAGAGGACAAGAAAGAGAAAGTCCTTGAAATGACTATAGAAGAACTTGATTTATCAGTTAGATCATATAACTGTTTAAAGAGAGCTGGAATAAACACAGTTGAAGAACTGTCTAATAAGTCAGAAGAAGATATGATGAAAGTTAGAAATTTGGGTAAAAAATCACTTGAAGAAGTTATTCAGAAATTGAATGAACTTGATTTGAAATTAAGACCAAATGAAGAATAGTATCTCTATTTAATCTTGAATATGTAAAGGAGGGAAAAAGATGGCTATTTACCGTAAATTAGGACGTGAAACTGCTCACAGAAACTTAATGCTTAGAAACCTTGTTACAAGCTTATTGAGAGCAGGAAGAATAGAAACTACAGTTACTAGAGCTAAAGAAACTAGAAGAATGGCTGAAAAGATGATAACTCTTGCAAAGAGAGGAGATCTTCACGCTAGAAGACAAGTGCTTGCATATGTTCTAGATGAAACAGTGGTAAGTGATTTATTTGAAAATATAGCACCAAAGTATGCTGAAAGAAATGGTGGATATACAAGAATAATAAAGAAGGGACCAAGAAGAGGCGATTGTGCTGAAATGGCAATAATCGAATTAGTATAATTGGTTTAGTACAAGAGCTGATGCTAAAAATAGCATCAGCTCTTATTTTAAGTATATTTTATTGTTTCTTATATGTATGTATATCTAAGTATCTATATATCTATGTATGTATTTATTTATGTATTTATATCTAAGCATCTATATATCTACGTATATATACACTTTTGTATATCTATATATATATCTATCTATACATTTTTATTGTACTTATTTATAGCTTCTGTCATTCTGTTTAAACCAGTTTCAATTATACTCTTAGGCATTGCCAGATTTAATCTAATATAACCCTGTGCATTGTCTACGAAAAGGTCATCTCCACCCTCTAGTAGAACTCCAGCTTCATTTGCAAAGAATGAAGCCATATCCTCTATTTCTGGCAGACACTTGCTTAGATCGACCCAAGCTAGATATGTCGCCTCAGGAATTTCAAATATTGCATTAGGGAGATTTTTATCAAGATATTCTTTCAAAAAAATCATGTTATTGTCAAGATAAGACTTTAGCTCTTGTAGCCACTCATCACATTTTTCGTAAGCTGCCGTATGAGCTGCAAGAGAAAGAGGATTTACAAAGCCTATTGTTTTGTCTCTCTCTTTAAATTTATTTCTCAAATCAACATTCCTTATTATAATATTTGAAAACATCAAGCCGGCAATGTTAAATGTTTTGCTTGCTGACATACAAGTTATTAACTTGTTGTAGTCTGGCATAACTTTTCCTAGAGGAATATGCTTTTTGCCATTTCTAAGCAAATCACAGTGTATCTCATCAGAAATAACCCAAAGATTATTATCTTCAATAATTTTTGCGATTTTTTCTAATTCATCTCTAGTCCAAACCCTTCCAGAAGGATTGTGAGGATTACACCAAAACACAAGCTTTACCATTGGATCCGAAGCCTTTTTCGCAAAATCGTCAAAGTCTATTTCAAAATGTCCGTTTTCTTTTTTCAATTTTGAGAAAACCATGCCTGCTTCGTTGTAGGTAGCAGCGTGTTTGAAAAATCCATAGGCAGGCGTTACGAATAAGATTTTTTCCTCAGGAGCAAGAAGCGTTTCAGATAATTGATAAAGTGCAGGGATGATTCCAGGAGAGAATGTTAGTTCCTCTTTATCAAATTCCCAATCATACTTACTCTTGCACCAATTGCTTAAAGCATTGTAATACCTGTCATCAAAGACCATTGTATATCCAAAAATTCTCTTTTCTACACGGTTTTTAATTGCTGAGCAAATTTCTGGTGGTGTCGCAAATTCCATGTCAGCAACCCACATTCTTACAAACTCTTCGTCTTTGTAGGGGAATTTTTTCTCCGGACCGGCGTGGAAGATATAGCTCCTAAAACCATCAGTGTTCAGAGCATTGGTGTTTCTTCTGTCGATTATTTCATTAAAATCATATTTCATATCATAACCTCCTAAAAAAATTAAGAACTTATTGAATATTTCCAATAATTTCTTATATAATAATTTATATCAATATACAGTATAAGTCAATATAATTTATTTTTTGTTAATGTGATTTTTGCAAAATATTTTTATAAATTTGTTCAACTACTATTTTTTTATGATAAAATTAGAATAATGAAAAACTATTCTTTATTTTTGGAGGGGGCTATGAAGTTATTTATAAATAGAAATCTTGGTACAGAGCGAATGAAAGAGCTTGAAGATATGGGCTATGATATAATATATGTGCCAGAAAGAGATTTTAGAAATTTGAAACGAGAAGATGTGGAAGCATGGGATAATATAGATGAAATCTACAGTGCTGATGTATGGTTTACATATATGGGATTTGATCAATTTGATATTACAAAGATGAAAAATCTAAAGTACGTTCATTTAACAAGTGCGGGTATAAATCAAGTTCCAGTGGAGCATTTGATAAAAAAAGACATTATCTTATCCAATAATACTACAGGCTACGCTATTCCTATGGCAGAAAGTGTTGTTATGTATATTTTGGAAGTATATAAAAATAGTCGCAAAATGTTCAAATATCAGGATAGTAAAACCTGGAGAACAGATATGAGTTGGATTGAATTATCTGGAAAAAGAGTTGGTTTTTTGGGAACAGGCAATATAGCACAAGAAGCAGCAAAACGATTAAGGGCATTTGATGTGGTGCTATGGGGTGTGAATACAAATGGAAGATCTATTGATGGGTTTGATAGATGCTTTTCTATAGATAATTGCGATGAATTTTTTAGAGAGTGTGATGTTATCGTTGGAATAATGCCAGCGACAGAGAGTACAACTGGTCTAATTGACGAGGAGAAGATGCTCTTGATGAAGGAAGGGTCAACTCTAATAAACATTGGCAGAGGGAACCTGATCAATGAAGACGATTTGGAGAAAAATATATCGAAATTTAGAGGAGTAGTATTAGACGTTGTTGAGGAAGAGCCGTTATCTACTGAAAGTAAGCTTTGGGAGTTTGAAAATGTCATAATTACTCCACATAATTGCTGGGTTTCTGAGAATAATATTGAACGATTGGCAGATAGAGTTATTGAAAATATGAAAAGCTTTATTGAGACTGGTAAGCCGAAGACATATTTGAAAGATATCAAGAGAGGATATTAGATAAATTATATTTGGAGAATTTGAATGGAAAAAAATAAAGCTATTTTAGATATAATTAGAGATGTAAACTCTTTTTCATTGCCATTGATATTAAACAACTTCTTTAATGTATTAATATCAGTGATTATGGCTTCGATTGTTGGAAGGATATCGGTAGGAGCCATTATATCAACGGAAATAGTAGATACGCTAAATTATGCCATACTTGGAATTGCTGGTGTTGGAACTTTGGTATTCAACATAGAATCATCAAAGGTTAGAGATAATAATAAAATGCAGTTTTTCGACTGGTTCAAATCGTGTATGCTGGTAAATACATCTATTGGATTGATAATTGTGATAATGGTGTTTTTATTTTCCAGAATTATTTTTTTAAAGGTATACGGAATTAAGGGAAGTAATCTAGAAATAATTTGCAACTATTCATATTTGACATCATTTTCCATACTTGCAAATATGGTTATCTTTTCATTTACCAATTTGTTGAAAGTTAACAAAAAAACAAAGCATATTTTAGTAGCCGGCTTTATTGGAGCGATTTTGCAAATAACATTGTCGTATATATTTGTAAATTACATTCTGAATGGAAATCAAAAAGTACTTGGAGTCGGAATAGGCTCAACTATTTCTATATATTTTCAATTATTCGTATATTTTGTCGTTCTTAGAAAGGAAATAATGACTGCTGCGAAGATTAAATCCTCAAAGAAAATGAAAATGCTGATAAAAAGTATTCCTCTTGTAGTTCAAGAAGTATTGGAGGGTAGTGTATTTTCAGTTTTGGTGATAACATTAATTGCGAGATTAGGTGACAGTGAGCTGTCAGCATATAGCGTTTCAGTAAAAATTGTTGGAATATGTCTAATTCCTATGTATATGTATTGTAATTCTCTTACTGTTCTTGTAGGAGAATATACTTCAAAGAACAAAGCGATGGAAGCGAGACTACTGCCAATAATAACGACTTCACTTACTTTTGCATTTTATTTTGTTTTATCGATTATTTTGATAATAAATAAAGAGTTTTCAATTACTGCATTGACGAATATTGAAGATGTTCAGAAGAATAGTATTTCAATACTAGCATTGGTGATAATATTTAGCTCGTTTCAAATTTTATTTGAGAATAGCAAATATTCCCTGCAATCATTGGGAAAAAGCACGTTCGTATTGAGGACGACAATTATCGCTAATTCCTGTACATTATTTATTATGCTTGCAATTACTTATGCAAAAGCGTTGAGCTTGGTTTTAATTTTGATGCTTCTAGCCTTCAATTATTCTGCTATATCGGTGGTATTTTTTAGAAGATATTTTGGTATAATAAAAGAGCCAGTTAAGTGAAAATAGCTTCTCTGGCTCTTGTTTTATTATGAATATCAAATCCCTATGCAATAAATCTACTTGCTATAGAAAATCCTAAGAATAATATTGTGACAAATATTGCCACTTTATCATTTTTTCCAATAACGCTTTGCTTCATCTTTGTTCTATTTTCTCCACCTCTATAGCATCTGGCTTCCATGGCAATTGCCAATTCATCCGCTCTTCTAAATGCGCTTACAAACAATGGAATAAGAAGTGGAACCATATTTTTTGCCCTGCTTATAATATTTTTGCTTTCAAAATCAGCACCTCTTGACATCTGAGCCTTCATAATTTTATCTGTTTCATCAAGTAATGTTGGAATAAATCTCAATGCAATAGTCATCATCATTGCAAGCTCGTGAGCCGGAAAACCAATCTTTTTTAGAGGGGAACAGGCATTTTCAATTCCATCTGTCAAAGCAATTGGAGATGTTGTCAGTGTCAAAATAGATGTTCCAAGTACCAACAAAATCAACCTTATCGCCATAAAAATAGCAGTATTTAGACCTTGTTCAGTGATTTTTATCACTCCAAGCTGCCATAACACATTATCTCCTCTTAGAAATAGTACATTTATCACAAAAGTAAACAAAATTATCCATCTAAGAGGCTTTATACCTCTTACGACATATCCTACTGGAATTTTTGACATTTTTGTAACTGCAATTACTGCAATAAACATTATTCCATATGCCCAAAAGTTATTAATAACAAATATAGATACCATAAAAATCAGTGTTGCGAACAGCTTCGTTCTTGAATCCAACGAATGAATGGTAGATTTTGTAGGGTAAAACTGACCGAGTGTGATGTCTTTAAGCATTTTCAGTTTCCTCACTTTCCACTATTTTTTTCGTGTCATCTTCAAGCAAAAAATCTCTGTTTTTGATACATCTTGTGATTTCATCTCTGACCTCTTGAATATTTATGACATCATTTTTTATATTAAATCCATTTTTTCTTAGCTTTATCGCAAGCTCTAAGACCTGAGGAATATCAAGTCCCATGGATTTTAATTTATCAGCATTGTCTCTAAATACATCTCTAGGGCTTCCCATAAATTCCAGTCTGCCTTTATTCATGACCATAAGTGTATTTACAAGCTTTGCCATATCGTCCATACTGTGAGAAGATAGAATGACAGTCATATCGTTGTTGTCATGTAAGCTTTTGATTAGTTCGAAAATTTCGTCTCTACCTCCTGGATCTAGTCCTGCTGTCGGTTCATCCAATATCAAAACCTCTGGATGCATTGCTATTACACCAGCAATAGCAACTCTTCTCTTTTGACCACCAGATAAATCAAAGGGAGATTTTTCAGCGTATATATCGTAATCAAGACCAACATCAGACATTGCCTTTTTAACTCTTGCATTTATCTCATTTTCACTCAAGCCCAAATTTGAAGGTCCGAACGCTATATCTCTTTCTACAGTTTCTTCAAAAAGCTGGTATTCGGCGTATTGAAACACTATTCCAACTCTTTTTCTTATTTCTGTTAAATTTTGATCTTTTTGAGTAATATCAAAATCATTTATGAATATTTTTCCAGAATGAGGTTTAATCAATCCATTCAAATGTTGTATCAGGGTCGATTTACCAGATCCAGTATGGCCAATTAACCCGACAAAATCACCGTTTTCTATTTCAAAGCTCACATTGTCGAGTGCCTTATGTGCAAAAGGCATTCCCTCGTCATATATATATGTTAAATTCTCTACCTTAATTGACATAGTTCACCCACCATTTCATCTACAGTCAGAATATCATTGGATATTTCTATACCATCTTTCTCTAGCAATTGTGCTAATTCAGTCATATATGGCACGTCTAAGCCGATTCTTTTCAGTTCGTCAACCTTTGAAAATACTTCTTTTGGAGTACCTTCAATGACTTTTCTGCCTTTTTCCATTACGATTACTCTGTCTGCTTCTACTGCTTCTTCCATAAAATGAGTAATTAGAAGTACTGTAATATTGTTTTCTTTGTTTAGGCGTTTTATAGTGTTCATAACCTCTTGTCTACCTGAAGGATCAAGCATTGCAGTAGCTTCGTCAAATATTATGCATTCAGGTCTCATTGCGATGATTCCAGCAATAGCAACTCTCTGTTTTTGACCACCAGATAATAAATGAGGTTGTCTTTCTCTCAACTCATACATATCCACGTTCTTTAGAGCGGAATCAACTCTTTCTCTTATTTCAGTTGGTTCAATTCCCAAGTTCTCACAACCAAATGCCACATCTTCTTCAACAATTGTTGCGACAATCTGATTATCAGGATTTTGGAATACCATACCGGCTTTCTGTCTTATATTCCAAAGATTTTCTTCATCTTTGGTATTCATACCGTCTATTACAATATCACCATTGGTTGGATAAAGTATTGCGTTTAGATTTTTTGATAGAGTCGACTTTCCAGAACCATTATGACCGATTATTGCCACAAATTCGCCTCTTTTCACATCTAAATTCAAATTATCTATAGCACGGTGTGATTTTTCTTCGCTAATATATTCAAATGTCAAATTATCAACCTTGATTATACTATTCATGTTTTTCACCACCAAATCATTTTACATAAATTTACACAAATAAAATTCCATAATATTTTCTATTTTGATAACTATGGAAATTTTTTGTATTATTTATCAGAAATTTATATTTATTTTAAATAAATACCTAAACTTCGCTAACCTATATTATACCACAAACATATAGCTACTTCCAACACGTTTTATAAGGTAGACACTATCATATCTAAAACCAACTTTACAAAAATAGTCTTATAGCTTATTATAACTATAGATAGATTGAAATGGTAGTCAGTAACTGTTTATCCAGGAGGTGTTATTTTGAAAATAAATGTGCAAACTAAATTATCGAGCTATGATATTATAATTGAAAAAGGTATTTTTTCAAATTTGGATAAATTGATAAAGGAGAGATTAAATCCTCAAAAGGTTTTTGTAATAACAGATAAAAATGTGTGGAATGAGTACGGAACAAAAATTGAAAAAACAATTGAAGCACTAAGCATAGAATATTGTATAAATATAGTGGATCCTGGTGAGGAATCAAAGAGTATTTCTTCCGCTGAGTTAATTATTAATCAACTTGTGAAAAAGAATATTGGAAGAGGAGATTTGATAATTGCGATTGGTGGCGGAGTTGTCGGCGATTTGTCGGGATTTGTTTCTTCAATATATATGAGAGGAATTGATTTTATAAATATACCAACTACATTGCTTTCTCAAGTAGATAGTAGCGTCGGAGGAAAAACTGGTGTAAATTTAGAGCTTGGGAAAAATCTTGTTGGAACTTTTTATCAACCAAAATTGGTTGTGATAGATCCTTATTTTTTGAAATCTTTAAATGATAGAGTTTTTAGAGATGGTATGGCAGAGGTGATAAAATACGCATTAATAAAGGATAGAGAGCTATTTGAAATATTATCAAAAAACGACATTGATTCCATACAGAATGATATGGAGACTATTATTGCTAGGTGTTGTAATATAAAGAAAAATATTGTTCAAAATGACGAGTTTGACAAGGGAGAGAGAATGATTTTAAATTTTGGTCATACCTTGGGGCACGCAATAGAATCATATTATTCTTATGAAAGGTACACACATGGAGAAGGCGTTGCTATTGGTATGCACCGTATTTCAGAGCTGGCAGTAGGTCAAAATCTAATATCAAAGGAGTTGTTCAATTCGATTCATACGCTAATTGAGAAATATGGATTACCAGTATTTGATGAAAAAATATTAGATGAAGATCTTTTAGAGTTTATCAAGCATGATAAGAAAAATATCGATGGCGAAATTAAAATTGTGTTGGTAAATGATATTGGAGAATCAAAGATAATGGACGTGGAGATGGATTTTTTTAGAGGAGGGCTTTTAGGTGGATATTAAGATAAATCCCAAAAAATTGAGTGGATATTATTATCCCCCTTCGTCAAAAAGCATAGGGCATAGAGCGATAATTTGTGCCTCTCTCTCGGATGGGGTAAGTGAGATATCCAATGTTGATTTTTCAGATGATATTGATGCTACAATAGATGCAATGATAGAATTTGGTGCAAAAATTGAAAAATTCAAAAGAAAAGTGGTAATTGAAGGTATCTTTTATAGGGAAAAAAGTGCAAGAACGCTTGATAGAACCGAGGCTATTGTTAATGATACGCAAGAAAAAAAATATAGCATTTTTTGCGGGGAGTCGGGTTCAACCTTGAGATTTTTGATGCCAATTTCCCTACTTTTTGGAAAAAAAACAGAATTTATTACTCATGGAAATCTGATAAATAGACCTATGGATGTATATTTCAATATTTTTAAGGATGAAGGTATTGAGTTTAAAATTGACAATAATTCCATTATTATTGGAGAAAATAAAGGTTTAAAGAATAGGAAACTTTATATTGATGGTGGTGTGAGCTCTCAATTTATTTCGGGACTTTTGTTTTATTTGCCATTGCTTGATTTTGATACTGAAATAGAAGTATTCGGAGAGCTTCAATCAAAAGCATATGTTGATTTGACCATTGATACTTTGGAAAAGTTTGGTGTTGGTATTGAAAATGAGGGGCATAGAATTTTTAGGATATCTGGCAATCAAAGTTATAAGCCTAGCCAGCTGGCAATTGAGTCGGATTTTTCTCAAATTGCTTTTTTTGCTGTAGCAAACGAATTGGGTAGCCATGTTAAAATAGACGGAATTGACGTGCCATCTAATCAAGGAGATAGAGCAATTTTAGGAATAATTAAAGATTTCAAAGTTTTGGATGATAATATGATTTTTTCCGATATCATTGACAACACGTTTGTTTTGGATGGGAGTCAGATTCCAGATATTATTCCTATTCTGGCACTGTTGTTTTCAAGATCCAATATAAGGTGTAGGGTCGAAAATCTCGACAGATTGAAAATAAAGGAATCAGATAGACTGGAAAGCACTGTTGAGGAGTTGAAAAAATTGGGATATGATATTGAGAGTGGTATTTTCGGTGGTAGGTTTTGTATGGAAATAAATTATAGAAGCCTTTCAAGAAAAGATAACGGCAAAATGGATGATGATCTAATTCGAGTTTCTAGTCATAACGATCATAGAATCGCAATGATGTTGGCTATTGCTGCAACAGTGCATCATTGTCCTGTAATAATAAGGAATGCACAATGTGTTTCTAAATCTTACCCATATTTTTGGAAGGATTATAAAATACTTGGAGGTGATATCAGTGAGTGCGACTTGGGGGAAAAACTTTAAAATAACGATATTTGGAGAATCGCATGGAGAGTGTATAGGTATCGTTATCGATGGTATTCCTAGTGGTGTTGAACTGGATGATGAAATGATATTCTTTGAAATGTCGAGACGTTCATCAAAAGGTGGAAGTATGTCAACGGGGAGAAGGGAACCTGACAGAACTGAAATTGTAACAGGGATTTTCAATGGAAAGACAACGGGAGCGCCGATGACTGTAATAATAAAAAATACTGATAAAATATCGAGAGACTATGATATGATGAAGTCGATAGCACGTCCTGGTCACGCAGACTTCACAGCATTTGTAAAGTATTCTGGATTTAATGATTATAGAGGTGGTGGTCATTTTTCAGGTAGATTGACAGCTCCAATTGTTTTCGCAGGGGCAATTGCAAAGCAAATACTGATAAAGAGAGGTATTTTTATTGGAGCTCATATCAATAGCATTGGAAAGATCGAGGATAGAAGATTTAACTCAGAGGATATGTGTAAAGCATCATTTGATAAATTGGCAAAGGCTGATTTTCCAATACTGAGAGAAAGTCTGCGAGAGGAAATGATTTCTGAAATTGAAAATACAAGGTCTACAGGAGATTCCTTGGGTGGTATGATAGAATGTTCAGTTATTGGTTTAAGTGCAGGAGTGGGCAATCCATTTTTTGAATCAATAGAGTCGGTGCTGTCTAGTATTCTTTTTTCAATTCCTTCAATAAAAGGAGTAGAGTTTGGTGCTGGCTTTGATATATCGAAAATGTTGGGCTCAGAGGCAAATGATGAAATATTTATTGAAGATGAAGCAGTAAAAACCAAAACAAACTATAATGGCGGTATAAATGGTGGAATTTCAAACGGTATGCCTATTGTTTTTCGAGTGGCAGTAAAGCCGACACCATCGATTTCAAAGGCTCAGTCGACAATAGATTTTTTAAAAAAAGAAAATGTTGAATTATCGATAAATGGAAGACATGATGCTGTGATTGTTCCAAGAGTGTTACCTGTTGTTGAGGCAGTGACGGCAATCGCAATTCTGGATATGATATTGTAAATATGTTGTAAATAAATAAAAAAAATATATGTATATATATCAATTATGTTGTACTTACGTTGCAATTACGTCGCATAGCCAAGTAAAGTCGTATGTGATGGTTATAATATGTTGCATTTCTAAGAATTTGAAATATGATGGTTTAAATGTTTTGAGTTTTATATAAAAAATGGGAGTGATATGAAATATGATGAAAAAAAGAGCTGTAACCGATAAAGCTAATATACCAGAAGAATTGTCGGAATGTAGAAAAAACATAGAAAAAATAGATAGAGAGATAGTATCATTACTTGAAGATAGAATGAATAATTCTATCCAAATTGGAAGGATAAAAATGAAGAATGACGCCAATGTTTATGACGCAGAGAGGGAAAAACGTGTACTGGAGAATGTAAAATCAGCGGTGATAAATAGTGAGTATGAGAATTATATAACAGAGATAATCTCATTTATTATTCAAAAATCAAGAGATATACAAGAGGCGCTATATGAATAATAATTGAGAGTTATTATAAGATATGTGAATAATAAGAATGAGCTTATTATATAGATACAAATCATTAGGAGGCAAATATGATAAAAGCAGTTATTTTTGATATGGATGGATTACTTTTTGATACAGAGTTATTGTACAGTGAGGGGTTAATATATTCTGCATCAAAATGTGGAATCGATATGTCAATTGAAGAAACATACCATGTAATTGGAAAGACGACAGAGGATGCACGTGAATTTTATGCAGAATATTATAAAGACAATCCTAAAATTGACGGGAGAATCTTGGTTGATGAACAAATAAAATATGTTGAAAATATATTGAAGACTGTAGGATCGAAGAAAAAGCCTTTTGTTGATGAAGTATTGCAATTTTTGAAGGATAATGATTATAAGATTGGTTTGGCATCATCTGGAAGAATATCAGATATTTATAACAATTTGGAAAAGCATGGATTGGAGCATTTTTTTGATGCCATTGCGAGTGGTGAAGAAGTTGAATTAGGAAAGCCTAATCCAGATGTATTTTTATTGGCGGCAAGAAAGCTGAATATTGAGCCTAAAAACTGTCTGGTCCTTGAAGATTCATTAAATGGTGTAATAGGTGCCAATAGAGCAGGAATGAAATCGATAATGATTCCAGATTTGATTGAACCAAATGAAATTGTTTTGTCGATGGTGGAGTTTGTGGGACAAAATTTGGCTGATGTAATTTTATTCTTAAAGAAAAAATAGCCTGTTGACTTAATTTCAAGGTTGTAATATAATGATTATGATACGAATATAAAAGTTTATCATTTTCATTTTAAAACATATTTGGGAAAATGTTTATTACAGTACGTTTGCCAAGTGTAATTTTTCTGAAAAAAATTTTATAAGTATCGAGGCATGTGTAAAATTGATAAAATATTAATTAAAAATTTTTCTGTAATTTTTTTAAAGTTTAATTTTTAAAGTGGAATTTATTTTTTATATATTTTATTAGTTTTTTAGTAATTTTCTAGAAAGGGTAGTTGATTATGGTAGGAATTATTATTGCTAGTCATGGTGAATTTGCAGAGGGACTGTATCAAACTTCAAAAATGATTTTTGGGGAACAGGAAAATGTAAAAACTTGTACTTTAATGCCAAGTGAAGGTCCTGAAGATATCAAAGTCAAAATGCAAGAAGCCATCGCTTCATTTGAGAATCAAGATGAAGTGTTATTTTTAACTGACTTATGGTCAGGAACACCTTTTAATCAGGCAAGTGCACTTCTTGAAGGAAAGGAAGATAAGTGGGCGATCGTTTCAGGTATGAATTTACCTATGCTGATCGAGGCTTATGGCGCGCGTTTTTCAATGGAAACAGCACACGAAATTGCGAGTTATATTTTAGGTGCTGGTAGAGATGGCGTAAAAGCGAAACCGGATTCGTTAGAGCCAAAGGTTGAAGAAGTGGCAAGTAATGTACCTGTAGCACCACAGGGATCTATTCCAGAAGGAACTGTTATTGGAGATGGAAAGATTAAATATGTATTGGCTCGTATTGATACTCGTTTATTGCATGGACAGGTTGCCACAGCATGGACAAAATCAGTAGGACCAAATAGGATTATAGCTGTTTCAGATGCTGTTGCAAAGGATGATTTAAGAAAGAATATGATTGAACAGGCTGCACCTCCAGGTGTTAGAGCAAATGTCGTTCCGATTGACAAGATGATAGCGGTTGACAAGGACCCTCGTTTTGGTAATACGAAGGCATTGCTATTGTTCGAAAATCCACAGGATGCATTAAGGGCAATTGAAGGTGGAGTAAGCATTAAAACATTGAATTTGGGTTCAATTGCACACTCTACTGGAAAGGTCGCAATAACTAGATCTGTTGCAATGGATATGGAAGATGTTAGGTCAATTGAAAAATTGATTTCGTTAGGTGTGGAAATAGATGTTCGTAAAGTGCCTTCAGACTCACCTGAAAGCATCGAACATATATTGAAAAAAGCGAAAAATGAGTTATCTAAATAATAGGAGGGTGTAATTATGTCTGGAATTACGATAGTATTAATCGTTTTAGTTGCCTTTCTAGCTGGTATTGAAGGTATATTGGATGAGTTCCAATTCCATCAACCACTAGTGGCTTGTACATTAATTGGATTGGTAAGTGGACATCTTAGAGAAGGAATTATACTTGGTGGATCACTTCAGATGATTGCTCTTGGTTGGGCAAATGTTGGTGCAGCAGTTGCGCCAGATGCGGCTCTTGCTTCTGTAGCATCAGCAATAATTATGGTATTAGGTTTGCAGGGTGGAGATGTAAATGTTCAAAATGCTATTAATACATCAATAGCTCTTGCAGTTCCGCTATCAGTAGCAGGTCTTTTCTTGACAATGATTTGCCGTACTTTGTCAATTCCTATAGTTCACTTTATGGATGCTAATGCCAAAAAAGGGAATATAAGGGGAATTGAAATGTGGCATATTGTAGCAATATGTATGCAAGGTCTTCGTATAGCAATACCTGCATTGGCTCTTTGTATTGTGCCACCAGATATTGTTACAGAGGCTCTAAACTTGATGCCTGAATGGTTAAAGGGCGGTATGGCTGTAGGTGGTGGAATGATTGCCGCAGTTGGTTATGCAATGGTTATAAATATGATGGCAACAAAAGAAGTGTGGCCATTCTTTGTATTAGGCTTTGCTTTGGCTGCTATCAACCAGTTGACATTAATTGCACTTGGAGCAATCGGTGTAAGTATTGCCTTAATATACCTTGGTTTAAAGGATTCAGTTGGTTCTTCAGGTGGAGGATCAGGTTCGGGTGATCCACTTGGTGATATATTAAACGATTATTAGACTTGAAGGAGGAAGTGAATATGGAAAAGAAAATTCAGTTATCAAAAAAGGAACGTTTTTCAGTTGCATTACGTCACCAATATCTTCAAGGATCTTGGAACTATGAACGTATGCAAAATGGTGGTTGGGCATTCTCAATAATACCAGCCATTAAAAAGCTATATCCAAATAAAGAAGATCAAGTGGCAGCTTTGCAGCGTCATCTTGAATTTTATAATACTCATCCATATGTGTCTTCACCAGTAATGGGGGTAACATTAGCGCTTGAAGAAGAAAGAGCAAATGGTGTTCCAGTAGAAGATGCTGCTATTCAGGGTGTTAAGATAGGGATGATGGGACCTTTGGCAGGTGTAGGTGATCCTGTATTCTGGTTTACTGCTCGTCCGATACTTGGTGCATTGGGAGCATCTCTTGCATTAGGTGGTAGTATTGCAGGTCCACTTTTATTCTTCTTTGTGTGGAATATTATGCGTTTTGGATTTATGTGGTACACTCAGGAATTCGGTTATAAAGTTGGTACTACAATCACAAAAGACTTGTCAGGTGGTCTGTTAGGAAAGATAACTCAGGGGGCATCAATTCTAGGTATGTTTATTATAGGTGCTCTTGTTCAAAGATGGGTAAGTATCAGTTTTACATCAGTAGTTTCAACTGTAAAGCAGTCTAAGGGTGCTTATATTGACTGGGCAAGCCTTCCAGCTGGTACAGACGGTATCAAAGCTGCTCTAGAACAGTATAGTTCTCTAGGTGCAACTGGTTTAAACCCTGATAAGGTTACAACACTACAACAAAACTTGGATTCATTGATCCCTGGTTTTGCAGCAGTTCTATTGACTTTGTTCTGCTGTTGGTTATTGAAAAAGAAGGTATCTCCTATTGTGATAATACTTGCTTTATTTGGTGTTGGAATAATTTCACGTGTATTAGGAATAATGTAATAAAGATAGGCTCGGTTTTTCCGAGCTTTTATCTATGGGAAATATAATTAGAGGGAAAAATTATGGCACAGTCGTTGAATACTAGAGTTGATCTAACTATGAAAGCAACTTCCTATACGGGGTTGGCAAATTATGGGAAAATAATGATAGGCGATAAATCCTTTGAATACTATAATGACAGAAATGTAGAGGATAATATTCAAATTCCTTGGAATGAAATAGATTATATATCAGCATCAGTTATTTTTGGAAAGCATATTAACAGGTTTGTTATTTTTACAAAAAACAATGGAAAATATTCATTTTCAGCGAAGGATAACAAGCTCCTACTAAGAACCGTAAGTAAGTATGTAAGCGTGGATAGGATATTAAGGTCTAAATCTGTTATTCAAATAATGGCGAGAGGAATAAAGAGCCTTTTTGGAAAATAAGAGAAAGGTAGAGTAATGGAATTAATTTTTTTAAAACCTGTCTTGAAGGATAAAATTTGGGGTGGCAGAAAGCTGCGTGAGGAATTGTTGATGAAAACTGAAAGCAATCATGTCGGAGAGGCATGGCTGATAAGTGCTCACAAAAATGGAATAACTGAGGTTACTTCTCCAAAATGGTTGAAGGGTAAAGGCTTGGATGAGATTTTCGCAACTAATCCAGAAATATTCAACTCAAAAATTGATGGTAATGATAGTTTATCTGTAGACAAAAAGTTTCCTCTGTTGATAAAATTGATCGATGCCTCTGATAATTTATCGGTTCAGGTTCACCCCGATGATGATTTTGCGTCTAAACATGAGGGACGAGATGAATTAGGTAAGACAGAATGTTGGTATATTGTTTCTGCGGACGAAGGTGCAGAGATAGTATATGGTCATAATGCCAAAACAAGATTAGAGCTAGCTCAGATGTGTGAGAGTGGAAAATGGGATGATTTACTGAGGCGTGTCGAGGTAAAAGAGGGCGATTTTTTCTATGTGCCTCATGGAACTGTGCACGCAATTGGTAAGGGAATTGTGATTCTTGAAGTCCAGCAAAGCTCAGATACCACGTACAGAGTGTACGATTATGATAGAGTTGATGACTATGGAAATAAGAGGGAGCTACATATAGAGAAATCTATCGAGGTTTCTAATATACCAGGAGATGCTCCAAAGCTAGAATATGCTGTAAAAGAAATCGGTAAAAATACTATTACAGATTTTTTGAAGACAAAATTCTTTTCAGTTTCAAAATACGATTGTAAGGATAGATTGAAGGTATCTCTTGAAGATGGATATTATCTGATGAATGTCATTAAGGGGGATGGAAAGATAATATTGAATGGTCATGAGTATAAAGTCAACTTGGCTGACTCATTTATTGTACCAGCTGGTGAAAAAAGCCTCGAAATAGTGGGCAATATGTGCATTGTTTCTACGCATAAATAAAGATACTTATAACAAAATTGTATATATACTCGTTCAGTAATATATGTTTATTAAAAAGGCTCGTATTAATAGTGCTTAAGCTATTGATACGAGCCTTTTGTACCTTGCTATTTAACAAATATTATACAGCCATATTATACTGCTGATAGCACGTCAGCTTTTGTCACGATGCCTACAAGTGTATTGTCATCATCGACCACACCAATCGGATATTTGGCATTTGCTGATAACTCGATAATATCGCTAATTCTTGTATCTGGAGATATTTTATCCACGTTTCCGTTTACGATATCAGCAATCTTTAAATTCTGATTTTTTGCCTTTATGGCTTCTTCAATAGTGATTACGCCAAGATATTCCATATCCTCTGAAACAACATAAGCTGAAGATATACTATTGTTTCTCATGACAGAAATTGCAAATGAAGGACTATCCTTTACCTTTATCAATGAGCTTGGAGATATCATGATGTTCTTTACGCTGATGACCTTCTTCCTGTCAGCATTTTCAATAAAGTTTTGTACATATTCGTTTGCTGGAGAGGTGGTCATCTCTTCTGGCGTTGCAATTTGAATGATTTTTCCGTCTTTCATTATGGCGACTCGGTCTCCGATTTTAAAAGCCTCATTTATGTCATGAGTGATGAATATTATTGTATTATTGACTTTTTTCTTTATTCTGAGCAATTGGAACTGCAAATCTTTCCTTACCAATGGATCTAGAGCAGAGAATGGTTCGTCCATCAACAATATATCAGGACTGTTCGCTAATGCTCTGGCAATACCAACTCTTTGTTTCATACCACCAGATAGGTTATTTATAGGAGTATTTTCCAAGCCATCTAGTCCGACAAGATGTATCATTTCTAGTGCCTTTTTTCTTCTCTCTTCTTTATTCTCACCCTTTATTTCCAATCCATATTCTACATTGCCAATTACATTTCTATGGCTGAGTAATCCGAAATTTTGAAATACCATAGCAATATGGTTTCTCTTATATTCGTACTCTTCTTTTTTACTCATCTTATTTATGTTCTTGCCTTTGAATGTTATCGAACCATAGGTAGGTCTATTTAATAAGTTGAAGCATCTGATTAGTGTAGATTTTCCACAGCCGGAGAGTCCAATAATTACGAAGATTTCACCTTCGTTAATATCGAGATTTATGTTCCATAAAGCCGTTGTAACTCCTGTTTCTTTAAATATTTCAGCCTTGTCTTTACCTTCTTTTCCAAGTTTTACAGCTTGCTTTTTTTCTCCACCGTAAAGCTTATATAAGTCTCTTACCTCTAATATTTTTCCCATTATTTCTTCACCTCATCTCTAACTAGACCCTGTGTTAATCTATCTAGGATAATAGCAATTATTACAACTGCCGAACCCGAGATAATTCCCTTGCCTATTTCAACTCTATTTACACTAATCAAAACATCCATTCCAAGACCAGTGGCACCTATCATAGACGTTGTTACAACCATTGACATAGCCATCATGATTGTCTGATTGATACCAGTCATAATCGTAGGTAGAGCTTGTGGAATTTCAACCTTTACTAGAGATTGGAGTTTTGTTGAACCAAATGATTGAGAAGCCTCAATAACTTCCTTATTTATCTGTCTGATTCCAAGAGATGTCATTCTTATTACAGGTACTATGGCATAAATGGTTGTTGAAATAACTGCCGGAGCCTTACCCAAACCAAAGAATAGTAGAGCTGGTATAAGGTAAACAAACACAGGCATTGTTTGCATAGTGTCTAAGATCGGTCTCATTACTTTGTTTAGCTTATCACTGATAGATACCAAGATACCTATAGGGAAACCAAGTAATAGCGAGATTACTACTGAAGCTATGACAATAGATAAGGTTTCATTCATATGTGACCATAATCCAAAGATACCTATCAGAGATAGAAATAGCACGTACATTAGTGCTTTTCTATGCTTTCTTGAAGCCTTGAAAGACGCATAATATACTGAACACAACAGTACTGGCCATGGTATTATATCCAATATCTTTTGAATAAGAGTAACAAAGCTTAGTAAAAATATTCGAATACCATCAAAAAATCCTTTATGCTTGACGCTGAAGCTTCTGACTGAATTGTCAATGCTGTTAATATCAAAATTTATTCTAATTGGAAAATCATACAACAGTGATGTCAAATTATTGTTATTCGACTCGCCAAGTGATGATTTTATCTTTTCTGCATTATCTTTGCTAAGCCATTTTGTCAACAATTCGGGATGCTTTTTTAGAAACCATTTTGCAGTATTTTCATAATTTTCCTTTGTATCTTGCATATGTGCCAATGCTTCACTTGTAAGATCACTCGATGTTTGGTACTTGCTTAAAAAACTGACAGCATCTTTGTTATTTTTATAGAATTCGTTGCTAACAGCGACCGTTACGTTTACTGAAGGAAGAGCTGTTTCACCATTTCTATATCCAGATTCTGAATAGTCCTTGTCTTTTAGCAAGACGAAATCATATTTACCCATTAGCCAAGTTGGCTCCCAATAATATGCCACAATCGGTTCACCTTTGTCATAGGCAGATGTCAATGCCGCTGATAGAGCTGAGTCCGAACCCGGTCTAAAATAATTATACATTTTATCAAGCTTATAGTGTTTGTATTTGTTGTATAGAATGGTGTCTACATCCCAGCCAGGAATGGCACCATAAATCCGACCTTTTGAAGAATCCTCAGAATCTTTGAAAATACTTGAATACTTTTCCAGATCCCATACATATTCTAGTTCTGGAGCCAGTGGTTTGATACCCTTATCCTTATCTCCTTCAATAACATATCTTGGAACATACAGCCCTTGACGGTTGTCTGCATAATTTGTTCCTAGCTCCTTGAATTTACCATTTTTTTTATCAAGTTTGTAATCGGAAATATTGTCGGTCCATGCCTCCATTATTACGTCAATCTCACCAGATTTCAGAGATTCGTGCATTATTGTAGATGAACCCGGTATTTCTTTCCATGAATAGTCATACAACTCAGACAATATGTACCCTGCAATAGCATTATGTAGCTTTATACTATCCCACCCTGAATCAGCGAAAACAATTTCCTTTTCTTCGGCAAATGCTCTTGAAAAAATATTTGGCAGTAAAAGAAAGCTACTGACGACTATCAGTGTAAAAAAAATTCTTATTGCTTTTCTCATAATGGAACCTCCTCAAAAATATTAAATTGTATCGATAAAAATAATTGAAAACAATTTATAACATTATACAATATAAAAAAAATAGGGTCAAATTGCGCAGAGTTTATCATTATTAGTTAGATTACTAATAATAAATAACTTTAGAGCAATAAGACCCTTATACTACTTAAAAAAGTTAATTAAATTATCTATAATAAGTTTTTTTACTTTTTTGATTTTTAATATTTTTTTGTATCAAAAACTGATATCAATTTTTAGTTCAATTTTTGTTTTATATTGTAAATTTATTCAACAGTTACTGACTTTGCAAGGTTTCTAGGCTTGTCCACATCCAATCCTCTCTTTGAAGAAACTGTCAACGCCAATAGCTGCATAGGTATAACAGCAATTATTGGAGAAAGTATATCCTCACTATCTGGTATGTAAATAACTCTATTGGATACTTTTTCAACCTCTTTGTTGTGCTTTTGAGAAATAGCAACTACATATGCACCTCTTGCCCTCACTTCTTCCATATTTGAAACCATTTTTTCAAAAAGATTCTGCTGAGTTGCTATCGAAATAATCGGTGTTCCATCTTCGACCAATGCAATTGTACCATGTTTCAGTTCACCGGCAGCAAATGCTTCTGCATGAATATAAGATATTTCCTTTAGTTTCAAAGAACCTTCCATTGCAAGAGCATAGTCAACGCCTCTTCCCAAGAAGAAAGCGTGCTCAGAACCCACTATTTCATCTGCTATTACGTTGATATAATCTCTGTTGTCTAATACTTCTTGAACCTTTGATGGTATTTCTTTCATTTTATCAATAATATCGAAGTATTCTGCTTCAGAAATCTTTTCCATTTCAAGGGCAAAGTTTAAGGCTATCATATATAGTGCGACTATCTGAGTAGTATATGCCTTTGTTGATGCTACGGCAATTTCTGGACCAGCCCAAGTATAGAATACATCATCTGCTTCTCTGGCAATAGATGATCCTACTACATTTGTAACTGCTAGAACTCTTGCACCCTTCTTTTTGGAATCTCTTAAAACTGCAAGTGTGTCGGCAGTTTCACCAGATTGACTTACCAAAATAACCAAGGTTTTTTCGTCTACAAAGTTTTGGTTATATCTAAATTCTGATGCTATATCAGTAATTACAGGTATTCCCATCCATTTTTGCATAGCAGTTTTTCCTAAAATTCCTGCATTGTATGCCGTACCACAAGCTATTATATAAATCTTATTAATGTAGTCAAGGTATGATTTGTCTATATGAATGTCATCTAATACTATTTTTCCAGACTCATCAAGTCTTCTTTCCAGTGTATGTTTAATTCCGTCCGGCTGTTCAAAGATTTCCTTTTCCATAAAGCAATCATAACCACCTTTTTCAGCCGATTCTATATCCCATGTAACATGAATTAGCGGTTTATCTACTTCATTTCTTTCAGAGTCGTAAATCTTGACTTTGTTATCTTTTACATGGACGATTTCTCCATTGTCAAGATAATATACGTCTCTTGTATATTTTAATAGGGCAGGAATATCTGACGCAATAAATGCTTCATCTTCCCCTAATCCAGCTATAAGAGGGCTATCCTTTCTTACAGCTACCAATTCATTGTCGTGGTCTGCCGAAACTATGCAAAGTGCATAAGCTCCTCTTAAATCGGAAATAGTTTTAAAAACAGCATCCAATAGGTTTCCTTCGTAATATTTGTCTAAAAGGTGAACTACCACCTCTGTATCAGTTTTTGATTTAAAAACAACACCTTCAGCTTCTAATTGCTCTCTTAGTTGCAGGTAGTTTTCGATAATACCATTGTGAACCACTGCTAGTGTCATATCCTTATTGAAATGAGGATGCGCATTCGCATCTGATGGTTCACCATGAGTTGCCCATCTAGTATGACCTATACCAACATTACCGATTACATTGTCTTTTTCAAGATTGTCAGCCAAAACAGCAAGTCTTCCCTTGAATTTTCTTATTTCTAAATTATCTCCAGTATTGATTGCAATACCAGCCGAGTCATAACCTCTGTACTCCAATTTAGCCAATCCATCCACGATAACGTCAGATGCATTTCTTTTTCCTAAATAACCAACGATTCCACACATATTTTGTTCCTCCAAAACTTTTTAATATATTTTTTTGGAACAAGTCTGCTACGTGAATTTCACTTTGTGCCTAGATCACTCTGGGTTTTGTTGAAATCCTGACGATGGTAGAACACCGCGAAGCACCCGCCTAAAATTCGAAAACTTCGTCCTCGTTAACTGGTATCGACCAGTATGGCGCTAGGTAATATAATATTACCTTTAGATTATTTTCTTTTTTTAGAAAATAATTATAAATAGACTTGTCCACTTAATATTTTACAAATAAAACTTAATTTATACTTACTTTTTGTCTACGAGGTAGTTCTAGTAAGGTGTGACGCTAATTGTTTGATATCCAATTCCATAGCAAATACGGACAATATGACAATAAAAGCTCCAATAAATTGTATCGGTTTCATATTTTCACCGAATACGAAAAATGCTATTATGCTGGCAAAAACAGGTTCCAGTGCTACCATCATGCTTGGAAGTGCAGTGCCTATATATTGCGTCGATTTCACATAGAAGGTATTCGCTACAAATGTAGATAGTGCACCAATAGATAGTATATTTGCCAAGTAGAAAAGCATATTGGATGACGTTGTAACCTTCATTATCATTTTTGCTGGATCTATAAAAAACAACAGACAAATCGAGGCACTCCAGAAACCATAAAGTAAGATTGATGATTTAGATATCTTATTTTCGACAAACTTTGGCAATACAATCTGAAGTGCAAAGGTCATCCCGTTTCCAACACCGGTGATTATTCCAATCATATCTAGATTATTTCCACCTGTTGAAAAAATATCTATAATGCACATACAGCCAAAAATGCAAAATCCAATTATCACTGTAGTTTTGGCTGAAATCCTTTCTTTAAAAAATACATAATTAAAAAATGTTACCCAAATCGGATTTGAAAACATTAGTATTGTAGCTACAGAAATCGGAATTCTAGAGACCGATATGCTGTATAGAGAGATTCCAAATGAAAATGTCAGCAGCCCATAAAAAGAGCAAAATAATAAACCCTTGAAATTTATCTTGAAGCTGTTCTTATCTGTTGCCATGACAAAAAAAGTTGTAAGTATGGCAGAGGTAAAGGTTCTGATAAATGCTATTTCCATTGACGTATAGGATATTTGGTTCAAAAATCTACTTGAAATCCCCATAATGCCCCAAAATAATGTGGCAAAAATCATCATTAAAATTCCTTTTTTCTTATTGATATCGTTCATATATTCTTAACTTAATAATCTTCCTCTTTGCTAGCCAACACTTTCAATGCATTTTCTACCAAATCGTTTATAGAACCATCATTTACTATTTTGTAGTTGCAAAGCGAAGAATAATAGTCCTTCCTTTCTTTATAAATTTCATAAATTCTATTGGGGTTGTCCTTTAATAAAGGTCTGTCTTGTAAATTTACATCTGACAATATGTCCTCACAAGACCTATCGATATATATTACGTTTGACTTTTTTGACAAAAGCTCTCTATTTTCAGGTGTGACAACTACGCCACCGCCAGTGGAAATTACAGTGTTTTTTGCCATTGAAGCCTCTTGTAGTGACAATTTTTCAATTTTCCTAAATTCAGACTCACCGAGTAAAAATATTTCAGATATTTTCATATTTGTTTTCGATTCGATATAGTCATCCAAATCAATAAAATTAAAGTCTAATTTTTTTGATAGTGACTTGCCTAGTGTGGTTTTTCCAGAGCCTGGAAGCCCTATAATGAATATGGGGTCTTTGGTTAAATCCGAATCTCCCTTTATCTTTGAAATTACGGAAAACTTTGAGTCGAAATGTGCAAAAATATCATTTTTTTGTGAGATAGTCATTTCAATTCCAGTCCAAATTTCTATGGCTTTTATGGCTTGATAAACTAGCATCTTCAAGCCATTAATTACAGTCAGTCCGGCATTTTCTGCACATATCAAAAAAGATGTTCGTATAGGCATATATATCAAGTCGAGAGCCAATTTGAAATTTTTGAAAACATATGGTGATACTGGGCAGTTACGTATATTTGGGTGCATTCCTATTGGAGTTGTGTTTATAATACCGAAGCCACTTATATTATATATGTCAGAATAGGAAATGAACTCTATTTTTTCATTGATATTACACTCTTTTATTTGCGCATTCTCATACGATTTTGCTTGTGTATTTTCATATAGTTTTGTTTGTTCATTATCAATCAATTTTTTATGCAATTCTTTTTTCCTTGTCGCTACAAAAACTCTTTCAGCATTATTGTCTATGAGATACTGTATGACGGTTTTCGCAGCACCACCATATCCCAAAACCAAAAAAGATTTGCCAGAAATATTGTAGTGTTTCAGTGTTTCAGAAAGTCCATAGTAGTCTGTATTATATCCAAACAGCTTTCCATTTTCGGATTTGATGGTATTTACTGATCCAATTCTTTGTGCTTTTTCATCCAAAAAATCTAGGTAGGGCAAGACCTTTTCCTTGTAAGGGATTGTAACATTTGCGTTGATATCAAATTTTGATAATTTTTCAATATATTTTTGAAGCTCATTTTCTCTAAACTCAGCTAATTCATAGGTGGACTCATAGCCGATAATATTGTAGATATATTTATGAATTTCTGGTGATAGCGAATGAGAAAGAGTACTCCCAAACAACATATTTTTTTTCATACCTTTGCCTCTCGTGAAAATATTTTTAGTTTATTTATAAATATTATTATATCATTGTTAGAACCTATTCAGATACAGAAATTTATGTTAAATATACAGTATTTTTAAAAATATACTAAAAAAACAGTCTTAAATGAGATATAATTACTTATACAACGAGAATAAAGCAAAAGAGAGAAGAAAAAAATTTATACGATTAGAATCAAATAAAATAAAGAGAAGCAAATAAAAACTATACGATTAGAATCAAATAAAAAGAGAGAAGTAAATAAATTTGGGAAATGGATAGAATATATGAGTGAAAAAAATATCAAAATAATAGTTGCATATAATGGTAAAAATTTTAATGGTTGGCAGAAGCAAAAGGATAGTTTGGGGATTCAAGGTGAATTGGAATTTGCTTGCAAATCTGTATTCAGTTTGAAGGATATCGAAGTTATTGGATCTGGTAGAACCGATGCAGGTGTTCACGCATTGGGTCAAGTGGCAAATTTTAAGGTTGATACGACAATTCCGACTGAAAAATTTCCAGAGATATTGAATAACAGACTGCCCAAAGATATATCAGTGTTAAGTGCTGAAGAAGTGGCTGGGGATTTCCATTCCAGACATACTGCAAAAAGAAAAACATATAGGTATCAAATATACAGATCGAAAATTAGAAGTCCCTTCTTGAAGGATATATCGTATCAGGTAAAATATGACCTCGATGTTGAAAAGATGAAAAGAGAAGTCAAGTTTCTAATCGGAAAACATGATTTTTGTGGGTTTATGAGTTCCGGTTCGTCAATAAAAAATACTGTGAGAGAAATATTTGATGCCAGCGTTTTTGAACAGGATGAGCTGTTGATTATTGAAGTCTGTGGAAGTGGTTTTTTATATAATATGGTTAGAATTATCGCGGGAACAATGGTTGATATAGGTAGGGGAAAAATAGATGAGAGCATGAAACAAATAATAGAGTCCAAAGATAGAGGAAGGGCTGGACATACCGCACCACCACAGGGGCTATTTTTAAAATATGTGGAGTATTAATGATATTAATGAAAATTGAATATAAAATACCTTATTTTTGAATGATTTTGATTTTGTTTAAAAATATTTTCAAGAAATAATGTCGATTTTTTTGTGAAAAACATATAAAAAACTATTGACATTATTTTTTTATTGATGTATCATGTAAATAATTTATCGAAAAAAGGAGGCGAAACAATGACTAGGAAGTTGTTTATTCCTGGGCCTATCGATGTTAGAGATGACGTCCTTCAAAAGATGGCGACACCGATGATAGGTCACAGAAGCAAAGATGCTAGTGTTCTTCAAGAATCAATTAGCAAAAAGTTACAGAAATTATTCTATACAGAAAGCGAAATACTTCTATCCACATCCTCAGGATCTGGCTTGATGGAAGGTGCAATAAGATCCTGCACATCCAAGAAAGCAGCTGTGTTCTCCTGTGGCGCATTTGGCGACAGATGGTATAAAATGGCAGTGACTAATAATGTCAAGGCTGATTTGTACAAAGTGGATATGGGAAAAGCGATAGATCCAGAAATGGTGGACAGGGTTCTAGCAACTGGCGAATACGATTTGATAACAATTCAGCACAACGAAACTTCTACAGGGATTACAAATCCAGTTGAGGAAATCGCCGAAGTTGTAAGAAAATACGACAACATTGTATTTTGTGTCGATGCAGTAAGTTCTGCAGGTGGTGTAAAAATCGAGGTTGATAAGCTTGGAATAGACATCTTGATTACATCAACTCAAAAAGCATTAGGTCTACCACCCGGTATGTCAATATGTACTTTTTCTGAAAAGGCTATTAGAAGAGCTGGAACAGTAGAATTTAGAGGTACTTATTTAGACTTGCTGGATATCTATAAATATTTGAAAAAGAAAAATTATCAATACCCGTCAACTCCTTCAATATCTCACATGTACGCATTAGATTATCAACTTGACAATATCTTAAATGAAGGTCTGGATAACAGATTCGAAAGGCATCAAGCGATGGCAGAAACAGTAAGAGCTTGGGCTATCAAACATTTTAAAATTTTTACTGATCAAAATCATTTGTCTAACACTTTAACAGTCATAGAGAACAATCAAAATATAAACGTATCACAGCTAAATTCAAAATTAATGGAAAAAGGAATGCAAATTGCCAATGGATATGGCGATTTAAAAGAAAAAACATTTAGAATATCACATATGGGAGACTATCAAATTGAAGATATTCAAAATTTATTAAATACAATTGATGAGATATTAGGATTTTAATTAATTTATATGATTAAATTCTAGATTTTTAAACAATTTATATTAGACGGAGGATTTTAAAATGAAAAAGATATTGATAACAGACGGAATGGACATAAATGCAGTAAATAATTTGATGGAAATGGGTTATGATGTTGAACAACGATTTTATGACGAAGAAGAATTAAAAGAAAAAATAAAAAATATAGATGTTATTGTAGTTAGATCTGCAACAAAAATAAGAGAAAATATTATTGATGAGGCTGCCAAAACTGGTAGATTGAAATTGATAATAAGAGGTGGCGTTGGTTTGGATAATATTGATGTAGAATATGCTAGAAATAGAGGTATCGTAGTAAGAAACACTCCTTTTGCAAGTGCAAATGCAGTTGCCGAGCTAGTGCTATGCGAAATGCTTGTCTTGGCAAGGAATGTAAAGATAGCAAATTTGAAATTAGGAGAGGGTATTTGGGATAAGAAAAATCTAAAAGGCAGTGAAATTAATGGAAAAACTTTGGGACTTGTCGGATTTGGAAATATTGCCAGAGCTCTTGCAGATAAAGCACATAAACTTGGTATGGATATTATATACACAGATATTGTACGATGTGAAGAAAAAGAAGATATATTCAAATTCGCAACGTTTGAAGAAATATTAAAAAATGCCGACTATATAACTGTTCATACTCCATTGACAGCGGATACGAAATATATGTTTAATGAAAATTGCTTTGATATGATGAAAGATACTGCTTTTTTTATCAATTGTGCGAGAGGTGGAATAGTAGAGGAAAATGATTTGCTACGAGCAATCGATGCTGGAAGTATTGCAGGAGCAGCCTTAGACTGCTTTGAAAATGAACCATTGCCTTTGAGGGAGCTGATTACAAATCCAAAAGTGACTGTCACTCCACACATTGGAGCATCAACAGAGGAGGCACAAGCACGAATAGCTGAAGAAATAGTCACGATAATAGAGGATTACTTTCAAATAAATAATGTTGTTGGAGGAGTGATGTAATGGTAGCAGTAAAACCTTTTAGAGCTTTAAGACCCGATAAGAAAATAGTTCATAAGGTGGCAGAATTACCGTATGATACGATGAATACTGAAGAGGCTCTTAAGATAGCTAAAAATAACGAGTTTTCATATTTGAGAATAGATAGAGCAGAGATTGAATTACCCCCTGATACGGATATACATTCTGCAAAGGTATATGAAAAAGCTAGAGAAAACTTGGAAAAATTTATAAAAAAGGGTGTGTTTATTCAAGATGAAGAGCCGCATTTATATATATACAGAGAAACTATGGGTTCAAGAGAGCAGATAGGAATAGTTGGCTGTGTTTCTGTAGATGACAGCTTAAATGGCATCATAAAAAAACACGAACATACAAAGCCTGATAAGGTTCAGGATAGAATCAATCATATTAGATATTGTGGGGCGAATACTGGAACAATTCTATTGACATACGACAAAAATGATACGATAGATAAAATAGTCGAATTGAAACTAAAAGAAGCTCCAGAATATGATTTCATTTCAAACGATAAAATTAGACATACAGTCTGGATGTTAAATGAGAAGGAAACTGACATGGTTGAGAACGCATTTAAAACAGTGAAAAATCTGTATATTGCTGACGGTCATCATCGATCAAAAGCAGCACAAGAGTATGCACTAGAAAAAAGAAAGGAAAATCCAAATTTTGATGGAACTGAGGAATTTAACTTCTATTTGGCGATGATAGCTCCAAAGGAAAATCTATATGTCATGGATTACAATAGAGTTGTCGAGGATCTTAATGGATTGGATGCTAAAACTTTTATTAATTATATAGAAGAAAACTTTGAAATATTTAAGGAAAAAACACCGTATAAGCCTTCAAACAAGTACAATTATGGGATGTATTTAGATGGAGATTGGTATAGGCTGAGATTCAAAAATACTGACAAGCTAGACAATCCAAAAGCGAGATTAGATGTTAGTGTATTGCATGATTTTTTGATTGAGCCAATATTGGGAATAAATCAGCCTCAAAAAGATAATAGAATAGACTTTATCGGTGGAATTAGAGGTGTAGAGGAAATACAAAAAAGAGTAGATGGTGGCATGAGAGTAGGTTTTTCATTGTACCCAACATCAATTGAAGAACTGATGAAAATTGCGGATATGGATGATGTAATGCCTGCAAAATCAACGTGGTTTGAGCCAAAAGTAAGATGTGGATTATTTTTACATATGTTGTAATCCAATGATTTTTGTATGAGGTAGAAAGATATCAAAAGATAAATCGGTTGACATTTGTTCTTCAATGAAAGAGATCAAATAGATTATAAAGCTATAAGTAATTTGGGCGTGTATAAAAATATGCGCCCCATTTTAATGGAAATTTGAGAAATAATGCAAAAATTTCCGATTTAAAAGCATTTTTTGCCATTGTATTGAAAAATAGTTTTTGAGTGATATAGTTAAATTGATATTATAATAACAATATGTATCGAATATTATTTAATGATATTTTATGGAGGATTTATGAAAACGAGTAGGAGAATTTCTATTATTTTGGGATTAACTATGTTATTTTCAAGTATTATTCGTATAATGTTTAATCTTTCTTATTTTATCGATGTATTCCTTTCCTATTTCAGATTGTTTCTCATAAAATTCCACTTGTTTACTCAATAATATAAAAATATATCTGCTTGGTACAATATTATTTTCTAAAAATATATTTGAAACACTGTTTTTAAATAGGATATTTATACGAATATATAGTTGTAAAATAAAGAATTATTTATATTGATTAAAAATAATAATTGTGAACCAGAACTATGCATTGTATATGGTTTATTAATCTTAAGGATTGAAAAAATACCTATTATTTATTATAATCTTTTTAACTAGAATTAGAAAAAATAACAAGGGAGGTATGCTATGAAGATTACGGATTATAAAAAGCTAGTGGATTATACTTTGGGCAATAAAAAATCTGAGTTGGTTTTAAAAGATATAAACATTTTAATGGTTCAATCAGGAGAAATAATTAAATCAGATTTAGCGATTCAAGATGGATATATAGTTGGAATAGGAGAATATAGCGGAGAGATTGAGTTTGACGGTTCTGATAAATTTGTTTCTCCTGGGTTTGTGGATTCGCATCTTCATTTTGAATCAACAATGACAAATCCAAATGAGCTAGTGTATCATGCATCTTTGAGTGGAACGACAACATTTATAGCTGATCCTCACGAAGCTGCAAATGTCAGTGGCTCAATAGGTATAAAATATATCCTAGATTCTACAGAGAATTCTTGTGCTGACGTATACATAATGATGCCTTCTTGTGTTCCGGCAAAAGATAGTGAGGACTCCGGCTTCGTAATGAATGCTCAAGATATGAAGCAATTGATGTATCATCCTAGAATTCTTGGATTAGGCGAGGTAATGGATTGCGGTTCAGTTATTAATCTAAAGCCATCTATGTTGAATAAACTGGAGCTTTTTCAAAATATGCCAATAGATGGACACGCTCTGGGACTAAAGCTAAAAAATCTATCTGCTTATGCAATGGCAAATATTTCATCGGATCATGAGTGTTCAACATATGAAGAAGCTATAGCAATTGTTAGAAATGGACTGTTTGCACATATTAGAGAGGGATCGGCAGCTAAAAATCTTGAAAAAATTGTTAAAGGAATAATAGAAAATAATACAGATACGACGAGATTTACATTTTGTACGGATGATAAGCATATTGAAGATATCAAAAAGGACGGTCATATTTCCTTTAATATTAGAAAAGCAATTTCTTTGGGAATGCCACCAATAGCTGCGTATAAAATTGCAACGTATAACCCCGCTCAGTGTTATTCTTTAAAAGATATTGGTATGATTTCGCCAGGAAAAAAAGCAAATCTAGTAATTTTGGATGATCTTGAGAATGTAAAAATAAATTCAGTTTTATATAATGGAAGGTTTATCAGAGAAGACTATGATTATGGGTATACTCAGGATATTGAAAATCTTCCAAAATCAATAGTTGAAACTGTTCATGCGGATTGGTTTGAAAAATCTATGCTCAAGGTTAAAAATAGCACATATGGAATTCAGCTAGTGAAAAACGAATTATTGACAAAAAAGGTAAAGGTTTCTGAACATACTCAAAGTAAGAGTAATAAAGTTGTAGTAGTTGAAAGGCATCATGATACAAAAAAATATCATTCTTCAATGGTATTTGGATACGGAATAGAAAATGGAGCAGTTGCTTCAAGTGTTTCACATGACTCGCACAACATTATTGTCGTTGGAGATAATGATGAAGATATGATGATTGCACTGGAATGTATTAAAGAGATGAATGGCGGGTATGTATTGGTTGAAAATGGAAAAGTATATGAAAGGCTGCCTCTACCAATAATGGGATTGATTAGTGATTTGAATAGTGATAAGGTAAATGAAAGATTGCATAGAATGATAAAAAAAGCACATGAAATGGGAGTAGAGGCTGGAATTGAGCCGTTTATTTCATTATCATTTATAGCATTACCAGTTATACCGGAAGTTAGAATAACGACAAACGGGCTTTATGACGTAGTGGAAGATTGTTATCTGGAATAGCGGATATTTTGGATATAAATTCGATGGAAAAATATTCTTAAAATAATAGCCATAAGTATTGACAAATACACGTTTGGATAGTAAAATATACAAGAATGCGTTAATAAGTCCACTTTTGCCCCGGACTTTACATAGACATTATAAGATTAGACAATGGAAAAGTTAAGGAGGGTCTTTATGAAGAGTTTTATAGCTAAGCCAGCTGAAGTTAAGAGAGACTGGTATGTAGTTGATGCTGAAGGAAAGACATTAGGTCGTTTGGCAAGTGAAATAGCACTAGTATTAAGAGGAAAAAATAAACCAACATTTACACCACACGTTGATGGTGGAGATTTTGTAATAGTATTGAATGCTGATAAAGTTGTTCTTACTGGAAAGAAGCTTACTCAGAAGTTCTACAGATATCACACTGGTTATGTAGGTGGATTAAAGGAAATTTCTTACAAAGAAATGATGGAAAAGAAGCCAGAAGAAGTTGTTGCTCATGCAGTTAGCGGAATGCTTCCAAAAAACAAACTAAGAGCTAGAATGATGACTAGACTAAGAGTTTATAGAGGCGCTGAACATCCACATGCAGCACAGAACCCACAGGTTTTAAACGTTAAGTAGGATATCGAGAGGAGGAATTAATTAATGGCTAATGTACAATATTACGGAACAGGAAGAAGAAAGCATTCTGTAGCTAGAGTTAGACTTGTAGCTGGAGAAGGTAACATAAAAGTAAACGGTAGAGATCTTGAAGAATACTTCAACTATGAAACTTTGATAAGAGACGTAAAGCAACCACTTGTTTTGACTGGAAATGAAAACAAGTATGATGCGATCGTAAAGGTTGAAGGTGGCGGATTCACTGGACAGGCTGGTGCAATTAGACACGGAATTTCAAGAGCTTTGTTAAAAGCTGATGAAGAATTAAGAGGAACTTTAAAGGCAGAAGGATTCTTGACAAGAGATTCAAGAATGAAAGAAAGAAAGAAATATGGTCTTAAGGCTGCCAGAAGAGCTCCACAGTTCTCTAAGAGATAGGGAATACCCAATTTTAAGACAATTATCAAACCCCGATACAGCAATGTATTCGGGGTTTTTCAATGGTTGTAGGTATTTGCAATCTTTGAATACGTTCGTATAAAAGCGCCTGTTTTTATTTACGTTAGTAACACGTTAGTAACAAAATTTTTATAGAAAAAAAGTGTTATCCGGATAACACTTTTACTCAAATTTTTTAAATTTTTTTGCTCTTGTTTATTGCTAATCTTAGTTCATCAAGTTTTCTAACATGAATTATTTTTGTATTAGTTATATTATTAATGTAACCATCTTTTAGCTCTATTATATACCCATTTTCTTTTGAATACTTAGCTGCCTTTATCATAATGCGATATTTTTTTGGTATTTGCCATTTATTTAAAAGATATATCTAAATTACTGCAAAGAGAAATTTAGAGTGCACTTGTGATGCAGTAGTTTGCCCTGAAGGCAGATTTACCAACTGGACACAAGAAAAAAGCTATAAACTTCCAATAGCAAATTCAGTTAAATATGATTTGATATGTGAACTATACCTAAACGCTTCTAATGGACAGGGACAGATTTATATTATTCTGGAGATAAAAAGGGCTCTGAGATAGCTGTTAGGGGAGTTAGTGCTTTATCTAAGCTAGGATTTAAAAATAGAGGGGCAAAGATCTAGGGGAGATTTGTATATTATTGCACAAACTAATCCAACAGCAGTATTATTTGAATCGTTTTTCTGTGACAATAAAAAAGACTGTGATTTAGCAAATGAGCTAGGATATGAGAAAATAGCCAAAGCAATATATTATGGTCTGGTTGGAAACGTTAAAGAAAATAAAGAAACAATTAAGGAGTCTAATAAAGTAAATAAGCCTAAAATCGTAATATACAAATCACAAGGCGACAAAGATGGCGCTAGTTTGATTGCATGGAAGTTAAACTGTGAGATGATATCGGATGATGGTACAATTCACACTGAAAAATACGACGGTAAGGATAAGTATGAGATTGTCTATGTTGGCTCTGGAAAAGATATATGGGACAGTTTTATGCAGATAGCAAAGAAGGATAATTTATTGTAAATGAATGGAGGGGCATTTTCCCCTCTTTTTTAGTTATCAGATATTTTTATATTTAATAATTTTTGATTATATACGACAATAAAAGTATATTTAATTTTATATTTATTTCGATTATTTGGATAATAGTACCTCTAAGAATACTATTTATAAATAAGTTAGAATATTAAAGGGAAAATAAAGAAAAAACAAATAAAATTGAAAGAAAACACTAAGAAATCTAAAAATTATGAAAAAAGTATTGGTTTTTAATTTTTATAATGTTAGAATTTAGGAAAGAAAAATATTTTTATAAATATTATAAATTTTGGAGGTACTTTTATGAAAAAAAGAATTTTGTTTTTTGCTTTATCTTTGGTTATGTTTTTTAATTTTTCTTCCCCACTTATTCATGCTTTAGATATTGAATACTCTTCTGAGCATTCTTATTCAGATAATAATGTCATAGTCGATGATAGTAGTATTGAAGTTGATGGATATGTATACAAAGATGAAGAACTTGATTCAGTTTTAGAAAATATTGAATTAATTTCTAATAATGTTGATTATTCTGAATTTGATTCGATTAGTAATTTAGAATACGCAACAATTACTCCTAGAGTTGCTCCTGATATACTACTTCTTCTTCCTGGTATATATTATGTTGTAGGTATCGGAAAAATTGTTGTTACAGCTGCAAAAACTATAATTATTGGTTCAACTGTTGTTTCTGTTGGCACTATTTTATGGAAAAAAATAACTTCCTTTATAGTTAAATATAATTGGAATAAGTCAGTTGATAATGCTATTATTAAGTGCAATTGTAATAAGAAAGGTCATATATTAAAACAAAAGGATGATTGGAATGAATTTTTTAAAAAGCCTAGTTGGTCAAACGTTTCTCCATTGATTGCGAAAGCATTAAAAGAGGGTTCAGAGAAACATGAAAAATCGAATGTTTATTTAAGAACTATATATTATAAGGGTGAACAAATTTCTGTCAGATTTATAAAAGATTCTAAAGGTTTAGTTCAGGCTCTTAGTACTGCTTGGGTGGTGAGAAAATGAAGACATTAAAAACTTATTTAGATATTATGACTAGTGATTATTCCAATGATTGTTTTATCGATGAAGATGATATTTTAATTTTCAATGAAACAGATTTGGGTGATTTATTTTCTTATGATGATTTTAATTGTCATGATGTTTATATTTTATTATTAAGTAACTTAATTTATTATAAAAAAATGAATAATAGTAGAGTGGTTGCTAAAATTTCGTTTTTAATTTCTTACTTTATATTTGTTTTATGGACTCCACCAATGTCCGTTTTTCTTTCGACTTATTATATCGAGTTGTCGTTAAATTATGACAGTAGTAATGATTTGTATAAAGACTTTTATAACTATGTTTTGGAGGGTAATTAATTCTAACTTTTAGTATAATATTTTGAAAAATATTATGTGTTTTATTAAAAAAATAGGGAATATCCAATTTTAAGACAATTATCAAACCCCGATACAGCAATGTATTCGGGGTTTTTCGATTTAATCTTTGACAATTGAATAGACAAAGATAGGACGTTATCCTTGTCTAAACAAGTGGGATTTAAAGAGAAAATAAAGAGATATTAAAAGGAAAATAAAGAGGAAAAAAACAAAATCAAAATAAAATACTAATAAATCTAAATATTATGAAAAAAGTATTGATTTTCAATTTCTATAATGTTAGAATTTAACAAAGAAAAATGTTTTCTTAATATTAGGTATATTTATTAGTGTTTTTTTAATTTTATTTTAGATAATATAGGGGGAAAAATGAAAAAGAAAAAAATCATACCAATTTGTTTAGCGTCACTTTTAACACTTCAGGCTAATAAAAGGTGAATGAGTTTATGAAAAAAAATATGAAAATAGTATATTTTATGTTATGTTTTGCGTTCTTTTCTTTAGCATTAAGTGATCCAGAAATAAAAGGCGATATTCTGAGAAGGGCATTATATGCTATTATGTTAGTGGCATCAGGAACTTATGCTGTAGATGAAATAAAGAATAAAAGAAAATAAAAAAATAAAGTCTAAAATAAAATTATTAAAAGTGAGGGGCAATAGCTCCTCTAATTTTTTGTAAAAAAAGAATAACCTCGAAGGGCTATTCTTAGCAACTGAAATGAATAGCATTATAACTATCCTAACTCCAGTATATCAATGTATGTTATGGTTTTTTCATATGCAAAAACCCGTATACTCTTATTATTAATTTTAAGAGTATACGGGTCGTTTAATTCTATATATTATCCCAATATTTCTTCAACTATTGGTATAGGATCAACCTTATTATCTGTAAATGAGAATGTTTTGTAGAAGTTTTCTATCCATTCTTGCTTTAATTCTTCGTCGTGGTAAACAGTGCAAAGTAGGTCTCCAGTTTCTATTTTGTCACCTTTTTTAGAGTTCATTCTCAAGCCGACTGCGTAGTTTATTGAGTCTTCCTTTGTTGCTCTACCAGCACCAAGATGCATTGCAAGTATTCCCAACTGCTGAGAGTGAATATGTTCAACATATCCAGCTTCTCTAGATTTCATTTCAGTTACAAATTTTGCCTGCGGAAGAAGCTTTGTGTTTTTGATCTGTTCTACATTTCCGCCTTGGTATTCAACCATCTGAAGTAGTTTTTCAAATGCTTTTCCAGAAGAGATTGCCTCTTGAAGCATTTTTCTTGCTTCTTCTTTAGAATTTGCTATTTTTCCCTGCATAAGCATTATTTCGCCAGCACACATACAAAGCTCTGTAAAGTCTTTTGGACCATTTCCTTTTACTGTTTCGATTGCTTCTTCAACTTCTAGTGCATTTCCGATTGTATTTCCCAACGGCTGATTCATATCTGTAATCATCGCCATTGTGTTTCTTCCTAGTCTATTTCCGATAGAAATCATGGCATTAGCAAGAGTTTTTGCGTCTTCAATTGTCTGCATGAAAGCACCTTCACCATATTTCACGTCTAGCAAAATAGTATTTGAACCAGATGCAAGCTTCTTAGACATAATTGAGGATGCTATCAGTGGAATAGAGTTTACTGTTGCTGTTACGTCTCTAAGTGCATATAACTTTTTGTCAGCAGGCACTAATTCACCAGTTTGACCAATTATTGAAAGTCCGATTTCGCTAACCTGTTTCTTGAATTGATCCTCAGTAAGGAATATATTGAATCCTTCTATAGATTCTAGTTTATCCAATGTACCACCAGTGTGTCCAAGCCCTCTTCCTGACATTTTTGCAACCTTCAAGCCGCAAGCTGCAACCATGGCTCCAAGTGCCAAAGAGGTTTTGTCACCAACACCACCAGTGGAATGTTTGTCAGACTTAATACCTGGTATGCCTGATAAATCAAGGACATCTCCACTATTCATCATTGCTTCAGCAAGCTTTGCAGTCTCTTTTTCATCCATTCCATTCAATACTATCGCCATTAATAGTGAGCTAGTCTGATAGTCAGGAATTGTGTCATTTGTTACACCGTCAATCCAAAATTGAATTTCTTCATCAGTCAAAGCTAGTTTATTTTTTTTCTTCTCTATAATATCTAAAAATCTCATAATTTGCCTCTTTCTAAAACTTAAATTTACTTGTCAAAATACATAATAGTAGCTATGTTTTTTATTTGATATAATCGAATCTCTGTAGAGTAGATCGAATTCTGAAGTGGTTATATCAACATCAATAATCCAACTATTAGTGCTGATAATAAACTAACTGAGAATCCGCCTATCATTCCTCTGACCCCAAGTCTGGCAAGAGTAGATTTTTTTTCTGGACAAAGTATAGAAATACCAGAAACACACATACCTATACTTCCTACATTGGCGAATCCAGCCAATGAGATACAAAGCATAAGGGCTGTTCTCTGATCCATTCCAGCCAAGATTGGAGCAAGTTTTCCGTATGCTACGAATTCATTTAAAACAAGCTTTGAACCTAATAGTTCACCTGCTTTTAGTATATTTCCACCATCAAGTCCCATCATATAACCAATTGGTGCGAATATATATGATAAAATTCCCTCAAGTGATAGACCAAAGTTACCCAAAATACCGTTGATAAGTGCAACTATTGAAATTATGGCGATAAGTGCAGCACCGATAGCCATTGCCATCTGCATACCGTCCATTGCGCCTGCAGAAAGTGCATCGATTACATTTTCGTTATTACCTTTTCTGTCCATTTTAACTTCATCAATTTCATTGACTTTATCTGACTGAGGGCATACAATCTTTGAAATGATTATTGATCCGACTGGTACTAGAGTAGATGCAATAAGTAACGACTCCATTGGTATGCCCAACGCAACGTATCCAGCTATGATACTAACTGACATACTTCCCATACCAGAAACCAAAACCAACATTATTTCACTGTCAGTCATTAGATTAAGGTATTTACTTACTAATATTGGAGAGTCAGTCTGACCCAAGAACATATTTGCAACTGCAACGAAGCTTTCCACCTCAGAAGTTTTAAATACTTTTCCAAGAACCCAACCTATTTTTGAAACGATAAATCCCAAAATTCCTAAATAATACAATACTCCTACTAACGCAGAGATAAACACTATATTACCCAAAGTCTGGAATGCGAAAATAAATCCTGTTGGTGCACTAGACAGACCAAGAGATCCGAAAACAAACTGTATTCCCTCGCTACCGTAACCTAATACCTTTGCAACTGCATCACTTACGCTTGAAATAACACTTCTACCAGCGGGAAGCTTTACGATAAGTGCTGCGATAATAAATTGTACAATCAAAGCCTTTATTATTTGCTTTTTGTCGATGGCTTTTCTATTGTACGATATGGCAAACATTAATGCCAAGATAACAATAATTCCTAAAATGTTTAATAAAATTTTCATATGTCCTCCTAGTTTTTGACTATTTTATTTAGAAAACTATTTCCACAAAAATCACCTTTTGTAGACAAAATTTCTGAGATTGTTTTTGCTATATCTGAAAAACTATCTCTAGTTCCAAGATTTACTCCTGGTTTGATGGTGTCTCCATAAATCATCATTGGTACGTACTCTCTTGAATGATCTGTGCTAGGTGTAGATGGATCGCAGCCATGATCAGCTGTAACAATCAAAACATCATCCTTGTTCATTTTTTTTATCATTTTTTCGAGCTGAATATCGAACTCAGTTGCGGCATTTGCATATCCATCGACATCGTTCCTATGACCATATTTCATATCGAAATCAACAAGATTGACAAAGCATAGACCTTCGAAATCCTCGTCCATCAAGCTCAAAGTTATATTCATGCCATCAGAATTATCTTTCATTTTATATGTTTTTTGTATTCCCTTGCCGGCAAAAATATCAAAAATCTTTCCAACTCCAATTGTCTGATATCCATTTTCTATCAATTCGTCCATAATTGTTTTTGATGGAGGTAGTAGAGAGTAGTCGTGTCTGTTTGATGTCCTAGTAAAATTGCCAATATCGCCAACAAAAGGTCTGGCAATTACTCTTCCAACTCCCAGTTTATCGCCCTTCAACATTTCTCTAGCAGTTTCACAGTAGCTATACAATTCGTCCAGAGGAACAATTTCCTCATGAGCCGCAATCTGAAAAACTGAATCTGCTGAAGTGTAGACTATCAAGTCACCAGAATTAATATGTTGCTCACCAAAATCTCTGATAACATCAGTTCCAGAATATGGTTTGTTGCAAAGATAACCTCTTCCAACCTTTTTAGAAAATTCCTCCAAAAAATCATTCGGAAAGCCATCTGGGAAGGTTGGTAGTGGTTTTTCTGAAATTATCCCAGATATTTCCCAGTGGCCGATTGTCGTATCTTTTCCATTAGAAGCTTCTGCTAATCTTGCAAAGCTGCCTATTGGAGATTTTGTTGCCATATTGAGATCTTGTACACCCTCAATATTAAAAAGTCCCATTTTCTGTAAGCAAGGAGTGTTATATTTTTCAGACTTAACTATTGCCGAAAGTGTATTACTACCTTTATCCCCATATTTTTCTGCATCAGGCATTTCTCCAATTCCAAAGCTATCTAACACGATCAGAAAAACTCTTTTTACTTTATTCTTTTTCATAATTCATCCCTCAATAATTATAAGCTTTTAATATCCTAAATCGTTTTTTTCTCCTTTTAGCATACTGACTGCCGAGCTAGTTCCTATTCTTGAGCATCCGGCATCGATAAATGCTTCTAGGTCATCGATACTTTTCACACCGCCTGCAGCCTTGATTTTTACCTCTGGTCCGATGTGATTTTTGAACAATAAAATATCTTCCATTGTTGCGCCACCAGTGCCGAATCCTGTAGAAGTTTTAATATAGTCGGCTTTTGCATTTGTTACGGCCTTACACATTTCTATTTTTTCTTCTTCAGTAAGATAACAAGTTTCTATAATTACTTTCAAAACCTTATCTCCACAAGCTTTTTTCAGTTCGCAGATTTCGGACTCTACCTTTTTGTAATCTCCATTTTTTACATCTGAGATGTTGATTACCATATCTATTTCATTGGCACCATCCTCTAACGCATTTTTTACTTCTAACAGCTTTGATTCGGTAGAGTTATATCCCAAAGGAAAACCAACTACCGTACAAATATTTATCTTTGTATTATAGCGTTCATGTACTCTTTTGATGTATGCTTGTGGAATACAAACCGATGCAGTTTTAAATTCTACGGCTTCATCACACAATTTTACGATGTCTTCCCACGTTGAATACGCCTTTAGAAGCGTGTGGTCAATATGGCTTAGTATAAATTCTTTTTCCATTATTACTCCTTTCAAATGAGTTAGATTTTTGTTTTTTATGTTCTTTCTCGAACATTTTAACTCTATGACTATAATAATACACTTGAAAACATTTTTTGTCAACGATTTTGTTAGTTATCAATCAAAAATAGGTTATATTTTTTCAAAAATATATCAAAAATGTTATAATTCAATCATAAAATGGGGTGTTCTTTATAGATTTTTTCAAAAAGTAACAAAAATTACCTTTATATTTAGATTTTTTTTTGATATTATGATATAATTATCTAAAATTGATTTTATACACAGGAACGGAGGTGGCATTTTGTCTAAAAGAGAAGATAGAATTAATAATATAATATCTATTTTAAAAAGTTCAAATGGTTCATCGGTAAAAGATTTGGCAAATGAACTAAATGTATCTGAAATGACAATTAGAAGAGATTTAAAAACTCTTGAAGAGAAAAATATAATAGATAATTTTTATGGTGCGGCTGTTTTTAATCCCAGAGAAGACAATCCAGTAAATAAGTCTGATGAGTTTTCATATAGTATAAGTATAAATTCTCATAAAATGGAATATCAAAAGAACTGTATTGGAAAAAAAGCGGCTGAATTTGTGTGTGAAAACGATGTTGTTGTGATTGATACAGGAACTACAACTGAAAAATTAACACAAAACATAGATAACGAATTGAGCTTTACGGCGTTGGTGTTTAGTGCAAATAACCTGATTCACCTTCTTGGAAAGCCAAATGCAGAAATAATTGTATCTGGAGGAAAATTTCATAGGGATACAGGAATGTTTGAACCATCAATAGATATGGAGCTTGTAAAGAATACGAGGACTAATAAATTGTTTTTGTCGGCTGCGGGCGTTCACGAAAAGCTAGGAATAACATGTGCATATTCCTACGAAATATTGCTGAAAAAAGAGGTGATTAATAATTCACTAGAAGTATTTTTGCTAGTAGACTCTTCCAAATTTGGCAATGTGGCATCTGCTTTTATATGTGAGCTTGATTACATAGATAATATCATAACCGACAGAGGAATCAGTGACGAGTGGGTAGAGATTATAAATAAAATGGGGATAAATTTAATCATTGCAGACTAATAGAATGTGTTATAATAGAGATTTTTTTGGTATAATAATAAAAAGGTCATAAAAAAAGACTATATGGTAGATTCATATGGTGAAATAGTAGTTTATGAAGGAGGTTATGTACCATGAAATTTGAGTATCTAAAGAAAGCAGATCAAGAAGTCTATGAAACTTTGGTCAAGGAATACGATAGGCAACAGAGAAATATTGAATTGATAGCTTCTGAAAATATTGTGTCCAACGCTGTTATGGAAACTATGGGAAGCTATTTTACAAATAAGTATGCAGAGGGGTATCCTTCGAAAAGATACTATGGAGGTTGCCAACACGTCGACGAGTTAGAAAATCTTGCAATAGAAAGATTGAAAAGAATTTTTGGTGCTGAGCATGCCAATGTTCAACCTCATTCTGGATCACAAGCAAATCAAGCAGTGTATTTTGCTGTATTGGATTATGGAGATAAGGTTTTAGGCATGGATTTGTCTCAGGGTGGGCATTTGACACATGGTTCTCCAGTGAATATGTCTGGTGTTAACTACAATTTTGTCGCTTATGGAGTAAATCCGGAAACTGAAATGATAGACTATGATAAATTAAGAGAAATCGCACTTATAGAAAAACCAAAGATGATAGTAGCTGGAGCCAGTGCTTATCCGAGAGAGATTGATTTCAAGAAGATATCTGATATCGCAAGGGAAGTGGATGCATATTTTATGGTGGATATGGCTCATATTGCAGGCTTGGTTGCTGCTGGATTACATAATAATCCAGTCGAATTTGCCGATTTTGTGACTAGTACTACTCATAAAACTTTGAGAGGACCAAGAGGTGGAATAATACTTTGTAAGGAAAAATATGCAAAAAAAGTTGATAAGGCAATTTTTCCAGGAATTCAAGGTGGTCCTCTGGAACACATTATTGCGGCAAAGGCAGTGTGTTTCAAAGAAGCCTTGCAGAATGATTTTATAGAATATCAGAAAAATATCGTCAAAAATGCTTCCATCCTAGCTGATGAGTTGAAAAAGAGAGGATTTGACTTGGTTTCAGGAGGAACGGACAATCACTTGATACTGCTGAATTTAGTTTCAAAGAAGATGACTGGAAAAGAGGCTGAAACTCTTTTGGACGAGGCGTATATAACTGTGAATAAAAACTCCATACCATTTGATAAGGCAAGCTTTGTAGAAACTAGTGGAATTAGAATTGGTACACCTGCTGTCACATCAAGAGGTATGAATGGCGATGATATGATAAAGATCGCTGAAGCTATTGATTTGGTAATAACTTATAGAGATATAGAAGCTGCACAGAAAATTGTTGTGGGATTAACTGAGAAATATCCATTACCGGAATTTGAGAAATAAAAGCGATGATATTATTTGTTTTTCAGATTTAAAATAGTTGACATTAGAATAATAAATATTTATTTTTTTAGTTAAAAGTATGATAAAATAGAGTGGGAGAATTTAATTTCTCACTCTATTATTTTTGGGGGAAGTATGAATAAGAACGTGAAGTTGGATGAGGCTATTAATCTTATAAAAGACGGTGATACAGTTGCGCTGTCTGGTTTTATGTTGGCGACTGCAGCCAGAGAAATAATGGTGGGCATTGGTGAAAGGTTTAAAAATACTGGAAGCCCCAGAGGTTTAACTGTTTATCAAGGTGCTGGAATAGGAAATAACAGAGATCAAGGTGTATGTGAAATGAGTTTTCCAGGCTTGATAAAGAGGTATGTTACAGCACACTTTGCGAACAATCAGCCAATGATAAAAATGGCGTTGAATAATGAGGTTGAGGCATATAATTTTCCTCAGGGTGTAATATCCCATCTGTATAGACAAGCGGCGGGGAAAAAGCCTTTTGAAATAACGAGGATAGGTTTGAATACATATTGCGATCCGAGACTTAAGGGTGGAAAGGTAAACGAGGCTGCAAAGGAAGATTTAGTGGAGCTGATACATATAGATGATGTTGAATATCTAAAGTACAAAGTTCCCAAGTACGATATAGGTATAATAAGAGGTACGACTGCAGATGAGCATGGAAACATTACGATGGAGGACGAGTCTTCAATAATCGATTCATTAGATATCGCTATGGCGGTCAAGGCCAGCGGAGGAAAGGTTATTGTTCAGGTAAAAAATATTGTGTCTTCTGCATCTATCAATAGAAAAGATGTTGTAATTCCAGGTGTGTTTGTAGATGCTGTCGTCATATCTGAGGAGCCTGAGATATATCATAGACAGACACCGGGCACCTTCTATAGTCCAGTTATTGCAGGAAAGTACAACTCCAATGAATTTTCAATATCAGGCGTGATTTTTGATGAGAGAAAAATAATTGCGAGGAGAGCTATAGAGGAATTGAAGAGTGGATCTGTTGTCAATTTGGGAATTGGAATACCGGAAGCCGTATCTTCTGCAGCAGTCGAAGCAGGAATTTCTGATATAGTTTTGACAGTTGAAAGTGGGCTTATCGGAGGAATACCTTTGGGTGGTTCGAATTTTGGTTCTGCTGTGAATGCATGGGCATCTCTACCTATGGCATCTCAGTTTGATTTTTATAATAGTGGTGGATTGGATAAATCTTTCTTGGGCTTCGCACAAATTGATTCAAATGGCAATATTAATGTAAGTAGGTTTGGAGATAGAATTGGTGGTTGTGGAGGATTTATTGATATAACGCAATCGACAAAGAATATTGTATTTTGCGGAACGATGACTTCCAATGGATTAAAAACGAAATTTGAAAATGGAAAGCTTGTAATATTGAGTGAAGGTAAGACTAAAAAATTTAAAAATAGTATTGATGAAGTTACATTTAGTGCACATCAGAGCAGGATCAATGGGCAAAATGTTATTTTAGTTACTGAAAGATGTGTGTTCAAATATGATGATGAAGGCTTAATCTTAACTGAGGTCGCTCCAGGAATTGATATAGAAAGTGAAATATTTGGTGTAATGGATTTCAGAACAAGAATATCAGAAAATCTGAAGTTGATGGACAGAAAGATTTTTGATAAATAAAGAAGAAAATAATTTCGAATATGGGAGGAAATTTGATGCTTTACAATTTGATAAATGCATTATGCATCGCAGCAGGTGCGATTATTGGTCTTTTTCTAAAGAAGGGAATACCTGATAGGATAAGGGAAACCTTGATTAAGGCTATGGGGTTATGTGTATTCTACATTGGAATTACACTTGCCATTAAGGGCGAAAATACCTTATTGATTATTATTTCTATTGCTATAGGAACTGTAATCGGTGAATTTTTTGATTTTGATGCAAAGGTGAATAGGCTGGGAGCTTATTTACAAAGTAGATTTAGCAAGGGAGAAAAATCTAGGTTTGCCGAGGGTTTTGTAACAGCGAGCATTCTCTTTTGTGCTGGTGCGATGGGAATTGTTGGAGCATTGGATGCGGGTTTGACAGGGAATGGAGATACATTAGTTGCCAAAGGTATAATAGATGGTATCATCAGTGCAGTGTTTGCAGCGACAATGGGGATTGGTGTCGCTTTTTCATCAGTAAGCGTATTTATTTATCAAGGGCTATTTGTGTTGTTGGCGACAATTATCAGTCAATATTTGGGTGATCCAGTCATTGCATCTGTCAGTAGTATAGGAGGCATTGCGATTTTGGGCATAGCAATAAATTTGGTATTGGACAAAAATATTAGGGTTGCAAATATTGCACCGGCTGTGTTCATACCTATGATATTGTCTGTTTTTGGAATAATTTAATAAGATATTTAGGAGGGTGTTTAATTGAGGCGTTTATTTAGGGTATATTTTGAGTTTATTAGAAGCTTTTTTTCTAATGTGACTCAATTTATAAAATATCAACTTGTTACAAAGTTCATATTATCTATGATTATAATCCCTTCGTATGGGTTGATAAGTGGATTTTTGATAAAAAGCAAGGGGTATAATTTACTTAGTAATGGAGATGTGTTAAATTTTCTATTTTCAGCTAGAGGGTTTATTTTTCTTATGATGATGGTTTTTACTGTTGTAGTTGAAATAGTGTTAGAAATTGGTGGATACATTGCGATAAGTTCGAAAATTGAAGACAGACAAAGTGAGTCGGGGTATTTAGATTTATTGAAGTATAACTGGAATATGCTTCCAAAGATGATGTCTTTTGGTGGAGTACTGATAGTAATATATTTGCTAATACTTGCTCCACTCAGCGGGTTTGGATTAAAGCTTTCTTTCTTGAAAGGTTTTTATGTTCCCAATTTCGTAATGAGTGTGATACAGACAAACAGCACTTTTAAAACGATATACTACATAATTGTAGGTATTGTGCTTATATCTAGTGTATTTATGATATTTACATTCCATTTTATGATTATTTATGGACAAAATTCAACGAAGGCAATCAAGTCGAGCTTTGAATTAGTTGTGAAAAATAAAAAGAAGTTTTTCGTTGATATTGTCGGAATAACTATTATAAATACAGTGGTAATAACCTTGGGATTGCTAATTTGGGCACTTGCATTGATGTTATTTTTTAGTTCATCTAGTGGATTTTTTGGTAAGTCATTGGCGATATTTCTGCTTCAGCTTCATAGTATAGTGATATTATTGATATCCATGCTTGTAGTTCCATTCGAATGCTTACATTTTACAAAGATATTCTACCAATTAGTTCCGAGTGAAGAGCATGTATTTGTGCAGATAAAAGAAAAAAAGAAAAAATCGATTCTGGATAAACTATTTATGCGAAAAAAAACCTTCATAGCCATTTGCCTAGTTGTTTTAATTCCGATATCAGTTTTTCTGGGGGTTTTTACAAGGGAATTTCTTGGATACAACAGTCAAATAATGATAATGGGACATAGAGGCTTCGGAGATGGAGTTCCAGAAAATAGTATTAGTTCGATAAAAAAATCTATATCAGAAAAAATAGACTATATTGAAATAGATGTTCAAAGAACTAAGGATAGGTCATATGTACTAAATCACGATAAAAATTTTGCAAGAGTTGCTAGTTCTAATAATACTTTCATAAATGAAGATGTTTTGAATTTGACATATGACCAAATCAAAGAAATAAGACTTGGTAAGGGTTTTGGAGATAAATACAAGAATGAAAAAGTTCCAACAATTGAAGAGGTATTGGATCTATGCAAGGACAAAATAGGAATAAATTTGGAGTTAAAAGGTAATGTCGATCAAAAAATGATGGACGACCTAATGGATATTGTCGACAAGAAAGGAATGAAGGAGCAGGTAATTTTTACATCTTTGACAAAATCAAATGTCGAATATATTGAAAATAAGGATGTGACTTTTAATACAGGTTTGATTAATTATTTAAAAATAGGTGACTATACAAATATCAATGTAGACTATTTTATGTTGGAGGAAAATGAGATTACTGACAAGAACGTTGATTCAATACATGAAATTGGGAAAAAGGTAATTGCTTGGACTGTAAACTCAGAGGAGTCCATTGAAAATATGACAAAGCTGGAGATTGATGGGGTCATCACCGACAATCCACTTGATGTAAAAGATAAGCTAAAAGAAAATGCAGAGTTAACAGAAAATGAATTAATAGTATCCAGATTTTTAGATTTACTAAATTTTAGGTAAATTGGGAGTAACTTTATTTATTACTCTTGTAAAAGATGCTATTAATATCAACATATAGCTTCTTAGAATAATTGTAATAGTTATCTAAGAAGCTATTTTTTATATAATAAATTTACTAAAGCCAGAATCATATGCTTATTGACATTTTATATTGAAGTTTTTTGTTTTTTTCATATAAATATATTTTTATTTATTCTGTGTCAATGATTTGTATTATAAAATGATATTATTTAGCCAAAATTATAAAATAATATCATTTTATTAAAATAACATAAACTTTACAAAAATTAAAGTTTATGTTATTATTGGGATGAAATAATTGCATTAAAAATGATATATTTATAGGTTTAAAATAATTATGGTTACTGAAAGGAAGATGACTTATGTTTAATAATGAAGTATTTAGAGTTATTTTTACATTTTCTATTCAATTGATAGTATTTATCATAGTTATTTTTGCATATTCTATTCTTTATAGAAAGAGTTTTAAGGAAGTGTTTTTTAGCAACACTTATTTGCTTCTTGTGTATTTGTGTTTGATTGTTTTTATATGCTTTATTTTGCCAAGAATATGGCGATATTTAGGATTATAGTTATCTTTGAGATGTTGTATGAAATCTATTATTTATTAAATAAGTTATTGGCATAAAAGGTGCAGGATATTTGCCAATATATAATACAAAAAAGCAAATAGCTATAGATGTTTTTATATCAATAGTTATTTGCTTTTAATATGTTTATAAGTTATGTAAAAATATGAGAAATAATAATATTATTTAAAATTCCTTATATCTTTTCATGACTTTATTTTTCTATCAGGTGGTTAATCTATTTTTTCGCAGGTAGCTCCATTTCTACAAGGTTCTATTTTTTTTACTTTTCCTGCAATACCTAGCATATTTCTTGTTTCTTGTAGTGATTCGCTGACCCTTTCGACATCGGCTTTGTCACAAAATGCGATTACTGTTGATCCAGCTCCACTAAGAGCAAATCCAAATGCCCCTGCATCTAATGCGGATTTTTTTAGTTCATCAAATCCGAGTATCAATGATTTTCTATATGGTTCATGAATTACATCATTCATAGTTTTAGATATGATATTTGTATCACCAGTCATAAATCCCATAATCATCAGTGTCAAATGAGACATATTATGAATGGCATCCCTTATCTCAAAAGATTTTGGGACAACACCTCTTGAACTGCTTGTTGAAATTTCATAATCTGGTATAAACAACACACACATCAATTCATCAAAAGGAGTTATGCTTTTGTATACAATTTCTCCATTATCTATTTTTGTCGAAACGATTAGATTACCTAGAAGTGCTGGAGCAACGTTGTCGGGATGTCCCTCGATTTCAGTAGCCAGTTCTAGAATAGCGTCCTTGGAAAGTGGAAAATCTATCAAGGCATTTGCCGAAAGCAATCCACCTATAATGGCTGTTGCACTTGAGCCCATTCCCCTTGCGAGAGGTACTCCATTTGTGATTTTAATATGGTATCCGCTTGGGTATTTTCCAATTTTTTCAAAAAGCTTGTTCATACAGTTTATTACCAGGTTATTTTCAATGGTTAATTTCTCTTTTTCTAAACCATCCAATTCTATGACAATTTCATCGGATAATTCACACTCAAAAACTGAGTATTGTGATAATGCCATTCCAAGCACATCATATCCTGGACCTAAATTCGCTGTTGTTGCTGGTACTGTGATTCTGTACATAAGTGTCACCTATCTTTCTATTAATTTAAGAACTTCTTCCAAAGTTCCTGGAATGGATTTAGGTTTGTTTGCAAGACTCAAACAAGTATCTGGGTCCTTTAATCCATTTCCGGTCAAGATAGCAACCACTTTCGATCCTTTCTTTATATCTCCGTTTTCTACTGATTTTATTATTCCTGCAAGTGAAGCAGATGAGGCTGGCTCTGCAAATATTCCTTCTTGTGAGGATAGAAGCTTGTATGCTTGAAGAATTTCTTCGTCTGAAACAGCCTTTATAGTTCCTCCTGATTCATCTCTTGCCTTTAAGGCTTTTTCCCAAGATGCTGGGTTTCCAATTCTAATTGCAGTAGCGACAGTTTGAGGATCGGCAAATATCCTATTTTGAACGATAGGAGAGGCTCCCTCAGCTTGATAACCTTTCATAATTGGTAGCTTTGTAGATTTGCTATTTTGCTTGTACTCTTTGAATCCTTTCCAATACGCAGTAATATTTCCTGCATTTCCGACTGGAATTGCCAAGTAGTCGGGTGCATCTCCAAGAGCATCGACAATCTCAAATGCTCCTGTTTTCTGACCCTCTAATCTAAATGGATTTAGAGAATTGACAAGTGTTATTGGGTGAGTTGTAGTAATCTCCTTTACCAGATTTAAAGCATCATCAAAGTTTCCTTGAATTGCTACTACGTTCGCACCGTATTGAAGTGCCTGTGCAAGTTTACCTAGTGCAACGTATCCATCTGGAATAAGTACGATTGAATTTAATCCATATCTTGCTCCATATGCGGCTGCAGAGGCAGAGGTATTGCCTGTGCTTGCACACATAATCGTATTTGAACCGCTTTCTAGTGCCTTTGCTATTGCCATTACCATACCACGATCCTTGAATGAGCCTGTAGGATTAAGACCTTCGTATTTAAAGTATAGGTCAATGCCTAGATCTCTACCAATGTTTTCACTTTTAATGAGAGGCGTGTTTCCCTCGTACAAAGTTACTACTGGAGTGTTTTCATTTACTGGTAAATATTCTTTATATTGATTTAAGAGTCCTTTCCATGCCATATTATAACCCACTTTCTATTCTAATAGTTCTTATCAATCTTAGTTCGCTTTCCAATTTTGATAATTTTTCTATTGTTTCATTGAATTTTTCTTCTACACAAGGCTCTGTAACTAAAACAAACTCATCTATTTGCTCGTTTGTGTTGTTTTCAATGAAGCTATATTTATTTATTTCTTCAATTTCAATATTATTATCTTCAAATAATTTCAATAATCTTGTACCCTCAATTTCACCAGATTTAAATTGCAGTCTTAAATAATAAGAAAAATCTAGTGATTCTATTGGTAGTACGCTCTTTTGTTCAAATAAGTTGTATGCGTATTCAGGTTTTGTGCCATTTAATATTCTCTTTATAATTGTTATTATGTCGTTCACAACAGCCGAACCCGTTGGTAGTGCACCGGCACCTCTACCATAAAACATCGTCTCTCCAACCATATCGCCTTCAACGTATACTGAATTCAATTCGTATTTAACTGATGACAATGGATGATCAAGCGGTAGCATTGTAGGATGGACCTTTGCTACTATTCCATCTTCTTTATTTTCTGCAACGGCTAGTAGCTTAATTCTATAGCCTAATTTTAATGCGTATTCGATATCTTTTAATGTAATATTTGTAATTCCTGATACATAAACTTGATTTGTTGTGACCAAACTATGGAAACCGATGCTTGCTAGAATCGCACATTTTCTTGCTGCATCAAGCCCCTCTAAATCAGCACTTGGATCAGCTTCTAAAAATCCTAATCGCTTTGCATCTTCAATTATTTCTTCTAGTGATAATTTTTCGACTTCCATTCTTGTAAGAATATAATTTGTGGAACCATTTACTATTCCACTTATTTTTTTGATATTATTTCCAGTTAGAGCAAATTGTAATGATTTTAATATTGGAATTCCACCAGCAACGGCGGCTTCATAAAAGAAATGACAATTATTTTTCTTAGCTAATTCTGTTAATTCTTTTCCGTAGAGGGCAACCAAATCTTTATTGGCTGAAACTACATGTTTTTTGTTATTGAGTGCAGATTCAACAATTCGTTTTGCTTCATCTATACCACCCATAACTTCAACTACAATATCTATATCTGGATCTTTAAGAATGTCGTCAGGGTTCGTGGTCAACATGGAGGTATCAACGTCAATCGTTCTTTTCTTACCTAAGTCTTTCACACATATTTTATTTGTCTGGATTTTGCAACCAAGTTCTCGCTCAATGGTATCGCCGTTGGTTGTCAAAATATCCATGGTACCGGACCCAACTGTCCCTAGTCCAAATATTCCTAATTTTAATGCTTTCAAATTGCTACCTCCTTATTTGGCATATTCTCAAGTTTTCTGAAATTCAGAAAACTTGAGTTATTTGATATTTTACCACTTTTTAAAGCTTATTACAACAAATAAATGCCATAATTTGATTATTTATTTTTCTACAATTTAATTACAGATTAGTATAATATCTATAATAATTTTCGAAATAATCTAAATATTATTTGCTATATTTGATTTTTTAGCAAATCTTCCAAGCTTTCCTTTTTTATGACAACCTTATCTTTGCCATCTCTTACAAATATAACTGCTGGTCTAGTCATTTGGTTGTAGTTTGATGCCATTGAGTAGTGGTAAGCTCCTGTGCAGCTTACAACGGCAATATCATTTATTTCAGTTTTTTGAATATATACGTCCTTTGCAATAATATCACCAGATTCACAGCACTTACCGACTATTGTTGCCAAATAGTTGGCTGAGGAATCCATTTTATTTGCTATGGCAACCTCGTATTTTGCATCATACAAGGCAGTTCTTATATGATCGCTCATACCTCCATCGATGGAAACATAGTTTCTAACATTTGGAATTTCTTTGATAGTTCCAACCTTGTATAATGTGTATCCAGCTTCACCGACAATTGATCTACCGGGTTCAATCCAAATTTCAGGGATATCAAGTGCGAATTTTTCTGATGACGATTTTAGCGATTCAGCGATTTCATTTATAGCATCTTCAATTGGATATGACACATCTTCCTCTGTATACCTAATTCCAAATCCACCTCCGATGTTTAGAACTTTCGCTGAAAAGCCTAGCTCCGATTTTAGAGTATTAAGCCAGGAAAATACCTTGTCAATTGCGTGTCTTGTTCCTTCTGTTCCAAATATTTGGGAACCTATGTGGAAATGGACACCTTGTAGAGAAATATTTTTTGTCTGTAATATTTTTTCAATTGCGATTTTAGCCTGTCCATTGTCGATGTTTAGACCAAATTTTGAATCAGTATTTCCAGTCGTAATAAATTCGTGAGTGTGAGCCTCAACACCTGGTGTAATTCTTAATAGAGCTTTTATTTTTTTATTGTTGTTTTCTGCAATTGCTTCAATCCTATCTATTTCGGAAAAGCTATCAATTACAAACAATCCTATATTTTTTTCAATAGCGTACATTATTTCCTGATCAGTTTTATTGTTTCCATGAAAATGCATATTCTCAGCAGGAAAATCTGCAGATAATGCATTATATATTTCTCCGATTGAAACGACATCTAGCCCAAGATTTTCTTCCTTTGCCAGCCTTGCCATTTCCTTGCATAAAAATGCCTTGCTTGCATATGAAATATGGTATTTTAAGCCTGTGCTTGATAGAGCATTGTGAAATCTTTTACACTGAGTTCTGATTAATTCTTCATCATAGACAAACAATGGAGTTCCATGAGTCTTTGCCAAATCTATAGAATCGCATCCGCCAATTGACAAAATGCCATTTTTTTCAATTTTTGCAGTTCCGTTTAGTTTCATTTTGTATCCTTTCAATTCATTTGATTTATATGTTGATTGACAACGCTTTGCCATTATGATATCGTTGTAGTATGTAGATATATTTTTATGCTTTTAGGAGGGATTTCTTATGAATAAGGGTAAAAAAACAGTACTAGAAATCTATATCATTGGATTAATAGCAGTAATCGTGTCAATATTATATAGATTCAATGTTCATATTTACGATAGCTTCACTCTACACGTATTTATTTTATTATCGATTGCCATTGCAGCAATATTATTTAACAATAGAATCGATAGCAATAATACATATCTCGTAAAGCATTATTCTGTATTGTCCATTCTAATAGCATTATCCATTAATATAATTTATCCATCGTTTTTTTTGGTACTAATAAGTGTAGGTCACTTATTTATTGTTAATACATGGATTTATATTAAAAAGTACATGGTGGAAAAACAAATAGACAAAAATAAAATAAGTGTATACAAAGATAAAGTAAGCATAGTATTTTTGCTATATATTATTCCAAATGCTTTTAAAAATAGATTTCATAATCCGAAACTACGTTCTGTACTTTTGTTTTTTATGTGTCTGGTGATATCATTCATTTTATATTATCACTATAAGAAAGAGCTGTACATTTCTGAATAGAAAAATGAATGTGTTTTTAAGGGAAAATCCCAAGTCATGGTATATAATCGATTTAGATATATGCCATGACTTTTATTTTGTGTTCAATGTCAAACATACTACCCTAATTTAGCATTACCTAATATACTCAACTTCAAGAGTAGAGTAGTTGAGTGGACTCATTTGCTCAGAGCATGATCCCACTCCTTTTTTTGTAAATTCATGTAATGGAAGTTCTTTGTTGTAGTAATATACAGTGTCGCCGATCTTCACTTCTGAATTTTCAATGTTTACACTTATTATTTTCTCCGATGCATCAAAGCTATCTTCCATATGCACGTATTCGTCAATTTTCACTACAGTGTGGCTCATCATAAAAGAGACTAATTTGTATTTTTTATCGTTAATTATTACATCATGACCTATACCACGCTTTCTAAGTAATCCATCTCCATATCCAAGATTCACAACTGCAACCAAAGTATCCTCTGTTGGAACGAATGATGAACAGTATCCAATGCTTTCTCCAGCAGATAGCTTAATTATTGAAATAACTTCTCCTGAAAGCTCAATGGAAGGTATGATTTTGTCATTTTCATATCTGTCATGTGGATAGTATCCGTACAACAGTATACCAGGTCTGATATGAGTGTGATTAGGTAGGATGCCATCTCTCGAAAAAGATGCACTGTTCTGAGAGTGAATATATTTGAAACTGTAGTCTTTCGTAATATTTTTTAAGAGAGCAATCCATTCATCTCTTTCTTTTTCGTAGTTTTTTTCCTCGTCAAATGTATCTGCCCATGAAAAATGAGTCCATAAGCCTTCTATTTCTATGTCTTTTGATTTTGCAAATTCAAGAATATTTCTAAGCTCTGTTTCGCTTCTACAGCCAGATCTTCTCATATGACCAGCCCATTCAATATGCCAGGAAATATCTTTCATTTTCTCATGGTTTTCTTGAATGTATTCGAATGAAGGGAGTGTAGCTGTAATACCATACTCCCTTATAAAATCGAATTCGGTATTTGGATTTACACATAGTATATGGACGTCAGAATACATATCTCTAATAGCCTTACATTCTTTAATAGAGGTTGTTGCGAAAAACCTAATTCCACCATCGTAAAAACTTTCGACAGCCTCACATAATCCAAGATTATATGCGTTGTTTTTTACCATTGCAATCACACCATTATTGTTTTCTGTGGAATTTCTTTTTATATTGTCGACGAGATATTTTGCGTTATTCTGAAGGGCCAAGAGATTTATGGTCAATTTCGCACCTTTCATATTTTATTCCTTTCCGAAGCTTTTAGCTATTTCTACAAAGTAATCGATACCAAATATTAGAGCTTCTTCACGTAACTGAAGTGTTGGTGTATGTAATCCACTTGTATATCCCAATTCGTTATTTCTGACACCGATAAAGGAGTAGTTAATCGGAGCAATTTTACCAAAAAACGAAAAGTCTTCACCTAGAAGATACGGATCTTTTCTCGTGATGTGGTTTGCTTTTGCTTTTTTCGCTGCATTGACGGATTTATCATACAAGATTTCTGAGTTTATTACGGCGGGATACCCAGCTCGTATTTCAGGCACTACTTCACATTTTGTGGATAGTGATACACCCTGACATATTTCAACAATCCTTTTTTCGATAATTTCAAAATCATCTTTATCGTATGTTCTTATTGTACCCTCTAAAAATGCATTTTCAGGAACTGAGTTCATAACCTCTCCAGCTCTCACAATTCCAGTATGTATTATATTCGTGTGCTTGCTATCCAAATCGTAAGTAGGTATTGCTTGTACTTGGCTATAAATTTGAATCGCAGCATTCAGTGCATTTATGCCTTCTTCTCTTTTTCCGACATGAGCAGACTTTCCCTTTATATTGACTGCAAATTCATTACAGCTAGCCATTATTGGTCCTATCCTAGAAATTATTGTACCTTCTTCATAGTCTGGATTAATATGAAGAGCAAAGGAACCGATTATCTCGTATTTGTCAAAATTGTAGTTTTCTATCAAAAGGTTGGCGCCGCCAAAGGACTCCTCAGATGGTTGAAAAATTGCTAGTATATTAATATCTAAGTCTTTGGATTTAGATATTTCAGATAGTTCGTTTATCGCACCCAATAGCATAGTTGCATGGGCATCATGACCACAAGCGTGCATGACTCCATCATTCTTTGATCGAAACTCTATATCATTCATTTCTTTGATAGGTAGAGCATCTATATCGGCCCTTAATACAATGTATTTTTCGCCTTTTCCATATAGCTTTACCACTGTTGCTGTATCCATCGGGGCTTCATATTCCAATCCCATTTTATCCAGCTCATTGCGTATAAATTCTGTAGTCTTGTATTCTTTAAGAGATAGCTCAGGATTTTCGTGTAGAAATCTTCTCCAATTTTTTATCTGTTCTAATTTTGTAAATTTCATTTATATCACTTTTCTTCTTAAATATATAACCTTTATTCTAAGTATTTATAACCTTATTTTTATTTAGTCCAAGCTTCTCAACGCTTCGACAATACTTATTTTTTCACTATTAACCTCATCAGTTCTCTTGATTATTTTCGCAGGAACTCCAGCAACTACACAGTTTTCTGGAACGTCCTCTGTTACAATCGCACCAGATGCGACTACTGAATTTTTCCCAACTCTAACTCCTTCAAGAACAACTGCATTTGCTCCGATAAGTACGTTATCTTCTATAACAACAGGGTTTGCATTTGCCGGTTCTATTACTCCGGCTAATACAGCTCCAGCTCCAACATGAACATTTTTTCCAGTTGTCGCACGTCCACCAAGAACAGCACCCATGTCAATCATTGTTCCTTCTCCAACTACTGCACCGATGTTTATTATTGCACCCATCATTACCACAGCATTATCTTTGATAACGGCATGCTCTCTGATAAATGCGCCTGGTTCAATTCTTGCATTGACAGCTGTTAGATCCATTAGTGGAATAGCACTATTACGTCTATCATTTTCAACGACGAAATCTACAATGATTTTTCTATTATTTTCAAGTATTTCTTCCCATGTTTTTAAGTCTGTAAAAAGAGTTTTTGAGTTTTCATCTCCAAAATCCTTTACACCTACTGGTAAAGATATGTTTTCCAAATCACCCTTAATGTATACTTTTACGGGTGTAGTTTTTGTTGATGTTGCTATATAATTAATTATTTCCTCTGAAGTAAAGTTTCTTGCCATATTATTCTCCTTATTTATTGATTATTATATTGTGTCGAAAGTATAGAATCCCGGTTTTTTATTTGAGATACTTTCTGCCGCCTTAATTGCGCCATCAGCAAACAGCTTTTTCGACTGTGCTCTATGTGTTATTTCAATAACCTCGTCAGTTCCTGCAAAAAGAACCTCATGTTCACCGACAATCGTTCCGCCCCTAACTGCGCTCATTCCTATCTCCATTTTATCTCTCTTGTGTTCGCCAGTAGATCTGTCATAGATAGGTGAGTAAGTTTTTCCTGTTGTATCTGAACTATCTTTTTTGCTTGCTGTATATGAATTTTGTATTGCTTCAAGTAGCTTCACTGCGGTACCACTCGGAGCGTCAATCTTCTTGTTGTGATGCTTTTCTATTATCTCTATATCGAACCCATCTGACAATAGAGGAGTTAAAAACTCAAGTGCTTTTGTCAATACGTGAACTCCGTAGCTCATATTGGCACTGAAAAACACAGGGCAACTCTTTGATGCTTCGTCCATCAAATCTTGTAGTCTTTCTCTGGCACCAGTCGTTGCTACAACAATAGGCGTCTTGTGAATTGAAGCACCTTCAAGAAGTGGAGCAACATTGTCTGGATGAGAAAAATCTATTATTACGTCTGCAGAATGAATATTTTCAACCTTGTTATAAACAGGATATGGTGGGTTTTCTATTTCTTGAAGTGAAAATATGCCAGCTATTTCGTGACCTTTTTCTATTGCAAGAGCTTCAACAATTCTTGACATTGTGCCATATCCACTCAAAATTATTTTCATTATTTTTTCCTCCGATTAAAGGTTATTTTCATGTTTTAAACACGAATTATATTCGGCAATTACATTATTTCTAACTTTTTCATTAGTTGGAATAAGCGGTAATCTAAAGTTTTCATCGCCATAGCCCATATATTTCAAGACAGCCTTCAATGGAGTAGGGCTTACATCCGAGAATAGAGCAGAGATGAAAGGATTTAATGCATTTTGTAGATTTCTACTATCGACTATATTTCCTTTGTTGTATTGCTTAAAGACATTTATAAAGGCTTTTGGCGTGCAGTTTGAAACGACGCTTATTACTCCGTTTCCACCATGAGTAAGAAAATCGAAGAAAGTACCATCGTCGCCACTGTAAAGAACGAAATCAGAATCTTCACCTAGTAAAGCTTTTAATTTTGAAAGGTACTTCATATCGCCAGTTGCATCCTTTAATGCCACTATATTTTTATGCTTTGCTAGTTCCACAACGGTTTCTGGTTGTATTGTCATTCCAGTACGACCAGGAACATTATATAGAATAATAGGAATATCAGCTGCATCCGCAATTGCATAGTAGTGAGCGATTAATCCTTGTTGACTTGTCTTATTATAGTATGGAGTAACAACCAAGGCAAAATCTGCACCATTTTCTTTTGCTAGAATAGTCTGTTGAATTGCAGATTTAGTGTTGTTCGCACCAGTTCCCAAAATAACAGGACAATCATACTTATCTCCTCTTAAAGCCAGAGTCATTTTCAGAAGCTCTAGTTTTTCATCTATTGTAAGAGTAGATCCTTCCCCAGTTGTTCCTGAAACAACCAATCCATTTATTCCACTTTCAAGTTGAAATTTTACTAAATTTTCATATGCTTTAAAATCTATATCACCATTTGTCAACATTGGCGTCGCAAGTGCGGTTGCAACTCCCGAAAATAACTTTGTCATAATATTCTCCTTTTCTACAAGTATATTTTCTTTTTATTTGCTTGCTTCTATCATCTCTGCAATCTGAACTGCATTGCTAGCGGCTCCCTTTCTAATGTTATCTGCCACACACCATATGTGGAATCCATTAGGTCTAGAGATATCTCTTCTTATTCTTCCTACTAGGACCTCATCAATTCCTGTTGCGTTGATAGGCATTGGATATTCATTTTCTTGAACGTTATCCACCAAAATTACACCAGGGGCATTTTTTAATACTTCTCTTATTTCTTCAACAGTAGTTTCCTTTTTGAATTCTACATCGATTTCAACTGAATGTGAATTTAATACAGGAACTCTAACGCAAGTTGCCGAAATGCCTACAGAGTCGTCTAGTGATAGAATTTTCTTAGTTTCGTTTACCATTTTCATCTCTTCTTTTGTATATCCATTTTCAAGAAATACATCAATATGTGGCAACACATTGTTGTAAATTGGATGTGGATATTTCTTTGGCTCAATTCCTTCTTGTCCATTTAAAAGATCATCTATACCACCCTTACCAGAGCCAGAAACTGCTTGATAAGTTGTGTATGTAATATGTGATAGACCAAAAGCGTCGTGAAGTGGTCTAAGAGGAACAACTGATTGAATTGTTGAGCAGTTAGGATTTGCAATAATTTTTCTCTGAAGAGTCGGTTTATTACACTCCGGCACTATCAAATCAATTTCTGGATCCATCCTCCACGCACTAGAGTTGTCTATTACGATTACACCATTTTTCTCTGCTATAGGAGCAAACTCTAGAGATGTGCTTCCTCCTGCTGAAAATAGTGCATAGTCAATATCTTTATCAAAAGAATTTTCATTTAATTCTTCTACTTCTATTTCAATATCTCTAAATTTTATTTTCTTTCCAACTGATCTGGCAGAAGCCATTAGATATAGTTTGTCAACCTTTAACTCACTCTCTGCTAATCTTTCTATCATTTTTGTTCCGACTACGCCTGTAGCACCTACTATTGCAAATATTGCCATATTTTTTCTCCTTTCAAAGCTGATTGATTTTTATATATTAAACTCTAAACACAGAAGTCTGATTGCTTCTTTTCCATCGTCTTTTTTTAGTGCAAATGATATTGATATTTCTGAAGTTGTCACCTGTAAAAATTCTATACCATTTTTACAAAGAGTTCTAAATGCTCTTGCAGCCACACCACTTACATCTCTCATACCTGATCCAACTATAGATACCTTGCAACAGCTTGAATCGATGGAACAGTCTATATTTGGATAGCTAGTAGATAGATTTTCCAGCGATCTATTTAAGAAATTTCTATCTGTATCCTTGCAAGTGAATGAAATATTGATAATATTATTTGAAATTACTTGGCTAATCATATCTATATTTACTCCAAACTCATCAAGCTTGTCAAATAAATCCTTTACAAACATTGTCGAACAGTCTTTACAAGACAGGGTAACGTGTAAAATATCCTTATCCAAAGCCGCTCCTGTAACTATTTTCTTTTCTAATAAATTTGAACTTTCCATTATCCATGTCCCCTTTTCTTCTGATAGTGTTTTTCCCAAATATAGTGGTACGTTGTAATTTTTCGCAATTTCAACGCATCTAGTTTCTAAGACGCCTGCGCCCAGAGCAGACAACTCCAACATTTCTTCATAGCTTACCTGTTCAAGCTTCTTTGCATTCGGAAAAATTCTAGGATCTGTGCTAAAAACTCCGGTAACATCGGTGTATATCTCACATGGTGCGTTTAATGATGCCGCCAATGCAACGGCACTCGTATCAGAACCGCCACGACCAAGAGTTGTTATTTCTAAATTTTCATTGTACCCTTGAAATCCTGCTACTACAAGAACATCAAATTCGTTTAATTCATTTTTCAAAAATATTGAATCTATATCGGCAATTTTACTTTTTGTATGCTGACCAAATGTCTTTATTCCAGCCTGTAAACCTGTTAAAGATCTGGATTTAACACCAATGTCGTTTAAGGTGATTGCCATTAGTGAAATGGTGGTCTGTTCACCTATTGCTAGAAGAGTATCTAGCTCTCTGACATCGGGATTTGAGGTTATTTGATTTACTTGATTTAGCAGTGAATCAGTGGTTTTTCCCATTGCTGAAACGACAACTATAAGCTTTTCTCCTTTTTCAACCCTATCCTTTAGACTGGTCGAAATTGACTTGATTTTTTCGATAGTGCTCACTGATGATCCACCGAATTTTAGTACCGTTGTTTTATTCATGATTACCTCCAAACAAAATTTATACTGAAAAAGGACAAGTGTAGCAGCTCACTACATTTGTCCTTTGATTTAGCGTGTATATTTTTATCGACAATTATGACAATGTATCTGGCTAGCACTCCATTATGTTAAAAAAGACAAATGTGGTTAACCAAACATTCGTCTAATAAATCCTATAGGGCTGATACAATTATAGTCAAAATGTGGTTAGCACTCCATTATCTTATGATAATGACAAAACACTTGCTGTTAACAAGTATTCCAACGATATCAGTCGAGCAATACCAATATCATTTCGGCAAAATCCCCTTTCGAATCAAACTGATTGCTCTCATTGTTTGAAACTACTGATGTCATTTGCGCCTCTATCCAATCGTATTTAGTTATATTAATAGGTAGATATTATCTATCTATCGGTTAGTTATTCATTATAAAGTATATTTTGAGTTTTGTAAATACGAAATGTAAATAAAAAAATAAATTTTCTAAAATAGAGTCTGAGCCTAGGGATGTTTATATGAAAATAATACTGATCAAAGAATACATTCCATTGAAAAAACTGATAATTCGTATATTACACTATAGATAATAACAATTAGACTAGAACACTTTAGTGTGATAATATTAACGTGAAAAGAAGTTTAGTAAATATTTTGATATTTTATTGAAAACGTTGTTTTAATTGTTTTCATATTTTATATAGTGACATTGAACGATGTTGAAAAGGGAATACGGTTTGAATCCGGAACAGCTCACTCTACTGTGTTACAGACGAAGATTTCAAATGCCACCTGTGTTCGGGGAAGGCGAAATCAGAGGTTGAAGTTAAGTCAGGAGACCTGCTATATAATAACTGTCATGATCTTTTGGTGGGAAAAGGATGATACGAAAATATAAGGCTATGTTATATATTTTTAATATTTGTTATTGGATAAATGACTGATTTGAGAATAATTATGACTTTATATTTTTGAGTCGCTTTTTTTCACTTTTTTATTATTACTAACTATTTATTACTAATTAGGAGGATATGGTTATGCATAAAGGGGATCAAATGACACCTATTGAAAGATTGGGATGCTTTTTAAATGGTCAAGAAATGGACAGAATTTTGGCAATGCCACTAATATGCTCGATGTCTGGAAAATGTGCAGGTATGACTCACAGGCAGAAAAGAGCTACTGCGGAAAGCGAGGCGCAATGTCAAATAGAAGCCTATAGAAAATTTGGAAACGACCTTTTGATTGCAGAATATGGTTTACACACAGTTGGAAAAGCACTTGGTAGCAAGATGAGTGATCCAGAGGATGCTGTTCCGGCAATAATCGATCATGTATTAAAGGATTTGTCTGATATAGATTCACTTGATTTTAATAAGGCAAAGCTTGAAAATAGTGAAGATTTCAGAAAACATCTTGATTGTGCAAAAATATTGGTAGATAAAATGGGACAAGAAGTTCCAACAGGAACCTTGATTTCAGGTCCATTTACTGCCGCAGCAAGTATTTATCCTGTTGAAAAGCTGCTTAAGGGTACTATAAAAAGACCTGATGATATTCATAAATTGATGAGGCTTTGTACAGATGTACTTAAAGAGATACATAACGAATTTATCTCTGTTGGATCAATGATATTATTTTGTGAGCCTATTGCATCGGGATCTATTATATCTGCTAAAACATATAAGGAGTTTGTCCTTCCATACACTGTAGAATTAATGGATAATATTCATGCACATAATGGTATAGTTTGTTACCATATTTGCGGAGATACTAAAAAAATTATTTCTGAGATGATATTAACCAAGCCTGATATGATAAGTATTGACAATAGAGTTCCAATAGGCTATGCAAAAGAATTGATTGAACCATATATGCCGCTAGTAGGAAATGTAGATCCAGTGGGAACTATGATACTTGGAACACCAGAGGATGTTGATAATTCGGTAAAAAAATGTATTCAGGAAGCATATGATAGTAAAAATGGATATATTTTGTGCACAGGCTGCGACTTAAATGGGAATATTCCATTAGAAAACCTGGAGGCATTTATGGATGCTGCGAGAAAATATGGAAAATATCCATTAAATTCGAGCAATTGGGAATAGTGATTTTTGACGCATTATTTGCAGTTGAGATTTAGCTGTTAAAGGCTGATTTTTGATTGAGTGTGACGAAAAAACTAATAATAATCTTTATTGTTTTTAACTATAAGAAATTGTTTTTTAATTAAATGGAGGAAATTATTATGACAAGATCAAAAGAAGAATTATTGAAATTATTATCAGATTGTGTTTTGGAAATGGAAGATGAAGATGTTGTCGATATTTCAAATGAATATATAGAAGCTGGATATCCTGCATTAGAGGGAATTATGGATGGTTTGGTAGACGGTATGAACAAGGCTGGAGTACTATATGATGAAGAAGAGTATTTTGTTACAGATTTACTTCTTTGCTCAGATGCGATGTACGCAGGGCTGGAAATATTGAAGCCACATATTCCTTCACAAGATAATGAAGGAGATAAGATAAAGGTAGTGATAGGAGTTGTTGAAGGAGATACTCACGATATAGGAAAAAACCTTGTAAAAATAATGCTTGATACTGCTGGATTTGAAATGTATGATTTGGGAAGAGATGTGCCATTGGATAGCTTCGTTGAAAAAGCTATTGAAGTCGATGCAAAAATTATTTGTATGTCGACATTGATGACGACAACTATGGATGGAATGAGTACTGTCATTCAAAAGCTTAAAGATAGAGGAATTAGAGATGATATAAAAATCATGATAGGAGGAAGTCCTATTTCACAGAAATTTGCAGATGAAATAGGTGCAGATGGATATTCATCAAATGCTGTGGAAGCTGTAAAGCTTGCCAAGAGGCTTGTGGGGATAGCTTAGAGCTTCGGGGAGATTTTTATGACTACAGACAAGGAAAGATTGTTAAAAATACTAAATAAAGAAAAAACGGATAGGGTCGCCTGTATTTGTCCTGGAGGAATGATGAATATGATAACTACAGATTTGATGGACATATCTGGAATATCATGGCCTGAGGCTCATCTTGATCCAGTGATGATGGCAAATTTAGCTTTGGCTAGCTATGAAAATGGATGCTTCGAAAATATTGGCGTTCCATTTTGCATGACCATAGAAGCTGAAGAAATGGGGGCAGAGGTTACAATGGGATCGAAGGTTTTTGAACCTCACGTAACTGGTTATGCATATGATTCCGTATCCGAATGGAGAAAATTAAAACCAATAGACTTGAGTAATGGAAGAGCAAGGGTAGTTTTGGATGCGATAAAAATTCTAAAATCAAAAAACTTGGACGCTCCTATTGTTGGAAATATCACAGGTCCAATAAGTACTGCCAGCTCTGTGATAGAACCAGTAAGTTTTTACAAGAGTCTTAGAAAAGATAACAAGACAGTGCATGAATATATGGAATTTGTAACAGATGAAATAATAAAATTTGCAAATGCTCAGATTGATGCCGGTGCCGATGTTATTGCTATTTCTGATCCGAGTGGAACAGGTGAAATATTGGGTCCAAAGTTTTTTGATGAATTTGTGGTAAGGTATATCAATAGGATTTTGGATGGTATTAAGGACAGAAATGTAGGCACGATTGTCCATATTTGTGGTCAGATGAAAAATGTCTATAATGAAGTTGGTAAGATTACAAGTGATGCGCTGAGCTTTGATTCCATAGTTTCCATCAAGGAATCTAGAAAACATTTGGGTGATAGAGTTTTGATGGGCAATGTAAGTACATATGCTCTTGAATTTGCAACTGAAGAAAAGGTTCAGGCTTTGACTAGGGCGTGCATTAGGAGCGGTTCAAATATTATTTCGCCTGCCTGTGGGCTTGGAACGAGATCACCTATAGCGAATATACAATCGCTAATTAAAGCGATTATGCAAGAAGATTATCAAGAGGAGAGCTAGATAATGCCTAGTATCGAAGTAAAAAATGTAAAAGAAAAAATTGAATACCGTCCTAATGAAAATTTATTGGATATTCTGCTAGAATCGGGTCACTTTGTGGATAACCCATGTAATGGTAAAGGCACTTGCGGAAAGTGTAAGGTAAAAATTATCGATGGTGCTGTAGAATCACCGTCCGTTACTGAAAGGAAACTTTTGAGTGAAGGTGAGCTTGAAAGTGGAGTAAGGCTTTCATGCATGGTTAAACCAAGTGGAAATTTGAAAGTTGAACTTTTGCAAAAGGAAAGAGAGCATAAGGTTTTGACGGCAGGATACAAACCAAGGTTTGATTTCAATACCAATATAAAAAAGGTATTAGTTCAAATAGAGAAGCCGAGCTTGCAAAATCAGACTCCATTTGAAGAACAATTAAAAAAAGCTACTGGGTTAAAATCTATACAGTTTGATAATCTACAATCAATTGAGTATGATGACGGGGTTTATACTGTTGTTCTGTATGATGAGAAAGTAATTGGAGTTGAAGTGGGAGATACTACGGAAAGCTTGTACGGTTTAGCTGTAGATATTGGTACTACAACTGTTGTGTGCGAGCTTGTAGATATGAATACCGGAAAAGAGCTTTCTAACTCTTCAATGATAAATGCTCAAAAACATTTTGGGCTTGATGTTTTGACTAGAATTACTTATGAGATAGAAAATAAAGCCGATGGAAAAGAAAAGTTACAAGAGGCAATTGTGAAGTCTATTAATGATATGATTGAAGATATTTGCAATAAAGAGGGGATTTCTAGAAAATCTATATATGAGATGGTTGTAAGTGCAAACTGCACGATGATGCATATGCTTTTAGGCGTGAGTGCAAAAACTATTGGAAAATCTCCATATGCACCTATTTTCACTTCTTCAAAAAATATTCCAGCTAATGATATTGGAATAGATATTTCTAGATTTGGGAGACTTCATTGCCTACCTTCAGTGTCTGCTTATATTGGCGCAGATATAGTTTCAGGTGCATATGTGTGTAATTTGGAAAATAGAAAAGGTAATATTTTATTTATAGATATTGGAACAAATGGAGAAATCGTACTATCGAAATCTGGACGACTGCTGTGTTGTTCGTGTGCTGCTGGTCCAGCACTGGAAGGAATGAATATCAGTTCTGGAATGAGGGCTGCTGATGGAGCAATAGAAGATATTGAAATTGATGAACAGGGAAATATTTCGTTAAAGGTTATTGGAGATAAGGAGCCAATTGGAATCTGCGGAAGTGGTATTCTTGCTGCCGTCAGAGAGCTTGTTAAGTCTAAGATTATAAAAAAAGATGGAGCCTTTATTAAGCTAGAAAAATTGGAAGAAGATGACTTTAGAAACAAACTGATACAGATGAATGGAAAAAAGAGAGAGTTTATAGTTTACTCAAATGGAAAATCAGACGAGAAAATACTCATTACCCAAGGAGATGTCAGACAAGTTCAATTGGCAAAGGGGGCAATTTTGTCTGGATTTTTGGCACTGCTGGAAAAAGCTGAAATAACAATGGATGAATTGGATAAAGTAGTAATAGCTGGTCAATTTGGGGCACATTTGCCAGCAGATAGTTTGACTGGAACTGGAATACTGCCCGATGATATCAGTGACAAGCTTGAATATGTCGGTAATTCATCCAAGGTCGGTGCATATATGGCGCTTATGTCAAAAGATGTTAAAGAAAATATGGAAAAATTATCCATAAATATGGATTATATGGAATTAGGTGCAGTTAAAGGTTACGAAAGATTATTTTCTGATTGCCTGATATTCCCAAAAGTTTGATAAAAAGATACTACTATATAAATTTTCATTTTTTTCATAGCAATTTGCTGCTTGCGTATAAGAGAATATTGAAAATTTATTAGAAATTGTGGATTGATTTTAGAAAGGTAGTGGTTTTATGGCAAAGATTGTCGACTTCAAATGTACTTTTCAAAATTCTGTTGGTATAAATGAGAATGTGACAAAAAGCTTGGATTTGAAGTTTCCTGATGCCTATATGAAAAGAGAATCAATGGTTGAGATTGCTAAAGCAATAAAAGAATATGATGAGGCGACGTTTTGTGAATTACCATTTTGTCATACTGTAGAAGCAGAGGCAATGGGTGGAATTGTAAACTATGGTGATGAAAAGGCAGGACCTAGAGCCAAAGAGTATATTTGTACAAAGCCAGAGGAAATTTTGGGCTTAAAGGAAATAGACTTTAATTCTGGTAGAATTTTTGAGGTACTTGAGGCTTGTAAAATACTTAGGGAGCAAGGTGAAGACGTTGTACTTGAGGTTGCAGGTCCATTTACAATAATGAATGTATTAATTGATCCTGTTTATGTATTTAAAGCAATGAGAAAAAAACCAGATTTGATGAAAGAGGTTTTTTGGAAACTAGGTAATGAGGTTCTAAAAATTATAGAGGAGGCAGTGAATAGAGGTGTAACCATGATAAGCTATGCTGATTCCTCAGGTGGAGTGAACATTTTGGGACCAAAGATGGCTGAACAGGTTGTAGAATTATTTACATATGAATACCTAAAGAAAATGCAGGAGATAACTGGAGATAGAGCATTGATATTACTATGTCCAAAGACGACGCTTTCACTTATTGGAACCGAAAAAGCAGAATTTGTTGATATTGAGTTACCGTCGTCTATGAGATACGGAGAAGTATGCTCGTATTTGGTTGGAAAAGAAAAATTTGTTGGTCAAATGTGTATAAAAAATATTAAATATGAATTGAAGAATGGCATCTGCAAGGCTGTTCATCTCAAATAGTGACTTAAAAAAGGGATGACTCATAAGAGTCCCAAATAAAAAGGTATACCCACATTATCCACGAATGATGTGAACCCAAAAAGTTAGACTTTATTAGCGAGACAGCTAGGCTGCCTCGCTATTTTTTTTTAAAAGTATCGTTTTTATATAAAAGAAAGGTTTTTCATTTATTAAGTGGGACAAATATTATATAATATATGGTAGATAGTATAAGATATTAAATATTATATTTCGAAGGAGGAACTTATGAAACTTGGAGTAGTTGGTTTTTACGGAAAATTGGGAAAGGCTAATTATGATTCAATAATGTCTAATCCAGATACTAGTTTGGCTTTTGGTGTTTCTAGATCTGCATCCGTAGACGGAGATGAGCATCAAGGGTTTAAAGTATACAAAAATATATTGAGCGTATCGGAAGAATGTGATGGGGTAATTGATTTTTCAAATAGAGAAAATATATATGATGTCGTTAAATTTTGTTTGGATAGGAGTATTCCATTGGTTATAGGGACTACTGGGCTTACTGAATCTGATGAGAAACATATTGAAGATGCTTCGAAAAAGATACCGATATTGCTATCTCATAATACTGGATTCGGAGTAAATGTGCTTTTAGATATAGTGAAAAATGCTTGTGATTTGTTGAAAGGATTTGATATAGAGATAGTTGAAAAGCACCACAACAGGAAGGAGGACGCTCCAAGCGGAACTTCAAAGATGATTTTTAATAGTATGAAATCTGCCAATCCAGATTTATTTACAACATTTGGAAGAAGCGGTCCAAACTCAAAGAGACAACAAAATGAGGTCGGCTTTCATTCTGTCAGAGGTGGAACAATAATTAGTGATCATGATGTTATTTTTGCAGGCAACGATGAAGTGATTACTATTAGCCATCATGCAGAATCAGATAGATCCTTTGCAAATGGTGCTGTTAGAGCAATATTATATCTAAAGGATAAGGAAAACGGACTTTTTGATATGAAAGATGTATTGCTAGATATCCATTAGAATAATCAAAGAATACTCAAAGAGATTATAGAGTATATTCATAAAAAAATATTTAATAAAAAAAATCGAAAAATGTAGGTGGGAGGACAAATGAATTTAATTTCAAGAGAAATACAAACGAGGCTGTTTGATTTACAGGATTTAGGTTATAGAGATTTTAATGCAAAGCTTATACCGAATATTGATAAAGAGAAAATAATCGGGGTGCGTAGTCCGGAGTTAAAGAAGCTCGCAAAAGAATTTTCAAAGAGAGAAGACATAGATGAATTTTTACAGGACTTACCACATCAATACTATGAGGAAAATAATCTACATTGCTTTATTCTCAGTACAGTAAAGGATTTTGACTATCTAATAAAAATGACTGAAGAAATTCTTCCATATATTGATAATTGGGCGACTTGCGATAGTTTTTCACCACCTATATTTAAAAAATATCCAAGAGAAGTATATAAAAAAATAAAAGAGTGGATTAAAAGTGATAAAACATATACCAAGAGATATGGTATAGTTAGATTGATGAACAATTATCTTGATGATGAGTTTTTACCAGAAATGTTGGAGTTGGTCTCTTCAATAAAGTCAGATGAATATTATATCAATATGGCAATTGCTTGGTACTTTAGTTTTGCCTTGATTAAACAGTATGACCATACTATTGGGCTGATAGAGGGTAAAACTATGGATAAATTTGTACACAATAAATCTATTCAAAAAGCCGTAGAAAGTAGAAGGATCGACGACGATACGAAGGAATATTTAAAGACATTGAAAAAATAGTGTATTATTTTAGAAAAGGGTGATAGGGATGATAGAAAAATATTTAGATAAGGAATCAGTGATACCTGAATCTTGTTTTATACATGAACTAGCAACGATTGCGGGTGGAGTTAAGTTCGGAGAAAGGTGTAGTGTATGGCCGAATGCATCACTAAGAGGAGATAGCTGTAATATCACTTTTGGCGACAACTGTAATGTTCAGGATAGTGTTGTAGTGCATGGATATGATGAAGTCGTTTTCGGTGACTATGTATCACTAGGTCATGGATGCATAATACATGGAGCAAATATTGATGATAATGTGATTATTGGTATGGGTGCAATAGTTTTGGATGGTGCCAAAATAGGAAAAAATTGTATAGTCGGTGCTGGATCTTTGGTGACAAGCAACAAGGTTTTTGGAGATGGATTATTGATAGTTGGTTCACCAGCAAAAGCTGTTAGAAAGCTGACAGAAGATGAGATCAGGGGAATTATCGAAAATGCTGAAGAATACATGGTATTTCTTGAAAACTACAAAATTGAGAGTATGAAAAAAGCTTGTAAATAAATATAATTTTAAATTTTTTAGACATAATTATCCATCCAAACAATGTAAATAAATATAAAAAAAGATACTGGTATAATCAGTATACATTTTTATTATAGCATTTTAGATACTTACTATCAATTGGTTTTAAACAATACTAACAATATTCTAAAAATAACAGATTGTATAGTCAAATGAATAGTGGGCAAGAGATTGAAAAATACACCATAAAACCTGCATAAATACCAATTGTTGTTTTCAACACATCAATAAAAAAATGACACTATCTGCTGTAATTATTAATTTGAACATTTTATTTATATATGATAAAATTGAATGAGATAAGTATATTTTTGATAGTAATGTTTTCAAATGATGAAAGCTTAAATTATAGGAGGAAAATTAATGAATATCAATCAAAAAGCAGTGGACGCATTGAGAATACTGTCTGCTGATCAGATTCAAAAAGCTAATTCGGGACATCCAGGATTGCCTTTGGGAGCAGCACCAGCCGCATATGAATTATGGGCAAATCATATGAATCACAATCCACAAAATCCAAATTGGTCAAACAGAGATAGATTTATATTATCTGCTGGTCATGGTTCGGCTCTTTTGTACTCATTATTGCATATGTTTGGATATGAAGGTCTAACTATTGATGAGCTTAAGAACTTTAGACAGCTTGATCATCTTACACCAGGACATCCTGAATATGGACATACTGTTGGTGTAGAAGCTACGACAGGTCCATTGGGAGCTGGTGTATCTACAGCAGTCGGTATGGCTATTGCAGAATCACATTTGGCAGCTAAGTTCAATAGAGATGGTTATCCAGTAGTAGATCATTATACGTTTGCTATGACTGGTGATGGATGTTTGATGGAAGGTATTTCTTATGAAGCACTTTCATTAGCAGGTACATTAAAACTAGGAAAACTGATAGTATTATATGATTCAAATGATATAACTATAGAGGGTAATACTGAGACAGCATTCAAGGAAGATGTAGCAAAAAGGTTTGAGGCTTTTGGTTTCCAAGTTCAAATAGTGGAAGACGGAAATGATCTAAAAGCTATAGGCGAGGCGATAGATGCTGCAAAGGCAGATCTTGAAAGACCTTCTATAATTATTTGTAGAACACAGATTGGATATGGTTGTCCAGCCAAAGTCGGCAAGGCATCTGCTCATGGAGAACCTCTTGGAGAAGAAAATATATTAGAATTGAGAAAATTCTTGGGCTGGGAAAGCAACGAAGCATTTGAAGTACCAGAAGAAATTTACTCTCACTATGATTCAATCGCCAAAGAGAATGCAATACAGGAAGATAAATGGAATTCAATGTTTGAAAAATATTGTACAGAATATCCAGAATTAAAAGAACAGTGGGATATATATCATTCAGATATAGATGTTGAAAATATAATTAATTCAGAGGAATACTGGAAGCATGAATCAAAGGCAATGGCTACTAGAGCAGTTTCTGGGGATTTAATCAACAAATTAAAAGAAATCTATCCAAATATGATTGGTGGATCGGCTGACTTGGCTCCATCAAATAAATCAGAGATGAAAAATGAAGGATTCTTCTCACCAGAAAACAGATTGGGAAGAAATATTCACTTTGGAGTAAGAGAGATGGCTATGACAGCTATTACAAATGGTATATACTTACATGGTGGTTTGAAGCCATTCTGTGCAACATTCTTTGTGTTTAGTGATTTTATGAAGCCGATGATCAGATTGGCAGCATTGATGGGGCTACCAGTTGCCTATGTGCTAACACATGACAGTATTGGTGTCGGAGAAGACGGACCAACGCATGAACCAGTTGAACAGCTAGCTATGCTTAGATCAATTCCAAATGTAAATGTATTCAGACCGGCAGATTATACTGAAACTGCAGTTGCATGGGCAAGTGCCATGGGATCAAAATCTACTCCTACAGCTATCGTGTTGACAAGACAGAATTTACCACAGATAGAAGGTTCATCAAAGGATGCATTTAAGGGTGCATATGTAATTTCCGAAGCATCTAATAAGGATAGCATTGACTTAATTTTACTTGCTTCTGGGTCAGAGGTAGAGTTGGCTGTAAACGCAAAGGCTGTTTTAGAAGGAGAAGGAAAATCTGTTAGAGTTGTATCTGTACCATGTATGGATATATTTGATAAGCAATCAAAGGAATACAAAGAAGAAGTTCTTCCTTCTAATGTTAGAGCTAGACTTGCGGTTGAAGCCGGTGGAACAATGCCATGGTTTAAATACGTTGGAATAGATGGAGATGTTGTTGGTATGACATCTTTTGGAGCATCTGCACCAGCTAGTGTGTTGTTTAAGCATTTTGGATTTACAACTGAAAACGTGGTAGAAAGAGCAAAAAAATTGATGTTCTAGTAAATTGAAATAAATTGAGAGGGGGTGTTAAATACGCTTCCTCTTTTTGGATTAAACGAAGGGTGATTATTATGAGGCTAGGAATTGTTGGATCTGGAATGATAGTAAACGATGTGTTACCAATATTAAAAGAGTTAGATATAGAAATAGTTGGAATATCAGGAACTGAGAGAAGTAAACAAAAGTTAATTGAGTTGAAGGAAATATTTAGTATCGAAAAAGTATTTACTGATTATGAAAATATGCTTGAAAGTCAAGAAATAGACACCGTATACATAGGAATCCCTAATCATCTTCATTATGAATATTCAAAAAAAGCATTGTTGTTCGGTAAAAATGTAATCTGTGAAAAGCCATTTACTCTTAATATGGATCAATTGATTGAAATAAAGGAGCTTGCTGAGGAAAAAAATCTAATATTGATAGAGGCAATAACCAATCAATATCTAAAAAATTATGAGTACATAAAAAGTAATTTAAAACGCATTGGCGATATAAAAATAATAGAATGCAATTATTCACAATATTCATCGAGATATGACGCATTCAAGAAAGGGATAATTTTGCCGGCATTTGATCCACAAAAGGGTGGAGGAGCATTGATGGATATAAATATTTACAACATTCATTTTGTTGTTGGATTGCTTGGCAGACCAAATAGGGTTGAATATGTGGCAAATATTGATAATGAAATTGATACATCAGGAATACTGATTATGGAATATGAAACCACAAAGGTGGTTTGTATAGGTGCAAAGGATTCGACATCTGAAATTAGGACAACTGTGCAGGGTGAAAAAGGTAGCTTTGTCGTGAATGGTGCAACAAACTCAATTCCAAGTGTATTGGAAAACATTCTTGGGGACAGGAAGGTATTTAACATCAATGAACACGAGCATAGGATGTACAGTGAGTTTAAGGAATTTAAGAGAATTATTGATGAAAAAGACCTTAAATCTGCAAAAGATAGAATGAATCATAGTCTTTTAGTAATGGAAATTGTGGATAAAGCAAGAATGATATAAATAAATGGCTAAATATCAGCACAAAATATGTTAATATCGCGTGCTTAGTTTAGCCATTTTTTGATAAAATATTTAATTTCCAGATTTTTTGTAACCGGCGTCTATGGCATCCTGTTCAGTGTCAAAATACACTGCATTTTTTTCGCTTACTTGGCTATAAGTCTTTGAGCCTGGCAAATGATATATTTTGCTTTTTTTATTACCTTTAATCTTATTTGATGTGGCATCACTTGATTTTTTTGAGTTGGTTGAAATATTTTTTTCGCCAGAATTACCGTTATTGAATTTTTTCTCCAAATCTGGATTCCAAAGTCCGATGTTTTTTTCACGAGCTGATGATTGTAGCTTTGAAAATAAATCGCTGTATCTACTATTAGGCTGATAGGTATACGCATGTGCATACCCATTTTTTACCAAATTGGCGTTGTACATAGATTCTATAATCTCCTCCTCAGAAGGATTGTCACTACTTGGTGCCGCTGTCCAAACATATCTTAAAAGCCTTCCATATTTATCTGTATCTGAAACGTCTTTTTGCAGATACACAGTTTTGTCAGTTAAATTTTTTTTGGTATAATCACTAGCTTCTCGACCGTAAAATTGAACTGGCTTGCTTGGATGGACAGTTTCAGGAGTATCTACACCTATCATCCTAACCTTGTAATCTTTTCCGTTTATTTGTACATTTATTGTATCTCCATCTACTACCTTTGTAACTTCTGCTGTTTCATAAAAATCGCTACTGCTAGATGACAAGTCGCTACAGCCAGCAAGGAACGTGATACTAATGAACAAAATAATAAATGTGAACAATATTTTAATATTTTTCTCTTTTCTAGTGTCTATTTTTTTTAATCTGTCGTTAGTTAATCTCATTTTTATTTTTTCTCCAAATCTAATTAATTTTATCTTCAAAATTATATGTTGATATATTTGCTTGATATCTTCAATTTTTTTTATATTATGAAATATTACTTTCGTGATTACCTTGAATTTCAGTGAATCATAATAGCTATGAATAAAATTATATACTATTTCTGAAAAAAAATAAAGCTCACATGAATATTTACATCTAATTAGGGGTACATTAATAATATCAAAAGGTGGAAGTTAAAAATTAATAATTAAGATGATAAAATAATGAAGGGAAGGAGAGTATATGATTTAAATGTAGATCATATGCAAAAATTAAGAATGAAAATATTAGAAAGTTTGAGGGCAAGAAGGACATATTACGGAATTAATAAGGATATACCAGTTTCAGAGGATAAGGTTGTTGAGTTGATTAATGAAGCTACTGAATTGATACCAGATGCATTTAATATGAAGAGTACGAGGATTGTTGTTGCAACAGGTTCAAAACAAGATGAGCTTTGGGACAAAATATATGACGCATTTGGTGGAAAGGTTGCAAGAGAAAAAATCGATAGTTTTAAGAGTGGTTACGGAACAATTCTTTATTTCTATGACAAGAATGTGGTAAAGGGACTTCAGGATCAATTCCCACTGTATGCTGACAATTTTCCGAAATGGGCGAGTCAATCATCTGCAATGCTACAGATCTCATTGTGGAGTGGCTTGAGAGAGCTAGGCATTGGAGCAAGTTTACAGCATTACAACCCAGCAATAGATCATATGGTTAGGGATTTATTTGATTTGCCCGATAGCTATGTGCTAGATGCTCAGATGCCGTTCGGTGGAATTATTTCAGAGCCTGATGCAAAGGAAAAGGAAGATATATCGAATAGAGTGAAATTTGTTAAGTAGTTGTTGGATGATGTACATGACCAAGAAATAAAAAGCTAGTAGATATTGGTCTTAGTATTTGGATTAATACCTCATTTCTTCTCTTGCAGTGATATTGTGTATGAGTATAGAAATGGGGTATTTTAATGCTCTAAATTGGTACTTAGTATTTGTCAAACTAATACTAGTTATGCTCAATTACTAATATTCAGTACATATTAGATTTTGATATTGAAATCAATTTTTTTTTGGTATATTATTAATGTAATGCAAGATATTTTATATTTTTAACATGATTCTGTTGTATTTGACACAAATAAAGGAGAAAAAAATGGAAGAGTATTTAGCAAAATCAAATCCGAGGGAATTTTTATGAAAAAAAATAGATTTGTAAGTAGGCTTTGGAAAAAAATACCTATAGAAATCAATAATATGAAAATGAATAACCATATAAATGAGATTTATGTTCCATACTCCTTTGAAGAATGGAACATGAAACATACTGATTCAAAAAAAGTATATATATTAAATCTTCTACTGGATGTACTAAGTTTTAAAAAAGATAATGATATTAATAGGATTTCAATTGGATGGATGAATATGTCTACTATTTCAAATTCATCGATATTAATATTTAATGATAGTGCTGAGGTAGATGAGTTTTTTAAAGGTAAAACAGAAAACTATGAAATTGATAAAGATGGTTTTTATTTTTACTTAGAACCAATTTGCTATGATGATTTGCCTAAAAATATAAAAAAAATAGTGAATTTGAGCAATATGGCTAAAAGTAAGCATAAAATTGAGTATTACATAGGTATTTCAAATAATGTAAAAATCGAAGAGTGTAGTATGGAAGAATACTATGCGATTTTAAAATAATAATTTAATATTTAAACCCATCTAATTTTGGTGTTATAACTGAGGGAGGACTGATATCATATACTTGACGATTTGGACAAAAAAACTCCATAAAAAGTTGACACTATCAACTTTTTATGATATATTATACTGGATTTTCAAAAACTATATAAGTTAACTATATAGTAAATTTATCAGATATATCATATTTGGATAGTATTGATATAATCGTATATCTATATTCTTAAAAAATTGGAGGGGTTTATATGAGGAAATTTTTTGACAATTATGGATACAAATTGCTGGTTATCATAACTGTAGCATTGGTATTTATAGGTTTTCGTGACTTTTTTAGTCAGTTTGCGGAGAAGGATAAATCCGTAGCGCTGTTTCCAGCGTTTTTGACTGCTTCGAGTCTGGTGCTATTGTATGCTGTGCCGACTGCATTCTTTGTACGCTATTTGGTTAACAGATTAAATGTTTCACGTAAGGTTGTTTTACTAAGCTTTATACTAGGATTTACAATACCGCTGTATCTAGGTGGTGAGGGGAACGCTCTAATTTCACAGGTTTTATTTTCAACAAGTGTTCCAAGAGCTGTGATTGATAGTTGGGGAGCTGCTTTAACAGCACCATTTACAGAAGAGATTGCAAAAGGTTTAGTTGTACTTTTAGTATATTTACTATGCAGAGGAATTTCATTAAAGGAAGCATTTGTGTCAGGCATGATCTCTGGATTCGGTTTTCAGGTTTTGGAGGATTGGGCGTATATTTCTCAAGCTACTTTTGGAGAAACAAACAGTGGATTTTCAATAGCTTTCGAGAGAGTGTCAAATGCTCTTGGCAGTCATATGGCTTTTGGGATAGTATTTGGTGTTGGACTTATAGCCATTATTAAAAATGTGCCTGCAATACCAAGGCTTAAAGCACTTTGCTTAATTTTAGCACCGGTTATACTGCATTTTATATGGAATTCTCCACTTGAAGGAGATTGGGTGAATCCTTTGTTTGGAAGTATTAACTTAAATCTTGCTTATTATGTATTCACCATTGTGAATCGCTTGGATGACAATGACAATATACTAGCGGCGAGAGAATTTGATAAAGCTGCAAAATTAAACTGACATTGTGTTCAAAAAAATATAAAAAATTGTTTAATAATAAGCTAATTAAAAGATATAATTAATAAAAATATGTTTAATAAAAAAGCTAAAATAGGAGGGGGTTTCCCTCCTATTTTTTATGGTAAACTTATACTGATTAATTTGAGTTTTTACTATATATTAACCACTGTATTTTTTTCAGACAGTGTGAATTGTGTTACTTTTTCTCCACCTGAAAGACTACCACTAGTATTTAGACTCGAATCAGTTGAGGAATCCTTATCTGAAGTATTTTTTGAGCTGTTTTCTGAAACAGTTCCTCCACTGTAAAGTGTATATGTTTCGCCTTCCTTAAGCTTGTCAGAGCTTATCAATAATGCTTGATAAGACTTTTGAGCTTTGAAAGATGTGATTATATTGTTATTAGAATCTACCAATGTCAAGGTTTGGTTCTCACTTTGTGTGGAATTAAATCCAAATGTCACTGTATTTTGTGAAGAGCTATCGTCGAATCCCTGATACATATCCGCAGTACCAATAGCTACAAAAGTTCCCTTTGTTATTTTTGCTGTTCCTGTGTAGTCAAGGCTTCCGTTTCCACCATTGGAAGGTCCGTAGACAATTGTTTTTCCGCCTGTTATATTGATGTCGGCATTTGAATCCAGACCATCTCCTTGTGCGTTTACAGTCAGAGAACCACCTGAGATGTTTACAGATACGCCGTCTTGAGCACTTTCTCCGCTGCCTCTTATTCCTTGAACGTCAGAGCTACCAGAGGTTCCGTTTATTCCATCGTCACTAGAAACAACAGAAGTCGTTCCACCCTTAATGTTGATCACCTTAGATTCAATTCCTTCGTAGCTATTTAAAATATCTACCTTTGCATCATTCGTGATATTCAAGGTATCTTCACTATGTATTCCGTCATCTCCGGCTTTTACACTTAGAGTTCCTCCGTTTATATTAATGTCTTTGTTGCTATGAAGAGCATCTTCTTCGGCATTTATCGTAATGCTACCACTATTGACAACGAGATCGGTACCTGACTTTAATCCCTTGATGCTTTCGCTTGAATCTGAATTTTCAGCATTTGTGCTAAAATTTTTCATATTCCCTCGATTGCCAAATTCCGAATTTGATTGTGGATTCCCGTTTTGTTGATTCATATCTGGTCTCATACCATTTTGACGCCCTCCACCTAATGAGTTTTGTTGTGATTGCGTAGATACAGTTTCTCCACCATCTCCGGTAGTGATATCGAAATCCCCATCATTTATTTCAAGTATTGTTTCTGCCTCAATGCCATCATTTGCGGCAGATATTTTAAATGTTCCACCGTCTATAGAAATCCATCCCTTTGATGAATCTGTTGAATTTGATGACTTGATTCCGTCTTTATTTGAGTTAAGATCGAAACTACCGCCTTTTATCGCAATTGAATCTTTTCCTGTTAGGGCATCGCCTTTGGAATCGACTTTGATATTTCCACCTGTTATTACCAATTCATCCTTTGATTTGATACCTTCATTGTTATTACTATTGACTGTTAGTGAGCCATTACCATTGATTGTCAAATCACACTTAGAGTAAATGGCAGCATCGGGTGAATCAGTTTCATTTGTTGTTGAAGAGTTATTCTCTGCGCTATTTGCACTATTTGTTTCTGCACTTTCAGAATTTTCTGTAGAGGTTGAAGCATTGCTTACAGAGCTTGTATTTGAACTATCTGTTGAGCTGTTTGAAACTACAGCGCTAGAGCTATCCACTATTTTATTTGTGGTATTGTCTGCCAATGTAAGGAATACCTTGTCTGCAGTCTTTATATTTAGTGGTATACTGTCTTTATTGGTTATGCTAGCATTATTAAGAACTATTTGAACTTTATCGGTGTCAGAAGCTTCAACAATTATTTGCCCACTATCCAGTGTTCCTGACAAAACATATGTTCCTCCAGATTTGATTATTAAATTCCCATTTTCTTCCTGAGTACCATCTCCAGAAACTGTGATTGAGTCACCTGAAAATGTGATCTTTGTGGCAGTGCTTTCATCCCATGAAGGATCCAAATCTTTGTCAGAGTATTTATCTGTTATAGATGATGTTGATGTGGCAGTTGTAGAAGTTGAGCTTGAATTTGTCAGAGCATTGCTACAGCCAGATGCGATAAGCGATGTGGCTATCAGAGCCAGGGCTAATTTGCTTTTTATTTTATAGTTTTTCATATTTCTCCTCCAATTAATTAATGTATTATATATAGTCAATGTGTGTTTGAAAATAGATTTAAATATTTAAAAATATTTTAAGTCGTTTTTGAGCTAAAGCTCTTCTTTTTTCTTTAATCTTCCACACATGATGTTTAGATTTCCGTTTCTGCAACGAAGATCATCAATAAATTTCTTTTCATCCTTTACATTTTTTAGTTTGATTTGATAGTAAAGCTCATATAGGCTTCCCATATTCGTTGTTTTTGCTGTTATTAAATCTGATTTTGTAGTATACTTTTCAAAAATATCATCGAAAACTTCTGTATAATCAAGACTTTCAGGTATTATTATTTTCAAATCTTTTTCTGAGTTTTTTTGATCAGCAAAATTGCTAGATAAAAGTATTAGATTTGCAATTCCAATTATCAACACGAAAAGTGCGGCTATTGCAATGTATCCCATACCAGCAGCCAAGCCTATTGCCATAGACAGGAATATACTTCCTATTTCTCTGGCCCCACCTGGTATTGATCTAAATCTTACCAAGCTAAAGGCTCCCATCACTGCAACCCCTGTTCCTAGGTTTCCATTTACCAGTAGTATAACTCCTTGTACTATAGCTGGTAGTAGCGCCAAAGTAACAACGAAATTTTTTGAATAAGAGTTTTTATACATATAGATAAATGTAGAAATTATTCCTAGTGCGATTGACACAATTGAGCAAATTAAGAAATTCTGAGCAGTTATTCCATTACTTACAATCGACGTTGTTAATATTTCATTAATCATGGTTTACTACCCCCTCTTCTAATAAAAATCTTCTAAGCATCGTCTTGTATGCGACACCGTACTTTGAAAAGGAAGAAGGCATTATCTTTAGCTCATCAAGCACTTTTGATAACCAAAGTGGCATCCCACCTATCGTTTTTATTTCCATTATGTATTGACCTTTTTCCAACAAATACTGTCCGTAAGAACCACTAGAAAGTGAGAGATCATAATCTCTGAAAAGTAGATTGTTGTCAAGTGTTATTCTTAGATTCTCGTCTTCAATTCCCTTCATAGCCAATCTGTGATATCCAATAAATACCTTTGGTTCAGGCTTATAGTAATCAAGTGACCATTGAATTTCTTTTCCAATCTGGGTATTATCCATACACTTATTTTTCATCATACAGACTTTTGCAGTGCTGTAAGGCATTTGTAGTCTTCTTTTGTATACGATACCATCATGCTTTTTCTTGATTTCTAGGAAAACATCATCGTATGCTTCAGGCGTTCCATAGCTCCTCAATCTAATTTTTTCTTTATACACTGGCTTTTCGATTGATGCTCTAATCATTTTGAAATCATGAGTATCATAGTATATATTATTAATTTGCGATTCAGAATATTCATCGAACTGCATTTGATTTTTGAACAGCATCATTAGCTTGTCATACTGATTGGTGTCGATAATATATTTCTTCTCATATCTTTTAAAAGTATTGATTGATTTTTTCATGGTTCTACCTCCGTAAAATTTTTATTTATATTTGATTTCTATTTATTAATTATTGTTAATAACATTAGGTTTTTTGTTAATAACAAAAGTTTACTATTTGTTTTATATCAGAAATTGAAAGGATTCTTAAAAAGTATTGAAAAGGATTATGTTCTTTAAGGTATTTTTTGGGTATTCTTATGAATATTTAAGAATCCTTCCAACTGATATTTATGTTTGGTTTATTAGCTGTTTTGTTTTAACTTGAGTACAGTATAGTTTTGTTCACTGAAACGAATCTTAAAATTCTATTTCAGAATATTTTAAGCTTGTAATTACAAAATACATCATATATATTTAATGTAAGAAAATATATACTTAGTGGAATAAATATTTGAATGAATAACAAAATGAAAGAATTAATAAGGCAAAATAATATAAAATAAATTTTAAGAGATAGTAATCATATTAAAATAGGAAGAAGGTAGTTATTATGAGAATATTAGTGGTAGAAGATGAGATAAGATTGTCTGAAGCAATTGGTCAGATCCTCGAGAACGAAAAGTATGAAGTTGATATTGCAAATGATGGCGAAGATGGTCTTGACTATGCTATGTCAGGTATTTATGATGCGATCATTCTCGATGTGATGCTTCCAAAAATTAATGGATTTGATGTCGTGAGAAATCTTAGAAAAAATAAGATTGCGACTCCAGTGATTATGTTGACTGCGAAAGATGAGATAGTTGATAAGGTGACAGGTTTGGATTTTGGAGCAGATGACTATATGACAAAACCTTTTGTGTCAGAGGAATTATTGGCGAGGCTTAGAGCGTTAACTAGAAGACAAGGTGAGGTTATATTTGAAGAATTGGAGTACGAGGACATAAAATTAAATCTATCCACATACACTCTACAATGTGGCGTCAAATCTGTACACCTATCTCATAAAGAGTTCGAGATAATGAAATTGATGCTTTCAAATCCGGCTTTAATAATTTCGAAGGAAATGCTAATAACAAAGGTTTGGGGATATGATTCTGATGCTGAGGATAATAATGTAGAGGTATACATATCATTTTTAAGAAAAAAATTGTTTTTTGTTAAATCTAAGGTAAATATTGGAACTGTTAGAAAGGTCGGATATAGATTGGAGTACTCTAATGATTAAGCAATTAAAAAGAAAATTTATTATGATAACAATGTCGTTGATCACGGTTGTTTTAGTTGCAGTATTTATTGCAACCTCTGTTATTCACTATAGTAGATTGACGAACGATAGCTATAGATCGATGGATAGGGTCGTAATGGGGAAAATGAATGGAGCATTCCAAAAACCTAAGATAGATGAAAAAGAAGAGAGAAGAGATTTTCAATTTGCACCGATTTTCTTTGTGGATTTGGACTCTGATGGTAATATTGTTTCTACGACTACAGACTATGTCAATATTACTGAAGACACTATTAAGACAGCGGTAGAAGCGGTGACAAAAAGTGAAAATGTCAGAGGTAGTCTATCGAAACTGAACTTATTATATTTAAGGCATATAAATAATGATGGAAGCATGAGAATTGTTTTTGCAGATCAAATACACAATAGAGAATCGCTATTTATTTTGATGAGAAATCTGTTAATAGTTGAAATATTTGCACTTGCTGTCTTCTGGGTGATGAGTGTTTATCTAGCCGGAGTGGCACTAAAGCCAGTTGAAAAGGCATGGGCTAATGAAAAGCAGTTTTTGGGGGATGCATCGCACGAGTTGAAAACACCACTAACTGTAATATTGACAAATCTTAGTATTTTAGAGTCAAATTCGAATTTAATTGATAAATCACAATTGAAGTGGATTAGGAATAGTAATTTTGAAGCAATGAGAATGAAAGAACTAATTGAACAAATGCTATTTCTGGCAAAATATGATTCATATCAGTTACCGACAGTAGAAGAAGAGGTAAATTTGAGTGAGTTAACTATGGAAAGTATATTGACCATGGAATCAATAGCATTTGAAAAAAATGTAGAATTTAAAGATAAAATAGAAGATGATGTAATAGTTACTGGAAATTCATCACAGCTAAAGCAGCTAGTCAATATTTTGCTTGACAATGCTTGTAAATACTCAGATGAAAAAACAGATATTAAGGTTAGTCTAAAGTATGACAAGGGTAGAAGTATATTGGAAGTAAATAACAAGGGTAATGTGATACCGAAAGAAGATATAGAAAAATTATTTGATAGATTTTATAGATCGGAAAAATCCAGAGTTCGAAAAGAGGGTGGATATGGGCTTGGATTATCTATTGCCAACAGTATAGTAAAGGCTCATAATGGGAAAATAGATGTTTGTAGTAATATAGAAGAAGGAACTACTTTTAGGGTGGTGATATAAGGTGAAATTGCGGTATTGGGCGAAAGCTTGGTACCGTATTTTATCATTGAAAAGGCTTGAAAAAAACATATAATAGAGTTAGAAAGAATGAAACAATTTGTTGTATTAATGTTATTTTTTGTAAATCAATATAGAAAACAAATAAAAAAAGCTTGATGTTTATCAAGCAAAAACCCTACAACGGGTGGCCATCTCTGGCGATTTGAATAAATTTTTATTTGAACTCGTGGTATAATTTTATATGGTCTTACAAAATTATTAACTACATTATATAACAATTGTTAGTTATTGTCAATATTTTTGAGGAGGATTTATTTTTATGAGTGTTAATACTAAGGATTATTTTTTAGGATTGGACATTGGAACTAATTCAGTAGGATGGGCAGTAACAGATGAAAGCTACAAAGTACTCAAGTTTAGGGGCAAAAGGATGTGGGGAGTTAGACTTTTTGAAGAAGGTCAAACTGCTAAAGAACGAAGAGTATATAGATCAAACAGAAGGCGACTAGAAAGAAGAAAAAACAGATTAGAATTATTAGAAATACTATTTTCAGAAGAGATTTCTAAAATAGATAAAGCTTTCTTTTTGAGATTAAAAGAAAGTAAGTATCATGTTTCAGATAAAAGGATAGAAACGTTAAACGTACTATTCGATGATATTACTTTTGGTGACAAAGAATTTTTCGAAAAATATCCAACCATATATCACTTGAGAGAAGCTTTGATGACAGATGACAGTGAACATGATATCAGAGAAATTTTTCTGGCGGCTCACCATATCGTAAAATACAGAGGTCATTTCTTGCTAAAAGGAGAGATATCAGATAATGGTGACTCAATTGGGATATTATTGGGGGATTTAATTAAAAAACTTAATTTAAATAATTATTTAGAAGAAGGGATGCTATCAGATAGTGAAGTTGATAGTATTTTGGAAATAATCAAAGAAAATAAAATGACAATTACCGATAAAACCAGCAAAATAAAGGCGATTTGTAAAAAAAATAAGTGTTTGTTGGAATTTCTAAAAGTCGCAATTGGAGGAACGGGTCAGTTAAAAAATATGTTCAACGATGAAGATTTACAGAAACTCGACAATGATGTAAAGAAAATTTGTTTTAGTTCAAAAGACTATGATGAAGTAAGAGATAGATTTGAAGAAGTATTGGGGGACAGGATAGAATATATAGATTTGGCAAAAAAATTGTATGACTCTCTAATACTTATGAAAATTAAACCAGAGGGGAAAAGCTTATCACAAGCAAAAATAGATGCATATAATAAACACAAAAATGATTTAAGGCTATTAAAGAAAATAACAAAAAGTAATAAGTCTGTGTACGATTCGATTTTCAAGGAAAGTAAAACTTCGGATGACAAAAAATACAAGGAACGTCCTAGTTATGCCTCTTACATAAAAAACAATGAAAATGGAAAAGGTACTAATAGAGAGGATTTTTACAAATATCTAAAGGATCAGTTGAAAAAAATTGGGGATTCTGCCGAAAAGGAACAAGTTTTGAATGATATTGAACTCCTAGACTTTTTACCTCTCCAAAGAGTGAAGGAAAATGGTACTATTCCGTATCAAATTCATGCGAACGAATTGAGAAAAATTCTTGAAAAAGCTTCGAAACACCATGATTTTTTAAATAAAACAATAGATGGCTTGAGCGTTTTTGAAATGATTATGAAGCTAATGACATTTAGAATTCCCTATTATGTCGGACCTATAAACGATTTTCATAGCAAAGGAAATGGAAATAATAGAAGTAATGTTTGGGTTGTTAGAAATTCGAATGAAAAAGTTACTCCATGGAATTTTGATAAAGTAATAGATATTGAGGCAAGTTCAGAAAAATTTATTGAAAACCTGACTAATAAATGCACATACTTAAGAAACGAAGATGTTTTGCCAAAGCAGTCTCTATTGTACTCGGAATTTTGTTTGTTGAATGAATTGAACAATCTGAAATGTGATGGAAAGGTATTGCCGACAAATATAAAACAAGATATGATTGAAAATGTTTTTTTAAAGAAGCACGGAAAAATTACCAAGAATAAAATATCTGAATTTCTAAAAATGCAAGGGTATTGCGATGGTAAATGTGAAATAACAGGTATGGATTTTGAAATAAAGTCAGATTTGAAGTCTCACAGAGAAATGATGGACATACTTGGTAATGATTTCAATTATATGATGGTTGAAGATTTGATTAGATGGATAACTATTTTTGGCGACTCTAGCAAGATACTTGAATCAAAAATTAAAAAGATATATGGCGACAGATTGACAAAAGAACAGATTAGGAAAATCACAAATTTAAAATATAAAGACTGGGGGAATTTTTCTTCAAAATTCTTGTCAATGATATTTAGTGATAAACTAATAAATGTCGAAACAGGGGAACATATGAATATTATAGAAGCAATGAGAAGTTTTCCTGAAAATCTGATGCAACTATTGAGTAATAGATACGACTTTATGGAAAAAATAAATGAAATAAATAATAGTACAGTATCTGAAATAGAAAAGATTGAGTATTCTATTATTGATGATCTATATGTTTCTCCTGCTGTAAAAAGAAGTCTATGGCAATCGATAAAAATAACAGAGGAAATTGTTAAAATTATGGGTTGTCAACCAAAGAAAATATTCATTGAGACGACAAGAAAACATGGTGAAAAGGGTAAGAGAACAGAGTCTAGAAAAGCGAAATTGAAGCTATCATATAAGGCAGTAAAAGATATTGATCAAAAATTAATAAATGAACTTGAGTCATATAATGATTCAGATCTTAGAAGAAAGAAGCTTTATTTATACTTTACACAATTGGGAAAATGTATGTACTGCGATGAAGAGATAGTCTTGGAAAAATTATTTACAAATGACTATCAGATAGATCACATTTATCCTAGAAGTAAAACGAAGGATGATAGTTTTGATAATTTAGTATTAGTTCATTTGAGTTGCAATCAAATAAAAGAAGATAAATTGCTTTCTTCTGATGTAAGAAAAAACAAACTAATGTTTTGGAAATCATTACACGAATGTGGGCTTATTAGTGATAGAAAATTTGAAAAATTGACCAGAACGGAGGATTTTACTGACGAAGAACTTTCTGGATTTATAGCAAGGCAAATAGTAGAAACATCACAATCAGCAAAAGCAGCTGCTGAAATAATGGGTAGAATTTATCGTGAATCAAGTATTGTTTATGTGAAAGCTGAAAATGTGAGCGATTTTAGGAATGAGAGCGATCCAAATAAGGAAAATAATAAGAAGAAAAAAGGCAAAGAGATCAGCAATAAATTCAAAGAAGAAAAAGAAAATCCATTCGTTAAGGTTAGAGAAATAAATGATCATCATCATGCAAAGGATGCATATTTAAACATAGTTGTAGGAAATGTGTATGATGAGAAATTTACTAAAAATCCTATGAATTTTATTTCCAAAAAAGATGGGAGAAAGTATAATTTAGCCAAATTATTTTATCAGGATTTAAAAAATGGTGAAAAAGTTATTTGGGATAAATCAAAATCAATAAAAACTGTAGAAAAGATGATGAGATGTAACGATGTTAGGGTAACAAGGATGGTTAAGGAGCAGAAAGGCGCACTTTATAACGCAACACTATACAAAAAATCTGAAGCGAAACCAGAATCATATTTTCCAATAAAGATGGGTGATGAGAGATTAAAAGATGTTAAAAAGTATGGTGGATTTACAAATATAAAAAATTCATATTTTTCAATAGTTAGGTATGAGTTAGAAGATAATGGAAAAATCGAAACGAGATTAGTTCCTATACCAATTTTTATCGCAAAATCGATAAAAAATAGAAATATGTTAGAAAAATATGTATATGAAAATAATTTCAAAAAAAATGATAAAACAATAGGTAAATTTAAAATTCTATTTGATAAGCTTTATATTGGGTCTTTAATAAAAGTTGATGAATTTAATTACTATTTAGGAGGAAAAACAAACAATAGTGCATGGATAGATAGTGCAGTACAAGTGATTTTTGGTTTAGATAAGCTAGCATATTTAAAGAAACTTGTAAAGGCATGCAATATAAATGAAATAGATGATGATAGTGCGGTATATTACGGTATTTCAAAAGACGAAAATATTAAAATGTATAAAACTATAGTAGAAAAAATGGGTACACAGATGTTTTTAAAGAAAAAAAATAACAAATACTACGATTTCGATTCTTCCAGTGTATTAGAAAAATTTAGTAATCTAACAATTGTAGAGCAATCGAAACTGTTACTTGAAATGTTAAACTCCTTAACGGATAAAAAAACCACTCGTAACCTTAAACCACTCGTAACATCCAGTAGATCTACTCTTTCCTTGGACATAAGCAACTTGAATAGTTTTACAATTATTAACCAGTCAGTTACTGGACTATTTGAAAATAATATAGAAATAATAAAATAGTTATGAGTTGGAGAACAGTTGTAGTTAGTAAAAGGTCAAAACTAGATTACAAAATGAATTATCTTGTTGTAAGAAATATTGAAGACACAAAGAAGATTTTTTTGGATGAAATTTATATGCTCATTATTGAGTCAACAGCCGTATCTATAACGGCTGTACTCATTAATGAGTTGATTTCTAGAAAAATTAAAGTTATTTTCTGTGATGAAAAAAGAAATCCATCATCAGAGTTGATTGGGTACTATGGCTCTCACGATACAAGTATGAAATATAGAAATCAATTATCGTGGACAAAGCATACTAAAGAGCTAGTTTGGACAGAAATAGTAAGAGAAAAAATTAATAATCAGTCTAAGTTGCTTAAAGAAAATGGAGTGGAAGATTATATTTTGCTAGAGAAATATTGTGATGAATTAGAACATTTTGATGTGACAAATCGAGAAGGTCATGCGGCAAAAGTATATTTTAATTTGATTTTTGGAAGTGAATTTTCAAGATCAGATTCAAGTTCTCATATTAATTCGGCATTGAATTATGGATATGCTATATTACTTTCGTCAATAAATAGAGAGATAGTATCCATGGGGTACATGACACAATTTGGATTATTTCATGATAATATGTTTAATCAATTTAATCTTTCCTGCGATTTAATGGAACCTTTTAGAATATTTATTGATAGAATTGTGCTTGAAATGGATGTTAAAAAATTTGATAGCGAGGAAAAAAAAGAATTGTTAAATAGAATTTTTGAACGAAGCATATTGATTGATAATCAAAATATGTATTTTTCGAATGCAATAAATGTGTATTGTAGAAGTGTTTTCGATGCATTAAATGAAAATGATATATCGAGGTTGAAATTTTGGAGATATGAGTTATAGGTTTATGAGAGTTATTGTAATGTTTGATTTACCCTCTGTAACTTCAGAGGAAAAAAGGGAATATAGAAATTTCAGAAAATATTTAATAAAAAATGGTTTTATGATGTTACAAGAGTCAGTTTATTGCAAACTGGCTCTAAATCAAAATGCTTCAACTTATATAATGAATGCTGTAAGAAAAAATAAACCAAAAACAGGACTAATTCAGATGATTGCTATTACAGAAAAACAATTTTCAAAAATGGAGTTGGTTCTTGGAGAAACAAATGAGGAAATAATAAACTCAGAAGAAAGGGTTGTAGTAATATGAAACTTGTGAATTCAAATCTTGAAATGATAATAGATTTTGAAAAAGGATACTTTCAACTATTAACAATTGAAAATAAAAGTTATTATAGAAAATTCATTTATAATTTAATTGATCAGATTGAAGGTAACGAAGGCAGTTTTTGTTTGTCAAATAATGATAAAATTTTAGATATGTCTAAACGAATGGTGGCGATTTCTGATATTTTCAATATTGATATAAACTCAAAAAAAATAAAAAATAAGTTGATTTCAATAATTTCTAATGAAGTAAAAGATAATTATGATGAGATTAAGCATTTAATTGATAATTTGGAGAATTCAATAGATGTGGCAATATTCGATTTTGAGACACCTATTTATAGAAAGAAGGACATTTTTTTTGAAGATTTGTTGAAACTTGTTGATATAGAATTTGAAAAAACTGATGATGTATTAGATACATTATTAAATTATATTGAATTTTGTAGCAATTACTTGTCTGTTGATGTTTTTGTTTTTTTTAATTTATCAATTTTTTTTACTGAAAGTGAATTTGAACTTTTTTGTGAAGAAATGATAAAAAAGGAGTATTATATTTTAGACATAGAAAGTGAAATAAGAGACTGTTTTCCTATTGACAGTAGTCACATTGTTAGATATATTATAGATATAGATTTGTGTGAAATCTAGTCATATAAAATTATACAGCAATTGTGGTAGTTGTGCTCTTGATCTCAGCTATGAAAATTTTGAGGTTTGAGAGTGGTGTAATTTTATATGGTACTTAAACGATTAATGCACAAACTGCAGAAGCTAAATTGTTTGAGAGTGGTGTAATTTTATATGGTACTTAAACAGAATCACGAATAAATGAATTGGCTACAAGGTTTGAGAGTGGTGTAATTTTATATGGTACTTAAACTGTTAAAGTTGTTGTTATGGGTGATAACAAGTTTGAGAGTGGTGTAATTTTATATGGTACTTAAACAGGAGTATCAAGAGTTACTATATCCTTAATGTTTGAGAGTGGTGTAATTTTATATGGTACTTAAACCTGAACAGATTGACGATTTAACTGCTAAATGTTTGAGAGTGGTGTAATTTTATATGGTACTTAAACTATAATTCTTCTTTAAGTTCTTACAGTTATGTTTGAGAGTGGTGTAATTTTATATGGTACTTAAACATTGGCACTCCAACTTTGATTAAATACCATGTTTGAGAGTGGTGTAATTTTATATGGTACTTAAACTTATATGATTGGAGTAAAGTAGCTTATGAAGTTTGAGAGTGGTGTAATTTTATATGGTACTTAAACTTCTTATCCAATCGTTAGAGTTGAATTCACAAAGATCACCAATTATTGAACGTTTTACATCATTACTGATGAAACAACCCTTATTAGTCAAAGATGTTTTTGCCATAAATGTTTTTTTACACGATTTACAATAGAATCTCTGTTTTTTTACTCTTAACAGTATTGGATTATTTCCAGCTCTATTAAAAACGATTTTGACCATTTGGCTACCATTTTTTACAATGTTATGTCCTTCTTTATTAGAATTGCAATGTGGACAGTGTGATGGTTCATATGTCAAAATGGCATTTAATACACAATATTTTACACTTTTTATTGTTTCGAAAATTTATTCTCCAGTTAATACTAAATTTTTATCGCCAATTCCTAAAATATTTGATATACTATTACTTTAAAACATGTTGAATCCCCTTTACTATTGTTTTTGTCGACTTTATTGTACAACGGATTTGACATGTTTTCAATTTTTTTGAAAAAAATAGCGCTGATTGTTTCTGAATTCATCTTTCAATGAATTTGAAAATTTTTACCATAAACGCTAAATATTATACAACAGAATTTTTAAAGTGGCGTATCAAAATGAAAAAAATGATACTCCACTATTTTTTTACTATAGTAATTTAATGGTATTTGGGTATATACTAAGATATATTAAAAGAAAGGGGCAATATATGAAAGTTTTAGTTATTGGTGGTGTGGCTGGTGGTGCAAGTGTTGCTGCTAGAGTACGCCGCATTGATGAAAAATCCGAAGTTATTATTATTGAAAGGGGACCTCATGTTTCTTTTTCTAACTGCTGTTTACCGTTTCATCTTAGTGGAATAGTTGAACGAAGTGATGATTTGGTGCTGATGGACCCAGTTGAATTTTCAACCAAATATAATATTGAAGCTAGAGTTAATCACGAGGTGGTAAAAATCAGACCAGATGGCAAAATCGTCGAAATAAAAAATTTGATAACTGGGAAATTATATGAAGAGTCCTATGATAAGTTGGCTTTGGCACCAGGTGCATCTGCAATTAGACCACAGTCTATAACTGGTGTAAATAATGCGAATGTATTTGTGGTTAAGAATGTTGTGGATATCAATAATTTGCAGTCGTATATCGTTGAAAAAAATGTCGATAATATCGCAGTTGTCGGTGGTGGATTTATTGGATTGGAAATTTGTGAGAATTTAGTTGAGGCGGGAAAATCAGTTTCCTTGATTGAGGGAACTAATCAAGTTATGCAACCACTAGATTATGATATGGCACAGATTGCTCACAAGGAATTGCTTGATAATGGAGTGAAGATGTATCTTGAGGAAAAAGTCGTTTCAATTGAGGCATCTACTGTTATTTTGGAATCCGGCAAATCTGTTGAGGCAGATGTTGTCGTAATGGCAATAGGTGTTCAACCTGAGACTTCTCTGGCAAGAGATTGTGGTATCGAAATTGGAAAAACTGGTGCAATTTTAGTTAATCATAACTATCAAACCAATTATCCAGATATTTACGCTGTTGGTGATGTAGTTGAGGTCACAAGTAAGTTGACTGGTGATAAGACCAGACTTTCACTTGCTGGTCCTGCACAAAGACAGGCGAGGGCAGCGGCTGATCATATGTTTGGAAAATATCATAACAATAAAGGTGTAATAGGGTCAAGCTGTATACATTTATTTAATTACAATATTGCAAATACAGGTCTTAATGAAAAAGATTGTAAAAAATATGGAATTAATTATGATTTTGTCTATATTATTCCAAACGACAAGGTTGGATTAATGCCAAATTCTAAGCCTTTATTTTTCAAACTATTGTTTGAGGTTCCAACTGGAAAAATATTAGGAGCACAGGCAATAGGAAGGGGTGCAGCTGATAAGAGAATTGATGTCATAGCTACATTGATATCTATGAATGGTACTCTTGAAGATTTGAAAGAACTAGAATTATGTTATTCTCCTTATTATTCGACTGCAAAAGATGTAGTAAACCATGCTGCCTTAGTTGCATTAAATGTATTGCACGCCGACTTCAAACAGGTTCCAGTTTCGCAAGTCAGAAGATTGGTCGAAGATAATGCGTTTATCATTGATGTTAGAGAAAAAGGAGAATTTGAAAGTGGTCATCTTGTAAATGCGATAAATATTCCAATGTCCGAATTTAGGGATAGATTGGATGAAATTCCAAAAGATATACCGGTATATTTGCATTGTAGGTCATCGCAGAGAAGCTATAATGTTATTTCTGCTTTGCAAGGATTGGGATATAGGAATTTGATAAATATCTCAGGTTCATTTCTGGGAATATCGTTTAATGAATATTTCTTAGATCAAACTACATCAAGAGATAAAATTGTAACTGAATATAATTTTAATTAATAGATAATTGTTGGAAGTAATTTCGATGAAATTAATTAAAAATACTTAAAAAAGAAATTACATGAAACAAATTGAGATTTATTTGTAGGAAATTACATGAGGTCTATAAAAAAATAATGAGAAGAAATTGTGTGAAGTTTATAAAAAATTATTTTAGGAGTTATATATGAAAAAATTTGAAGGATATATAGGCGGCTTACTAATTATCTTGATACTTCTGTTTGGAAAGTATTATTTGATGAGTGATATGCTATTTTTTAGATTGTTGATAGGTGTTGGCTTAGGTTACACTTTATCAAGAGGGTATCTTGGTTTTGCGGGTAGCGTGAATAGAGCTTATAATACTGGATCAACTAAATTAATGAAAACATTGATGTTTATGTTTTTTATTACATCATTATTTTCAACGGCTGTGCTGTTCAATGCTGATGCGAGTAAGTTTGATTTATGGGTAAATCCGATAAATACAGGCTTACTATTAGGTGGAATTTTGTTTGGGTTCGGAATGACTTTTTCGGCTTGCTGTGCATCTGGAGTGTTAACCGATTTGGCAAGCTCTCTTCCAAGAGCTTTGATTACGTTAATATTCTTCTGTTTTGGTGTGTTTATCGGATTTCCAATTCAAAATACAAAGAGTTGGATAACCGAATCTTGGTTTACTACTGAAACAGGAGCAAAAATAGGAACAAAGGGTGTTTATTTACCTGATTTGTTTAAATTTGACGGAATGCAGGGATATCTTGGTGCAATTGTTTTGACCGGTATTTTTTGCTTGATTGTAATTTTTATTGCAAATGCATATGAAAATAAGAGAAAAAACAACAAAACTTACTACGGTTATCTTAGTGAAGTGATGCAGGATAACGAAGAACAGAAGGCAATTACAGAAAGTTTGAGTAAGGAAGCACTAAAGACCGATTTTTATTACAAATTCTTTATTAAGCCATGGAGTTTAAAGACTGGTGCTTTCATAATAGCTGGTATTTTCGTATTGCTAATGGGTGTTACAAAAGCAGGCTGGGGAGCGAGTACTCCTTATGGTATTTGGTTTGGTAAGGCTTTGATGAAATTTGGCGTTTCTGCAGATGCAATCTCAGCTTTTACAAAAATGCCTGCGGGTCCGTACAGCTTGCCTTTCTTTGAGCATCCAGTAACAGTACAAAATGTGGGAATTTTTCTGGGCGCTTTGGTTTATTTGTTTACTGCAAAATTATTTTCTCAGACTGTTTCGACTGACTGGAAAATTAGTGTAAAATCGGGTGCTTTTTATGCATTAGGTGGTCTGTGTATGGGATTTGGAACAAGACTTTCTAACGGTTGTAATGTTGGTGCACTTTATACACCTATAGCAAATTTCTCACTTTCGGGATGGATATTCTTGATAGTGCTAGTAGCAGGTGGAATACTTGGAAACAAAGTCGCAAGAAAATTAAATGTATAATGTATTAAAGCAGATTTCTGTTATTTGACACAATATAAATTATCGCTCGCCTAATTCATTTCTTGGAATTTGAATGGGCGAGTTTTTTGTGATTTGTATCATGTACATTTTTTCGGTCTATATATTGTTAAAATCTGTCTGTTCACATATAATAAATAGTGACGAAATTTTTTGTGAGTATGCATGTTATTTTCATGCGAAAATTTGTGAAGGGGGTATTGTATGGAAAATAGAAGGTATGTAGAATTTTCTCTTGAAGAGTTTTCAAATGAGGTTGCTGCGAAGAAGACCATGCCAGGTGGGGGAAGTGTTGCAGCATATTGTTCTTCGTTGTCATCCGCTCTTGCATCTATGGTCGGAAATTTTACAGTAGGAAAGAAGAAATATCAACAATATGATGAGGATGTCAATGTAATTATTGAAAAAGCAAAGGAGTATGAAAAGATTTCTTTGGATTTGGTAGATGAGGATGTCGAAGCATATTTACCACTTTCAAATGCGTATAAATTGCCAAGTGATACAGAAGAAGAAAAGAAACTAAAGCAGCATACTATTCAAGATTGCCTGAAGGTTGCAGCATCAGTTCCATTAAAAACATTACAGATTTCAAATGAAATATTGAAGCTTCATGAAGAACTTTTGGTGAAAGGCTCAAATATGCTAATAAGTGATGTTGGGGTTGGTGTTATGATGTTAAAGGCATCAGTGCTTAGTGCAAAATTAAATATTTTAATTAATATAAAGTATATAGATGATGAAAGTTTTGTAAATGAATATAAGCTTGAGTTAGAGTCTTTGGAGAAAAAAATATGTGATAGCTGTGATAGGATATATCAATCAGTTGTGGAAAAACTTATCTAACAAAAACAGAGATATAAGACGGTTTTAGAATTGTATATTTAGATTTAAATAAATATTTTTATTATTTAAGGGGGGATATTTATTGGAAAATAAAGTGTTAAAGGGTAAGCCTGTAGCAGATAAATTGACGGAAAAAATAATATCTGAAATTGAGGATATTTTTGGGAATACTGGCAAGAGGCCGACTCTTGCAATGGTTAGAGTTGGGAATAGGGAAGATGATCTTTCTTATCAGAGAGCGGCTTCAAATAGATGCAAAAAGTGTGGTATAGACGCTGTTGTGGTTGAGCTGGATGAAAAGTGTTCGATGGATGAATATATAGATTCGTTGGAAAAACTTAATGGCGACACTTCAGTAACGGCGATTTTGTGTTTTAGACCGTTGCCAAAGGGATTAGACGAAGACGTTATAAAAAATATTATTTCTCCTGAAAAAGATGTGGATTGCTTTTCTCCCATTAACCTAGCGAAGTTGTTTTCTGGGGAAAAAGATGGATTTGTTCCTTGTACGCCGATGGGTGTAGTAGAAATTCTCGATTTTTATGGAATTGATGTTGAAGGAAAGAATGTTGTAGTAATAGGAAGATCGATGGTAGTTGGAAAACCTCTTTCGATAATGCTGACAAATAGGAATGCAACAGTAACCATATGTCATTCAAAATCCAAAAATTTGAGCGAAATATGCAGTAAGTCTGACATATTGATTTCTTGTATTGGTGCTGGTCGTTTTGTGAAAAAAGAATTTGTCAGAGAAGGTGCGATCGTTATTGATGTTGGTATCAATTTTGATGAAGACGGAAATATGATGGGTGATGTCGACTATGACGAGGTTTTAGAGCAATCTGGAGGAATAACTCCTGTTCCGGGTGGCGTTGGAGCAGTAACGACTTCAATATTGGCAAGCCAGGTATTAAAAGCGTTTAAAAATACATTATAATTCTTTTTAGAGGTGATTTTATGTTTATTAGACGTGCAAGAAAAAATCGTGAGGAGCAGAGTGTAGGTGATATTCTCGAATCCACGAAATCTCTAAAATATAATATGATTTTTTACTCTTTCTTAATCGGTATACTCAGTGGTCTTGTGATTGTTGCATACAGGATTTTGGGTGAAAAGTTATTTGAAATTGTAAATGGATTATATGGAAAAACGTCAGGAAAACCACTCAATATTGCAGTGGTCTTTCTGTGCCTTATCATTGCGTCATTATTCGTGGCTTTTTGCGTAAAGCAAGAGCCTAATATTTCAGGCTCTGGTATTCCTCAAGTAGAAGGCATTATTACCAGAAGAATTAAGGTTAATTGGAAAAAGGTGTTATTCTATAAATTTATTGGTGGGATAATTTCATTGGCTGCTGGATTGTCAGTTGGTAGAGAGGGTCCATCAATTCAGATGGGTGCAGCAGTTGGTGAAGGTGTTTCAAAAAATGCGAATAGACTTGATAGCGAACAAAAATATCTGATAACAAGTGGTGCTTCTGCCGGCTTGGCTGCAGCATTTAATGCACCCTTGGCAGGTGTTATGTTTGCATTGGAAGAGGTTCATAAAAATTTTTCGCCTGTCGTTTTGACATCTGCAATGATTTCAGCAGTAACTGCGGATATGGTTAGTAAATCCATTCTTGGTATGAATCCATCTCTAAGGTTTTCTGTCTTAAAGATTATTCCCATAAAATATTATTGGACACTGATAATATTAGGTGTTTTGGTGGGCTTGAGTGCTTACATATTTAATCATGGGTTACTTATTACAAAACATTTTTATAAAAAATTGCCTATAATATTAGAGCTAAAAATAATGATACCATTTATTTTTTCTGGAATTTTGGGAATGACAGTTCCACAGTTAATTGGTGGTGGCCATGAGATAATTACGAAGCTGAGTGTTGTTGATTATAGTATTATGGCATTGCTTGCCTTTTTAGTTATCAAATACTTGTTTACATTTATATCCTTTGGATCTGGAGTGCCAGGAGGAATTTTCTTTCCATTGTTGGCATTGGGTGCAATGATAGGTAGTATATTTGGAATTTTTTGTGTAAAGTTTTTAGGAATACCTAGGGAATTTATTATTAATTTTGCTGTGTTGGCTATGGCTGGGCATTTCGCTGCCATTGTTAAGGCTCCAATCACTGGAATAATACTTATTTTTGAGATGACTGGTTCATTTGAGCATCTGCTGTCACTCGCTTTGGTAGTTTTCTCTGCCTTGATCACATCAGATTTACTTGGAGTTGAGCCTGTGTATGATCTATTGTTAAAGGACATTTTGTCATCAAAGGGAAAGGATACCGAGATTATAGAAAATGATAAAAAAACTCTGATGGAATTTGCTGTACATATGGGAAGCAAAGTTGAGGGCAAGTATATATCCGAAATTGATTGGCCACAAAATTGCTTGGTGGTATCTGTATACAGAGGTGATACTGAAATTTTGCCAAGAGGAAAGACTATGATATTGGAGGGTGATATGCTGACTGTTATGGTGAATCAATCAGACTATCCGAAAATGTTGGATTATTTGAATGGGCTTACAATAGGTGCGTAGTAGAATTATTTTCCCTGCGAAATAAATATATTTATATAAAAAAATGGAAAGGAGGGATTGGGTTGTCTAACATATTGAATACATTAAATCGAAATCAACGTATTGCCGTTGAACATATTGACGGACCTTGCCTGGTTCTTGCAGGACCGGGATCTGGAAAAACAAGGGTAATAGCACATAGAATTTATAATATGATAAAAAACCATGATATCCCTCCTACCAGAATTTTGGCTATTAGCTTTACAAAGGCTTCATCGGACGATATCAGGAAAAAAACACTCGATTTTGCAAGAGATGATAGAGTGAAAAAGGTTAATTTTGGGACATTTCATTCTTCATTTTTTAGGATATTGAGAAGATATAGTGGAGTTAATCTCGAGGATATTATTTCAGAAAATGACAGATATAAATTGATGAAAATTGTCTTGAGACAGCTTAAAATTTCAAATATCAGTGACGACGATATAGCTGCGATATTGTCAGATATTTCCTATGTAAAAAATGAGATGATTGAGCCGATGTCATATAATTGTGAATCCTTTGAAGCAGAGGTTTTTTCACAGATTTTTGACCTTTATGAGAGAGGTAAAAATAGCGTCAAAAAAATCGATTTTGATGATATGCTTATTATGACATATAAACTATTGCTGGAAAATCAAGATATTTTAGAAATAGTGAGAAGTGTTTACAAATATATCCTAATTGATGAGTTTCAAGATGTCAATAAAGTCCAATTTGAAGTAATTAAATTGATTGCCAAGCCTTTAAACAATGTCTTTGTAGTTGGCGATGAGGATCAAAGTATCTATGGGTTTAGAGGTGCAAGACCGGATTTTATGTTAGATTTTTCAAAGTATTTCGATGGAGCGAAAACTGTTATTCTAGAAAAAAATTACAGATCCAATAGAAATATTGTAGAACTGTCACAGAAATTGATAAAAAACAACAAAAATAGATACGAAAAAAGAGTATTTCCATATAGGGCGACGAAGGGAAATATCTGCTATATTTATCCAAAAGATATTGAAGAGGAAGCAAATATTATAGCTGAAGAAATAAAAAAGGCTGTGGAAAAAGATGAAAATGAATATTCTGATTTTGCCGTTATATATAGGACAAACAGGCAGTCAAGAGCGCTTGTTGACTCGTTTATGAATAATCGAATACCATTTGTATTAAAAGATTCAGCAAAAAGTATTTTTGATCATTGGGTAAGCTTGGATTTGATTGCATATCTGAGAATTGCTATGAATATAGCTACAAATGAGGAGTGGGCAAGGATTATTAATAAGCCTTTCAGGTATATTTCAAAAAAAGCAGTGGATAAAGCAGTGAAAAGTGTGGATTTTTTTGAATCTTTATTGAATAATACAGATATAAAGGAGTTTCAAAAAAGAGATTTAAGAGATTTATATGAAGATTTGTTGTATATTCGATCATTGGCACCAGAGTATGCTATTTCATATATTAGAACAACCTTGGACTATGACAGATACATACTTGAATACTGTCACGAGAGGAAGATAAAAGCAAAAGGTATTGTGGATATTTTAGATGAGTTTGAAAGCTCATCTAAAAGCTTTAGATCTAGCTTTGATTTTTTTAAGCATATTGATAATGTAAGAGAAGAGCTTAAAAGGAAAAATAGCCAACAGAAAAAAAGCTCTTTGGACGATTTGCTAGATGAAGGTGTTGTGTTGACTACCATGCATAGCGCCAAAGGTCTTGAGTTTAAAAATGTTTTTATTGCTGGAGTTATTGATGGAATAGTTCCTTATATTAATTCTGAGGATGAAAATATAGATGAAAATCATGAAGAAGAGGAAAGAAGATTGTTCTATGTGGGAGTAACTAGGGCAAAGGATAATTTGACAATTAGTATTCCAGCAAAAAAATATAATAAAAAAGCTGAAAAATCAAGATTTATAAAAGGCATAGAAAAAGAATTTTAAAAAAATAAAAAAATATATTGACAATAGTTTATTCGGTGAGTATAATATAGTTCATAGCTAAATAGTTTAGAAAATCAGTGATAGAGAAAGTAGCTTTACGGAATTTTCAGCGAGTTGGGATATGGTGTGAGCCCAATATTGGAAGTATTTGTGAAAAGAGCTCTGGAGATTATTGGAAGAAATTTAGTATTCTAATAGGTTTCCCGCCTTAAGGGGTTGAGAGGGCAGTCTATCTGTCAATAAGAGTGGTAACGCGGTATATTCGTCTCTTGGTCATTTATGACTGAGGGATTTTTTTGTACATTGGTATTCTTATTGCGTAGCTGTCAACAAGAGTGGTAACGCGGTATATTCGTCTCTTGGTCATTATGGCCAAGGGACTTTTTTTATAAATTAAGGTTTATTTTTTAAAAAATTTTTAAGGTATTTTGATAAGGAGTTAGAGAGATGAAAAAGGGATTAAAGAAATTAATGGCATTGGGATTAGTAGCTGTATTGGCAGTAGGTATGGCAGGCTGTGGAAGTAAAAAGGAAGAAAAAGCTTCATCAGCTGGAGCAACTAAGATTGAACAGATTAAGAAGGATGGAAAGCTAATTGTTGGTACTTCACCAGATTATCCTCCTTTTGAATTTATTATTTCAGAAGATGGAAAGAGCAAGATAGTTGGAGCTGATATAGAATTGGCACAAAAATTTGCTGATAAATTGGGAGTAAAGCTTGAAATCAAATCAATGGATTTTGACTCACTATTACCAGCACTGCAATCTGATGTTGTAGATTTAGTAATTACAGGTATGACACCTGATGAAACTCGTAAGAAATCAGTAGATTTCACAGATATTTACTTCACTGGAAAAAATGGTGTAATAGTGAAAGAAAGCGACGCTGGAAAAGTTAAATCAGAAGACGATTTGAAGAAGATGAAGATAGGCGTTCAAAAGGGATCTACTCAGGAAATATATGTTAAGGACCAATTAAAGCTTACTGATTACAAGGCTTTGACATCAGTTCCAGACCTAGTAATGGACTTGAAGAATGGAAATATAGATGCAGTTGTATTGAATGATAAAGTTGCCAGCATAAATGCAGGAAAATATGATGGTGTAAAGGTTGTTGAAAACTTGGCATTAACTAGTGGTGGAGATGAAGAGTTGATGGCAGTAGCAGTAAAGAAAGGCGACAATAAAGAGCTACTAGCTGCATTGAATGAAGAAATTAAGACTCTAAAAGATAGTGGAGAATATGACAAGATATTAGCTAATGCTGTTGACCAAGTATCAAAAGAAAAGAAATAATTAGCTTAATTTAAGCTAATTATACTAATTATACTAATTATGCTAATAATGTAATATATGTAAACAAACATAGAAATAAAAATAAGTATAGAAATAAAATAAACATAGAAATAAAATAAAAACACAAATAAAAATAGAAACAAAAGAAGATAAGGATTTTTTTAAGGAGTTAGATTATGGGCTATTTATTAGATTATTCGGACCTGTTTATAAAAGGTACGAAGGTTACGATATTGCTATCGATCGTTGCGTTATGTTTTGGATTTGTTCTAGGACTAATCGCTTGTATAGCAAAGATTTCAAATTTTAAAATTTTCAAGGTTATTTCAAATATTTATATAGAGGTAATTAGAGATACACCTTTGATGGTTCAGTTGTCAATTATATACTTTGGTTTGCCGACTTTGTTGGATATCAAATATCCAGATTTCTTGGGGCTTGGTCCAGAATTTACAGCCGGTGCAATAGCATTGACTCTTAATTCAGGTGCATATATAGCAGAGATACTGAGGTCAGGAATAGAGTCAGTAAACAAAGGGCAAATGGAAGCAAGTCGTTCCTTAGGTATGAACTATTGGCAATCAATGAGATATGTTATTGTTCCACAGGCTATCAAAAACATATTACCAGCATTAGCGAACGAATTCGTGTCACTTGTAAAAGAAACTGCAATTGTTTCTACAGTGGGTATTATGGACATAATGTTTGTTGCTGGAGCTGTAAAGAACACTACATTTAAATCATTTGGACCATACTTGTTAGCCGCTTTGATTTACTTTGTACTTACATTTGTTCTTTCAAGATTGGTTGCTCTTCTTGAAAAGAAAATGGCAGCTAAATAGGGAGGTTGTATAAAATGAAAGAAAAAGAAGTTTTGTTAGAAATAAAGGATTTACATAAATCATTTGGAAATCTTGAGGTAATAAAAGGCATTGATTTAGAAATTGATAAAGGTAATATCGTTGTAATAATCGGCCCATCAGGATCAGGAAAAAGCACTGTCTTGAGATGCATGAATTTGTTGGAACAACCTACATCTGGAGATATAGTGTTCGAAGGTCAGAGTATAATGGAAAATAAAAAGAATATAGATAAAATCAGAGAAAATATCGGTATGGTTTTTCAGAATTTTAATCTATTTCCAAATAAATCTATAATAGAGAACATCACTCTTGCACCTATGAAAGTAAAAGGAATAAGCAAGGCAGAAGCTGAGAAAAAGGCAGAAGAATTGCTTACAAGAGTGGGGCTTATAGAAAAAAAGGATTCATTCCCGAATCAGTTATCTGGTGGACAACAGCAGCGTATTGCTATTGCAAGAGCTTTGGCAATGGAGCCAGATATGATGCTATTCGATGAACCCACTTCAGCATTAGATCCAGAAATGGTCAAGGAAGTTCTCGATGTAATAAAAGAGCTTGCAGATGAAGGAATGACAATGGCGATAGTGACTCACGAAATGGGATTTGCAAAGGAAGTTGCTGATAGAGTTATTTTCGTTGATGGAGGAAAAATTGTTGAGGATGGTTCACCTGATGAAGTATTCAATAATCCAAAGAGCGAAAGAGCAAAAGATTTCTTCGCAAAGATATTAATTTAAGATTTTAAGTATAAAAATGAAAATAGGAAATAAAGTAGTTAATTATTCAAATCAATCTAAAACTTTGGAATGATTTGTTTAAATTATACATAATCTAGTAATTGAGAAGTTTGTTAGTTGTTACTTTCAAAACTTTTCATACCTAGGTAGAAATCTCCTTATCAAAAACAGTGTAGCAAATTTGCTACACTGTTTTACTTTCAATTTATAGTTATTTTTGATGATTTTTTTGGTTATAGTTATTATTGATAAGAGTTATTTCAGTTTATTTATATAATTTACATCCTTTAAAAGAGGTCTGGAGAATCCAAAAAACTTTATGTTGTGATTATTGTGTAGCCTTTCGATTTGCTCCAAAGTCCTAACGCCTCCTGTTAGAATTACATCAGTATCTACCAAAGATATTAGTTTTCCTGCTGCTTCTCTATAGTAAGCATCATCAGTTTCTTTGTATTTTAGGAATTTATTCCCGCTGACTTCTATTGCATCAATTCCCAAATCAGATAATTTTTTACACATAAACAAAAACTCATCCACAGTTAATCCTCTTTCAACGTCATCTGTAGAATTAATTTTTATCCAAATTGGATAATCGTACCCTACTTTATCTCTTATAGCAGTATAGACTTCTTCCAAAATTCTAAACCTGTTTTCTACAGAACCACCATATTCATCAGTTCTATGGTTGAAAATTGGTGAGATAAACTGTGACAATAAATATCCATGAGCTGAATGAATTTGTACACCATCAAAACCAGCTTTTTTTACACGAGCCGCAGCAGAAGCAAATAAGCCAATAACATTTTCAATATCGTCTTTTGTCATTTCCCTTGGAGTTAAATTCGATCTAGGGTGTGTTATTTCAGACGGTCCTAGTATTACCGCTTTTTCTGGATATCCCTGACTGATAGACGAACCATGGACAATTTGCATGACAATTTTTCCGCCAGAATTATGGACTTCGTCGGTCAATTTTTTGTAATCTTCAATCATGTCGTCGCAATATATTCCCAGTTGATATTCAGCGGGTTGCTCATAATTTGCAATATAAGCATAGCTAGTTATGATTGTTCCAACATTTCCTTTTGTCAAATCAATATATAATTTGGTGATATCATCAGTTGGCCTGCCATCAATGGTAGCCTTACCCTCGTAAGTTGCAGATCTTACGAAATGGTTTTTGACGTAAATTCTTCCTATTGTAGTGTTATCAAAAAAATTCATAATACATAGATTCCTTTCTTTAAAGAATAATTAATCAAAATTAAGTTTAATAATAAATTAATAAATTAAATTACTGTCTAATAATAAATCAAATTACTGTCTATAACTCCTTTCCTATAAATTCTCCAAGTTTTTTAATTGTTTCTTCGTTTCTTTTGTAGTATGTCCACTTTCCTACTCTAGTAGCGATAACTAAGTCACTCTTTTGCAAAATAGAAAGATACTGAGATGTTGTGGATTGGGTGAATCCTAAAAGTCTCTGTATTTCACCAACGCATACACCAATTTCAATCATGTCAACATCAGTACAGTGTGAAAAGTATTTTTTTGGATTTTTTAGCCAAAGTAAAATCTGTAATCTAGACTCATTTGACAAGGCTTTTAAAATTTCTACTATATTTTTCATACTCAAAATTATATATCGAGATATCTCGATATGTCAATGATTAATCACAAAATAATTATTTTGTAAAATTTGAATCAAAGAAAAAGGGTTTTAATGATAGGTATAAAAAAGCGTACAAATAATACTATATTGCAATTAAAATACGTGATTATATAAATGATTTATGATATAATATTAGTTACCGAATTATAATGATGAATGAAATTTTCAATTTGAGAGGAGATATATATGAAGCACGAAATAGTTCTTGTTATTGACTTTGGTGGTCAGTATAACCAGCTAATTGCAAGAAGAGTAAGAGAAAACAATGTATATTGTGAAATTCTACCGTATACTGTAGATTTAGAAAAAATCAAAGCGAAAAATCCAAAGGGAATAATTTTTACGGGTGGGCCTAATAGCGCTTATTTGGAAGATTCACCAAAGATTTCAAACGAAATATTTGAGTTAGGCGTGCCTATTTTAGGTATATGCTATGGGGACCAGTTGATGGCACATCTTCTTGGCGGAAAAGTTGAAAAAGGTGATAATCAGACACGTGAATATGGTAAAACTATTATCGAATATGGAAAATCGCCTATATTTAAAGATGTAGATTCTAATCAAGTTTGGATGAGTCATACTGATTATATATCATCGGCACCAGAAGGATTTGATATAATTGCAACTACTTCTAATTGCCCTATTGCAGCGATGCAAAATGTAGAAAAGAAATTATATGGTGTACAGTTCCATCCAGAGGTTGAACATTCAATTGACGGAGATAAAATATTGAAAAACTTCCTTTATGATATTTGTGAGGTCAGTGGAGATTGGACTACAAGCTCGTTTATTGATGATAAAATAGCAGAGATAAAGAGCATCGTTGGAGACAAAAAAGCTCTTTGTGCACTAAGTGGTGGGGTCGACTCATCTGTTGCAGCTGTGTTGATGCATAGAGCGATTGGTGACAACCTTACATGTATATTTGTCGATCATGGTCTACTTAGAAAAAATGAAGGAAACGATGTAGAAAGAATATTTAGAGAAAAGTTTAGCATGAACTTGATAAGAGTAAATGCAGAAGATAGATTTCTAGGTAAATTAAAAGGTGTGACAGAACCTGAAGCCAAGAGAAAAATTATCGGCGAAGAATTTATCAGAGTGTTTGAAGAAGAATCACATAAACTAGGAAAAATGGATTTCTTGGTACAAGGAACAATTTATCCTGATATAGTTGAAAGTGGTTTAGGCGACTCAGCGACTATTAAATCTCACCACAATGTTGGAGGATTACCTGAAGATGTTGATTTCCAAGAGATAATAGAACCGTTAAGAGAGCTTTTCAAAGATGAAGTTAGAAAAATAGGGTTGGAATTAGGTATAGAAGAAAATCTTATTTTCAGACATCCATTCCCAGGTCCAGGACTTGGAATTAGAGTAATTGGAGAAGTTACAAAAGAAAAATGTGATATATTGAGAGAGGCTGATGCTGTTTATATGGACGAATTGAGAAAAGCTGGTCTGTATAAGAAGATTTGGCAGGCATTTGCAACGCTTCCAGATGTTAAGACTGTAGGCGTTATGGGAGATGAAAGAACATATGCTTATCTTGTGGGATTGAGAGCAGTGGCTTCTAGTGATGGAATGACTTCAGATTGGTATAAGATACCTTATGATGTGCTGGAAAGGATTAGTAATAGGATTATTAATGAATGCGAAGGCGTGAATAGGGTTGTGTATGATATAACAAGTAAACCACCTGGTACGATTGAGTGGGAATAACAGAAACAAATATGTTACTGTTATGAAAGCGTTGAAAACAGCGAGTTTTTGCGGTTTGTAAAAACAAAAAACTCTTGAGTGATACTATTTTGATACTAAAAAGTTGAAATAATAGGTTCAAAAGGGAGTTGTTGAATTGAGCGAGTTTCACGAGCGATACTTATTGACCGAAGGGCAATAAGGTAGGTAAAAGTTTATAGAAAGCCTTCCATCGTTATGGTGGGAGGCTTTTGTGAAAATAGTGGTTGATAAATAAGAATTTGTAATTGTGAGGAGGAAAATGGAAAATAGTAAATATGTTGTTTTTGAAATTTTAGGAGTTAAGAAAGACGACCGTCAGAATTCTTTTGTATTTGATAAAGATGCGGAATGTATAATTAACAATGATAAGTATATAAGCAAAATACAAGTATCGTCAGATATCAGTAAGGCTATCTTTTATTTGCATGATTCACTTGAGATTTCAGAAAATAATGTTTTGGAAATAGTTAATTACCTTTCGTTGTATCTTGGCAATATTATGATTGCTCTTATAAAAAATAGTTTGAAGTATTCAAGTGTTTTGCTTAAACCCACTATTCGTATTTTAGAGTTGCATTTATTAGAAAATGAAGTTAGATTAAATGACTATATTCGAATTACTGATTCCTTAGTTTGTTGTTCTAAGTTTGATAACGGAAATGAAATTTTGAGACAATGGATAGAAGATGTTAAAATTTCAGATTACACTATAAAAAATGATAAGTATGATATTTTGTTTTTATTACTTCAGGGAGGTAATATCGTTCAAAAGTATATGGCGATGTATGCTTATCTGATGTGCTTAGTAAAGGAAATATATTCTAGCCAAAGAGAAAGTCAAAAACAAGTAGTAAAATATATTTCAGATAACTGTTCTAGGGTTGGAATAAATTTGAGTCTATCTTTATGTACCCGCCTAGGTGCAAAACCTAATGAGAAAGAAGAGCAATTTACTGCTTTGCGAAATAAGATAGCGCATCCCGCTAATATAAATGCTAATGTTAATATGAGTGAAAATGCTATAAACCAACTTGCTTCAATCATTTGCTGTGCAATAGAAGATATATCTTCATAATCTGTTTTAATGAATTATCGTAAAAATTATGTGATTTCAGAACGACAATCCCAGCTTGTCTAAAGCATCAAACAACATAAAAAAGCACATAACTTTAAGATCTAAAAATCTTTCAGCTATGTGCTTTTTCTATGCTTATTTTATATCCGGTGGAATCTTAGCGGTTATGCCTTTTCTATAGAACTTCACATTACTTTCTTCAAAGGGAACATAATCTTTTTTCAGGCTGTTAGGATAGTTTGCCTTCCAATCCTGTAAGGCTTCTTTAGTAATTTCGTTATTTTCATATTTCTCTTTCATTTCCTGCCACTGTTCAAGCATATTACGAATTCTTAATATAGCTTCACTGCCGAAATATATACCTGTGGTAGTGTATTCGGGATCTTCATCATTTAGGATAACAGGTCGTATATTTACTTCAATACTGTCATCTAGCTTAAATAAAAATCGCATTAAATCATGTTCCGTATATGGATAATCAGGTTCTTTCAAATACTCTTTGTTTACATGCAGTGCAGCGGAAATATTTTCCAAGACATCGTCTTTAGGAGTACGAATATCAAGTTCGTATTGTCTTATTCTTACATCATCTAAATGGATTCTGTCTCCTAATGCCTTTTGAGTAATTCTCCTTAGTTCACGGAATTTCTTTATCAATTTACCCAAACTCAATTTAAACACCTCCTTAGGAGCAAATTTGTTTCTCTTAATAATATAATCGAAAATAAGAAAAAACACAATAGAAAAATAAAATTTAGAAAAAAGTATTGACAGAAACAAAAAAGCTACTTATAATCTAAAATAGAAACAGAAACAAATATGTTTCTAAAAAGAAAGGAGGAAAGTACGATGGAGAAATTATTTCTTACTTCTAATGAAGTTGCCGATTTATTAAATATATCGCAGCAGCAAGCTTATAAAATCATCCGAGATATGAATAAGCAGCTTGCTGAACACGGCTTTCTTGTCCTTAGGGGAAGAATCAATAAGAAATATTTTATGGAACAAATCTACAAGGCGAAGGAGGGAGAATAATGCCTGCATATAAGGACGAAAAAAGCGGAAAATGGTTCACTTCATTCTATTATAAGGATTGGGACGGACAGAGCAGAAAGAAGCTGAAAAGAGGGTTTGAAACCAAGAAAGAAGCAATTACTTACGAGAGGAATTTTACGGTAAAGATGTCGGGTTCTCTCAATATGCTCTTTGAAGATTACTTTGAACTTTATAAGGCTGATGTTATAGGAACCATTCGACTTAATACATGGATGACAAAAGAACATATGATAAGAACAAAGATTTTACCGTTTTTCAGCGGTATGAAAATGAGTGAGATTAAACCTGTTGTAGTAAAGAAGTGGCATAACGTACTCTTAAACATTGAAAATGCAGAAGGAGAAGCCTATAAGCCGACCTATCTTAAATCCATTCACGCACAGCTAAGTTGTATGTTTAACCATGCAGTTAAGTATTACGGGTTAAGGCAAAATCCTTGCAAGGTAACAGGGCGTATAGGAAAGCAAAAAAGTGATGAGGAAGTGGAGTTTTGGACGAAAGAGGAGTACTTAAAATTTATAGAAGCTATTAAGGGCAAGGATATTTCATTTTATGCTTTTGAAATTCTTTATTGGACAGGTATTCGGTTGGGTGAACTTAGAGCATTAACAAAAGCTGATTTTGACTTTGATAAAAAGGCGATGCGAATCAGTAAATCAGCACAGAGAATTAACGGAGAAGAAGTTATTACCGATCCGAAAACACCGAAAAGCAAAAGAACAATTATGCTTCCGGATTTTTTAATCAGAGAACTTAAAGACTATTTCTTGAAGATTGAATATTTTTCGGAAGATGAACAAATCTTTCCAAAATGCAAAACCTATTTCAATAAGGAAATGGAGCGAGGAATTAAAAAGTCGAAAGTTAAGAAAATCAAGCTTCATGCACTGAGACACAGCCATATATCGCTGCTCATAGAAATGGGTTTTACACCTGTTGACATTGCAGCACGAACAGGACATGAGAGCATAAAGGTGTTGATGGATTACAGTCATATGTTCCCGAATAAACAGATGGACATGGCGGATAAGTTGGATAAGGAGGGAGAGTACAGTGAAAGCACCAAAATTTCCAAGCTATGATGAAGCTGTAAATTGTAAAAAGAAAAAGTCTCAAAACTTGCTGAGTAAAGAAGAATGGCAAGCGTTAGAGGAGGAAAGAAAGCAAAAGGAACGAGACAAAGGTAAGCGATTTGTTGGTAACAGAAAAAAGGATGTAACCATAGCATTCAGAACAAATCGAAAAGATAGGGAGCTTATTTTCAAAAAGATTACAATGTCCGGACTCAGCAGACAGGATTATATGACCAATGCCATCCTTAATGCTCCTATAAAAGTATTCGCAACAAGAAATGTTATAGATAATTGTAAAAATGAGCTAAAGGAAATTCTATCGGAACTTAAACGAGTGAAGCAGTACGGAGAATTGGATGCGGGTTATAGGCATGAATTGAAAATGATTACTGAAATAATAGAAGCGGCAATACAAGAAAAAAGCATTTAGCCAAATGACTAAAGGCAAGATGAAAGTACAGCTTGGTATTTCATCCCTGACAAGATTATTTTATCAGGTTGTACTTCCATCAGCAATATAAAGATTGGAGGTTATGATGATGAACAAGGAAAATTACTTACGAAATATTCCAGCTGAATTAAGGAAATACAAGCAGTGGCTATGGTTTAAGAGAATCAGAAAACAGGATTTGAAAGGGAAAGAAAAAATACTAAAGCTTCCTGTAAGTCCGATTACCTTAAAATCTGATGACTGGAATAATAAAGAGCAATGGGCAGATTTTGAAACAGCAGTTAATAATTTAGAAAGTAGTGGTTGTGACGGATTGTCTTTTGTGTTAAGCAGAGATGATCCGTTTGTCTGTATCGACTTGGATAATGTTGAGGGGAACATACTCAAGATGTTTCAGATGGACTTTATTGATACCTATAAAGAAATATCACAGTCGGGAAATGGTGTACACATTTTTGTTAAAGGGCAAATTGAAAAGAACTTTAACAACCAAATTGAAAAAGTGGAGATGTATCAAGTAAACAGGTGTATTGCGATGACAGGCGATATTCATAAATTTGAGAACTCAAGTGTACGGAAAATTATTTCAAAGCAAGGCGAACTTGATAAATATTATAGGTTGTTTGCACCTAAAGACAGCATTAGAAAAAAGATTTTGACTTATCAGAGGTCAAACAGTGTTCCGGAAACGGATAAGGTTATAGAAACGATGTGCAGGTATAACGCAAGGGCAAGAGCATTGTTTGAAGGCTCATACACCAGCGGAGATGCCAGTAAAGATGACTTTTCGTTGCTTCTTTTTCTAAACAGCTTTACTCATGGAAATGCGGAAATGATGAGAGAAATTTTTTTACAATCGGCTCTTAACAGAATTGATGATAGAAGCAAAAGAAGAACCGAAGAAGGATATCTTAGATATTTAGATGAGAGTATCAACAAAGCGGTAAAGAAAGGCTGGGGGCAGTATTGGGAATACAACTATCAAAAAAATAAAGGAGGTCATGCTCTTGAATAATTGGCTTAAATTTGATGATGTGGAGCTTAACGATTATTTGAATCGTGAGCTTGAAATCACAGACAAAGGACAAGTCAAAAGTACAGCAACCAACCTAATTACTGTGTTAGTTAATCCCTCTTTTTGCAAAGAACAATCCATTATATCAGGGAATATATTCTTCGATTCATGCAGCAGGACGATTCAGTTTTTTGGGAAGCTAAAAGGAGAAAATCATTCTGAATTGGAGATAAGAAAATGGAATGACCATATGACTAATGTTCTTGGAGTTGAAATCGAAAGATAATTCGGAATCAAATATGCTAAAAACAGAATGGAAGATGCCATTACCTTTGTCGCACATAAAAGAACGGTTAATTTGTCGGCTATGTATATGAAATCATTAAGTTATGACGGGGAAAACCATATTAAAAATCTTTTGCCTAAATATCTTGGAGCAGAAGATACAGCATTAAATGCTTGGATTATGAAGCATGTTTTAGTTGGTATGGTAAAGAGAGTTTTTAATCCCGGTTGTAAGTTTGATGAGCTGATGGTTCTCACGGGAATTCAAGGTGTAGGCAAGACTTCTTTCATAGAAAAACTTGCATTACTTCCTGAATGGTACTGTTCCTTAAACAATATCAAAGGTAAGGATGCAGTCAGTAATCTTGTCGGGAAAGTTGTAGTAGAACTTGAAGAATTTGTTGCTCTTAGAAATGCAAAAAGTGCCGATGAAGCGAAGCTGTTTATATCGGCAAGGACAAGCACAGTAAGACTTCCATATGAACGGTTTTCAACAGATGTAAAACGAACCTGCATATTGATTGCGACTACAAATGATGCAACATTTTTAGGGGATTTTTCCGGAGAACGAAGATATTTACCTGTAAAGGTTAATGCTGAGAACATACAAATTCCGTTAATGTATGATCCCGAAAAATATCCGATATTGGAAACTATCACAAGAAAAGAACATGAGGAAATCATAAAACTGGACTTTGAAGGAGCCGTTGCAGAAGCTGTCTATCTTTATGAAAACAAACTTCACGATTTCTATTTGCCGAAAGAGTTACGAACTGATTTAGACTATGTTATTCAAACACACAAGAGCGATAACAGGCATATACAAAACTTCTTTGACTTCATGGAATGGAAAATTACAAAATCAGATACGCCGAACTTGTTATGCTCTGCCGAGTTTACAAGTAAGTATCCTGAAACCAATGAAAAAGTATTTTCGGAACTTATGGCAAACGAAATGGCAAGTGAGTGGACATTAGAGCCGTCTGTTAAAAGTAAGAAGGTCAGGATTGACGGTGTCGTCAGGGTAAGTAAGAAATTTTATAAGAAAAATGAAAATGTTGATTTTATAGAGGTTGATTCTTCGGACATACCATTCTAATAGTTTTGAAAAAGTCCGCTACCGCTACTTTGCTACCTATAAGGCAGGTAGTGAGGTAGCGACAACTTTCAAACTTTCATAAAAAGCAGAGGAAATATTGAGAAGCAATGCTAAAGACAAAACCACATTGTTTTTCTGTGATAGTTATAAGAGATTATTAGTAAAAGTATTATTTTCAGTGAGATAGCAAGCATATACTTTTTGACCACAGTCCTAAAAAGTAGGCTTGTAAGCTGGTAATTCAGCTTAAAGAGTTTAGGGAGACCCTAAGACCCCGAGTAAGAAAGGAGTGATGATAAATGTCAAAGATCGTTAATCGTAAAAACAACTGTACCGTTCACTTTATGGTGAATGAAGAAGATATGAATGAGCTTAACCGAAGATTTGCATTGACCAATTTTAAAAGCAAAAGGGAGTTTTATAGAGACAGTATTTTCAAGAATAGAATTATCAGCATAGATATATCCGGTGAGTTTAGAAAAAAATTGAGGGAATTATCTTCTCTTGTCAGTCGTAACTCAGCGAACCTGAATCAGATTGCAAAGGCGATAAACAGCACAGGAGTTATTTACAAAGATGATATTGAAAATATCAAGAAAGCTTTGCAAGGGGAACTGCTTTTCCTATCAGAATTTAGAGAAAAAGTTTCCGACTATATCATCAATGAGGTAATCGGATAATGGCTGTTACTAAAATACATCCGATTAAAACAACACTGAAAAAGGCGATAGACTATATTTGTAACGGAGATAAAACCGATGATGAAATCTATGTTACAACACACCTTTGCAGTAGGGAAAATGCCCATAAAGAATTTGAGCTTACTAAAAAGCAGTTTAACTCAAGAACCAAAACTTTAGCTCATCATTTAATTCAATCATTTGTTCCGGAAGAAGTGAGTTTTGAAGAAGCACATCAAGTAGGAATTGAACTTTGTGAAAAGATTTTAGGCGGGAAATATGAGTATATTTTAGCGACACATATCGACAAAGACCATATACACAATCACATAATTTTTAATTCCATAGATGTGGATGAGGGTAAGATTTATCATTCTTACTATGGCTCATATATGAATATCAGAAATCAAAGCGACAAGCTATGTAAGGAGCATAATTTATCTGTCATCGACCAAGAAGCACAAAAAGAAATCAACGAGATTAGGCGAAGAAAATTTGTGAATTGGTACGACTGGAATGAAGATAAAAAAGGAAGTAGCTATAAATCGAGGCTTCAATTTGATATTGATAGGACTATAAAGCAGTCAATCAATTGGCAGGACTTTCTATCTAAAATGGAAAGCTGTGGTTATGAAATTAAACAAGGAAAACACATAGCTTTCAGAAGTAAAAATCAGCAAAGATTTACTAGGGCAAAGACCATAGGAGCTAACTATACCGAAGAAAGAATTAAGGAACGAATACTTAACAAAGACAGAGAACTTGGCAATATCATAGACATTAAGAACAACCATAAAGCAAAGTTAAGCAAAGGATATGAGCATTGGGCGACAAAGCATAATATGAAGACGGCTGCCAGTACTATGATTGCAATTCATGAAAAGGGATTTGACTCAATGAAAGAACTGGAAAAAGCTCTTGCCCGAATTTCTGTTGAAAAGAACGGATTAAGGCAAGAATTTGATAAAATTTCATGGGAGCAAAAGAGGATAAAGGAAGTAGTAAAGCATATTCAAATCTGTATCAGTAAAAGAGAACATTACGAAGGTTATCGTAAAAATCCGAATGACAAAATTTATATGATGATGAATCGAAAAGATGTAGAAGACTATCAAAAGTCATATGAAGAAATAGATATTTTTCTTAAGCAATTTCCACATTTGAGACATATGGTATTGGGAGAGTTGAAGACAAAATCAGGTAAAAATCTTTTTAGAAAATTAAATGAGCATTCAAAAGAGTTGCAGGCTAAACAAGAGGAAATTGCAAAGAAATATAATGCGTTATCAGTAAAATATGAGGAGTTGGAACATCTGAAAGTTAATATGAATGAGTATCTTGGTAGAGATAAGAGGGAGAAAAAAGAGTCAGTTATAGAAAAAATTAGTAGACATAAGGAACAAGATAAAAAAATTTCTAAAGAGAAAAAAGAAAAGATGAAAGAAGTAGAAAGATGAATTTATATTGCGGTAGACTATGTTTTCTTGAAAATAAAGAATCTTGACAAATATTGAATTTTAATTTATTATTAAATATAAATTCAGTATTGGAATAGAAAGAGGTGTGCTATGGCACAAGTATTAAAAGAAGAAGTTAGAAATAGAATACTCGAAGCAGCAGAAAAAGTATTTTATAAAAAGGATTATAGAGGTGCCAAATTAACAGAAATTGCAAAAGAAGCAGATATACCTGTGGCACTAATTTATACCTATTTCAAAAATAAGGAAGTTTTGTTTGATGCAGTAGTGAGTTCTGTTTATATAAATTTTGAGTCAGCTTTTAATGAGGAGGAATCTTTGGAAAAAGGTTCTGCTTCTGAAAGGTTTGATGAAGTTGGAGAAAATTATATTCATGAACTTTTAAAAGAGCGTAAGAAGTTAATTATTTTAATGGATAAAAGCTCAGGTACAAAGCATACAGAAGCAAAACAAAAACTCATATCGCAAATGCAGGTTCATATTGAAGTGAGTCTAAAAAGACAATCGAAACAGGAATATGATCAAATGCTTGCCCATATTTTAGCCAGTAACTTTACAGAGGGGCTTCTTGAAATAGCAAGGCACTATCAAAGTGAAAAGTGGGCGAAAGATATGTTAAAACTTATTGCAAGGTGTTATTACAAGGGAGTGGAATCCCTATAATCAGCACTAAAAAATAGACTTTGCTTAATCAGCAAAGTCTTACTTTAAACTTTAATACTGAATTAAAATTCAATATTATTCAATTTTGAAAGGAGAGTTGTTCATGCCAGAAAAAGAATTAAGGAAAAAAGTGATTGGGAAAAATGGTTTATCCAATTCACTTCTTGCTTTAAAAATAGTATTTGATTTGATACCACAAATATTACTTATATATTTAATTAGTTCTTTAATCACAAACAATATTAACGAAGGTAATTTTAAGTATATATTCTTGGGAATCTTTATATCGTTTGTATTAAAAGGCGTGTTTTACTATTTTGCAACAAAGGTTGCTCATGAGAAAGCATACGAAAAATTGACAGAACTTAGGGTAGATATTATCGGGCATCTAAAAAAACTAAGTTTAGGATTTTTCAAAGAACATAATACAGGAGAGCTTACCAACATTGTTCAACATGATGTGGAGCAAGTGGAAGTATACCTTGCCCATGGTCTTCCTGAAATAATGTCAGTTACACTTCTACCTACCATTATTTTTGTAGCTATGATTTTTGTGGATTGGCGTCTTGCTCTTGGAATGATTGCCGGAGTTCCACTCATGTATTTGGTAAAAGTTCTTTCACAGAAAACAATGGATAAAAACTTTTCGATTTACTTTAATCATGAAAATAAGATGAGAGAAGAGTTGATGGAATATGTAAAAAACATTTCTGTGATTAAGGCTTTTGCTAAAGAAGAGGAGATTAGTGAAAGAACATTAAAAACGGCAAGGGAATATATTTACTGGGTTAAAAAGAGCATGGGAGCAATTACAATTCCAATGGGACTCATTGACATATTTATGGAAATTGGAGTAGTTATTGTCATGATTTTAGGAAGCATATTTCTTTACTATAGAAATATTACAACACCTAATTTTATTCTTGCAATAATTTTATCATCTGCTTTTACTGCATCTATAAGTAAGACAGCTACATTGCAACATTTTTCTATTGTGTTTAGGGAGGCATTAAAGGCGATTGGAAAAGTTTTAACAGTTCCACTTCCAAACAAAAAGACAGAACAAGGTTTAGAATTTGGAAACATAGAATTTAAAGATGTGAATTTTGCATACGGAAAAGATGGTTTTGAGCTTAAAGATATCAATTTGACTTTTAAGAAAAATAGCTTGAATGCCTTTGTAGGAGCAAGTGGTTGTGGGAAAAGTACTGTATCTAATTTGCTTATGGGATTTTGGGATGCTGACAGCGGACGAATAGAAATAAATGGGAAAGATATAAAGGATTACAGTCAGGAAAATATTTCAAATCTTATTGGAAGTGTGCAACAGGAGGTCATCCTTTTCGATTTAAGTATTTTTGACAATATTGCAATCGGGAAACTTAATGCGACAAAAGAAGAAGTCATAGAAGCTGCTAAAAAAGCGAGATGTCATGACTTTATTTCAGCATTGCCAAATGGATATGAAACACGAGTAGGTGAAATGGGAGTTAAGTTATCCGGTGGAGAAAAACAAAGAATCTCCATAGCAAGAATGATACTTAAAAATGCACCGATTTTGATATTAGATGAAGCAATGGCAGCTGTTGATAGTGAAAATGAAAGACTAATCGGCGAAGCAATTGACGATTTAAGCATGGATAAAACCATCATTACAATTGCTCATCATCTAAATACGATTAGAGATTCAGACCAAATTATTGTTATGGATAAGGGTGTTGTTCTTGATGCAGGAAGCCATGAAGAGCTGATGAAAAGATGTGAGTTCTATAAGGATATGGTTGAAGCACAGAACAAGGTAGATAGATGGAATTTGAAAGAGGTGGTAACAGAAAATGTTTAGAGAAATGTTAAAACTACTTACAAAAACCGGCAAGAGAGATTTGATTATATCAAGTATATTCTTTGCTCTTTATGGACTAAGCTCCATAGCCATGATTGTTATCGTATTTTCTATACTGTTCCAAATCTTTGATGGAACGAGCTTAGCAAGCCTATATAAATATTTTATTGCGATTGGATTACTTGTAGTCTTCAAAGGTATTTGTAATATGGTCGCAGATATGAAAAAGCATAGTGCAGGTTTTGATATTGTTCAGCAAATAAGAGAACGCATGATTATCAAATTAAAGAAATTCAGTTTGGGATTTTATACCAATGAAAGACTGGGAGAGATCAATACAATTTTACACAAAGATGTTGATAATATGTCCCTTGTTGTAGGACACATGTGGTCGAGAATGTTTGGTGATTTTTTGATAGGTGCAGTCGTATTTGTTGGTCTTGCAAGTATTGATTTCAAACTTTCTATTATTATGGCTGTATCTGTTCCGATTGCACTTATCTTTCTATATCTAACAATTAAGCAATCTGAAAGAATTGAAAATCAAAACAACTCAGCACTTCTTGATATGGTTAGCTTATTTGTTGAATATGTTAGAGGAATACCTGTACTAAAGAGTTTTTCAAACAATAAGAGCTTGGATAATGAGCTTATGAATAAAACAAAAAAGTTTGGAGAAACAAGCAAAACAGCTTCAAGATTTAAGGCAAAACAATTATCCATATTTGGATTTTTGCTTGATATAGGTTATTTGATTCTTTTAGCTTTAGGAACGATATTTGTGTTAAGAGGTAATCTTAATGTACTTCATTTTATTATCTTTGCAGTAATTTCAAAAGAATTTTATAAGCCTTTTGCTTCAATGGAACAACACTATATGTACTATGTTTCGGCAATGGATAGTTACGAAAGACTTTCAAAAATTCTATACGCAGATGTAATCCCTGATAAGGTGGATGGTATTGTTCCTGAACATAATGATATAGCTTTTGAAAATATTGATTTTTCCTATGAAAAAGATGAATTTAAAATGGAAAAATTGAGCTTTTCTATTGCTGAAAAAACAATGACAGCCTTAGTTGGAGAATCAGGTAGTGGAAAGACTACTATAACCAATTTGCTTTTAAGATTTTATGATGTGCATAAAGGGAAAATTACACTGGGTGGAATTGATATAAGAGATATTCCTTATGATGAGCTTTTGGATCGTATCAGTATTGTCATGCAGAATGTTCAACTGTTTGATAATACGATTGAAGAAAATATTAGAGTTGGCAAAAAAGGTGCAACAAAAGAAGAAATTATTGAAGCTACAAAGAAAGCCAGAATACATGATTTTATTATGAGCTTGCCAAATACTTATGAAACCGATATTGGAGAAAATGGTGGAATCTTGTCAGGGGGTCAAAGACAAAGAATATCTATTGCAAGAGCCTTTTTAAAGGATGCACCAATTTTAATTCTTGATGAAATGACAAGCAATGTTGATCCGGTAAATGAATCTTTAATACAGGATGCTATCACAGAACTTGCAAAGAATAGAACTGTACTTGTAGTAGCGCATCATTTAAAAACAATTCAAAAAGCAGACCAAATTCTCGTATTTCAAAAAGGAAATTTACTTGAAAAAGGAAAGCATGGGGAACTTCTTGAGAAAGATGGTTACTACACAAAATTATGGAAAGCTCAGTATGAGGTGTAACCATGATTTTGTTAAAAGATGTTTCTTATGAATGGGAAGATGGGCGAACTGCTTTAAAAAATATCAATCTTGAAATTAAAAAAGGTGAATTTGTTTTAATTTCAGGGAAAAGTGGAAGTGGTAAAAGCACTCTTGGAAGTGTAATGAATGGTCTTATTCCACATTATTACAAAGGCAAAATGCAAGGAGAAGCCTTTGCGTCCGGAAAAGATATAAGAAAATTATTACTTCATGAAGTAGGGCATATTGTAGGGACTGTATTTCAAGATCCAAGAAGTCAGTTTTTCACGACAACGACAGATGAAGAAATAGCTTTTGGGCTTCAAACTATCTGCAAATCAAGAGATGAAATCAAACAGAGAGTAGAAGAAGTATATGTGGAGTTGGATATTGAGGAACTGAAAGGAAAATCTGTTTTTGAATTATCAAGCGGGCAGAAACAAAAGATAGCTATTGCAAGTATCTATGCGATGAATCCGAAAGTTTTAATTTTAGATGAGCCTTCAGCCAATTTGGATATGAAAGCAACATTTGACCTATTTTTAATTTTGGAAAAATTAAAGAAAAAAGGAACAACTGTTGTTCTAATAGAACATCGTTTGTACTATGTAAAATCTTTATTTGACCGTTTTCTTTTGGTGAAAGATGGAGAAATTGTACAGGACTTGAGTCGGGAAGAAGTTATCCATCTTGAAGGGGCGTTTTGGGCTGATAATGGACTAAGAACTCTTGAATTAGAAGAATACAGGATAAGTGAGAAGAAAGATTTATATCAATTAAATGATGAAAGTATCATTGGGAAAGGCTTGAAATTTTGTTACCCAAGTGCAACTAAGGTTGAAAATAAGCAAAACGAGTACATCTTAAATCATCTTGATTTCAATATGGAGTGCGGAAAAGCCATTGGTCTTATTGGGTTAAATGGTACTGGGAAAACTACCTTTGCAAGGGTAATTTCAGGACTTGAGAAGATAAAAGAGGGAACAATATGGGCGGGAAAAGATAAGTCGCTTAATCATAAAGATTTAATGGATATGTCATATTTTGTATTTCAAGATTCAGACTATCAGTTATTTTCGGAAAGTGTACTTGATGAAATGTTACTTGGTATTTCAAATAAAGATAAAAAAGAAAATACCCAAAAGGCAAAGTCTATTTTGAATGTACTTGGCTTATATAAATACATTGATAAACATCCGTTTGCTTTATCAAGAGGAGAAAAACAAAGACTGACAATAGCTTGTGGCATGATGAAACGGGCAAAAGTTTTTATCTATGATGAACCAACATCAGGTTGTGATAAAGACTCAATGCTTTCAGTGGCAAAATTGATTGAAGAACAATTAAAAAATGGGACAACAGTTTTGGTGATAAGTCATGATTTTGAGTTTTTAGCAAACACAGTGAGCAAGCTCTGGGTAATGGAAGATGGAAAAATAGAAAAAGTTTTGAATATGAGTGAAAGTAATAAATTTCTCATATTAGACAAGATGAGAGGAGGTAGAGAGTTTGATAGATAGAAAAACAGTCGATCCGAGAATAAAACTTACTCTACTTCCAATTGTTGGATTTACCAGTTTTTTTATAAGCGATACGATTCTACTTTTCGGACTGATTGTCTTTGCCTTTTTTCTGTATGTATTCAGCAGTATGTGGAAAAGAGCATTACGCTTTATTTTGTTTTTTGTGCTTTTATACTGCATAGAGTTAGGGCTTGGAAAGTTTTGTGAAGCAAACATCGTATTTGCAATATATATGTTTATTTACTTTGCATCAAGAATGACCTTAATTGCTATGTTTGGTGGATATATAACAAAGACTACAAGTGTAAGTGAAATGCTTGAAGCATTAAATAGAATGAAAGTACCAAGAAGCATTGGTATACCTTTTAGTGTTTTGCTTAGGTTTGTACCAACTATAAAAATAGAACTCAAGGCATTAAAAGAGAATATGAAGCTTCGAGGAATCGTAACAAGCAGATTTTTCCCGTTGCTATATCCAATTAAATATATGGAATATACGCTTGTTCCGCTTTTAATGAGAATGATTAAGATTTCAGATGAACTGTCAGCTTCGGCACTCATTAGAGGACTTGATAGTGACGAGAAGAGGGTAACATTAACAGAATTGCGGTTTAGAAAAACAGACTTAATTATTGTACTATTAGGAGCTTTGATGATTGCTCTTGTGATAGTAATACAGAAAATTTATTAGGAGGACTTTTATGAAAAACAAATTAAATGGTCGTGATTTTATTACAATCGGAATTTTTAACGCAATTGGAATTGTCATATACATGGCAATAGCATTTGCTATGGCAACAACAGTTATAGGAGGATTTATTGCTTCAGGAGTTAGCTTTATGGTGGCTGCTACCGTTTATATTCTTATGGCTGTGAAAGTTAAAAAGAAGGGCGTATTTACAATATCAGGAACGCTTCTTGGTTTAATTGCATTGTCAGGAGGACATTTGCCTCATGCAGTATTTGCTGTAATCGGTGGAATTATATGTGATTTGATTATAGGAAATTATGAGAGCAAGGGACGAATGATTATTGGATATGGGACATTTGCATTAGCAGATTTTTTAGGGACAGTAATTCCTGTGATTTTATTCGGAACAGCTTCTTTTGTGGAAAGGGCATCAAAATGGAAAATGAGTGAAGCACAAATAAATGAAGCATTATCTTACTTCAAAGTGTCGTGGGCAGTAGGATTTGGTTTGATAACTTTTGTTCTTGCTTGCATAGGAGCATTTGTTGCAACAAGGATACTTAAAAAACATTTTGAAAAGGCAGGAGTGATTTAATAATAAAGTTGCTGGAGAGGGAAAGGTAATGGAGGGGTAATAATGTCAAAATTTATAGTTTATATTTTTATAAAACGATATAGTTATCCTTTTTTATAATTGGCGTTGCTTTTGTATAGCAATATTTCATTATAATAAACATCCAAATGGTCAATATAATAAATCAGTAGTTTTTAAGCAAAGAGGACTTTTTTCGCCAAAGTGTAGAAGTCCTCCTTTTTTATTCTCAAAAAGCGAAAACAGAGAGCATAAAAAGGAGGAATATACAATGGATAAAGATAAAAGAGAATATTTCATTTATGTTAGAGGGAAAGCCGTACTTGTAAGTGAAGAAGTTTACAAAGCCTATTGGAAGATAACAGAGCATGAAAAATATCTTCAGAGAAAGGATTGGAAATATGGTGTTATTCCATTTTCAGCATTAGATTATGATGGGCACTTTGTAGATAACATCATAGATGAAAGAATAGACTTAGAAAAAATTGTAGAAGTAAAAATGCAAATTGAAGAATTAAACAAGGCATTAGCTACACTGACAAAAGAAGAAAGAGAGCTAATGGAAGCCATATTCTACAAAGAAGAAAGTCTTAGGTCTATTGGAGAAAAAGAGAAAGTCACGCATCAGGCAATCGGGAAAAGGAGGGATAGAATTTTAGAAAAGCTAAGAAAGATTTTAGAAGATAAATTCTAAAAAACACTGAGAGGTTAAGTATCAGAAAATGTGCTTACCCTTTCTTTATGAGAAATTAAATACGAATGCGACAATAAAATGTCGGTTTATATTTCGTAAATGTCTAAAATATGATATAATATATTACATTGAAGGAGGATTGCAATGAACAAATTTATTGAATCAGAGACATTAGAGTTAAAAGAAAAATATACAGATACAATTGCAAAAGAAATAGTATCTTTCCTAAATAGTAGTGGTGGAACAATTCTTATCGGTGTAAAAGATAATGGAACTATAATTGGTGTGAGCAAAATTGATGAAGTTCTTAGAAAAATATCCGATATCATAACGAGTCAAATTGAACCGAATCCTCAAGATGAAATTAACTCAGAGCTTAAATTTGATGAAGGCAAAACAATCATCGCAATTTATATAAATAAAGGCCGAAATCATATTTATTGTCAAAAAAAATATGGATTTTCTTCTGCCGGATGTACCATAAGAATAGGTACAACATGCAAAGAGATGACCTCTGACCAGATCAAAATTAGATATGAGAAAAAGTTTATTGATAATGAATATATGCTTAAGAAGAGAGCAAATTCATCGAATTTATCATTTAGAGAGCTTAAGATATATTATTCTGAAAAAGGATACCATTTAGAAGATAAATCTTTTGAAATAAATTTAAATTTAAAAAATGAAGCGGGAGAATATAATTTATTGGCAGAATTATTATCGGATAGAAATAATATTCCATTTATTTTTGCAAAATTTAAAGGGAAAAATAAGGCATCAATCTCTGAACGAAGTGATTACGGTTATGGCTGTATTTTAACGACTTATGGGAAAATAAAAAACAGGTTGCAAGCAGAGAATATTTGTATTTCTGATACGACGGTTAGACCAAGAAAAGATACTTATTTATTTGATTTTGACTGTGTTAATGAGGCAATTCTTAATGCTTTAGTTCACAACGACTGGACAATTACAGAACCTCAGATTTCAATGTTTCATGACAGACTGGAGATCCTTTCTCATGGTGGTCTTCCTAGTGGAATGACAAAAGAGGAATTTTTTGATGGAATAAGTAAACCTAGAAATGCCACATTGATGAGAATCTTTTTAAATATGGGACTGACCGAGCACACAGGACATGGTATTCCAACAATTGTAGAAAAATACGGAAAAGAAGTTTTTGAAATTCAAAGCAATTATATTAGGTGCACTATTCCTTTTGAAAAAGAAGTAATTGACCAAATAGACAATAAAAATGTCGGTTTGAATGTCGGTTTGAATGTTGGTTTGAATGTCGGTTTGAATAAAACAGAAAAAAAAGTTATAGAGCTTTTGGTAGAAAATCCGAGCATAACATCAACTGAGTTGGCAGAAAAGGTAGGAGTAACGAAGAGAACCATCGAAAGAACATTTAAATCTTTGCAAGAAAAGAAGATGATAGAAAGAATTGGCTCAAAGCGTGATGGAAATTGGATTGTGGTTAGGTGAGAATGTGATTTCAGATTTAAGATATAGAAAGATAATGCTATATGCTAGCGATGAAGAAACTATCACAGGAATGAAGATTGTATAATGGACGCAGATTCGCTTAAGAAGATAATTAAAAACAAGGTCAAATACAAGTATCTATATGAAGTGTTTGACAAATGCCATGAAATGCCACTAGAGACTGTAGATTGGCATGCTGGGATGATAAAAGAGGCTACTGGGGAGTATAAAGTATAAATTTTTGTGCACCATTAAAGGAGGATGTTAATTTTGGAGGAAAAGGATATATTAAAAAGGTTAATACAAAATGATTCTTTATTCAATATGATTGGCGTTGTTGTCCAACAGTATGATATTATTCCAAATAACAAAGAACATATTGGCGCATATATAGAGTACCAAGATATGCAAGAGCTTAGAGATGAATTTGTTGAAGAATTATCTGACACCATTGTTGATTGGATTTATAGTTCAGAAAAATATGAAGAAATTAAGAAAAAATTGGTTAACAACGGAAAGTCTGAAGCAGCAGCTTCGCAATATATCGGCAGAAAAGCCAAAAATAAGTTCAGAGCCAATAAAAATAGTGAGAATGTTTTGATTCAGGGTCAAATGGGAGAATTGTTACTTTATCATTTTATTCAAAAGTGCATGAAAGCAGTTCCTTTACTTAGAAAAATGAATATAGCTACATCTTCTGATCATGAAAGATTTGGTGCTGATGCAATACATTTTAAAATAGAAAATGATAAAAATATAATTATATTAGGAGAAGCTAAAACATATACATCAAAATATAAATTTAATGAAGCTTTTTCTGATGCGTTAGATAGTATATTGAATACGTATAATAATCATAGATCAGAGCTTGGATTGTATATACATGAAGATTTTTTAGATGATGAAATGAATGTGGTTGCTGAAAAATATTTGAATAATACTTTAAAATCTGTAGAAATTCAACTGGTGAGTATAGTGACCTATAATGAATTATCCATAATTGATAAAATCGATGAGAATACTATTAGAAATAATATAAAAAAAATAATTGAAGATAGATATAGAAATTATGACAATAATAAGATTGATATGAGTAAAAATCCAATATTGTCGAGAATCACTTACATAGTGTTTCCAGTTTGGGATTTAAAAGAATTAGCCGAAAAATTTCAGAAATTAATATAGAGAAAGGGGGAACAAATTAATGAAGCAACTAAAGAATGATATTCTTGAACAATGGTTAAATATTGAGCTTACTTCAGTTGCTCATAAAATGGGACTGATAAATGCTGATAGAGTAGTTAGTTATAATGAAGCATTAATATATAACTCTGTTAGATGTTTGGATTATGAATCTATTATGGTTGCTTCTCCCGATGTTAATTATATTATTACTGTTATTGGTCTAATGTGGGAACATATTAATTTTGAAGAATATGATTTGAGAAAAATTATTGTAAAATTTTTATCCAGAATAGGTTATCCAACCTCAGCTATTATATGTGATGAGAATTTTGATAGAACTAATTGTAAATTTACTGTATTAGACAGTTATATTGATGAGATAACAACAACAATAAATCAGTTAAATAATGAGGTAAATATAGGTAATCGGAAGTATTTGTTAACAAATTTTCAAAAGAAAATTTGGGATAGTATGGACAATAATAAGATTTTAGGGATTTCTGCACCAACTTCTGCAGGAAAATCTTTTGTAATTCTATTAAAAATAGTAAATAGATTGCGAAGTGAAAATATTGATATTGTATACATTGTTCCTACATTGAGTCTACTTAATCAAGTTATGGAAGACTTTAATCGTGAATTAAAAGCTAATGGTGTCGATAATTATTGGATTACTAATTCTTTTGATGGAAAGCAAGTAAAAGATAGAAAAACTATCTATGTAATGACACAAGAAAAAGCCATTGCAGCATTTGATAATTTTGATGAGGCTTTTTCAAAAAAACTGATACTTGTGGCAGATGAAATTCAAAATATAGAAAGGATTGAAGAAGACTCTGATCAACGAGCGAAAATATTGTTTGATACATTAGTAGAATTTAGATACAAGGATAATGTTGACAAAATTATTATTTCTGGTCCTAGGATAGAAGAAATTGACAAGGTAGGAGAGCATATTTTCGGTATTGAGACTATTGAGCATACGACGAATATTAGTCCAGTTTTAAATTTGACGTACAGTATAAAGAAAAAAGATAAAAGATATTTTTTAAAACAGTACTGTATTCTTACTAAAAATCCATTAGTAATAGGGATTGAAAATACTAATCTTATAAAGTGCTATGGCAAGAAGATATATACTAATGATTATTTGGAATATTTGGGTTGTATTGTAGATAAAATTGGCAGGAATTCACAAAATATTATTTTTGCGCCGACATCATCCACTGCAAGAAAAATAGCGGTAACGTTAGAGTTTCCTGTAACACAATCTAATTCAGACTTAGTAGAGTACTATCGGAATTCTGTAAGTGAAAATTATTCTTTATGCGAAACACTTATGAAGGGTGTTGCATATCACCATGGGAAATTACCTTTGCATGTGAGAAGAACTTTGGAGGTGGCCATAGCGAATAAAAATGTATCTAATATTGTATGCACTACTACGTTGCTTCAAGGGGTAAATTTGCCTGCACAAAATATATTTATTAGGAATCCACATTTATATGTTAAGAAAACTTCAGAGGCGGTAGAATTAACGAATTATGAAATGGCTAATCTTCGTGGTAGAGCGGGCAGATTATTAAAAGATTATGTGGGAAGAACTTTTGTAATGGACGAGGATGCATTCGCAGAAACAGAAGGTTATGAGCAAATAGAATTATTTGAGGATGAGAGTAAAGAACTATTGACTGGTTATGAACAAAAATTTCAAGAGTATAAATGGGAAATTGAAGATGCTCTTAAGAATGATAAAGTTGTGGATGAAACCATGAAAAAGTATGGATATATAATATCGTATATAAGACAGTCAATTTTAAGATATGGCAAAGATTCAAAATATAGAATGGATAATGTAGGAATAAAACTCACACAAAAACAGGTTGCTGCAATAATCTTGAAACTTGAAAACTTAACTATACCAAAGCAAGTTTGTTACAAAAATCGATATTGGGATCCGTTTGTTTTAGAAAAAATTTATACAGATTTTGATTTAATTGTTCCTCAGACACCGTATGAAAAAGGTGCAAAAAATAAAATAGACAAAATACTTAAATGGCTGAGAGATAAAGAAGAAACAGCATTTATGTATAAAAAATATATACCTTCTGAATACCAGAGCGGGCAGAAAAGAAGTATAATGGTTTCTCTTGGTTTGCAGTGGGCTAATGGAACAAAGCTATGTGAGATATTTAAGACTGATAGATATAAAGGTGATGGAGGTTCAGAAAAAATTGATGAAACGATTGAGTTATTGCAACAAACAATATCTTTTAACCTGCCTTTGTTATTAAAACCCATATATGATATAAAAAATCCAGATAGTTGTTTTTTGGTTTGTATGCAATCAGGTGCAATTGATAGTATTACAAGAACGATGATTGAAATGGGAATCCCACGTGAGACATCACTTTATTTGTTTGAAGAAATTTTTTCGGATTTTAAAGAAAATGAAAAAAGTGAATTGTTAGAAGAAAACATAAGAGAAATAATTAAACAAAATTATGATAGTTTCCCGTATTGGATACAGGTTCAGTTGAATTTTATAAAATGATAAAATGGTTTTGTGCTTGCAAAATGCTTGCAAAAAATCTAATAAACAGAAATAAAACAGATAATGAGGCTAAATCCAATAATAAAAACCTTGATTTTATGCTATTTATACAAAATGACATCAATGGACATATCGAGTGGGAATAACAGAAGCAAAATGTTACTGTTACAAACTCTTGAAAACAGTGAGTTTTAGCGATTGAACAGTGTAAAAAACTCTTGGGTGATACTGTTTTGATACTAAAAAATTGAAAAAGTGAGTTCCAAAGGGAGTTGTTGAATTTAGGTGAATTGTTTAGAAAGCCTTCCATCGTTTTGGTGGGAGGCTTTTGTGAAAATAGTGGGTGACAAACCGGAATTTATGGAAGATAATTTAGAGTAATAATTTGGAGGAAATTATAGAGTGGATAAAATAAAACTAGATGAAAACCAAAAGAGGCTTGATATAGACCTTTGGATTATTATGATTGTTTCATTCATAATCCTTGGGATATTTATTGTATTTCAAAAAGAGATTTATGGAATCATAAAAAACGATGAATTTCCTATTTTATCTCGTGTTTTGTTGGCTGCATTTTTTCAGTATGGACTTGCAGGGTTTGGAATTACAATTGTTTCCATTTTAAGAAAAGAGCACTTCATTTCCTATGGATTAAAGATGAAGGGGATGTTTTTGTCTATACTATTTTGTGTTCTGTGCTTTATCCCCAATATAATATTTTCTTATACTCTAGGTCAGAGCAATAGCTATCTACCGTTTCAGACCGTTTTAACAACAAAAGAAGTTCTGGCAAGTGATTTCCCTATAAATGTAATCGGTATGCTCATTACAGCGACTGCTTGGGGATTTTTTGAGGGCTTTAATTATGTAGTAATAAGCGAAAAGATAAACAGACGATACCCAACAAATTACAGATGGCTAAATTGGGGAGCGATTTTTTGTTCTGTTATGTGCATATTAATTCATGGGGTTGTTGGTGTTTCATTTGAAGGGATAATTGAGATGATTAGCATTTTTATAATTATATATGGAATGCTTTTGGCAAAAGAATTTACAAGTAATGCATGGGGGTGTGTATTTATTTTTGTATTTTTATGGAATGCTTTTTGAAAATATAAATGAACTTATAAACTTATTAAATAGACAAGTTAGTAATTGTCAACTTAGTTCTGTTATATCTTTTAATAATGCATTAAATAGAGGAAATGAGATATTCAAAAGTCATTACTTTTCTGCTCTTTTATTAATATATAAGAATAAAAATTTGAGAGATGATTTGCAATTTGAACTCAAAAAGATTATCGTATCAATTTTACAGTTACAAATCGGAGCATTAGGATCATGCCTTGTGAAAAATATTAATGATAATATATTTGATAAAAAAGATGAAGATATTGATTTACTTGATGATATAGGAGAAGTGCTAAGGTTAAATTATCAATCTGCAGGTGTGATTGGAGTAGAGTATTTATACGACAATTTTAAAAGTGAAAATATAGATTCTTTAGATGATCAGTCAAAAATAGTATATTTTGCAAAATGTATACTAGAAGATATTTTTTCATCGGTATTAGATTATAAATCTTTAATTGATTCCAATTGGCATTATTTGTATTGTCCTAAAAATGAATGGGCAAAGTTTTGTAAGATATCTATATTTTTATTGACTGTCAAAAATTATATAAAGCAGAATCTTCCATCTAGTATAGCTAATACAGGATATTATGATGATTTGAAGGATAGTATTGATAAATTAAAGCTAAAAGTCGCTAAGATTGCTACAACAAATTATAACAAGATAATTATAGAAAAACTTAATGAAGAGATTACTTATTTAAATGGTTCCGTAGCTCAATGGTATGATCCACATTTAAACAAAATAGATACAAAAGAGAATATGGACGGCAAATTTATTGTTCCATTACTGTTTACTCAAAGTGGAACAAAACCTATGACTTCTATTTTCAAATCTTGTGAATATGTAGATTTATATAGAGACTGGAAAGAAGTCGATTATATTGTTATAGTAGGATTCGGATTTAATAAAGACGATGAGCATATTAACGGTATTATAAGAACATTGGTTAATGATGATGATAAAAAAGTAATAATAATAGGTAGAAACACCTCAAAAGAAGAAACCATAGAACGACTAATAATAGAAAAAACAAATAATATAACCGTTTGCAATGTAGATGAAAAGAGGAATATTGAGAATAAATTATGGATTGATTATATACTTGATATGATGAGCGGAATATAATAAAAAAATAATCTTAATTTAGGCTATCTTGAACAGATGAGTTAAGAATATTTGCTTTTTTTCAAAGGTAGAAAATAAATATAATACAACCCTTTTTTTGTGGATTGAAATATCAAAATATGACAATATATAATATCGGTTCATATTTTATAAATATTGTAAACATGATATAATTATTTTATTATAGGCGCATTGTGATGAGTAAACGATACACAACTGCAAAATAAATAGTATCTTAATTCGACCAAGAAAAGACTTTTATTTTTGATTTTGACAGTGTTATTGATCAGAATATTTTGTCGGTTTGAACGATACCGAAAAGAAAGTAATAGTTTTATTGAAAATGGAGTGAAATAAAAAAACAATCCTTATAAAGAGCTGTTGTTTGTTGTTCTAAATTATTGTTTATCATATATCATAAAATTTATAGAAAGGGGGATTACTATGACATTAGAGAATAAACTTGGTATTATTGATTCGGTGGAATTAGCCAAGATTGAAGAGAAAATAAGTAAGAAAAGAGCAATAGAACTTTTTGAAAGTGGATATTTGAATAATCTTAAACCTGGAACTTTTAAATCACTTGCTGAAATACACAAATACTTGTTCGAGTCGATTTATGATTTTGCTGGAGAAATAAGAACTGTTAATATTGCAAAAGGTAATTTCCGTTTTGCTCCGGTTATGTATTTGCGAGCAGCTATTGAAAATATCGAAAAAATGCCACAGTCAACATATGATGAAATTATAGAAAAATATGTGGAAATGAATGTTGCACATCCTTTTCGAGAGGGAAATGGCAGAAGTATAAGAATTTGGCTTGATTTGATTTTAAAAAAGGAACTAGATCGAGTAGTAGATTGGAGTAGTGTAGATAAAGAGGACTACCTTTCTGCTATGGAACGAAGTCCTGTTAAAGATATTGAAATTAAATATATATTAAAGCAAGCACTGACGGAAAAAATCAATGATCGTGAAATTTATATGAAAGGCATTGATCACAGCTATTATTATGAAGGCTATTTTACATTTAAGACCAGTGATTTGTAATTTTGCATCGATCGGTATGTGTGTAGGAGAAATGGTGCTTCTAACCGAAATTATATCATTACTGATGATAAAAATTACATACAAAATTCTTTCAGAAGTCTGTAAACAGATGTGTACGAGAAGCTCAATATAGAAGTGCCAAGATGTTCAAGACATCACAACATCTACGGACTGATTAATAGCAAGTAATGTTATAGAATCAATTGAGAAGTTAAAAGAAAAAAAGTATAATTTAATATATAATGTAAGTTATAAATATATATTCATAATCAAAAATATTCAGTAGGAGTTGTTATGGCAAGAGGAATAATATATTTAATGGATACTGTCGTTTCTGGTCTTATAAAAATTGGGAAAACTGGGAATGATCAATTTGAAAACAGAATGAGATTTTTAGAAAGCAATGGATATGCGAATATTACAGGATTAAAAAGAGTGTTTGCGATTGAGGTGGAAGGTTATGATGAAAAAGAAAAACTTATTCACGATATTTTTAGCAAAAGCAGAATTTCAAACACAGAATTGTTTGCACTAGATATTGAAATAGCAAAATCTTTGCTAGCATCATTAGACGGAAATCAAGTTTATCCAAAAGATAAGAGTAAAAAAGAAGTATTTAAAGAATCTACAGAGGAAATCAAACTCAAAACTTGTGATGGATTTATACCAGATGGAGAATATGTTTTAAGACGTAACATAAGAGGATTTGGTAGGGTAAATGGAAATGCTATTGTTAAAGACGGAATCTTTACGTTGAAAAGAGGAAGTAAATGTGGAAATACAGGTAAAGGATATATTCCATCTGTAAGAAGAAATGCGAAAATAAAAAATAATATATTACAGGAAGATCTTGTGTGTATGAATCCATCCAGTGCAGGCTGGGTAGTTATTGGGAAATCAAATAATGGATGGTTGGAATGGAAGGATTCAAATGGTAATCCAATAGAAATATACAGAGATAAATAAATATAAATTTGATAAAGGGGGTGCACAAAAGCCCTAAATTAAGCACTTTAACGATTTTTTAAAGTGCTTTTTTCATGCAAAAAACAAAAATATCAAAAAAACATATTGACTTAGAGTTCACTCCAAGGAGTATAATTAGTGCATAAGATTCGAATTAGCAAAAAATAATATTATTTTTGGAAGGTGAACATATATGACGATAAAAGAGGTTTGTGAAAAATTTGGAATCACACCAGATACATTGAGATATTATGAGCGTGTTGGCGTTATTCCAGAAGTTAGAAGGACAAAGGGCGGTATACGTGATTTTTCTGAGGAAGATATCAACTGGGTGGAAAATGCCGTTTGCATGAGAAGTGCTGGTGTACCAATAGAAATGCTTATAGAGTATGTAAGATTATTTCAATTGGGAGATTCAACTATAGAAGCAAGAAAGAATCTTCTTGTTGAGGCAAGGGTGGAAGTACAAAAACAGCTTGATAAGTTTCAGTCCACTATGGATAGATTAAATTACAAGATATCGAGATACGAGGACGCAGTAAAAACAGGTATTCTTGTGTGGGATCCTAAAAACGCTAAATAATGCCAGAGGAGGTGTTTTATATGACAAAAAAATTAATTGCTTATTTTTCAAGAGCAGATGAGAATTACTTTGGTGGAGCAATAAGATATATTGAAGTTGGAAATACGGAAATTGTTGTAAATAAAATAGCTGAAATGATGGAGGCTGATATATTTAAAATTGAAATGAAGACACCCTATTCAAAGGAATATAAAGCCTGTATTGAAGAGGCCAAGATTCACAAATTTGAAGATAAAAGACCTGAGCTTGTTTCAATTCCAGATAGCGTTGATGAATATGATACTCTGATACTTGCATATCCGAATTATTGGGGAACTATGCCGATGGCGGTATTTACATTTTTAGATGCATTTGATTTTTCTGGAAAGACTATACTTCCAATCTGTACAAATGAAGGAAGTGGAATGGGTATTAGTGAAAACGACATAAGGAAGTTATGTCCAAATTCAAAGGTGGAAAAGGGACTATCATTAATTGGAAGTGAAGTCGAAAATTCAGATAAAGAAATCGAAAATTGGCTTAAACTTAATGAGAATAAAAAAACAAGATAATTTAAACAAAGAAATGGAGGGACCAAAAATGTTTAATGAAAAAGTAAGGCTATCAAATGGTGTGGAGGTTCCGCAGCTTGCTCTTGGTACTTGGTTGATTGATGATAAAGCTGTATCCGATGCCGTTTGCTCGGCAATTGAAATCGGATATAGACACATTGATACAGCACAGGCTTATGGTAACGAGCGTGGTGTGGGAGAAGGTATTAGAAAGTCAGGAATCGCCAGAGAGGAAATTTTTATAACTTCAAAAGTAGCAGCTGAGCACAAGGATTATGACTCAGCAATGAAGGGGATAGAAGATACACTTAATAAAATGGGATTGGATTATATTGATATGATGATTATACATAGTCCACAACCATGGACGGAAGTAAATCAGTCAAATGATAGATATATTACTGGAAATAGAGAGGCTTGGAGAGCATTGACCGATGCCTATAAGGAAGGAAAGATTAGAGCAATTGGAGTTTCTAACTTTTTAAAAGAGGATATTGATAATCTGTGGGATGTGGCAGAAATAAAACCAATGGTAAATCAGGTGCTTTGCCATATTTCTAATACACCTATGGATTTGATTGAATATTGTCAAAATAAGGGGATTGTCATGGAAGCATATTCTCCAGTAGCTCATGGCGAGGCACTAAAGAACAAAAAAATTGCTGACATGGCTGAGAAGTATGGAGTTTCGATACCACAGCTTTGTATTAGATATGATTTGCAGCTTGGGATGATTACTCTTCCTAAAACGGCAAATCCTAAGCATATGGAGAATAATGCTAACGTAGAATTTGAAATATCAGAAGAAGATATGGAAATATTAAAGAGTATTGAAACTATAAAGGATTATGGTGAACATGGATTTTTCCCTGTTTTCGGTGGGAAGCTATAGATAACTGCCAATTTAATTTGACAGTTTAAAAATTAAGACTTTATTTGTAAGGCTGGTGGAAAACCAGCCTTTCTCTATATAGGAAATTCTACTTTATAAAATTTAATTCTTGATATATCATTTTCAAATTGTTGTTGATATTTATCTTCAAATTTCTCAACTAGTCTATTGCCAAGTTTTGTTACGTGGATTGATATTTCCTCGTCACTAATCTTATAATTGTTTATTATACCCTCAGCATAAAGTTTCCTTAATGAAGATTGAAAAGAATCATCAAGTAAATACATATCCTTTTTGTTTCTACCACTATGTGCATACATATAAAAAACCAATTTTGTAGAAGAATTATAAAAAATATTCATCGTATTATCTATATAAATAGCTTTTTTTCTTTTTTTAAGTTCGCCCAATAATTTGATTGTAAAATAATCTTTATAATTAAATTTATACCATGACGAATCATTTAGATATGTTCCAATTTTTTGCAAAAGATTATTGTCTAAAGGATTAAAAGATTTGTTGCTATAATATGAATTTATTTTTTTGTGGTTACTGATTCTTATGGTAAGGAATAAGTCAATTTTTTTAAAAATAGATATATAGGAGGTATTTTCATTTGAAGATACGTGAGCTGAGAGAATTTCTTCTTCGTCTTTTAGTATATTTTTTACTGAAAGCAATATTTCTTCCATAATAAAATCATCCTTTCAAAACAATAAAATTGTTAGTAATAATAAAATAAAAAACATTCTGTGTAAGAATTAGGGTTAATGATCTTAATAATAAAAATAACCAACTTAATAGTGTTGTTTCATTCTTAATATTAATAATACCATAAAAAAATCATTTTTCAAAATATTTGCAAACATATATAGAAAATTGATTGAAAAACTGCCTAATTTGATACTCTCTTTTTTCAATTTTTTCTCATATTAATGTGTAGCACTACAATTTATAAATCATAGTTTAAGAGTATATAGTTGACAATTTTTTATGAATATGATATTTTGTTAAGCATATTAACATAAAGGGAGTGATCAAATGAACTATGAAAAAATTTTATACGATTTTCAAAACCTCATAAAAGCATATCTCGGTCTGGAACACAAACAACATAGAATTTTTGATTTGAATTTATCAGAGGTACATTTATTGAAATTAGCTGAGCAAAACCCAAATTACACTCTTATTGAATATGCTAGAAAACTGAATGTAAGTCGAAGTGCTATCACACAATTAGTTAATCTGCTAGAAAAAAAAGATTGTGTCAAAAAGAAAAAGGTCAACATGAAAAGTTTTGTGCTTGAGTTAACATCTAAAGGAAAAATAGTATGTATTAAACATGATGAAGAACATAAAAAAATAGAAAATGATTTGAGAATAATTTTTAAAAAATATGATTGTGTTTTTTTCGAACAATTGAGTGAACTAATGTCCGATATCATAGACACTTGGGAGGCTTGCGATGAGATGTAAAATTATAATTGAAGATACTAATAAAATGATGGATTCGAAGATGAATATACGCATCCAGGAATTAAAAAAATTCGAAGAAATCAAAGTTATTTTAGAAACAAATTGTTTTTATAATATTAATGCTCCTATGAATTGGTCAGAGAACACATTATGGCAATCTGAAGCTATTTTTCTTAGCGATTCAAATGGAATAGTATCTCTTAAAAACTCGCCATCTAAGGGTGGGGATTATGAAGGTATTAGAGCTATGGGACTGTTTGAATCTCTCAAGGCTGTAACTATAGTTAATAAAAAGCATATTAGTGAACTTAAAAATTTACCCTTAAATGATGTTGTAAGTTTTAGAATTTCAGTTTTATCGAATGGAAAGTTACTTGCTAAAACAACTTTTAATAGATTCTATAAAAAATATAATATAAATTACTATGATATACTGAGAGATGGTTGGCAAGGAAGATTGTTTTATGATGAGGACAAAAATAAAAAGCCAGCTATTATAGTATTATCTGGTAGTGAAGGAGGAATTGAAAAAGCACAAAATATTGCAATGATGTTATCAAATCAGGGTTTTGTGACACTAGCTATTAGTTATTTCGGAATGAATAACCAAAAATCAAGTTTAGATAGAATACCACTTGAAAACCTTGAAGAAGCACTCAAGTATCTGCAAAAATTGACTTTTGTTGATTCAACAAAGATTGGAATTTATGGTAGATCAAAAGGTGCAGAATATAGTCTATTGTTTCTAACTAGATATGGTGGCATTAAATGTGCTGTTTTAAATTCTCCAAGTGATAGAGTTTATGAAGGACTGAGAAGGAAAAGAAATTCTAAACATTCTTCTTGGACATATAGTGAAAAAGAGATCTCTTATAAGCCATTTAAAATAAAGGAGTTTATTATAAATAGGCTGATTAAGAAATCAAGTATTGATGATTTTGGAGTTATGGACATAGAGAATGTTACATGTCCTCTTTTACTAATCGCTTCAACGAAAGATGAGATATGGGATTCTTATAGTGCATCAATTAACATTATGGCAAAAGCAAAATCATATGAAAAGAGTATTGTACTAACAACAGAGTTAGGGCATATGAACACTATTTCCTATTTGCCAAATCCGCGCTATAAAAGATATAAAACAGACAAAATATATGATGAGGCTGTATTGTCGTGGGAGAACACTCTATCTTGGTTTATTAATCATTTAAAAAACATATAATAAAGATAGGTTTGTAAACTGGTTTAACTTTATATATCAAATCATCTATATTTGTGTTATATAGGCTGAACCAATATCATATCTTTAAGTTTTCTTCCGATGTTAAGATAGCATATATAACAAACGTTATAGAAGATTTAAATACTACATACAAAAATTAAATAAACAAAGAAGCGTGTTTCCCAGTAGAATAAGCTAATCTTGGCAAGATTTTTCTAAAAAAATCCATAGAAGACTAGTTTGAAGAAATAAATCCACACACAAAATAAAAAAAATAATGTTTTTCTGTTTTTATGGGCATATGATTTTTTCTTTTATTTCTCCTTGCATTTGCAAGGAGAGGATATTTTTTTTACATTTTTTTTAATCTCACTAGGATAGACACCCTTGTATTTTTTAAAGCAAGCACTGAACTTGCTATGTGAAGAATATCCGACTGCTTCTGAAATATCTCGTATTTTCAATGAAGAATTGAGAATCAAAGTTTCTGCAATATTTACACGTCTTCTCTGAGTGTATTCTGTAATGCTTGATTGGTATTTTTGCTTAAATAATTTCTTTAGCTTTGTTCCGCTCATCATTGAAATGCTTTCCAGTATTTCCTGAGATACATCCAATGCATAATGATCATCGAGGTAGTTTGCAACATTTTCCAAAGCCTTGTCGTCTTCAATGGATATACTTAGCTCTTTTTTATTTAAGAAAGCATCGATAATAATGCTAATCCATTCTTTTGCCTTGGCATCAAAGAATATATTTGCTGCAGGAGATTTCATTTTGCAACTCAATATATCCTTTGCAAGAGGCTCTATGGAATTTGTTATAAAGGCATTAGTATTTAAAAAAATATCAGAATATGACACATTTTTTTCTCTTTTTATCGAAGTTAGGTAATTATCTACCATTTGTTTTTTGAAATTAATACCCACACTCAGATACAGAGAATTAGCATGAAGTAAAAAGCGGTAGTTTTTGTCCAAATTATCTACATCCAAGATATAAAGTGAATTGGACGAAAGTGTTTGGTAGGGATTGAAGCTTTCTCCATTAGCAGTTATGATGTAAGAACTACAAAAAGAAATGAATTTATTCAAGTTAGAGTAGTTAGAGTTTAGCATCTCTTTTTTTATAAAAAAATCATGAATGTTGACAATGAAATTTTCTGTTTCGTAAAACCAATATATTCCTTCCATTGTATCATTGGAGATACAAAATGTATGCCCGATATCGCAATATTTAATACTTTTTTCACATTCATTAACTCCTAAATAATTTTTTACAAATTCATAATAGCTGTTCATACCTTTCTCCTTATTCTATTTATATCAATTTTTTTATTTGTTTCTATATTATTAATATTTATCCTTATTATATTTCCACATTTTCTAATTATCCCGATTAGACATTATCCCTATTGGACCGACTTTGCTTTCATTAATTGTAACATATTATTAAAAATGATACAATAAAACATATATTAAATGAGAATGAAAATCTTTATTTTACAATGTTTAGTCTAATAAGGATATTATTTCTTTCGTTTTAAAAAATATAAAAAAGGAGTGTGTGGAATTGAAGGGAAAAGATAAAAAAGTGCCGGTTTTAAAGAGATTGATGTATTATTCCGGTGAAAAAGGATTTATGCTTTATATTGCAATGGGATTATCAGCCATTTCTGGAATTATGCTTCTGATGCCGATGATATTTATTCACAGGATAATAAGCAGTATAATCTTGAGGCGTGAATTGGATATTGATTTTATTAAAGAAAATGCAACTATCGGGGCAGGATTTGCTGTGGTTGGTCTAATTTTATATTTGGGGGCTCTGATGGTATCGCATAAATTTGCGTTTGAGGTTGAAGATAATATCATAAAAATCAATGTAGAGAGATTGATAAACAAACCTCTTGGATATTTCGTGAATAAAGAGAGTGGCAAAATTAGAAATGTGATAGTTAGTGGAGCAGCTGAGACGCACTCTTTTTTGGCGCATCAGTTACCAGATATGGCAATGACTGTGGTTACACCAATTGTGCTTCTTATTTTCTTTTTAGTTTTTGATTGGAGGCTCGGTATAGCGAGTCTAATTCCAGTTCTGGTCGGAATAGTACTTATGAGTACAATGATGACAAAAGAAATGAAACAGTTGAAAGACGAATATTTTGGTGGGTTGTCTGCTTTGTCGGCTGAAACTGTCGAGTATGTGAGAGGAATTCCTGTAGTCAAGGCGTTTGCACAAAGTGTAGAAAGCTTCGAAAAATTATATGCTCTTATTGAAAAAGTTACCAAGGTATGCCTCAAAATGACGATGGCATATAGAAACAAGATGTCTTTATATGAAGCGTTGGCGACTTCTACCGCATTCTTTTTGGTACCTGTGGCAATTCTCTTGATATCTAACGGAGGTGATATTAGATTGGCTTTGGGAAACTCTATAATTTATTTTCTGATTGGACCAGCATTTGGAACCTTTATCATGAGATCTGCCGTAATAGCACAGTACACATATTTTGCAGAATCAGCATTAAATAAAATTGATGATTTATTGGATTATGAAAGCATGGAATATGGCAATAAATCAAGCGATGAAGTTGGTCTTGAGTTCAAGAATGTTTCGTTTTCGTATGGAAATGAAAAGGTTTTGGATAATGTGTCCTTTACAGTTAACAAAGGAGAGACTGTTGCTCTTGTCGGAACTTCTGGCGGAGGCAAAACGACTATAGCCAGACTTGCAGCAAGATTTTACGATCCTGATGATGGAGAAATTTTTATTGGTGGAGTTAATATAAAGGAATACAAAAAAGATGAACTTATGAATAAAATATCGTTTGTATTTCAAAATTCAAGACTTTTCAAGATGAGTATTAGAGAGAATCTTTTAATAGGCAATCCTAACGCAACAGATGAGGAAATAGAAGATGCTCTTGTAAATTCAGGCTCACAGGAAATTATAGAAAGCCTGAAATACGGAATTGATACAGTTTATGGCACAAAGGGAACTTATTTTTCTGGTGGAGAATCTCAAAGACTTTCTATAGCAAGAGCATTCTTAAAAAATGCACAGCTTTTGATATTAGATGAGGCTACTGCATTTGCTGACCCAGAAAACGAACATATTATACAGGAATCCTTTAAAAGACTGTCAAAAAACAAGACGACTCTTATGATTGCCCATAGACTTTCCACTGTAATAGAAGCAGATAAAATTTTGGTGGTAAAAGGCGGTAAAATTGTTGAAGAAGGAAATCATAGCAGTTTATTGGACAAAAATGGTGTATACAAGGAGCTTTGGGATGAATATCAAAGATCTGTAAACTGGAAGATAGGAGGCAAACATGAATAAATATTTTATGAGTAAGTATGCTATGTCAGAAAAAGGGGCAAATAATCTTTCAAAGGCGATTTTTTCGAGAACTATATTGAATTTCACAAAGCTGTTTCCAACCATTATTGCATTTATGTTTTTAAGTCAATATCTTGGAAGTATTGAAGGGATAAAAACTGCAAGAGAGCTAACCTTTAATAACTATTTGGTAATAATTGTCACAATGGTTCTTGTTATGTTTATTGTTGCTAGATGGGATTATACTAGACTGTATACAAACGTCTATATGGAAAGCTCCAATATAAGAGTGGATATAGCGAACAGATTAAAAAAGCTGCCACTATCATATTTTGGAAAAAGAGATTTGACAGATATAGCATCAACAATGATGGGTGATATAACACTTTATGAGGAGATATTTTCACATTCTGTTCCTCATATCTATGCAACGACGATATCAACCCTCGTGATTTCAATAATGTTGCTGGCATATAACTTTAAGCTTGGAGTAGCAACACTTTGGGTAATACCTATTTCACTTATTATATCCTTTACTGCAAAGAGAATGCAAAAAAAAGCTGCGAATAAATGGGTAGTTAAAAATAGAGAAGTATTCGATAATTTGCAAGAGAGTATTGAACAGATTGAGGAAATAAAGTCATATAATTTGGAGAAAGAATCGCTTAATAGGTTTTATGGGAAATTATCCGATTCTACCAAAGAAAAAATGAATGTGGAGTTTGTTTCGAGTGTATCAACAGGATTTGCAAATATTTTATTGAAATTGGGGATAGTGTCTGTAGCCGTTGTAGGTGCGAATATGTTTATTGCCGGAGAAATAAATATACTTGTGTATGTGATTTTTTTGATGATATCAGTGAGCGTTTATCTTCCAATTGAGGGAATTATTGTATTTATGGCCATGATTTCTACTCTTGATTCTGTCGTAGCCCGAATGAAGGAAATTAAAACCATGCAGATTCAAGAGGGAAAAACAGAAATGAATCCTAAAAATTATGATATAGAATTTCAGGATGTATATTTTGGATATGATGATTATTCAGTGATAAATGGAGTGAGTTTTACTGCAAAGCAGGGAGAAGTAACAGCACTGATTGGAGAATCAGGTAGTGGTAAAAGTACCATTGCCAAGCTTGCGGCAAGATTCTGGGATATTGATAAAGGTAAAATTTTACTTGGTGGAGAGGATATAAGCAAGGTTGATCCAGAGATACTTCTAAAGAATTTTTCTATTGTTTTCCAAGACGTTGTTTTATTTAATTCAAGCATCAAGGATAATATAAAAATTGGTAAAAAGGATGCGACAGAGGATGATATTAATCGTGCAGTTATGGCATCAAGATGTAATGAGTTCTTAGAGAGAATGCCAGATGGAATTGATACAATAATCGGGGAAAATGGCGAGCGACTTTCGGGTGGCGAGCGACAGAGAATATCTATTGCAAGAGCGTTGTTAAAAGATGCACCGATTATTTTAATGGATGAAGCTACTGCATCTCTTGATGTTGAGAATGAAAGTTTGATTCAAGAAGCATTATCAGAGCTAATCAAGGATAAGACGGTAATCGTAATTGCTCATAGAATGAGAACGATAAGAAATGCAGATAAAATTGTTCTTCTAAAAGAAGGTAAAATAGAGGATTTTGGATCTGATGACGAGCTGTTGAGTCGTTCTTCTGTATACAGAAAAATGCTAGACAGATCTTCAAAGTAATTTTAATGGGGGGATGATATGGAGAAGTACAATACATTAAAAATTAAAGACCTAGTGACTATTGGGGTATTTAGCGTAATATATTTTGTTGTGATGTTTTCAGTGGGAATGATTGGAGTAGTTCCAATTCTGTTCCTCGTATATCCAGCTTTGTTAGGAATAATATCAGGTACAGTAATTATGCTTTTCATGGCAAAGGTTCAAAAGAAAGGAGCAATTTTCATACTTGGAATGATTTCTCCGATTATTATGGTTGCTATGGGACACACATATGTGCCATTGGTTCATGCTATTATTGTAATGCTTGTTGCCGAGTTTGTTAGAAAAATGGGTGATTATAAATCCTTGAAATATAACCTTATATCTTTTGCGATATTTAATACATGGATTTGCGGATCTCTAATGCAGATGCTTTTGGCAAAGGATAGGTATATTGAAATGTGTATGATAATGGGAAAGGAGTATACGACAGCATTAGAAAAGCTGATTACATATCAAAATATGGCGTTTGTTTATTTAGGTGCCATTATAGGTGGACTAGTCGGCGGCTACTTAGGCAAAATCCTGCTAAAAAAACACTTTGAAAGAGCAGGTATAATATAATGTTTACCTATTTTGACGGAAAAATAAATCCAAACCCCATAACGAAGTTTATCGTTGTGGGGATTTTAGGATTTACAGTGCTACACCCTATTGATCCATATTTTGAATGGATGACAATAATAGTATTAAGCTTGTTTTTTTATTTGAATGGACTTAAAAAAGACGCAGTAATAAATATTGTATTTTTTTCTGTTTTGTTTTTTATGCCTAGTTTCATGAAAATCGAGAAATTTCCGATAGTGTTGAAAATGCTTATTTCTCTTTTATTTGTTTTAAGGATGTTTTATATGCCCTTTATAGCTGGAAAATTTTTAATAAAAACATCTGATGTCGGTAGCATACTGGCTTCTTTGGACAAGCTTAAGGTTCCAAATTGTGTATCTATTCCAATCGCAATTATTTTTAGATATTTTCCATCCTTTAGAGAGGAAAGGCGAAACATAAAATGGGCGATGAAAGTAAGAGGAATACAAACAAAAAATCCGGTTCGTTATTTGGAGTACGTTTTTGTGCCATTATTGGTTATTTCTTCAAATATAGCCGATGACATTTCAAGAGCTGCAGAGACGAGATGTATTTCAAATCCTACAAGAAAGCGTTATACAGAGGTTTTTATAAATGTAGCTGACATTGTATACGCTGTAACGATATTGATTTTAGTGATTGGAGGTAGAATGTGGTTGAAATAGATAATATTTACCTTAAATATGGTGATGATACCATTTTGAAAGGAATTAATTGTACAATTAGAGAGGGCGAATGCATACTATTTACTGGTGAGAGCGGAAGCGGTAAGTCTTCAATTATTAACTCTATTAATGGCTTGGCGACCAAATATGATGGGGCAGAGTTTTTAGGTGATGTTAAAGTATTTGATAAAATTGTAAATAATATGGACATTGTTCAGATATCAATGCTGATATCAAGTGTTTTTCAAAATCCAAAGACTCACTTTTTCAATGTGAATACAACTTTGGAGCTACTATTTTATCTTGAGAACATAGGTCTGTCCAGAGAGGAAATGGATGAACGTATGAGCGATATGCTGGTACATTTTCCGATTAAACATCTCTTGAATCGTAGTATTTTTAAGCTTTCTGGTGGAGAAAAACAAATTCTGTGCGTTGCAGCTTCATATATTTCGGGATGCAAAATAATAGTCTTGGATGAGCCGTCTTCAAATTTAGATGAAACGTACATTGATGTTCTGAGTAATATGCTGAGTATGTTAAAAAAACTCGGAATTACATTGATTTTGGCTGAGCATAGAGTGTATTATCTGATGGGGATAGTTGATCGTGTATTCGTAATAAAAAACGGAGAACTAATCAAACAATATGAAAAAGAAGAGTTTTTGAGTCTGTCTGGAGGTATGCTTGAAGAATTGGGAATACGTGCTCTAATAAAAACAAATTTGAATGTGAGATGTAAGGGGGAAAATAGTGAAAAGAAAGAATTAACGATTAAAAATCTCTCATTTGAAATCGGACAATTTCGGAGCCTTGAATTGAAGGACATCTCCTTCGATTTTGGGAAAATTTATGGTATTATCGGTAAAAATGGGTGTGGAAAATCTTCATTTGCACGATGTTTTCTCGGCTTGGAGAAAAAATGCAAGGATGAGATTTATCTGTTTGGAAAAAGACTGTCTAAAAAAGAGCGCTTAAAGCTATCGGCATTTGTTATGCAGGATGTTAATCACCAGCTTTTCTCAAATACCGTAGAGAAAGAAGTAATACTTGGAACTTCAGGTATAACTCAATCTGAAGTTGATAATGTATTAAATTGCCTCGGATTATTGGAGCTAAAAGAAAAACACCCAATGAGCTTGTCTGGAGGACAAAAACAAAGGGTTGCAATCGCATCTGTTTTATGTAAAAAATCCAAGCTTATTTTTTTTGACGAACCAACGAGTGGAATGGATTATAAAAATATGGTCAAAATTTCGAGGATTGTAAAGGAAATGAAAAGAAAGGATAATATAGTTTTTATTATTTCTCACGATCAGGAATTTTTAAATATGACAGTCGATGAAGTTGTGAATATGGAAGAATACAGCATTTATTGATTAAAATGATAGTAATGCTATCGTGATTGTGATTGGAATCTATATCGCAAATGCAAGATTGCTTGTAAAATTAGAATTAAGGTGACAATATAAATGGGTTATATAAATTGCAAATATAAAGATTTTCTAAAAATACTAAAAGTATATTAAAGAAATATTAATATTGTATTAATTCACAGGACATGGTTTACCATTTATATTATAATTATCTTCGAGAGGAGTTGGTAATCGATGATAGGTATAATAGTAGCAGTAATTTTTATTATTAGACTGTACTTCTTGAAGATTTCAAGAGCAAATGAAAAGAGAATTCTCCAAGAGGGTGGAAAAGAGTTCGGTGTTAAAAATACAAAATATATTACTATTTTGCATATTCTGTTTTATGCATCATGTGTAGTTGAGCATTTTATTAATGGTACAAAGATAGACACGATAGGAATTATTGGATTAGTGTTGTTAGGTTTCTCAATATTCATGTTAAATACGGTTGTCCATCTTTTAGAAGGCATTTGGACAGTAAAGCTGATGCTAGTGAAAAATCATAAGTTTAATAATCACTGGTTGTTTAGAACTGTGAAGCATCCAAATTATTTTTTAAATATCATTCCAGAATTGGTTGGTTTGGCATTGCTTTGCCATGCAAAGTACACTGCAATTGTCATAATGCCATTATATGCAATTGTATTGTATAGAAGGATTAAGGAAGAGGAAAAAATTCTAGCCGAAATAATAATACCAAATGGAACATATTAATTTTGTGAGTTTTTGATTTAAGTTGTCATAGGCAAGTCGAGTTTGAACTTGTCTATGGCTTTTTTTATGAAATTTATTATAAAAATATGTTATAATAGAAAAGATTATTGTTAAAAAGGAGGTAGTTATGTACAACGAAATGATTGAAAATGTAGGCAATAATGCATTAAATAAAGCTACATCCTGCAGAGAATATAGGGCGAAATTTTTTGTCTCTTCAATGTTGGCAGGTTGTTTTATAGGTATAGGAGTATTGACTTCATTTGCATCGGCTTCTCTATTTTATGGGGCTGGATCACTGTATGCCAAACTTGTTATGGCTATTACTTTTTGTATCGCTCTTACTTTGGTTATTTTTACGAATACAGAGCTGTTTACGGGTAGTAACTATGTTATGAGCATTGGTAAATTAGATAAAAAAATAAGCACATCGGATATGATTTCTGTTTGGTGTTTAAGTTGGTTTGGGAATTTTCTAGGAGCTATTTTATTATCTATCATATTTGTGCTTACTGGGCTTGTGTCTGAAGGGGTATTGATGGAATTTTTTGCAAAAATGGCATTGGCAAAAGCTTCTATCCCGCCAGTACAATTATTTGCCAGAGGTATATTATGTAATTTTCTAGTATGCTTGACATTGGTTGTAACAGGTAGAGCAAAAGAGGATAGTGCAAAAATATTACTCACAATTATGTGCTTGTTTGCGTTTGTAATAATTGGATTTGAACATAGCATTGCGAATATGACTGTATTCTCAGTTGCTCTTTTAGAAAAATCAATAACCTCAATCAGTATTGGTAAAGCACTATACGCACTTATTATTGCAACTCTTGGAAATGTTGTTGGAGGTGCCATTTTTGTGGGTGGAACATTCTATTTTTTGAAGAAGTAGGATTTTTTAATCTGAGAGTGATCGATTTGATTTGTATTTGATAAAATTAATATTTTTTTTGTTTATTATATGCCAATGCTGGATATAATAATAAAGCAAGACACAAAAGGTGAAAGTATTAAACATTTGTTTATATATTTTCACCTTTAAAAATTTAAGAAAAATGTAACAAATGTAACAAGAGGAGCGAAAAATGAAGAGACAATCTATTTCAATTTTAACGGCTGTATTGATGGGAACATCTGTATTTGGAGTTAATGGAGCTTTTAATTCGTATGCAGTTGATGCAAACGATTATGGAAGTGCAGTGAGTAGTGCTCCAAATTCAGGAAATAAATTTCAACAGCAGGTAATAATTCAATGGTCAAATAAGGTAAAAAAACCAGAAAACGTGACCTTGAAACTATATAAGAAAATAGTACCGACCTTGGATGGATATCAACCGGATGATGTCAACGATGGAACCCTAATAAAAAAAGTGACTGTGCCGTCATCGACAATGTTGTACAGCTTTGATGGGCTTGAAAAACAAAACTCGGATGGTACCTTTAACTATTATTATGCAATGATAGACGATTCTTCAGGTGAAAACTATGATGTTATGTACACTAGATTGGGATCGTCCACATCAATTTACGTTTATAGTGCCAACCAAACGACAACACAAGATGCAGATATCAAGCTATTATGGAATGATTCTAATAATAGTGCTGGAAAACGTCCAAGTGTAGTAGATTTTCGAGTAAAAGAGAAAGATACTCCAGAAACTGTTTATGTTGCGCAATTGAAAAAAGGTACTGGAGATACTGAGAATTATTGGAGCAAGAGCATTAATTTTAAGAAAGATAGTGGTGATTTAACTGCGGAAAAATATGAAATTAAAATTAGTATTGATGGTTATGAGGTTTCCACAAAAAATGTTGAAGCTGGTAATAAAATAATTTTTGAGGTTACTGCAACTTACAAGCCGACTTCCAATGATAATACACATAACTCAAGCCTTCCGATAACTGAGCCTTCTGCCATTGCTGCTGCAAGACATCTCAATGTATCAGTCGACAGTATTTGGGATGATAAGAATAATGTTGATAATGTTAGACCAGAAAGATTTGAGGTAAGGCTATTTGCTGATGGAAAAGACACAGGTAAAAAAATATCCATCAAATCTATAGAGGGATCGAAGGAAACATTTGGTGTTTTACCAATATATAACAAAGATGGATCGAGGATAGTATATACAGTAGTAGCAGATAATTACAAGTACTATACTTCAGCAATTTCAAATACAAAAAAATACTATACGAAGGCATATGGTGATGAAACGATTGTTGAAAATTATGAGTTTACTTTTACCAATAAGCATGTGCCATTTTCAAAGGAAACAATACAAAATACGCCTACTTCTACTGATAGGGTAAGTGGTACAGATAGAATACAGACTGCTATAGAAATTTCAAAAAAATATTTTGGGAAATCAGAAACGGTAATTATTGCTAGGCATGATTTATTTCCAGATTCAATGACGGCGACAGTTTTGTCTAAGCAGTTGAATGCACCAATTCTATTGACAAATCAAGAAAAATTGAGTGATAATTTAAAGGATGAGATTACTAGATTGGGAGTAAAGGACATAATAATAGTTGGAGGTCCCAATTCTGTTTCAGATGCTGTAAAATCAGAGCTAAATGCTTTCGATTCAAATATTGAAAGAGTCAGTGGTGTTGACAGATATGAAACATCGGACAAGGTTGCTAGGAGAGTCGTTGGAATTACAGGGATAAAAAATAAAGCTGTAATAGCGTCGGGTGAGGTTTTTCCAGATGCACTATCTATTAGTTCATTTGCAGCGAAAAATGGATATCCGATTTTATTAGTAAAGAAGAATGACATATCGCCTGCAGTTAGAACTGCAATGTCGGATTTGAAAATAACGGGAACATATATTGTTGGTGGAGAAAATACAATTTCAAAGGCAACAGAAAAAAATATTACAGGTGTACTAGAAAGAATTTCTGGCGATGATAGATATTCTACGTCTGTTGCAATTGCAAAAAGCAAATTTCCAGAATCAAAAAAGGCCTTTTTGGCGTCAGGTGAGATTTTTGCAGATGCTTTGGTTATTGGTCCAGTTGGAGCAAAATATGATGCACCAATATTGTTAACACCAAGCTCTAAAGTATCGAGGTCAGTTTCGGATTATATTAAAAAATCGAGTATAACGAGCCTTGTAGCTGTAGGTGGGCAGAGATATGTGCCTGATTACATTGTAAACCTACTGACAAAGTAGTATTTATTAATTTATGGATAGGGTGTATTATAAGATAAGTCTTGTAGTGTAGAAAATAGGGGGAGTTTATGTATACATTATTGATTATCGAGGATGAGGAATTGGTGAGAAAGGGGATATCGTCTCTTATTGATTTTGATAAGATGGGTATTGGAAGTGTATATGAGGCTGAGAACGGAGAAGTGGCTTGGGATATAATTGTAAAGCAAAGACCAGATATCATACTATCCGACATCAATATGCCTCATATGGACGGAATAACTCTCGCAAAAAAAGTTAAAGAGCTTGATAAGGATACACACATAGTTTTTTTGACAGGATATGATTATTTTGATTATGCTGTATCTGCATTAAAGTTAGGCGCTGATGACTACGTTTTAAAGCCTATATCAAAAAAAGATGTGGAAAATATTCTTATTAATATTACGAATAAATTAAACCAGGAAAGACGTGAAAAAGCAGTCTATGAGCTTATTTCTGAAAATGAGCAAAATCCTTGTGGATCAAGTGAGAGTGACGAATTACTGTGTATTATCAATCAGAAAATTTATTGCTCAGATTTTTCATTGAAAGATCTTGCAAACCAGATGGGGTTTAGCACCAATTATCTGAGCACATTTATAAAAAAGCATCTTGGGATGAGCTTTCAAGATTATTTGACAAAGAACAGAATATACAGGGCAAAAATCCTGTTGTTGACAACAGACCTAAAGATATATGAGATAGCCGAGCAGGTTGGATATGAGGATGTTAATTATTTTTCCTCCCGTTTTAAGCAATATGTGGGTATGACCCCTAGACAATATCAAAAGGGGGTGCAGTAGTTGTTAAAAAATAGGTCCTTGATCTTTCAGATGACACTTTATTTTTTTTCAGCGGTCACAATTATGCTGTTTGTCGTGAGTATGCTGAATTATAATATAAGTTCGGATATAATAGTCAACAGTGCCGAAATGAACACCGTTGATTCAATTAAAAAAAGTGCTGAGTATATAACTGACTATACCGAAAAGTTAAAAACTACTGCAAATGTTATTTCCACAAATAACACAATAAAGGATTACATTTATAGTAAATCCGAAGCTGGTAAGGACAAAGTTCTGTCATTAATTAAGACGATAATTGATACTGATCCCAATTTGGTGTCGGCAGTTCTTATAACAAGGGATGGAAGGATTGTATCCAATGAAAATTCAATAGAGATGAGAACTTCAAGTGATATGATGAAGGAAAATTGGTATAAGCAGGCTGTTATGCAAAATGCAATGCCAATACTTACATCTGCAAGAAAGGCAGAATTCTCGAAAAATGAAGACAATTGGGTTATTTCTGTAACTCAGGAGGTCGTCGATGAGAAAAAAAATAATCTAGGAGTTGTAAGGCTGGATATTGATTACCATGCGATAGAAAACTATCTTAAACGTTTGAACCTAGGAAAGTCAGGATACGCATTTATCACAGATGAAAGTGGTCAGGCTGTGTATCACCCCAATAAGGAGGTTTTCACATCTGATGAAAATAGACGAGAGATGATTAAAATTGCCAATTCAAAGGATGGATACTATAAAAAGAACTCGCAGTTTGTCAAGCACCATTATATGAAAAATTTGAACTGGAAAATAACCTGTGTCACTAGTCTTGATGAATTGAAGCTGATAAATAGGAGCTTACTGCATTCCTTTATTTTAATAGTGATATTGTCGGCAATTTTTGCGTCGATAGGAACTTTTTTTGCAATAAAAAGGCTGATTCGACCTATAAAAGATTTGCAGAATACTATGGATAGGATAGAAAAAGGAGAGAAAAACATCAGGGCGAAGGAAGATGGTTCGATCGAATTGCAAGACTTGGAGAGGCATTTTAATATGATGCTCGACAAAATGGAAAAATTAATGGTAGAGATAAAGGATAGAGAGCAAGACATTAGGGAATATGAACTCAAAACTCAATCTAGTCAAATTAATCCTCATTTTTTGTATAATACTCTTGATACAATAATATGGATGGCTGAATTCAATGATAGTGAAAGTGTTGTTGAATTGACAAAATCACTTGCCAAATTTTTCAGATTATCCTTGAACTATGGAAACGAGATAATTTCACTTCACGATGAAATAGACCATGTAAGACAATATCTATTTATACAAAAGAAAAGATATGGAAGCAAATTAAACTATAATATAAGTGAAAATATTGATTGTAGTGATTTTATGTTACCGAAGCTAGTGCTTCAGCCAATTGTTGAAAATGCAATTTATCATGGCATAAAAAGTATTCCAGATGGTGGAACAGTAGATATCTCAGTAGACCTTTTAGGCGAACATATATGCGTTAGGATATATGACAATGGAGTAGGTTTACCAACCAAAATGACCAAGAAAGAATTTTTCAGTAGATTGGGGGGCGTTGGAATAATCAATGTAGATAAAAGACTACATCTTCACTTCGGTGATTCCTATAGGATGGAGATAGAGTCCGAACCGGGAGAATTTACATCTATAACAATGTATTTTCCGATTAGTAAATAATTTATAGCCGCTTATTTTATATGAAGCGATTTTGATAGAAATAATAATAAATTGAAAAACGAGATAGTAGTTTTTAGTAATAGAATTTAAATATCGTAAAATATTCAAGTTTTTGCGTAATAAATTCTATTATTTTTTTTTGTAAGTAAACATATAATAGAGTCATAGGATAAACATCAATATATTAATAATTATCATGTGACAGCTGTTAGTGCTTGCAGGTGAGGCTGCTGATAGCAAAATTTCAGTGAATTCACAGATAAAATAAGAAAAAAATGGGGGTAATTTTATGAAATTAATGGAAAAGAAGAATTTAAAGAAAGTAGCGATTGCTATGGCTTGTGTTGCGGTACTTAGCGGATGTACAGCAAAATCTGAAACTAAAGGTGGAACAGATGCGAATAGTTCATCTACAAAGAATGAAAAAATGATGGACAAAGACGACAAGAAGATGATGGACAAAGATGACAAGAAGATGATGGATAAAGACGACAAAAAGATGATGGACAAAGACGACAAGAAAATGATGGACAAAGATGACAAGAAGATGATGGATAAAGACGACAAGAAAATGATGGACAAAGACGACAAAAAGATGATGAATGATAAAAAAAAAGTTGATTTTAAATTAAAGGATTTGAATGGCAAGGAAGTGAAACTATCTGACTATAAAGGGAAGAAGGTTTATGTGAAATTATGGGCATCTTGGTGTTCAATTTGTACATCATCACTTCCTAATTTAGATAAGCTGGCGGCAAAGAATAATGGATTTGAGATTGTATCTGTTGTGGCTCCAGGTTACTTAAATGAAAGAAATGAGAAAGATTTCAAATCTTGGTATAATGGTCTTGGCTTAAAAAATATTAAGACATTGATGGATACAAATGGAGAGAATTTTGTGAAATCGTTGGGAATAAAGGGTTATCCAGATTCAATATTTATAGGCTCTGATGGATCGTTGGCGAATTTCCATGCTGGACATATGGATGATAGCAAAATCATAGAAACGATGAACAGTATAAAATAACGACAAGCATATAAAATAATGATGAGAAGTATAAAATAATTAAATAGTACAAAATAATTAAATAATATAAAATAATGAAAAAAACTACAATAATATAGGTCAGAAATTGGGTGATAGTAAATTTATAGCAGAAGTATAAATTCGATATGTTATATTTAGAAAAGAGATGATGTTAGTATGGATAGAAAGATTTTTGTTGTGATGGCAACCTTGGTTATGGCTGTGGCATTTGTATATATATCTTTGAGCAATACAAAGGTAGATGGAGTAAAGCATAAAACCAAACAATTAATACAGTCTAATGAAGTTGGAAAAGGTACATATATGGGAAAAGAAAAAAAGATAAAGGAAATTTACCTCGCTGGTGGATGTTTCTGGGGATTAGAAGAATATTTCTCTAGAATAAATGGCGTGCAGGATGTAACTGTTGGATATGCAAATGGTAGAGTTAAAACGACAAACTACAGTTTGATTCATAGCACTGGTCATGCTGAAACAGTTCATATATCATATGATTCAAACGTTATAAGCTTAAGAGAAATACTTCTATATTATTTTAGAGTTATAGACCCTACAAGTGTAAATAAGCAAGGTAATGATACAGGAGAGCAATACAGAACTGGAATATATTACACAAGCGAGAAAGAGCTTGAAACTATAAAATCGGTTATAGACGAAAAAGAGAAAGAGATCAATAAAAAGATAGTTGTTCAGGTAGAGCCATTGAAGCATTATGTATTGGCAGAAGAATATCATCAGGATTATTTAAAGAAGAATCCGAATGGTTATTGCCATATTGATGTTTCTATGGCAAATAATCCTCTGATAGATAAAAATAAATACCCAAAACCATCAAAGGAAGAATTGAAGAGAAAATTGACAAAGGATGAATATGCTGTAACTCAAGAAGGCAAAACTGAACAGGCATTTTCGAATAAGTATTGGGATTCATTCGGAGACGGGATATATGTAGATATTGCCACAGGAGAGCCATTATTTTCCTCAAAAGATAAATATAATTCAGGGTGTGGTTGGCCTAGTTTTACAAAGCCAATAAGCTCAGAGGTGGTAAATTTTCAGGAAGACAACAGCTTCAACATGAAAAGAATAGAGGTAAAAAGCAGAATAGGAAATTCTCATTTGGGGCACGTATTTGAAGATGGGCCAAAAGATAAAGGTGGCTTGAGATTTTGCATAAACAGCTTGTCAATTAGATTCATACCTAAGGATAAAATGGAAAAAGAAGGGTACGGATATTTATTATCGAGAGTATAGCTCTAACAAATCTATAAAAAAATACAAGCTACAGTATTCAGTTATTTCAAAATATCTGATACTGTAGCTTATTTTCGTATTTTCACTTTATTATATACAATAAGTTAAATTAATTTTATTAACGAATAATTAAAACATAAAAAACTAAAAATCTAGTTTATCGGTAATCCTTTTTTTACCCTTAATAAATATATCATAATATAACCACCCTTTAAGGTAATCCTTTAATAATGATTTTTTTGTAAATCCAAGGCTACTCAAGGGTTGCTTATAAATCACCTTTGAAAAGAAAACTCAAAATTATCACATCCTTTTCCCCTAATATGTATAGATTATATCATACATTATGGTCAAAGAATAATACCTTTTTTAATAAAATAATGAAATAGAGTTAATTTTATTAAATTGGCAACTTTAGAAAGAGGTGATCTATGGTTACGAAAAGCAACCAATAAATCACCTCAGTATAAATGAAAATATTAACTGAACTTTTTAAATGATTAATCTTCTACTAATGCGGATAGTCTCTTGTCAAGCGTAAATAGTATGATTGCAGAAGCAAAGGCAATTCCTGCAACTATAAAACACGCATTTGTAAATTTGAATGTTCCACCAAATAGAAAACCATATGCATAACCATATAGCTTTGCTGCGAAGAATGTGGCAATACCCCACATTGACATCATTAGTCCCAAGTACTTACTTGGAGAATATTTACTTATGAATGAATGTCCAAGAGGAGAGAAGAACATTTCTCCAAGAGTTAATAGCAATGCAAATACAATCAACAATAGAACACTTGCTTTTGCATCGCCTCTCATAATGTCAATAGCAGCATAGAATAGATATCCAAGCCCTATAATACCAATACCAAGACCAGTTTTTCTAAATAAACTCATATCTCCTTGAGGTCTAGCAGCCAAATGATTCCATAGCATGGCCATAACAGGTCCAAGAATAATACAGAATAATGAATTGGCGGCATCAAACCAAGTCGCAGGCACTGTATAACCAGCTACGACCCAATTCATATTTTCTGCCCAATAATAGTATACTGGAAGATATGCAAGATACCAGAATATCCAGAATATTATTGAGAATGCAGAAGCTAATATAATAGCTCCGATTCTCTTTTTTTCTATTGTCGTAAGCGGTCTTTTTATCTGATCCTCTAGGTGTTCTTTCTTTTCCATTTCTAGCTCTTCAGCAGTTTTTTCCAGCTTAAATGGTTTACTACCAATAGTGCCTAAATGCTTCCAACAGACAAATACATACCAAATAGCCCCTAGTATCATTGAAAGAGCAGCAAGCTTAAAGCAAGGAGCAAAGCCAAGTACTCCATTCTTTGCAAACACATCCTTGTATAGTATTCCAACTGCAAATGTACCTATCAAAGCGCCGACATTTACAAGTGTGTATCTTATTGAAAAAGCCGAATCCATTTGAGATTTATCAGTTATTACACGTCCAATTATCGGACCATTTTTGAATAGCCCTAGCCCGATACTAACAGTTAGTATCATCAGGTATATATGTTGTGCACCTGTGGCAATAGAGCCAATATAATAGCCTATCCCTGTTATGACCATTCCTACTGGAGTAGTGTATTTTGCACCGATAAATCTGTCAACTACGAATCCACCAAATACTGCACCTAAGTATGAAAACGCTGTCATATTGGCTTGCATATTGGCTCCCACTTTATCCGAAAGACCCAATCCACCCTCTAATACAGCTGTGGTAATAAAAATAAGAATAAGTGAACGACCAAGATAGTATGCAAGACGTTCAAAAATCTCTGAAGCACTACAGACCCAAAAAGCGGTTGGGTACCTTTTTTTACTTGTTTCCATAATAATAAAAATCCCCCTTAAAATTTTAAATTTTTTTGTTTTTTTCTAATACTGTGTTTAGAAATTGTATATTATTTGTCAGTTGATATTTACATAAAAAATTATAAAGGTTTTGTTAAGAAAAATCAATAATATATTGATTTTTTAGTCTTTTGTATGGTATAGTTATAATGAAATTAATATAAAAACAAATAATACGTGTTTAAAAATGTTACATTTTTATAAAAAAAATATTATTAAAATACGTTGCAAAAAATGTGATAAAAGAGAGTGAGGGGAAAATTTGTTTAAAAAAAGAAAACAAAATAAATTGTTAAATATGTTTATTTCTTTGTTGCTTGTTTTTTCTATACTGAATACGTGCTTCGCAAGTGTTTTTGCGTTGGGAAGTGGGACGATTACAGTGCAACTAAGAGAGTATAGGGATGGAACGGTTACAGATGTTTCAATACCTAATGCCAAGTTTGAGCTTAGGAAATTGGATGATCCTTCCTTTTCTTTAGAGAATGTAACAGACACGACCGGTAACTGTATTTTCTCAGGACTGGATGATGGAGAATACGAAATTATTCAGAGAACAACCTCAGAGACGTACAAGTTACCGAACACGAATACTACGGTTAAGCTTGCAAGCGGCAATAATAATGCAACAGTAGTAGTATCAAATATTAAGCACAATAGCACGACAACTGTCAACATAGATGAAGGCGGAAGAACGAGCACAACGTTGAAACTAAAAGTTCGTTCAAATTTTGATGGAGAGACTCCTGTAGTTGGGGCATCTTTTTTAGTTACGAGTGTTAATGGGGTAAGAAAAGAGATAACCACAAATTCTGATGGAATTGCCACGTTGAGTGGACTGACATATGGAAATTATACAATTACTCAAATCAGTAGTCCAGAGGGATTTATGGCATCTCCAAATGAGGCTAACTTCGAAATTCCAAAGCCAAGCACTAAGGGATATGCCGAGTATGCGAATGTGACTTTTTTGAATGAGCCTTATGATGTGAACACATATGGGAAATTATTTATAAATGTCTATGATAAAAACGATAATAGTAAGGTCATTCCAAATGTAAAGCTACTGATTACTGATGACTTGGGGAATTCATTTGTGGGGAGTACCGATTCAAATGGATCTATCACATTTAAAAATTTTTCAAAAGACAGAACCTATTCAGCAAAAATAATAGAATCTCCTTATGACTACGAATATTCTGGTGCAAATGTAGAGGGTGATATCAAGCTGGATCAGTTAACTAATAACAAGACTATTTCTATGTATTTGCCTAAAAAGCAAACAAATTTGGTAACAATTGTAAATCATGAAGCTGGAGATTTGAGTGTAAGGATATCTGGTTCGAAGTTTAGATTAATTCATCCAGACGGATCTTCAAGAGAGTTTGAAATATCTAACTCAAATGGAATGCTTGAAATGCAATTGCCGCTATCAACCGATAGAGATTATATTCTCGAACAGCTGACTACTGATGGTCGTCATATAATATCAAATAAAATAAACTTCTCAATCGGACGTCCTGTAACTATTTATGTACCAAACAATTTAATCAATCCAAATGAAGAAAAAGTTTCGTTCTCGTTCACAAAAGAATGGGTGGACAAACCAAGCTCAAATCAGAGAGTAATCGTGCGTTTAATGCAAAATGGAAATGTATATGGGAATGGGCAGCATTACACACTTTATTCAAATGACGGAACTCAAACGAAGAAATTTACAGATTTGCCAAAATATGATTCCCAGCATATTGCGTATAATTATTCTGTAAAGGAAGATGTTGTTGAAGGCTGGTATGCCGAGTATCAGGAGGTCTCAAAAAACAATTGGAAAATATCCAATTATGAGGGCAGTATGACGGGACAATGTATTATTGATCCCAGTAAGGGATTAATTTGGTTTTCTGGTGAAAATTCGGCATTTATGATGGAAAATGGTGTTGATATAAAAAAGCAGATAAATTTTCCAACATACTTGGATCCTACATTTGGCTATGGTATAGCTTATGATAGAACAAAGGGATATCTTTTCGGTGCGAATAGAAGAGGTGAGCTTGCTATCATGGATCCTACTAGAGGAGAAAATGGAGCAGTTGTAAATGTGGTTAGATTAGGCGGAATAAGAGAAAAAACCGGAGACGGAAGTGACGATAGCGGTAAGTGGTTGAATGATAACGGACAAAATATATTTGTACATAAAGACTTTAGAAAATTGAATTCTTTAGAAACAAGTGTAGATGGAAAATATCTATTTGCAAAGGTACTTGCCGATCCTAATATCTATATGTATCGTATAAGTGACATCTTATCAAATAATGTAGCTTATGGAGGTACGATTCAACCGGCAAAAATAATATATGCAAAGCATACGGTTAATACAAGTATAAATGCAAAGACTCCTGTATCTGACGGAGATATTATTCAGTATCCTAACGGAGATATATTATATTCAGGTCACGGAAATTTATTTTATCGTGGTGAGCTGACAGCTCCGCTTAGAGATGATTTTAATTTTTATTTATTAAAGTATAACGGACCTTTGGATTCAAACGGAAAAGTAATAGATGCGGGAGAAGGAACTTATTCTGAACCGATAAATGTGGGTTCGCTAAGAGTACCCGGAGAATTTAACAGTTTTTGGGATGCAAACAACAGAGATACGTCAATTGAAGGGATGACTTACGCATTCGGACAAATTTGGTTTACTTCCGTAGTTAAAGACAGAGCTACAGGAAATATTACAAAAAGGCTTGCGAGAATAGTCAGTTCACAACCTGATAGAGGTAAATTACCAAATAGAAATACAGATAGTACAGTTAAATTTGAAGCTCAAAAACTTGACGGAGATAACGGAATTAAAATACAAAATTTACCGACTTCCACATTTGCCGATATGACCGGTGGAGATAGAGAGATTTGTTCTCCGGAGGTTATTGTTCGTGGGGCAAAGACGTGGATTGGTGATGATGAAGGTATTAGACCGAAATCAATAGAAGTTCAGCTTTACGCAAATGGAAGTCCATATGTTTATCCAAATGGAAATTCAAGTAGACTTACATTAAATGATGACAACAATTGGAAATATCAATTTAGTCAATTGCCAAAGTACGATTCAAGCAATAGAAAAATAGACTATTCTGTAAAAGAAATTGATCCACCGGCTAGCTATATTTCGTCGACAACTGATTATAGCATAACTAATACGTTAGTTAGAGGTGGGTTTTACATAAAAAAAATGAATGAAAATAAAAGCTTGTCACTTGGTGGTGCCAAATTTTCGCTTTTGAATGAATCAAAAGATACAATAATACAATCGTCCACTGAAACCGACAGTGATGGGATTGCAATCTTTAATAATTTGACAGCGGGAACGTATTATCTAAGAGAAGATGTTGCTCCAGAGTCTTATGAAAGAGATGCACAAGATTATAGAGTTGTCGGTACATTGAATCAGGCAACAAAGAAGATAGAGTTTGAAGTCTTTAAGGGCAGTGAAAGAGTAGATATGCTTTCTGACAAGCATGTTATCAAAAACTCAAAGCCGAAGTTTAATATTAAGATTGTTAAAATTGACAGCAAAACTGGTCGTAAAATTACCGTAACGTCAAGGTTTGCGATTGTTGATTCAAATGGAAATACAATTAACGGACAGGTCGCAAATTTAAATAATGGTGAATTTATTTTCAATAATGGAGGAAATAAATTTGAGGCGGGGAAATATTATATTAAAGAGGTGACTCCTCCAAACGGATATAAGATGGTAAATAGCTTAATTCCGATTACAATTAGCAACGATGGTAAGGTGTATATCAACACATCGGATGACGGTATTGTCGATGCATACGGCACGAATGTTACAGGTACAAATACGATTGAAATAAAAATCAAAAATGAAAAAATAATGTCAAGATTAGTATTTTCAAAGCGTATTAAGGGAATTGAAGAGACTGGAACACATGGAATCACTGAAAAAGTCAAATTCAAGCTTACAAAGGATAACGATGCAAGCTTTTCCGCAGTTGAAATTGAAAAGAATTTCAATGAAAAATTTGTATTCGAAAATCTGACTGAGGGTGTATATACACTAGAAGAAACAAAGGCACCAAATGGATATGTGGTCGATACAGTCAGTTATAAGGTTGTGGTTGATGGTGTAGGAAAGGTATATCTTTATTCAAAGTCCAATAGTGAAATGAGTAAAAATATTACAAACAAAGATATAATTAAATCTTCGGATTTAAGCAATATTACATCAGGTTCAATTGCAGATGCCTTAGATGGAAATAATACTACTGCGGTTGTTTTTCATAACTTCAATAATCAAGGAAATGATATTCCTGTGGGCTCATATGTAGGTGTGGATTTGAGACGACTACATGACATAAAAAGTATTAGCTTTTTACAAGGGGCACCTGAAAATGACGCGGATAGATTTAACAAATTCTCTCTGGAGTATTCATCAGATGGTACTAATTGGAAAGAGTATAAAAATTATATAGAAACTGATACTACAAAAGGCGTAACCAAACCAGTAAATAATGTGAATGAAGCAAACTTAAATCTTTTGGCGAGGTATATACGCTTTAAAAACAATGAAGTTAGGCAGGATGTGTGGTTTGGAGTTAAGGAAATAAAAGTCGAAGGCTTGGAGTATAAGCTAATTAAGGAAATGACACCTCAAATGCAAAAACAAGATACTGAGGACAATATAGCTTTTATAGGAAATATACAAAACCCATCAATAGCTTTAGAAAAAGTTGATGCCGAAACATCGACTGTTATTTCTAATAACAATGATGGTTTAAGCTATAATGCAAGATTTAAGCTTTATAAGGTTGGAGATAATATAACTTCTGTATCAGAAAATGATTTGAGAACAATTTCTCCTGTTCAAGAGTTTACATTGAATTCTGGTAGAGTTGAGCTCACTCAGCTAGCAAATAAACTTGGACGTTATGCACTTGTTGAAACGGAAAGTCCTACTGGATACAAAAAAGTTGAGCCTATTTTACTTGACCTAGTAGAGACACAGCAGGTTCATTCCATGCCTCAAATGAAGAATACGACAGCATGGAAGGTTGTTGGCAACACAACGGGTTCAACCATTGGTGAAAGTGGTGGCTATACGACATTCACCGGTGTGGCGATAAATGAAAAGATAATTGTAGACTACACAAATCTATCTGGGAATAAAATTACTTTAAAGGTAAAAAATGAAAGAGAAGATAGGCCAATAAGACTTAAGATAAGAAAAGTTGATGAAAAAGGAATGCCTATAGCTGGTTCAAATTATGAAGATATATCAAGGTTTTCAATACTTGACAGCGATAAAAGAATGTACAACAATCAGGTTGCTAATCTTGTGGGCGGTGAATTTACTTTCGACAATGGAGGAAAGAAATTCAAAGCAGGGCTTTATCATTTGAAGGAAGAAAGGGCACCAAAGGGTTATTTACTAATAAATACGGAAATACCATTCTATATAAAGGATTCAGGTGACATAATAATTCCGGCAAAGCTCAAAGATGGAAGCAATAGCGAGTATGAAGTTGATGAACAGTTTGTTTACAAAAATCATTTAAAGGTAATTCAATCGGCTGATACTGATATAGTAGAGATTGCGGTTGAAAACAAGAAGGGGATTTTTCCATATACTGGAGGAATCGGTACATTGCTTTATTTGTCGACTGGTATTTTGTTGATGGGAACAGCAGTTATGTCGATGAAGCTAAGAAGAAAATCAAAAAATTAATATTAAGCGTAGAAGCAGACGCTATGCATAATTGTTTTCTTGATTGATGCTTTTTATGAATATGCACAAGAAGCCAGGCAAAGAAATAAATCCTCTATGGTAAAATAGTACAATTACCATGGAGGATTTTTTGAGTGGAAGGAATATTTATTTTGAATATCAAAAATGTATATTTGGAAAAAATCTTATTAGTGTAACATATGTGTTGACAAATAAGAAAATATTTATTTTGAGTATCAAAATAAATATTGACAAGTACCAAAATAAGTCTTATAATAAACCTGTGATATTTTGAATATCAAAATAAATTATTGAGAGGATATAAAATGGATACTAAATTTATTTCTGAACTTGCAGATATAATAAATTCAAAAGGCTTGAGAGAACTAGAGTATTCAAGTAAGGATGAGAGAATACTTCTAGTAAAGAATTATGAACAGTATGATGACAAGCTAGATATTGATAGCAAAAATTTTGATAATAAAAATAAATCCGTTAAGAATAATAACTTGCCTGTGGAAAGCAATGAGTCATCTGAAAGTGATGATGAAATAAATTGCGATTGCGAAAATATTAAGGCAAATATTATCGGTACATTTTATGATAAACCTTCACCAGATGAAGATGCTTTTGTACACGTTGGTAAGGTTGTGAAGAAGGGGGATGTCGTTTGCATCATTGAGTCAATGAAGCTGATGAATGAAATAAAGGCACCTTTCGACTGTGAAATATTATCGATAAATGTTGAAAATGAAGAAATAGTTGAATTTGGACAGGATTTATTTGATGTTAAGGTGATAAAATGAGAAAGTTTAATAAAGTCCTAGTAGCAAATAGAGGCGAAATTGCTGTGAGGATTATTAGAACGCTAAAGGACATGGGAATAAAAAGCGTTGCGATTTTTTCTGATGTGGATAGAGAATCTCTTCATACGAGAATAGCAGATGAATCGATATGCATTGGTCCTAGAAATGCAAAGGAAAGTTATTTAAATAAGGTTCAAATACTAAATGCAGCAATAGTCACTGGTGCGGATGCTATTCATCCTGGTTTTGGCTTTCTATCAGAAAATAGTAGCTTCGCAAAAATGTGTGAGATATATAATATAAAATTTATTGGACCAACCAGTAAAGTCATGGAAAAGATGGGAAATAAAGATATTTCCAAAAAAATCATGAAGGAAGCTGGTATTCCAGTCGTTCCTGGCTCTGATGGAGTAGTCGATAGCTTGGAAGCTGCAAAGGTAGAGGCGAGAAATATTGGCTATCCAGTTATAATAAAGGCAAGATCAGGTGGCGGTGGTAAGGGCATGAGAGTTGTAAAAGACGAAGGAGATTTCAATCTGTCTTTTCAGTCGGCAAAAAAAGAGGCAGAAAATGCCTTTGGAGATGGTGGACTGTATATTGAAAAGTATATCGAATCTCCAAGACATATCGAGGTGCAAATCTTGGCAGATGAGCTTGGAAATGTAGTTCATCTATCGGGTAGAGATTGTACGATTCAGATGAATCACCAAAAAGTAATCGAGGAGGCTCCTCCGACAGCAATTAGTCAAGCCTTATTAGAAGAACTCTATGATATTTCTATAAGAGCGGCGAAGGCTGTTGGATACACCAATGCAGGTACGATTGAATACTTGGTATCAAGTGATGGCAAAATATACTTTATGGAAATGAATACAAGAATTCAGGTCGAGCATCCAGTAACTGAAATGATTACTGGTATTGATATTGTCAAAGAGCAGATTAATATAGCATCGGGAAACAAGCTTGAATTCACTCAAGAGGATATCAAGATAAAGGGTCATTCTTTGGAATGTAGAATAAATGCTTATGATTCAGAAAATGGATTTTTGCCGAGCTCTGGCGTTATAGAGGCTTTAAATTTGCCAGGTGGCTATGGCGTGAGAATTGATAGTTCAATATACCAGGGATACAATGTTCTTCCATTTTATGATTCTATGCTTGCAAAGATAATATCATTTGGAAAGGACAGAGAGGATTCTATAAATATTATGCTTAGGGCATTGGACGAATTTGTAATTGAGGGTGTAAAAACAAATATAAATTTCAACAAGAAGATACTGACTGACAAGAATTTCTTGTCAAATGATTTTTCGACGAATTTTTTAAGTGATGACAGGATTGAAAGTATTATCGGTGGGGGTGTTGACTGATGATTTTGGAGCATTTCAAAAAGAAAAAATATAAACCAGCATCAAATATTAATATTCAACCTGATGTTTTAATAAAATGTCCGGAATGTTCTAATATGATTTTCAAAAATGACCTGTCTGAAAATTTGAAGATATGCCCAACTTGTGGCAAATACTTGAAAATGAATGCTAGAGAGAGGTTGAAACAGATATTAGATAAAGGCTCTTTTGTAGAGTATTTTAGGGATAAAAATATCAGAGATCCATTGAAATTTCCAAAATACAAAGAAAAGCAGCTCGTGCTGAGAAAAGTGTTAAATCAAGATGAAGCTGTCGTCTGCGGTGTTGGAAAAATAGATGGAAATAGGGTTGTTATTGCTGTGATGGATACTCAATTTATGATGGGAAGCATGGGGAGTACAGTTGGTGAAAAAATAACGAAAGCCGTTGAGTTATCGATAAAGAAGAAAATACCTCTTATTATTTTCACTGCTTCCGGTGGAGCTAGAATGCAAGAGGGGATGTTTTCTCTGATGCAGATGGCGAAAACTTCTCAGGCAATTGCAAGACACAGTGAAAAGGGTCTTTTGTACATATCGGTAATGACTGATCCGACAACTGGTGGAGTCAGTGCTAGTTTTGCGAGCTTGGGTGACATCATAATAGCAGAAAAAAATGCATTGATTGGATTTGCTGGACAAAGAGTAATTGAACAAGTTACTAGGACAAAACTACCTGAAGGATTTCAAAGAGCAGAATTTCTGTTGAAGCATGGATTGATAGATATGGTTGTCGAAAGAAATGTTTTGAGGGAAACACTTTCGGATATTTTATCAATTCATTTAAATGTTAGGAAAAAGAGGTGATAGATTGAAAGCTATGGACATTGTCAGGACTTCAAGGAGTCCAGACAGATTAAAATCTTTGGATTATATTAGATATATATTCAATCCATTTATTGAGTTTCATGGTGACCGACTTTTTTCGGATGACTCAACGATCATTGGTGGAATTGGAAAAATTGAAGATTTTTCTGTGATGGTAATTTCTCAGCAAAAGGACAGAAATTTTGGAATGCCTAATCCTGAGGGATATCGAAAGGTGATAAGGCTGGCGAAGTACGCTGAAAAATTCGATTTGCCTTTAATAACTTTGATCGATACACCTGGAGCAGGTTGTGGCATCGAAGCTGAAGAAAGAGGTCAATCAAGTGCCATTGCAAATTGTATTTATGAGTTTTCAAAGCTGAATATACCAACTTTGTCGATAATAATCGGAGAAGGTGGGAGCGGTGGAGCTCTGGCGTTGAGTGTTACTGATGAAATATGGATGCTTGAAAACAGTGTATATTCTATTTTATCTCCTGAAGGCTTTTCTAGTATTCTATGGAAAGATCCAAACAGAAGAGATGAGGCAGCAGATCTTATGCGAATGACTAGTAGTGATCTGATGGAAGATGGATTTATCGAAAAAATTATCAAAGAAGATGGTGGGCAGAAATATCATTTAAAGAATGAAATACTGCAATACCTCCAAAAAACCACATCGATTTCTATGGAAAAAATCCTGAAAAAAAGATATGATAAGTATAGAAAAATACTTGGAGGATAAAATAGATATGACGAATGTTGACAATAAAAATATAGATAATGAGGACTTTAGTTTCTCATATGATGAAAGTAGAAGGTTGTTGAATGAGATAATTGTTGAGCTGTTTAATAATATTCTTACTATTGAGGAGCGATCCTTGAAAAAAAGGGGAATAAAAGATCTCACAATGACGGAAATTCATGCGATAGAGGCGATTGGACTAGATGGAAATAAAACGATGTCTGAGGTTGCGGAATCTCTAGATATTACTATGGGTACTTTGACTACAACAATGTCTAAGCTTGAAAAGAAGGGTTACGCTCAAAGGACAAAGGATCCTAAGGATAGGCGAGTTGTCGTGGCTAGTTTGACTAGAAAGGGTGAGCTTGTTGAGAAAATCCATAAAAATTTCCACGAGGAGATGATTGATCATGCCATGGCGGATCTGAAAATCGACGAGGACAAGGCACTGGTTAGAGCTCTACAAAACATCAACAACTTTTTCATAAAAGAGTATGGGAGGGAGTAATGGGAATAAAAATTATTTCTACTGGAAGTCATACTTCTGATGAAATATTAGACAACTTTATGTTGTCGGAAATGGTGGATACCAATAACGAATGGATAGTTGAGAGAACTGGAATAAACACCAGACATATATCACGTAATGAAACTACTGAAGAAATTGCATTTAATGCAGCGAAGAAAACCTTAGAACAATCTGGTATTGATAAAAATGAGATTGGAATAATTGTTTTTGCAAGTATTTCTTCAGACTCACTTGTTCCATCGTCAGCACATACAATAGCTGGACGACTTGGCATTGAGGAGTGCTTCTGTTTTGATTTAAATGCTGCTTGTAGTGGTTTTATTTACTCGATCGCCGTTGTAGAAAGCCTGATGAAAACAATGAACATACGATATGGATTGGTGATCGGTGCCGAAAGACTGTCAAAGTATGTAGATTGGGAAGATAGATCGACTTGTATTTTATTTGGCGATGGAGCAGGCTGTGCTTTATTGGAAAATGAAGAAATCCGCTTGGAGAAATCTAAAATAATATCAGAATATTGCGAAAAAAACCGTGCAGAAACATTTGTAGATAGTGAATGTTGTACTGATTCGATAAAACAAAAGGCAGAAAACAAATGCTTTGGTTTGGAAATAGTAGGTTCATTTGTTTCAGGCAGGTATGATGAAAAAAAATATCTATCTGTCAAGTCTAGAGATTCGTATGATTTGGAAAACGACACTTTTTCTGACTATATAAAGATGAATGGTAGGCAGATTTATAAATTTGCAACAGATGTAGGTATAAGAGTTATAGATAGGCTATTAATGAATTCCAACATAAGTAAAGATGACGTGGTAGGTATAATACCTCATCAGGCTAATAGAAGGATTGTGCAGACACTTTCTGAGAAAAGCGAGATTGAAATAGATAAGTGGTTTATGAATTTGGATAAGTATGGAAATACATCTGCTGCAAGTGTTCCGATAGCATTGGATGAATTTGTAAGAGAGTTTGACCTTGAGTCGAATAAAGGACAATATATAATATCACTAGCATTCGGTGGTGGGTTAACATTTGGCGGTACCTTGTTTAAGATTTGCTAGATGTATTAAATAACTAGATGTATTAAATAATATGATAGGTCTATTAAATAGTTTATTAGATATATTATTTACAATGATAGATATATTAAATAGTAATATTAAAAATAATAAAATGAAATTGAAAGGAATTTAGAAAAATGGTTGAAAAGATAAGAGAAATATTGGCAGAGCAATTGGATTTGGATTTAGATGAGATAAAAGCAGATAGTGATATACAGGAGGATTTGGAAGCTGATTCTCTAGATGTTATGGACATTATGACAGAGATTGAGGACGAATTTGATATAGAAGTTGAAGATGATGCTATTGAATCTCTTAGAACACCAGCATTGATAGCTGCGTACATTGAAAAGATAAAGGGCTAAAGTTATGAAAAAAAATGGGTTTGGAAGAGTAATCTGTGATTTACTTGAAATAGAATATCCGATTATTCAAGGTGGTATGGCTTGGATTGCCGACTGTGATTTAGCTTCTTCAGTGTCAAATGCTGGTGGACTAGGAGTGATAGCGGCAGGAAATGCTCCAAAAGAGTGGGTGGTCGATCAAATTAGAAAAACCAAATCTCTGACGGACAAACCTTTTGCGGTAAACATAATGTTGCTGAGCCCTTTTGTAGAGGATGTAGTAGATGCCGTAATTGAGGAAGGTGTCAAGATTGTAATTACAGGAGCTGGTAATCCAGGAAAGTATTTTAAAAAGTTAAATGAAAATGGTGTTAAGATAATTCCTGTTGTTCCATCTGTATCTCAAGCAATAAGAATGGTCAGAAATGATGGAGTTATAGCTCTGGTTGCAGAAGGTGCAGAAGCAGGTGGACATATAGGAGTAACCAATACCATGTCTTTAATTCCTCAAATAGTCGATGCAGTTGATATTCCAGTAATTGCTGCTGGAGGAATAGCCGATGGTAGAGGAGCTGCAGCAGCATTTTGTCTTGGAGCTTCTGGTATTCAGTTGGGAACGAGATTTTTAGTTGCAGATGAGTGTAATGTATCTGAGGGGTACAAAAAAAAGGTATTAGATGCAAAAGATACTTCAACAACGGTAACAGGTGCAACGACAGGTCATCCTGTTAGAGTAATAAAAAACAAATTTGCGAAAAAGTTCAAATCTCTTGAAGACAACAATGCATCAGTTGAAGAACTTGAAAAGTTTGGTGCTGGAAGTCTTAGGTTGGCTGTAGTAGATGGTGATGTGGACAATGGATCCGTCATGGCAGGACAGATAGCTGGATTGGTGAAAAAGAGAGAGACTTGTAAAGATATTATTCAAGATTTGGTAGAGCATTATAGAGCTGTAGTCGAATCATTGTAATTTGCTAAAAAGAGGTAGAATATGAAAAAAAAGGTTGCCATTCTTTTTCCAGGACAAGGCTCACAATATGAGGAAATGGGAAAAGACATATTTGATTCAAACATTGAAGGTAGTGATACTGTTTCAAATTTAGGGTCATTGGTAGGTGAAGAAACTGCGAGAAAAATTATTGAAGGAAGATTGGATGACCTATCTAAAACTAGATATGCACAGCTGGCAATATTTTTAAATAGCGTTTTGCTGTATGGTAAGTTAAAATCAATGGATATTTTCGATATTGAAGCATCTATTGGATTAAGTTTGGGTGAATACAGTGCATTGTGCTGTGCAGGGCTGTTTAACCTAGAAGATGGTATAAAGCTAGTGGATATTAGAGGTCAGATAATGAGTGAAGGTGCATCGGGAAAAGGAACAATGGTTGCTGTTATGAAGTCTGATATAGAGACAATTCAGTCGATAATCGACGATGTCAAATGTGGAGGTCTTCTTTCTGTATGCAATCTGAACTCTCCTAGCCAAGTAGTTGTAGGCGGTGATTTTGAGGCGATTGAGAGATTTGAGTCAAAGTGTGGCGAAAGAGGGATAAAAAGAGTTGTGAGACTTGATGTTGAAGGTCCATTTCACACAGAAATATTGCTTGAATCTGCAGAAAAATTCGAGGATTACTTAAAAAATACCAATTTTGGTAAGATACAATACGACGTTTATTCTAATTTCAATACAAATTCGTATATGGATATGAATGGCGATGAAGAAATAGTCGATACATTGAAAAAACAGATGTATTCACCAGTTCTTTTTGAGTCTTGTGCAAAAAAATTGATTATGAGGGGAATAGATACCTTTGTAGAAATTGGACCAGGTAAAAGTTTGAGTGGATTTATCAAAAAAATAGACAAATCTTGTCAGGTTTTCAATGTACAAACTTTAGATGATATAAATAATTTGAGGGAGAATATTAATATTTTCTAGTAGGGAGGTCGTATGGATAAGAATAATAAAAAGATTGCTTTAGTGACTGGTGGATCCAGAGGAATTGGAAGAGCCATAGTTGAAAAACTAGGGATTGAAGGCTATACAGTAGGCTTTAGTTATGTCAGCTCTGACGACAAAGCAAATGAATTGGTTAAAGAATTGAAGGATAAAGGAATTGAGGCATTTTGTATAAAATTTGATGTAAAGGATTATGATCAAACGAAAGATGCGATTTCAAAAATTCAAAATGAATATGGCAATATAGACGTTTTGGTGAATAATGCAGGTATCACAAGAGATAAATTATTTATCCGAATGAAGGAAGATGATTTTGATGCTGTTATCGATACAAATTTAAAGGGTATTTTTAACTGCACTAAACAGGTTGCAAATAAAATGATGAAGCAAAAATCTGGTAGGATAATCAATTTATCATCGCTTGCTGGATTAGTTGGAAATATGGGTCAAGTAAACTACTCTGCTTCAAAAGCAGGGGTGATTGGTTTCACAAGATCTTTGGCAGTTGAGCTTGGAGGATATGGAGTGACTGTAAATGCCATAGCTCCCGGAATCATAAAAACTGATATGACCGACGTAATACCAGAGGATATTAGAGAAAGAATAATAGGACTTGTTCCGCTAAAGGAAGCTGGAAAGCCAGAGGATATTGCGAATTTGGTATACTTTTTGGCTGAGGATACAGGGCGATACATTACTGGTCAAGTTATAAGCGTTGACGGTGGATTGTCCTCGATATAAATTTTTTGATATTATGAGGGGTATATATGGATAGAAGAGTTGTAATTACTGGTATTGGTGTGATTAGTCCAATTGGTAACAACATTGAAGATTTTCTCAAGAATATAATCGACTGTAAAAATGGGATTGATGAGATTACTTTGATTGATACATCATCCTACAAAACGAAGCTTGCTGCAGAGGTCAAAGATTTTGAACCAAAGGAGTTTGGAATTGAAGGACATAAGAAAAAAGATAGATTTGTTCAATTTGCAATTGCTGCGGCGAAGCAAGCTCAAAAAAACAGTGGATATATTATAGATGATGAGAATAGATATAAAACTGGGGTTGTTGTTGGAAGTGGAATTGGGGGACTTTCGACTATTCAAGATGAACATAAAAAATTCATTGAAAAAGGACCTAGAAAAATTTCTTCACACTTTATTCCAAAGGCAATTGTAAATATGGCAGCTGGACACGTTTCGATTGAGCTTGGATCTAGGGGAGTGTGTACTTCTAATGTAACGGCCTGTGCGACAGGTACCGATTCAATAGGCTACGCATTTAGATTGGTGAAAAATGGATATCAGGATGCCGTTTTCGCTGGTGGGTGTGAGGCATCAATTTGTGATTTGGGAATACTTGGTTTTGAAGCAATGAGTGCAACTAGTTTCTCAACAGACAAAAATAGGGCATCGATACCTTTTGACAAGGAAAGAAGTGGCTTCGTTATGGGCGAAGGTTCTGCGATTATGTTGTTGGAATCACTTGAGAGTGCACTAAAAAGAAATGCAAATATCATATGTGAAGTTGTTGGCTTTGGTCAAACAAGTGATGCATATCACATTACTGCACCAAATCCAGATGGCGAGGGTGCCATGCATTCAATGAAGTTTGCGATTGAAGAATCAGGAGCATCAATTGATGATATTGATTATGTGAATGCACATGGTACGAGCACTCCTCTCAATGATGTTTCTGAAACACTTGCAATAAAAAAGTTATTTGGAGAACACTCAAAAAATATTGCAGTTTCATCTACAAAAAGTATGACTGGGCATATGTTGGGAGCAGCAGGTGCCATTGAAGCGAGTATTTGTGCTCTTGCATTAAATAAAGGGTTCATACCTTCTACTATCAACTATGCGGTAAAAGATGAAGAATGTGACTTGGACTATGTGACTGAAGGTACGAGGTTTGAGGCAATAGAATATGCATTATCAAATTCATTAGGATTTGGTGGACATAATTCATCTTTACTTTTCAAAAAATATACTAAGTAAGTTTTTATTATTAGCAAGAATATGAAAATTAATTGCGAGCATAAAAAGTAAGAAAAGGTAATAGGAAAAGAGGACAAGTATGTTGAATATTGAAGAAATTAAGGCCATAATTCCACATAGATATCCATTTTTGCTGATAGATAGAGTTGTTGAAATGGAGGTTGGAAAAAGTGTTCATGCGATTAAGAGCGTGACGGCAACGGAGCCATGGTTTCAGGGACACTTCCCAGATCATAATGTAATGCCTGGTGTATTACAAATAGAGGCGATGGCACAGGCAGGTGCAGTTTCAATACTATCAATGGAGGAACACAAAGGTAAAATAGCTTTTTTCTCAGGTATAAAAGAAGCAAAATTTAGAAAATCGGTCTATCCAGGAGATAGATTGGATATTTTTGTTGAAATAGTGAAGATGAGAAAAAATTATGGAATTGGAAAAGGAAAAATACTTTCTGATGGAGAGCTTTGTGTCGAAGCTGAAATAAGCTTTTTTATTGGATAAATAAAATATATATTGGATAAATAAAAAAATATATGTAACAGAAGTTCTGTAGATATTTACGGGAATCTTGAGAATTATTAAATAATAGTTTTCGAGTTTCCCTATTTTTATGCAATTTGTGGTAAAATATTTAATATCAGAATTTTAGGAAGGGTAAGATTAAGTCATGGAAAAAAACAACGACGAGTTTATAAAAAGAGCTTACGGATCTTTGTTTCAGAAAATAGGAAGTGAAGAATGGTATTTGGCACTTATTTGTTCAAAAGTGTTATTTTGTGATGCGAAAAATAAAAGAATAATGATTGATAATGAACGATTATTTGATGAACTCGTATATATGAGATACTATAGTTCTCAAAAAAATGACTACTTACTGGATTTTTTTATACCCTTGGTGCTTGTGTCAAAAAGCTTTGATGCATATTTTGAAGTGTTAGAGGATTTGTCTGATAAAATCACGAAATTTTACAAGTGTAATGAAAAGAAATATGGATATATGATGGATGTTTTTATTTACGATTTTATGTTTCGTGAAGCTTTAAAAAGAAAGACTATTAATGTTAATTCGATTGAGGATATTATTGAGCTATTGGATAGATTAAAGGATGGCTTGTTGGAGTTAAATCCTATTAACCTAAATAAGAAAGAATTTATTTCTTTCCAAAGAAAAAAAATAAAGTATATCAATAATTTCTACAGTATAACGAATATCTTAAATGAAAAAATTGGTTCAGTAGAGGTCGACAAGGAAAGTATATTTATTGAGATACAAGATATTCTTGGCGTAGAACAGATAGGAAAAAATATTTTTTCGAGATTAATATCCGAATTATTTAACAGCGATAATACTGATATGAGAAAGATATTTTTGAAGTATAGTGAGGGTGTGAGTGAAAATCCTTTTATAGAAAAAATGGCTGAATATATATTAAGGATTAGAGATTTTGCAATACAATCGAAGCAGTATTCTGTGAGGTCAAATCCTAAACATCTGCTAGAAAAAAATGTGGGGGATGTAGTAAATGATCCAGTGTTAAACTCTATAAGGGTCATTTCAAAAAAAATTGAAGGAAATGTATGTAGTATTATCGTGGATTCAAAATCCGGTGAATATACATTCTCGTTTGAGGTGAGGTAAAATGAAGGTACTATTGACAACGTTAAATTCCAAATTTATTCATACAAATTTGGCAATTAGATATATTAGGGAATATTCTAAATATCTCGAGGGAGATGATTATTCGGTGATGCTGAGAGAGTACACTATAAACAATTCAATAGACTATATTATGAAAGACATAGTGAAGATGAATGTTGATATGATAGTTTTCTCAACGTATATTTGGAATATTGAAGATATAAAAAAAATCTGCAACAACATAAAAAAAGTGAAGCCTGAAATAGTTATATGTCTTGGTGGTCCAGAAGTGAGTTATGATTACCTAAATTTGATTGAAGAGTACGATTTTGCTGATTTTATTTTGTTTGGCGAGGGTGAAGTTATTTATAGAGACTTGATTTTACACTTCATCAAAAATAAAGATATCGAAAGTGTAAGAGGAATTTGTTACAAAAAAAATGGATGTGTGATTGCTAATGAATCCATGCCACTAATCGAAAATCTAGACGATATTCCTAGTCCATATAGAAATATTGATGTTAGTGAATATGAAAATAAAATAGTGTATTTTGAGTCATCAAGAGGTTGTCCATTCGACTGCCAGTTTTGTCTGTCATCGACTCTGAAGGGATTGAGATATTTCAGTACAGAAAGAATAAAGTCAGATTTGAAAAGCTTGATTGATGCCAAAGTGTCACAGATCAAGTTTATTGATAGAACTTTCAATGCAAATAAGAAGATAGCAATAGATATAATGAAATTTTTGATGGAGAACGATAACGGAAAGACTTCGTATCATTTTGAAGTTACAGCTCATTTGCTAGATGAGGAGATGCTAACGTTTTTGAGAGATTGTAAGCCAGGACTTTTTCAATTTGAAATCGGCGTTCAGTCCACGAATGAGCAATCCCTTGTAGCAGTGGGAAGAACTGATGATTTTGAAAAATTGACAAAGGTTGTAAGAAGAATATCATCATATAAAAATATTCATCAGCATTTGGATTTGATTGCAGGGCTTCCGTTTGAAGATTATGATAGATTCGGATTGTCATTTGATGATGTGTATGGCTTGTATCCAGAATGCCTTCAGCTTGGATTTTTAAAGATGATAAAGGGGACTGGTTTGAGAAATAGCTCTGATGCATTTGGTTATGAATATAAGGATTATCCGCCCTATGAAATATTATCCAATAAGTTTATAGCTTATGATGAGATATTGAAGCTTAAAGACATAGAGGAAATTCTAGAAATATACTATAATTCAGGAAATTTCAATGTATCCATTGATTATATTATAGCTAGATATTATGATAGACCATTCGTTTTTTATGAACAGTTCTCGGTTTTTTTTGACGAAAATGGATATTTTGATATTTCTTTGGGCAAAAACAAGCTTTATGAAGTATTATTAGGTTTTGCAAAAAAAATAATTTCAGAACGTGAGGAATTTATTGTTTTTAAGGAGCTTGTAAAATTTGATTACCTTTCTATGGGAAAACAATCGACAATACCATCATTTTTTGATAGGATTGATGTTCAGGACTACAAAGACAAGGGACATAAATTTTTGCAAAACGAGGAAAATCAAAGAAAATACGTGCCGAAGTATTTTGGAACACCAGCTAAAAACATTGTCAAGCATATCCATTTTGAGGAATTTAAATACGATGTCATAGGCATAAAGGAAAAATTAGACAAATTAAAGCTCAATGGGGAGCTTGAGAAAGTATGTTTTGATGAAATTTGTGAAATTCAAACATCTGTGCTGTTCTTTTACGATATAGATAAAATATTTGAAAAATCGAAAACGTATAGAGTAAAGCTTTAGACTTGGCATAAAGTATGAAAGGAAGAATATGAGAGATAGAATTGAAAAATATATATTGGACAAATCTGAGGAATTAGTCTTTATAACTATAAATAATAATAGTGAAATGGGACTGGACGGCTATAATGTACCGTATGAGGGTTTGAAGGTCCCTATGAAAAGTAATGTATTGGTAAAATCAATACAAGAAAACAAGGCTCAAGAGGAGCTTAATATGATGTCAATTGTCGATGCTATGTTGTTTTTACAGGGTATTGATAGTGAATTTGTGTATAATGAAGAATATGATAAATTTATTAATGCGTTTTCTGTAAAAACAAATTTTGATATTCTTTCATATTTGGGGTATATTTCTAATATATCGTTTAACAATGGAGAAATTACAGATGCACTGGCTTATATAAAATCGTATCTGAGAAGATCACAAGAAGATATTATGGCATTGTATCAATATTCGATAATATGTCAGGAAATTTCAACTAGGTATCAAAAAGATGAAGATCTGATAGCGATGAATGATTTCTTGATGGAAGCATTGAGTAGTCTTGAAAAAATAATCGATATTGACGATTCATTTGCGCTTGCCTATTATCAACTAGGATTTCATTATCTAAACCAGAAGCAGTTTATTAAGTCAAAATTGGTTTGGGAGAAAGCATTGGATCTTGGATTGGAAGAAAGTCTAGTGTTTGAAATTAGGGACAATCTAGAAAAAATTGATTATAAAGTGAATTATGAAAAAGGGTATAATTTAGTTTTTCAGGGGAGGGCAGAGGAAGGTTTGGAATTGCTATTGCCACTTGAAGAAGAAAATCCGGACTGGTGGAATTTATTGTTTATAATCAGCTTGGCTTATAAATCCCTTGGAGAAATGGGAAATGCAAAGAGATATTTGGAAAAAATATTGATAATCAGACCAACTCAGGTTGATACTTTGGTTGAGATGGCTTTGTGTTTGGCAGAGGAAGGAAATCTCAATGGAACAATTGAGTATTTGACTAAGGCATCAAAGCTCAAAAAAGATGATCCAGAAATTCTTTGTAATCTTGGAATGGCATACCTTCAGATAGGAGATTATGACGAAGCGAAATACTATATTGAAAGGGCATATGAAATTGATCCGTTAGACGAGGTTACGATTGCTTGCATGAAACAATTGTAAAAAATAGAGAAAAAGGGTGTGATTTTATAGGAACATTTAATTTGGGTAATAACATTAATTTTTTGATGGTATTTTTGGAAGGTGTGATTTCTTTTTTCTCTCCTTGTGTGATACCATTGATTCCACTGTATATGAGTTATTTGGCTGGAGAAGTGCAAGACGGTAGCAGTAAACTAAAAAACAGAAATAAAATAATGCTTCATACATTTTTCTTTGTTCTTGGAATATCCACAACATTTTTTATCTTGGGACTTGGTTTTTCAAGTTTGGGCAATGTTATAAGAGAGCAAGGAAGAACTTTCTCAATTGTAAGTGGTATTATTATAATACTACTTGGCTTAAAACAGCTTGGCGTATTGAAATTTAGTCTGCTTGATAGAAATTTTGGCGTAAGTAAGGGAATAGGCGACAAAAAAATGAATCCAATAATGGCTTTCATTATGGGATTTGGCTTTAGTTTTGCGTGGACGCCATGCGTTGGTCCGGCTCTGGCATCTGTATTACTAATGGCAAGTAATGCATCTAGCTCTAGTGTCGGTAACATATATATTTTATTATATTCACTAGGATTTCTGATACCATTTTTAATTTTGGGGATTTTTACGAATGAAACACTGAGCTTTATTAAGGGAAGGCAGTCAGCTTTAAACAAAATCGTCAAAGTCGGAGGTATCATTTTGGTGATAATGGGTGCCTTGCTGATTCTCGGTAAATTCGAAAAGTTTGGAGCATTATTTAACGACCAAACTCAACAGGAAAGCTCAGTTGATGATAGAGCAAGCTCTTCAAATAAAAATACTGATACTGAGGACAGTAGTGGATCGAGTAGCGATAGTTCCGATAGTGATAAAGGAGCCGACAGCAATCAAGCAAATGTGGAGCCGATTGATATTGAACTAAAGGATCAAAATGGAAATACAATTAACATAAAGAATGATTTTAAGGGAAAAGTTGTATTTATAAACTTCTTTGCTACTTGGTGTCCACCTTGTAAAAAAGAGATTCCTGATATTCAAAAAATTTACGAGGAAAAGGGATATAACAAAAAAGACATTGTGATATTAGGAGTAGTAGCGCCAAGTCAAGGTAGAGAGATGGATATAGACGGAGTGAAGCAGTTTATAAAAGATAACGAAATAACATACAACGTTTTAATGGACAGTGATGGAAAAATATTTGGCAAATATGGCATTTATTCGTTACCAACGACAATTTTCGTGGACAAAGATGGAAATATTTATGGTCATATTGCTGGGATGATGACAAAAGAAATTATGGAAAGTGCTTTGCGAGAGGTGTTGACTGGAAAGCCAAATAATTAGAAAAACAACATTATTTAGTTTAATGTTTTTTGAATTTTTCAAAAAAAAATACTAAAAAGTTATTGACATTCTTTTTTTATCTAAGTATAATAAAAAACATCAATCAAACAAGATATAGAAGCCGATGAAAAAGAGAGTAGCTCAGATGGATTTTAAGCGAGTTGGAGTATGGTGTGAGTCCAATACTGAAGTCTGAAGTGAAGAGAGCTTTGGAGGTTGCTAGAGGAAATTTTAGTATTCTGGCAGGTTTCCCGCCTTAAGGGTTTGAGTGGATAGTAGTTCTATCAAATAGAGTGGTAACGCGGAATTTTCGTCTCTTGGTCATATGGCCAAGAGACTTTTTTTATCGAAATCACAATTGCAATCGCTGTGATATGAATGATAAAATATTCGTCAATAATATTCCGGAAATTATTGATTTTCCAAGTTATAATTTGAGTTATACTATCAACAGGAGTGGTACCGCGATTAATCGTCTCTTGGATATTTTCCAAGAGATTTTTTTTATACTTGTCATTAGATGCGAGTAGTATATGAAAATGAAAATAATGATGAAAATGAAGATAATAATATGGAGGTTGAGAATATGAAATTATTTAATAAAAAAATTACAAAAAAAATGATAGTAGCTTTATTAGTTGCTGCTGTTTCAATAGCTGCAATAGGATGTAGTAAAAAAGATGCCAGCGATTCAGACACACAGACAACTTCTAAAAGCACTCTTGAAAGCATAAAAGCGAAAGGAACATTGGTAGTAGGTACTGCTCCTGGATATCCACCCTTTGAGTTTATTAAATCAACTGATGGAAAAAGTGAGGTTGTAGGTGCAGATATAGATCTAGCAAACAAAGTAGCAGAAAAACTCGGTGTAAAGCTAGAAATAAAAACAATGGATTTTGATTCATTGATTCCTGCTTTGGTATCTGACAAAATCGATATGGCGATAACAGGTATGACACCAACTGACGAAAGAAAGAAAACAATTGATTTTTCTGACGTGTATTTCACAGGGACAAACTCACTTATTGTAAAAGCTGATTTTAATAAGAAGGCTGAAACAGCTGGCGATTTAAAGCAATTAAAGATAGGTGTTCAGAAGGGAAGTACCCAAGAAATATTAGCAGTGGAAAAGCTAAAGGTTCCTAACACGAAATCATTATTAAATATTCCTGATTTGGTATCAGATTTGAAAAATGGAAACATTGAGGCAGTAATTGCAAGTTCTACAGTTGCAAAAATCAATGAAAAGCAATTTGAAGGTATTAAGGTCTTGGATATTAAAGGCTTATCATCCTCTGATGCAGGAGAAACTGCTGCAATAGCATTAAAAAAAGGAAATAATGAGGAATTACTAAAAGAAGTAAACTCATTGATTAAAGAGCTACATGATAGTGGTGAATATGACAAGATATTAAATAAAAATATTGATATCGCAGGTCAGCAGAACGCTGAGAAATAGAATCAAAAAACAGATTGACAAATAGAGTTGAAACAAACGGTAAATATAGTTGAAATAAATAGCGAATACAGTTGAAATAAATTGTAAATAAAGTTGAAATAAATAGCAAATAGAATTGAAGTAAATTGCAAATAGAGTTGAAATAAATAGCAAATAGAGTTATAAAATGAAGCTTCAAAAACAATATTTAGCTGTATGGGATATTAAAAGAGATAGGAGAGAAATAAAATGACAAAAATAGTTTTAGCATACTCAGGTGGTTTGGATACATCAGTAATAATACCATGGTTAAAGGAAAATTATGAAGGTTGCGAAGTTATAGCAACTTGTGTAGATGTAGGACAAGGTGATGAATTAGATATAGTTTACGATAAGGCGATAAAAAGTGGTGCAAGTAAGTGTTACATAGTTGATGCAAAGGAAGAATTTGCAAAGGACTACGTTTGGACTATGATTAAATCTGGAGCAAAATACGAAGGAAAATATCTACTGGGAACATCGGCAGCTCGACCTCTAATTTCAAAAGAATTGGTGAAGGTTGCCATGAAAGAAAATGCCGACTATATTTGCCATGGAGCAACAGGTAAGGGAAATGATCAGGTTAGATTTGAATTATCTATAAAGGCACTTAGACCAGATACAAAAATAATTGCTCCTTGGAGGGTTTGGGATATTAAGTCTAGGGAAGATGCAATAGATTACGCAAATGCTCATGGTATTGAGGTCCCAGTAACTAAGAAAAGACCATATAGCATGGACAGAAACGTGTTCCATCTAAGCCATGAGGGTGGAGATTTGGAAAACCCTGCAAACCAACCAATTGATGATCTTTGCTTGATTTGTACAAATCCAGAAAATGCGCCGAATGTTGCCGAATATGTAACTATCAGTTTTGAAAAAGGAAATCCTGTGGCGATAAACGGAGAAAAGATGGAACCATTGGCGTTACTAGAAAAAGCTAATGAGATTGCAGCAAAAAACGGAGTGGGTATTCTTGATATAGTTGAAAATAGATTGGTTGGAATGAAATCGAGAGGTGTGTACGAAACTCCTGGTGGAACTTTATTGATGGAGGCACATACTGTTTTAGAAAGCTTGGTATTGGATAGAGCGACAATGTCATATAAAAATCAGGTTGCCATTAAGTATTCTGAATTGGTTTACGATGGAATGTGGTATACACCATTGAGAGAGGCACTAAACGCATTTATTGAAAGTACGCAGCAGACTTGCACAGGAGATGTAAAGATGAAGTTGTACAAGGGTAACTGTTATTCTGTTGGAGTTGAATCACCATATTCTCTATATAGTGAAGAATTAGTTACCTTTGGTGAAGATAATGTATATAACCAAATGGACGCAGAAGGATTTATCAATTTATTCGGCTTGCCACTAAAAATGAATGCAAAGATGAAGATAAAAAATGGAATAGATTTATTCTAAATAAAAGGAGATTATTATGGAAAAGTTGTGGGGAGGAAGATTTGAAAAAAATACTGACTCATTGATGGAGGATTTTAACTCATCGATAGGTTTTGATAAAAAGCTATATCATTTTGATATTGTCGGTAGTAAGGCTCATGCCACAATGCTGGCAAAATCTGGAATAATATCAGACAAGGAATGTAAGGAAATAGTAGATGCACTTATGGAAATAGAATGTGAAATTGAGAGTGGAAAAGTGGAGTTTTCTACAAAAAATGAAGATATTCACATGAATATAGAAGTGCTTTTGACAAACAAGATTGGTGAAACTGGAAAAAAGCTTCATACTGCTAGAAGTAGAAATGACCAGATTGCCCTAGATTTAAAGCTATATTCAAGAGATGCGGTAATAAATATTCAAGAGTTGTTAAAGCAATGGATTAAAACTTTGATTAAAGTGTCAGAAGATAATATCGATACCGTAATGCCTGGGTACACTCATCTTCAAAGAGCACAACCCATAACTCTAGCACATCATTTAATGGCATATGCAGAAATGGCAAAAAGAGATTATTTGAAATTATCATCATGGTTGGATATACATGATACAAATCCTCTTGGAAGTGGTGCTTTGGCTGGAACTACATTTGAAATAGATAGGCAATATACAACAGAATTACTAGGGTTTTCTAGTCCGACACTTAATTCACTTGACGGAGTAAGCGATAGGGACTACGCAATTGACTTATTGAGCAATGCAAGTGTAGGTATGATGCATTTGAGTAGATTGTGCGAGGAGCTAATATTGTGGTCAAGTCAGGAATTTGGGTTTGTAGAAATAGATGACGCATATAGCACAGGTAGCTCAATGATGCCTCAAAAGAAAAATCCGGATGCAGCAGAATTAATAAGGGGAAAAACTGGACGTGTATATGGAGATTTATTATCTCTGTTAACTACAATGAAGGGAATTCCACTGGCTTATAACAAGGATATGCAAGAAGATAAAGAGTGTTTATTTGACGGTGTCGAGACTTGGATAAAGTGTCTAACGATCATCATTCCTATGATAAAAACAATGAAAATTAAAAATGATAATATGTATAAAGCAGCTAGTGGTGGATTTACAAATGCGACGGATTTGGCGGACTACTTGGTCAAGAAAGGCGTTGCATTTAGAGATGCTCATAAGATAACTGGTGAAATTGTTCTAGATTGTATTTATAAAGATATAACTCTGGAAGAAATTTCAATAAACGAATACAAAAAATATTGTGATTTGATTGAAGAAGACGTATATGGTGAAATAAGTGTGCTCTCTTGTATCAGAAAAAGAAATATTGTAGGTGGACCAAGTGGTGAATATGTTAAAAAGCATATTGATATTATGAATACTTTTTTAGTGGATAAATAGAACCATTTACTTTAATATTTTTAAATCTATTATTGATAAGTAAACAAGAAAGAAAATATCACTACGATACTTAGCGTTTTGAAAGAGACTGCAGAAGATACCCAAGATGAACTTGGAAAATTGACTATTATGGTAATTAGGATGAAAAAACTCCATAAAAAGTTGACACTATCAATTATTTTAAAAATGTATCTTTACACATATAACATAATATAATAAAATGAAATCATAAAGCATTAAAATGGAGGAAATTATTATGTTATTTTTTAGGTCAAAAAAGTTCGTTAAGTTTTCGCTAGTTCTACTTATTGCAACCTTTAGTTTAACTATAGTAGGATGTTCTGCTAAAAAACAAACAGAAAACAAAGCTGTTCAAAAAAAGGAATCTGTAAAAGAAGAAACTGTAAATGAAAAATCTGCAAAACTTTATAATGAAGTGTTGGATAAGATTACGACTTATGATTTTGATGATAATGGGGAAACAGGCAGGGAATATAAATATGCCATTGTAAAAATGGATGGTAATGATATTTCTCAAATGTTAGTATATAAAAAACCAGAATCTATAGTTGGCAGATTTAGAGTTTTTTCTTACGATCCAAAAGGAGATAAACTAATCGAACCAATTGAAGTCATCGGATATGGAGTTGCCGGCGCTGGGGGCTTTAGAGGTGAGGTAAGGACAAATGATGATGCTATGGGATTATATTATGAGGAACTTACGTCTGGGACTGGAGATTCGGTTGTTATGAACATTAAAATAAAGGATAATTCATTAAACACTGAGACTGTTTGGGAAGGGAAATATGATAATATGCCTTCTAACGAAAACACAAAAGAAATAAAGTGGGTCGATATAAGTGACAGGAGTGAACTTTCAAAATTAGCCGAAAAAACCATTGAAGCAAAGGCATTGGAAAGCAAAGCAGTATCTAACACTTCAGATAAAAGTAAGGATGGTGACAACTCTAAAACAACGTCTGGATCAAATAAGCTAAATGAACAGATTGCAGCCGAAGAAAAATCAGGGAGAGTGGTTTTGGATGGAACAATAAAAGTTCTTACTTATGATGGAGTTCTAGAATTACAAGGGAAAAGCGATCCAAATTCAGGGGGTTTTGTAACTGATGAAAAATATATTATCTTTGTGTTATCAAAACCTCAGAGTCTAAATATTAAAACTGGTGATAATAGAGGTAAGAGATCTGGATTGGTAAAAATGATTCGCTTATCAGCATCTAATGGCAACGTAAACTACAACGAGAGTGGAAAAAACATCAAGATAAGTATAGATACAGACGATACTTATTGGCCTTCTGATACTAGTTTACCTTTGGGAGAACCAGGAACAAGTAGTGCCAAAATATTAGATGGGAGTACAAATTCACAGGCTGTGATTAAAGTTGAACCTGCCAACGAGGAATTAGCAAAGAAAGTAAAAAATACTAATCAGACTGTTAAGGCTAAGAATACGAATATGAGAGAAAAACCATCAAAAAATTCGGCAATTGTCAGAACTTTATTGTCTGGAACAACAGTTTATGTAATCGACACATATATTGAAAGCCCAGAACGAATGTGGTGCAAGATAAATTATGATGGAGCGACTGGTTGGATTTCATATAACACTATTAATGGCTCTATAAAATAATAATAGCCAGAGCTATTTTATGATAAACTTTGATGAAAAAACGGTAAACTCATTTAAATGCGAGAGCATGTAAAAAATAAGTAATCTTATAAAAGGAAGGTTGGATTTTCTCCAACCTTCCCAATAATTAACTTTTTAATTTTTAACTGCCTAATCGGCAGATTAGCCACAGAAGGCGAGTTTACAGAAAAAGTTACATAGACTTGAAAAAAAATCTATATTCTCAATTTTTCGTTTTTATCATTCTAATCCTATAATATTATTTTATAAAAAATAAACTACATAGTCGTATTTATACATAAATTATTACCATCAAGTTTATATACTTTATCGAAATAACTAATGATATCTTGATTATGCGTTACTACGATGATTTTCTTTTCTTTTGACAACACATCAAGTATATTTGATATATTTTTCTGATATTCACTGTCACCAAAGCTAAAAGGTTCATCTAGTACTATAATTTCTTTATCTGATATAATTGCTTTAGCAATAGCAAGCCTTTGCAATTCTCCTTGAGAAAAATTCTCTCCCTCATCTTCGAACTCATTTGAAATTACTGTGTCTAGTCCATATTTTAAACAAGTTATTTTGTCATACAAGCCAACAATTTTCAAAGCGTTTAATATATTTTTTTCAATATCTGTTTTTTTATTAGATACTGATAGTAAAATATTATCTTTAATACTCATTGAAAAAAATTTATAATCTTGAAATACTATGTAAAAATGTTTTCTTATAAATGATAAGTTTACGTATTCATTACTTATATCATTGTAATAAATTTGTCCATCGGTTTGCTTATATAAACCAGAGATTATATTTAATAGAGTACTTTTTCCACATCCATTTTTACCAATTATTGCAATTTTTCTGATGTCTTCAGTTATATCCAAAGAAATATTTTTTAGTGTATACACATTACTGTTGTCATTGTATTTAAAAGACACATTTTTTAGACTTATTTTGTTTATTTTTTCAACATTAAAATTATTTTTTTCTATATTATCAATACTAAAGAGTTTTTTGATTTTTTCAATTTTTATTGACATAGAGTATAGGGTTGGAAAAGTCATAAATAACGATTCTAGTATAGAATACATCTGCTGACATCCAGAAATAGACATAGAAAATACGCCAATAGAAATTTTCTTTTCTACAACACCACTTCCAAGTAAATATATAATCAAAAGAAATGTATTAATTTTGAAAAAATCAATGAAAAAACTTGTTGGTATAATTAGTTTAGATGATTTTTTTATATTATCATATAATTTTTTGTATGAAGAATCGTACAAATTTAAAAAACTATCTGAATAATTATTTCTTATTTCCTTAGAATAGTCAGATAAATAGAAAATCCTGTTTATATATTCCAATTTGCGTATGTACGGAATATTTTTAAATTCTAAATTAAAATTTAGTTTTTCTTTAATCAATGATAAGATAAACGAAATTATTGAGCCAAATAGGACTATGAATATTAGTTTAAAGTCATATAAAATAAACAATCCTATTATACCAAGTAAGCTTAAACTATTAGTCAGAATGTTACCTATCGATGAACCTATTTCTTTTATTACATTTATATTATTTATCGCATAATAATATAAATCATAATTATTGGAAGTAGAAAAAAAATTAAGGTCTATGTTAAGGTATTTTAGGTATATTTTTTTTATTATGAACTGATCTATTTTATTGCTCAAAATAGGTATTGTTCTATCAGAGAAAAAAGAATTAGAGAAAGGAAGTAAAATAGATATACTAAAAACAAATATAATAATACTATATAAAAAACTAGAATCTCCATTTTGAAGTCCATCTATTATTATTTTTACAGAGTAAACCATGGTAACCTGTAAAACACTGCTAAAAAATGCTGAAGAAATCACTAAAAATAAATAAAATTTAGAAATACTAAATATAATTTTTATTGAATTTACTATATTTTTCATAATACACATACCTCACTAGATTTTTATACTATAATAACATAATTTTAAATAAGATACTAGAATATTTGCAAATAAATATTAAATAATGAAAATTCTGCTATTGAAAAAGATAATTATTTGATGTATAATAACAATTAAATAGAGTATTATTAGGAGATAAAAGTTATGTATCAATCAAAATATAATATAATTCAGAATAGTAAAAATAAAGTTATTGTTTACAATACTTTTTCTGGAGGAATAATATCACTGAATCAAGAGGAGTTTTCTGTGCTGAATGGCATAGAAAAGGATGCGTATGATTCTAATAATAAACATGCTTTATTATATGATGAGTTATTAAGAGGGAATTTTATTGAAACAGAATATGGTGAACAGTTAAATAAACTCAAATTCGAGTCGTACTATTCTAGATATAGCAAGAATGAAATATCACTAACAATTGCCCCAACGACAAATTGTAATTTTAGGTGTCCATATTGTTACGAAAAAGGCATAAAATATGAAGATATGTCAGATGAAGTAGTAAAAAATGTTATAGATTTTATTAATTCTCAAAATACTGATGTTATCAACATATGTTGGTATGGAGGTGAACCTTTGTTGGAAATAGATACAATTGAAAAAATAATAAAAGGTATACGAAAAGATGGACTTACAATAAATAACTCTATAGTCACGAATGGATATCTGTTAGATGGATGTGTCAGAGACAAGTTAAAAGAATTAAATATACTTAATATACAGATAACAATAGATGGTCCAGAATTTATACATGATAAAAGACGATTTAGATTTGATGGAGGGAAAACTTTTCGTGCAATAATCGAAAATATAACTCATTTATGTAAAGATGCACACATTAGTCTAAGAGTTAATGTTGATAAAACAAATATTGGCTACATAGATAACTTGATGGAATATCTTGAAAAAGAGGGCATTCTTGATAATGTACATATTTATCTAGCTCCTGTAGATGATATCAATATGTCGTTGCCAAATAGCGATGATTTATATATTAACTATGATGAAAATGATTTCACATTAAAGCAGAAAGATTTTTTAAAGAGAATGTTACTGAAGAATGGTGATGATATTTTTGAAGAAAGAAATCCTTATTTATGTGGTGCAGTTTCACCACACTCTTTACTAATTGATCCATTGGGAGATTTATATAAGTGTTGGAATGATATAGGTAGGAAAGAATATAAAATTGGTAACATTAAAGATGGAGTGGTCGAAAGTGACAAATTATACAAATGGTTATCGTATGATCCATTTAGAGATGAAGAATGCATTAATTGTAGCGTTTTTCCCATATGTCTAAATGGTTGTCCGTATTCAGTAATAAGGAAGAATAAAAAAATATGTGATAGTAACAAAAATAATTATAAAGAGTTATTGACTACTTTTTTGTAATTATAAATTTAGAATTAAGAGGGGGGATATTGATGCATTGGATTAAAAAACCAAATGATTCAATTGAGTTGATGTTAACACCAGGATGTCTAAGTAATTGTCGCTGTAAAAGGACTGGTTGTAGGATGAACAATCCATTTTTTTGTGTTCTTAGAATAAATGGAAAGCCTTGTAAATCATTGACTTGTCTTGTGCAAGCAGGTAGTTAGTTTTTCGAGAGGAGATATTAAGTTGGAGTGGATAAAAGAAACAAAAAAAGACGAAATAAAACCAGCATCAGCTTGTGTTTTTAATATTTGCTTGAATAGAAAGGGTCCTTGTAAGTCTTTATGTTTTGCATTTGCATGTTTGGGGACGAGGTTTTGCCTATTTCATGGAAAAGAATGTGTACATTATAATGGGAAGTAGTTGTTATGATTAAAATATTTAGAACTAAAAATTTTATTATAAGCGTATTTTTGATAATGTTTATTGTTGTAGGCATACTAAATATAGGGTATAGATGCTATATTATCATCGATAATATTATTAAATCGGACATAACTAGTTTATTTTTACCAATCGTTCAACTGATAGAAATAATTGTGGTTACATCAATACTAATACTATTTTTTATTTTTTATAACAGCATATGTATAAAAAACAGATTAAGTAATGATGCTATTCTAAAATATATAAGTATATTGTTTATGTTGATGTCTTTGCTAAATATATTTTTTATTAATACTCAGTATAGTGGTGATTTTTTTATGAGTATTATGTTTTTAAAACTTGATTTTAAATCAATTTTGTATTTTGTAGCGTCCATTATTATAGCACAAAAATAACAGTATGATGTCATTAGTATTTAAGAATAAATAGAAATTAAAGATGTAAAATCACATATTGAAATACATCTTTGTCAAATAGTGTTGAAAAGTTAAAGTAAAAATAATTTTACTCTTTATGCTACAGTTTAAGTTCATTTGAACTGTAGCATATTTTTACGCACCTCTATCGCTGTATTAAAGAAAATGGCTTAATAGTTACATCCTTTACAAATATTAGCTCTATGATTTTTTCATTTTTTGATACAATTTCACTATGGAACGAAAATCCATCATAGTTAAATTTTTTTATTGTTTCAATATCATCTGCTCTGTTTTTAATGATATAATTAACCATTTTTCCTCTCGCTGGTTTGGAAATTGTTGAATGGGTGGTCAATTTATTGTTTTTTATTGCTTTAAACGAGCAAGTAACGAATGTAGCTTCATTATCCAAATATTTTTTTATCACCCTTGAATATTCATCAGATGCCAGATTTAAGATTATCTTGTCGTCGTGTGATTTTAAATCATTTTTAATTTTCTCGAAAATATGATTATTCCAATATTCATAAAGATTTTTTGTTTTATTTATTGCTAGCCTTGTAGCCATTTCCAAACGATATGGATATATTGAATCTAGTGGGCTTAATATTCCGTAAAGACCAGATAATATTCTGATATGGTCGTTAGCATAAAATAGCTCGTTTCGATTTAAATCTGAAGCCTTAATTGCTGTGTACTGCATACCCTCATATGCCAGTATTGCTGGTATTCCATTCTTGTCAAATTTGAAATCTTTGTATCTTTCGTAATTTAATGACCCTATTTCCATATTTGTCTTCATCAACTTGCATATATCATCAATATCTAAGCTTTTTAAATTGCCTACTATTTCTTTTGCGTTTTCCAGAAAATGAGGAAGCGATACGTCTTCTTTTTTTATTATATTGTAGTCGTGATAGTCAAAGCTATTGAATCCCTTTGCAGGAGAAATTATTGTGATCATATTGTCCCTCTCTTTCTTATAATACCTATAACTATTAATTAATTATAAAACTTTTATTAATTTTTTATAAAATCACACATTTTATCAATTATTTATTTTAATTTTTTACATTAATATGATATCATAAATAGAGATGTTGTAAAGGTCTAAAAAAGTGAGAGGTTATGTATGATTGAATTGAAATTAATAATAGGTCTAAATAGGACTGTAAATAAAATTAATAGAAAGACATCTTTTTTATGCAAGCAAAATGGACTAACATTAAGTCAATTCGCAGTTTTGGAAGCATTATATCACAAGGGGGATATGTCTGTTGGTAGCGTAAAGGATTCAATATTGAGTACAGACGGTACCATTCCGGTTGTTGTTGGAAATTTGGTAAAAAATGGATTTATCACCAAAAGAAAGGATTCAAACGACAAGAGAAGTAACATTTTGAGTCTGACTGAAAAAGGAAGAGATATCATTAAAAAAGTGTATCCTATGAACGAAAAACTGATAGTAGAACAGCTTGAGATATTGGAAGACTATGAAAAGGAAGAATTGCTTAGGCTATTAAAGAAGATTGGATCTTAACTAGTGATAATATTATTATTTTAAAGCGATTATGTTATTACTTTAAAATATTAAAATGTTTTAGTTTTATTGTTGACAATTAGCGTATTTTCAATATAAAATCATGTTATATTATAATATAAAAGGAGATATTGACATGAAATTTAGAAAAACGTTAACTTTAGCTCTTGCAGGGATGCTGACTATTTGTTCAGTGGGAACATCTCTTGCGTTATGGCAAGAGTATGGTACGCATGGTGGTTTTGAAGGTGGATGGAAGAGGTTCTATGGTAGAGATAGGATAAAAACTGCAGAATATACTGCAAATTCTTTAAATCCACATAAAGATAAAGATTCAGTATTCCAATTAAAAGAAGGTGAAGGTGTTCCAACAGTTTTAGTAAATCAAGATAGTTTTCAAGATGGATTGAGCGCATACAATTTGTGTAAGGCTTTTAATGCAAGATTGCTCTTGATCAAACCAGACTATGCAAACATAGGACTTATGAGAGATTATTATAAAAGTAAGACAGTCTATTTGTTAGGTAGTGAAAAAGAAATATATAAATCTACTGAAAACTATATAAAAAAATATATGCCAAAAGCAAATGTCGTTAGAATTGGAAACAGCAATGCATACGATAGAAATATGGCGACTATTAAAATGTCAGGCTTGAGTAGAGTAGTAGTTGCAGACGGAAGAAAATTTCCAGACGCTCTATCTGCATCAGGTCTTTGTAATTTAGAAAATTTGGGATTGAGATTGGTTGACGGTTCAAAGCCATATAGCCAAAATGGATTGACAACTGTTTATACTGTTGGTGGAGTAGATAGTGTTGCTCAAGACGGAGGAAAAAGGCTATTTGGAAATGATAGATATGATACTGGAAAAGAGGTTGCTAGACAAGCAAAAGGATATTTGAATATAGTATTTGTCGATGGTAGAAGATTTCCTGATTCTGTAAGTGGAATAAATTTGGTAAAACCTAGAACGGCGATAGTTCTTCCTATTTCTGATGATAGAGATAATTCGGATATGAAAGAATTCCTTGCCGCACTACCTAAGTCTGAAAACTCGGATTCTTGGGATATAGAAAAATGTGGTGCTGCGTTAGTTGTAGGTGGTCATAATTCTGTATCTGACAAAACTGTTCAAAAAATGCTTTATCCATCAAAATAGTATAAATGGTGTATAAGTAAAATTTTATAAATAATAATATAAAATAACATAATTCAAAAAGTAGGCAAAAATTTTGCCTACTTTTTTGATTTTTGGCAAAAAACTATTGAAAAAATCTGTATATTAAGTTATTATTTTATTATAAAGTTCGTATATAATAGAATGTTTAGTATATAAATGGTGTATATAATATGAATTATTTACCATTATTCGTATTTTTTAAAGGAGAGTTAATATGAAAATTGCGGTAATTATGGGGTCAAAATCAGATCTTCCCAAATTGGAAAGTGGTATCGAATTGATTAAATCAATGGGAGTTGATGTAGTTGTCAGAGTTCTTTCGGCACATAGAACTCCAGTTGAATTATCGACATTCCTTGAAGAAATTGAGGGAAATGTAGATGTGATTGTAGCAGCAGCAGGAAAGGCTGCTCATCTGCCAGGTGTTGTAGCGGCACAAACATTAATTCCAGTAGTTGGACTCCCAATCAAATCATCCACTATGGACGGCTTGGATTCTCTTTTATCTATGGTTCAGATGCCAGGAGGCATTCCGGTTGCAACTGTCACTATAGATTCAGGTTTAAATGCAGCCTTGATGGCTCTTCAAATCGGTTCCATAAAATATCCAGAAATAAAAGAACAATTAAAGAAGTACAGGATTGAAATTGCACAAAAGGTATTGGATGACGACAAGTCTTTAAATAATTAGTTTATTGTATTTGAAGTATTATTAGTTTTTCGAAATGTTATTAGTTTTAAGGAGAAATTTATGTTGACTTACAAGAGTTCAGGTGTAGATATTGATGAGGGAAATAGAGCTGTAGATTTAATTAAAGGGAAGATTAAGTCTACATATGATTCAAATGTAATTGGAGATCTTGGAAATTTCAGTGGTTTGTATTCTATAAAGGAATTTATGGGATATGAAGAACCTGTATTATTGGCATCAACTGATGGAGTTGGAACGAAGCTGAAGATAGCTCAGATGATGGACAAACATGAAACTGTAGGTATCGATCTGGTTGCTATGTGCGTAAATGATTTGATTTGTCAGGGAGCAAAGCCATTGTTTTTCTTGGATTACATCGCTCTTGGTAAACTAGTACCAGAGCATATAGAAAAGGTTGTCGGAGGAATAGCTGACGGATGTAAAATCAGTGGATGTGCATTAATCGGTGGAGAGACTGCAGAAATGCCAGGTATGTATGCTGAAGAAGATTACGATTTGGCTGGATTTTCTATAGGAATTGCAGACAAGAGCAAAATTTTAAGCGGACAAAATGTAAAAAAAGGTGATGTATTAATCGGTATTTCTTCAAGTGGTGTTCATAGTAATGGATTTTCATTTGTTAGAAAGATCTTTTTAGATGAGTATAAGATGGATTTGAGTGAGCATGTAGATTCTCTTGGAATGAGTCTTGGCGAAGCATTGTTGACTCCTACAAAAATTTATGTAAATTTAGCATTAGACTCTATAAGAAATAGTGAAGTAAAAGCCATTGCTCATATTACAGGTGGAGGTCTGGTTGAAAATATTGTCAGAGTAATTCCAAAGGGGCTTGGTCTTGATATCAATATTAATTCTTGGGACAAGCCTGAAATTTTCAAGCTTATTGAAAGCTTTAATGCGGTTGAAACAAGAGAGCTTCATAAGAGCTTTAATATGGGCATAGGCTTGGTAATGATAGTTGACGAAAGAGATGCTGATAGACTGGTAGACTTTATTAATAGTAGGGAAAGTGAAAATGTAAAATACGTGGATGACAAATATAAAAATTTAATGCAAGATAGAGCTTATATAATTGGTAAAGTAACTGATTTGCACGATGGAGTAGAGTTTTTAGAAAAATAGTCGGAAAGGATTTTACAATGAAGAAAATTGGAGTACTCGTTTCTGGTGGTGGAACTAATTTACAATCGCTGATTGATGCAGTTGAGCAAAGGGAAATAAACGGAGAAATAGCAGTAGTTATTTCAAATAAAAAGGATGCCTTTGGATTAGAACGGGCGAAAAAACATAATATAGAAGCTGTTTATTCAAATGATGAAGAAGAAATAATTAGAGTGTTAGAGGAAAGAAATATAGATCTAGTAGTGCTAGCAGGATTTTTAAAAATTCTTAGCGAGAAATTTACGAACTCTTTTGAAAATAAAATTATCAATATACACCCATCATTGATACCCTCGTTTTGTGGAGTTGGGTATTATGGTTTGAGAGTTCATGAAGCTGCAATTAAATATGGGGTGAAGGTAAGTGGAGCGACAGTGCATTTTGTGGATGAAAATGCCGATACTGGTCCAATAATAATTCAAAAAACTGTTGAAGTTTTGCCTACTGATACAGCAGAGGATTTACAAAATAGAGTATTGAAGGTAGAGCATCAAATACTAAAAGAGTCAGTGAAAAAGATTTGTGATGACAAGGTAAAGGTTATCGGAAGAACGGTATTTGTTCAGGATTAACGATAAGAGCAAGCGATAATAACATTCAGGAATTTTGTCTATTTAACTAATAAGATATGGAAAGGTTGGATACAATGAAAAGAGCTTTAATCAGTGTTACAGATAAGACAGGTGTAGTAGAATTTGGTCAAAAATTAAATAAGCTTGGATATGAAATAATATCTACAGGAAATACTTATAAAAAACTATATGAAAACGGTGTGAATGTTATTCAAGTAGAAGAGGTTACAAATTTTCCTGAAATCTTAGATGGTAGAGTAAAGACTCTAAACCCATATGTTCATGGTGGAATCCTTTATAGAAGGGATATTCAAACTCATGTCGATACTGTTGAGGAATTGAATATCAATCCAATTGATATAGTTGTAGTGAGTCTTTATGATTTTGAAGGCGCAGTTAAGAGTGGCAAATCTCAGGAAGAAATAGTTGAAAATATTGATATCGGCGGTCCTTCAATGATAAGATCGGCATCAAAGAACTACAAGGATGTTACGGTAATTGTGGACATAGATGATTATTCAATGGTAGTAGAAAAATTAGAAAATGGTGGATTATCTCTGGAAGATAGAAGAAAACTTGCATATAAGGCATTTTCTACGACAGCAAGATATGATGCATTGATATCTTCATATTTCGCCGGTGTTGTAGGAGATAAATACCCTGAGATACTAAATATGACTTTCGAGAAAGAAACAGAGTTAAGATATGGAGAAAACGGTCATCAGAGAGGATTTTTGTATAAACAACCGAATGCACAAAATCCAATATTAAATTATGAGCAATTGAATGGAAAAGAGCTGTCATTTAACAATATCAATGATTTAGCCGGGTGTCTTGAATTTATGAGAGAGTTTAGGGATTCAGATAAAGTTTGTGCCGTAGCTATTAAGCACGCAAATGCTTGCGGTGTTGGGCTAGGAAAAGATTCATTGGAGGCATATACAAAGTGTTTTGAATCTGATAAAGTATCAATTTTCGGAGGGATTGTAGGAATAACTTCAACTGTCGATAAAGAAACGGCAGAAATGTTAAAGTCAATCTTTTTGGAGATAATTGTTGCATATGATTTTGAGCCTGAAGCATTGGAAATATTGAAAACAAAGAAGAATCTTAGAGTTCTTAGACTTAAAAAAATTGAAGAAAGTAAACAACCGTTCGATATGAAATATCTTGATGGAAAGCTACTTCTTCAGGATAAAGATACTGTTTTAACAGAGAAGTTTGAAGTAGTAACTGCAAAGCAGCCTACAGAAGCTGAAATAAACGACATGGATTTTGGAATGAAGGTCGTGAAAAATTTAAAATCAAATGCGATTGCTATAGTAAAGGATGGTCAAACTCTTGCAATGGGTTGTGGGCAGACATCAAGAATATGGGCGTTGAGCAATGCGATTGTCAACAACAAGGACGAAAAGAGTTTTGAGGGTGCAGTACTAGCATCAGATGCATTTTTCCCATTTGATGATTGTGTGAGATTGGCAGCAGAATATGGTATTGGAGCTATTGTACAGCCAGGTGGTTCAATAAGAGATGAGGATTCAATCAAGGCTTGTGATGAATTGGGAATCACTATGGTATTTACAGGAACAAGACATTTTAAACACTAAAATCGCAAAAAATTGACTTAGTTTTTTAGAAAATAACACTAATCGTATATTTAATGGATCGGAGGTTTCTTATGAAGATATTGGTCGTAGGTGGCGGTGGAAGAGAGCATGCAATTTGTTGGAAATTATCACAGGAAAAACAGGTGGAAAAAATTTACTGTGCACCTGGTAATGCAGGGATTGAATCAGTTGCAGAATGTGTTGATATTAAAGATACGGAAATAGAGCAATTGGCAGATTTTGCCCATGAGCATAATATTGATTTAACTGTTGTTGGTCCGGAAGTTCCTTTGGTGATGGGTATATCTGATGAGTTTTCAAAAAGAGGGCTGAGAGTTTTCGGTCCAGACAAAAGCTGTTCCAGGTTGGAAGGAAGCAAGCTGTTCTCAAAGAAATTTATGGTTAGACATGGTATACCTACTGCAAAATATAAGGAATATACAGATATTGATAAAGCAATTGAGGAAATTGACAGTTTTGGATATCCAGTGGTGATAAAAGCAGACGGCTTGGCAGCTGGTAAGGGTGTAGTAATTCCAACGAGTAGAGAAGATGCAATAGATACTCTAAATATGATTATGAGAGATAAGAAATTTGGTGATTCAGGAAATCTTGTTGTGATTGAAGAGTATTTGACTGGAATTGAAACATCTATACTTGCCTTTGTTGACAAAAATACAATCGTTCCAATGGAGAGTGCAAAGGACCACAAAAAAGTATTTGAGAAGGAAACTGGACCGAATACAGGAGGAATGGGTACTTTTTCCCCAAGCACTATATACAGTAAAGAGCTAGCTGAAAAAGTATATAATGAGGTTTTGATAAAGTCACTAGAAGGCTTCCAAAAAGATGGTCTCGAATTTAGAGGTATACTTTTTGTGGGCTTGATGATAACAGAAAATGGCGAAAAGGTATTGGAATACAATTGTAGATTTGGAGATCCAGAGACTCAATCAGTTTTGTTGAGATTGGAAACAGACCTAAGTGAAATAATGATGGCGATAACTGAAGATAGACTTTCAGAAGTTGAAATAAAGTATTCTCAAGAAGCTGCAGCTTGTGTTGTTCTTGCATCTGGTGGTTATCCCGAGGATTACGAAAAGGGAAAGGTCATAACTGGATTAAATGATGTGGATGACAGTATTGTGATATTCCACAGTGGAACAAAAAGGTATGATGAAAATATAGTTACGAATGGTGGTAGAGTTCTCGGAGTTTGCTCAAAGGGGGCAACTGTAGAATTGGCATCTAAAAACGTATATGCAAACATTGGAAAAATCAACTTTGAGGGAATGCATTTTAGAAAGGACATCGGAATAGATTATGAGTAATGTTAAGAGAGTTTTTGTAGAAAAGAAAGATGGATTTGATCTGGAATCTCAAGCAATGAGGAACGATATTTCGGATAATCTCCATATAAAAGTTGGTAAGGTAAGAGTCATTAATAGATATGATATAGAAAATATCGGCGAAAATGCCTATAGAAAGGTTGCAGAAACTATTCTATCAGAACCGAATTTGGATAATGTGTATTATGAAGAAATTCCTGATATTAGAGATGAAAGAATATTTGCAATTGAGTACCTTCCTGGACAATATGATCAAAGAGCTGACTGGGCTTCAATGTGTGCTGAAATCGTAAATGATGGAAAGAGACCAAATATTAACTCTTCAAGAGTAATAATTATTGAGAAGGGAATTTCTGATGATGAATTCTGTAAAATAAAAAAATATTTAATCAATGCTGTAGATAGCAGAGAAGCTTTATTGGAAAAGCCTGAAACATTGGAAATGACTTATGAAAGGCCCGAAGAAGTTGAAACCATAGACGGGTTTTCTAAATTGGATGAAAATGGGTTATCGGAATTTCTTGAAAAGTATGGATTGGCGATGACTCTTGATGACTTAAAATGTGTTCAATCGTATTTTGGAAATGATGAAAAGAGAGATCCAACAATAACTGAAATAAAAGTTTTGGATACATATTGGTCAGATCACTGCAGACATACTACATTTATGACTAAATTGTCATCTGTTGAAATACCAGAAGGTAGATTTACTGATGTGATAAAAGAAACATATGATAAATATCTTGAAGATAGAAAATATGTGTACGGCGACAGAGAAAAGGATATTTGCCTAATGGATTTGGCAACTGTTGCAATGAAAAAGCTAAAGAAGGAAGGTAAGCTTCAAGATTTAGACGAAAGCGAAGAAATTAATGCTTGTAGCATAAATATTGATGTTGAAATTGATGGTAAAAATGAAGAATATCTTTTGATGTTTAAGAATGAAACACACAATCATCCGACAGAAATAGAACCGTTCGGTGGTGCGGCAACTTGTCTTGGTGGGGCTATCAGAGATCCATTGTCAGGCAGAAGCTATGTATATCAAGCAATGAGAGTAACTGGATCTGCAGATCCGAGAACTTCACTTGAAGACACACTTCCTGGAAAGTTAATGCAAAAGAAAATAACTACAGAAGCTGCAAATGGATATAGCTCTTATGGAAACCAAATAGGATTGCCTGCTGGACAAGTTGTAGAGGTTTACGATGAGAATTTTGTTGCGAAGAGAATGGAGGTCGGCGCAGTTATAGCAGCAGCTCCAAAGGAAAATGTAATCAGAAAAAGACCAGAGGCAGGAGATGTAATTATCCTACTTGGTGGAAAGACTGGTAGAGATGGATGTGGTGGTGCAACTGGATCATCAAAAGAGCATTCTGAGGAAAGTATTACAACTTCATCTGCAGAGGTTCAAAAGGGAGATGCTCCAAATGAAAGAAAAATTCAGAGATTTTTCAGAAACGCTGAAGCAGTAAAGATGATCAAGAGATGTAACGATTTTGGTGCTGGTGGTGTATCCGTTGCTATTGGAGAAATTGCAGAAAGTTTGGATATAAATCTTGATTTGGTACCTAAGAAGTATGATGGTTTGGACGGTACAGAGCTGGCTATCTCAGAATCTCAAGAAAGAATGGCAGTTGCTATAGACGTGGAGAATATGGACAGATTTATCGAGCTGGCAGGATTTGAAAACTTGCAAGCAACTCATGTTGCAACTGTGACTGATACAGGATATCTGAGGATGACGTGGAATGGAAAAGACATTGTAAATATTAAGAGATCCTTCTTGGATACAAATGGGGCGAAGCAAGAAACTGATATTGAAGTAGCTCAAATACCTGAAGAATCAGCCTATGTTGATTTGACATCAGTTACAAGCTCTTACGATGATGTTCAGGATAAATTTGAAGCGGCGATGAGAGATTTAAATGTATGCTCTCAAAGAGGTATGGTTGAAAAATTTGATAACTCAATAGGTGGTAATACTGTTGTTATGCCTTTTGGTGGTAAATATCAATCGACGCCTACAAACGGTATGGTTGCAAAGATTCCAGTTTTGGATGCGGAAACAAATACATCTTCAATAATGACATTTGGATATAATCCCAAAATTGGGAAATGGTCCACATTCCATGGTGCGATGAATGCAGTTGTAGAATCAGTGGCAAAGCTTGTTGCTCTTGGTGGAGATTATTCAAAAGCCAGATTAACCTTCCAAGAGTATTTTGAAAAGCTAGGAAAAGACAAGGTACGTTGGGGTAAACCATTCTCTGCATTACTGGGAGCATACTATGCACAGATGAATTTTGAAATTCCAGCTATCGGTGGTAAAGATAGTATGAGTGGTACATACAAGGACATCGATGTTCCACCTACATTGGTTTCATTTGCTGTTACTACACAAGATGCAGGAAATATAGTTACTCAAGAATTCAAGAAAGTTGGAAGTACAGTAGTATTAATAGAAGCTGGACAGAAAGATTATGCTTTTCCAGACTTTGATTTATTAAAGAAAAACTTTGAAGTAATACACAGGGCAATTGAAAATAAAAAAATATTGACTTCTTATGCCTTGGGCTACGGTGGAATCGGTGAGGCATTGGTAAAAATGGCTTTTGGTAATAGAATAGGTTTTAGCTTTGATGATGGAGTGGCAGACCTGTTCGACGATAAAGACGAGCTATTCAAGCAATCATATGGAAGCATTATAGTTGAAATAGAAGATGCCGATTTAGCTCAGCTTGATGGATCAAACTATGTGGTTCTTGGAAAGACAATCGAATTGCCGATTATTGAAATATTTGGAGAAGAAGTTGATATAGAAAGACTTAATAAGGTATCAGAGGAAGTACTTGAACCAATATTCCCAACAAAAGCAAAAAAGATTATAAACTCTGATATTGAAAATATAAGCTATCATAGAATTGGAGAAGTATCAAAATCTTCTTTGAGTATAGTAAAGCCTAGAATATTCATACCTGCATTTCCTGGAACTAACTGTGAATATGATTCGGCCAGAGCATTTAGAAGGGCTGGAGGCGATGCTCATATTGGAGTATTTAGAAACATGAGTTATGCCGATATTGAAGCTTCTATAGATATGATGGTTGATGAGATAAATAAGAGTCAAATAGTTATGATACCAGGAGGATTTTCAGCTGGTGATGAACCAGATGGATCTGCAAAATTTATAGCTACAGTGTTTAGAAATCCAAAAATAGAAGAAGCTATAATGAATTTGCTTAATAATAGAGATGGTCTGATGATAGGTATTTGCAATGGATTCCAGGCATTAATAAAGCTTGGGCTAGTGCCATATGGTGAAATAAAGACACCTTCAGCTGATATGCCTACATTGACATATAATAATATCGGCAGACATCAGGCGAAGGTAGTGAAGACTAGAATATCATCAAATAAGTCTCCTTGGTTGGCTTCAAATGAAGTCGGAGATATTCATTCAATAGTTATTTCTCATGGTGAGGGAAAATTCGTTGCCAGTGAGGAAGTGATGAAGTCTCTGATTGAGAATGGACAGATAGCTACTCAGTACGTTGACTATGAAGGTAATGCTACTTATGATATAGATCATAATCCAAATGGATCTTATTTTGCTGTGGAAGGTATTACATCAGTTGATGGAAGAATTCTTGGTAAAATGGGCCATTCAGAGAGAATTGGAAAATACGTGATGAAAAATATTATTGGTGAAAAGGATCAGAAGCTGTTTGAATCCGGAGTAAAATATTTTAAATAATGCACACAACAAATTTTTATAAATTTCATATTACCTTTGATTATTTTATTAAAAGCAGGATTGGTGGATATTATATCCACCGCTCTTGTTTTTTGTATATATGCCAGCAAAATAATAACGTAATAATTTCGGTAATTGGAAACGCAACCCATACACCAGTAATTCCCCAAAATCTAGTAAATATCCACATAAATGGAATAAGTATGACTAACTGTCGTGATAGGTTAATGTATATACTATATTTTATTTGACCTACCGATTGCATTAGAGATGCAAACATAGTAGATATTCCATTGAAAATATAACTACAAACCATTATTCTAAGCGCAGGAACTCCCAATTCCATCATGGAATCAGATGCCATAAATATTTTAAGGACTTGTCTAGGAAAAACTGCCAATAATAATGCCCCCAATGTCATTAAAAATACTGCAATTATTGTTCCTTTTTTAAAAGTATCCAGTAACCTATCTTTATTTTTTGCTCCATAGTTGAAACTCATGATTGGGATGCATCCCTGAATTAGGCCGTTTACAGTCATAACTACAACTTGCTGAGCCTTAAAATATGCACCAAAAAATGCAACGGCAGTTGTTGAATACACTATCAGGAACATATTCGCAAATGTAACCATAAATGCTCCAAGTGCATTCATAATGAAAGATGGCAATCCTAAAATAACAATGTTTTTAAATATTTCCAAATTTATCTTGAAATCTTTTAGTTTAATCCTTACTTTTTGATTTGTAAAGATAAGAACATAAAATGCCAAAATCATCGAAAGGGTGTATCCGAGCACAGTTGATACTGCAGCACCTTCAATTCCCATTTTTGGAAAAGGACCAAATCCAAATATTAGTATTGGATCTAGAACAAAATTTAGCAATACTCCAGCCATTTGAAATAGCATGGGTGCAATCATATTTCCAGTTCCTTGAATTATTTTCTGAATTGCTATGTGTATCATATTCGGAGCTTGTAAAAATGCACAGATTGTCATATATCTTATCGCCAAAGAATATATAGAATAATCTTGAATTATAGCTTTAAAATATGGCTTTATCATTAGGAGTATTATTAAATTTAATACTATGCCTAATACTGAGGAGATTAATAATCCATGTGTAACAACTGAATTTGCCTCGTCAAAATTTTTACCTCCCAAGTTTTTTGAAATCAATACGTTGATTCCAACTCCAATACCTATCGACATAGCCAGCATAAGTGTTGTTATAGGAAATGAGAGAGATACTGCAGTCAAGGCATCCTCGCTAATCCACGACACGAAAATGCAATCTACAAAGTTGTATGTGTACTGAAGGAACATCGAACACAGAGGCGGTATTGACATATTTAATATCAATGGAAGAATTGGCATAACCTCCATTTTGTTTTTAGCTGAAGTTTTGGGTAAAGATATTTTTGAATTCATAGATTATTCTCCATAAAATGTATTAAAATGTTTTAATAAGTGTATTATACACTATTTTTAAGTCATTTTGATAAAAATTTTTGTGGTGTTCGTAACTAAATTGATGGTAAAATAAAGAGAGGTGATAATATTGAAAATGACTTTGTGTTACATGGAAAAGGATGATAAGTTTTTAATGTTGCATAGAACTAAAAAGGAAAATGACGTAAACAAAGGTAAATGGATTGGTGTCGGTGGAAAATTGGAAAGTGGAGAAACACCGATTGAAGGAATAATAAGAGAAATAAAGGAAGAAACAGGATATACACCAAACTACTGTAGGTTCAGAGGTATCGTGGTATTTAATTATAATGAGAATCCTTCAGAGTATATGCATTTATACACCTGTGATGATTTTGATGGAGAAATGACCATTTGTGACGAAGGTGATCTGAAGTGGATCGATAAGAAAAGAATATTTGATCTAAACCTATGGGAAGGCGATAAGATATTCTTGAAATTGATAATGAAGGAAACACCAGTCTTTAATCTTGTACTAAACTACAACAATGATGATTTAATAAGTCACACGTTAGAATTTGTGGAACAATAATAAATTTAAGGTTGGGAATAATTATATGGATAATACACTATACAAAAAATTGAAAATTGACAAATTCAACAAAATTATTTTAATAAATAAACCAAAGGAAATTACTCCCTTTGATGGAATGGATGAAATTTCACATTTTGATTTGGAAAATGTTGATAATAAAATTGAAATCTCGGATTTAATAATTTCCTATGTATACAACTTGGAAGCAATGAAAAATGTAATAATGAAAATAAAAAACAAAAGTATTCTCAATAAAAATGGTCAAATATATTTAATATATCCAAAAAACAAAAATAAATTGAATCACGACCCGATTGGAAGAGATAGCATATTTCCTTATTTAGAGGTAGATGAAGATTCTGGTTTTGTCAAAAATACAGAATATAAATTTAATAAGATGGTGGCTTTAGATGAAAACTATACTCTAATTGGTCTAAAATATGATTCAAAAATCACAAAAAAATCAAAAAATTTACCTTCTCAAAGAGTGGATGATTATGTTGATTTTGTGGATAAAATAGAAGAATTTTTGAGAGAGTATCCTTTGCAACTTGAATTTTATAAATCATTAGCTCCGGGATACAAAAAAGATTGGGCTAGGTATATTTTCTCTGCAAGAACTGAAGTAACAATAGAAAAAAGAAAGAATGAAATGGTGAAGATACTTAGTGAGGGCTTCAAAACAAAGCAATTATATTTAAGTAAGAAAAAAGATAAATAAAAAAAATATATTATTAAATTCATAATATATTTTTTTAGGAGGTGTAATTATGAGTGGAATTTTGGAACACAAGTGTCCGGCTTGTGGGGCATCGGTTGTATTTGATGCAAAAAAACAGAAGGTTTCTTGTCCGTATTGTGGTACGGAATTTGAAGTTGACGAATTCGCTGATAAGTCTGAGGAATTTAAAAATGATGCAGTAACTTATGGTGAAGATGGCGGAAAATCATTGAATGATGATACTTCTCGGAGTGGTGCTGGGAGTATGTTTGATAATGGCAGTCGTGATGAGGGGGCATTTGGAGACTATACAGATGAATCAGATGGCGATAAATATATAGACAAGGAATTTGATTTGTATACTTGTAATTCCTGTGCAGCTGAGCTACTTTGTGATGAAAATACTGTTGCAACAAAATGTCCGTATTGTGATAGTGAAATTGTGTTTACGGGGAGAGTATCTAACCAGTTAAAGCCGGATTTTATCATCCCTTTTAAAATAGACAAAAAGGCAGCTAAAAAGGCTTTGGTTGAACATTACAAAAACAAAATACTTTTACCAAAAGTATTTAAGGACGAAAACCATATTGATGAAATAAAAGGTATCTATGTACCCTATTGGATTTACGATTATGGCGTTCAAGGGAGTGCAGTATTCGATGCTGAAATAGTTAGTTATTATTCCGATTCTGAGTACGATTATATAAAAACAGATTTTTATGATGTCGTAACAGAGGGAAGGTGTGTCTTTGATTCAATACCGGCGGACGGTTCATCCAAATTAGACGATACATTGATGGAATCGATAGAGCCTTTTAATTACGATGATAAGGTCGACTTCCAATCGATTTATCTTTCTGGATTTTTGTCAGATAAATATGATGTAAGTAGTGATGAAGTGGAATCGACTGTCAAGTTTAGAGCTGAAAACTCGCTTTTGGATGAATTGAGAAATTCAGTCGTAGGATATGATTCAGTTTCTCCAAAATATCATAATATCGAGGTTACTGATAAAAATTTAAAGTATGCTATGATGCCAGTGTGGATACTAAATACCACTTGGAATAAAAATAAATATATTTTTGCGATGAATGGTCAAACTGGAAAATTTGTTGGAGATCTTCCAATAGACAAAAAGAAGCTTTCTATCATTTCAATAATTTCATTCATCATTTTTTTTATAATTGGTGCATTGATTTTTTTGAGATAAGGGGGAGTGTATATGAGAGAATTTATTAGTGACAACGCTTATACAAGATTAGTTAAAAAAATTGCAACTCTGGCTATGTTGATAGTAATGCTATTGCCAATGGCTGTTTTTGCAGAAGAAGATTATTCACAAGGGAGTTCAGAACTGGCATCCAAGCCACGGGTGTTTGACAAAGCCGATGTTATGGGTAGTGAAGTCAAGGGCAAATTGGAGAAAATATCCAATGATGCGAAGAAAAAGTACGGAGCTGATGTCATATTTGTTGCAGTGAATACGCTAAATGATAGAAGTGCAACAGAATATGCGGATGATTTTTTCTATAAGAACGGATATGGCGAGGATAATGATAGAAATGGATTGGTATTTTTGATAGCTGTCGAGGATAGAAAATGGGCTATATCTACAAATGGAAAAACGATCGATGCATTTACGGATGCTGGTCAAGCTTATATTATGGATAATGTATTACCTTATTTAAAAGATGATGATTTTTCTGGTGCATTTTCAAAATTTGGTGATTATGTAATTGATTTTTATGAAAAGTACACTCAAGGTAAACCTTATGATAAATCGACCCTGCCAAGAAAGAAGAGAAATATTCTATTGAGCATTGCATACACTCTTGGTGTGGCTATAGTTCCAACTGGGTTGATAGCATTTTGCTTAATACAACAAATGAAATCTGTAAGAAAGCAGACAACAGCATCAAACTATTTGAAAAGGGACCAAAGCAATGCTAGAGTAGTAAGTGAGAACTATATTAGATCAGGCTTGGTTAGAAATAGAAGAATGGATGATGAAGACGGAGGTAGTAGCACTCATGGAAATTCATCAGGAGGAATAAGTGGAGGTAGCTCGGGTAGTTTTTAAAGGTTATAGAAAATATGATTAGATTAGATATTAACACAGGAGGTAAAATATGGGATTAATTAAAGCTGGAATCGGTGCAGTATCAGGAACTTTGGCGGATCAATGGAAAGAGTTTTTTTATTGTGATTCAATGAATTCGGAAACACTAGTTGTAAGGGGTGCAAAGCAAACAACTTCAAGATCATCAAATAAACATGGAAATGATAATATTATTTCCAACGGAAGTGGAATAGCTGTAGCAGATGGTCAATGTATGATTATAGTTGAGCAGGGGAAAATAGTAGAAATGTCCGCAGAGCCAGGTAATTTTACATTTGATAGCTCGACTGAGCCTAGTATTTTTTCTGGAAATTTGGAAGACAGTGTAAGAAACACTTTCTCAACTATGATTTCAAGGTTTGGTTTTGGCGGAGATACTGGTAAAGATCAGAGAGTTTACTATATCAATACGAAGGAAATAGTAGATAATAAATATGGAACTCCAAATCCTGTTCCATTCAGAGTGGTTGATAAAAATATAGGTTTGGACGTCGATATATCAATTAGATGTAATGGTGTTTATTCATATAAAATAGTAGATCCATTACTTTTCTACACGAACGTAGTTGGAAATGTTGGTGAAGCATTCGAAAGAGACCAAATAGATGCTCAATTAAAGAGTGAATTGTTGACTGCTTTACAACCGGCATTTTCAAAGATTTCAGATATGGGAATTAGGTATAGCTCTCTACCTGGACATACAGTAGAGTTGGCTGATGCATTAAATGAAGTTTTAAGCAAAAAGTGGACAGAGCTTAGAGGTATAAAAATAGTTTCTTTTGGAGTTAACTCTGTGGTTGCAAGCAAAGAAGATGAAGATATGATAAAGACTCTTCAGAGAACTGCAGTAATGAAGGACCCTACTATGGCAGCAGCTACACTGACTACTGCTCAGGCTGATGCAATGAGGGCTGCAGCATCAAATCAGGGTGGCGCTATGACAGGATTTATGGGACTTGGTATGGCTCAAAATGCTGGTGGAATCAACGCACAGGATTTGTATGGAATGGGTCAAGCTCAGCAACAGAAACAAATGGAACAAAATTCTCAAGCTCATGTGAATAGTGTGGGATCAGATTTTTGGCTATGTTCATGTGGAAATAATGCTACAGGTAAATTCTGTACAGAATGTGGAGCAAAGAGACAGGATATTGGATGGACTTGTGCGAAGTGTGGAGCTTCAAATACAGGAAAATTCTGTTCAGAATGTGGAGATAAAAAGCCAGAAGCTGGAAATTTTGAATGTAAAAACTGCGGATGGAAGGTAGAAAATTCAGAGTCTGCTCCGAAATTTTGCCCAGAATGTGGAACTCCGATGAAGTAACCTACAAAAAATGTAGAACTCAAATGAAGTAATCTATAAAAATAGATTTTCAAAAAGTATTTGAAAAAATAGGCTTTTAAATTATAATATGCAAAAATACAGATACTAATATACATAAGAAATACATATGAAGTGTAATTTAAACGCTTAGATTTAAAATTTCGAATACGATTCACATAGAAATAAGTTAATATATGCTTTAAAAAGACGATTTTTGATTTAAAATAATAATTCATTTTTTATTATTTATTCCAACAATCGTCTTTTGAATTATTATTAACATTATTTAATATAAAAAAAATAAATATATTTTTATTTGATAATTAAGTACTAATCACGATTTAATCAGAATTATATGAGAAAAATGGTAAAAAATATCTCCATATTGAATCTTTAATAATTTATAGATTAGTAAGAATATAATAATTTTTTGAACTTCACATTAAATTCACACCAAAGTAATAATATATCAGTGTGAATTATTTTTTAATCATATTTTTGATATTTTTTTAATTTTCAACAGCAAATTACTAATAATTATCAAAAATGGTTAATATTTTTAAGGAGGCTTTTGGTATGAAGACAATTTTGGAGGTAAATTCGTTTATCGGTAATATCGTTTGGGGTTGGCCTATGCTTATTTTACTGTTAGGTACAGGATTACTTCTTGGTATCAAAACAAAATTTATTGTATTGTCAAAATTCGGATATGTTATGAAAAGCACTTTTCTTAACATATTTAAAAAAGGATCTGATGGGGATGGAGAGGTTACTGCTTTTCAGGCGGTTTCTACAGCTTTGGCAGCCACAGTAGGTACTGGTAATATTGCTGGTGTTGCATTGGCAATATCTGTTGGAGGTCCTGGTGCAGTATTTTGGATGTGGTTATCGGCATTATTGGGAATGTCCACAAAATTTTCTGAAGTTATTCTGTCAGTTACTTACAGAGTTAAAGATGATAAGGGATCTTTTTCCGGTGGTCCTATGTACTACATTGAAAGAGGTCTGGGAAATAAAACTTTGGCGAAATTGTTTGCACTTTTTGGAGCATTGGCTTCATTTGGTATAGGAAATATGACTCAGTCGAACTCAATTGCACAAGTAACAAATGCTAGTTTTGGAGTTGATTCAAGAGTTGTTGGAATCATATTGGCAGTGTTGACAGGAATAGTTATTTTAGGTGGAATAAAAAGAATTGGTTCAGTTACTGAAAAATTGGTTCCATTTATGGCATTATTTTATATAGTAGGGGCATTGGCAATAATTATAATGAATATAGGACAAATTCCAAACGCATTTGGATTGATATTTGGATCTGCATTTACAGGTCATGCTGCAGCAGGTGGATTTGCAGGTTCAACTTTGATGATGGCAATGAGAAATGGTATTGCGAGAGGTGTGTTTACCAATGAGGCAGGTCTTGGTAGTGCTCCTATAGCTCATGCCGCTGCAACTACTGATCATCCAGTTAGACAAGGTATGTGGGGAGTATTCGAAGTATTTATGGATACAATTGTAATATGTACGATGACTGCTCTTGTAGTGTTAGTGACTGGAGTATGGAATTCAGGTCTTCAAGGCGCTGCCCTTACATCATCTGCATTCAAAGCTGGCTTTAATGGTGGGCAATACATAGTAACTATCGGCTTGGCGTTATTTGCATTCTCAACCATACTGGGATGGTCATACTATGGGGAAAAATGTACTCAATACATCTTTGGCAAAGAAGCAGTAAAATTCTATAGAATAGTTTATATTCCTTTAGTATTTGTTGGTTCGGTTGGTGGATTGCAGGCAATCTGGAGCATATCTGATACTCTAAATGGATTGATGGCTATTCCGAACTTAGTAGGCTTGGTATTACTTTCTAAAGTTGTCATAACGATGGTGCAAGACTTCTTTAAAGACCCTGATAGAATAAGACAATCTGAAGCTGAGTATATTTCTGCTCTTCCTGAAAGATATAGACCACAAAAATAATTTTTTATAAAGGTGAATTTGAAATGGTCGTGAAAATCTGAAAAAATTATGGTTTTTTCGGATTATTAAAAGATGTTAGGAGATTTTCAAATTTTATAATTTACAAATAAAAAAATGGCCATCAAAAATGCTGCTATCAATGTTATTGTTAGCGGTATTTTTGTTTGTATAGGGTATAATAGATTTATGGAGGTGAATTGTATGAAAGCCAAAAAAGATACAACAGAAAGTGCTGAAATAGTTGAGAGAATGGAGTTCGTAATTGATAAGCTAGAAAGAGACGAGCTGATAACAATATTAAGAAAAAGATTTATGGAGAATTCACAAAGACACAAAGATATTGCATGGTCAGAAATTGAGATTAGATTAAACCAGAATGAGGATAATATAAGAGTACTTTCCAATATGGAAATTACTGGGGGAGAGCCTGATGTTATTGGATACGACAAAGAAAGTGATAAATATATCTTCTGTGACTGCTCAAAGGAGAGTCCAAGTGGTAGAAGAAGCTTGTGTTATGATGCTCAGGCATGGGAGTCTAGAAAAAAGAATAAACCACGTAACGATGCAATAACAATGGCTGAATTTCTTGGAATAAAAATGCTTTCTGAAGACGAGTATAGGCAACTTCAGAAGACAGGTGACTATGATTATAAGAGTTCTAGTTGGATTTTAACCCCAAAAGGTATTAGAGAACTAGGTGGATCACTTTTTGGCGATAAAAGGTATGATACGGTATTTATTTATCACAATGGAGCTGAATCATATTATGCAAGCAGAGGCTTTAGAGGGATTTATTTGGTTTAGCGATTATAATATTGGTTTACGGAGGACAATTAAATGAATAAATCAAGATATACATGGGGTGTCATCGGATGTGGTACAATAGCAAATGAATTTGCTGTAGCAATGCAGAAATGTGGAAATAATATATATGGAGTGTACAATAGAACATCGGAGAGTGCAAAAAAATTTGCCGAAAAATATAATATTGATAGAGTTTACAACAATGAAATTGAGTTGCTTAACGATGAAAAGATAGAGGTAGTTTACATTTCTACTCCACATAATAAGCATATAGAATATATAAGGAACGCACTGAAAAATGGAAAACATGTACTTTGTGAAAAGGCAATTACACTTAATTCGAATGAATTATCAGAAGCGATTGAAATAGCGAAGTCGAAAAATTTGATATTGGCAGAGGCTATGACCATTTATCATATGCCTTTGTATCAGAAGCTAGAGGAATTGATAAATACTGGAAATCTTGGAAAGCTAAGTTTAATTCAGGCAAACTTCGGTAGCTTTAAAGAATACGATATGAAAAATAGGTTTTTCAGTATGGATACTGCAGGAGGTGCATTACTTGATATTGGTGTGTATGCACTTTCGCTAACTCGAAATTTTATGGACTTTTCAAATATTGAGATGAAATCATTTGTAAAGAAAGCTGAATCTGGAGTGGATGAAAATGCTAGTATAATTTTGAAGAATGATAAGGATGAACTGGCAAATATTACTATTTCCCTACATTCAAAGCAACCTAAAAGGGTGGTGATTGTTTTTGAAAAAGGATATATAGAGATATATGATTATCCTAGAAGTGATAAGGCAACAATAACATATACAGAGGACTCTTCCATAGAAAAAATTGAGCTTGGTAATTCAGAATATGCTTTGAAGTATGAAATAGAGAATATGGAAATGTCGATAAAAAATTCAAAAAATATGATGAAATTAGACCATACTTTTGATGTTATGAAGATAATGACAGACCTTAGAAAAGAATGGGGATTATATTATCCGGAAGAGCAGTAGTGTCAATTGTTTACTAAATATTATAGGTTAAAGATCATATATTTCTAGAACTCTCAGAAATTCGCCATACTGCATACAGTCAAGTTTTTCTAAAATATCTTGAGATATAAGGATATCAAACATTTCTTTATCTGATATATTTAATGCACATGAAAGAACAGTTATGGAAATATCTTTTTCTATGACTGTTTTTCTTATGTAGTTATCTATTGAGTTGTCATCTTCATCTGTAATATAGTCGTATAAGTTATATTTCATGTCTTTTCTCCAATAAAAAAATTATATACTCTGATATTACGACAGTTTTGACAATAATTCAAGAATAATTTGTTTTATATTTGCAACTAAAGTTGCTATTATATATTTTTTCATATGAAAGAGCCGATATCTACTTTGAATTAAATTTATAAAAATAGAAACCCGTAAGACTAGGTTTGCAAGTTTCCTACGGGTTTTGTTATATTTTATTCCAAATTATAATTAATTTTATTACATATCAATACGCATCAATATATATCAATATGCATCAATATATCTTATTATATTCTAATTTAATTACTTTAAAAGGGATTCTCCAACTTTATAAATTGGACCAGCACCACAAGTTATTATCAAATCATCATCTTCTAGGTTTTCCCTAAGATAGCTTTCGATTTCTTCAAAAGTAGGGATATATGTCACGTCCACATTGTTGTGGTAGAGTTTTTCAACCAAATCCTTAGAGCTAATATCTCCAGGATTTTTTTCTCTGGCTGCATAGATATCCGTAATAATTACCTTATCAGCCGAATAAAATGCCTCTGCAAATTCCTTTAGCAATGCCTTTGTTCGTGAATAAGTATGAGGTTGGAACACAACCCACAGCTTATTTTTCTTTAAAGTTTTAGCCGCAGATAAAGTAGCCTTCACTTCTGTTGGATGGTGGGCATAATCGTCAACTACCAAAGTGTTTTTGAAATATCCCTTTTTTTCAAATCTTCTGCCAACACCATTGTATTCTTTGATTGCTTTCTTTATTACATCAACCTCAATATTTGATACAATAGATGCAATAATGGCTGCAGTTGCATTGTAAACGTTGTGAAGACCATATACTGATAAATCAAAAGTACCTAAATTTACTCCTTTGTAGTTCAGATTGAACATTGCAAAGCCGTCCTCATCATATCTTATCTCAGAGATTATTGCGTCATTATCGTCTTTTTGTCCAAATTTTATTATTGTAGCACCTACATCATACATGATATCCTTTGTGTTTTCGTTATCTCCATTGACTATGAAATATCCATCTTCTGGAAGTAATTTTCCAAATTTATTAAAAGAAGCCTTTATTTCCTCTATTCCTGAAAAATAGTCTAGATGGTCCTCTTCAATGTTTAACACAATGGAAATAAATGGATTGAAATTTAAAAAACTATCCACATATTCACAAGCCTCAGTTATGAAGTTTTCAGATGATCCAATTCTAACATTTCCACCTATTGTGCTAAGATTACCACCAACAAGGATAGTCGGGTCCTTTTCAGCATAATTAAAAATTGTCGAAAGCATACTAGTAGTTGTGGTTTTTCCGTGAGTACCTGAAACTGCAATAGAATTTTTGTACTCTCTCATTATCTGACCCAGAAAAGCTGCCCTATTTATCATTAGAATGTTTTTTTCCTTTGCAGCTAAAAATTCCTCATTTTCATTAGATATTGCGGCGGTATAAACAACAAGATTTATATCGTCTGTGATATTTTCTTTTTTCTGGCCGATTGTTATCTTAGCTCCCAAGCTTCTTAAATTATCAACTAGGTATGACTCCTGCATATCAGATCCAGATACATTATAGCCTTTGTTGATACATATTTCAGCCAATGCACTCATATTAATTCCACCAATTCCAATAAAATGTATATTCATATACTATCCACCTCTCATATTATTTTATGCGAATTAAAAAGCAAAATAAAATTTGAAAAATTCGCTAAAAAGTATACAATATGAACGTTTAATATGTTATAATTAATAAATGTTCAGAAATGTTTTGATTGATATGTTTGCCTGATACATTTGATCGTTATATCAAATGGGCATTCAGCCAAAAAACAAGTTTTCTGAAACACAAAACAAAGAATAATATTAAATCGTTTACAGAATATATTATAACATAAAGAACAGATCTTTGTTTATTTTTATAGAAAGAAAAATAATTAATTTAAATAATATCAAAAAAAGAATTAACAATTTATGTATTTATTGGGAAATATTGGGAGGAGAAATGAATAAATTTAAGCGTAATGAAAGAATAGGAGCTATTGTAAAAATACTATCGGATAATCCAAATAAGATTTTCACACTTAGCTTTTTTACATCACAGTTCAATGCTGCAAAATCAACCATCAGTGAGGATTTAATAGTGGTAAAGAATGTATTTGAAAAGTTGCAATTGGGAAGGGTTGTTACCATTTCAGGTGCAGCAGGAGGAGTTAAGTATATTCCAAAGACATCAAAAGAAGAGAATGAGGAATTTCTGTGTCAATTGTGTGACAGGATAAAAGAAGAAGGAAGAATATTATCTGGTGGCTTTTTATATTTGATTGACTTAATTTACGATCCAAATGTAGTATACAAAATTGGCGAGATATTTGCTTCAAATATAGATTATTCAGAGGTAGATTGTGTGGTTACTATGGAAACAAAAGGTATTCCAATGGCACTTATGACTGCAAAAGCAATGAATCTACCATTGGTTATAATAAGAAAAAACACAAAAGTTTCTGAAGGTCCTACAATAAGTATGACATACGTTACGGGATCATCCTCTAAGATAGAGACGATGAGTCTGCCAAGTAAAGCTTTAAAAGCAGGTAGTAAGGTTATAATAATCGATGACTTTATGCGTGGAGGCGGAACTATAAAGGGTATGACAGAGCTGATGAAGGAGTTTGAAGCAGAGGTTGTGGGAACTGGAGTGTTTATTTCTACAATGAAGCCAGAAAACAAATTAGTGTCAAACTATATTTCACTTCTTGAATTGGATACAGATGGTGATAAGATTATTGTTCATCCAAATTTAAAGACTTTTAATCACGAGTATAGAGATTAATATATTTAAAAAATTCTAATAGATTTAGAGGCTAATGTTAAGAGGAAAAAAGCATATTATTATTCAACGAGTAATATAATAAGTAGTACTATTAATATACTAACACTAATACCATTAATATTATTATGACCAATTGGTAAGCGTAAATGGTGAATTGAGAATATATAGAGGCGATTATATGAAAAAAGTATCTAAAAACGAACTGATTGAAATGTTGGCAAATAGGAAGAATTGCGCAAAAGATCTCTACTTTTTTAATGAGATTATTATTGAAGATGAAGACTTATCCGATATGGATTTGAGTGGAATTGATTTTTCTTGGTCAGATTTCAAAAACGTTAATTTCGAAAGATGTAATATGTCCAAAACCATATTCAACCATTCAAAATTCACAGATTCAAATCTAAAAGAAGCTAGGCTAGATTTTGCTAGCCTTTTTGGCGTGGATTTAAGAGGCTGTAATATGGAAAATACATATTGTGATGGTGTTGATTTTACTGAGGCATTACTGGTAGGAGCAAAGTTGGATGGATTGAAATACACCGAAAATACAATACATTTTGATATACATTGCCCGAAGAAAGGTTATTTTTTCGGATATAAAAAATGCTTCAATGACAGAATGGTAAAGCTGTTGATTCCAAAGGATGCGAAGCGATGCTCATCGACCACTACAGCTTGTAGATGTGATAAGGCGAAGGTGGTTGAAATCACAGATATTGAGCGGAAAATATGCTTTGATGAAGCCGTATCTTTTGTAGATGAGAACTTTATTTATAGGCTTGGAGAGATGGTATATGCAGATTCTTATCATGAAGATAGGTGGTTGGATTCTTCTCATGGGATTCATTTTTGGATGACCTTTGAGGAGGCTTTGGGATATATGTAAAATTGAGAAATTAGTTCGTGTGAAATCAGGAGGAAAATTGATTTGATAGAGTGTTTACTAGTAGGATTGGGAGGTTTTCTTGGTTCTGTATTAAGATACTTAATAGGTTTGATGTATGTAAATACAGACAGTGGATTTCCTCTAAAGACATTTATCATAAATATTTTGGGTGCATTTATCATTGGTGCTTTGTCTTCGATTGCAATAAAGTATAATGTGAATTCAAAAGCAATTCTATTTCTTAAAGTTGGATTATGTGGAGGATTTACCACTTTTTCGACATTTGCACTTGAAACACAGGAATTGTTGAAAAATGATAGGGTTGGAGTTGCCATTATTTATGTGACATTGAGTGTGGTTATCGGCGTGACGGCAGTAGTATTGGGAGAAAATCTATTTAAAAACTTGTAAATTATGCCACTGTGATAAACTTAATAAAATTAAATTTAAATAAGTTAACAGTTTATAAAATTAATATGATTAGAAATTTAAAAAATTAATTAAAAATAGTAAAAATGGGCGTTATTCCGTAAAAAATATAGAAATATATAGGAATAACGCTTCTTTTTTAATCAAAAAGAATAAAATGATAAATATTATTAAAAACAATATTAAAGAATTTTAAAGGTTTTATTAAAAATACAAAAGACTTTATAAAACCTATAGACTTTTTAAAAAACCCCTTATATAATGATTTATGTCAAAAGAAATAAAGGTATTTGCAAAATATAATAAAGTGAATACGAGAAAACAGTATAGAAAAGAGGGGTTAAAAAAATGAAGAGATTAAGCAAGAGGGATAATGTGAGTAGCATCTTGAAGAGAAGAGCTACAACAATAATGATGGCTGCAACAGTTATAGGAGCTGTTGGGTTAAGTAGTACTTTAGTAAGTGCAGATAGTGGAGAGGATTTGTCATTGAAGGGAACTGAAATCACTATTGGTAATGGAAAAGCAACAGTTTCTGATAGTGGAAGTAATGGTAACTATGGGATAAGTACTGAAAGCCAAAATGGTAATACTTCAAGAACTAGAAATAATAATTTTGGAGTAGAATTAGGAAGTGGAGAAAAAATAAATAGAGAAACTGTAGAAAAAGAATCTCTAGATAAGGAACCAAGAAATGATGAGTTTAAGGTTGAACATAGTCCAGCTTCACCATTTATAACAATGGAAAATAGAACTAATAAGCCAGGTAGCGAAAAGGAAAATAAGGATGATGTAGTTAAAGAAACAATAAAAGAAGAAAAGAGAGATTTGTTTACAAAGAATGATAGATCCTATATCATAGGGGAAAAAATAAATAGATTCGGAAGTAGAACTGAAAGAGTAAGAACTATAGTAGAAAGAATTGAGAGAACTATAGTGGAAAGAATAATAGAAGACAACCCACTATTAGGAGGAATAACTGGAGGATTACCAGGACTAAAAGGAGAAACAAACCAGCCAGGAGAAAGAGGACTTGGAGGAATAACTGGAGGATTACCAGGACTAAAAGGAGAAACAAACCAGCCAGGAGAAAGAGGACTTGGAGGAATAACTGGAGGATTACCAGGATTAAAAGGAGAAACAAACCAGCCAGGAGAAAGAGGACTTGGAGGAATAACTGGAAGATTACCAGGATTAAAAGGAGAAACAAACCAGGCAGGAGAAAAAGGACTTGGAGGAATAACTGGAAGATTACCAGGATTAAAAGGAGAAACAAACCAGCCAGGAGAAAGAGGACTTGGAGGAATAACTGGAGGATTACCAGGACTAAAGGGAGAAACAAACCAGGCAGGAGAAAGAGGACTTGGAGGAATAACTGGAGGATTACCAGGACTAAAGGGAGAAACAAACCAGGCAGGAGAAAAAGGACTTGGAGGAATAACTGGAAGATTACCAGGATTAAAAGGAGAAACAAACCAGGCAGGAGAAAGAGGACTTGGAGGAAAAAATAATGGACTTGAGGGAATTGAAGGTGGAAATTCAGGAAATAATGAAATAAACAATAACTCCACAAAAAATAACTATCCTAGAGGTGGTTGGGATTTAGAAAGTATCAAACCTCTTATCGAAAGAGATTCTGATGAATATAGATCAATATACGAAAAAAGAAACCACTGCAGAAGAATATGCGATCCATGCAGAAGACAAAATCCAAGAATTATATTTTTATCAATGAATAGTGGAAGAAGATGCCTTCCAAGAATGAGTCACACTAGACCTTCATTTGGGATTAATGGGTTTCTAGGAAGTATTATGCTATATTTATCTGCAAAAGTTAGATAGTAAAAGGTTGCAATTTACTAATAAAAGATTCAGACAATCCTAAACAATAAGAAAATACCACAGTGGGTATAATCTATTTGATAATTCCCACACATCAATAATTCACAATACAAATTATACTTACATTTACATAAAATAGATAGAACATCGAGGTTATTCTTCCAAATGGTGGTTTGAAATCCTCGATGTTTTACTATTATTGAGATATCAAAAACTTTCATTTTTAACATCTGAAAAATGAAAAAAATATAAATAAAAACGTATAAAAAACATAGATAAAAATAATAAATATTAATTTATTATAAAGTATTTATTAATAATGCGTAAGACTTTCTAAAATGTATGGACTTTTTCAAAAAGGCTTTATATAATGATAAATATCAATAGCAAAAAGGGTAATTGCAAAAGATAATAAGGTATATCAAAAAAAGTCATAGAAAGAGGGGTTAAATGAAATGAAGAAACTAAGTAAGAATGATAAGATTTCGAGGATATTAAAGGGAAGCGTTATGACTATTATGTTAGCCACAGCTATCGTTGGTGCTGTAGGGATGGGCAGCAATGCCAAAGCTGAAAACAACGGTGTTGTAGCAACTGAAATAGAGGGCAAGGTAGATAATGGCGGTTCTTTTAAAATCGAAGGTGATAACATAGAGATAGATCAATATGGAATAAAAGGTGGCATTAAAATAGAAAATGGCAATAAAAATTCCAATGTGAATGTGTGGAAATTAAAAAAACTTGAAGCTCCGACTGGAAAAGGTAATTATATGAAAAAAGGTGGAGATGAAAAAATAGTTGGCGAATCTTTCTATAGTGATGGAGAAAATGGTTTCTTGAATAGTGGTATAAATGATAAACAGGGAGAAGTATATTTAAAACCATCTGGAGGACCTGTTAGTTTTAAAAATGATAACGATTTTATTAATAATGAATCTATAGATAGACCTCAAAGTATGGATAAAAATGAGATTATCAAGGTAGAAAAAAGCAAAGCAGAAGGCTTCCGTACAATGGAAAACAACAGTGGTGGTGTTATATTTATAAAATAGGCTGTTTTTGAAAGCAAATTGTTGAATTTCGTAAACAAAAAAAGTAATATAATTAAATAATATAGATGTTATTGTTGGACGGTATAGAATATTACCTGTAAAAAAATAGAAAGGGGTTTTTTAAAATGAACAACAAAAATTTAGATTTTAAGAGGAAAGTAAAGAAAAATGCCTTGGTTTTTATGATGGCGACTACTGTAGTTGGTGGAATGGGAGTATCTAATATTGTAAAAGCCGAATATTCTGGAAATGGAAGTCAATACAACAGGACAGACTATAGATATGATTTCGACAAGGATTCTGTGGTAATAAAAGGAGAGTCAATCGATATATTAAACGGAAAATTAAGATTAAAGAATCCTGAAAAACCGGAATACAAAGATTATGTAGATAATTTTAATAAAAAAATCGAAGAGAGAATTAAATATTTACAGGATACCGGTAGAGATGAAATTAGAAGAAGGTTAAGATATGCAAAAAATAGTGAGGATGTATTAGAAATATTCAAAAATGGTATGAAAGGGCGTATCGATGCTGATACAAAAAAGCTTATTGAAGATGTAATCACAAACAAAAATAATCCAAATTTTTATGCCAATGTTCAGACGATAATTGATAAAATTTCGATAGAGCAAGGGGATTTGACATGGGATAAATTGGAGGATACTCCGACTCCAATAAGATAATTCAAGGAAAACTTTATATATCAAAATCGGCTCTTTGTGGTTACTTAAAACATTAGATACTGCCTCTAATTTTTGAAAGGTAATATCTCAGGAGTCGATTTTTCTTTTTTGTGGCTACAGTTTCTATTGGAAACTATTTCAAGAAAATTGCTCATATCATGGTATTACCTCGTCAAATTTGCCTATAATATTTTGAGCCTGACTTATCAAAGTATACAGGCGAATATTTTTGTCGAAAGCGGTGATATTGTGAATAAAATTTCTGATTTTATATTAAGACATGAACTATCTATGTTAGAGGGAGATGAATTTATTGATAATTATTCTTTGGAGCAATATGAGGTAAGAGAGTCGTCAAATTCAAGCATTTGTGATTTTTCCGATATACATATAAAAGAAAATGGATTTATTTATTGTAGAATTCATGGAGAAATTGAAAAAACAGATTGTTTTGTCGATAAAGAAGATATAAAGGATTTCTTTGAAAAAATTGGCAGGAAATCTATTTTTGACAGTATCGATAAGGTGAATGAGTTGGATTTTGCATTTGAACTTGGAAAATACAGATATAGGGGAAATCTGTTTTTGACATGTGGACGATTTGGCATAGTATTAAGAAAAATTCATGGTAGAATAAAATCAATTGACGAGCTGAAACTTCCACCTATATTAAAAAAAATGTGCAAATTTAAAAGTGGGTTAGTTTTGATAACAGGACCCACAGGATCCGGGAAAAGTACGACTCTGGCAGCCATGGTTGAACAGATAAATCTTACACTAAAAAAACATATTATTATGATTGAAGATCCTATTGAGTTTGTTTTTTCTAATAAAAAATCAATCATAAGTCAAAGAGAGATAGGAGAGGATTCATCATGCTTTAGCCAGGCTCTTAAATCTTCATTAAGACAAGATCCTGATGTTATAGTAATTGGAGAAATTAGAGACAGAGAAAGTCTGAATATTGCGATGCGAGCGGCTGAAACAGGTCATCTATGTATTTGTACGCTTCACACATTGGGAGTCGTTGCAACTATAGAGAGAATTATGGACTTGTACGATTCGAGGGAAAAAGAAATTGCAAGAACACAACTTTCTTTGGTTTTAAAGGGAATCGTTTCGCAACAGCTAATAAAAATAGAAGATGGAAAGAAAAGCTCGAGATTAGATGTAAGGCTTGGTAGAATAGGGGTTTTTGAGGTAATGCTTAATGATAAATCCTCTTCTAATATGATAAGAGAGGGTCGACTTAGCCAATTGTCAAATTATATTTTGACCAATGGATCAAAGGGTATGACGACAATGGATAATTATTTAATCAAGCTCTATGAAGAAAAGAAAATATCAATGGAGTCGGTTTTGTCAAATTGTATTGATGATAAGCTGATTAAAAATAGATATAATATTCATCAATTGTAGAAGAGGTGTTAATTGCATGGAAATTACGACTTCTACCATATTGGGTATGGAATATTTTTCGATAACATCAATACTTTTTGTGATTTATATATACAAAAAAATGTGCCTTAGAGGCTATACATTGACGTTAAATCAAAAGGTAAGCTTGTTTATTTTGTTAAATATGTCTGTTTTTGCGTCTGTCGTTTACATGGATGATATTTTGTCCTTATATAGGCTGGTATTTTTTATTCCTTTCGCAATCTTGATAACATTAATTGATGCATTCGAAAAAAATGTGTACGATGAAGACATTATTAGTGCTATAATAATAGAGATGGCGATAATTATATTTAATAGATTTTCGGATGTGGAGTATTTTATTTCGATTTTTAGTGGAATGTCCACTCTTTTTGTGATTACGTCAATACTATATTTGGCTTCAAAATCGATTGGGATGGGTGATGTGCTGTATTTTATACTTGTCGGTAGCTTTTTCGACATTAAAGAAGCAGTCATTGTGTTTTTCCTGTCTTTTGTAATTGCAGCTATTTATTGTATTCCGAAACTTGTTAAAAATGATTGCGGAGATGGAATGATTTCATTCACTCCGTTTATTTCTATTGCAGCTATCGTAATAATTTCGATTTAGGAAGGATTAAGAAAATATGTATATAATTATAGGGCTTGGAAATTCGGGTAAAAAGTATGAACATACAAGGCATAACGCTGGATTTGATGCTATAGATTTTTTGTCAAAAAGACATAATATCAGTGTTACAAAGATAAAACACAAATCATTGATCGGTGAAGGTAGAATCGGAGCTGAAAAGGTTGTTCTCATAAAACCTCAAACATATATGAATTTGAGTGGAGAGGCTGTTTTGAGTGCTGTCCAATTCTATAAGGTCGATATTGAAAATGTGATTGTGTTGTATGATGATATAGATTTGGATATTGGAAAACTAAGAATAAGAAAAAAAGGGAGTGCAGGATCTCATAACGGTATGAAATCAATAATTAAGTGCTTGGGAAGACAGGATTTTCCTAGGATAAGGATTGGTGTTTCAAAGCCAGAAGAAGGAAGGGATTTGGCAGATTTTGTTTTGTCTAGAGTTCCTAAAGATAAACAGATGGATATGGATTCTGTAATTGAAAAGGCTGCGGATACGATTGATGAGATAATCAATTCTGATATAGACAAGGCTATGAATATTTACAATGGTTAGGGTGTGATAAGAGTGGAAGATGTTTTGGTTGATCCTTTAAAAAATAGCAAAAAATACATGGAATTTATCGAATCATTGGATGATGTGGGAAATGTTCAAGTCAATGGGCTAGTTCCAGCTTCAAAATCTCATTTTGTGTACTCCATCTTTAAAAACACAAATAAACCGATTTTGTATGTTGCCAATACAGAGTATGAAGCAAAAAATATTTTCGATGAGCTAAACGTTTATTTAAAGGGAAAGATTGATTTTTTATCGTCGAATGATATTCTTTTTTATAGTCTTGATGCCAGAGATAGAAAGGCAGATGCTAGAAAATTAAAAACATATATGAGTATGTTGAATGGTGACAAAATCATTGTAGTAACATATGTTGAAGCAGTTTCTAGAAAGTATATACCTAAGAAAATGTTAACTGATAATATATTCAGTTTGAGAGAAGGTCAATCTGTAAATATAGAAGAATTGATGAAAAAATTGGTATATTTAGGATATAAGCGTGTTTCAAAGGTTGAGGGGTTTGGACAATTTAGCGTGAGGGGTGGAATTTTCGATGTTTTCACATTAAATTATGATTTTCCTATTAGAATGGAGTTTTTTGATGATGAGATTGATTCTATTAGACAGTTTGATGTTTTTTCTCAAAAATCCATAGAAAAGATGAAATCCCTAAAAATAACGCCTTCAAGAGATTTTATTTATCCAGAAGACGTGTCTGAAGCAGTAGAAAAGCTGCGAAAAGAGTTCACTGATTTGACTGATTCAGACGTATATAGAAATGCTGAAAAAATTGAGAATAAAGAATACTTCGACGGCGTGGAAAATTACATAGACTATCTTTATGAGGGTCAAGATGAAAGTATTTTTGAGTATTTAACTGATGATTCTATTATTTTTATTGATGATATCAATAGGTTTAGAGAAAGAACTAAAAATATATTATCTGAGTTCAGAGAAAACTATACCTTGAATCTAGAAAGAGGCTTGGCTGTGAAATCTCAAGGAAAGCTGATGTACTCGCTTGATGATATATTCTATTATGCAGGTGAAAGAAAGGTGATATTTAATTCACTTTTATCGAAGCAAAATAGCGGATTAAATATCAAGTATTCATTCGACACAGACAGCAGAGAATTGCCAAGCTATGGTGGAAGAATTGACTACTTTGTAGAGGAATTAAAAAGGCTGAGACATTCTGGGTACAAGATGATTATTGCCACTGGAAGCACTGATAGAGCAAAAAAACTCACATCTATACTTAATGAAAATGGAATTGAAGCTATCTTTTCAAGTACGAAGAAGATGGAAATTAAGACATCTCAAATTGTTGTTGTCAGCTCTAATATTCGTCAAGGCTTCCAGTATACGAATGTAAAATTTCAGATTATCACTGATAAAGAAATAATTGGTGTGAATAAATCTGGAACAAAGAAGAAAAAGAAAAAAGAAAATGCGAAAAAGATTGAATCATTCCTTGAGTTAAAAATTGGTGACTATGTTGTACACGAAAACAGTGGTATTGGTAAATACACTGGAATTGAACAGTTGAGCGTAAACAACATCAAAAAAGATTATTTGAAGGTTGTTTACCAAGGTGGCGACAATTTGTATGTGCCGATCGACCAAATGGACAAGATTCAGAAATATATCGGTAGTGATGTCGAGAAAGTTAAGCTCAATAAGCTTGGAAGCCATGAGTGGACAAAGGCGAAGACAAAGGTTAAAAAGCAAATTGATGATATGACCAAGGAATTGGTCGAACTATATGCCAAAAGGGAAAATCGTAAAGGATACAAGTTTTCCAAGGATACAGTTTGGCAAAAGGAATTTGAAGATAAATTTCCATTTCAGGAGACTGATGACCAGCTAAAAGCAATCAAGGAAACCAAAAAGGATATGGAATCGTCAAGAGTTATGGATAGATTGGTTTGTGGAGATGTTGGTTATGGAAAGACTGAAATAGCCATACGTTCTGCATTTAAAGCCGTCATGGATGGAAAGCAAGTTGCAATTTTGGTTCCTACTACAATATTGGCACAGCAGCACTTTAACACATTTTCAGAAAGATTTGAAGAATATCCAATAAGAGTTGAGGTTTTGAGTAGATTTAGAACACCAAAACAACAGAAAGATATAATTGAGGATGCCAACAAGGGGCTTGTAGATGTTCTGATAGGCACACATAGATTAGTTTCGAAGGATTTGGATATGCCAAAGCTAGGCTTGGTCGTTATTGATGAAGAACAGAGATTTGGTGTTAGGCACAAGGAAACTCTCAAAAAGATAAAGGAGAATGTCGATGTGTTGACCTTGTCTGCAACTCCGATACCAAGGACACTGCATATGTCATTGAGTGGTATTCGTGATATGAGTATTTTGGAGGAGCCACCGTTGGAAAGATACCCTGTAATGACATATGTTACAGAAGCGAAGGACAGTATTATCCAAGATGAAATTCATAGAGAACTGGCAAGAGGTGGGCAGGTATTCTTTGTATATAATAGAGTTGAAGGAATTGAGGAATTGGCTTCGAGAATAAGAAGGCTTGTTCCTGATGCGAAGGTTGGGGTTGCCCATGGAAGAATGTCATCAAATCAGCTTGAAAATACAATACTGTCATTCTTGTCAAAGGAGTTTGATGTATTAGTGTGCACTACGATAATTGAAACTGGTATGGATATAGCGAATGCCAATACAATGATTATTTATGATGCCGATAAAATGGGTCTTTCACAATTATATCAGTTGAGAGGTAGAGTAGGTAGAAGTACAAGGCAGGGTTATGCGTACTTGATGTACGAAAAAAATAAGGTTTTGAGTGAGGTTTCAGAAAAAAGATTAAAAGCCATCAAAGAATTTACTGAATTTGGATCAGGATTTAAGATTGCTATGAGAGATTTGGAAATCAGAGGGGCTGGAGATGTTTTGGGATCGCAACAGCATGGACATATGGCTGTTATTGGTTATGAACTATATGTTAAAATGCTAAATGATGCAATTTCAAAAATCAAGGGAGAAGATATTGAGGAAAAAGTCGATGTTGAAATTGACCTTAATGTTAGTGCCTATATTCCTTCAACATACATTGAAGATGAAATTGTGAAATTGGAGATGTATAAAAAAATTGCTGCAATCGATTCAAAGGAAGATATGTATGATGTTCAGGAGGAACTGGAGGATAGGTTCTCTGATATTCCAAAGGAAACACAGACTTTATTAAATATCGCATATATCAAATCTCTATGTAAGAGATTGAAAATAGAAAAAGTAAAGCAGGCAAAGAATATTATCTTTCTAAATCCGCTAACAAAATACGAAACAAAAGAAATAATGGGTAATGAAATTGTATCAGAGTTAGAAGCCATATTAGAAGGATTATATAATAAACAAAAAAATAAATAAATTACAGGAGGAAAGTAAGTGAAAAAATTATTATCAGTAGTAACAGCCGTTGCAATTGGATTTGCATCAGTTGCTTGTTCAAGTACAAAAGACGCTGTTGCATTAGTAGATGGAAAGCCTATAACTAAGCAGGAGTTTGAAGAAAATCTAAAATTCAACAAATGGGCAATGGAACAGCAATATGGAGATAAGGTATGGGAGCAGGTTGAAAAGCAAAACCCAGATTTCCAAAATTCAATTAAAGCAAATGTACTTAACCAGATGGTTCAAAGTAGAATTGTTTTAAATTATGCTGAAAAAAATAACATAAAGGCAGACGAAGCTCAGTTGAAGCAATTCAATGATAACTTGAAAAAAACTTTAGCAGACAAGACAAAAAAAGCGTCATTTGACAAGGATGGTTTGACTGAAGAGGCACTAAAGAAATATGGAGAGCAGGCTGCAATAATGACAGCATTTAGTAATTATGTTGCTAAAAAAGCTGAGCCAACAGAAACAGAACTAAAAGAATACTATGAAAAGAACAAAGAAAAAGTAGATGCATCTCATATACTTCTTTCGACTACTGATGCTAGTGGAAAACCTATGACAGAAGAGAAAAAGGCAGAGGTTAAGAAGAAAGCAGATGAATTATACAACCAGTTGAAAAATGGTGCTGATTTTGCAAAGCTAGCAAAGGCAAATTCAGCAGATCCAGGATCAGCTCAAAATGGTGGAAGTCTTGGAGAATTTGGTAAGGGTAAAATGGTAAAAGAATTTGAAGACGTGGCATTTTCTCTAAAGGAAGGCGAAATTTCAAAGCCAGTAGCATCTCAATACGGTTACCATATAATCAAAGTGAACAAAAAAGTGACTTCAAAGTATAATGATGTCAAGGATGAACTTAAGTCAGAATTGACACAGACAAAGGCACAAGAATTAATAAAGAAGATTCAGGAAAGCTCTACAGTAGAAAAATATGAAGATAAGATAAAAGATATTAAGTTTGTAGAAGTGAAGAAATCAACTACTAGTGATGACAAATCTACAACTGATTCTAAATCAACTGACAGCAAATCAACTGACAGTAAGTCAACTGATAGCAGTACAACTGAAAAGAAATCTGAAGATAAATAATAAAATAAAAACGAAATCACATTTGTGTTGATTTTGATGAAAAGGACTCGCATATTCTAATGGCAAGAAATACGGATATTGTGAGTTCTTTTTTTATGCTTTTATGTTGTTATAATTTTTGTGGAAAATAAAGGTAGAACGTTTTCTATATTGTAAATATTTGGAAGTTGAATAGTTAGGAAAATGTGGCTAGATTTTTAAGAAAATCTTTATTATTAAAGAAATTATTAAGATAAGTTTAAGAATGGATTAATAAAGCGTAAGGTTCTCTTAAATCGCTTGACTTTAATTTAGTTTACTATTACTCTAGTATAAGATAATAATGGTAACGAAATAATTTAATGATTTTTTAAATTGAAATGCAAATGTAATTATGATTTTGAAGTGGGGTAATGATTATGACTAGAAAGGAAAGAAAGAGCAACGAGAGCAGATTAAGTAACAATATTAAGAGAACTGCAACAACTGTAATAATAACAGCAGCGGTAGTAGGAAGCATTGGAATTACAAACTCAGTGAGAGCGGAAGAAAAAGATGTTAATATTACAAGTAGTAATAGTGTAGATACAACAACTATGAGTGGTGGTTCTACAAGTGTGGGTGAAAGTAGTTCTGTAAGTACAAGTCCGATAAGTACAAATTCGATTACTGTAAGCTCACTTTCGAGAAATAAGGAAGAAAGTCCGAAACCAGAGGCGCTTACTAGCAATACTGGTTCAGAAAGTAATTCAGCGACAACAGAAGATAATAGCTCAGATAAGTTAAGTATTCAAGGGAATACTTTTGATTCAAGAAATCCATTGAGTAATGGTGGTGTAACAATAAATAGTGATAAAGAGACAGATAAGATAAAACTTGAACCTTTGAAAGAAAAGATGACAGGTGAAAAGATTAATGACAGCGAAGAAAAGAAAAAACTAATAGATGATGCTTTGAAAAAGTTAGAAGAACTAAAGGACTTGCCAGAGGAAAAAAGAAAAACTGTTAAAACTAATATTGAAGGTGATGGAGTCGGAACAATTAGCTTGGAAAAACTTAAAAACAATCTAAATTCGATATTAGAATTAGCAAAACAACAAGATGAATCAGCTAGAAAAGAAAAAAAAGAAAAACTAATAGATGATGCTTTGAAAAAGTTAGAAGAACTTAAGGATTTGCCAGAGGAAAAAAGACAAGCTGTTAAAGACAATATTGAAGGAGATAAAGTGGGAAAAATTAATTTGGAAGACCTTGAAAGAAATCTGAATTCAATATTAGAAAAAGCAAAACAACAAGATGAATTGGCAAGAAAAGAAAAAGAAAAGAATAATAATCCTAAGTCTAATAAAGAAATGGAAAATGAAAAATCTGATGAATCTGCACCAGAAGAACGAGGTAAATACTGGAAAAATAGGATGGAAATCAAAGAAAAAATAAGCAAGGTAAGAAATAATAGAGATGAAGTTTCTAATATCCTTAGAGATAGAATAGATGGGCTTGATGAAACAACTAAGAACAACATTATTAAATTGTTAATTAGCGGTATTGATTATCTTTCTGAAGCTGATTATGATAAAACAGTTAGAGAGCTGTTAGATGGACTTTCAGTTGATAAGGATGGTCCTTTCTCATGGGATGGAATTAAAAATAATCCTCAGAGTCCAATGGTAGAACCAGAAAAACCAAAAGATCCTGAAAAGCCAAGTAATCCAGAAGCACCAAAGAAAGATAAGGAAGATAAACCTCCTGTGAAACCAAAGGCAGAACCAAAATCGCCAAAGGAAAAGAAGCCGGAGGTAGAAAAGAAAATTGAAAAGAAGCCTGAAGCAAAAATGCCTGAGACAAATAAGCCAAAGGTAGAAAAGAAACCAGAAGCAAAAATGCCAAAGGAAAATAAGCCAAAAATAGAGGAAAAGAAAAATGAAAAGCCAAAGGTAATGGCACCAAATGCTAATAAAGATAGTCTAAAGCCTAGAGTTATAGAACCAAAGTCTGACAGCAAGGAAAAGACAGAAAACAAGAAACCTGAAAATAACAATCCTGAGATGAAGAAACCTGAAATGAAGTCTCCTCAAAAGGATGATATGAACAAAAAAGGTGACTCAAACAAGAATAAAATGAATGAAGCACCAAAGAAGGAAAATAATAAAAACAGAATGTCGGACAAGACGAACGAAGCACCAAAGAATATTAAAAAGAAGATGCTTCCTCAGATGGGTATTCAACATTCAATTGCTACGTCATTAATGGGATTGAGTAGTTTAGTGGGAGCAGCTCTTATACTATTCAAGAAAAATGATAAATAAGCGTAAAATACACAAAGATAAAATAATATTAATTTAACAGAAGAAAAAAGCTTTAGGATAATTCCTATGGCTTTTTTCGTATATAATTCTTTACGATACAAATGATATCGTGTTATACTGTAATTAGTGTATTTGAATAAGAATAGGTGGTGTTTTATGACACGATTTAAGAGAGCTATTGATATAATTTGTTATTTAATAATAATATTGACAATACTGCTTTTGAATGTAGTTTCATTTGATACAGTTTATGGCGTGATTTATGAGAGTTTTCCAACGTTAAGTGAGTATTTATATGGAATTGTAACGGTTTTATCAGTGATTTCATTAATTTTTATAATTGTGAAAATGATGAGTTCCATAAAAAAGAAACAATTGGCAAAGTTTATTCAACTGAATGATGGCGATACATCTCTTGAAGTATCGGTTGATGCTGTGAAAAACGTCGTGCAAGGAGCTGTAGGTTCACATGACGAGGTTTTCCAAGTAGATTCTACAATAGAATTGAAAACAAAGGATGGAAAGCAAAATATATATGTCACTGTAAATTGCGGTATAGATAAAAATTTGCTTGTCGACGTTAATCTTGGGGAGTTTTGTAGTGTATTGCAGGACGATGTAAACAATGAGCTGGAAAGCTTTCTTGGAATAGCAGTCGATGAGGTAAATATAAAGGTTTTTGAGGTTGAAAACAAAGCTGAAAATGGCATTGATAATAAAGGTAGGAGTAGGACTATAAATTAAGGGGGTGAAAATATTGTTTGATGAAAACTATCATATTGTTGATTTTGACGAATCGTCCAAGCCGACTTTCAAGAGTAAGGTGATTTTTGAAAACAGTAACACTTCCTTTGACAATAAGGATACTATAGAGAATCCGAATGATTTAGATGATGAGTATTTTGAGGAAGTATACAGAAAAATTGATAGAGATGATGTAGATTTCGATTCTGGCTATAGCACTGATTTTGGAGAAGAAAGCTTTAGAAACAATTCTAATAGAAAGAAATATGATAAGGATGATATTTCAGATTGGGTGATTGACGAGTTTGTAATGAAGTCATACGGAGGAAAACCAAACACCTTTAAGTGGACATTTATAGGAATTATTTTTTCAATATTGATATTGTTGATTGGTTTTAAGAAATCTTTACTTATTTTTGTAGTCGTTCTAGCTTCAAATATTGTCGGTCAATATTTTGACGGAAATTCGAGATTGATGAGATTAATAGAAATTGTGGTGAGAAAGTTTAGGTAGGAGGATTATTTATGGAAAATAATGAGAACACTGTAGTTGAGGTAATAGACAATGGAAAATTGACTTTTGACGGTCAGGTTATTTCAAAGATAGTTGATATGGCTGTGAAAAATGTCGAAGGTGTTGCGATAGTCAAAAGTGGTGGTGGATTTTCCCTTGTAGGAAAATCTAGCGGAAGTCTGGGTATTAACGTTGAGGTAGGGGAAACTGAAGTTGCTGTAGATCTGAGATTGGTTTTGGAATTTGGTAAAAATGCCAGAGAAAAGTATGCAGAGGTAAAGGCACTTATTACAGACCAAGTTTTCACTATGACAGGTTTGAAGGTTGTTGAAGTAAATGCAAAAATTGAAGATGTCGTAAATTCTGAAACGTTCAAAGAATTATCTGATAAATAGTTTTGAAAAAATAAAGCAACTGTGCAAATTTGTATGGTTGCTTTGTTTTGGTTTATGCTAAAATTGGTATATACTTAGATGTAGAACTTTGTTCAAATATATTAAAATAGGGGTGATTTTGTGTCAAAATTGAAAGATAAGTCAGAGGTTAAGATAAACGCAGATTTAAGAGGAAATGATTTGAAACTTGACGATTATAAGCTGATAATTGAAGGAAATAAGATTATTTTGAAGGATGTAAAAGATTTTTTACCTCAGCATATTTTCGATTGCGGTCAATGCTTTAGATGGATAAGAGAAGATGATGGATCATATACGGGCGTTGCAAAGGGTAAAGTAATTAATGTAAGCAATGCTGGTGATGATATTGTATTTGAAAATACTAATATAGAGGATTTTAAAAATATTTGGTTTGACTATTTTGATCTAGGAAGAGATTACTCAAAGCTAAAATATGAATTGTCTGGTTTTGATGAAAACTTAAACAAGGCAGTCGATTTTGGCTGGGGGATAAGAATTTTACAGCAGGACTGTTGGGAAATGTTGATTTCATTTATTATTTCTTCAAACAATAGAATTCCGATGATTCAGAGAGCCATAGCCAATATTTCAGAGCGATACGGTAGGGAGATAGGTGAATTTAGGGGGAAAAAATATTATGCGTTCCCTACTCCGGAAGAATTGTCAAAGGCTAGCATTGATGATTTGAGAGATTGCAAGACTGGATTTAGAGATAAGTATATTTTTTCTACTACAAATGATGTAGTCAATGGTGTGGATATTAATGAGTTTTATGATTTTGAGTCAGATATATGTCACAAGGAGTTGATGAAGTTTAAAGGCGTTGGAGCTAAGGTTGCCGATTGTATAGCCTTGTTTGGATATAGAAAATACAACTCTTTTCCAGTAGATGTATGGGTAAAAAGAGTTATGCAGGAATTTTATGGTGCTGATGAGATGAGTTTGCCAAAAATGAGAAGCTATGGTATGAATCTGTTTGGTGAAAATGCGGGATTTGCACAGCAATATCTGTTCTATTATATGAGGGAATTAGACCTAGGAAAGTAGATTAATACATATTGATATATATCAAAATTTTAAGAAAAAGTTAAGGTTGTAAGAATATACTATTAGCAGTTGAAGTTATAGAGTGCTAATAATAAAAATTAATAATAAGTATAAATATCACATTAAAATGGTCGTTGAGATTTAAGTATTGCGATCTAGAAATTGGAGGTAAATTGCTATGAAGATTAAGCCATTGGGTGACAGAGTAGTTTTGAAAAAGGTCGAAGCAGAGGAAAAGACTGCTAGCGGAATAATATTGACTGGTGCAGCTAAAGAGGTTCCACAGTTTGCAGAGGTAGTAGCCGTCGGATCAGGAATAGTTGATGGAAAAGAAGTTCAAATGGAATTGTCCGTTGGTGACAAGGTAATATACAATAAATATGCAGGTACAGAAGTAAAATTAGATAATGAAGAGTTCATTGTTTTGAAACAAGAAGATGTAGTAGGAGTAATCTGCTAAAAATATATTGAGAAAAATATGCTGAGAACAATATATAAGAACAATCTGATAAAATGATTTATTATGTATAGTACAACTATACTAATTATGAAAAGTGTAGTAAATAAAAAATATACTAAAAATATACAGTAAAATAATGTAATTAAGAACAAATTTGATAAAAAGGGAGTGGTATAAATGGCAAAGGAAATAAAGTTTTCAAAGGATGCAAGACTTGCACTTGAGAATGGTGTAAACAAATTGGCAGATACTGTTAAAGTTACTCTTGGACCAAAGGGAAGAAACGTAATTCTTGATAAGAAATTCGGAGCTCCGTTGATTACGAACGACGGTGTTACCATTGCAAGAGAGATAGAGCTTGAGGATAAATTTGAAAATATGGGTGCTCAGCTTGTAAAGGAAGTTGCCACAAAGACAAATGATGTTGCAGGTGATGGTACTACTACTGCCACAGTTCTTGCTCAGGCTATTATTAGAGAAGGATTAAAAAATGTAACTGCTGGATCAAACCCTATATTGTTGAGAAAAGGAATAAATAAGGCTGTTGAAGTTGCAGTAAATGAATTGAAGAAAAATTCAAAGGAAATTAACACAAGAGAAGAGATTTCTCAAGTTGGTTCTATTTCTGCTGGCGATGAAGAAGTAGGTAAATTGATAGCTGAAGCTATGGAAATCGTTGGAAAAGACGGTGTTATTACAATTGAAGAGTCAAAATCAATGGTAACTGAGTTGGAAGCAGTTGAAGGTATGCAGTTTGACAGAGGATTTGTGTCTGCGTATATGGTTTCTGACGTGGAAAAGATGGAAGCAGTTCTTGAAAATCCATATATTTTGATAACTGATAAAAAGATAAGCAATATACAGGAAATTCTGCCATTACTTGAAGAGCTTGTTCAGTCTGGTGGAAAGCTACTTATAATATCTGAGGATCTTGAGGGTGAAGCATTATCTACTTTGGTAGTGAATAAGCTAAGAGGTACATTTGATGTAGTGGCTGTTAAAGCACCTGCTTTTGGTGATAGAAGAAAAGCAATGTTAGAGGATATTTCTATTCTGACAGGTGGTAGATTTATATCAACTGAGCTTGGATTTGAATTAAAAGATGTCGATTTAACAATGTTGGGTAGAGCACAGACAGTAAAGGTAAATAAAGAAACTACTACAATAGTTGGTGGATTCGGTAATAAGCTAGATATTAAGAATAGAATTAGTCAAATTAGACGTCAAATTGAAGATACAACTTCAGATTTTGATAGAGAAAAACTTTCTGAAAGATTGGCGAAGCTTTCTGGAGGGGTTGCAGTGGTAAAAGTTGGTGCAGCTACAGAAGTGGAAATGAAGGAAAGAAAGTTGAGAATTGAAGATGCTTTAAATGCGACAAAAGCAGCTGTTCAGGAAGGTATTGTTTCTGGTGGTGGTACTGCGTTTGTAAGTGTTATTCCAGCCGTTGATGATTTGGTCGATTCACTAGATGGTGAAGAAAAATTGGGAGCGAAGATTATCAGAAGAGCATTGGAAGAGCCTTTGAGACAGATTGCTCATAATGCTGGTTTGGAAGGATCTGTAATAATACAAAACGTGATTAATTCCGAAGCGAATGTTGGATTTGATGCTCTAAATGAAAAATATGTTGATATGATAGAGGCTGGAATTGTCGACCCTACAAAGGTGAGCAGAAGTGCTTTACAAAATGCGGCATCTATTGCTAGTGTATTCTTAACTACAGAAGCAGCGATAGCAGATTTACCAGGAAATGATGATATGCCAATGCCTGGTGGAATGCCTGGAATGATGTAGTCAAATGAAGCTGTATATATATCGATAAGTGAAGTTGTAGAATTTCGTGGCTTCGTTTAAATTGTGATTGCATTTGAATATAGATTGTTTTTGGACAGATTTTACCTAATTAAGGTAGTATCTGTCCTTATTTTGTTATGCTTTAATTAATGATAATAATCTATACTGTTGAAATACTCGAATTAAATCCAATAATAATAATGGAAAATACTAGAGAGGATAAGAACTATGAAAACTATAGGAAATATTTTAAAAATTGGACTGGTTTTGTTGATAGCAATATCAATATATTTTACAGTTCCAAATAGACAGTTAAATGTAAATTACATAGGGCAATATCCAAATATGCCGAATGGTTGTGAGATAACATCGCTCACTATGTTGATGAATTACAATGGTTATAACGTATCAAAAGAAAATATGGACAGTTTTTTGAAAAAAACTGGATTTACAAATGCAGATCCTAACAAGGCATATATAGGAAGTCCGTATAAAAATGGATATTATTGCTATGCGTCACCGATTACAGATGCAGCAAATGAATATTTCAAAAAGATGGGAGTATCGACAAATGCAAAAGACAAAACTGGAATGTCAATACTTGGAGTGCTGTCAAATGTAGTGATATGGAAAAAGCCGGTAGCGGTTTGGTACACTTTGGACGATAAGGCTCCGGAATTTGGAAGCGGTAAATATATCGATCAAAACGGTAAGGAAAATAGACTGTATTCAAATCTTCATTGCATTGTTGTAGAGGGTACCAATATGGGAAAAGTTAAAGTTGTAGATCCGATTAAAGGTAAAAGAGAGATCAGTGTACTTCAATTTACAAAATTATATTATCAAATGGGGCAAAGAGCAGTCGTAATATGATATAATATAGGATATAGCGTATATTGATTAATACAAATGTTTTAATTAAAAGGTTTAATATTGATATATAAAATAATAATACTTTTTTGGAGGAAATATGAAAAAGTCTATAATACTTGCGGCTGGAAAAGGAACTAGAATGAAATCAACTTATCCAAAGGTTGTACACAAGGTTTGTGGTAAAGAAATGGTAAATCACGTAATAGATACATCAAAATCTGCTGGTGTTGATGAAACGATAGTTATTTTGGGACATGGAATTGATGCTGTCAAAGAGGTTTTAAGCGATGATGTTAAGATTGCAATCCAAGAGGAGCAGCTTGGAACGGCTCATGCAGTGATGATGGCGAATGACTATATTGATGATGCAGACACAGTGGTTGTTCTCTGTGGAGATACACCATTGATAAGTGAAGAAACATTGGTCGAGTTTTTTAAGCATCATGATCAAAACGACAATGCTGTAACAGTTCTTACTACTGAAGTAGATGATCCAACTGGATACGGAAGAGTAATCAGAGATTCGAGCAATGAATTTATGAAAATAGTGGAGCAAAAAGATGCTTCAGAGCAAGAGAAATCTGTCAGAGAAATAAATTCGGGTATATATTGCTTTAATGGAGCGTTTTTAAAAGATTCTCTACAATATGTCGGAAATAATAATGCACAGGGCGAATACTACCTGCCAGATACTATAGAAATTATTAGAAATATGGGAGGAAGAGCAGATGCCTATTTGGGAGCGACTATTGAAGAATTGATGGGAGTTAATTCGAGAGTACAGCTTTCTGATGCAGAAAGAATAATGAGAAGAAGGATCAATGAACAGCATATGATAAATGGTGTAACTATTATCGATACAGATTCTACATATATTGATGCGGGAGTAGATATTGGTGCTGATACTGTAATTCTTCCAGGATGTATGATTTCTGGGAAAACAGTCATTGGGTCGAACTGTGTAATCGGACCTCAAACTGGTATATCTGATTCGACAATTGGCGACAGGACTACCGTAAAAAAATCTGAGGTGATTAAATCAATTGTAGGAGAAGATACAAATGTGGGACCTTATGCGTATTTAAGACCGAACTCAAATATTGGTAACGAATGTAAGATTGGCGACTTTGTCGAAGTCAAAAATGCAAGTTTTGGGGATGGCTCAAAAGCATCACATCTATCGTACATAGGAGATGCACAAGTAGGTGAAAGAGTAAATGTCGGTTGTGGTGTGGTGTTCGTAAACTACGACGGAAAGAATAAGTTCAAATCTGTTGTTGAGGATGATGCATTTATCGGTTCTAATTCGAATTTGGTAGCTCCTGTAGTTGTGAAAAAGGATGCTTTTATAGCAACCGGCTCTACAATAACCGATGATATACCTGCTGGATCTCTTGGAATTGCAAGGCAAAGACAGGTTATCAAAGAAGGCTGGGTGCAGAAAAAAAGGGAAATTGATAGTGAAAAATAATGATTAATTCTAAATTTTGTGGTATAATTAAAATGCAAAAAATGAATTACTACAGTTGTATTTTTAATATATTTTAGGAGGTTTGTGTTTATGACTCGTTACAATAGCCATAAGATGAAGCTTATTGCTGGAAACGCTTCAAAAGAGTTGGCTACAAAGATAGCAGAGCGTTTAGGAACAGAATTGGTTGACTGTCAGGTTGATACTTTTAGTGATGGTGAGATAGCTGTTACTATCAATGAAACAATAAGAGGTTGCGATGTTTTTGTTATACAGTCTACAAATAGCCCTGTTAACAATAATTTGATGGAATTGTTGATATTAATTGATGCTTTGAAGAGAGCTTCTGTTGGTTCTGTGGCAGCGGTTATTCCGTACTATGGTTACGCAAGACAAGATAGAAAGGCAAAGGCAAGAGATCCAATCACTGCGAAATTGGTTGCAAACTTGATTACGGCTGCTGGAGCAGACAGAGTTTTGACAATGGATTTACATGCTGGTCAGATTCAGGGATACTTTGATATTCCGGTCGATCACCTATTGGGTGGAAAAATATTGGCTGATTATTTCAAGCATTTGGATATCGATGATTTGGTAGTAGTTTCTCCTGATTTGGGTAGTGTTACTAGATCTAGAAAATTTGCAAACAATATTAGCAAGGAAGTTCCAATTGCAATAATCGACAAGAGAAGACCGAAGCCAAATGTAAGTGAAGTCATGAATATCATTGGTGAAGTAGAAGGAAAGAATGTAATCTTGCTTGACGATATGATAGATACTGCAGGAACAATAGTTAATGCCGCTTCTGCACTAAAGAAATTCGGTGCAAAGGACGTGTATGCATGTTGTACTCATGGCGTTTTGTCAGGTCCTGCAATTGAGAGAATCGAAAGCTCTGATATTAAGGAGCTTATAGTGTTAGATACTATCGAATTACCTGAAGAAAAGAGAATAGACAAAATAAAGGTTATGTCTGTTGCAGACATTTTTGCTGATGCAATCAATAGAATTTATACTTGTGATTCAGTGAGCAAATTGTTTTAATTTGAGTACAGATGCTTTCCATTAAAAAGATAGAGAGTCGCTACACTCACCTTATGTGTGTGGTGACTTTCTTTTTTTCTAAGAAAATTTGATGAATATACGAAATTCGCAAATTTATGTAGATATAGATTCGTATTTGTGATAATATATACTTAGATAGAAATCTAAATAGAAATTGAATATTTTAAGGGAGCTGATAAATCGGCTGAGAAAAGGATGTTGAGCCTTGACCTTTTGACTTGATCTGGATAATGCCAGCGTAGGAATTATATAGCGCATATTATGTATCCATTTTAGGGTACATTTTTTTTATGCAATTTAAAAAAAGAGGAGAAAACTGATGAAAAATGTGCTTACAATAGCCGGCTCTGATTGTAGTGGAGGTGCCGGTATTCAAACAGACTTAAAGACATTTGCTTCTTGTGGAGTGTATGGTATGAGCGTTATAACAGCACTGACAGCTCAAAATACGATGGGTGTGAACTATGTAGAAAACGTTTCACAGAAGATGGTCGTCGAGCAATTGAATGCAATCTATGATGATATTAGAGTGGATGCTATTAAAATTGGTATGCTATCGAGCTTGGAAATTATCGAATCCGTATATAAAAACATAAAAAAATGGGGTGTTGAGCATATTGTCGTGGATCCTGTAATGGTTTCGACCTCTGGACACGATTTGATAGATGATAAAGCAAAAAAATCATTACAAGAGAAGCTGTTTAATATGGCGGAGTTGATAACGCCAAATTTATCTGAAGCAAAGTGTATTTACGAAATGATGACTGGAAACAAGATAGCTGATATCAATTCTGTTGAGGGAATGGAATGTATTGGTAGAGAAATTGTCAAGCGATTTGGATGTAGTGTTTTAGTAAAAGGGGGGCACTTGGACGATGAGCCATGTGATGTTCTCATAAAAAAAGATATGAGCGTTATCAGGCTTGATAATCAAAGAATAGAAACAAAGAATACTCATGGAACTGGTTGTACGTTGTCTTCGGCAATTGCATCATATTTGGCAAAAGGTTTTTCTCTTGAAGAGGCAGTTGCTGTGTCTAAGGTTTTTGTTACAAATGCTATAAAACACTCATTGAATATAGGTCATGGAAATGGGCCTACAAATCCGATGGGAGAAATTTATGATTTGCTGAAATTAGAGCTAGTTTCAGAATCAAATATTTGATATTTGGAGGTGTGAAATGAAAATTGATAGGTTGAAAAAGGATATTCTAGAAGCGTTCTCGTCAGTCAGGATGAAAAAGCCGTTAGTTGAGCAGATCACAAACTACGTGACTATCAACGATTGTGCAAATGTTACCCTTGCTATTGGTGCTTCCCCTGTGATGGGTGATTCGTTTGAGGAAGCTGATCAGATGACATCTATTTCTGATTCTTTGGTGATAAACTTTGGTGGGATTGGAAAAGAAAGCTTGGCAACTATGACAAAGGCAGGAAGGATAGCCAATGAAAAAAATATTGGAATTGTCTTTGACCCAGTCGGAGCTGGTGCTACAAAATACAGAAATGATTCGGTGTTTGATTTTTTAAAAGAGGTTCATCCGAGTATAATCAAGGGCAATGCTTCAGAAATACTATATTTATCTGGTGAAAACGTCAAAACCAAAGGGGTGGATTCGGAGCTGGATAGCTTATTGGCGAAAGATGCAGCCATAAAAGTAGCAAATAAGTATAACTGTGTATGTGCTGTTACTGGAAAGATCGATATTATCACTGATGGAAGTATAGTGGTCACTGTAGAAAATCAATCTGATAAATTGGCGTATATTACAGGTACTGGATGTATGATTGCATCTTTATGCGGAAGCTTTTTGGGGGCGACAAAAAATCCTCTGGTAAGTGCTATTTGTGGAGTTGTTTCTATGAGCTTGTGTGGAGAGATGGCATTGGAGGATGGTGTTCCCATAGGTACATATAGGCAAAGGCTTATGGATAATATTTTCGAGCTGAATGCACAGAAGGTTGAAAAATATGGAAAGATTAATTTTCAGTGTATTGAGTCAAAATATAGTATGTATCTTGTAACAGATGAAAAGGCGTGTTTGGGTAAGGATTTTTATTGCTGTGTGGAAGATGCTCTTAAGGGTGGTGCAAAGGTCGTCCAGTTAAGAGAAAAAGAAATGGATACTGGTAGATTCTACGAGAGGGCGTTGAGAATAAAAGGACTATGCGAAAAGTACAATGCGTTGTTTATCGTTAATGACAGAATAGATATTGCTTTGGCAGTTGATTCTGATGGTATACATATTGGTCAGAGTGATATGCCAATAGAAATCGCAAGAAGGCTGATTGGACATAATAAAATCATAGGCATTTCGGCTAAGTCATATGAAGAGGCAAAGATAGCTCAAGATAAAGGAGCTGATTATATTGGTATGGGTGCGGTTTATAATACTATCACAAAATCGGATACTTCGATCATTTCTGATGAAGAGGTTGAAAAAATAATAGGAAATGTTCATATTCCTGTTTTGGCTATCGGTGGAATAAATATGGAAAATGTGGATAAAATTTTGAAAAAAGGTGCTGATGGGGTCTGCATAATTTCGGATATTTTGAATAACGACGATTGCAAGATGAGAACGGAAGAGTTTGTAAAAATTATAAAGGCTAATTACTAAATGCCAGCTTAAAATAAATAATAAGGAGGAAGTGCAATTTTATTTGCACGAATAGAAAATGTATAAAACACAGATGGAAGCAGCGAAAAAAGGGATATTGACACCTGAAATGAAGAGGGTGGCAGAAAAGGAGTTCATGAATCCTGATATATTAATGGAGAGAGTTGCAAAAGGGGAAATAGCAATTCCTGCAAATATCAATCATAAGAGCTTGATGGCGGAGGGCGTAGGAAATGGATTGAGTACAAAAGTCAATGTGAATTTGGGGATTTCCAGAGATTGCCCAGATGTGGATAAAGAACTCGAAAAGGTAAAAAAAGCTATTGATATGAAGGTAGAAGCGATTATGGATTTGAGTTCCTTTGGTAAGACAGAGGAATTTAGAAAGAAGCTGATAGCAATGTCCACTGCTATGATAGGAACTGTTCCCGTTTATGATGCCATAGGTTTCTATGATAAAGAGCTTAAAGACATCACTTCAGATGAATTCCTAGAGGTTGTCAGAAAGCACGCAAAAGATGGGGTGGACTTCGTAACTATTCATGCCGGAATGAATAGGGAAGCGATGGAGGTTTTCAAAAGAAATAAGAGATTGACAAATATTGTTTCAAGAGGTGGGTCTCTAATGTACGCATGGATGGAGTTAAATAATGCAGAAAATCCATTCTATGAAAGATATGATGAGCTTTTGGATATCTGTGAGGAATATGATTTAACTTTAAGTCTGGGAGATGCTTTGAGACCAGGATGTACAAAAGATGCAACTGATGCAGCACAGATAAAAGAATTGATAACTTTGGGAGAATTGACTCTGAGAGCTTGGGAAAGAAATGTACAGGTGATGATTGAAGGTCCTGGTCATATGGCTATTGATGAAATTGAGGCAAATGTAAAGCTACAGAAAAGACTTTGTCATGGGGCTCCATTTTATGTGTTAGGACCTTTGGTAACTGATATTGCACCTGGTTACGATCATATAACCTCTGCGATTGGTGGTGCAATTGCTGCAAGTGCAGGAGTTGATTTTCTATGCTATGTGACACCTGCAGAGCATCTAAGACTACCTGATTTGGAAGATATGAAGGAAGGTATCATTGCTACGAAAATTGCTGCCCATGCAGCCGATATTGCAAAGAAAGTTCCTTATGCCAGAGATTGGGATGACAAAATGTCAAAGGCAAGGGCTGATATAGATTGGGAAACTATGTTTTCACTAGCCATTGATGAGGAAAAAGCCAGAAGATACAGAAAAGAATCTACGCCAGAGCATGAAGACACTTGTACTATGTGTGGAAAAATGTGCTCGATGAGAACTATGAAAAAAATAATGTCTGGAGAGGATTTAAATATTTTAAGAGACTAGATTACAGCCAAAGGTATCACAGAGGTTAAATTACCTAATGTGGTACCTTTAATATCAATATTACTACCTTTTGTCACACTTTATATAAATATCGTCAATTCTATGGTATATTAGAAAATAAAGATTGCAGTGAAAGCATAAAACAAGGGTTTTTATGAAAATACAAAGCAAATATTGATATGAAAATATAAAAAAGAAATGTAAAGGCAGTGAGGTGGAATTATTATGATAGGCAATTTGATTTCTGAGGGTATTCATTTTTATATATCAGAGATTATTACAGGATTAATGATGATATTTTTCTTGAAAGGTGAGGCAGGAAAAAAGAAGGATGTAATTGTAGATGTTATTTCATTTTCTTTGATATTTATGATATATACTGTTTTTTGTCAAATACATATTTCATTGATATTAAACATATATGGCTTTTTCGGATATAGTGATTTTATGCTTTTGGCATTAATATATTTTTACGTGAAAAAGAGATATAGAGTCAGCTATTGTGAATTGTTATCTTTAATCTATGCGTTAGTTTTAAAGGTATCCTATATGATAGTTGTCTTTTGTAGCATTAAAATGACGGTGAGATTTGGGTTGAAAGCTTTTCAGAGTGATTTGTGCACAGTTTTACAGTTATTTGTTGAATTTGCCATCATCCCTATGGCTGTAACTTATTTGATGTATAGATATGTATCCAAATGGAGACATAGTAATGGATTATATTTTGACTCTATTGATGAAAAGATACTGATAACAATATATGTTGTTATCATATTATTGATAGGAAAGATTGAAAGCTTGAAAAATGTAATTCCGTACTCTAGTTTAAAAAAGATTGGTGACGAGGCGGACTCGATATTTTATAATGCTATGAGCGATAATGGAATAATACTTATAATAGGTATAATCTTTTTAGTGCTTTTGAACTTTTATTTTTATCTGAAAGCAAATAATCTGTACAAGAATTTATATGAAAAAGAAGTGGAAAATCACATGAGGAAATATGCTGATAATTATTTGGACAAAATAATTTCTCATAGTGAGCAAGTATCCAAGATAAGCCATGATATCAGTAATCATATGAAGGTAATCGATGTTTTGTCGAAAAAAGAAGATGGAAGCGGTAGTAGCTCTGCAAAAATTCGGGAATATATTAAACCTCTTAAAAATACTGGAAATACTCTGCCTGTTAAAATTAGAAGTGGCAACGAAATAGTGGATATCATACTAAATGAAAAAATTGATGATATGGAAAAATTTGGAATCAAATATGATATCAAAGCAACTGTTCCCAATAGGATAAAAATTGATCAATACGAATTGAGTGCAATATTGTTTAATACCATCGATAATTCAATTGAGGCTTGCTCGCATGTTGATAATCCATATATTAATATTGAGATGTTTCCAAAGGGGAGTAGCTTGGTGTATAATATAGTAAATACATATGATGAAAAAAATAAACATATTGATGGTATCGAAAGAAACTACTCAAATAAGGAGAATATACGTAGAGGATATGGTTGCCGAATAGTCGAAGAGATAGTGGAGAAAAATTTCGGTGATATTGATGTTAGTAAGGATGGAAGTGAGTATAGGGTATCAATGTATTTTAATATATAGAAATTCTTTAATGGTGGTGGAGGTATGCTTAAAATTGCCGTTTGTGAAGATGATAGAAACTTTATTGATTTGATTGCTGGTGAGCTGAATTTGTTTTTTTCGAAAAAAAATTTGGAAATTGAGATTTTTTCATATGAATCAGCAAGAGAATTTACAAAGTCACTAGAGTATAATGAGTATAGTATTTACTTTTTTGATATAGAGTTGGGAGCTGATGATGGGATTGAGTTGGCTACAAAGGTCAGAATAATGGATAAAAATGGGATTTTCATATTTGTAACTAATAAGAGTGAAAGAGTATATGAGGTGTTTGACATTAATACCTTTGCTTTTGTAAGAAAATCAAACCTAGAAAAGGAGCTACCAGTAGTTATGAATAGGTTGATGGATGTTATCGAAATATATACAGATAATCGTCTTATTAAAACTCATAATGGTGATATACCTATGACTATAAATGATATTCATTATGTCGAGAGGATCGGTGGTTATCTATACATTCATACTGACAAGCATTTGTATCATACGAGATATAGGTATATGACAGAGTTTCCTTTTGAGTTTGATAATAAGATTTTTTTTGAAATATACAGAGGATTGATGATTAATTATTCGCACGTTATATGTGTGAAGAATGAATCTGTGATGATGAAAAATGGAGATGAACTGCCGATTTCTAGAAGAAGGAAAAAGGAATTCAAGGAAATGTATAAAAAATATATGCTATCGTTATAGGTTTTTTACATATTTTCCGAATAATTTTGAGTGCAATTAAAAAATAAAAAAATAAATTATATGACTGTTTTTAATAAATAATAATTCTATTGTTCGCTGAATAAGGCATATTATTATTGCGAAATAATAGGTTCTAGTTCGAAAAAATAAAAAAATAAAAAAAATAACAAAAAAAAATAGAAAAAGTGTTGACGAATAAATTCAACTATGATAATATAATACTTGTCCTTGATGAGGGACAAAAGAAAACAAAAACAAAAGCAAATAATGTGGTTATTATAGCGAGGAGGATACACCTGTTCCCATTCCGAACACAGAAGTTAAGCTCTTTAGCGCTGAAGGTACTTGGTGGGAAGCTGCCTGGGAGAATAAGAAATAGCCACGTTATTCCAAGGTAGCTCAATGGTGGAGCAACCGGCTGTTAACCGGTAGGCTGTGGGTTCGAGCCCCACCCTTGGAGCTTTTGATTTCTTGGCTCCTTGGTCAAGCGGTTAAGACACCGCCCTTTCACGGCGGTAACAGGGGTTCGATTCCCCTAGGAGTCATATGGGAGTATAGCTCAGCTGGGAGAGCATCTGCCTTACAAGCAGGGGGTCACAGGTTCGAGCCCTGTTACTCCCACCATATTTTGCTGGTGTGGCTCAACGGTAGAGCAGCTGACTTGTAATCAGCAGGTTGTAGGTTCGATTCCTATCACCAGCTCCACTAAAAATTTATAATATGGTCTATTAGCTCAGTCGGTAGAGCACTTGACTTTTAATCAAGGTGTCCCGCGTTCGAGTCGCGGATAGATCATTTTGGAGAGGTGTCCGAGTGGTTTAAGGAGCTGGTCTTGAAAACCAGTGATGCTGAAAGGCACCGTGGGTTCGAATCCCACCCTCTCCGCCATTTTACTTTTTCTAGGGTAATGCCATAGGAAGAGTTTTATGTTGTCAATAATACATGGAGAAGTACTCAAGAGGCTCAAGAGGATCCCCTGCTAAGGGATTAGGCTGGGTAACCGGTGCGAGGGTTCGAATCCCTCCTTCTCCGCCACTTTGGACGAGGTGTAGCGCAGTTTGGTAGCGCACGTGGTTTGGGACCATGGGGCCGGGGGTTCGAGTCCCTCCACCTCGACCATTTAATGTAATTGACTATCGACTTAACGATAGACAGTTAAAATGAACTTTGAAAATTGAACAGCAGGTTAATTCAATAAGCTCAAAAGAGCAAATTGATTAATCGTTTAAATAATAATAAGACTATGTAAGTTTTGTTAGAAATTTAAACCACAAACAAACCAAG
>NZ_VUNE01000002.1 GCF_009695815.1 Peptostreptococcus porci | reverse complement strand
CCCGAAGGTCGAAGGTTCAAGTCCTTCCTCCGCAACCAAATTAAATACTTGGCTCCTTGGTCAAGCGGTTAAGACACCGCCCTTTCACGGCGGTAACAGGGGTTCGATTCCCCTAGGAGTCATTTTTTATATGCGGGTGTAGCTCAATGGTAGAGTTCTGGCCTTCCAAGCCAGCTGTGAGGGTTCGATCCCCTTCACCCGCTCCAATTATATTTATGGGAGTATAGCTCAGCTGGGAGAGCATCTGCCTTACAAGCAGGGGGTCACAGGTTCGAGCCCTGTTACTCCCACCAATTAATATTGCGGCCTGGTAGTTCAGTTGGTTAGAATGCCAGCCTGTCACGCTGGAGGTCGAGGGTTCGAGCCCCTTCCAGGTCGCCATATGCGGGAATAGTTCAGCGGTAGAGCGCGACCTTGCCAAGGTCGAAGTCGCGAGTTCGAATCTCGTTTCCCGCTCCAATTATATATGGGTGCATAGCTCAGCTGGATAGAGCAACGCCCTTCTAAGGCGTGTGTCCGGGGTTCGAATCCCTGTGCGCTCACTGTTTTAGTTAGACTTTACGTAAGTGAAGTCTTTTTTTGATAAAAAAATATATTTTTATCAAAAAATTAATTCTATCTTATGAATAATGTAGTAAAATATAGATAAGATAAATGAAGTGAATATTAGTGTTTTTGTTTTGGGAGGTAAGGATGGTTTCATTAAATTTATTTTTTAATCAATTATTCCAAATAATTACAAAGATAAGTATTAATGATGTGGTCGACATGATGATAATTGCCTATATCTTTTATAAAATATTGATGTTTATAAAAGATACGAGGGCTGAGCAGTTGTTTAAGGGAGTTGTTATCTTGTTAGTTGCCACTCAGTTAAGTGGAATATTTAAATTGCATACACTATATTGGATATTGGTGAAAATATTGGAAGTAGGGTTTATTTTGCCATTCATTATTTTCCAACCAGAGCTAAGAGCTGGGCTTGAACATATAGGAAGAAATACTAGCATTAGAAAATTGGGACCTCAGGCGGCATCTAAATACGATATGGATTTAATTGAATCTATAGAATCACTACTAGATGCTGTTTACGATATGGCAGAAAAGAAGATAGGGGCACTTGTAGTTATAGAGGGTAAAACAAAACTGAATGAGATAACTGAAACTGGAACCAAAATAAATGGTGAAATTACAAAACAGTTGATTTGCAATATATTTGTTCCAAATACTCCGCTTCACGACGGAGCGGTTATTGTGAGAGATTTAAAAGTATTGTCGGCTGCGTGTTTTCTTCCTCTTACTCAAAGGAAGGATTTGAGCAAGGATTTGGGAACTAGGCACAGAGCAGGAATTGGTATAAGTGAAATATCAGACTGCCTAACTATTATTGTATCAGAAGAAAGTGGTAAAGTTTCAATTGCTAGGTCAGGTAAGATTTATCGAAATATCGCCAAAGAAAGGCTTTTTAATATATTGAGAGAATTTGAAGAGAAAAGACACGAAAATAATTTCGGATTTATTAAAGATTTTATCAAGAAAAACTAGTTGAAAGGAGATTTTATGAAAAAAAACATACTTTCAAAAAATAATTTACGTACCAAAATAATTTCTGTTCTTGCAGCTGTTATATTGTGGATGTATGTAATAGCTGTAGTGGATCCTGAAGATAAAAAAGTTATTGAAAATATTCCTATTACTATTACAAATTCGTCTGATTTGGAGAGACAGGGGTTCGTAATTTATCCTGTTGAAGATTTGAAAACGGATATTACAGTTGAAGGAAAACTGTCAGAAATACAAAAGTTAAATAAAAATAATGTAGATATATATGCAGATATTGTGAATCCTGTAGAGGGGAAGAATATCATTACTCTTAGGACAAATATATCAAATAGAGTATCAAGAGAATTGAAGGATGCCAGCTTTGCTATTAATCTTGAAAAAGCAATTACGAAAAAGGTAGATGTAAAAATAGAGGTTCCGCTATCGGAAAAAAATGAAATAAGTGAAGTTATTCCAGAGGAAAATGAGGTTGAAATAAGTGGTCCAAGTGAGTTGGTTAACAGTGTAAGTTATGTTGGCGGAGTTATTCCAAAAGAAAAACTTTCAGTTGAAAATAATAGCACTGTGAATTTTGCACTCGTAGCATACACAAGTGGTGGCGCGCCTGTTAATGTGAAGATTTCAAACAAGAAGATAAAGGTTAAAATAATGCAGACTATGTCAAAGGAGGTTCCGGTTAGGGTGAAGTATTCTGGAGATAAATATCTGTTGCCTAATCTATCGACAAATCCTGACAAAGTGGTTATACTGGGAAATAATGAAACTTTAAAAAATATAGATGAGATTATCACAGAGGAAATAAAAGATGATATTGTAGATAATAATGACTCAAAATTGATCAAATTGAGCGTTCCTAATAATATTAAAATAAAAGGTGACATTTCACAGGTTGAATTAATAAAAAATGAATAATGGCATAATAATGATAACTAAAAAAATAAATTTAGTTATCATTATTTTTTGTTAAAAAAAGATTGGTATGTTATTTTCAAAAAATACTAGAATGATTGAAACTTCAGAAAATTAAATAAAAATAAAAATATAAGCTAAATTATAAAGTGTACTTTAGATTATTAATTTAAGAAAATTTCGTTTGATAAATTTTTTGTTGCAACTTCTTTATTTTAGTTATACAATAATAGTATACAATATATTTTGAAAAATAGTATTTTTAAACAAAATGTATAAAAGGGTATGTGTAATTAGTTTTGATGAAAACGTTATATTGTATCGGTTGTCTAGTTATACTGACGAACTCGACCAATAGACGAAAAAATCCCATTTATGGAGGTAAAAAATGAAGGAAAGTTACAAGATTCTTACCATTAATCCAGGATCTACATCTACAAAGATTGCGGTTTTTGATAATGAATCAGAAGTTTTTGAGAAAACTTTGAGACATTCATCTGAAGAAATTGGGAAATATAAAAATATTTCTGATCAGTTTAATTTTAGAAAAGAAGTTATTGAAAATGAATTACAGAATGCAAATATAGATCTAAAGGATCTAGATTGTGTTGTTGGGAGAGGTGGATTGTTGAAGCCTATCAAAGGTGGGACATACACTGTGACTAAGAGTATGCTTGATGATTTGAAGGTTGGAGTTTCTGGACAACACGCATCAAATCTTGGTGGTATAATCGCCAACGAGTTCTCCAATGAGCTTGGAATCCCTGCTTTTATAGTTGATCCAGTTGTAGTTGACGAGCTTAAACCAGTAGCTAGAATATCTGGTATGGCTGATGTTGATAGAACTAGTATTTTCCATGCACTAAATCAAAAAGCAATTGCAAGAAGATATGCAAGTGAAGTTGGAAAAAAATACGAGGATTTGAATTTGATAATTGCCCATATGGGTGGTGGAATTTCTGTCGGTGCTCACGAGCATGGAATGGTAGTGGATGTTGCCAATGCACTAGATGGTGAAGGACCATTCTCACCTGAAAGAAGTGGTGGGGTTCCAGTTGGTAGTTTAGTTGAGATGTGCTACAGTGGAAAACTGACTTTATATGATATGAAGAAAAAAATCACTGGAAACGGCGGTCTCGTTTCATATTTGAATACAAATGATGCAAGAGATGTTGAAACGATGATCGACAATGGTGACGAAAAGGCAAAGCTTGTATATGAAGCAATGGCATATCAAATAGCAAAGGAAATCGGTGCTTGCTCGGCAGTTCTAAAGGGAAAAGTTGATGCAGTACTTTTAACTGGGGGAATAGCGTATTCTAAAATGTTTACAGCTATGATTTCTGAAAGAGTTTCATTTATCAGCGAGGTTAAGGTATATCCGGGCGAAGATGAAATGATAGCATTGGCTCTTGGCGGATTGAGAGTTTTAAAAGGTGAGGAAAAGGCTCAAAATTATGACGAACAATAAAGCTTTTCCTAAGATGAGTTTCAATATCGTTGCAGGGAAATAGTTTTTTTATCGGCCTTGTTATCTGGAGATTGAGAATTTAGATAAATAAGGAGAGAAAAATGGAAAAGACAAAGAGAATAAGAATAATAACAGGTCATTATGGAAGTGGAAAAAGTGAGTTTTCTATCAATTATGCGTTAAAGCTAAGGAAGGAAGTTGAGGGAAGATTGGCTATTTCGGATTTGGATGTAGTGAATGTTTACTTTAGATCTAGAGGAAGGAAAGAGTTTTTAGAGGAAAATGGAATACATCTAATAAGCAGTTCTGTTGATGCACCTACACTGGATATTCCAGCGTTATCTGCTGAAATTCATACACCACTACTAAATAAGGATTATAATAATATTATTGATTTGGGTGGTGATAAGGTTGGTGCGACTGTTATTGCTAGATATAAAAATATGATTGATGATGACGATTATGATATGTTTTTCGTTGTCAATGCAAACAGAGAAAAAACACAGACGGCAGAGGAGGTTATGAGGTATATTGACGAAATCGAAAAGGCTTCAAAGTTGAGGGTGACAGGTTTAATCAACAATACTCATATGCTTAAAGCCACTACAATAGAAGATATCAAAAAAGGGCAAGAGGTGTGCAGAAAAGTTTCAAAACTTAAAAACATTCCTATCAAGTTCATTTCTTGTCTTGAAGCTCTTGTAAAAGAGATTCCTGAGGACTTCGAAGGTGATATTATTCCAATTAATCTATATTTGCGTGATGATTGGATGATGTAGTTGTGTTTTAAATATTTTTTAGACTAATTTTATTATTTAAGGAGGCAATACAAATGGCTAAAGGTAGAGTGTCTTTTGATCAGAAGTACTGTAAGGGATGCGGTAATTGCATTTCAGTATGTCCAAAAAAGATAATTGAGCTTGATATGTCTAAGGTGAATTCAAAGGGATATAATCCGGCTCACGTTGTGAAAATGGAAGAATGCATAGGTTGCGCAAGTTGTGCTCTTATGTGTCCAGACGCAGTTATTACGGTAGAAAGAGATTAATTATTAGGAGGGATTTTACATGGCAAAGATACTAATGAAAGGTAACGAAGCTTTTGGTAAAGCAGCTATGGTGGCTGGATGTAGATACTTCTTCGGTTACCCAATAACTCCACAAAGTGAGTTGCCAGAATATTTATCAAGAGAATTACCAGCTATCGGAGGAACTTTTGTACAAGCAGAATCTGAAGTTGCAGCAATTAATATGGTTTACGGTGCAGGTGGTTGTGGTGCGAGAGTACTTACTTCATCTTCTTCACCTGGTATTGCACTAAAGCAAGAAGGTATAACATACTGTGCAGGTGCTGAAGTACCTTGCGTTGTATTAAACGTAGTGAGAGGTGGCCCTGGTTTGGGATCAATTCAACCTTCGCAGTCGGACTATTTCATGACAACTAGAGGTGGTGGAGACGGTGACTACAGAACTCCAGTATATGCTCCAGCAAGTGTACAGGAAGCATGCGATATGATTCAGGATGCTTTTGATGTTGCTGAAATGTATAGAACTCCTGTTCTAGTTTTACTAGATGGTATGATCGGTCAGATGATGGAACCAGTTGATTTTGATAAGGAAAGAAAAGTTAGACAGCTTCCTCCTAAAGATTGGGCAACTACTGGTACTAAGGGAGAAAGAAAGCCTAATATTATAAATTCACTTTATCTGTCTCCAGAAATATTGGAAGAGCACAACTATCATTTACAGAGAAAATACGAATTAATAGAAAAAGAAGAAGTTCAGTACGAAATGGATAGAACTGAAGATGCAGAATTAGTTTTCGTAGCATACGGAACTATGGCAAGAGTTGTTAAGAATTGTGTAAATGATTTGAGAGAAGAAGGATACAAAGTTGGTTTGATAAGACCTAAGACTGTTTGGCCATACCCATACAAAGCATTTGATGAAATTCCTGCTTGTAAAAACTTGTTCGTAGTTGAAATGAGTTTGGGACAGATGGTAGAAGATGTTAAGCTTGGTTCTAATGGTAGACATCCAGTTCATTTCTATGGTAGACCAGGTGGAATGGTTCCAGAACCAAAAGAAATAATGGCAAGAGCAAAAGATATTATGGGAGGTGTTAAGTAATGGCTGTAATTTTCAAAAAAACAACTGGTTTAACTGATGCACAGACACATTACTGTCCAGGATGTACTCATGGTATAATCCATAGATTAGTTGGTGAAGTATTGGAAGAAATGGAAGTACTAGGAACTTCAATAGGTGTTGCTCCTGTTGGATGTTCAGTATTGGCATACAATTATTTTAACTGTGATATGCATGAAGCTGCTCATGGTAGAGCTCCTGCTGTTGCTACTGGAATAAAGAGAGTTTTCCCAGAACACACTGTATTTACCTATCAAGGTGACGGAGACCTTGCTTCAATCGGTACTGCAGAAATAGTACATGCTGCAAATAGAGGTGAAAACATAACTGTAATATTCGTTAACAACACTACTTATGGTATGACAGGTGGACAGATGGCTCCAACTACATTGATAGGTGAAAAAGCTACTACTTGTCAAGGCGGTAGAGATCCTAAGCTTCATGGTTACCCAATCAGAATGTCTGAAATGCTTTCAACTTTGACTGGTGCAACTTATATAGAAAGAGTTAGAGTGGATACTCCTGGTGAAGTTAGAAAAGCTAAGAAAGCAATAAGAAAAGCTTTTGATGTTCAGATGGCTGGTTTAGGATTCTCAATGGTAGAAGTTTTATCTACTTGTCCTACTAACTGGGGTATGAGTGCTCCTGATGCTTTACAGTGGTTAAGAGACAACATGGTGCCTTACTATCCAGTTCAGAATTTCAAAGATATTGATTTAGCAGCAGCAAAGGAGGAAAAATAAATGAGTACATCTAGAGTTATTTGTGCAGGATTCGGTGGACAGGGTGTTATGTCTATGGGTCAGTTGATGACTTATGCCGGAATGCTAGAAAATAAGGAAGTTTCTTGGTTGCCATCATATGGACCAGAAATGCGTGGTGGTACTGCTAACTGTTCAGTTACTATTTCTGATGAGCCAGTTGGTTCTCCAATAATAACTGATGATGCTACCGCAGCTATAATAATGAATTCTCCTTCATTGACAAAGTTCCAAGATGATGTAATTCCTGGTGGAGTTGTATTGATAAACAGTTCACTAATACATGAGAAATGTGATAGAGATGATGTTCAGTCATACTACATTGATGCTGTTGATATTTCTAATCAATTGGGTGGACCAAAGTTTGCAAATATGGTAATGCTTGGTGCTTTTTTAGCAATCGATGATTCTGTTAATATAGACTCAGTTTTAGAAGCTTTCAAGAAGGTTTTCGGAAAGAGTAAGGAAAAATTTATTCCTGTTAATAGACAGGCATTAGAAGCTGGTTATAATGCAGTAATGAGTCAGAAAAACTAATAAATTGATATTTTGACCGTTGTAATTTATTACAACGGTCTTTTTTTGCGAAAAAAACGAGAAAATTATATGAATATGTGGTAAAATATATATTGATACATATTTATGAGGTGAATACAATAATGAGAAAATATTTTGGAACAGATGGTGTCAGAGGAATTGCAAACACGGAATTGACTTGTGAAATGGCATATAAGCTTGGAAGAGCTGGTGGCTTTGTTTTGACTAGAGGAAGAGAACAGGTTAGCGTGGTTGTAGGAAAAGATACTAGAATCTCAGGTGATATGCTTGAAGCAGCACTTGTTTCTGGGTTGATGTCTGTTGGATGTGATGTTGTTACAGTAGGAGTTGTACCGACACCAGCTGTGGCTTATTTGACCAGAAAATATAACGCTGATTGTGGTGTTGTAATTTCTGCTTCGCATAATCCAGTTGAATATAACGGAATTAAGTTTTTCAACGATAAAGGATTTAAATTGGCAGATGAAATTGAATTAGAAATAGAAAAATATATTGATAATATGGCTCTAATAGATGTTTTACCTACTGGAGATGAGGTAGGTAGAAAGATTTTTAAGCATGACGCCGCTAAGGAATACGTTGAAAATGTAATTTCTCACATAGAGGCGGATTTTAGCGACCTAAAAGTTGTTTTAGATTGTGCTAATGGGGCTTCGTACAAGGTTGCTCCGATGGCTTTTAGATTGTTGGGAGCTGAAGTAATCGAAATAAACTGTAATCCTGATGGAACGAATATAAATAAATCATGTGGATCTACTCATCCTGAAGGTCTTCAGAAAAAAGTTATAGAAGAAAAGGCTGATTTCGGGATGGCTTACGATGGTGATGCAGATAGATTGATCGCAGTGGACGAGAATGGCGAAATTGTCGATGGTGACAAAATTATGATGATTTGTGCTGCCAGTATGAAGGAAAAGGGAATGCTAAAAAATGACACATTGGTAGTCACTGTAATGAGCAACATTGGGTTATTTATTTCAGCAAAGGAAAATGGAATCAATCTTGAAACTACAAAAGTCGGAGATAGATACGTTTTGGAAGAGATGGTTAAGGGAAGTTATTCTCTTGGCGGAGAGCAGTCTGGTCATTTGGTATTCTTGGATTATAACACTACTGGTGACGGAACAATGTCATCTTTGGTTTTAGCATCGATTCTTGTAGAAAAGGGTATAAAATTATCTGAAGCTACAAAAATCATGGATCAATATCCACAGGTATTGGTCAATGTAAAGGTGAAGAACGAATGCAAGAGCACTTATATGGATTTTGAGGAAATTGCATCTGAAATTGATAGAATAGAAAAAATCATGGATGGAAAGGGAAGAGTTTTGATCAGACCTTCTGGAACTGAGCCTCTAGTAAGAGTTATGTTGGAAGGAAAAGACCTTGAACAGATCGAAAACCTAGCAAATGGCTTGGCTCAAATAATTGAAAATAAAATTGGATGTTAATACCTTTCTTCTGTCTGAGTATTGGGATTCTTATAAAGATGTCAATACTCAGACTAATTTTAAAATAACTGTTGACATATTGCCAAAATAAGTATATAAAAGTATAGTAGATATTTGTGTTCATTTATAAGTAATATAATCATAAAAACTTGCTATTAGTGGATTGCTGAGAACAGAAAACGAAATATATTTTTTATAAATGAAGATAAAAAAATATTGAATGAAGTTTTGGACAACTAAAATGATGTCCGTTTATGACATAAAGATATAATGAAAATTTTGAATGAATGATAACGAATTTATTAAAAGGGAGTACAATTATGCCGAGAATTAGAGTAAAAAAGAGTGGTCCATTAAAAGGATCTGTTAAAATAGATGGTGCAAAAAATGCTGTTTTGCCAATTATTGCTGCGACATTGCTGGCAAATGAAAGATGTGTTTTAAAGAGCGTTCCAAATCTTAGGGATGTTCATGTTATTTCAGATCTTTTAAAGCATTTGGGTGCAGAGGTTACATACGAGAATAACATTTTAACAGTTGATTCTTCAACGATTAATACATGTGAAGCACCTTATGAGCTAGTAAAGAAAATGAGAGCGTCTTTTTTGGTTATGGGACCTTTGTTGGCTAGATTTAATCATACAAAGATTTCTATGCCAGGAGGATGTGCGATTGGTACAAGACCTATAGATTTGCATCTAAAAGGATTTAAGGCTCTTGGAGCAGAGATTAATATGGATCATGGCTTTGTTGAGGCTAGAGCTGAAAAATTGATAGGTAACAAGTTATACTTGGATTTTCCTTCAGTTGGTGCAACTCAAAATATTATCATGGCTTCTGTGCTTGCAGATGGGACTACTGTTATTGAAAATGCCGCTGAAGAACCAGAAATAGTGGATTTGGCAAATTTTTTGAATGAAATGGGTGCTTCAGTTAGAGGAGCAGGTACGAATACAATAAAGATAAAAGGTGTTTCAAAGCTACATGGTGCTGAGCATACGATAATACCAGATAGAATAGAAGCGTCGACTTATATGGTTGCTGCTGCTATGACAAAGGGTGACATCGTGGTTGAAAACGTGATAATTGATCACTTAAAACCAGTTATAGCAAAACTTTCAGAGGCTGGGGCTACGATTATTGAAGGCGAAAATTCCATTAGAGTAATAGGTAACGAAAAAATTAAACCGATAGATATCAAAACACTTCCTCATCCTGGATTCCCGACTGATGTTCAGGCTCAATTTATGGCTATGCTAACGTTGGCTGAGGGGACTGGAGTAGTTATAGAAACAGTGTTCGAGAATAGATTTATGCATGTAACTGAGTTTAATAGAATGGGTGCAAATATTAAAATCGATGGCAGAAGTGCCGTTGTAAATGGAGTTGATAATCTAGTTGGAGCAGACGTTACTGCAACTGACTTAAGAGCTGGTGCAGCACTTATTCTTTGCGGTTTGGTTGCTGACGGCATCACTAATATTGGTGAAGTATACCATATTCAAAGAGGTTATGTTGATATAGACAAAAAAATGAGAGCCCTTGGAGGGGATGTTGAAATAGTTGAGGATTAGCTTTTAAAAGTCAGCATATTGATTCGTTATGATGAGTCGGTGGCAGGCTATGGTTTCAACTATTACATTGATGATATTTATCGATTTAAATATTAACGATGGTATTTATTAATTTAAATATTAATATTGAGGAGGATTGTTATGGCTGGAATGGATATTGGTATAGATTTAGGTACTGCGAATGTACTGATAGTTGTAAACGACAAGGGTATAGTATTGAATGAACCATCGGTAGTGGCAGTTGATAATAGAATCGACGAAGTCATTGCAGTTGGTCATGAGGCCTATAAGATGATTGGTAAAACGCCAAAGGATATTGAGGCTATTAGACCGATGATGAGTGGTGTTATTTCAGATTACGATAATGCTGAAAAAATGCTTAGAGGCTTTATCGAGATGCTGGGAAATAAAAAAGGAATGGGTAAAATTGTGATGCCTAGAATTATGGTATCCGTACCTACGAATATAAATGACATAGAAAAAAAGGCTGTGCAAGATGCAGTTAAACACGCTGGTGCAAGAGAAGTATTATTGATAGAAGAGCCAATTGCTGCGGCAATAGGTGCAGGTATAGATATTACAGTTCCAGGGGGGAATCTGGTGGTTGATATTGGTGGTGGAACGACTGATATAGCTGTAATCTCTTTGGGTGGAACAGTAGTAAGTAAGTCTATCAAAACAGGTGGCAGTAAGTTTGACTTGGATATAATAAGATATATTAAGAGAAATTATAATGTCATTATCGGAGAAAGAACTGCCGAAAGAATAAAAATAGACATAGGCTGTGCGTATAGAAGGAGAGAAGAAAGATTTATCAAGATAACTGGTAGAGATTTAACGAATGGGTTACCAAAATCTATAACAGTTAGCTCTCTTGAAATAATGGATGCGATGAGTGACAGTGTGGGACAGATAGTCAATTTGGTAATAAAGGTTCTACAGGATACACCTCCAGAATTGGCATCTGATATAGCTGAAAGAGGAATCGTACTGACTGGTGGCGGTGCATTGTTATACGGTATGGATAAAAAAATATCTGAAATGACAGGCTTGAGGGTTAGATTGGCCGAAGAGCCTATCAATTGTGTTGCATTGGGAACAGGAATCGCTTTGGGCTCAGTTGACATTTTAGAAATAGCAGGGACAGTATAAGCCCTGTAACGACGTCAAAATAGTGTGGCATATCTATTGACAGTTTAGAATAGTGTGACATATGTGTTGACAAATAAGAATAGTGTAAAATATTTTGAATATTACATATTGACAATTAATCGTTTTAATGATAATATTGTTCTATAAATTGAAGAAATCTTGATTTGCCTTATCAAGAGTGGCTGAGGGACAGGCCCTGTGACGCCCAGCAACCGCATTCTGACGGTGCTAAATCCTACAAAACGATGCCAAGGTATTGTTTTGAAAGATGAGGTTAGCTAGTATTATTTTGTATTGAAATAGTGGCCTCTCAGTGAATGAGAGGTCTTATTTTTTAGAAATATAGTTTGGTGACGATAGGTAATGATAGGTTGTGATAGATAATCACAGTACAGTAATAAAGTATTTAGAAAAAAGTCATAAAGAGTAGAAACAATAAGTTGAAAAAAGAAAGGAAAAAATATGGCGAGACATTTATTTACATCAGAATCCGTAACGGAAGGACATCCAGATAAGCTTTGTGATCAGATTTCGGATGCAATATTGGATGCTCTTATAGAGAAAGATCCAACATCAAGAGTTGCTTGTGAAACAACTGCTACTACAGGGTTGATATTAGTGGCGGGAGAAATATCTACTAATGCATATGTGGATATACCGAAGCTAGTTAGAGAAACAGTTGAAGAGATTGGTTATGTTAGAGGAAAATTTGGATTCGATGCAGAAAATTGCGGTGTGATAACTGCGATTGATGAACAATCGAATGATATAGCAATAGGAGTTGATGAAGGCTTGGAATCTAAGTCTGGCGAAACTGTTGAAGACGAGATTGAAAAGGTAGGAGCAGGTGATCAAGGAATTATGTTTGGTTTCGCTTGTAACGAAACACCTGAGTTCATGCCGTTGCCTATTTCATTGGCTCACAAATTGTCTAGAAAGCTTACAGAGGTTAGAAAATCAGGAGAGCTTGAATACCTTAGACCAGATGGAAAAACACAGGTTACTGTTGAATATGAAGATGATACTCCAGTTAGAGTTCATACAGTTCTTATATCAGCACAACACGATCCGACAGTAAGCAATGAAACAATTAGAGAAGATTTGATAAATAAGGTTATAAAAGCGACTATTCCAAGTGAGTTATTGGATGATGAAACATTGTATTATATCAATCCTACAGGAAGATTTGTAGTTGGTGGTCCACATGGAGATACAGGTTTGACAGGAAGAAAAATTATCATAGATACTTACGGAGGATACTCTAGACATGGTGGTGGGGCTTTCTCTGGCAAGGATCCAACAAAGGTTGATAGATCTGCTTGTTATGCTGCGAGATATGTTGCAAAAAATATAGTGGCATCAGGCTTGGCTGATAAATGTGAAATAGAGCTATCATATGCGATAGGTATTGCGAGACCATTGTCGATATTTGTAGATACATTTGGTACTGGAGTTGTTTCAAATGAAAAATTAGTTGAGATTGTAAAGGAAAACTTTGATTTGAGACCTGGTGCGATAATTAGAGATTTGGATTTAAGAAGACCGATCTACAAGCAAACAGCTGCGTATGGACATTTTGGAAGAACTGATATTGATCTTCCTTGGGAAAAGCTTGATAAGGTAGAATTATTGAAGAAATATTTATAGAAAGCCGTTGTTTGGTATTGATTTTATCAAATTCTGTCATTTAGAATAAGCTTTATCAAATATAGAAAACTATTATGTAGAATAGCTTTTATCGAGATAAATTTCATAAAAAATGGGTTGAACAAAAATCCCTAAATTGCCGTAGGTTTTGCCTATGGTAATTTTTTGCACAAATAAAAAACATACCCTACATTCATTTTCATACGTGGAGAATATGGGTATGCTTCTTATTTGGGACTCTTATGAGCCAGCTTATTTTTTGTTTAGATACGTTCTTTATCACGCTTTTTAATGTTTTTGTATCCAAATATCCAAAGTGGAATAATCATGAAAATCCAGTTAAATATTCCAAGATATCTGTATGCTTCCTTTACGATCCACATCAATCCTTGAGTAGATACAAGATAGCATATGATTAAGCATACGACGCTTATTATTACTTTTTTTATTAATGGATTTTTCATTCCCTTTAGAACATAAGGATCTATTCTTTGTATCATACCAAATATAAATCCAACTGCCGTAGTTATCAAAGCTAAGAATAATAATATTGGATATAGAACAGACAGTATTTTTATATCAAGCTGGTTTACTATGTAAATAGTCGGTAGCGTTCTTGCTGTTTCATTTGTGTAGATTTCAGGCATTCCTGAAAAAATTAAAAGGCAAATTCCAACTAGCATGATTATATTTATGATTGCTCCCATAAACATAGCGCCTTTTGCTTCTTCCTTGTGAAGACCACCTTTGAAAGAGGATGTGATACCACCTATAGCACTTATTTGGAATCCGGCGTAAGTCAATGCCCATAGCAACGCATTGCCTATATTTCCAGGAACCGTTTCTGAACTATCTGAAATACTCCATTTTGATGAGTTGGGATTCACGTATCCCTCTGACATAAGCTTTGAAATTTGAGGGGCGAACTTCACAAGTCCAGCGACCAAGACTATTGAAACGATAATCACAATTGCTGCAGTCATAAACATTGCATTTTTTCTGACTACTTTTTCTCCAAATACGCATATAAGTGTGACAATTGCTATCATCAAAATCGATCCCATGACTACTGGCAAGTGAAAATATTTGTTTACCAACAAACCACCCGTAGCAATTGTTGCAGCAGTGGCTGCTATAGTTGTGATGACAATACTGAAATCCATAGCCAAGGTAAGAAATCTTGAATGATTACCATACGCTTCCTTTGACCAACCTTCATAACTCCATTTGTCAGTTTGTCTAGCTGTTTCAAGTCCAACATAGTAAGTAAAACCGATAATAATAAATGTTAATATTGGCATAAATACTCCAAACCAACCATGATTTGAAAAGTACTGAAGTTCCTGCGTTCCGGATGCAAAGCCGGCTCCACAGTGAGTTGAAAACCAAACTGTTGCAACTCCAATACTTATGGATGTAAAATAATTTCTTTTTTTGTTTTCTTCCATGTTTTTCTCCTCCTGTATATATTAGCCATAAAAGACTTTGAAATATTATAGCACAAAATACTTAAAAAATGTTTTGTTTATCAAAAGAATTAAAAAAATATTCTGAAAAGAATATAAATAATTATTTGACAAACGAAATATTAAGTCAATTTTAAGTATTATTTGAAAATGTTTAGTGAGAATTATTTTGAAAAATAATGTATAATAATATATAGAGTGCATTTTTTGTAAAATTGCCTACAATGATAATGGAGGGACGAAAATGGAGAGCTTTCAAGGTGTAATCACTGATATTATCTTTTCTAATGAAACTAACGGATATACGGTCGCTAGAATAAAGAGTGATGATTATGTTGAAGTCATCACAGGGATAATTCCAGGTATTTCTGCTGGCGAAAATATAGAGGTAACAGGGGATTGGTCTATACATGAGATTTATGGAAGACAATTTGTTGTGAAGCAATATAGTGTAGTCATGCCGACTACGGAAACAGGGATAGTCACTTTTTTGTCCTCGGGTGTAATCAGTGGAATAGGGGAAAAAATGGCGACTAGAATAGTTGAGAGGTTTGGAACCAATACTTTGGAAATTATTCAGCATAATCCAGAAAAACTACTAGAAGTACAAGGTATAGGGGCAAAAAAAATTGGACCAATCGTCGAAAGCTTTAGAGAAAATTTGGGTGTTAAAAATATCATAATTTCATTACATAAGTTCGGAATAAGTCCGAGAATATGTATCAAAATTTACAGGAAATTCGGTGCAAATTCTCTAGACACTATCACTCAAAATCCATACTGCCTAATCGACTCCATTGTGGGAATAGGATTTAAAATGGCTGATGATATAGCTAGTATGTGTGGAATCGAAAAAAACTCTCCGTTTCGATTGGAGCAAGGTGTTTTGCACGTGTTAAAAAATGCGATGAATGATGGGCATATGTTTTTACCTGAGAATATTCTACTAGATGAAGCTACGAGAATATTGGGGGTTGAATACGAGGTTATTGAAAGCACTTTATATGATTTGGCGTTAGATAGAAAGGCAATTGTAGAGAAATATGGTGACTTCAATATTGTGTATTTGAATAGATGCTATCATGCTGAAGTGGATGTATGTAGCAATTTGATAGAGCTTATTAGCACTCCAGTTAAGCCACTAGGAATAGATCTTGAAAAAGAACTAGAAAATTTTCAGGAAGACAATGATATCTTGTTGGCAGAAAATCAAAAAAATGCTGTAAGGGCTGCCTTTAATAATGGTGTTATGGTTCTCACAGGAGGTCCAGGAACTGGAAAAACCACGACGATAAATACAATAATCGAATTGCTGAAGAAGAATAGGGAGAAGGTCGTTTTGGCTGCTCCGACGGGAAGGGCTGCAAAGAGGATGACAGAAACTACTGGAGAAGAGGCAAAAACGATTCATAGACTTTTGGAAATGGCATTTGATGCTGATGATAGAGTGATTTTTATAAAAAATGACGAAGATCCAATAGATGCAGATGTCATAATTGTTGATGAGGCATCAATGATTGATATTTTTTTAATGGATAATTTACTTAAGGCAATGAAAAGCAAAACAAGATTGATTATAGTTGGAGATGCTGACCAGCTACCTTCAGTAGGTGCTGGGAATGTGCTGGGAGATATAATTTCATCAGATATGATTGAGATTATCAGATTAAATGAAATCTTCCGTCAGGCTCAGGAAAGTGACATCGTTTTGAATGCTCATAGAATAAACAAGGGCAAGGATATTGTTGCAAATAAAGAAGGAACTGATTTCTTTTTCATTAATAGAACTGGAGATAGCGGAATATTGTCGGAAGTAAAGAGCTTGGTAAGTGGGCGATTGAATAGATACTATAACCTTGATTCACTAAAGGATATTCAAGTGTTGGCTCCGATGAGAAAGGGTGATGTGGGGGTTACGAATTTGAACTCAGAGCTTCAAGAGATACTTAATCCACGTAAAAATGAATGGAATGAATTGAAGCTTACGAAGAGAACATTTAGGGTTGGAGATAAAGTAATGCAGATCAAAAACAACTATTCCAAAGAATGGGAAAATGAAAGAGGTACTAATTCTGGCGAAGGTGTATATAATGGAGATATAGGCTATATTTACCATATTGATAAGAGTAGCAAGGAAATGTACATAGTTTTTGATGAATTTAAGATATATAAATACAGCTTTGATGAATTAGACGAAATTGAGCACTGTTTCTGTACAACTATTCACAAAAGTCAGGGAAGTGAGTTTCCTGCGATAATAATACCAATATCTTGGGGGCCACCAAAATTGATGAATAGAAATTTGATTTATACTGCAGTAACAAGAGCAAAAAATCTAGTGGTAATAGTTGGAGAAAAAAAATATCTCGATTACATGATATCTAATAATACTGTAAATGACAGATATACCAATCTTGGATATAGATTGAGGAAATATAGAACGAATAATATGCTAGAGCTTGATTATTAATTTATTGAAAAACTTTTGTTTGGGTGCTTTGTTATGAAATTTTATGATTTAGTAGATTATATTTTGAACATAATTTTACCAGAGAATTTAAATTGTTTTCTATGTGATTTGCCAATTAGCAAAAGCAATTCGTATTCAATATGTAAGAGCTGTTTTTGTAAATTGAACTATATTGAAAATGGGTGCAAAATATGTGGCAAGCCTATTAAATCAGGCAATGCAGAGTACTCAAGTAGGTATTCTGACGATGGAGAATATGATGAAGCACGACAGGGATGCGATTTTTGTAGAAAAAAATCATTTTTGTTTGATAGAAATATTTCTATATTGGAGTATAATGAAACTTCTTCAAGGATTGTGTTCAAATATAAATATGGTAAAAGAACTTTCCTAGCAAGGGTTATTTCTGATATGATGTGTGATATTTTAGATAAAAAATACAGCGATGTTTTGGCTAATGCTGATTTTGTTACATTTGTGCCACTTAGTAAGGAGAGGACAAAAGAGAGAGGATTTAATCAATCTGAGAAATTGGCGAAATATATTTGTAAAAGATATAATCTGGAAGCTGTGGAGCTTATTAAGAGAGTTAAGAATACTAAGAAGCTATACGGATTGAATAGTGCTGACAGAAAAAAAGTACTTAAGAATGCTTTTGTAATCAATCCTGATTACAGAAATAAGCTAAATGGGAAGAAAGTGGTTATAATCGATGATATTTTTACCTCTGGAAGTACAATGAATGAAATTAGCAAGGTTTTGAGGTTAAATGGTGTGTTTGAAATAATATCTATCACTTTTTTGACTGGTGAGTACAAAAAATAGAGTAAAAAATGTTGACATAAAAATGAAATGAATATACAATGAATAGGTAATTAGGTCTGTGATTGAAAGTCCAAGCCAGTCGCGGGCAAAAGGATCCACGTAAGCGCATATAAAAAATAATAAAATAAATGGGAGCGTGAGCATGGCGCGGCTTAGAAGTAAGACCTGCCGATTCATCGAGAGGATTAGTAGTTGATGGCGAAAGTTCCAGCAGGCGAGTGTGGGGTCAAAGATCAGGTCAGCTAAATACACAAAAAGAAGGGTTGGTATGAGAAGATATACTCCATATCGATCTTTTTTTGCGTTTTTATCGAAAAAATGTGAAAAAATGCCAATTATTCTCACTCGGATATGTTCAAAATAAATAATTTATGATAAAATAAACTATGTATGTAGACGAATTGGTATAATTAGTACAAAAAAATAAAAAAAGGAGACGAAGTATGGGGTTTTTAGATGGCCTATTTAATATGGCGGATAAAAAAGATTTGAAGCAATTTAATAAAGTCGTTGATATGATAGATAGTGTCGGACCTAAATATGAGGCGATGACTGATGAAGAATTACAAAATATGACATCAATCTTTAAAGAAAGATTGAAAAATGGTGAAACGTTGGACGATATTTTGGTCGATGCATTTGCTGTTGTAAGGGAAGCATCTACAAGAATTTTAGGGATGAAACACTTTAGAGTTCAGTTGATAGGTGGTATGGTGCTTCACCAAGGTAGAATTGCTGAAATGAAGACTGGGGAAGGTAAAACTTTGGTTGCGACTTGTCCAGTGTATTTAAATGCATTGGAAGGTAAAGGCGTTCACGTTGTTACAGTAAATGACTATTTGGCAAGACGTGACCGTGACCAGATGGCAAAGATTTACGAGTTTTTGGGATTGAGCGTTGGTGTTATCGTTCATGGACAGAATCCAAGAGAAAGAAAGCGTCAGTATGAGTGCGATATAACTTATGGGACAAATAACGAATATGGTTTTGATTACTTGAAGGACAATATGGTTATTCATGAAGAACAAATGGTTCAAAGAGGTCTAAATTTTGCCATAGTCGATGAGGTCGATTCAATATTGGTAGACGAGGCTAGAACACCACTTATTATTTCAGGACCTGGAGACAAGTCTACTCATCTATATTCTGATGCAAATGTATTTATTTTGACTTTAAATGATGATGATTACGAAAAAGAAGAAAAAGATAAGGCTGTTTCTCTTACAGAATCAGGTGTAAGGAAAGCAGAGATATATTTCAATGTCGACAATATCACAACAATGGAGCATACTGAATTATATCATCATATAAATCAGGCATTGAAGGCTCATACGATAATGAAAAAAGATGTCGACTACGTTGTAAAAGACGATGAAATAATCATAGTCGATGAGTTTACAGGAAGATTGATGTTTGGTAGAAGATATTCAGATGGTCTTCATCAAGCGATAGAAGCAAAGGAAGAAATTACTATTCAAAGAGAATCAAAGACTCTGGCTACGATTACATTCCAGAATTACTTTAGAATGTATAGTAAGCTATCGGGTATGACAGGTACTGCAAAGACAGAAGAAGAAGAGTTTAAATCAATTTATAAAATGGATGTTTTTCAGGTTCCAACAAACAAACCGTTATTGAGAAAGGATTTACCTGATTCAGTATATGCGAATCAGCTGGCGAAATTCAATGCAGTTGCCAGAGATATAGTTGAAAGACATGAAAGAAAACAGCCAGTTCTTGTTGGTACAGTTTCTATTGAAAAGTCTGAATTGCTTTCTAGTATCTTGTCTGATTACAATATTCCTCATGAGGTATTAAATGCGAAGTTCCATGAAAAGGAGGCAGAAATCGTCGCTCAGGCTGGTAGATTGGGAGCTGTTACGATAGCTACGAATATGGCTGGTAGAGGTACCGATATACTTTTGGGTGGTAATCCATCTTTTATGGCTCTTAAGGAAATGAAGAGATTAAACTTCACTGATGAGATGATAAATAGAGTAAACTCTGCAAATGAAACTGCTGGAGTAGAACAAAATGAAGAGTATGATGCAGCTAGACAAACATATAAGAAGCTTTATGAAGAGTACAAGGTTATAACTGACGCTGAACAGGAAGAAGTTTTAAAAGCAGGTGGTCTTTGTATTCTTGGTACAGAAAGACACGAATCTCGTAGAATTGACAACCAGCTAAGAGGGCGTGCAGGTCGTCAGGGTGATCCAGGTGAATCAAGATTCTATATTGGATTAGATGACGATTTAATGAGATTATTTGGAAGCGATAGAATTAAGGGTATTCTTGATAAGCTAGGTATGGATGATGAAACTCCTATTGAACATAGAATGTTGACTAAGTCGATCGAAAATGCTCAAAAGAAAGTCGAAGGTAAAAACTTCGGAATCAGAAAGCATGTCTTGGAATATGATGATGTTATGAACAAGCAGAGAGAAATTATATACAAGGAAAGAAGAAGAGTTTTATCTGGTGAAAATCTTCAAGATCAGATTGTAGGTATGATGAAGGATGTAATTACAAATAGTGCTATTTCACACACTAGTGAAAATGGTGATTTCAATGCTGATGCATTTAAACATCATATGTATAGTAGATACCTTCCTGCTGGAGTATTAGATGATATAGAATTGTCTTCAATGAATAATGATGAAGTGACAAATGCTGTGTTTGAAAAGGCTATGTCTTTATATAACGAAAAAGAAGAGTTCATTGGCTCAGAAAGAATGAGAGAAGTTGAAAGAATAATCCTTCTGCAGGCAGTTGATAATCATTGGATAGATCATATTGATGCAATGGACCAATTAAGACAGGGTATAGGTCTTAGGGCAATTGGACAAATCGATCCTGTTATTGCATATAAGATGGAAGGCTTCGAGATGTTTGATGAAATGAATCAGCTAATAGTTGAAGATACTATCTCTTACCTATTCAATATACAGGTAGAGGTTCCAGTAGAGAGAAAAGCAGTGGTAGATGTCGAAAAACTAGAATCTCCTGAAACTGAAGAATCTCATAAAGAAAAAGTGGGAACAAAAATAGCTGAAAAAACCGTTGGAAGAAATGATCCTTGTCCATGCGGAAGTGGTAAAAAATATAAAAACTGTCACGGAAAATAGTATTATTTAAAATAGTATAGTGTTTTGGGTGGAGATATGAGTATTCATATCTCCACAATTGAATGGAGGATTGTTATGGATTTAACTATGATTGCCGAGCTGATTTCAAATATCGACAACCCTGCTATCGTTTTTGATTCTGATGGTGGAATAGTCTGTAAAAATAAGCAATTTGAATATGTTTACGAGTATTTAGATGTAGACGAATTAGAAAGTTTGAGTCAAGTAAAAGTTGTAAGAGATAATTCGGAAAATCCAAAGATTAAGTACTTTAATATAGTTAATACGTATCTTCAGGGTACGGAGTATTTAATAAAAAATGAAAACGGTGAGAGATTCTATCTTTATATTTTTGAGAGAACCTTTATATTGGACGAGATGATATCCAATGTAATAGAGCATATAGATGAAATAGTAGTATTGTTTGATGAAAATGGAACACTTCGAAAAATGAACGGTATTTGTGACGAGCTTCTTCCTTTTAAAAGAAATGAAGTTCTTGGAAAAAATATCTCTGAATTGGTTATTGAAAATAAAGTTGAAAATCCTGTGATTACTGAAATGATCAACAAACGTACAAAGGTTTATAGAGATATCGTTTATTCAGACGGAAGAGTAATTTCTTATACGGCGGTTCCTATTATCGACAAGGATGGTATTTTAAAAGGTGGAGTTTTGACTGGAAGAGATGTTTCTAGGTTGATTAATTTGGCTAAAAAGCAAGAGAAAAAAGATCACTATACGATTGATTATATTAGCGAGAGTCCTCAGATAAAGAAAATAAAGTCGATAATTTCTAGAGTTGCACCATCTGATGCCCCAGTTTTTATCATTGGAGAATCAGGAGTCGGCAAAGAAATAATTGCAAATACAGTTTGGAACCAAAGCAAGAGAAGAGATAAAAGCTTCGTTGCTATCAATTGTGCGTCAATACCAGAGGATCTTATTGAATCGGAGCTATTTGGTTATGAAAAGGGGTCATTTACAGGTGCAAACAAAGATGGAAAAATGGGGTTGATTGAGGCTGCTGACGGTGGTACGATTTTCTTGGATGAAATTGGAGAGTTACCGTTGGAAACTCAGAAGAAATTGCTGAGGGTAATACAGGAAAACGCAATTTTGAGGATTGGAGCTATCAAACCTAAAAAGGTAGATGTCAGATATATTTGTGCAACAAATAAGACAAAGGAAGAGCTAAAAGATCCGAAGATTTTTAGACAGGATCTATATTATCGTTTGAATGTTATTCCTTTGATAATACCACCACTTAGAGAGAGAAAAGAGGACATACTATTGATCAGCGACTTCTATATTCAGCTTTTTAATAAAAGGTATAACAGGAAGATCATAATGACAAAGGATGCCGAAAAGTTGCTTTTGAAAAATAAGTGGGAGGGAAATATACGAGAATTAAAAAACGTTATTGAGAGACTGGTAATTCTATCTCCGCATGAAAATATTTATTCTGAGCAATTGGAGAGGATTTTGACACTTGGGAATATTGATAATATAGACCATGTTGACAATCTATATTCAAGTGAGAATAATGATGAGCTATCACGAAATTCCAATATTGGATTTGAGAGAGCGAGCGAAAGTATCGAAATAAATGATATTTATAGAGAAGAGGGGGAAAAAAATGCCGAAGCTGATGAATTTCCAACTGATTTTGGAGAAAGGATATTGTCTAGGATAAATAACAGTGAAAATATAACAATAGACTTGGCTCATCAGATAATAGAGGAAGAATTATTGAAAAATGCACTATGTAAATTTGGCAATATAAGCGATGCATCTAAATCGCTGGGAATAAATCCTTCGACTGTCTATAGAAAAATAAAAAAGGGATATATAAATTTAGATTAGGCATTCGGTTATTGCATTTAAAATATTTTAACAAAGTAGCCTTTTTGGCATGATTTTTGCTTGATAATAATTTGATTATATTTATTATAGTTAATTTTATCAAGGGGGAATTTAAAAATGAAAAAAGTAAGAAAAGTAAGTTCTATGGCAGCCATTTTTGGTGTTGCTGCGGTACTATTCGGTTCTCACGCTGGTGGAGGCTTTGCTACTGGTAATCAAGAAACTCAATACTATGTACAGTTTGGTTGGACTGCTCCACTCACAGCTGTATTAGCTATGTTACTTCTTACTCTTACAATGAGAGAAGTAATAGTTATGTACAATAATAATGATTGTAAGAATTATAAGGAATTATTTACTGAGCTATGGAGACCATACACAAAGCTGGAATTGCTTTGGGAGATATATTATTATTTGATGGTAATAATGGCTGTTAGTGCCGTTATTGCTGGTGCTACAGCAGTGCTACAGGCAATGGGCATTCCATATGCAATTTCTCTATTGTTGGTAGGAGCAGTTTTGCTTTTCCTAACGATATATGGTGTTATTGTGGTTTCAAGTGCTGCTGGAGCAATGTCAATCGTAATTTTGATTTGCTGTTTGTTGATATTTATAACAGGTATAAAGTTGAGATCAACTGAAATCGGTACGATTTTACAGAACAAAGAATTTTGGGGTCCAAGCTTTTCAAAGCCTTTTATTCTTATATTTACATATGCTGGTTTCCAGTCAGTTGTTATACCATCGTTGGCAGCTAGTTCAAGAGGATTGTTGAAGAACGAAAAAGAAGCTACTGCTTCTATGGCTTTGTCATTTGTTATGAATGCAGTTGCTCTATGTTTGGCAGTTACAATGTTACTTGGTTGGTATCATGAAATAAAGGCCGCTGATCAGCTGACTTTGCCGACTCTTTATGTTGCAATGCAAACTGGAAATACAGCAATATCTGTGGCATATAAGGTTTCGCTATTCCTATGCTTGATTTCTACTGGTGTTACAACTATATTTGGATTGGTAAACAGATTTGAAGATACTCCAAAGCTAATGTCAATTAAATCTCAAAGAACGAGAAGAGCATTGGTGGCTGTGTTGATAATGGTTGTATGTATGATAATATCATTGACAGGACTTACTAATATCGTTAAATATGGATATGGATACTGCGGATATCTTGGGATCGTTGCAATTGTCATACCTTTCCTTACTATTGGGGTTTACAAGAACAGAAAGTTCAAGAGAGAACATCCTGATCATAAATGGGAAGTTGCCAGAAATGAAGAGTCTGATGCGGAACTAGAATAGTTATTTTTGCAAAATGCAAAAATTTGCAAAATGCAAAATTGATAGTTTTTTATTAATGTGAATTGATAGAAAAGGTTTGCAAAATATATTTAATTGTTTGATAAAAAATAAATAAAAAAATAATGAAAAAAGGATGGATATTTGATAATAATCTATCCTTTTTATTTTTTGCAAAATGCAAAAAAAATAAATGTTAAAATTGCTTCTCAAATTATTATTTGCACCGACAAGAAAAAAATAAATTTTATTTGACTAGAAAAAATTCTATTTATTTTCTATATACGATATAAATATCAAAAATACGAACAAAAAAAAGAAAAATTCAGATAATTGACTGAATTCTAATTAATGTTAAAAAGTTGCTTAATTATCAAAATACAAAAAATAGGTATTTTTTATTCCGGAAAAAATAGTAAATTTTTTGTGGTTATTACAAAATTTTCTGAATTTAATGCGAAAAAAATATAGCAATTTTTTTATTTATTTAAAAAAGTTGGCACGTGATTTGCTTATATAATAGTGTATAAAAATTTTAGTGATTTTTACAAAATTATTTTTTAAATGATACTAGGAGGTAGAGTTATGTCAAATACAGGATTACCGTTAAAGGGTATAAGAGTTATTGAGTATGCAAACTTTGTTGCAGCTCCAATATGTGGTAGAGTACTTGCTGATTGGGGGGCAGAAGTAATTAAGATCGAACCTAGCTTCGGGGATTCAATGAGAATAGTCGGTATTCAATGGTGTTTCCCAGCGACTGAGGAAGAAAATCCGATGTTTGAGATAGAAAACTCAGGAAAGAAAGATATAGTAATAGATACAAACACTAAAGAGGGTGTTGAAATAATTTATAAATTATTGGAAGGCGCTGATGTCTTCTTAACTAATACTAGACAGAAAGCCTTAGATAAGAGTGGATTAAACTACGAAGAAGTAAAGAAGAGAGCTCCTCATATTATATATGCTCATCTATTAGGATACGGAGATAAGGGACCTGCAAAGGATAATCCAGCATTCGACTATACTGCATATTTTGCAAGAGGTGGTGTAGCTGCAAGTTTGATGGAAAAAGGAACTTCTCCTGCTAACCCAGTTGCTGGTCTTGGTGATCACTATGCTGGTATGAGTTTGGCTGGTGGTATTATGGCAGCTCTATATAAGAGAAAAGAAACTGGTTTGGGTGAAAGGGTAACAGTATCATTGTTCCATACTGCTGTATTTGGTATGGGTATTATGGTATCAGCTGCTCACTATGGTTACGAAATGCCTATAACTCGTCGTCAACCACCTAACCCATTAAATACAACTTTCAAGTGTGCTGATGATAAGTGGATACAGATAGCATTCTTCCAGTATGACAAATGGTTCCCAGGATTCTGTAATACAGTAATTGAAAGACCTGATCTAATTGGTGGAAAGTATTCTACTTTGAGAAGTGCAGTTAACTATGTAGAAGAATTCGTTGAAATGATGGAAAAGGAATTTATTAAGAGACCGATTGACGAGTGGTGTGAAAGACTTCAGGCTGCTGGTATACCATATGAAAAACTTGCAACTCCATCTGACGTTTTGGTTGACCCTCAATGCTGGGAAAATGATTATCTAATCAAACATACATATGAAAACGGACATGAAGGTGTGATATTCAGTACTCCAGTTATGTTTACAGAAGCTCAGAAGGGTGACTATAGAAGAGCACCAAAGCTAGGTGAACATACAAAGGAAGTTATGGCTGAAATCGGAATCGATGAAAAGCAATATGACGAATTAAAGGAAAAAGGAATAATACTATAAGTTAGGAGGGGACTATCGTGGAAGAAGTAAAAAAAGATGCAAAACAATTAATTGCTGAATTATTGGATGCTCAATATCAAGCTGGATTTAAAGCCAAAGAAGAAGGTAGACCTGTGGGCTGGGCGACATCAGTTTTCCCACAAGAGCTGGCAGAAATATTTGATTTGGTTTTATTATATCCAGAAAACCATGCAGCAGGTGTTGCAGCAAAGAAAGAATCTCAAGAGCTTTGCGAACTATCTGAAGGTATAGGTTACTCAAATGACCTTTGTGCGTATGCTAGAACAAATTTTGGTCTTTTATTAAAGGGTCACTCAGATGCTCTTCCAATGCCAGAACCAGATTTCCTATGCTGCTGTAACAATATATGTGACGAAGTTGTTAAATGGTATGAAAGTATTGCCAGAGACCTTAATATACCTCTAATTATGATAGACACAGCATACAACTATGAATACGAAGTTAGTGATAATAGAATTAAGTACCTAAGAGGACAGTTTGAAGAAGCTATCAAGCAATTTGAAAAAATTTCTGGTAAACCATTTGATCCAAAGAGATTGGAAGAAGTCATGAGAATTTCTTCTGAAAACGGTAAGTTATGGAAGTATTCAATGAGTTTGCCTGAAGGTAACTTCCCATCTCCAATGAATGGCTTTGACTTGTTCAACTATATGGCAGCAATCGTTGCAGCTAGAGGAAAAAAAGAAACAACTGAAGCTTTCAAGCTTTTAATTGAAGAATTAAAGCAAAATGCCAAGGAAGGTAAGTCTTCTTTCAGAGGAGAAGAAAAATATAGAATAATGATGGAAGGTATACCATGCTGGCCTTATATAGGATTCAAGCTAAAATCAACTTCTAAAGCTGGTGTAAATATGACTGGTTCAGTATATCCACACGCTTGGGCTTTAGAATATGAGGTTAATGACCTAGATGGAATGGCTAGAGCATATAGTTCAATGTTCAACAATGTAAACATGGAAAGAATGGTTGAATATAGAGTTAACGCACTTAAGGGTGGAGACTGTGACGGTGCATTATACCATATGAACAGAAGTTGTAAGATGATGAGCTTTATTCAATATGAAATGGCCAGAAGAGTTTATGATCAAACTGGGCTACCTTATACTGGCTTTGACGGAGACCAAGCAGACCCTAGAAACTTTGCAAAGGCACAGTTTGAAACAAGATTAGAAGGTTTGGTAGAAGTAATGGCAGAAAGAAAAAATAAGGGAGGTGCTCAGTAATGACTCTAAATGAAGTATTAGAAAAATTAGAATATGTAGCAAATAATCCTAAAAAGATGTTGCAGGATTATATAAAAAGTGGGAAAAAGGTTGTAGGATGCTTCCCAATGTACACTCCTGAAGAAATTGCACACGCAGGCGGATTGGTTCCAATGTCAATGTGGGGTGGAAATACGAATATAGAAAGAGCAAAAGAATACTATCCAGCATTTGTCTGTTCAATAATCGCTGCAAATGTTGAATATGGATTAAAGGGAAGCTATGATGGAGTTTCAGCAGTAATGATTCCTTGTATGTGTGATACTTTAAGAAGTACAACTCAAAACTGGAAGTCAGGCGTTAAAATTCCTATGGTAGCATTTGCTCATCCTCACAACAGAAAAATTCAAGCTGGTGTTGATTATCTAGTTGAAGAATATGAGTCTGTAAAGAAAAGATTGGAAGATATTTGCGAATGTGAAATAACTGAAGATGCTATGTTAAAGAGTATAGATATCTACAACGAGCATAGAAAGGTTATGCAGGAATTCGTAGAATTAGTTCCAAACTATCTAAACACTATTACTCCTACAAAGAGAAACGCTGTTATAAAGAGTGGAAACTTTATGCTAAAGGAAGACCATACATTGCTAGTTAAAGAGCTAAATGAAATTCTTAAGTCAATGCCGAAGGAAGATTTCAAAGGCAAAAAAGTAATGACAACAGGCATAGTTCTTGATGATAAGGGATTCCTAGACGTTCTTGAAAAGAATAATCTAGCTGTTGCCTATGACAATGTAGGTCAGGAAACTAGACAATTCTCTACATTGGTTCCAGAAGGAAATAGTGCTTTAGAAAGATTGGCATTGCAGTGGTCAAATATTGAGGGATGCTCATTGGCTTATGATCCACAGAGATTAAGAGGCAAAATAGTGGCTGATCATGTGAAGAGACTAGGTATTGATGGAGTAATCTATGGATTGATGAAATTCTGTGATCCAGAAGAATATGATTATCCTATTTTCAAGAAAGACATGGATGAAGCAGGTATTCCTCACTTATATATGGAAATTGAACAAGGAACAAGTAATATCGAGCAAATGAGAACAAGAATTCAGACATTTGCAGATATTATATCTTAATAATCAAATTTGGAGGTTGAGTAATGATATTTAAGAAAGAGCACGAATTAGTAAGAAAATCTATAAAGGATTTTTGCCAGCGTGAATTGTATGACACAGATTTAGCTGAAAAGATGGACAGAGAAGGCGTTGAAATGCCAAAAGAATTATTGGATAAACTTGCAAAGTATAAATTCTCTTGTCCAATAGTTCCTAGAGAATATGGTGGAGCAGGAGCAGACTATGTTTCTTATGCCATAATAATGGAAGAATTGTCAAGAGCTGATGCATCATGTGGTACTTATGTTACTGCAGGGGCTTCTCTAGTTGCGCTACCACTAATTAATTTCGGAACTGAAATGCAAAAAGAAAAATATCTTAAACCATTGGCAGAAGGTACAATGGTTGGTGCGTTCGGTCTTACAGAACCAGGTGCTGGTTCAGATGCTGGTGCAACACAAACTACGGCTGTATTAGAAGGAGACCACTATATACTAAATGGTAGAAAGTGTTGGATAACAAATGCTCCTTTCTGTGACTTTGCCATAGTTACAGCTGTTACTCAAAAAGGAATGGGAACAAAGGGAATCTCTACATTCATTATCGAAACAAAATGGGAAGGATTCTCACATGGAGCTCATGAAGATAAGATGGGTATCAGAGGAACTAGAACTGCAGATTTAATTTTCGAAAATATGAAGGTTCCAAAAGAAAACCTACTAGGAAAAGAAGGTAAGGGATTCAACGTTATGATGAACACACTAGAAGCTGGTAGAATAGGTGTTGCTGCTCAGGCTGTTGGTGTTGCTCAAAGTGCTTTAGATGAAGCTATTAAATATACAAAAGAAAGAGTACAGTTTGGTAGACCACTTGCTGCATTCCAAAATACTCAGTTTACAATAGCAGATATGGCTACAAAGGTTGAAGCTGCAAGATTATTGGTATATCAGGCAGCACAGCTAAAGGATAATGGTCAAAGTCCGGCAATTGCATCTTCTATGGCGAAATACTACGCTGCTGAAATAGCAAATGAAGTGGCTTACAAAGCTCTACAGTTACATGGTGGATACGGATACGTTAAGGATTATAGAATAGAGAGAATCTATCGTGATTCAAGAATTCTATCAATTTACGAAGGTACATCTCAAGTACAGCAGATGGTAATAGCAGGAAAATTATTAAAATAGAAGGTGGTGTGTGATTTGAAAATTATCGTATGTGTAAAACAAGTTCCAGATACAACTGAAGTAAAAATAGATAAGAAAACGAATACATTGATCAGAGAAGGTGTTCCGAGTATATTGAATCCAGATGATGCAAACGCATTGGAACAAGCTTTGGTATTAAAGGAAACTATGAGTGATGTCACAGTTACTGTTATATCAATGGGACCTCCTCAGGCAGATGTAATGCTTAGAGAATGTTTGGCAATGGGCGCTGATGAAGCGTTGCTACTAAGTGATAGAGCATTTGGTGGTTCAGATACATGGGCTACTTCAAACGCTATAGCAGCGGCTATAAGAAAAATTGGTGAATATGACATAATATTTGCTGGTAGACAGGCTATAGATGGGGATACAGCTCAGGTTGGACCTCAGATATCTGAAAAGCTTGGAATACCACAGGTTACATATGTTGAAGATATGGAAATAATTGGTGACAAGGTTAGAGTAAGAAGACAGCTAGAAGATGGTTACGAAATGATCGAAGCCAATATGCCAATATTGTTGACAGCCGTAAAAGAGCTTAACGAGCCAAGACATATGTACATCGACAAAATATTTGATGCGTATCAAAAAGAAATACCTGTACTTACAATAAATGATGTTGATATTACAACTGAAGAAGTTGGTTTGAAAGCATCACCTACAAGAGTATTTAGATCTTTCACTCCAGAAGTTAAGGGTCAGGGTGTTATTTTAGAAGGTACAGAAAAAGAAGTTGCTCAGAAACTAATAGGTGAGTTAAAGGGAGCACACATAATTTAACAAATATTTTAGGGAGAAGAATATTATGCAGATACAAGATATAAATCAATATAAAGACATATGGGTTTTTGCTGAGCAAAGACAAGGCAAAATTACACCCGTTGTAATTGAATTATTAGGTGAAGGAAAAAAATTAGCAAATGTTAAAGGAGTTAGCTTAAATGCTATACTACTTGGTAAGGACGTTAAAAACCTTGCTTCTGAATTGATAGCTTACGGTGCAGAGAAGGTTTATATTGCTGATGATGCACTATTAGAAAACTATACTACAGATGCGTATGCAAAGGTTATAGTTGATTCAATAAACGAAATAAAACCGGAGATAGTTCTACTGGGAGCTACTAACATAGGTAGAGACCTTGCTCCTAGAATTGCATCAAGATTAAATACTGGTTTGACAGCTGACTGTACAAAGCTAGAAATAGATGAAGAAGATGGAAAAATCAAACAGACTAGACCTGCATTTGGTGGTAATATAATGGCTACTATAATATGTCCAGATGTTAGACCTCAGATGTCTACAGTTAGACCTGGTGTTATGGATAAGGCTGAAAGAGATGATTCAAGAGTTGGTGAAGTAATAGAGCTTAACTATGATTTAAAGGAATCTGATATCAGAACAAAGGTTATTGAAATAGTTAAATCAGCTCATGAAAAAGTATCTTTAACTGATGCGAACATTATAGTTTCAGGTGGAAAAGGACTTGGAAATGCAGAAGGGTTTAAGGTGATTGAAGAATTGGCTAGCAAATTAGGTGGTGTTGTCGGTTCATCAAGAGCAGCTGTTGATGCAGGATGGATAGACAGAAGTCATCAGGTTGGACAGACTGGTGTAACAGTTAAACCGAATCTTTACGTAGCTTGTGGTATTTCAGGTGCTATTCAGCATTTGGCTGGTATGAAGGAATCTGATATAATAGTTGCTATAAACAAAGATCCAGATGCACCTATATTCAATGTTGCAGACTATGGAATAGTTGGAGACTTGTACAAAGTTATTCCAGAAATAATAGAAGCATTAGATTCAATCGAAAAATAGTTTGGATTTAATTCAAATTGGCATTGCAGCCATTATGGAAATAATGGCTGATGTCGGTTTGGAAAAATTTGTTGTTAATTTATTAATTGTTCTTGTATTTTTAAAAAGGGGGATAAAGATGAGAATTTTAGCATATCATGTTCAACCATATGAAGAAAAAGCTTTTGTAAACTGGGCCAAAAACAATGGTATAGAAGTTGTTTTGGAAAAAGGGTTGCTATCAGTAGATTCAGTCGATAAGGCGAAGGGATTTGATGGTGTAACAACTCAGCAGGTTATACCAGTTAAGGATGAAGAAATATTTAAAAAGCTAAAAGAATACGGAGTTTCTCAAATTTCTTCCAGAACTGCGGGAGTTGATATGTTTGACGGATTGTTGGCAAAGAATTATGGTGTTGCCATAACAAACGTACCGAGATATTCTCCAAATGCAATTGCTGAATTGGCTGTTTCTCATGCAATGCAGCTACTTAGAAATGTTAAACACATTAATTCAGCTATGAGAAATGGGGATTTTACATGGAATAAGGATCTTATTTCGAGAGAAATTAGAAATTGTACTGTAGGTATTGTCGGTACTGGTAAAATTGGTCTTACTGCTGCAAAACTGTTCAAGGGATTGGGAGCCAAGGTAATTGGATATGATAAGTTTATAAATGAAGAGGCAAAAGAAGTATTGGAGTATAAGGATACTTTGGATGACCTGTTAAAGGAATCGGATGTAGTTTCATTGCACTTACCTCTATTTGATGATACGTATCATCTAATCAATAAAGAAAACATAAAGCTTATGAAGGATGATGCGATTTTAGTAAATACTGGAAGAGGGGCTCTTGTCAACATAGATGATGTAATAGAGGCTCTTGAAAGTGGCAAGCTTTTTGGTGCAGGAATAGACGTTTTGGAATGTGAAACAATGTACGTTAATCAAAAAGTTGATGACGAAAAAATAAAAGGAACTGTAGTTGAAAAGCTGATGAGTATGGATAATGTTGTACTTACAGGGCATTTCGCTTTCTTTACTGAAACAGCAGTAGACAACCTAGTTTCCACTTCACTTGATAACATTAAAAATAGTGTCGAAACTGGTAAATTACAGAATTGTACAAATATGTAAATTTCAAATTATACCCTTTTGGAGGACTGTCAGAACGACAGTTCTCCTATTTTTTTCTCGATATTCAATAATATCAAATTTTGTAAAAAAATATGGTTTTATGGTATAATTAGTATCATTGATAAAAAAAAGAAAGTAGGTGTTTAAGTGCTTAATATTCAAGATTACAAAAATGAATTTGAGACTATAGGTGACAAGGTGAGAGAGCTGGGTGTTTCTCTTTGACCTGGATAGTTTAAGAGCCAGGCAATCAGATATAAATGCATTAATGGAGGATCAGAGTTTTTGGGAAGATAGTGAAAGGTCAAACAAATATCTTCAAGAAAATAAAGCTATTTCAAACCAGATAGAAGATTATGAGGTACTGTTTTCAATGTACGAGGAGATAGGAATATATATTGAACTGAGTATGGAGGCAGAATCGGAAGAACAGGATGATATTGAACGAAATTTGAAGGAACAAATCGAATCCACTCAAAAAAAACTAGATGAGATGACAATGAAGCTTCTATTTAAAGGTGAATATGATGACAATAATGCTATTTTGTCAATTAATTCAGGTACAGGAGGATTGGACGCTCAGGATTGGTCACAAATGATACTTAGAATGTATATCAGATGGGCTGAAGGAAGAGGTTTCACAGTAAAGCTATTGGATTTGATTTCTGACACTGAAGCTGGAATTAAAACTGCAACCCTATTAATCAAGGGGACTCACTCCTATGGTTATCTAAAAAGTGAGAAAGGTGTTCACAGATTGGTTAGGATATCGCCGTTTGATTCGTCTGGAAAAAGACACACATCTTTTGCATCAGTCGATGTAACACCTGAAATAGATGATGATGTAGAAATTGAAATAAATTCATCGGATTTAAAAATTGATACTTATAGAGCTTCTGGCGCAGGTGGTCAACACGTCAATACAACAGATTCTGCCGTGAGAATTACCCATTTACCAACTGGAGTTGTAGTACAGTGTCAAAATGAAAGAAGTCAGCATACGAATAGAGATGTTGCTATGAAATTACTTAAAGCAAAATTAATACAGCTAAAGGAAGAGGAAAAGAAAGAGAAAATTGAGGACCTACAGGGAAAATATAACCAGATAACATGGGGAAGTCAGATTAGATCGTATGTTTTTCAGCCATATAAGCTTGTAAAAGACCACAGGACAAATTTCGACAATACAAATGTCGATTCTGTGATGGATGGAGATTTGGACGGATTTATGTTTGAATATCTAAAGAGTTTGTGATTTTTTCACTTGTGGCTGTAATATAGATTTCATAGATGATATTTGTGGATGATAAACTAGAAAATCGATAATTTAAATAACAGTAAATCAATAATTTAAATAACAGTAAATCAATTTTAATGAACGGTAAATTTAAAAATGATTTGCTGTTTTTTATTGTGTTAAAGTATTACCAAATACTTATGCGATAATAATATTTAAAGAAAACTAAAAAAAGTTAAATTAACACCTATTTTTTTTACAAAAAAATAAATATAATGAGGAAGTAATTGACATGGATAATAGAGTGTGGTATTCTAATTTAGTGAGAATGATAAACAATTGCAGACGATGCAAAGGGGGATTATATGTACATAATAGTTTGTTTAACAATAGTAACATTGCTCAGCTATTTCCTGAGCGATTATATCAAAAAATACAGCATTAATACATACATTGTTGTTTCAACTCTGTCTCTTATGGCAATTATTCATGCTATTTTAATTTTAAATGGAAATTCAATAGAATATGTGGTTGGTCTGAAACAATTGATGAGAGCGATTGACTCTGGTGCAATGGGTGGAGCCGTATTTATTCTAGTTATGTATATGGGTGTCTTTGATATGAAAAAGGCATACCAGAGAAAGCTGAGGGTAATAAGAGCCGAATTATCAATAATAGGTTGTATTATTACGTTTCCTCATAATGTTCACTATTTGTTTTCATTTATAATGAATAGTGGAAGTATAGTAAAGGCAAGGGATTTTACTGTCTGGACAAATTTAATGATGTTTGCGGCAGCCATAATTGCAATTATAATTATGATTCCTTTGTTTATTACATCTTTTAGGTATTTTAGAAAGAAAATATCTGCGAAAGCATGGAAAAATTTGCAAGAGTACGCATATATTTTCTATGCAATGATTTTTATTCAGGTAATGATGGTTTACCTTGGAAGGCCATCAAGTCTTGTTAGAAATCTAAATTTGCTATTTTATTTCTTGATTTTCACTTCATATACTGTTCTTAAAATAAAAATGGTGTGTGAAAAGAGAAGATTAAAAATTGAAAAGTTGGCGGCAAATAAGTATTAGGGCATATTAGGTCAGATAGAATTGGAGAATTTTATGAGGGAAATTTTTATTAAGAAAAAAAAGGAAATTATTACTGGAGGAGCTTGCTTACTGGTAGTTCTAGTAATAGTTGCGGGTTCGAAGGTTAAGGCAAATCCGACACCTATTTCATCAAGTGCCGAAAAATCTAACACTAACGAAATATCTAGAAAACTCAATGATTCTCGATCTGATGCAAGCAAAAATTCAGATTCATCTAAGTCAAATAGTAGTGGCTCTGAAGGTGACACAGCATCTAAAGATCAGTCTAAGAGTGATAATGGCTCATCATCAAATCAAAATGGAGATGGGGCAAGTTCTGGATCAAAGTTTAAGGATGGGTCATTTTCTGGTAGTGCACAAGGATTTAAGGGTGACGTAAAGGTTAATGTAGTTGTTTCAGGTGGAAAAATAACAACTATAGATATTGTTGAAAATTCAGATGACGAAGAGTATTTCAGTAAAGCAAAGGCTTTGATTGATGAAATTATCAATACACAATCGACAGACGTAAATGTCGTGAGTGGTGCTACTTATAGTTCAAATGGAATTATAAATGCTGTTGCTAATGCCTTGAAATAGTGGAGGTAGAAAAATGAAGGCTAAGATTGATAAACTGATTTGCTCAGGGATTATTTTGTCGATTTTTGTAGGAATTACAGGTTATAGTACAGGAATGATCTATGGCAAATCAATCGATGATGAAAATTTGAATAAGTTAAAGAGCCAATTTGAAGAGGAACTTTCAAAAAACAATAGTGATGGGGAAAACTCCAGCGATACAAGTGGTTCAAATGATAGTGGCGATAAAAAGGATAGTAGTGATAGTAAAGGCGGAAATAGTAGCTCTAGTTCTAAAAATAGCAACTCTAGTAAGACAACGAAAACTCCGTCATCAAGTAGAACTAGCCGTCCTTCAGTAAGAAATTCAAATTCGGGTTCTGCAAGTTCACCGGTGAATACATCTATACCTAACAAGCTTAAAGATGGTACATATTATGGTGAGGCAAATGGTTATGCTGGACCAGTAAAGGTTAAAGTAGTTGTAAGTGGAGGAAAAATAAGCGATATATCAGTTGAATCTCACACTGAAACTCCAGGATATTATGAAAAAGGAGCAGGAGTTATATCAAGTATTCTTTCAGCTCAGAATACGAATGTGGACTCTGTGAGTGGTGCAACTTTTACAAGCAATGCAATAAAATCTGCGGTTTCTAGTGCACTGAGAAATGCAGGTGCAAGCTCTGGTGGAACAAGTGGATCTTCAAATAATAGCTCGGATAGTGAAAATCTAAAGAAACAGGTTTCTGATCTTCAAAAAGATAAAGAGTCATTGAAGAAGCAGCTAAATGATGCACTTAGTAATTCCAATGGAATTCCTGGAAAGCTAAAAGATGGTACATATCATGGAGAATCAAACGGCTATGCTGGACCAGTAAAGGTTAAGGTAGTTGTAAGTGGAGGAAAGATAAGCGATATATCAGTTGAATCTCATACTGAAACTCCGGGATATTATGAAAAAGGAGCAGGAGTTATATCGAGTATTCTTTCGGCTCAAAGTACGAAGGTAGATTCTGTCAGTGGAGCAACTCTTACAAGTGGTGCAATAAAATCAGCGGTTTCTAGTGCCTTGAGAAGTGCTGGAGCAAGCTCTGGAGGCGAAGACAACAGTGAAGAAAATAATAGGCTAAAAAGACAGGTATCTGAGCTTCAAAGTGAGAAGGAATCTTTGAGAAAGCAATTGAACGATGCTCTAAGTAATTCCGGTGATATTTCCAACAAGTTAAATGATGGAACATATGAAGGTTCTGGAAGAGGCTTCAAGGGAGATATAAGTGTATCCGTGAAGGTATCAAATGGTAGAATTGAGAGTATAGATGTGACAAATCACAGTGATGATGAGCCATATATAACAGATGCGAAGGCTGTATTATCAAGAATAGTTTCAAATCAGAGCGTTAAGGTGGATTCTGTAACAGGTGCTACATTTAGCTCAAATGGAATAAAGACTGCAGTAAAGAATGCCTTGAAAAAGGCAGGCTCTTCTGGAGATAATTCCGAATTAATAGAAAAGATTGATGCGTTAACCTTGGAAAATGGAAACCTAAAATCTGAAAACAAAAAGTTTGAAAAGATGCTAGAAGAATACAAGGAAAAAATAAAACTGCTGGATCCGAACTTCGGAAAAACAGATGATAGAGAGCCTAATTCAGGAGAAAATACCGACACTACGAAATATGATGGAACATACAAAGGTGAAGCAGAGGCTGTTCAACCAAGTAACATGTCTTGGGGTAACGAAAGCAAGTATACGATAAAGCTAAGTATTACAGTGAAGGATGGTAAAATCACTAAAATAGATGACAGCGAAACCAAAGTAGAATCACCGTTAAATGCTGATTTTTTTAACAAATCTAAAGATGTATATAAACAGTATGTAGGTGAAAGTGTTCATGAGAAAATAAAGCTATTAAGTAAGTTTGACGGTAGTAAAATAAGTGGTGTCGATGTTGTATCTTATGCCACAGTTTCAAGCAATGCAATACATATGGCAATTAAAGATGCACTAAAAAATATTAAACATTAGTAAATTACTGAGATAACAAAAAATAACAAATACAATCATCATAAATCCATAGTTAAAACACAAAATATCATTAGGGTAATTTACTATGTTGATAAAAATGGATTGACCCATAAGGGCAGTATCCAAAAAATGGAGGCGTACATTCAAAAAAAATGAATGTGCAGCCTCCATTTTTATTATAGTTATAAATAAAGTTATAGCCATAAATAAAGCAATACAGATACAGACATATATCAAAAATACTTTTTTGAAAAAGTGTACCATATATTGCAATTTGATATTTAATACTATCTTTTTTTATTTTAAAGTTTTTTCAATGTATTTTAAGGTTCGATAATTATACTTGCATGAAAAGAAAGAGGTGATATTTATGATAATAGCTTCTACTATGATTGTAATAATATTAAGTTATATTTTTTCAAGACAGATTAAAGAGTATAGTGGATCTCTATATCTAATATTTGGATGTTTTTCATTTATAGTTATTTTGCATAGAATACTGATTTTCAATGGGTACTCAGTGGAATATACACCAATATTGGATACGATAGTAAAATCTATTGATTCTGGAGCTTTAGGTGGAGCAATATTTATTGTGGTTATGTATATGGGTGTTTTTAATATGAATAATAATTTTGAAAAAAGATTGAGAAGATTAAGAGGAGAGTTGTCTATTATTGGTACAATTTTTACTCTTCCTCATAATATACATTATTTATTTGAATACATTTTTAACAGCCAGGCTATATTAAATATGAAAACAAGCACAAAAATCATTTGCTTAATAATGTTTATGGCTGGCTTGATAGCAATAATTATAATGATTCCATTATTTATTACTTCATTTATTAAGGTAAAAAGAAGAATACCTGGAAAAACATGGAAGTATATACAGAACTTCGCATATATTTTTTATGCAGCGGTTTTCGTTCAGGTAGCAATGGTATATATTGGTAAACCTTCAAGTTTGGCAAGAAACTTGAGTATGCTGTTTTATATGGTAATATTTATTTCGTATACATATAAGAAATTTATTTTAAATAGTTCAAAAAAATTAATTAGACAAGGAGTATAGAATTATGAGTAGATCTATTAACAAAAAGAAAAATAAAAAAGTAGTAGAAAAAAAAACGATTGTAAGCATTGTTGGATCCTCACTTGCAATACTATTAATGGTAACAGGATGCTCTATAAGCAAGGGTTCAGAACAGAATACTTCAAATGTTACAACTGAAAGCTCTCAATCAGAGTCTCCAAATAATGAAAGTGGTAGTGGTTCTGGGTACAAAGATGGCACATATACAGGAAGTGCTAGTGGATTTAAAGGAGATGTGACTGTGAACGTAGTTGTTAGTGGTGGGAATATTTCGAATATAAAAATAGAAAGTACTAATGATGATAGGGAGTTCTTTCAAAGGGCTGAAAGTGTAATCGATGAAATACTAAATTCTCAAAGTACTGATGTGTCTGTTGTAAGTGGAGCAACTTATAGTTCAAACGGAATAATTGATGCCGTTAATAATGCATTAGAAAGTGCAAAATAAATCGAAGAATTTGATAGATTTTTTAAAATAGCCCTTAAAATATAGTATAATTATAAATGGGTTTCAATAATAAAAACTAGAAAGAGGGTACAAAATGGATATTAATAAAATTTTGGAAAAAGAATTGAATTTAAAGAAATTTCAAATTGAAAATGCTATTAAATTGATTGATGAAGGAAATACAATTCCTTTTATTGCTAGATATAGAAAAGAACAAACTGGAGAAATGAGTGACGTTCAGCTAAGGGATTTTTATGATAGATTGACTTATTTGAGGAATTTGGTAGAGAGAAAAGATGATATAAAAAGACTGATAGACGAACAAGGTAAGCTGACTGATGAGATTGTAACAGCAGTTAATAATGCAAAAACGTTACAGGAAGTTGAAGATATTTACGCACCATACAAGCAGAAAAAGAGGACAAGAGCTACAATTGCCAAAGAAAGAGGTTTGGAATCGTTGGCGATGATGATTTTATTATCGAGAAATGTTGATTTGTCTAAAGAGGCTGAAAACTACATTGATGAAGATAAGGGCGTTGACAGTACAGATATTGCGATTGATGGTGCAAAGGATATAATTGCAGAACAGATTAGCGACGATGCAGAAGTTAGAAAATACATTAGAGAAAATGCACTAAACCATGGATTAGTCGTATCAAAGTCAAAGGATGAGAATGACACAGTCTATAAGATGTATAGCGATTTTACTGAGGCTGTGAAAACAATACTACCGCATAGAACCTTGGCTATTAATCGAGGAGAAAAAGAGGGCATCTTGTCTGTAAAGATTGTCGTTGAAGATGAAAAGATGATTGAATACATAGCAAAAAAATATTCGGGAAAACAAAATGAGGGCAATGAAAATATATTGTTGGAAATAGCTCAGGATTCATACAAGAGACTGATATTTCCATCAATAGAAAGGGAAGTAAGAAACCACTTGACTGATATTGCGCAAGAAAGAGCGATAAAGGTATTTGGTCAAAATCTTAATGGTTTGCTTTTACAACCACCTATCAAGGAAAAGGTAGTGATGGGGTTTGATCCGGCATATAGAACTGGATGTAAGATTGCTATAGTAGATAAAAATGGGAAGCTATTAGATTTTACTACGGTATATCCGACTGAACCGCAGAATAAAATTGATGAATCAAAAAAAATTCTGAAAAAATTGATAGAAAAACACAAGGTGGATATAATATCTATCGGTAATGGAACAGCCTCAAGGGAGTCTGAGAAGTTTGTTGCCGAAATGATTTCTGAAATAGATAGAAATGTGAGCTATGTTATTGTGAATGAAGCCGGAGCATCTGTTTACTCAGCATCGAAGCTGGCAAATGAAGAACATCCCGATATTAATGTTTCAATAAGAGGTGCCATTTCTATAGCGAGAAGACTACAGGATCCAATGGCAGAGTTGGTAAAAATTGAACCAAAGAGCATTGGAGTTGGACAATATCAACACGATGTCAACGAAAAAAGACTGACAGAGGTTCTCGATGGAGTAGTTGAGGATTCGGTAAATAAAATAGGTGTGGATATTAATACTGCATCATTTTCATTATTGGAGCATATTGCTGGTATTTCTTCAGGTGTTGCAAAAAACATCGTGGCATATAGAGATGAAAATGGAGATTTTGGTGGAATAGACGAACTGAAAAAAGTGAAAAGGTTGGGACCAGCTGCATTTAAGCAGTCCGCTGGATTTATTAGAATACCAAATGCTAGCAATCCATTAGACAACACAGGTGTTCATCCGGAAAGCTACGAGGCTTGTGAAAAGATAATAGACCTGTTGAACTATACAATGGATGATGTAAGAGATGGAAAGCTTGATGATATAGATAGCAGAGTGAAAAAATACGGCTTTGTAAAGCTTTGTGAGGATTCAGATGTCGGAAATGCCACTATGAAAGATATCATAGAGGAAATAAAAAAACCAGGTAGAGATATTCGTGATAGCGGAATAAAGCCTATACTGAGAACGGATGTAATGAAATTAGAAGATTTGGAGATAGATATGGAATTATCCGGAACAGTGAGAAATGTGGTGGATTTTGGGGCATTTGTCGATATCGGAATAAAGAATGATGGACTGGTTCACATATCGGAAATATCAAAAAAGAGGATAAATAAGGTTTCTGATGTGTTGACAGTTGGAGATATTGTCAATGTAAGAGTAATAAAAATAGATTTGGAACGTGGCAAAGTTGGTTTATCTATGAAAAATGTGAAGCAACCTAAAGCTGACGTGTAAATTGGTGATGATATGAAGGTATATTCGGTTTATTTTAGTGCAACAGGTACAACTAAAAAAGTTGTCAGTAGAATGGGTAATAGAATTTCTGAGGGTTTGGGAAAAGATATAGTGTATAAGGAGATAGACATTACAAATCCAAGATCAAGGAAAAATAAGTTGATTTTTGATAGCGAAGATATTGTGGTATTTGGTGTTCCGACCTATGCTGGCAGGGTTCCAAACCTGCTTTTGCCGTTTTTAAAAACAATTAAAGGCAATGGTGCGCTTTGCATTCCAGTTGTTCTATTTGGAAATAGGAACTACGATGATTCTCTTATTGAACTATCCGAAATAATGAGGACGAATTTTTTTAGAATAACTGCTGCAGGAGCTTTTGTAGGAGAACATTCGTTTTCGATTGAGCTTGGTAAAGGAAGACCGGATAATGAGGATTTCAAGTCTATTGATAAGTTCGCTATGATGGTTTGTCAGAAGATACTGTCTGGAAGCGTACCACTGAATGGATCTATAAAGGGAGCAATTCCGTATAGAGATTACTTTTCTCCGAGAGATAGATTTGGAAATAAGATAAATTTTGTAAAAATAAAACCGAAAACAACACTAGAGCTTTGCGATGACTGCAAGATTTGCTATGAGGCTTGTCCATTAGGATCAATAGAGTATGACGATGTTTCGGTCGTTTCGGGAAAATGTATGAAATGTTGTGCATGTGTAAAAAAATGTCCAAAAGGATCGAAATTTTTTGATGACGAAGGATATTTATTCCATAAAGACGAACTGGAATATATGTACCATGAGAGAAAAGAGATAGAAGTATTTTTATAGACGAAAATAAAATTATTTTTTGTCAAATATATCGATATTTTTATTGACACTTTTTTGAAACGAGACTATAATAAAGATATAAATTAATAAAAAATCTTCGGGGGTGGGTGAGATTCCCTACCGGCGGTTATAGCCCGCGAGCGCAAGCTGATTTGGTGAAATTCCAAAGCCGACAGTAAAGTCTGGATGAGAGAAGAAATTTAGCGATTCTAATTATCGTGTTGAATTGTAATCCAAATCCTGAAGAAGTTTCTTCAGGATTTTTTTATCCCTCGAACCAATGGAGGTAAAAATATGAGTAAAACAGGTGTACTAAAAAATCAAAACAGTGGAGTATCAACAAATAAGCTGGTAAAGGTATCATTGCTTTCAGCGATATCGTTTATACTGATGTTTGTTGAGATGCCAATACCAGGGCTTTTTCCTGAATTTTTAAAGATTGATATTTCGGATATACCAGCATTAATAGCTGGGCTTTCGATGGGACCTTTGGCAGGTGTGGCTGTTGAAGTAATAAAAAACTTTCTACATGGTATTGTGGCGACAACAACTGGTGGAGTTGGTGAAATAGCAAACATCATAGTAGGTAGTTCTTTTGTTATCGGCGCTTCTTTGATATACAATAGAAAAAGGAATATAAAAACTTTGATCTTGAGTCTAGTAGGAGCTACTTTGCTAATGGTTGTTGTAGGTTCTGTAGTTAATTACTTTTTCTTATTGCCTTTCTATGGTCAGCTGATGGGTATCGATGCTATAATTGGGATAGGAAAGGCAGTAAATCCAAGAGTAAATAATTTGTTAGATTTCGTCCTATGGTTTATCGGACCGTTTAATTTGGTTAAAGGGATTATGTTATCAATATTAATTCTTCCTCTGTACAAAAAAATGGAGGTTTTGATTAGACCGGCAAACTAATATTTACGAAAAATAAATTGCTAGCGTATTATTGGGTTACAAATAAAAAAAACATCACTATATACTAATGTTTAATATATAAAAAGCTAAACCCACCTTGAAATTCAAAGTGGGTTTATTTGTTGTTATAGAGAAAACATTTGCATAAATGAGAGAATATGATAAAATTAGTATTAGTGTAAGGAAAAAAATAAAGCATAAATAATTTAATAAGAGGAGAGAAAATTATGATTAATCAGGATTATTTTGTAAATCTTGCAAAAGAAAAATCAGGAGGAGAAATCCAGACAGTTGCTGTTGCAGCACCTTATGATGAGGCAACACTAGAAGCACTTAGAAATGCCGTAGATCTAGGTTTTGTGAAGGTGCAGCTAGTAGGAGAAGAAAAAGTAATACTTGATGCAGCTAAAAACGCAAATTTAAATATTTCAGATATGGAAATAGTTGACGCACAGGACCTTGCTGATTCAGCTCAGAAGGCAGTGGATCAGGTTAGACTTGGAAAGGCAAGCCTAATAATGAAAGGGCTAATTGACACTTCACTTATATTAAAGGCAGTTGTTAAAAAAGAAAATGAGCTAAGAACTGGAAAAACTTTGAGCTATGTAGGTATATTATTTAATGAAGATAAGGATAAATATTTCTTGACTTCTGACGGAGCGATGCTAATAGCTCCAGATTTGGAACAGAAGAAAGGTATAATTGAGAATGCAGTTGAAGTAGCACACGCTCTTGGAAATGAAGAACCAAAGGTTGCAATGATTTGTGCCAAGGAAAAATATTATGAAAAGATGCCTGCGACTGTAGATGCCACTGAATTACAAAAGATGAATCAAAATGGCGAAATAAAGGGTTGCATTGTCAGTGGACCATTGCAGATGGACAATGCTGTTGATGCTCATGCAGTTGAGGTAAAAGGTATTGATGATCCTGTAGCAGGAAAGGCAGATATACTTATAGTGCCAGCAATAGAGGCAGGCAATGTATTGTTAAAGACTGCGAAGTACCTTGGTGGATGGACATTTGGTGGAGTAGTAGTTGGAGCAAAGGTTCCAATCGTAGTTTGCTCAAGATCTGATGGAGAATCTGCAAAGCTTGTATCAATAGCTGTTGCTTGTATGATGGCTGCAAAAAATAAAAAATAGTTTCTAAATAATGCTCGCACATTCCATTGTTCAAAATGGGTGTTGCGAGTTTTTTTATGCGAATAAGAGTATTTTTTCAATTTTTGACTCATGAATATGTATATTGTTCTGAAATAGTGATATAATATAATTCGTGGTTATTTTTTAAACTAGTTTTGCGGTGAGGTGTAGTATGAAAAAAATTTTTCTTGAAAATGAAGAAAGTACGAAAAAAATTGGTGAGATAATTGGAGAAAAATTGTTTAATGGTGCTATTTTGTGCCTAAATGGTGATTTGGGTGCGGGTAAAACTACGCTTACAAAGAGTATTGCAAAAGCTCTTAGAATAGATGAAGATATAACGAGTCCAACGTTTACTATAGTGAATGAATATACAGAGGGCAGCATACCTTTATATCATTTCGATGTTTATAGAATTGTAGAAGCTGATGAAATGTACGATATCGGCTTTGATGAATATATAAATTCTGATGGGATTTGTATTATTGAATGGTCAAGCATTATTCGAGATATACTTCCGAAAGAAAGATTGGAGATAAATTTAAACTATAGTGGAATGGGTAGAGAAATGGAGATAATATCTTACGGAGATAAATATAAAAAAATAGTTGAGGAGATGAATATTTGATGAATATATTGAGTTTTGACACATCGACAAGGTCGGCGAGTGTGGCTTTGATGATGGATGGCGTTTTGGTCGGCGAAATATTGATAAATGACAAGAGAACTCATTCACAGAAGCTAATGCCTATGCTTGAATCACTTATGAGTTTGGCGGATATAAGTATTGATGATATAGACCTTTTGGCTGTTTGTGTTGGACCTGGGTCTTTTACGGGGATAAGAATTGCAGTTGCAACAGTAAAGGCGATTTCTCATGCAAAAAATCTTCCTATTGTAGCAATTAATTCTATGGAAAATATTGCATTTAATGTAATGGATTCATCAAAAAAGATAATATCAATTTTGGATGCACAAGCCGGAAATGTTTATTGTGGCATTTACAGGTCTGTTGAAGATAACAGTTACTCTGTAGTAGAGGATGTAGATGTGATTGGCTTGGAACAGCTTGCCAATAGACTCGAATACTCATCTGAAAACTATATTATCGTTGGTGAAGCATTAGATAAATATAGGGAAAAACTCGATTTTGATAATGTGGAGTTTGCATCTCCAGATAAGAATGTTTCAAAAGCCTCAGCTCTTTGCTCAATAGCTAAAATAAAGTATGATAAAGGATTGGATGTATTTGACTGCTATACGATTTTGCCAAAATATTTGAGGAAATCTCAGGCAGAAATGCAGTATGATGAAAGACAGAGGAAGGCTAAAGAAAATGATGTATAGAGATATTAAATCAGGCGATATTGACGAGGTATATAAGGTTGAACTATCTGCATTTTCAGAGCCATGGACACTCTCGTCGTTGAGAGAAGAATTGAACAATAAACTTTCAAGATATATAATTGCAGAGGATGAAAATGGCAATATAATAGGCTACATGGGAGCTTGGTTCATTATTGATGAAGCTCATATTACAAAAGTAGCTGTTCACAAGGATTACAGGGGGCTGGGAATAGGAGACGGGCTTCTTAGAAGCTTTGTTGAAAAATGTATGAATGAAAAAATATGCTCAATGACACTGGAGGTTAGAGCAAGCAATATTGTCGCTCAAAATTTATACAAAAAATATGGATTTGTTTTGGGTGGAATAAGAAAAGAGTATTATAACGATAATAAAGAAGATGCGTTGATAATGTGGAAGCAGCTAAGGGAGGTGTTTTAAAAATGAAAGATGTGATAACATTGGCAATAGAAAGCAGTTGTGACGAAACTGCGTGTGCCATTTTGAAAAATGGAAGAGAAGTTTTGACAAATATCATATCAACTCAGATTGAAACTCATAAAAAATTTGGTGGAGTTGTCCCAGAAGTGGCTTCCAGAAAGCATATTGAAAATATTGATGTTGTTGTACAGCAAGCATTAGAAGAGGCGAATCTTGGATTTGGAGATATTACACATATTGCGGTAACATATGGACCTGGACTTGTTGGGGCATTGCTTGTAGGATTGTCATATGCAAAGGCGTTGGCATTTTCGCTTGGAATTCCATTTGTGGGAGTGAATCATATAGAGGGACATTTAAGTGCAAATTATATTGTCGATAATGATTTAAAACCTCCTTTTATTACACTGATAGTTTCTGGTGGACATACTCATTTGGTAGAAGTGAAGGATTATGGTGTATATGAAATTTTGGGTAAGACTAAAGATGATGCTTCGGGTGAGGCGTTTGATAAAATTGCAAGAGCTATGAATTTGGGGTATCCAGGAGGTCCGATAGTAGATAGATTGGCGAAGAATGGTAACCCACATTCAGTTGAGTTTCCAAGAGCTTGCATCAATGAGGATGGATATGATTTTAGTTTTAGTGGATTGAAATCATCAGTTCTAAATCATCTAAATTCGTGTAAAATGAAGGGGATTGAAATAGTACCAGAGGATATATGTGCTTCTTTTCAAGCTGCAGTAGTTGATGTACTGGTCAATAAAACAATAAAGGCATGCAAAGATAAAAACTACAATATTGTGACACTTTCTGGTGGTGTGGCGGCAAATTCAGCATTGAGAGAGAAAATGAAGCAAACTTGTGATGAGAATGGATTAAAGCTGTGCTATCCACCGCTTGTTCTATGTACCGACAATGCGGCTATGATTGGTTGCGCAGGGTACTATAGATATATTAATGGAAGAAGAGATGGAATGGAGTTAAATGCTGTTCCTAATTTAAAGATAGATAAAGGCTAATGGAATGGAGGTGATATGCCTTGATAATACTATCATGTAACAATATAAACAAGAGTTTTGGAGTTGAATCGATATTGGAAGACATATCATTTTCCGTAAATGAGGGTGACAAAATTGGTATTGTAGGTGTAAATGGTACTGGTAAGACTACATTGTTCAAGATAATTACCGGTATATATGGATATGATAGTGGCGACATTTATACAGCAAAAAACTGTAGACTTGGTTATTTGGAGCAAAATACCAATCTGTATTCAGATCGCACTGTATATGAGGAAGTATTAAGTGTATTTTCAAATTTGGTGCAAGCGGAAGAAAATCTGAGAAAGCTTGAACATGAAATATCAGAACACTCGACTACAGAAAATACTGAAGAACTAGAAAATATGATGAATATGTACTCAAAGAAGCTTGAGGAGTTTGAAGAAAATAATGGGTATGGATATAAAAGTGAAGTCATTGGAACTCTGAGAGGGCTAGGCTTTAGAGATGATGAGATGGATAAAAAGGTCAATGTGCTTTCTGGTGGAGAAAAGACAAGGGTACTACTTGGAAAATTACTTTTGAGTAAGCCATCTTTATTGATGCTGGACGAACCTACAAACCATCTTGATTCAGAATCTGTAGAATGGCTAGAAGCGTTTCTCAGAGCATATAACGGAACTGTAATGACAATTTCTCATGACAGATATTTTTTGGATCAATCGGTTAATAGAATTTTTGAAATCAGTAATAGAAAGTTGACTACATATAATGGGAATTATACCGACTATCAAAAACAGTCAAAAATTCAAAAAGAGTTAGAGCAAAAAAGATACGAAAATCAACAAAGAGAAATCAAAAAGCAAGAAGAGTCTATAGAAAGGCTGAAGGCATATGGTAGAGAAAAACATCTAAAGAGAGCCAGAAGTAAAGAAAAAATGCTCGACAAAATCGACAGGTTAGATAGACCCGATGGCGATAAAAAGAGGGCTAAATTTAGATTTCAACGGTCACATCAAAGTGGAAGAGATGTATTACAAGTTGAGGACATATCAAAGTCATATAATGAAAAGAATATTTTTAAAGATGTATCATTTGATATTTACAGGGGTGAAAAAGTAGCTCTTATAGGTCCAAACGGAGTTGGTAAATCAACTTTGTTTAAAATGATAATGGGCGATGAAAAAAAATTGACTGGAGAGATACATATTGGTCAAAATGTAGAGATATCGTATTTTCATCAGGAGCAAAAAACATTGAATTTGAATAATACAATCATTGATGAAATATGGGATTCAAATCCAAAATTGAATCAGACAGATGTCAGAAATTTACTAGGAGCATTCCTATTTTACGGAGAAGATGTATTCAAGGAAATAAAGACATTGAGTGGTGGAGAGCGTGCCAGAGTAGCAATATTAAAGCTGATGTTATCGAATTCTAACCTACTATTGCTAGATGAACCGACAAACCATCTCGATATTGATTCTAAAGAGGTTTTGGAAGAGGCGATTGAAAATTATGATGGAACTGTTTTTACAATTTCACATGATAGATACTTTATCAATAAAATTGCTGATAAAATCCTTGTATTAAACAAAGACGGCATAACTGAATACTTGGGCAATTATGATTATTATCTTGAGAAGAAAAAGCAACAGCAGGAGATGCAAAAAATCGCTGACGATAATAATGTTGTTGGAGAAAAAACGAAAACAAAGATAAAGGAAGAACGAAGAAAAGAAAAGGAAAATAAACAAAAGGAAAATGAGAGGAAAAGGAATCTAAAAAATATTGAAAATGAAATAACAATCTTGGAAAAACAGATAGCGGGATTGGAATACTTGCTATGTGATGAAGAAATATATCTTTTTCCTGAAAAAATTGCAGAAGTTGGGCGAGAAAAAAATGAATACCAGCGAAAGCTAAATGAATTGTACGACAAATGGGAACGAATGATTGAGTAGGAAAGTATTTTGTTAAATTTTTTGTAAATTTTATGAAAACACTCTTTACTAATACTTATCAACTGTTGTATAATATCTTTAATAAAGCTGAATACCGAACTATGGCATAATTCTGTAGTTATAATATTAGTTTTTATAAAGATATTTAATTAACGAAAAAGTAGTTTTGATTTGACTATTTTTTATTATGAAATGATATGAGGACTTTTGATGTTTATAAAGCCTATGATTTGTATCATATGTGTGATAAATATCGAATATGCCAAAAATACTTAAAATATAGGAGGACAATATGGGAAATAAAAATATTTCTATGGCTGTAATCAGGAGATTACCAAAATACTATAGATACTTGGCTGATTTGTTGGCAAAGGATATTCAAAGAATTTCATCAAAAGAGCTAAGTGAAATAATTGGTTTTACAGCTTCTCAGATAAGACAAGACTTGAATAACTTTGGTGGATTTGGTCAACAAGGATATGGATATAATGTAGAAGCTCTACACAAAGAGATAGGGAAGATTCTCGGTTTAGACAGAAATTATAATGCGATATTAGTCGGAGCTGGAAATCTTGGGCAGGCTCTTACAAATTATACTGGTTTCAAGAATGCAGGGTTTGATATCAAGGCCGTTTTCGATGCTAATCCAAAGATGATAGGTCTAAAATTAAGAGATTATGAAATAATGGATTCTGATGAAATGGAAAAATACATCGTTGATAACGCAGTTGATATAGCTATTTTGTGTATTCCAAAAAATGGTGCTCAGGAAGTGGCAGACAAGTTGGTTAAGCTTGGAATAAAGGGAATCTGGAATTTCGCTCCTATAGATCTTGAGGTTCCAAATGACGTAATAGTTGAAAGTGTTAATTTAACAGAAAGTCTGTTTACGCTTTCTTATTTGATGAAGGAAGGCACTGAGATTTAATTTATTGTAAGTGACCTTGAGTTAATAGATATCGATTCTCAATAGAAAATAAAAATTCTGATATTCATAATATTTTAAAATGTTTATTCACTATATAGAGTGTATTTGATAGCTAATAAAAAAAATGATAAATTTTTGAAAAATCAATTGCAAATATTTATATACTTTGCTATAATAGTGTTGTCGATAAAATATTATGAAAAATGGAGGAATTAGATATGGCTTACGTAATTAAAGATACTTGTATTAGTTGTGGTGCATGTGCTTCTGAATGTCCAGTATCATGCATAACTGAAGGAGACATCTATGTAATAGATGGTGGAGCTTGTATAGACTGTGGTTCTTGTGCAGGTGTATGTCCAGTAGACGCTCCTCAGCCAGAATAATTAAGTTTACTAATTATTACCAACATACTCATGTATGTTGGTTTTTTCTTTTTTGTATTTTTTATTCACTTAATAGCTAGTTTTCCCTTTTTGTATTGCTCATTTATTTAATTCTCAGCATATTCTTTTTTACATTTCTATTTCTCTCAATACTCAGTTTTTCCAGCTTTTTTTAGAAATGATTGAGTTATACTTTATAAGAAAAACTTTGAAGTATTATTGACAACATTCGTATTTTTATGAAAATTTTGGCATTATTTTTTCTAAGAAATTTTTTTAAAAAAAATGATTAATATTTACCCAAATTAACAAAATACCAAATTTGATAAAATATTTTTATTAAAGAAAATTAAATACAAAATATAATAAAAAAATAATGGCAAAAACGATTGTTAATTAATAAATTATTGTACACTAATAGAAATAAATGTGCTATAATTACAAGTAGTGGTTAGGAAAATGTTTCTATGTTTCTTTTTTAAAGTTGTGTTAATTCAAATTATCACTATTTTTAGTGTGTTGAGAAATGCGATTTAAAAAGATTTGTTGGAAAATTCTCCTATCAGTACAATAATATTAAATTTAAGAGAACTTAATTCATAAGGAGGCTTACAAATGGCAAATGTATTTGAAATGGCACAGGCACAAGTTAAGAATGCTTGCGATAAGTTAGGAATGGAACCACAGGTTTACGAACTATTGAAAGAACCTAGAAGAGTTATTGAAGTTAATATCCCAGTTAAAATGGACGATGGTTCAATAAAGGTATTCAAAGGATACAGATCTCAGCATAATGATGCAGTAGGTCCAACTAAGGGTGGTATAAGATTCCATCAGAACGTTTCATTGGAAGAAGTTAAAGCTCTTTCTATCTGGATGACATTTAAGTGTTCAGTAACTGGTATACCTTACGGTGGTGGTAAGGGTGGTATCATAGTAGATCCATCTGAATTATCTACTGGAGAACTTGAAAGATTATCAAGAGGATATATCCAAGGTATATACAAATTAATAGGTGAAAAAGTTGATGTTCCAGCTCCAGACGTAAATACAAATGGTCAGATAATGTCATGGATGGTTGATGAATACAACAAGTTAACAGGTGTTTCTGCAATAGGTACTCTTACTGGTAAGCCATTAGATTTTGGTGGATCAGAAGGTAGAAATGAAGCAACTGGATACGGTGTTGCTGTTACTGCTAGAGAAGCTGCAAAGAAATTAGGAATTGATATGAAGCAGGCAAAGGTTGCTGTACAGGGATTCGGTAACGTTGGTGCTTACACAGTTAAGAATATTCAGAAGTTAGGCGGAACAGTTGTTGCTATAGCTGAATGGTGTAAAGAAGCTGGTTCTTATGCAATATACAAAGAAGATGGATTAGATTTCCAGGCTATGATGGATTACAGAGCTGAAAAGGGTAACCTATTAGATTTCCCTGGTTCAAAAGCTATTTCAATGGACGAATTCTGGGGATGCGATGTTGATATCGTTGTTCCTGCTGCTCTTGAAAACTCAATTGACGCTAGAGTTGCTGAATTAATAAAGGCTAAATTAGTTTGTGAAGCGGCTAATGGTCCTACAACTCCAGAAGGTGACGAAGTTCTTAACAGAAGAGGAATCGTTCTTACTCCAGATATCTTAACTAATGCTGGTGGTGTTACAGTTTCTTACTTCGAATGGGTACAGAACTTATACGGATACTACTGGTCAGAAAAAGAAGTTGAAGAAAAAGAAGATGTAGCAATGGTTAAAGCTTTCGAAGCACTTTGGAAGATCAAAGAAGAATACAATGTAACAGTTAGAGAAGCTGCTTATATGCATTCTGTAAAGAGAGTTGCTACAGCAATGAAGCTTAGAGGATGGTACTAAGATTTAAATCTATATTGAAAAAGTAATAAATAAAACAGATATTGGTTTCAATTATCAATAATATATTATTTTTTTACAATTACTTTAAAAGGAGATTGATTTCAATCTCCTTTTATAATGCACAACAAGGGACTTTGAATAATAATTGATTTAAATAGTATATATTTTTATAAAAAAATATTTATAATTATTTCTTTATGCAATTCATCTCGTAAAATTCATCACCTTTAGTTATCAAAGCCACACCTTTTTTGTTTTCTTTTACATTAAATATTATTTTGTGTCGCATTTTATCAATGCATAAAAAAATAAAATTAAAATAGAAAAAGAAATTTTAAAAAAAGAATTTTAAGGTAAGCATGATAATAATTTGTGATAATGTTGGAATGACATGCTTTTATATTCGATATATAAAATTGTAATCAAGCGGAAAATAATTTCAATAATAGATTGACAATGATAATAATTTGCCTTATACTAAAAATGTAATAATAATTTTGTTAAATATATTGGAGGAAAGAGATGAATTTAGCACTTGCACCGACTGGTGTTCAAATGAAAATTGTCAAGATAAAAATAAAAGATGAACAAAAAAAACAGTTAGCAAATATGGGATTTATTGAAGGTGCTGTGGTTTCAGTCGTTTCTTCTAATTCTGGAAACTTAATTGTAAATATCAAGGACAGTAGAGTAGGAATAGGAATGGATATTTCCCAAAGAATCATGGTTTCTCCAATATAGTAATATTGGATATTTTTTATTTTGTAAATGATAAAGAATATCATTATAAATTAAGTAAGTTTGATTTATTCAAACTACAATAAAATTTTTTAATCCATTATATTGTTATCACTAATAATGCTACATATCTAATTGTGTGGTATTTATTGTTATTTATTCGAGCATTATTATTTGGTTTAATATATGGAAATTAAAAAACTATTTAATATGGAGGTTAGGTAATGTTGACGTTAAGGGAATCCGAAGTAGGAAAAACTTACAAGGTAAAGAAAATTCATGGCGAAGGACCTTTAAAAAGAAGAGTTATGGACATGGGAATAACTAAGAATGCAGAGGTATTTATAAGGAAAGTTGCACCCTTGGGTGATCCTGTGCAGATTTCGTTAAGAGGTTATGAATTGACACTGAGAAAAGAAGATTCTTCGTTGGTTGAAATTGAACCAATTGACTAATGGTAATTGACGACATAAGCTGATTACATTTCCAACAAGGTATGTAATTGGTTGTTGCTGTTAATTGATTGAAAATGATAATCAAAATAAATAATATAATATGAAAGGGGAAAAAATGAGTATCACTATAGCATTAGCCGGAAATCCAAATAGTGGAAAGTCAACGCTTTTCAATGCGTTAACTGGCTCAAATCAGTATGTTGGAAACTGGCCTGGAGTAACCGTAGAAAAAAAGAAGGGAAATATAAAAAAGATAAGTCGATAAAAATTACCGATTTACCGGGAATTTATTCACTATCTCCTTATACACTTGAAGAAGTGGTTAGTAGGGAATATCTAATCAATGAAAAACCGGACGTTATCGTGAATGTGGTCGATGCGTCTAATATTGAAAGAAATCTATACTTATCTACGCAGCTATCAGAGATAGGAATACCTGTCGTTATTGCTTTAAACATGATGGATATCGTTCATAAAAACGGCGATAAGATAGATGTCGATAAGTTGAGTAGATTGTTGGGATATCCAATTGTGGAAATTTCTGCATTGAGAAATAAAAACATCGATAAAGTAATTGAAACTGCAATTAGTGTAGCAAAAACTAATCATGTTCATATCAATTCATTTGATGAGGATGTCGAAAAATATATTAAGGAAATTGAGTCACAGGTTTCAAGTGTAAGTATGTCTGAAAATAGTAGATGGTATGCAGTAAAGCTGTTTGAAGAGGATGAAAAGGCGACTGCGAATCTACAAATATCTGATGCAGAGAGAAAGACAGTAGAAGATATAATAAAAAGAGCTCAGGAAGAGTTTGACGATGATGGAGAGGGAATTATAACTGATAATAGATATACATTTATTTCTAGTGTTGTGGCAGATACCGTAAAAAAGGGTAGAAGCGGAATGACAACTAGTGACAAAATAGACAGTATTGTTACAAATAGATTTTTGGCAATCCCAATATTTGCTGCCATAATATTTTTGATATATTATGTTTCGGTAAGAATAGTTGGTGCAGATATTACCGATTGGGTAAATGATGACTTCTTTGGTGAGATGATAGGAGGATCTGTTAAAGCTTATTTGGAAGGCGCTAGCGTTGCACCTTGGCTTACAAGCTTGATTGTAGATGGTGTGATTGCCGGTGTGGGAGGAGTACTTGGTTTTACTCCTATTATAGCGACATTGTATCTATTCCTTTCAATATTGGAAGATATAGGGTATATGTCAAGAATTGCATTTATTCTCGATAGGATATTCCGTAAGTTTGGGCTATCTGGAAAATCATTTATTCCTATTTTGATAGGTACAGGATGTTCTGTTCCAGGAATAATGTCTACAAGAACTATAGAAAATGAAAACGATAGAAAGATGACGATTATAGTTGCATCATTTATGCCATGTGGTGCAAAAACAGATATTATTGCATTGTTTGCAGCCTCTGTTTTCGCTGGAGCCAATGGCTGGTGGTTTGCTCCAGTTTGCTATTTTGCTGGTATTCTTGCAGTTGTTATTTCAGGCTTAATTTTGAAAAAGACAAAAAGCTTTGCTGGAGACCCAGCACCATTCGTAATGGAATTGCCTGAATATCATATGCCGTTGGTTTCTAATGTATTGAGAACTACATGGGATAGAGTAAGAGCATTTATAGTAAAGGCAGGTACAGTTATTCTTTTAGCGACTATAGCAATTTGGTTCCTTCAAAATATATCAACTAGCTTCGAGTTTGTGGAATTTTCTGAGGACAGTAGCTCTATCTTGGAGGCGATAGGTAGAACATTTGCACCAATATTCAGCCCTCTTGGATTTGGAAACTGGGCAGCAACTGTTGCGACAATGACAGGGCTAGTTGCAAAAGAAGTTGTAGTATCTACTTTTGGTGTAGTAGCTGGATTGGGTGAAGTTGGACCAGATACTGATTCAATGATAAAATATGCAGCATCAGTTTTCACTATGGCTTCTGGTCTAAGCTTTATGCTTTTCAACCAGTTGTGTATACCATGTTTTGCAGCTGTTGGAGCAATAAGAGAAGAAATGCGTAGTGCAAAATGGACATGGTTCGCATTGGGATATCAGATGGTGTTTGCATACTCAATATCATTGATGGTATTCCAGTTTGCCAATGTGTTTTTATTAGGCAATCCGGCTACAGTATGGACTTACGTTGCAGGCGCCATATTTGTAGCAATGCTTTACCTAATGTTTAGAAAACCGAAAGAAGCAAAAGAAGGGGCAAAAAGTGCCGTTGCTGAAAGTGGTAAATAGTTTTTAGGAGGCGATAATATGAATTTGCCAACAATATTAGTATTGATAGTCTTGGCTGTTGTGGTTGGCTTTAGTATCAAAAAATTAAGAAAGAGCGGAGGATGCTCCGGTTGTAGTAAAAGTGGATGTGGATCCTGCTCAAGTGGCAAAGGCAACCATTAATATAGTAGTATCAATAATAAAATACAAAAACAGCAGCATATAGGCTGTAGAAATTTAGCGTTGATGATAATTTTCATACTTTATCGAAGGATGAGTGTGGAAATTTAATCAACGCTATTTTTTTTATTTTTGTAAACAATAAAAATAATGATTGACAAAACCACCAAAAAAATGATAATCTTTCTAAGAAGATATTTATTCTGTATTTTAATTTGGTCCCGTGAGGCCAAAAAGGAGGAAAATATGAAAAATAAACATTTAGTAAAGCCAGATGATTTCACAGTCGAAGAAATCGACTCAATAATTGAACTTGGTATGCAAATTAAACAAAATCCAAGAGAATATATAAAGGTATGTGAAGGATATTTAATGGCTACTTTATTCTATGAACCGTCAACGAGAACTAGACTTAGCTTTGAATCTGCTATGAGTAGATTGGGAGGGAAGATAATAGGCTTTTCAGATCCAAATGCTTCATCTGTTTCAAAGGGAGAAAGCTTGGAAGATACGATTACGACGGTATCTAAATATGTGGATATTATTGCGATGAGACATCCACAATCTGGTGCTGCTCAACAGGCAGCTTCAGTCAGTAGTGTTCCATTCATCAATGCTGGTGATGGAGGAAATCAACACCCAACTCAGACTTTAACAGATTTACTTACAATAAAATCATGTATGAAAAGGCTAGACAACCTTACAATAGGAATGTGTGGCGATTTAAAATACGGAAGAACAGTACATTCTTTGGCAAAGGCGATGTCGAGATACAAAAACATCAAATTTGTGTTTATTTCTCCGGAAGAATTAAAAATGCCCGAATACGTATTGAATGATTTGGGCGATACTCAATTCATTGAAACCAATAGTTTAGACGATTCAATTGCAGAGCTGGACATACTATATATGACAAGAATCCAAAGAGAAAGATTTGAAGATAGAGATGAATACGAAAGATTGAAAGACGTATATATTCTTGATTCAAAAAAAATGGAGAATGCAAAGTCAGATATGATAGTAATGCATCCACTACCTAGAGTCAATGAAATTTCGACTGATGTTGATATCGATAGCAGGGCGATGTATTTTGAGCAAGCTCAGTATGGAATGTATGTCAGAATGGCATTGATAATGAAGCTGCTTGGTATAAGTAAGTAAGGAGATAGATTGAATGATATATAATGTTTTAGACAATAAATATGTGGGCGAAGGAATGTTTCACATAAAGATTGAGGGCTCGTTTGAGGCAAAGATGGGTCAATTTTTTATGCTAAGAGCTTGGGACAAATATCCGTTACTTTCTAGACCAATAAGTATATATGATATAGATGAGGAGGGCATTAGCTTTCTCTATAAGGTCGTAGGTGAGGGAACAAAAATAATCTCAAATCTCAAAAAAGGCGATGAAATTGAATTACAAGGTCCGTATGGAAACGGATTTGAAAAAGTAGGTGGAAGAGTTGCTTTGATAGGTGGTGGTGTAGGAATCGCACCACTCTACATGGTTGCAAAAAATATTCCTAACTGCGACGTTTATTTAGGATTTAGGGAAGATAGAATTGCTGTCGACGATTTTGAAAATGTATGTGATAATCTTTTTACGACTGTAGGGGATACATTTATTACAGATATTATCGATTTCAATAAATACGATCATTTAATTGTTTGTGGTCCAACTCCAATGATGAAAAAAATTTTGGATTTGACGAAGGATACGAATGTAAGGGTTCAGGTATCTCTGGAAAATCATATGGCTTGTGGCGTAGGTGCGTGCTTGGTGTGTACTTGCAAAACAAAAGATGGAAATAAGAGAACTTGCAAAGATGGACCGGTATTTTGGGGAGAGGACGTGATATTATAATGGCTGATTTAAAAGTAAATTTATGTGGAATAGAGTTAAAAAATCCCATCATCATGGCATCTGGAACGTTTGGATTTGGTAGAGAATATGGAGAAATCTATGACGTAAATTCTCTTGGCGGAATAAGTTCAAAAGGGCTTACATTTGAAAAACGAGATGGCAATAACGGGCTTAGAGTATATGAAACGCCATCTGGAATGATGAATAGTGTTGGTCTTGAGAACCCTGGTGTCAAAGGCTTTATCAAAAACGAGCTGCCGTCTTTTTCAAAGCTTGATACTTGTAGGATAGTAAATCTAGGCGGTGGATGCGAAGATGACTATGTAGAAGGCGCAAGGTTGCTGAATGACAAAGATTTTGATATTGTGGAATTGAATATATCATGTCCCAATGTAAAACATGGAGGAATGGCTTTTGGAATAAAATCAGAAGTAGCCAGAGAAGTTGTAAGAGCAGTTAGAAAAGCTACTTCAAAGCCTCTTATTGTCAAGCTATCACCTAATGCAGAGGATATAGTTGAAATGGCAAGGGTGTGTGAAGAAGAAGGTGCTGATGGAGTTTCACTGGTCAATACATTCAAGGCTCTTGCAATTGATGTGGAAAATAGACGACCTGTCTTTGAAAATATTACAGCAGGGCTTTCAGGACCAGCAATCAAGCCTATTGCGTTAAGAATGGTATATGAAGTGAGTAAGGCTGTAAAAATTCCGGTAATCGGTATGGGTGGCATTATGAGTGCCAGAGATGTAATAGAATTTATTATGGCTGGAGCAGCCTGTGTTCAAATAGGTACTGCAAATTTTGTCAATCCAACTATCGGAAAAGAAATAATAGATGAACTGAATTACTATATGGATTCAAGAGGAATAAAATCACTTGATGAAATTCGAGGAATAATATAAGGAACAATATAAGGGATAATATAAGAAATAATATATAGAAAAAGCAATTGGAGGATATAATGGAAAATAAGATAGATGTAATTGAAATACTAAAAGAATGTGATGCGCTATTAGAAGGACATTTTTTGCTTTCATCTGGAAAGCATTCAAATAGATATGTTCAATGTGCAAAGGTGCTAAGATTCCCAGACAAAGCTGAAAAAATACTTAGCCTGGTAGTAGAAAAGATTAAGGATTTGGATATAGATTTGGTCGTTGGTCCTGCAATGGGAGGCGTTATCGTTTCATATGAGCTAGGAAGACAGTTAGGAAAAGAAACTGTATTTACAGAAAGAAAAAATAATATAATGGAGCTTAGAAGAGGATTTGAAGTAAAACCAGGAGCTAGAATAATAATAGCCGAAGACGTGGTAACTACTGGTAAGTCTACAATTGAAACAAAAAAGGTTCTTGAAGGACTTGGTGGAAATGTAATCGGTGTTGCATGTATTGCAAATAGAACAAAGGATGATATTGGAATGCCTATATATAGTGCTATTGATATAGATATACAGGTGTATGAATCTGATGATTGTCCGTTATGTAATGAAGGAAAAATAGATTTGGTAAAGCCTGGAAGTAGAGAATTTAAAGATAATAAATAAGTCTTTTTATAGATTGATAAAATTGGAATGTAAACAATGGCGAGAGTATTCTCGCCATTGTTTTTTTCACATTCTATTCACACTCTAAAAGAAAAACAAGTCTTCTAAATTAAAAATGTAAAAGCAGAAAAATAAAACATAAAAAATACAAATTGTTTTGCAAATAAATATAGAATATATTTTTATCTATATTGTTTTTTAAATAAATTTAGTATATAATAAAAATGTTTGATTTTTATAACTTAAATATTAGATTTTATGAAATGGAGAATTAATTATGAGAAAAAAGCGAGGCAATATATATGCATATATATTGATGGCATTTGTATTTTTATTAGGGGAATGTTTATCTGCTTTTGCAGACACTTCTAATAGTAGTTCAAGTAGTAGCATAACCAATATAACAAATCCTAATGGAACTACAACTACTATCACTAAAGAAGAATCTATTTTCAAGTATATTTTTGATCCAATAACCATAAAAATACCGGGTGTTACCAAGAATTATAATCAAGATGGTGCATTAAAAAAGAAAGAGGTCGTTGTAAATGATTCCACAGGAGAAACCAAGATAATATGGGAATATCAGACGACAATAGATGGTGTCGGCAATTATATAAACAGTATTGAAAATAATTTTATGGCGTCTGAAAGCTCCGATCTTGGTGAACCTAAAATTATATCTATAAAGAAAGACGGAGTAGAACTATCGGATAAGACAATAACGAATTTTGCTACATCGGATTTCAAGTCCGCAACTAGTAAGCTACCAATCCAAAATGGAACATATACATATCTAATAGAGACTCCGATTAAAGTTCCTGGAAACCAATACACATTAGATTATAATTCAAAAGTAACGTATCAAGCAACTCCAGGCACAACTTTGGTCAGTAATGGTGAACAGTCTATAATAAATACGAATGAAGAAAAAGAAATACTGACGTCAGGTAGTCTAACGCAACCCATAGGTGCAGGAGATGTCTTGCATAATCTAAAAATGAATACAGTCAATACTACAAATGATTCAAGGGTCAGTGGAAAGTATCGTGATTCCAATGACAGAGTCATAGAATGGACGAAGTCAAGACTAAATACGTCTACATCAAATCAAAACTATGAGTTTGATGTAGCTGTCGATTCATCTCAATCCGTTCATGAACACAAGATGATGATATACCAGCTTGGAGCAGATGGTGGTTATACATTGTTGTCAGAAAAAACATATTCACAAAGTCAAGTATCAAACAATAAAATAACAGTCGATAATGTTCCATCAGGAGCAGAGGTGGTCGTAAAGACGATAACAAATGTATCAAATGAAAAGAAAAACCATACTATTACAGGAGCAGAGTTGGAAGCATTAAAGGGCGATTTGATAATAAATAAAAATTGGGCAACGGGAACTACTCCAGTAGAGGTGTTGTTTACAGTTAATGGTGGATCGTTTAATAATGTTAAAAAAAATCTATCTGTTGGTCAAACTACAATTTCAATACCAGATGTTCCAAAATTTGAGGGAAGTGGCTCAATAGCTACAAAGAAACGTATATCATATGAGGTAGAAGAAGACATACAATCAGGTTATATGCTTTCATCAGCGGAGTTCGATTGGGAAAATTTGAAATATACATTTAACAATAAAAAAGACGAAACAAAATACACACCTCCAGCATCTGGTCAGTATGGTATAACATCTATTGAGCCAGTAGATATTAACTATATAAAATATCAAAGTGGAAGCACTGTTTGGGGTGGATTCAGTGGGCATTTAAAAATGGCTTTTAAGATACCTCCATATGCAAGAGAGGGAGATAGCTTTACGGTGGAGATTCCAGCAGATTTAAAGCTTGACCACTCTGCCAATCCTAATAAAGAGTGGACACCTGTTGTGGATCCTAATACAGGCAAAACAATTGCAAAGGTATACCATACAGAGGATAGAAAAATAAAATTTGTTTTGACAAAAGATGCATACTCAGTTCAAGAATATGATGGTTGGTACACTATTGGAAATAATTCAGGAAATATAATTCAGAAAAATAATGATACATCATTTAGAGGTCCATATTTGACCGGTGTGGCTCCAAATCTACCTGAATGGTATGCATGGGAAAACACCAAGTCTACAATTATAAATAAAAATTTATCGTTTAAAACGAGTTATGTAGGTGGAAGTATTAACAGTGAAAGTACAGTTGAGACGAATGGACGCTTAAACGCTACGAACAATGGATCAAATCAAGGAGATTTACACGAGTTTGACGGTGTTAATAAATATGAGTATGCACAAACTGAAGATTCTATAACATGGGATTTGATGTACAACACAGGTGGTAGTGACATAGGAAATAAATCAAACTATTTTTGGGATTTGATTCATCCTCAAATGAGTCTATATACTTATGGTAATGTTGACAGAAGTATTCCAGAAGATATAGAATTTTATATTGCAGATGCCACTGCAGCAGCATCATATACCAATCCAGTAAAGATGAAGTTTAAAGGAACATCGCAGAAGAGTGGTAGGACACAGTATCACTATTTCCTTCCACGTGCTGACGGAAGAGAATATGGAGTTGCTGTATTTATCAAACCTGAAAATACATCCAACCCAAGCTTTGATGGGTTCACATCAAATAATACATTAGAGTTTTACTATGAGAACCTTCAAAATAAGGCATTGGTCGCACGTATTAAGATGAGAAAAGGTTCCTTAACAAATGGATATTTTTATTACAATGCTGCGCAAAAAGCGCATTACAGTGGTGTTGGTGGATCACAAAAAATATACCGTCGTGCCACTGATACTGGCGCTATGGGTGGTGCGTATCCAACCGACTGGTATTCAGTAAAATTCAAAAAAATACACACATCAAATGGAGTGAAAAGACCTCTAGTTGGAACTATATTTACCATTTACAAAGACGGAAACCCATACAGTACAGTTCATTCAGATGAAAATGGTATAGTTCAGTTTGATAATCTATTTGCTGGAACATATACCTTCAAAGAAGTAGAAGCGAATTCTGGATATATGTTAGATCCGACTGTACATACTCTTACTATCACTAACAGTCAAAATATAACGATTGATGGAAATAAATACGATGAAAATAACATTCCTGAAATAGACAATAAGAAGTTGACGAGTCTACGTGTAAATAAGTATAGTCAAAAAGATATGAACATACTTAAGGGCGCAGTATTCAGGTTAAAAAGCAAGGATAGTGATAAGTATAATGTGACTGTTGGAGAAAATACAGATGTAAATTCATTTGTATTCCCTAACCTAGACAGAGGTAGATACATATTGGAGGAAATCAGTTCTCCATTGGGACACAAAAAAATATCTCCAATCGAAGTTGAAGTCTATGAAGAAAATGGAACGTTAAAAATACGAAAAATTTCGGATCCAAACAACACATTAACCAGCAATTTGACGGAGAAAAATGGATCGTTTAGTATAGATGTTGTCGATGAAGTAAAACTTGCAAAGTTTACAGTATCAAAGCGTATAAATGGAATTGAAAATTATGGTAGATTTATAAATGGAGAAATGGAGTTTAGACTGACTAAAGTTGGAGATGACACTTTTGAGCCAAGAAAAATTAGACAAAATGCAAATGAAAACTTTACTTTTGAATTATTGCCAAAGGGAGAATACCTATTGGAGGAAGTCAATGCACCAGAAGGATATGTAGAGGACAAAAATGCAATTTACAAAATTATAGTTGATGATGATGCCAATATTCATTTCTTCAAATTATCCTCTGCAAATACCAACTATGTGATTGCAGATTCATCAAAGAGTCTGATAAAGCATCAGCTATTGAGCCAACATCCTGATAGCTCAACTGACAACAATGCTATAGATGGAAATTTGAATACATCTTCTATATGGAATAATACCGATCCAAACAACACACTGGGCGGAAATGGTACAGACAATATAAGAGTTGGAACATACGTTGGAATAGATTTGGGCAGTGCAAAGTTGGTAAGTGCGGTTAAATTCTTGCAAGGACAACCTTCTAACAACAATGATAGAATGCAAGAGTTCAGTATGGAATATTCGCTGGACAATGCTAATTGGCAAGTGTACAAGCGATACAACAATGACAACTCACGTCAAGGTGATGTCAGTGAAAATGATTTGGCTATATACGCTAGATATATCAGGTTTGTAAATAATAAGGAAGTCTTGAATAAATGGTTTGCAATCAAGGAGATAAGTGCAAAAACTTATAACAATGTAACAAATACGATTACGCCTTCGATGCAAGAAAATACAAATTCTGATAACAATATAGCTCTTGTAGGCAATATTCAAAATCCTTCTTTGATATTGGAAAAAGTTGATACAAATAAAAATCCAATAAACGATAATAATCAAGGAAAAGAATATAATGCAAAGTTTAATCTGTATAAAATACCGGATAATGCTAGTAGCGTAACGGAAGAACAGATTCATTCATTAGTACCTGTTCAAGAGTTTACATTAAATCATGGTAGGGTAGAGTTGCCACAACTGGCAGACAAGCTAGGTCGTTATGCTTTGGTTGAGATTGAAGCACCTCAGGGATATACAAAGGTGGATACAATATTGTTGGATCTGGTTGAAACTCAGCAAGAGCATGGTGGAGGAGTAATGAAGAATACAACTGCTTGGAAGGTTGTTGGAAACTCCACTTTGGTAGGTAATTCTAATGCAAATACGTCAGGCGGATTTCCTATATATTCAGGGTCATCTGAAACAAACAAAATATTTGTAGACTATAGCCAGCTTTCTTCAAACAAAATCACTTTAAAAGTGAAGAATGAAAGAAATGCGAAAAAGGTAAAATTAAAAATACAAAAAATCAACAAGAATGGAGATCCGATTGTTAGAAGAGATTCTATAAATTCTGCAAGACTAATGATAACTAAAGATCCTGATATAGCTACGGAAAATGGTGCATATAATGGTCAAATAGCGAACTTGAGTTCAGAGGATGCCAGCTTCACATTTAATAATAAGAACGACAATTTTGAGAGTGGATTGTACTATTTGAGAGAGTTGAGAGCTCCAACTGGGTATAAGTTGCTAAATAAGGCAATACCATTCTATATTGAGAGCAGTGGAAATATCATTATTCCAGCAAAGTTGAAAGATGGATCAACCACTGAATATGTTGTTGACAGCAATTTTTCTCTGGCTGATAAGGTCAAAATAGTGAAAGCTGTTGAAAGTGATGTAGTGCAAATACAATTGGTAAATGATGAAGGCACGTATCCAAAAACTGGAGGCGACGGAGCTTTGAAATTTATATTTGTAGGAGGTCTGTTGATGGTATTTGCTGTCATTGGATTATCAAGACATAAACGATACAGCTAAAAAATAATAGGACCTCATTTAATATGAACCGACTCTCAAAAGTTAGAGCCCAAAATCTAATGATTGAGAGATCGGTTCTTTATTTTCATTATATGGTATACTAGTGTATCAAGTTCTTGTTAAATTTCTAATAATAATGTATAATATATATGATAACGATATCATAATAATATTTTTAATGGAGGTCTTCATGTCGTTTTTAACAAATCACTATGTACTATCATTTATTAAGTTTGCTATTCTCGCAACTTTGGGTGAGATTATTGCATCTAGTATAAAAAGTAAAAAAGTGACGATTCCACACTCAATTGGATATAGAATGCTTATTTGGGGATTGCTTGGAGTGTGGATAGCATTTATGATGGGAATATTTGCTGAATCTATGACTGCAAAGCTTTCGAAGGCAGGTAGTCCAATATTACATTCAAAGCTTGCATTCGCATTTTTAACATCTGTGTTGATGAATACATCATTTGGTCCGTTGTTTATGGTTTTCCACAAACACACAGATACATATTTGGATATCAGATATGAAAATAGGTTATCAAATATCACTGAAAAGATAACATTAAGAGATGTATGTGGCAGAGTGGATTATTACGCATATGCGAAAAATGTTTTGATTGGAACACTACCTACTTTTTGGGTACCAGCTCATACGATAACATTTTTGCTTCCAGGAGAATATAGAGTGGTATTTGCAGCATTGTTGTCCATATGCTTAGGTATAATATTATCTCTGAAATCATAAATTTTTATATACTTAATTATTATTGAGCTATCACATTTTTCTTTTAATGTGGTAGCTCTTATATAAAATTTTTTTATACTGAATTATTTATTGTGTTGACAGGAGTGTGAGTTGATGATTACAAAATATTTAAGAGGATTTTTCATAGCATTGACAATATGTATTTCAATTATTGGATTATTTGGGTGTAGTAAAAACGAGAGTTCCAAACAATCATCAGAAATTAAGACGACTGATATCAATAAAAATAAAAAAAGCAAAGATAAAAACGAAAATGGCGATATAGTAAAGAATGATGGTGATAAACCATCAGAAAATAGTATCACCAGAGTAAAGCATGTTGTGGTAATAGATGCAGGGCATCAACAATATCCGATTAATGAGCATGAAAGCATTGGTCCTGGTTCATCGGAAACAAAGCCAAAACTATCATCAGGAACTTCAGGTATAACGACTGGTATCAATGAGTATCAATTGACTCTAGATGTTTCATTAAAGCTGAAGGATGAGTTTAATAGCAGAGGATATGAGGTTGTGATGATAAGAGAAAATAATGACTGTCCGCTGAGCAATAAAGAAAGAGCAGAGATTGCCAATAAATATGATGGTGTTTTTCTAAGGATACACGCAAATTCCGATCAAAATAGTTCAACTAGAGGAATGCTTACATTGGCACCTAGAGCAGATAATCAGTTTATGACGAGCGAAAATATTAATGAGAGTCAAAGGCTGTCAAAGAACGTTTTGGATTCTATGGTTTTGGAAACTGGAGCAAAGAATAGAGGCGTTATAGATACAAACAGTATGACGGGTATAAACTGGTGTAAGATTCCTGTAACAATTGTAGAAATGGGATTTATGTCAAATCCAGAAGAGGACCTTTTGATGCAAAATAATGAGTATCAACAAAAAATAGTTAAAGGGATAGCAAATGGTGTCGATAAGTTTTTCGATGAAAGTAATTAGCATACCGTATTGAGAAAGAAATTAAGAAACAAAATAGAAAAACAAATATAGAAAATATAAATAGAGGAAACAAAATATAGAAGTAAATAAAAAAACATAAAAATATTATCGCCGTTGTTTAAACAACGGCTTTTTTGTTTTGGTATGGTTATAATAAATATATAAGTAATAGATTACATACGATGGATTACCTAAGAAATAGAAAAAGTAGTCTGGGTATAGATTAGTGAAATTTATTGTAAAAATTAGAAAATATAAGATAAGTAATGAAATTTGGAGGTATTGAAATGATAACAAAAGACATGATAATAGGAGAAATAATGAAGAATTATCCAGGTGCAGATAAAATATTGATGGGAGTTGGAATGCATTGTTTGGGTTGCCCATCTTCTCAAATGGAAACTCTTCAGGATGCTTGTATAGTGCATGGACTAGATGTGAATTTTGTGCTAGAGCAACTAAATAAATAATTGGGAAGAGGTGTTATTATGAGTGCATTTTTGGGAAATATCCATTATTTACTGTACAACAAAATAAAATTTCAAAGCGATTTCTGCGATTATTTATTGAATGTGATGAAAGAAATGAATATTGATGATAAAATAAAATTAGAAGTAATAAGTAACGTTGAAGCCAATACTGTCAATTTGAAGGATGGAGATTTGCAGGATATAGTTGACTTATCCAACATACATGGTTCACTTCAACAGATGATTATTGAAGTTGAAACAAAGCTAGCATATATTGTTGATCAAATTGATAGAAATGAAATAATGAATATAGAAAATATATCGAAAATAGGATTTGAATTTGGTGTTAAGAACAGATTGGAAGGACAGCATAGTCCTATTGACGTATATTCGATGATTACTGGAAAAATTTTAAATGGAATGCCATGCGATAGAGTTCAGACTTTGTTGGAAAGCGAGGATTCCTATGTGAAGTGGATTGATAGAATAGATATTCATGAGAATTTCTGGAGTGCTTTGGGAAGAAGCTCTGATGATTTTTATCAGATTAGAACGGAGATTATTAAAGGGCTGATTTCTAATATTGATGTGGAGTTTAAAGAGTTAGAGGAAAAAGTGTATATGCTTTTTAAAGTTGAAAATTAATGTTAATTACTGTGAAGTAGGTTTAATAGTTTTGAATAAATTTAATCTAGGATAGTGGAATTGAGGTAGTTATGAACGGAATAGAGTTATTGGTTGATGAACATAAAAATTTCTGCAATTGATGTTGTGAGAAGAAAAAGCATAGAGATAGTGAATGGTGGAGAGGTAGATATAGATTTTTTTGAGCACTTTATAGATTTTGCTAGAAATTATGCAGACAAGTATCACCATGAAAAGGAAGAAAAAATTCTTTTTAAAGTTATGACAGAAAAACTTGGAGTTGTGGCAGATAAATTGATAAGACAAGGAATGTTGGTGGAGCATGACTTGGGTAGACTTTATATATCAAATTTGGAAGACGCTCTTAATAGATACAAGATTGGCTCTGATGATGAGTCAAAAATTGACATTATTTCCAATGCGGTTGGTTATGGAAACCATCTAAGAAGGCATATTGACAAGGAAGATAATGTTGTATATACGTTTGCGAATAGAGAGCTACAACCAAAAGACATTGAATTTGTAAATAGAGAGACAGAATGCTTTGAATTGGAGAATGAAAAGTCAAGAACACATTACTTAGAATGGTTGGAAGAAATAAAATAATACCTACCACCTATATCTATAAAATGACCATATATTGAGAACCTGTATACATAGGTTCTTTTTTTTTATATACTAAGCATAAAGCAAGTAGTAAAGAAATAATCGACGTTGGATAGGAGGTGACCATAGTGGAAATTGAGGTAAAAATTGATAATAAATGCAGCGATACAAAAGTAGTAATTATAACGAATAAAATTACCGATGAAGTAGATTATATAATCAACACCATTTCAAATCATTCTCATAGGAGAATTGTGGGTGTGGAAAATGAGAAAATAACTATTTTGGAACCGACAGAAATAGTACGAATTTATTCTTCATCTGGGAAAGTTTTTGCGTGTTGCACTTCAAAGGAATATACATTGAAATTGAGATTGTATGAATTAGAAAAAATTCTAGACCAAAATAATTTTGTTAGGATTTCAAACTCGGAAATTGTAAATTTGAAAAAGGTAGACAAATTTGATATTAGATTTAATGGTACAATATGTATTATTTTTTTAGACGGAACTATCACATATGCATCGAGAAGATATGTAAAAAAAATAAAAACAATATTGGGAATATGAGGTGAATATAATGAGAAACAGTATAATAAAAAAAATATTCGTGGGATTTTTTATTGGAGTTGGTATTTCTACTATAGTATCGATTTTTATTTCGATTACAATCGGAAAAGGAATCTATTATCCTGTTAATCCACAGTTGATAAGTGAGTTTGGTGGGGAGCTTAGAAGTGTTATAATACAGTGTGTACTTTCCGGTATACTTGGTGCAATATGGAATTGTTTATCAACTGTATTGGAAAATGAAAATATGAGCTTATTAAAGAAAACCTTAATACACTTGTTTACAGGTTATGTGTGTACTTGCTTTGTTGCATATATATTGAATTGGACAGAAAGAAGTATATTGGGTATACTATTATTCTTTGTAGCCTTCATTGTAGTATATGCGTTAGTATGGATTTTTGAGTATTACTTATACAAAAAAAATATTAATAAAATAAATTCAAAATTAAAAAATATGTAGTTAATTAATTTAGATTTTTTAAGTGATACCTGATGATTTTTGTTTTGAAAATATTACGTTGTAAATAATGAACATCAACGCTATTTAATACGAATCTTATTACTAAATATTGAAAATACTATACTTTAATGTTATTATTTTATGTGGGTAGCATATTTATTAATTTTATGAGAAGGAGATAACATATGATTAGAAAAGCCATTAATGATGACATTGAAATAATACTAAAGATATTTGATGTGTCTAGAAATTATATGAAAAATAATGGAAATCCAACTCAATGGCCAGATAGTAATTATCCAAATATCGATATTATAAAAGTTGATATTCTAAATGGAAATTTGTACATTGTCGAAAGAGAGGGCAAGGTGGCTGCGTGTTTTTCTTTTATTCTTGGCGAAGATTTGACCTATACAAATATTTACGGTGGTGAATGGCTTAATAATAACGCATATGGAACAATACATAGACTGGCTAGTCTTGGAATATCAGGTGGTATTTTTGAAGAGGTATTCAAGTATTGTGCTGATATGATGGATGAAATTAGAGTTGATACCCACAAAAATAATGCTAAATTGAGAAAAAAATTGATTGAAAATGGATTTTTAGAATGTGGAGTTATATTTGTGGAGGATGGTACAGAAAGAATTGCATATCATTATTCAAGGTGTAATTCGAGCAATAAATAGCTACCATAAAAAATTATAGAAAAAAATATTGTTAAAAAATATAGTAAAAAATTATCATAACAAAGATTGTCATGAAAGCTGATTTTTATAAAAAATTGTTTTGGAGGTATTATGAAAAAGATAGGTAAATTGATTTTGGCTGCAATTGCATTGGTAATGGTGAACCCATTGAGAGGTAATAGTGAAGAAAAAAATTATTTGATAGCAAATGCGGAGAAAAATAATTCTGCTGTTCAAATATTTAGATATTATGGTAACGATAGATTTGAAACATCAACGATATTATCAAACCTCTTATCTGTTAGAGGATCAGAGCATATTTTTTTAGTAAATGGTGAAAATTTTGCTGATGCATTGTTTTCAGGACCACTTGCGTCAGTATCAAATTCTCCAATACTTCTGACAAAGAAGGGGGAATTGCCAAAGGTTGTAGAGAATAAAATTGCAGAGATGAAGGTAAAAAAGGTCACGATTGTAGGTGGCTTAAGCTCAGTTTCTGTAGATATTGAAAATAAAGTAAAAAAGATGGGAATTGTTGTCGATAGGATATCAGGTTCTGATAGATTTGAAACTGCAAAAAAGCTATCGGATGCCAGAGCCAGCGTACTAGGTTCGAAATCAAGTGAAAAAATTGCTTATGCGAGTGGTACAAATTTTGCTGATGCACTATCTGCGACTCCATTTATTTACTATGATGATGTCGCAAATATTTTGCCACAAAATAATAAACCTATTGTTGAGTACATTCCATATAAAAATGAGAGCAATAAGGGGAATACATTGTATATTTTTGGTGGAATAAACTCGGTCCCACAAAACGTAAATTCAGAGTATGTAACAACACGCTTTTCTGGCGCTGATAGGTACGCAACATCTGTTGAAATTGCAAAGGAGTGTGAAAAGAAACTAAACAGCAAAATCAATACGGTATTTATAGCATCAGGCGAAGATTTTCCTGACGCATTGTCTGTGGGACCAATTGTAGCAAGACATGGATCGGTTGTTCTGCTGACTGAAAAAAATACACTGAATTCCGAAGTTGCCAGATTTATCAGCGAAAGACAAATTGATAGAATAAATATAATCGGTGGTGAGTCAACAATATCAAAAAATGTAGTAAATGAAATATTGGAGCTTCATAAAATTCAGAAATGATAATTGAATAAATAATAAGGTAAGATAATATAACCACAAATAATGTAACGATAAATATATAAATGAACAAAAAATAATAGTTACGCAAACAGTATGACAGAACAGGCATTAAATAATGTTATTATAATGAAAAAATGTAATATATCGTAGTAATGTTATGCAATAGTGGAATTTTGAAAAAATTGAAACTATTAAAATCAATTAAAACTATATGAAATAATTTAACCTCGTGAAACGCTATTTATTAGCTGATTTGCGAGGTTTTATTTATTTTATTATCGTTATGTATGAACGTGAACAAAAAATAATAAAAATAAAAATATTAATGATTGACATTATCAATTGACTATGATATTCTAAGAAAGAAGCGATAAATTATCATATGAAAATCGCATTTTAATGAAAAATATTTTACAAAATTAATTTCTAAATAAACGGGGGGAGAATTCATGAAAAAGTTAGACAAAATGATTTTGCTATCATTGTCACTTACATTATTGCTACAATCAAATGCTTTGGCAGAAGAGAAGAAGATTGAAAGAATCTATGGTAAAGATAGATACGAAACTTCAATCAAAGTAGCAGATGCATTATCAAGTTCATTTGAAAAGGTTATCATGGCAAGTGGTGAAATGTTTCCAGATGCACTAGCCGGATCAGTTTTAACTAGTGGGAAATATCCAATAGTACTAGCATCAAAGGATAAGTTAGAACCATCAGTAAGAGCAAAAATATCAAAGGCAAAGGAAGTATATATATTAGGTGGAAGTGAGACTATATCTTCTGCAGTCGAGAATGATATTAAATCATTGGGTGCCAAAGTGTCAAGATTATCTGGTATGGATAGATACGAAACGTCTGTAAAAATAGCTCAGGTAACTGGAAGTAAGGATCTAATATTGGTGAATGGCGATTTATTCCCTGATTCACTTACAGCATCAGGTATTGCACTTCTTAACAATAGATCAATATTGTTGGTGAAATCTAATGAAATACCTCAGAGCGTGAAAGACTATATTAAGAAAATAAACCCAAACTCTATAACTATTATTGGTGGAAACAAGTCAGTTGATGATAGTTTGGAAAAAGACTCAAAGCTATTTACTAGTAACGTAAAGAGAATATCAGGTAGAGATAGATATGAGACTTCATTGGAGGTAGCTAAACACTTTACGAATTTGAAAAACTTGGTAGTTGCGTCAGGCGATAATTTTACTGATGCATTATCTGCGTCATCAATTGCCGGAAAACTCAAAGCTCCAATGTTATTGGTTGATGGTAAGAAGGGTACAGCAACTATTGACTATATAGAAAAGAATAAGAAAAATATTGATAATATAAAGGTTATAGGTGGTCCTAACACAGTGTCAGATAGTACTTTTAAGAGTATTTCAAATGTTGTTGAAACAAAAGATTCGAAAAAAGAAGAAGACAAAAAGGTGCTGGGAACTGTCATTAAACCGAATAAAGAAAAGCCAAATCCAGAAAAACCAAATCCAGAAAAACCTCAGTTGGCTGATAAACCAGCGGATGGTGTTTGGTATGGTACTGCATTTGAAGGGTACGGAACAAGTCAAAATGGCGCTACAATTGTCAAAGTAAAGATATCTGATGGTAAAATTGAATCTGTTGAACCTATCAAGCATGGCGGTGAAGGTGAAGAGTATATAAAAAAATCAAAGAATATATTGAGTATGTTAAAGGGAACAATTGAAACTGATTTGGTTAAAATAGCAGAAGAACTTTCACATGGAGATTTACAAAATAAGGGTAAATATGCTGATGTAGTAACTACTGCAACAAAGACAGCAAAAGGATATGTAAAAGCCTCAGAAAAAGCGATTGAAAGAGCGAAAAAATATAAAGATGACAAGAAAGATCAGAAAGTAGCTTACATTAAGATTGCTGGAAACAATGAATTTGATCCAAGTAAAGATAGAGTTAGAGTTATTAATAATACAAAGCTAGAAAATAACAAGGCTGCTGATTTTAATTTTGTTTTATATGATATTGGAATGTCAGATGGTAGAGTCATTCAAAATGTTAAATTTTCCGATCTTGAAAAATATGGTATAACTTCAAATTATAAGCAAGGTCAAATTCTGAACATTGATAACAATAAGTACTTCATTGATCTTGAAGTGAAAGATGAATCAGGATATGCGATGGAAAAAATAAACTTGAATGTTGCAAAAGGTCCTGAAAAGAAAAAAGTTAGACCTGATTATATATTGGTTACCTTTAAAGATAAAAGTAACAAAAAAATAAATATAACAAGTGAAATTCAATATGATGAGTCTTTTGATAAGGAAATAGAAAAAGTAGAGTTATATAAAAATGATAATGTTATAAGTACAGGCGAGTATAATGACAGAACAAATTATTATAAGCTTGAAAAATTTAATAATAATTATAAACTTGGAGAAGATGAAACATGGGAGTCTTCAATCTATAGATTAATAGCAAGAAAAATTGAAAAGCCAGTCGATGCAAGTGCACCTCATAAAGTTTTAATAAAATCAAAAGATGGTAGTATTGTGAAAGAGGTACATATAAATGCAAGCGATTGGGAAAAAAATAATAAGAATCTTGTGATGAGTAATTTGGAGTTACCTAGTGACTATGAAAAGAAACTTGGAGAGCTAAATTTAGAGGTATTTAATGGTAAAAATGAAAAAATAGAAGCTACTGTTAAAATATCAGATGATTCTATAAAAATTGATTTTAAAGATTCAGATAATACGTATATTAAATTTGATAATTTCAAATTTATTAAAATAACAGATTATATTCCTGCAAAAATAGTTGTGAAACCAAATGATGGAAGTGAGGTTTTAGCAGAACTTAAAATTGGTGAAGAAGAATGGGCTGATGGTAAGACTGTAGTAAGACGATTAGATACACCTATTTCTGAAAAATATAAAATGTGGTCAAAGGATTCATTTGATATAGATGTTTTAAATAAATCTGGACAAAAGCTTGAGCATGAGATAACTAGATCAGGGTCGGTATTTACTGTAAATGTGTATGATAAGAAATTATATACTGGAAGAGCGATAAATATAACTTGGAAGTTTGTTCAAGCCCAGATGGATGATTTTCTACCAGCAAAAGTATTTATAAAAGAAAAAGGCGGAAGTGAAATCTTAGCTGAACTAGAGTTTAATGAAAATGAATGGTCTGATGGTAAGACTGTTGTAAGAAGACTAGGTGTACCTATTTCTGAAAAATATAAAACATGGAAAGAAGATTCATTTGATGTTGAAGTCTTAAATAAATCTGGTCAAAAGATTGAACATGAGATAACTAGATCAGGATCAGTGTTCACCGTAAATGTATATGATAAAAAATTGTATACTGGAAGAGCGATAAATATAACTTGGGCATATCCAGAAGCAGTCGAAAAAGATTATCTTGGTCAGGCTGAAGCGGTAAAACCTGAAAATGCAGATTGGATGGGACAATCAAATTATTCGGTTAAACTTAAAGTAAAAGTCAAAGATAATAAAATTTTAAGTGTAGAGGATAATGGAAGTGACTATTCTGATTTTAATAAAGGATATTTTCTAATGGCATCCAAGAACTTTGAAAAATACAAAGATAAAAACATTGATAGAGTAAAAAATAGTAATATTGGCGAAGATGGTATTGATGTTGTGACAAACGCGACAGTGACTAGTAATGCAATTCATAATGCTGTTAAAGATGCATTGAATAAGGCGAAGTAGTTACTATATTTAACTGCGTTAAATCTAATCTTTACATAATGTTTTGTAAAAAATAGTTTTTAACATTTTAGATGTAAAAACTTATAAAAAAATCTAAATTATCTTAAGAACCTGCATTCTTGCAGGTTCTTAAGTAATTTAGGGATAATTATATTTTAAATATGGTTCTTTGTCAAAAAACGTCGACGAATTAAATATAAAAAATTTATCGTCAATTTGCAAAGTGATTTTAGTTCGAAAAATAAATTATAATATTCTACCGATTTTCAATAATTAACCAATACAATTTTCAATAAATAACTTTATATCGGAGTATACTCTAGCCCTATCTTTTTCATTCAAGACCTCATGTCTCATGCCATCATACAAAATCAAGCTTGTTTTTTTATTTCCATTGCGTATATATTTTTCTCTTGCACTTTCTACAAACTTGCCGTATCCACCAACTGGATCATCTTTTCCTGAAATAAACAATATAGGAGTATCAGCCAGAGTTTTTTTATGCAAATTCTTCTTTTCAAGTTTTGAAATTTTTTGCATTCCTTTCATAAATTCATTATAAAAACCATTTGTCATGTACATTCCACAGAAAGAGTCCTCAATATACTTCTTCACTTCATTGGAATCTGTACTCAGCCAGTCGAAAGTAGTTTTAGGGTCAGATATCTTGTCGTTGTTGCTCTTAAATGCGGATTTGTGTACAAATTTTGCAATCTTTTTCTTTTCGCCAAATGTGGTAATTAATCTGGTAATATTGTATAGGACAGGATTATCTGCGTTTCCAGCTCCCATGATTATTATGCCAGACAATTTGGCATCATATTCGTTTATAAAATTTCTAGTGATAAAAGATCCCATACTATGACCCAATATGAAAAAAGGGATATTTTTTCCATATTTTTTGTGATACTCGTCTTTTTTTATATTCAAAAGATATTCAATATCCTTAAGTATATTATTCCAGTCATCATTGGCAAAATGTCCAAGTGAGTTCATTTCACTTCCAGTTTGACCATGTGCTCTTAAATCCATTCCCAATACATCTATTTCTCCTTTATTCAAAAAATTGGCAAAATCGGAATATCTTGAAATATGCTCAGCCATTCCATGAACGATTAAAATAACAGCTTTTGGTGTTGATGCACAACTCCATTCCTTGTAATATATTTTTGCATTATCTCTATTAAAATACTTCATAAGCACCTCCCGTAGTGTAAATTCTGTAGCACATAATATAATCATAACGCAATGAAGATTTTATGGTGAATAAATATAATCATAACGTAATGAAGATTTTGTAACAAATAAATATCATCATAATAAATTATATATCTTTTTTATAGCTTATTACAGTAAATTTTACATACATTTTACAAAAAGGTAATTATTTCCTTACAATTAACTATTAATATAGAATCATAGATAAACGTGGTACATAAAAGTATTTGTACCAAAGTGGAAAGTAATTATTAATATTTTGGGAGGACGTTATGAAAATTAGGAAAATGCTGATTGGTATATCTGTAATGGGCTTGGTTTTAACAGGATGTGGAAAGAGTGACAGCTCTAGTTCAGGAAAATCAGATAATAGTATTCACGTAGTATCGAGAGAAAATGGATCTGGCACAAGAGATGCTTTTGTAGAAATTACGGGAGTTCTTGAAAAAGACAGCAGCGGTAATAAAGTGGACTATACAACAAAAGATGCTATAATACAAAATTCAACTGAATCTGTTATGTCAACAGTACAAAATGATAAAAACGCTATTGGTTACATCTCATTGGGTAGCTTGAGTGATGTAGTAAAGGCAGTTAAGGTTGATGGTGTAGAGCCTTCGAAGGATAATATTAAGAACAAGTCATATAAGTTGCAAAGACCATTTCTGATCGCTTATCAGAACGGTAAGCTGAGCGCAGGTGCAAAAGATTTCTTAAAGTTCTTAGCTTCTCAAGAGGCATCTACTGAAATTGAAAAAGATGGATATATTTCAATAGATAAGGGGACTGAATTTGAAACTAGCAAACCAAAAGGTAAGCTATCAATATCAGGCTCGACAAGTGTGACTCCATTAATGGAAAAATTAGTTGAAAAATATGGTTCTTTAAATCCTGATTTGGAAATAGAAATACAATCTAATGGATCAAGTGCTGGAATATCTGATGCTTTGGCAGGTGTAGCTGATTTGGCAATGAGTTCAAGAGATTTGAAGCCTGAAGAAAAATTGGAAACATACACTTTGGCTTTGGATGGTATAGCAATAATAGCAAACAATGAAAGTAAGGTAGAAAGCATTTCTCTTGACAATATCAAATCAGTATATACTGGAAAGATAGTTGAATGGAGTGAAGTAGAATAAAAAATAATCAGACATGATTTTATATGAATAATAAATTTGATGATAAATTTCGTGATAAATTGTGTAGAAATAATTTTTAGTTAAAAATTTAGGGAGAAAAAAATGAAGCTATATGAAAAGTTGATGAAGAATATATTTGTGATTTCATCAATAGTGAGCATAATGTCAATCATAGTAATAGCTACATTCATTATAAAAGGTGGGTTTCCGTTTATAGCGGAGTACGGACTATTGAAGTTCTTGTTGGGAAAAGAATGGTTCCCAACAAACTCACCTAGTGAGTTTGGGCTATTACCAATGATACTCGGTTCGGTATATATAACAGTCGGTGCTTTGGTTTTGGCAGTACCGATTGGAGTATTGACAGCTATATATCTAGCAAAATTTTGTGATAGGAAATATTACAGATTTTTAAAATCTTTAGTTCAATTAATGGCAGGAATACCATCAATAGTGTATGGATTCTTTGCTTTAAATATGATAGCACCTCTGATTAGGAATATACAAGGCGATGGTTTGAGTGTTCTGACTTCATCGATACTTTTGGCAATAATGATTTTGCCGACAATAATAGTTTTGTCTGAATCGAGTATTAACTCTGTTCCACAATCATACTATGAGGGGAGTAGGGCACTGGGTGCAAATGATGAAGAAAGTGTTTTTAAGGCAGTAGTACCTGCTGCTAGAAGCGGGGTATTTGCATCAATAATTTTGGCTTTGGGTAGGGCTATTGGTGAAACAATGGCTGTGTTAAGAGTTTGTGGTAATCAAGTTAGAATACCTGACTCTATGTTTGACGGTGTAAGAACATTGACGACAAATATAGTGATGGAGATGTCATATGCTCAAGGAACACATAGAGAATCCTTGATAGCGACATCATTAGTTTTGTTTGTGATTATATTAGTAGTTAATTCGGCGTTTGTCGTGATTAAAGGGAGGAAAGTAAGTTGATTTTAGCTAATGAAATAGAGGCGACAGTCAGTCTTGAAGGATATGACTCGTTGTTTCATACGAAGAAGAAAAAAAGAAATTTTTTAAAGCCAATAGTCAATATTTCTGCATTTGCTTGTTTTTCGATTTTTTTGTTTATTATTGGTTATATATTAATGAGGGGGATTCCCAATTTAACCTCCGAGCTGTTCGAATGGAAATATACTAGTACAAATGTTTCTATGATGCCGGCTATTATAACGACATTATATGTTGTGTTTTTGTCGATTATTATTGCCGCTCCAATTGGAATATTTACAGCCATTTATCTTGTGGAGTATCTTGATACAAATTCAAAATTTACGAGGATAATTAGGCTGACATCAGATACATTATCTGGTATTCCTTCAATAATCTATGGGTTATTTGGTATGCTGTTTTTTGTTCATTTTCTTGGACTAAATAATAGCGTGATTTCAGGGGTACTTACTTGTGTTATTATGATACTTCCAGTTATGATTAGATCTAGTGAAGAGGCTTTGATGAGCGTAAAAGATATTTATAGATATGGATCAGTGGCTTTGGGTGCTGGAAAAGTTGCCACAGTATTCAAGGTTGTACTTCCAATGGCGTTTCCTGGCATTATTTCAGGCATAATACTTTCGATTGGTAGAGTTGTTGGAGAATCTGCTGCTTTGATTTATACATTGGGAACAAGTAGCAAACTACCCGAAACGATATTTAACTCAGGTAGAACTCTTTCTGTACATATGTATATGCTATCAGGAGAGGGGAGATTTATTGAACAGGCGTTTGCAACGGCTGTTATGCTGGTATTACTGGTGATCCTTTTGAATACAGTGAGTGAATTAGTAGTTAGAAAATTTCTAACCAAATAAACAGTATCTTAATGTAAATGAACAGTATATTAATGCTAATAAACAGTAGCTTAACACAAATAAATATTAGATTAATTCAAATAAACATTAAATCTATATAAATGAGCAACAGATAAATACAAATAAATTGCGAAACAATATTTTACTAATTTAAAGAGGAGATAAGATTTTGAACGATAAAAAATTCAGTATAAAGAATCTAGATTTGTTTTACGGTAAGACCCACGCATTAAAAGACGTCAATCTGGATATTTATGAAAAGGAAATAACTGCGTTTATCGGACCTTCTGGTTGTGGAAAATCAACATTATTAAAAAGTCTAAACAGAATGAATGATTTGATTTCTGAATGTAGAATTGAAGGAGTGATAAAGGTTGATGATATAGATATTTACGACGAAAAAATAGACGTAAATAACCTTAGAAAAAAAGTCGGAATGGTATTTCAACAGCCTAGTCCTTTTGCGATGAGTATTTATGATAATATCGCCTATGGACCGAGAATACATGGTATCAAAAACAAGAAAGAGTTGGATGAAATAGTTGAAGCTTCATTAAAAAGTGCAGCCGTTTGGGAAGAATTAAAGGATAAACTAAATACTTCTGCACAGAGCTTGTCTGGTGGTCAACAGCAACGCCTTTGCATTGCGAGGGCTTTGGCTGTAAATCCTGAGGTTATTTTGATGGATGAACCAACCTCGGCACTAGATCCTATTTCAACTGCCAAAATTGAGGCGCTTTGTTTGAAATTAAAGGGAAAATACACAATTATTATGGTTACGCATAATATGCAGCAAGCCAATAGAATTTCTGACAGAACAGCCTTTTTGCTAAATGGAGAAGTTGTTGAATATGACGATACCAGAAAAATTTTCGATAGACCTGAGGATATAAGAACGAGAAACTATATCACGGGAAGGTTTGGTTAAAATTGTTAATATAATTTTTTCTAATTGATGATATAATGAATAAAGGGATTATATTAAAATTAAAATTACAGGATAAGAAAATAATAATATATAAAATGTAGAAAAGTATGTAAATAAAACATATAAATAAAATATATAAATAAAATATATAAATAAAATATATAAATAAAATATATAAATATAAGTAATCCCTTAGTGTGACTGTGACAGTTATTGCGAGGGGATTTTTTCTTGATTGGAGGAAGATTAGATTGATATTTTGTGTTGAAGACGAAAAAAGTATTAGAGATCTGATTGTATATGCATTGAAAGCACAGGGGTTTGAGGTAGTTGGATTTGAAAATGGTGAGGAAATGTTGATGCAAATTGAAAACTATAATCCGGAGCTTTTTCTTCTAGATATTATGCTACCGGGCATAGATGGTATTGAAATCATGAAGTCAATCAGAGAAAATCCCAAGACTGAGGGTATTCCGGTGATTATGCTTACAGCAAAAAGTGATGAATTTGACAAAATCCTTGGATTGGATTCTGGTGCTGATGATTATATCACAAAGCCATTTTCGGTGCTGGAATTGATTGCAAGAGTAAAGGCCGCAATAAGAAGAAGTAATAGGAGAAATGATAGCGATGGCAATAGATTAGAGCTTATAAAAATTGATAATCTGTCACTGGATGTTTCTTCAAGGGAAGTAAAGGTCAATGGTCAGACGGTTGAGTTGACATTTAAGGAATTTGAGTTGCTAAAAAAACTGATTGAGAATAAAGGGATTGTACTTTCTAGAGAAATGCTATTAGATGAAATATGGGGCTTTGAATACGGTGGAGAAACAAGGACAGTCGACGTACATATAGCGTCTATAAGAAATAAAATTGGAGATATGTCATCATGTATACAAACTGTTCGAAATGTTGGGTACAAATTTGGCGATAAAAACTCTAAAAAAGGCTAGATATAAAGGGTAATTATTATGAAAAGCAAGATACTAAGTAATACGATTTTTATCATTTTTATCGCTATAATTGTAAGTTTGGGAGTCTTTAGTTTTTTTCAGCATGGTAAAAACTCTGAGCAAGCCTCTAAGGATATCAACAGACTTCTGACAATATTAGTTGATGAGTCAGGTGGAAAAAGTGATGAAGTGATTTTAGAAAAAATTAAATATATTAGCAAAATCGACAACAGATATAGATATACATTGATAAAAAAAGATGGTGTCGTAATATACGATTCCAATATTTCTCCATCAAAAATGGACAATCATCTCACTAGGGAAGAAATTACTCAATTGAAGAACAAAAAAATAGGGAGAGCAAAGAGGTATTCAAAATCACTGGGTGAAGAATATCAATACATGGCAGTATATATCAATGATAATCTGATGCTTAGAATATCCGTAGAACTGAACTCACCTGTAAGCATGGTGTTGAGTGCACTTACAATCGTATTTATTATTACTATTATTGCAACTTGCATATCGTTCTTATTTATATCTAGGCTATTGGATAGTAGCTTTGAAAGAGTTGAGGCTGTGGCGAAGAGAATGAATGTAAAGACGATGGATAACGGCGGTTTATTTGATGAGGACGAAGAGAAATATGATGAAGAAAAATACGATGAAGAAATAAGACCTCTGATAAACATTATCAGAAACCAAAATCAAGAGATATCATTTCATATAAAGATGTTAAAGGATAAAATAATCGAGATGAATGAGATTTTGAACAATATGAAAGAGGGGCTTGTCATTTTGGATGAATCCGATAGAATTGTTTCTACAAATGAATCCGCAATTAAATTGTTGAAAATTGGGGAACTGAAAGGCGTGGAAGGAAGAAAAATTCTAGATGTTTTTTATGACGAAAGGTTGGAAAAAATGCTTTGTGAAGAGCATAGAATTTCAATTATTAATACTGAATCAGATGTGTATTTGAAGATGTATATTTCAAACGTGAATGATTCTGAGGGGATAAATAGAGGAAAGATAGTTTTTATAGAAGATGTAAGCATGACCTACTTGGATGAAAAATACAGAAGAGAGTTTTCAACGAATGTTTCACATGAATTAAAAACACCTTTGACGAGTATAAATGGCTATGCTGAGATGATTTACCTAGGTTTGGCGAGTGATGAAGACATTAAATCATTTTCAAAAATCATATATAATCAGGGAAATAGATTGTTGAATATGATTGATGATATTATTAAATTATCAAAAATGGACGAGGATTATAAGCCTTACAAGGAAAAAACAAAGGTAAACCTAAATGAAACGATAGATAGAATTGTTGATATGTTGATACCTCAAGCCAACGACAAAAAAGTCAATATTGAATATTCGTTTGATGAAGTGATTATTGTTGATGGAATGAAGATACTGATTGATGAAATCATGCAAAATATTTTGTCAAATGCTATTAAATACAACGTCGTTGGTGGAAGTATTAATATAGAGATGGCAAGAAAAGAAAAAATGGTTGAGATATGTGTCAAAGATACTGGGGTTGGGATAGATAAAGAAGATCTCAGTAGAATTTTTGAAAGATTTTACAAGGTGGATAAGGCGAGAACTAAAAGAGATTCTTCATCTACAGGGCTGGGATTAGCCATAGTCAAGCACGCTTCAGAGATGATGGGAGCAAAGGTGAACGTAGATAGTGAAAAGAATGTAGGTACAAAGGTGGTAATAGATATTCCCATAGAATAAAGACGTAGAGAAAAAAGTAAGTAAAGAAATTGCGAAAAACATAAATAAAAAAACAGAGAAAAACAAAGATAAAGAAATAAAGAAAAACGTAAATAAAAAAATAAAAGACTCCACTTTGTGATATAATATCATATATAAGTTTGGTGTTTTGGAGGAAGATATGGAATTTAAGAATAAAAAAAATACATTTCTGATGGGTACCTTGATTTTGGGTGCTGCAGGTGTATTGATAAAAATACTAGGTGCTGCCTTTAGAATTCCCCTTGCGTACTTAATCAGCGAAGAGGGAATGGGTTATTATCAGACAGCATATCCAGTGTATGCATTATTTTTGACGCTTGCGACTGCTGGATTTCCTACTGCGATTGCAAAGTTGGTATCTGAACAGGTTGCCATCGGAAACCATAAGGGCGCTAATGAGATATTTAAAATTACGCATATTATGCTTTTTGCGACTGGAGTTGTGATGTTTACGATTCTTTTTGCTGGATCTAACCAGATAGTTACTTCCGTTCAGCATAATCCGAACGCGTTGACAGCAATGAGAGCAATTGCACCTGCGTTGCTAATCGTACCGTCAATGTCGGCATATAGAGGATATTATCAGGGGTATCAGCAGATGTCAAGAATTGCGGCATCTCAAATCGTTGAACAAGTATTCAGAGTTGTATTTGGTTTGGCATTGGCTTTTGTTTTTATGAAGAGCTTGGGACCTAAATTTGGTGCTGCCGGCGGTATTTCAGGTGCAACAATCGGTGCATTCGCTTCATTTATGTTTTTGGTATTCATTTATTTAAAGGATTCAAAAAACAGAAAAGTATTGATTGAAAATAGCACAGGATACATTAAACAAACTACAGGAGAAATAGTGGGCAAGATTATTTCGGTGGTAATACCAATAAGTATTGGTGCTTGTATAATGCCTTTGGTAAATGTTGTAGATACAGTTATAGTGATTTCTAGGTTGGAAACTGCAGGGTTTACGACTGATGCGGCAAATGGAATGTTTGGACAATTGACAGGAATGGCAATGCCTTTGATAGCGATGCCAATGATTTTTACAACTGCAATTGGAATGAGTCTGGTTCCAGCCATATCTGAGGCATTTGCGTTAAAGAAGTACGATGAGGCTAGAAAGAATGCAAAAATGGCTTTTAAAATTACAATGTTATTAGTTTTGCCTTGTTCATTTGGTTTGGCTTCATTATCAGTTCCTATCTCGATGCTGTTATTTCCAAAACAGCCACCTATGGTAGTCGGCTTACTGTTGTTTGTTATGGCTCCTGCTTGTGTATTCTTGGGATTATTATACACGTTTAACGGGATATTGCAAGGCGTAGGCAAGCCATATGTACCAGTTTATGCACTGCTTAGTGGTATTGCAGCAAAGATAGTCATTAGCTATGTTTGTACAGCAATTCCATCAATTAATATTCTAGGATCAGCTTTTGGTACTATAATGTCGTATATTATTGCTGCTATAATCGAGTACACATATATAAAGAGATTTTTGAAGATAGAATTTGACCTGATGAACTATTTTGTAAAGCCTTTGATAACGGTAATTGTCATGTTTGTGGCTGCGAAATACTCTTATGTTGGATTCAATTTGATTCTTGGAGTAAAATTATCGACACTTTTGGCAATTATTGTAGGTGGTATTGTTTATATTGTAGTTCTACTGGGAATTGGTGGAATTACAAAAGACGAAATACTTGCAATGCCAAAAGGTAGAAGTGTTTTGAATAAATTGATGAAGATAAAATTGGTCAGATAATTGTATAGATAATAATTGACTGTATAGAGATTTGTTAAATTTGGTGGCTGCAAAACGTAATTGTGGTCATCAAATTTATTTTTTTATTTGAATGACATAAATTTTTTAAGCAATGTGAATATTGGAGGGGAAAATGGGCATTAAGATAATCGGACTAGGTCCTGGTGACAAGTCCCAAATCAGCTATGGTGCTATTGATGCACTAAAATCTGGAAATAAAATTTATTTGAGAACTGAAAATCATCCTGTGGTAAATGATTTAGATATATGTTATGAGAGCTTTGACTATCTTTACGAAAGATCAGATAAATTTGAGAACGTCTATGAGGAAATAGCAAAGAAAATTGTTGAAATTGGTAAAAATGAAGATATAGTGTACGCAGTTCCAGGACATCCTAGGGTGGCTGAAACATCCGTTACATTTATTGAAAAATTGTCAAAAGAAGAAGGTGTGTCAGTAGAAGTGATTGCCTCAATGAGTTTTGTCGATGCAATGTACGCATTTTTGGGTTTTGATCCATCAGAGGGATTTAGGCTGTTGGACTCCTTTTCTATCAGAAAAAAAGATTTGGATACAGACGTAAACATTATTATCACACAGGTATATGATAGATTTATTGCATCAAACATAAAAATTGAGCTGATGAACTATTACGCTGATGATCAAGATGTTTGGATTGTTAGGGCTGCTGGTGTAAGGGGAATGGAGTTTAAGGATAAAATCAAACTGTACGAACTCGATAGGCAGGAAATGGTATTTGATCATTTGACAAGCATATTTATTCCAAAAGGCGGAGAGAAGAATTTCAAGGATATTATGGACTTGGTTGAAGTGGCGAGAGTATTGAGAAGTGATAATGGGTGTGAATGGGATAAAAAACAGACTCACAAGACTCTTACAAAGTATTTGATTGAAGAGTGCTATGAACTAATAGATGCGATAGAAAATGATGATATAGATGGAATTGTGGAAGAATTAGGGGATCTTCAATATCACATTGTGCTTCATTCTCAAATTGGGTATGATACAGGCTATTTTGATTATGACGAGGTTTGCAATTCATCTGTTGAAAAAATGGTGTCCAGACATCCTCATGTTTTTGGAGATGAAGAATATAAGGAAGGTAGCTGGAATATAAACAAGATGAATGAAAAGGGAGAGACCAAAGTATCTGAGGGCATGAGAAGAATACCTAATCATCTTCCAGCTTTGATGAAGGCTATAAAGGTTCAAAATAAAGCCTCAGATGCTGGATTCGATTGGAAAGAAATAGACAGTGTATTTGAAAAAGTACGTGAGGAGTACGAAGAGTTTATCGAAGAATATAATAGGTGTGATTATGAAAAGATGACAGAGGAGTTTGGAGATCTTATTTTTTCTATTGTTAAGCTTGGAAGATTTCTGAATATAGATCCTGAGCATGCCCTTTGTATGACGATAAATAAATTTGTGAATAGATTTGAGTTTGTAGAGGATTCACTGATAAATAATGGATTAAAAATTGATAAAACAAATCTGGAAACACTTGAAAAGTTGTGGGAGGAGTCCAAAAAACGCATAAAAAATACATAAATATATAAAATTGTTAATTGAATTGTAAAAAAATAACATATTTTTAAGTGTATTTAGCACTTATTGTTGCTAAATGGGGATTCTTATTGTATAATAGTGTTGTCAACAAGAAAATATGTCTATAGGAAGATGTATATTTTTAGTTAATTAAATTGAAGAAAATTAATCAGGAGGTAATGATTGTGAACAAGGCAGAATTAGTTGCAAAAATTGCAGAAAAGAGTAACTTAACAAAAAAAGAAAGTGAATTAGCTTTGAACGCTTTTATGAAAGTTGTTGAAGAAACTCTAGTTGCTGGAGATAAAGTTCAGCTAGTAGGATTTGGAACATTCGAAACTAGAGAAAGAGCTGCTAGATCTGGTAGAAATCCTAGAAAGCCAGAAGAAGTAATTGAAATACCAGCTTCTAAGGCACCTGTATTTAAGGCAGGAAAAGGTCTTAAAGAACTAGTTAATAAATAAGTTATATAAAATGGTATTGGCAATGACTTTTGTCAATACCATTTTTGGTTATAAATAAACGAAGGTTGTGGAGGTGCTTATGAGACTAGATAAATATTTGAAGGTTTCTAGGATAATTAAGAGAAGAACCGTTGCCAAGGAAGCTTGCGAGAAAGGCTTGGTAGAAATCAATGGTAAGGTTGGAAAATCATCTTCAGAAGTAAAGATAGGAGATATTATCGAAATTACATTTGGTGAAAAAAAAGTAAAATATAGAATTACTGAAATCAGAGAGCATGTGTTAAAAGATCAAGCAAAAGAGCTTTATGAGGTTTTGTGATGAGGTATGGTATAATAGACATAGGAACAAATTCGATGAGACTTTTGCTTGCACAGTACAATGATGGTGTCTTTGAATACAGAGAAAAAATAATTGATACAACAAGGCTAGGCGAGGGTGTGGATTCTGAAGGCATGATATCAAAGGAATCAATTTCTAGAAATATTGATTCACTGCAAAAGCTCAAAAAAATAGCTGTTGACTACGGTTGTGATGGAATTCATTGTATTGGAACTGCAGCATTAAGGAATGCAAGAAATGGGTTGGACTTTGTCGAATTGGCGAAAAAGGATACAGGCTTGGATGTTGAGATAATTTCAGGTGATAGAGAAGCCCTACTTGGTTATTTGGGTGTAATTGGTGGTCTAAATTCTATAGAGGACTATTTTCTTGTAATAGATATAGGCGGTGGATCAACTGAGTTTATTGTTGGAAATAGTGAAGAAATTCTGTTTAAAGAAAGTGTCGATATAGGTGCATTGAAATTAACTGAAAAGTTTATAACATCCATACCAGAGACAGATGAAACGATTAGGGAGCTAAGGAAATATATTAATATCGAAATAAGGAATGTAATATCAAAAATTTTATCATTAGGAATACCAATGAAATTAATTGGCATTGGTGGAACCATCACATCAGTTTCTGCTATAAATCAAAAATTAGAAAACTATTCAATGGAAAAAATTCATTTGAGTGAAGTAACAATCGATGATATAAAATCACAAGTACAGGAAATAAGAACGATGACTAGTGATGATAGGGAAAATATCAAGGGTTTACAGAGGAAGCGTTCCAAAATAATATTAGCCGGAGAGTATATATTGATAGAAATAATGGACTTGCTTCAAAAAAATAAAATAATTGTGAGTGAATATGACAACTTAGAAGGGTATATACTGTTTAGTAAGTAAACACTTGAAAATATAATTATATAAGTAATTGAACGGGAGATGAATATATTGAAAAACAAAGTAAGAAAAGCTGTAATTCCAGCCGCAGGGCTTGGCACTAGATTTTTACCAGCAACAAAGGCTCAGCCTAAGGAAATGTTGCCGATAGTTGATAAACCGACTCTTCAGTATATAATAGAGGAAGCAGTTGCATCAGGCGTTGAAGAGATATTAATAATAACTGGCAGAAATAAAAAATCTATTGAAGATCACTTTGATAAATCTGTTGAGCTTGAATTAGAATTGGAAAATAAGGGGAAACATGATTTATTAGAAACAGTTAGAGGAATTTCCAATATGGTAAATATCCACTACATTAGACAAAAAGAACCAAGAGGTCTTGGCGATGCAATTTATTGTGCAAGATATTTTATAGGTGACGAGCCTTTTGCTGTTATGTTGGGAGATGACATTGTTGACAATGGAAATGGAACTCCTTGTCTAAAGCAGTTAATCGATGTTTATGAAAAATATCAGACCACAATATTAGGTGTTCAGGAAATTGATAAAAAAGATACTGATAAATATGGAATAATTGATGGTAAAAAGACGGAAAATGACGTTTATAAGGTTGATGCATTAGTCGAAAAACCTAGTACAGAATCTGCACCATCAAATGTGGCTATTTTGGGTAGGTATATAATAACTCCAGATATATTTGATATCCTGGGAGATTTGCCTCCTGGAAAAAATGATGAAATACAGTTGACAGATGCATTGGAGAAGCTTATAAAAGATGATGGAATGTATGCATACACATTTGAAGGGAAAAGATACGATCTTGGAGATAAGCTTGGATTCTTAAAAGCAACAGTTGACTTTGCACTAAAGAGGGACGATTTAAGAGAGCCTTTCTTGAATTATCTTGAAAATGTGTGTAAAAATAATGGGTAAATTGGAGAATTAATATGTCTAATACGAAGAAGAGAAAGAATACACTAGGAAAAATTGTTGCAATATTTATTGCCTTGTTGTTTGCATTATCAAGCATAGCATCGACTATATATGTTTTGATGAATAATTAGTAATAGAAAGAAGGTAAACGATGATTGATATAGATCTTGTTAGAAAAGAGCTCAACAAGTCTAATATATTAGAGCTGAGAGTAGCCTCAAAAAACATTGGGATGAAATCGGTGACAACTTATAAAAAACACGATTTGGTTGAAAAGATTTTGGAAAACTTGGAAGCAAATCCGAGTAATGCTAAGTTAATAGCTAGTGAACTGGATATTAATCTAGAATTGAACGACAAGAGCTTTGAACAAAAAAATGTAGATCAAAATGTAGCGCAAAAAGTAGAAAATCAAAAAGCAGAAGAACAAAAAATAGTAGAACAAAGGACTACTGAGACTACACCGAAAAAAGACTACAGCACATACTATAAAAGCGATGTTCAATTGACTCTGGATAAGAATATAGATGGTACACCTAGAGTTATACCTGAGATGAATGATGGGAATAAAGTCGAAGGTGTTCTTGAAATATTGCCGGAAGGATTTGGTTTTTTGAGAGGAAGCAATTATCTTTCTACAGAGAATGATATTTATGTTTCTCCAAATCAGATTAGAAGATTCGGTTTGAAGACAGGTGATTATGTTGTAGGCGTTACAAAGCCGGAAAATCCATCTGAAAAATTTAGAGGATTGATGTTTGTGTACAGTATAAATGATGAAAATCCTCTTATGGGTAAAAGAAGAACACCATTTGAGCAGCTAGTTCCGATTTATCCAGATGTAAAACTGAAGCTTGAAACTACATATGACAATCTTTCTACGAGAATAATAGATTTGTTTTCTCCAATAGGTATGGGTCAAAGAGGTCTTATCGTAGCTCCGCCAAAGGTTGGTAAGACAGTTTTGCTAAAGAAAATTGCAAATAGCCTGACTGAAAATTATCCTGATATAACTTTGATAGTTCTGCTGATTGACGAACGTCCTGAAGAAGTTACTGATATGAAGGAATCAATTGACGGAGAAGTTATTTATTCTACGTTTGATCAGGTTGCATCTCACCATGTAAAGGTTGCAGAAATGGTTTTGAATAGAGCGCAGAGATTGGTTGAACATGGAAAAGATGTAGTAATTTTACTTGACAGTATCACTAGATTGGCTAGAGCGTACAACTTGACTATTTCTCCAACTGGAAGAACACTGTCTGGTGGTATAGATCCTGGAGCGTTGCATGGTCCGAAAAAATTCTTTGGAGCAGCTAGAAATATTAGAAAAGGTGGATCGCTTACTATTCTTGGAACTGCGTTGGTCGATACAGGATCGAGAATGGATGATGTAATATTTGAAGAATTCAAAGGTACTGGAAACATGGAGCTACATTTGGATAAGGGTATGGCTGAGAAAAGAATATTTCCGGCTATTGACGTGTATAAATCTGGTACTAGAAGAGAAGATTTATTGCTTTCTTCTGATGAAATGGATGCTTTATACAAGTTTAGACGTTCATTTACTGCTGGAGAAAACCAAATTGCGTCGGATAAAATAATAGAAGAGATGAAAAAAACAAAATCCAATAGAGAATTTCTAGATTTAATTAAAAAAATAAGCTTTTAGCGATTGTTAATACTTGAAATAGAATCCTTAATATGATATAATAAGGAAGTTGAATTTAGATGGATTATGATATTCCAATAAAACGAATAAAAAGGGGTGAAACATTAATGCAAAAAGATATACAGCCAAATTACAAAGAAGTAGAAGTAAGATGTGCTTGCGGTAATACTTTTATGGCAGGTTCGACAAAAGACGAAATTAAGGTTGAAATCTGTTCAGAATGCCATCCTTTCTATACTGGAAAACAGAAGAATATTGAAAAGGGCGGAAGAATTGATAAATTTAAAAAGAGATTCAACATGGAATAATCTTTTTTTAATTAATTTGTACTTAAATTCGAATTTACGTATAAAAAAAGCAACTGTAACGTTGCTTTTTTTATTTGCGTAATTTCCCACAAACCAATCGATTGAATCCTTGTAAATCTTTTTTTAAATAAATGTCCACAAATCCATTAGTTTTCATAAAGCTCTTGATTTCATCTGCCTGATCATGTCCGGACTCAAAAAAAAGTAAACCATTGTTTTTTAGGTATTTTGATGATTCCAATATTATTTCTTTATAGAAATTCATTCCATCATTTCCGCCGGATAGTGCCAAGATTGGCTCGTAATCCTTGACATCAGGGGATAAAGTCTGTATATCGGCTTCAGGTATATATGGAGGATTGGAAACAATTATATCAAACATATCATGCATATTATCAAATTCTGGCGATTTAAATAAATCAGATTCAAGTAGCTGGATATTACCATAGTTTGAAATGTTTCCGAGTATTCTTTCTAGATTAATATTTGAAACATTCAGTGCTCCTTTTGAAATATCGACTCCCACGAATTTACATCTATAGAAGAAATCACTAGAATAATCGGACATACTGCTGGCAATGCTTAATAATATGGCTCCAGACCCAACACACATATCCATGACATTCAATTCCTCTGCATTATTATACTTATCGAAAATAGTGTCAATCACGTCCTCGACTATTATTTCAGTATCCGGTCTTGGTATAAGTACATTTTCATCAACATAAAAATCATGACCCATAAATTCCTTGTTGTTTATAATATAAGCCACAGGAACTGATTTAAGTCTTTTGTTAAACATATTTTCAAATTCTAGAAAATCATTATCCGACATTTCATTATCGTGGCTCAAAATAAGCTTTATTTTATCATCAAATTTCAAAATATGAGAAATCAAGACCTCTACATCAAGACGGGGGGTAGGGCTGATTCCCGTTAATTTTTCACTGTATATAGATATTATTTCGGAAATTTTCATAAATAATACTGTCTCCTAATCTTTAATAATAATTACAATAATATAGCGATATTATTATACCATATATTGAATAATACTTCCAAAACGTGTAAAATAATATTCAAGATACAATTTATTTTTATTTTATTATTTAGGATTTGGAAAGTGGATGGTTTATGAATAAAATTAAAAGAGCTTTTTGGACTTCTTTTCCGATAGCATTTGGATATATTTCACTTGGATTTATCGGAGGTGCACTAATTCAAAAGAGTGGATTTAACGTATTAGACGTTTTTTTATTGTCGCTATTGGTATTCTCTGGAAGTGCGGTATTTATATCGGCTAATATGCTGGCAGCTGGTATATATCCACAAATATCACTTTATGTTGCTATTACAATTATAGTGACAAGCTTGAGGAATATAATGTATAGCTCCTCATTGGCTAATGATGTCAAGGATTTAAAGGGATGGAGAAAAATAGTTTTTGCACAATATGTAACTGACGAGACTTTTGCTATAAACAAAATGATGTTTGAAGGAAATTCTGATTGGGATAGTGATTTAGCATTATATGTCAATATATTTGCCTGTATTTACGGGCTGATTGGAAATATTCTTGGATGTGTATTTGGTCAAATGATAAATATACCTATTGACTTGGGGTTCTTTATGATGTCTAGTATGTTTATCGTTCTTACAGTTTTGAGAATAAAGGATAAAGCTGACGTAATTATGCTCCTAATATCCATTGTAATTTCTTTTGTGGTATTGAGTATTTATCAGGGTGGATTAGACTTGGTGATAATTGCCTTGATAGTGACGACTATAGGGTATTTCCTTGACAAAAAGTATAAGTCAAACAATGGAAGGATGTGTGATAATGATGAGTAGCTCCGTATTGAAACTCGGAATAATTTTGATATCATTTGTAGGCTTGTTTGCAATGAGATATATTCCGTTTGTACTAATTGGCGGAAAAGGTACTTCTGAGGAATTTGAACGATTTATAAAATATATCCCTTTGGGGGTATTTGTGGCAATAATTGTAAAAGATATTTTTTACAAGGATGGAGCACTATTTTTATCGCCGGAGAATTTTAAAATTATTCCATTACTGATAGTGAGTGCAATTTCTTATAAATTTAAAAACATAGGTTTGTCTGTTGTGTCAGGCGGAATAATTATTTTTATATTTATGAAGCTAAATGGATTGATATGATAAAAAGCATTGATTTTTTTATAAAAAACTACCCACTTAAAAATAAATAAGTGGGTAGTTTTCTATTAACTTTGTCAACATTATTTGACAAAAATCATTATATATAGTTTCTTTTTAGAAGTGTATTTATTATATTTCTACCTTCTTCAGTTCCATCGATTATTCTTCTGGCTCTCATAGAGTCTCCAATGTTCATTATTTCAATTGTGTTGTCATCTTCAAATGCACTCTTGATATCAGCCAAAACTGGATGTTCAGCCTTCATTCCAAGACATACGAAACCATAGTCGAATTCTAAATCTTCTATTCCATTAACAGTTTCAACGACGAATCTATCATCCTTTACTTCTTTTAGAGCAGTATTTGGCATTTGAACAACATTATGCTTTTTCATCAATGTCTGTAAATCAACCTTTGATACAGGATCTATTCCAGCACCAATAACTGGCATCATCTCAACTATTTTAACATCAGCACCCACTCAACAAAATTCCATATTCTTCGTTGATGTATGGATGTGCAATTGCATTATTTGTAATAGGAGTATTGGTTACAAGAATTAAGCTACCAAATAGCAATAATTCTGGTTCTGCTGCAAAGGCATCATTGATTGAAAATATAAAGAATACAAAATTTACAAAAGAGAGTTTGGCGCTTATTGCTATAGGATTTACTTGTACAGCGACTTTCCAGCTTTGGCTAAACTGTGCACAGAAATTCGGTACAGAAGTTGCGGGAATGCAAAATGTTGGACAGATGCAGATATGGTATTCTGTGGGTACGTTGGTTGCAATAGGATTGACATCTGTATTGGTAAACAAAATAAAAGAGGTTAGATTCCTATTTGTATACCCATTGATTTCTTTGTGTATGTTAGTAATAGTATTGCTAGTTAAAACTCCAGCTATTTGCATTATAGGTTCATTTGTTATAGGATATGCTGCTTCTGGTGGTGTTCTTCAGTTGGCGACTGCCACAGTAAACAATTTGTTCCCAAATATAAAGGGTACGATAACAAGTATAATAATGATAGCATCAAGTTTATCAAATTACACTATTTTGACATTGGCTGGTAAAATCGGCGAAACTAGTGGACCACAGTCTGTAATGCTATTGAATATTGTAATTACAGCAATTGGTGTATTATTGGCGATTTTAGTAAATTTGAGATACTCAAAATTGGAAAACTCTGTTAAAATGTAGTTATAGAGAGGTAAAAAATGAAAACAGTAAAAGTTAGAAATATAGAAATAGGAGCTGGAAAGCCAAAGATTTGTGTACCGATTGTAGGCAAAACCTTCGATGAAATAATTGAATCAGCGAAAAATATCGTTGGTGTTGGTGCTGATTTGGTCGAATGGAGAGTCGACTGGTACGAGAATATTTTTGATATTGAAAAGACAATTGAAACTGCAAAGAAGCTTAAAGAAGTATTAGGAGATACTCCAATTCTTTTCACATTTAGAACTTCAAAAGAAGGCGGGGAAAAGTCAATTGCAACAGAAGATTATGTGAATCTTAACTGCAAGGTCGCTTCCTCTAAAGTGGTTGATCTTGTTGATGTTGAGGTATTTACAGGAGATGATGAGGTAAGGGAGATCGTCAAGGTGGCTCATGAAAATGGCGTTTTCGTCGTTGGTTCAAATCACGATTTTGATAAGACTCCGGAGAAAAATGATATCATTTCTAGGTTGGAAAAGATGCAGGAGTTGGATGTTGATATTCCAAAGATTGCAGTAATGCCAAATTCAAAAAGAGATGTATTAACACTTCTTATGGCAACAGAAGAAATGGCTTCTGACAAGGCAGATAGACCGATTGTTACAATGTCAATGAAGGGTATGGGATCTATCAGTAGAATCTGTGGAGAAGTTTTTGGTTCTTCTATAACGTTTGGAACAGTTGGAAAAGCGTCTGCTCCAGGACAGATAGACGTTGAAAATCTGTCTACAGCGATGGATATTATTCACGACAGTCTTTAATATACATTTGAAAATAGCTAGCCTCTTAGTTGATAATTATGTAGCTTTATCTATTTGAGGATAGCTATTTTCACATATAAAAATGTGTTGGATAGGTTAATTTGATTGATGAGGTATGGTTATGAAAAAGATATTGCCTGATAAGCTTGAAGAATTGCTTTTGGTGTTTTTTCTTGGAATGATGACAATTGTTCTTGGTATGCAGATTGTATCAAGATATATTGTAGGTAATTCTTTGAGTTGGTCTGAAGAACTGGTTAGGTATTTGTTCATTTGGTCGGCTTTTATTGGTGTACCCTACTGCATAAAGCTAGGTTCATCATTAAAGGTGTTGAAGTTTATTGAATTTTTACCAATGAGATTACAAAAAACGATACTATTTATTGATAGAATAATATTATTTTTATTCTTTATGCTTATGTTGTATTTTTCAATTATGGTCGTAAGGGAAAGTTTTGTATCTGGGCAAACTAGTCCGGCTTTAGGAGTACCAATCTGGTTGGTCTACCTATCTGTTGTTGTCGGTTCTTTTTTGTCGGTATGTAGAGTGGTGGAAAAGATTATTGAATCTGCAAATAATGTCGATTCAAAAGCAGATAGTTTTTAATTTAGAAAAAGGACGTTGATTATGAATTTGCAAATTGTGTCGATTTTATTCGTTATTTTTTTAATAATTGGAATACCAATTGGAGTTGTATTATGTATTACAAGTATGGTACCAAATTTTATTAATCCTCTATTTCCAGCAGATCCACAGTATCTGGTTAGAGCGATGATCAGTGGTGTAAATAGCTTTCCAATATTGGCAGTTCCTATGTTTATTTTTTCTGGAAATATTATGGCAAAGGGGAAAATATCGGAAAAGATTTTCGACTTTTTCTCATATTTTGTAGTAGATAAGACTGCAGGACTTCCTATTGCAGTAATTATTACTTGTATGTTCTACGGTGCCATATCTGGATCTGGGCCAGCGACAACTGCCGCAGTTGGAACGATGACTATTCCAATATTAGCAAAGGCTGGATATAAAAAGGATTTTTCCACTGCACTTGTAGCAGTGGCTGGTGGAATTGGAGTAATTATTCCCCCATCAATTCCGTTTATTTTTTATGGACAGGCTTCTGGGGTATCCATTTCAAAGCTCTTTATGGCAGGAATAATTCCAGGATTGCTTATTGGATTTTCTCTGATGGTTTATTCGTGGATATACTCTAAGAAGAACGGAGAGGATAAAGAGCTTATTTTGAAATACAAAAAAGAATTGACAGAGTCAGGCTTAAAAAGAATATTTTTTGATAGCGTATTATCTCTACTTTGCCCGATAATAGTATTAGGCTCAATTTATACAGGAATCGCATCGCCTACTGAAGCAGCAGTGATTTCAGTATTTTATTCGATTATCCTGTCATTGATTGTGTATAAGTCGATTGGGATAAAGGATTTGTGGGAGATAATGGTCGAGACAGTGAGAACCTATTCTACAATACTATTTATTATTGCTGCGGCTATAGCTTTTTCAAGAGTTCTTATATTTTTAAAGGTTCCAGACATTATTTCTACTCAGATAACGTCAGTAGTATCAAGTAAGATTGCATTGTTGATTCTGGTTAATCTTTTGTTATTGATGGTTGGAATGATAATGGATACCACGCCAGCAATTTTGGTACTAACACCAATTTTGTTGCCAATAGTCTCAAGATTTGGAGTTGATCCTATTCAATTTGGTATAATTATGGTTGTAAACCTTGCAATTGGCTTTGTAACACCGCCACTTGGGGTAAATCTTTTTGTGGCTAGTACAATTTCAGATGTAAAAATGTCTGATATAGTCAGTAGGTCAGTGCCGTTTATAATTTCTTTTTTAGTTGTTTTGTTGGCGATAACATTTATTCCAGCTTTGAGTATGATAGCGATATAGAGTCGTTGGAGGTATGGATGATTAGAAAAAATTATAATATTATTATATTGATGCTACTAATACTCTTTGTTATAGGGGTTATTAAGTTAAGTGAAAAAAATGTTCCTGACAGAAGGAGTGAATATATAAAAAAAGAAGACGTGTTGGAGCTGTATGCCGGCTGTGATTCAGGAGAAAGTACTGTTACAGCAATGTTTATGAATGATTTTGCAAGGCGAGTGAAGGAAAAATCAAATGGCAAAATTGTGATAGATACATATAGTGATTCCAAAATAGGTGGTGATAGTGAATTATTAGAAGCCTGTCAATCTGGAAATATAAGCTTCGTGTTTCAGACGACAGCACCTCAGTTTTCATTAATTCCAGAAACTGCAATATTTGATATACCGATGAAATTTGATAGCTTGGAAGGTGCTAGGCGAGAGATTGATGAAAAAATTCTCGATAAATTGAAGCCATATTACAGAGAAAAAAACTTGGAGCTTTTGGGAATTGCAGATCAAGGTTTTAGAGAGATGACATCGAATAAAAAAATAAATAGCTTTGAGGATTTTAAAGGTGTTAAAATAAGGACAATGGAAAACAAAAACCATATTAAATTTTGGAAAAGCTTGGGAGCAAACCCAACACCGATGTCATATTCGGAAGTATATATTGGGTTGCAGCAGGGAACGATAGATGCACAAGAAAATCCATTGGAGGCGATTATTACACCGAGATTTTATGAACAGCAAGATTATTTGATAATGACAAACCATCTTTTACATCCAGTTACCTGTGTAGCATCGAGGGAATTGATGAATAGTCTTTCAGCAGAATATAGGAAAATTATTGAAGATTCGATATCTGAGTCTGTTGTTTGGGCAAGGAATAAAACAGATTCACTTTTAAAAGAAAGGATTCAGACTATAATTGATAGTGGAACACAAATTATTAATATCGATGAAAAAACAAGGAAAATTATGATAGAAAAGGGAGAACTCATAGGAAGAGAAATATCCGATTAAATGCGGAGAGCTGCCTCATAAGAGTCTAAATAAGGCATACCCACACATTTTTCGCGTATGAAAATGAATGTAGAGTATGCCTTATTTGTGCCCTTTTTTGTTTTGTCACTTATGCTATATCATGGAGATGTTTTTTTGAATCAATGTATTTATATATGGCGAGAGCTGTAAATGAAGATCCCAAGATTATTGATAGCATAAACATAGCCTCATGAAAGAAAAACTCCTCCGGTAATATTTTTATTACAGGGTCAATCCTCTCATCAAATATCCAGTAATCATTTCTAAACAATATCTTGTGAAAAACCACAAAGCTCCCTGAAAAATTTACTATAAAAGGTATGCTTAAAATCACTGGAATAAGAATTAATTGTCTAAAAATACTTAGAAATATTTTGTGATATTTATTTTTCCAGCAATAAATTACTCCGAATGACGAAGCCAACCAAATTGCAATGTTAATCCTAATAAGCATTTGTATAATATTCCTCACTTCAACAAAATGAATTATTCCATTTTCAGATGAAGGTAGACTTGGTATTTCAAATTTAGTATTTTCAAATGAAATACTATAGTCTATTAAATAATCATAGCTTTCTTTTATTATTTCTCTTGATATCCCAGATTTTTGTGGAATGTTTAAATTGCCTATATCAAGATAGTATATTTGTTTGAAGCCAAAGACGAATACAATTATAGATATTAAAAAGGCAATTGGTATTAAATTTTTTGTATAGTATCCTATTTTGCAAATAATGTTCATAAATACCTCCCATTCTATTATCACATAATTTATTACCAAATCAAAGACACGTAGAATAAATATTACAAGACTGTAATATTATTGTTGTGTAAATATAGTTATGGTATTGTTGTTACGAAAATAATTAAGAGGTACATTTGGAAAAAACGTTCTTGTTAGTGTAACATCTGTATTGACAACTAAGACAATGAATTATTTTATTAATTTATGTATATTGAACAGTGTAAAAACTAGTGTTAAAATATTAAGGTGAGAAATTTTTTTTTGGGAGGTATTAAATGAAGCTAATTGCCGGCACTAGAGGGAGTACTTTAGCTATTGCACAGACTGAAATAGTAATGAGAAAACTGTCTGAAAAATATTCAGATTTGAGCATTGAGAAAAAAATAATAGTTACAAAGGGTGATAGAGACAAAAGTACAGCGCTTAATAAGATCGGCGATAAGGGGCTTTTTGTGAGTGAAATTGAAAAACAATTAATTGAAGGAAGTATTGATTTTGCCGTTCACAGCTATAAAGATATGCCTTCTGAAATAGATGAAAATTTGATGATTGTCGATATTCCAGATAGAAGCGATCCAAGAGATGTTTTAATAATAAATCCAAAACATAATCTTATAAACCAAGATTTGAAGGATTGGCTTGTAAACACACAAGGTCTGAGGATTGGAACTGGCAGTATAAGACGAAAATCACAGATACTTAGGATAAATAATTCAATTGAAGTTTTGGGAATAAGAGGAAATATAGAAACTAGAATTGATAAGATGATAAAAGAAGATTTGGATGGAGTAGTTTTGGCAGCTTCCGGCATAAAGCGATTGGGAAAGGATAATCTAAATATGTATTACTTTTCATATGAGGAAATGATACCATCTCCGGCTCAGGGTGCACTTGCAATTGAAATTAGGAAGGAAAGAAAGGATTTAATAAAACTTTTCTGTAGCATATCAGATGAGCTTGAAACAATAAAAGTGAAAGCTGAGAGAAGCTTTATGAAGACGATTGACGGTGGGTGTCATTCTCCAGTGGGTGCAATCTCAACTATAGACGGAGAAAAACTTAGATTGAGAGGTATTTTTGGAGACTCTGAGGGGGAAAACATAGTGATAGATGAAATTTGTGGAGAGTTGGAAAATGCTGATGAATTAGGACATAAATTGGCAGAATCGTTACTTGATAAATTGAGTTTGGATGGTGAATTTTAGTATGAGCAATAAAGTATATATTGTAGGTGCTGGACCTGGAGATTATGGACTAATCACTTTAAAAGCAGTAGAATGCATAAAAAATGCCGATGTTTTGCTTTATGATAGACTTGTAAATCCAGATTTCTTAGAGCTGAAAAAGGATACCTGTGAGGTGATATATGTTGGCAAGGAATCCAGCAATCATATTGTACCACAGGATCAGATAAATAGAATATTGATAGATAAATTTAACGAGGGCAAAACAGTCGTTAGATTGAAGGGTGGAGATCCATATGTTTTCGGAAGAGGTGGAGAAGAGGCTGAAACTCTTTATGATGAAGGCATTGAATTTGAAGTTGTGCCAGGTGTTACTTCTGCTGTAGGTGGTCTCTGTTATGCTGGGATACCGGTTACGCATAGGGATTACTCTTCATCATTTCACATTGTTACCGGTCATTCAAAAAAAGATGATCAAAATGAGATAAATTGGAGTTCTTTGGCGAAAGAAAAGGGAACATTGATTTTTCTGATGGGAATAGGAAATATTGAACATATTGTCAAGCAATTGATTGACAATGGAAAGGAACCAAATACTCCAGTAGGCTTTGTATCATGGGCGACAAGATATAATCAAAAAACAACGCTGTCGACCTTAAAGGATGCAAAGGCGTGTGTCGAGCGTGAAAATATAAAAGCTCCAACAATTTTTGTCGTTGGAGATGTTGTAAAGCTGGCTGATAAACTTAATTTTTTTGAGAAAAAGCCTCTTTTTGGAAAAAATATAGTTATAACACGATCCAGAGCCAAAAATAGCGAGCTGAGAAAAAAATTAGAAGAAAAGGGTGCCAGAGTAATCGAGATACCGACAATTGATATAAAATCTATGGAGTCATCCAAGTCAATAATAAAAAATAAAATAAACGGTATAAATGGTTACGATTATCTGGCATTCACAAGCTACAATTCGGTAAAGTATTTTTTTGATATTTTAAAATTGTATAGATTTGATTTAAGAAAGCTGGCAAATGTGAAGATTTGCAGCATTGGAGCAGCGACTACGAGGGAATTAGAAGATAGAGGCGTACTACCAGATATCACGAGTGAAAGGTTTGATGCTGTTAGTTTGGCAGGTGAAATTTCAAAAAACTCTATCGGTAAAGTTCTTTTTCCATGTTCGGAAATAGCAGGCACAGACTTGCAGAAATGTCTTGAAAATAAGGGGTTTGCTGTAGATAGAGTCGAGATTTACTCAAATAAGGTCAACTATTCAGAAAGAGAGAGAGTAGTTGATGCTTTTAGAAATTCGGATGTTGATTTTATAACATTTACAAGCTCTTCAACATTTGAAAACATGATTGAATTGATGGGGCATGAAAATATGGAGCTACTTGAGAAATGTAAGATTATTTCGATAGGGGACATTACAACAAAAACAATAAAGTCAAAGATAAGCAATAATGTATTTCAATCGAAAGAAGTGAGCATGGAGTCTATGGTTGAAAAGATGATTGAATTATTGTAAAAGTTTTATAATAAAATATTACTAGGAGATATAAGTATGAAAAGGCAAAGACGATTAAGAAAAACAGATGGTTTGAGATCTATGGTCAGAGAAACTAGATTATCAATGAGAGATTTCATCTATCCAATTTTCGTAATTGAAGGAGAGAATATAAAGAATGAAATACCAAGTATGCCAGGTGTTTTTCATTTTTCAATAGATAAGCTAGAAGATGAGATAAAAGAAATTGTCGAGCTTGGGATAAAAAGCGTATTGTTGTTTGGAGTGACAAAGTCAAAGGACTGGTGTGGCAGCTCAGGCTTTGATGATGAAGGTATTGTGCAACAGGCCGTTAGGGAGATTAAGAGAATAAACAAGGATGTAAACGTAATTACGGATGTATGTATGTGTGAGTACACTGATCATGGACATTGTGGAATACTTGATAATGACGGGTATGTGAACAACGATAAGACATTGGCATTTCTGGCAAAAATAGCTTTGAGTCATGCGAAGGCTGGCGCAGATATGGTTGCACCTTCTGATATGATGGATGGAAGAATAGGCCACATCAGAAAAGTATTAGATGAAAATGGGTTTGTTAATACGGGAATCATGGCATATAGTGCAAAGTTTGCTTCAAATTTCTATGGTCCATTTAGAGATGCAGCGGAGTCCGCACCATCATTTGGAGATAGAAAATCATATCAAATGGATCCATCAAACTATAGAGAAGCTATTCTTGAGTGTGAATACGATATTGAAGAGGGTGCAGATATTATTATGGTAAAGCCAGCCCTGTCTTATCTTGATGTAATAAAAGGAGCAAAGGATCGCTTTAATGTTCCTGTTGCTGCGTATAATGTTAGTGGTGAATATTCCATGCTGAAGCTTGCAGTAGAAAATGGATTGTTAAATGAGGATGCAATTTATGAAGCTGTCATGTCGATAAAAAGAGCAGGTGCCGACATTATTATTACATATTTTGCAAAAGATATGGCGAAGTATATTGATAAATGGTAGGTGATGAAGATGTTTTTTCCAATGATGATTGACATAGAACAAATGAAAGTATTGATTGTTGGTGGGGGGAAAATTGCTTACAGAAAGTACAATAATGTTGCAATGTATGCAAATAACATAACAATAGTCGCAAAATCTTTTAACGAGAGCTTTTTAAAAGAAGAGTTTTTGAAAGATAACAATAATGTCAAGTTATTGGAGAAAGGCTTTGAACTATCGGATTTGGACGGATATGATATGGTTTATGCTGCGACTGATGACAGGGCTTTAAATATGGCGATTAGCGAGCATTGCCATTCAAAAAAAATATTGGTAAATTCTGTTGACAATCATGAGAATTCATCGTTTATTAACATGGGTATTTTCGACTGTGAGATTGATGATGAGAAGGTGTTGATTGGCGTATCGTGTCAAGGTAAAAATCCGAAGCTGGTAAAAGCCATAAAATATCAGCTAGAGGAGTATTTTGCTAGTAGGAGGGAAAAGAGATGAATTTAGACGATTTGAATGTTGCACAGAGACAGGCTGTTGAAAGAACTGAAGGTCCAGTTCTAATTCTGGCTGGTGCTGGTTCTGGAAAAACAAAGGTTTTAACTACTAGAATTTCATATTTGGTAGAGGATAAGAATGTTAATCCGGGAAATATTCTGGCTATTACATTTACCAATAAAGCTGCAAATGAAATGAGAGAGAGAGTCGATAAGATAATAGGCGATAATTCTAGAGATATGTGGATTTCGACATTTCATTCGTGTTGTGTTAGGATTTTGAGAAAGGATATAAATAAAATCGGATATAATAGAAGCTTCGTTATTTATGATTCCTCTGACCAAGCGACATTGATCAAAGAATGTATGAAAGAGTTAGATATTAACGACAAAAAATTCGATCATAAGATGATAATTTCAAAAATATCCTCTGCAAAAGATAAGTTGATGGATCCGAAAGAGTTTGCCAGACAAGCTGGATCTGATTTCCTATTAAAAAAAATAGCTGAGGTATATGCAGTTTATCAAGAACGATTAAAGCGAAGTAGTGCACTTGATTTTGATGATTTGATTGTAAAAACTGTTGAATTGTTGAAAAGCTCTGAAGATGTTTTGGAATTTTACAGAAATAAATTCAAATATATAATGGTTGATGAATATCAGGATACATCGAGAGCACAGTATGAACTAATAAAGATGTTGGCAATGGGGCATCAAAATATTTGCGTGGTAGGTGATGACGACCAAAGTATTTATGGCTGGAGAGGTGCTGACATTAGAAATATACTTGAATTTGAAAGAGACTATGATGATGTTTTCGTAGTGAAGCTTGAGCAAAATTACAGATCTACTCAGATTATATTGGATACTGCAAATCATCTAATAGCCAATAACATAGAGAGGAAGAAAAAACGCCTTTGGAGTGAAAAGAAAGACGGCGAAAAGGTTCAGGTTAAACTTCTTAAAAATGAGGTTGAAGAAGCAAATTTTGTAGTTAATGAAATATACGAAAATTCTATAAAAACGGGTAGACCTTTTAGTGAATATGCAGTTTTATACAGAGCAAATGCACAGGCGAGAGCAGTTGAGGATGCTTTAAATAAATTCCAAATTCCATACAATATCTATGGTGGAACAAAGTTCTATGAGAGAAAGGAAATCAAGGATTTGCTGGCTTTTCTAAGAGTGATAGTAAATCCACAGGATGACATTTCAGTAAAACGAATTATTAATATACCTAGAAGAGGAATAGGGCTAAAAACAATTGAGAAGCTTGAGGATAGAGCGAGCATGATGAAGGAAAGTCTATATTCTGTGTTGCTAGATGTAGACAATAATTCTGATATTTCCACGAAGGCGAAGAAGGGAATAAACGAATTTTTGGATATGGTAGGACTTTTGAGAGCATTGAATGAGGTATACAAACCGAGTGAACTGATTGAAAAAGTTTTAGATGTAACTGGATATAAAAGTGAACTTGAATTTCAGGTTAAAAAGAATGAGAATATGCAAAATGGTAAGGCAGAGGAGGCACAAGATAGAATTGATAACTTGATGGAATTTATTTCTATTGCAATTGAATATGAAACTGGAGTGCTTAATTCTGGGGAAGAAAAAAATCTTGAAGAGTTTTTATCTGGAATATCGCTGTCTAGTGATATTGATGATGAGGATAATGATAGCATAGACAAGGTTTCTCTTATGACGATGCATTCTTCAAAGGGGTTGGAATTTCCAGTTGTATTTATTGTTGGGATGGAAGAGAATATTTTTCCGATTGCAAGAGCCATTCACAGTATGTCGGATGCAGAAATCGAAGAGGAAAGAAGGCTTTGCTATGTTGGAATTACAAGAGCAATGAAGGAATTATATTTGACATACACAGTGAGCAGAGTATTGTATGGTAAGCCTAATGTAAATAAAAAGTCAAGATTTTTGGGAGAATTGCCAGATGAAACTGTTGAGATATTGGATTCTCCAGTAAAACCAGTAGAATTTGCAGGTGCAAATTATAGTCTAATTGCAAAATACGCTGACAAATATAAAAATTCGATGAATCTCGAAAGTGCAAAATCAATCGGAGCGAAAATAAAAAAAGAAAAAGATTATGATGCGATGAATGTCGCTTGTGGTGAAGGTGCAGGCTATGATTCATATGATTCAAGCAAAATACCTAGATTAAAGAAAGGCTCTGTTGTCAGACATCCAAAGTTTGGCGATGGTGTAGTGGTGTCTAAATTAGGCGCCGATGTGACGATAGCTTTTAACAGCAAGGGAATAAAGAAGATAAATTTGGAATATAATACAATTGAGGTGAAGAAATACTGATGAATAGAGAGGATTTTTTGGTAGATCGAGAAAATATATTGATTAATCAAGAAGAAATAGCTTTGGCTGAGCAGTTGGTTGAGTTCATCAACAACAGCCCTACTCCATACAATGTGGTCGATAATTTAAAAAAAGAGTTATCAGAGGCTGGGTTTGATAAGCTAGAAACATTTGATGAATGGAAGATAGAAAATGGTGGTAGATACTATCTGGAAGTAAACTCATCGTCTATCATTTCATTTGTTGTTGAAGAAACTATTGGAAATACAAGCTTTAGAATAATTGGAAGCCATAGTGACTCACCGTGCTTTAAAATAAAACCAAAATCTGAGATAAAGATAGATGGTGGAATCAAGCTGAGCGTAGAATCCTATGGTGGAATGATTATTAGCTCTTGGCTTGATAGACCACTGGCTATTGCAGGGCGAGTTTTCGTAAAAAATGCTGAAAATTATTTTCATCCGAAGGAATATATAATAAATATAAAAAAGCCACTGTGTATTATCCCAAATTTGGCAATACATATGAATCCAAATGTAAATACAGGATTGGAATATAATAAGCAAAGTGATGTTATGCCACTTGTTTTAGAAACAGGAGAAAGAATAGACAGTGAGGATTATATAAGAGAAATTATCTCTGAGGATATAAGACTAAAATACGGTGATGCTGTAGCAATTGACGAAATAGTTGATTTTGAGCTATTTTTATACGAATATGAAGCTGGTAATATAATTGGATCAAAAGGGGAGTATCTGTCTTGTTCAAGATTGGATAATCTTGCGAGTGTCTATCCAAGCATCAAATCACTGATAAAATATTCTCAAAATAAACTAAGATTTTCTTCCTTAGATAATAAAGAACTTGATGAAAATAGGAGAAAAAATAACGAAAAAAACCATGACAACTTAAAAAAGTCATATTCTATAAAAATGGCAGTTGCATTTAACCACGAGGAAGTCGGAAGTATGTCGGGCGAGGGTGCAGACTCTAATATATTGGCGAATGTGATGGAGAGAATTATTCTTGCATTGGGAAATGGGAGAGAGGAGTTCCTAAGATGCTTGCATTCTTCATTTATGATATCGGCGGATCTTTCTCATGCAGTACATCCAAATAAACCGGAAAAATCTGATTCAAATCATAAGTTGATATTCGGCAATGGACCTGCAATCAAGGCTCATGCTGGCAAAGCATATGCAACGGATTCATTTTCGGCATCGGTAATTAAATTGATTTGCGATGACAAAAATATTAAATATCAAATTTTTGTAAATCGTTCTGATATGAGAAGTGGTGCGACGATAGGCTCAATTGTTTCATCAAAGGTAATAATGCCTGTTGTAGATATTGGTATGCCGATACTGTCGATGCATTCAATTAGAGAGCTTGGAATGATAAAGGACTATGTGGAATATTATAATCTTATGGCAGCTTTCTATGAAAAATAGTCAAATAGATAATAAAATAATATTGTTTTAACATTGAACTTGTGTAGAATATTTACGATATAATACACAAGTTTTATTGTTGAAAATGAAAAAAATTAGAAAAAAAATATTTTTTTGAAAAACTGCTGAACACGTTGTATTTTATATGTTTTCAATATGTATATACGTGTAAAAAATAACAATAATAAGCACCTTAATAAAAAAAGTATGCTAACCTTTTCAAAATTTATGTTATAATAATATTAAGGTTATTGTTTGGTCTTAATAAAAAGATTAAAGATAACAAATAAAAAATGAATAGAAGAGGTGAACTTTATGGAAAACAAGAAAAAGGTAAAAGCTATAAGTCTTGAAACTTTTGTATTTCTGGCCATATTTATCGCTGGATTTGGAGCCTTAGGGTCGGTCATGGGCGTGGGGCCAATGTTCAAGACCATGATTGCTACGGCACATGATTTGTTGTTGTCAACTGTATTCTTGATTATGGCTATGGCTGTTCTAGCTGGTGCGATAAGTGCGCTACTGTCGGAATTTGGAGTTATTTCGCTCATCAATAAGATCTTTGCTCCTTTGATGAAACCTATATGGGGTCTTCCAGGTGCAAGTATAACAGGTGCAGTTGCCACATATCTTTCAGATAATCCTGCTATTATACCATTTGCGAGTGATAAGATGTTTACACAATATTTCAAGAGGTATCAGATTCCTGCATTGTGTAACTTGGGAACTTCGTTTGGTATGGGCTTGATTGTAACGACATTTATGATTTCTCAAGGTCCTGAGTATATTACTCCAGCGCTAATAGGTAATTTGGCTGCAATAATAGGATCTGTAATAAGTGTTAGACTGATGCTTAGACAAACTAAGAAATATTATGGGGATTCGGCATACGATAAATTGGTTGCAGATGAAAATTTAAACTCAGAAACTAGTTCAAGTAGCGAAAATCAGAACGAATTTAGATACATTAGGACTGGAAATTTATTCCAGAGAGTTTTGGATGCTTTGTTAGAAGGTGGTAAAAACGGGGTAGAGATGGGAATGGCCATTATACCTGGAGTACTTATTGTATGTACATTTGTTATGATGCTAACATTCGGACCAGGAAAAGGAGGTCAGTACACTGGAGCAGCTTATGAAGGTGTAAAATTGCTTCCGTATCTTGGGGACAAAATCAAATTTATAATTGAACCGTTATTCGGATTCCAGTCAGCAGAAGCTATTGCATTCCCAATAACTTCACTTGGAGCTGTTGGAGCTGCAATATCATTGGTTCCAGAGTTATTGAAGACTGGTCATGCCACTGCAAATGACATTGCGGTATTTACTGCGATGGGTATGTGTTGGTCTGGATACTTGAGTACACATATCGGAATGATGGATGCACTTAAGTCAAGAGAGCTTGCTGGAAAGGCAATCCTATCGCATACAATAGGTGGTTTGTGCGCTGGTGTTTTTGCTCATTTGATATTTGTGTTAATAGTTCATTGATTGTTTTGTTAGGAGTAGTTATAGATTAGTTGAAATGTAGTAAATAGAAATTTAGTAGATATTTAGATTAAACATATTATACATCCTGTGAAAGAGCTGGCTTATAAGATTGGTCACAGAGAAAAAGAGGCTAAACACATATGCTTATACATACAGTGTTCAACCTCATATCTCGTTTGTCTAACCTTTGGGTCAGCTCTTAAAAAATTTATTCGATTCTTTTTTTCTAAATGCACCATGCTTGGTATTAAGCTTTCTAAACACAATGTAGCTCACAAATAGCAGTATGCCTATAATTGTTGAAATAACACCAATGCTTTGAAGGGGTCTTTCATATTTAAACTCAACCTTATGTGACCCTGAGTCTAGCTTAATTGCCATAAAGCTGGTATTTGCCCTAAATATATCAGTTTCTTTTCCATCTACAAATGCCTTCCATCCGTCATTAAACGGAATTGAAATGAATAGCAATTTGCTTTCTTTGTTCTCTATTTCACCTGTAAAGCCATTTTTACTCATAGACACGTTTTCAAGATGGTTACCTTTTAGCTTTTCAATATTTGTTTCGTAATTGCCAAAACTAATCAAATCCAAACTGATTTTTGATAAATCGAATTCTCCTTCATTGGGAATTCTGATTTTTAATTGATTTTTGCCACTGTCAATATATCCAATATTTATAAGCTTTTGATTTTCTCCAGCATACCAATTTGAATGCTTACTGATAAAATCATAGTATCTCTCTTCTCCGTTATGTGTAACAAAAATATGTGGATTATTTTTAAAAACATCTTGGCTGTCTATTCTTAAATAAAGCTCGCCCTTGAGCTTTGCATCATATTCAAGGATGAGAGCATCCTCTTTTTTGTTTTTAATAATATTTTTATTCTGTATTATCTGCTTTGTATTTTTGGTGTCCTTTGAAGCTTTAAAAGCCTTAAAATCTAACTTCGTATCAACCAAACTTGACTTTCTGAAATAATTATCCTCAAGTTTTTTAATATCTGTCAAACTTGATTTTTTATTGTCAGCATCGTTAATAATACAAGCTTCAAGTAATATGTTTTGTTTCTTTAATACATCTAACATTCTAATGTCGTCATAGCTTACATATTTATCATATGTAAAGCCAAACGGAAGATAGTATATATTTTCATATAAGCCATCAGATATTTTTTTATATCCAAAAGGTATTTTAGAATTGGAAAGATAGTATTTAGTTGATGTAATCGAGTTTAGTATGGCTCTGCTATCAAATCCTCTTACAACTGTTATAGGAATAGAAGCAGTGTTTTTATATTCCAAATTAAACAGTGAAAAATTTTTGTTTTCAATGCTATAATTAATTGGTATTGAATTGTATCCAAATATATCGGAATAATTATTCTCTGCTGTGTTTGGATTGTCAACTCTAAAAAATTCGCTGTTATCTGCCAAAATATCCTTATATTTGTCGTATTTATCCAGTCTTTCATGTAATATATCATTTTTTACAAAAGCTCTTGAATACGAGCTTTGTTTGGCGTAAATAAACATATTTACTGAGAAAGATATTATCATAAGCATATATATCGAGCTACTCTTAATATTTTTATTTCTGAAAAATAAAATTATCGCAATTAGTGCAAAAGCAACTACTATTGGGAAAACATCATTGGAAAATGCAATTTTCGATTGTATCTTCATCAAATTAGGATTATTGGCATATCTCAAATATGTTCTATATGTATATACAGCGACTATCAGTAAAGTAGTGAAGCATATCGATATTTTTTTGTACCCTTGCGATTCAACCACAGACTCAAATCGAATAACGAAAATATATGAAAGTAATAGTGTAACGATGAAGTACCATCTGTAGTTATCATATAGAAATCCTCCAAATAGCTTGTGTAATTTCGGAGATAGTATTAGCAATAAAGTGAAAAAAGAAATAATTTTCAGCTTTAAGTTGCCTTTGTTGATAAACATATCGATAAGCGTAACCAATACCACAATCGAAATTCCCACCAATGCAAAATTATTGGAGTTTGGAGCTCTAAAAAACTCATAAAAGAAATTAATGAGGTCACTTTTAGTCATTATAAAAGGTAGCTCAACCTTGCTATCTATATTTCTAATACTGTTGGTAATAATGCTATTAACAACTGGAAAGGTTACTATACCGGATATTAAAAATGACAGCAAATAGGAAAACATACCTCTGCCGAAAACTCGTATGCCGTTTGAAAGACCTTTTTTTAAGAAAATGTCAATCGTACAAATCAATGCATAAAAAAATGCAGTTACTGACAGTATAATTGACAAGTATACATTTGTAATAAGTGAAGTAGCGAACACTATCACAAATAGCAAAATCTTATTTTTATAAACCAATTTATGCACAGCTATAACCATAAGAGGTAGCAAAATCATTGCATTGATAAAAAATGGATGCATCATACCAGGAGATAAGGCATAATTGGAGAATGTGTACAAAACGGCACCAAAAGCAATGCTTATAGAATATTTCTTTTCTGTAAAGTACGCACACATGAAGATAAATGCGATTCCAGATAGATAAATTCTAAGGAATATTCTAACCATGTATAATGTTACAGGGCTAAGATTTTTAATTAGAAAAATTGCACTCAATGGATCCGTTAATCCGTAATAATGGTATGTGCTTAAAACATCCTGTCCGAGACCGATATTAAAGTTGAACAAATAAAAACCATTCTTTACGATATCATTGAGGTATTTGGATATAAATATTTGAGATGGAAAGTGTTGTACAAATGCATCACCATAATATACAAAACTTCTGCCATCCTTATACATAATAAAAATAATGATAGAGGACAGAGATAAAAAAATACAGCTGTAGATTATCATGATTTTTAATAGATCTTTTTTTGGTTTCATTGGCCACCTCTCTCTGCTTTAATATATTAAATCGAAATTCGTTTTGTTAAAAATGTTGTGCAAGGCTCGAATAACCAAGGCACTTACAGCAGTCATATCAAATATAAATGACGAATACCTATATCAAATTTATATAAATATTTGGTAGGGTAGCAAACGAGTGCACCCTACCATATAGCAAACTATACTGTTTTATATTAATCTGACAACAGTTGTTGCAGAAAAATATTTTTTTTATTCGACAATTTTATATGATTCGTCAGTCAAAATAAACTTCGATTTCATTGAATCTGACAAGTATATCTTTTTGTCTTTCGTCAAAAATATAGCTCCAACATCCTTTTTTGAATTAATAAACTCCATACCCTTTTCAAGTCCCATTCCAAAGGTAGAAGTAGATAAAGCATCTCCATCAATAGACTTCTTTGAAACAATAGTAACAGAGTTTAAATTGTTTTCAAATGGATATCCAGTTTTAGGGTTTAACATATGGTGATACAGTTTGTCTCCATCCTTGACGAATCTTTCGTAAATTCCAGATGTGACTACAGAGGTATTTTCACCCTTGATATAACCAATTGATGTTGAAGTTTCCTCATAAGGTGCTTGTATGCCGATTTTATAAGGCTCACCAGATTTGTTACCCAAAACAAAAACATTACCACCAAGGTTGATTATGGCACTCTCAATATCATTGCTTGTAAGATTTTCGCAAACCAAATCTGCGGCATAACCCTTTGCAATTGCACCTAGATCGAGTCTCATGTTTTTTTCTTTTAGAAAAACTGTTTTTTTATTCTTGTCAAGCTCTATATTTTTATAGTTTATAAGCTGTAAATTCTTTGCAATCTCGTCAGCACTAGGAACTCTTGCATTACTAGTTCCAATTTGCCAAAGTGACGAAATGGCACCAATAGTCGGATCGAAAACTCCACCTGTCAAATTTGCATACTTTATTGCGGATTCAATTACGTTGAATGTTTCATTTGAAACAGCTACAGGGCTTATGCCGGCTTTTTCGTTGATTTTATTTACTTCCGTATTGTCCTGCTGTGCACTCATCTTGTTGTGAATGTCCTTTAGTATTGTATTAACATCCTCTAGAGCATCTTCAGCATTACTTTTTTTTGCATTAAATATTTTGACCTCACTGACAGTCCCAAGATAGTAGTAGGTTTTTGATAGTTCATCAATTTTTTTATTCATCGAAAAATATAACGCTACCACAAATATAAGGATTACAAGTACGGCAATTTCGAGTATTCTATTGTTTTTCTGGCTCATCGAAGCTTTCACCCTTTGTATCAACTGTTACTTTTTTCATTTTTTGATCATTGACTGGTCTATCTCCAAAGCTTGTTTCAGTTTCGGCGATCTTGTCTACTATATCAAGACCTTCTATAACTCTACCAAAACTTGCATACTGTCCATCAAGATGTGGTGAGTTTTTGTGCATGATAAAGAACTGAGAACCAGCAGAGTTTGGATTCATTGCTCTAGCCATTGAAAGAACACCTCTTTCATGTTTTAAGTTGTTTGTGAATCCATTAGCCGAGAATTCTCCATAAATGTTGTATCCAGGTCCACCCATTCCTGAGCCTTGTGGGCAACCTCCCTGTATCATAAAACCATTAATTACCCTATGAAATATTAATCCATCATAATATCCCTTGTTTATTAATGAAATAAAATTTTTGACAGTGTTAGGAGCTATATGTGGATAAAGCTCTGCCTTAATAATATCTCCATTTTCCATTTCTATTGTTACTATCGGATTATTTTGTTCCATTTTACACCTCTTCTTTTTTTATTTTTTTGTTAGAATTTTTCTACTTCTGGAGTAAGGTTTGGCACCAACTGTTTCTTTCTTGAAACAAGTCCGTCGACAAAAACTCCCTGAGCAGGTTCAACGTTGAATGCATTGGCAACTATTTCATCTGGTGACTTATAAAGCATATAAGAACCTTCTTTGATGATATCAGTAATTGCAAGATAAAGCATGTCAAATTCAGACGCATTTATATAAGTAAGGAATTCATCTTTTTTACTCAAAACAGAGTCGATGTCAAGAGTCATTACCTGACCGATACCAACCTTCTTTGTTCCCATATCAAAAGCCTTGAAATCCATGTTTACAATCTCTTCAACAGAGTATCCATCAAGAGAAGTACCAGCCTTGAACATTTCCATTCCATATTTTTCATAATCTACTTCCGCTATTTTGGCAAGTGCCTTACCAGCTTCTATATCAAGCTCCGTAGTCGTAGGTGATCTAAAGATCAATGTATCTGACAATATTGCTGATAACATTAATCCTGCGATTGGCTTTGATATTTCGACTTTGTTTTCTATGTACATATTGTATAAAATTGTGTTTGTACAGCCAACTGGTCTTAATGTCATGCTCAAAGGTGTGGCAGTAGTTATTCCGCCTAATTTATGATGATCGACAATTTCTAATATTGTAGCATCTTGTAAACCATCAACACTCTGACCATATTCGTTGTGATCAACTAGACAGCAGCTGTCTTCACTTCCTACAGATTCTAAAAATTCGGGAGGCTCAACTCCAAAATAATTAAGCACGAATTCTGCTTCTTTTCTAACTTCGCCCAATCTACAAGATTTCGCATCTATACCTAGTTTGTTTTTTAAATTTGTCATTACCAAACTCGAACAGATTGAATCCGTATCAGGGTTTTTATGACCGAAAACCAATAAACTCATTGTATTTCTCCTTCCAATTTGAAATTTCTATCATAATCATTATATCAAAAAAATAGTACATTTTGAATATTTTAAGCTTTATTTAGTAAAATTGAGTAGTCGTAATCAAAAGTAAAGAAAAAAATGTTATAATAGATACTGTTATTACACGATTCAGAAAGGAAAATATAATGAAATATACTGCATTGATACTGATGTTGACATCTGTAATATCAAGAATATTTGGTTTTATAAGGGAAATACTGATGTCAAATTACTATGGTACTTCCCAAATTGCAGATGTTGTTGTGATTGCACTGGCAGTGCCAACGGTAATTTTTGCTTTTTTGTTCAGTAGCTTGAATACTAGCTTTATACCAGCATATAACAATATAAAAATAAATAGTGGATCAAATGAGGCTGAAAGATTTACATCAAATCTATCTAATGTAGTGATGGTAATCAGTATAGCTTTATGTCTTTTAGGTATACTTTTTGCAGAGCCACTTGTATTTGCGATGGCTTCTGGGTTTAGTGGTGAAAAATTTGAAATTACGGTCAATTTTGTAAGGATTGCATTTATTGGTTGTACATTTAATTCAATAGCTGCAATTTTTAGTGGATACTTAAATATTAAGGGATCGTATGTGCTACCGTCTTTGAGATTGGGAGTGCAAAATGTCATCTTAATAATATTTACGCTGTTGAGCGTTAGGACAAATGTGTATATGCTTGCCATCGGTATTTTGGTTTCTACTATATTTCAAAATATAGTAATAGTACTTGGGCTTAAGAAGGTTGGGTATAGACATAGGTACACGATAGATATTGGGGATAAGAATATAAAATATATTATTATTCTGGCACTTCCAATGATGCTTGGAGTTGCAGTTGACCAAATCAATATGTTTGTCGATAAAACACTGGCATCAAGGGTGATTGATGGTGGAGTTTCGATATTGAATTATGCAGATAGAATAAATGCATTGGTATATATAGTTGTCACATCAATTGTGACCGTTGCATATCCAGCTATAAGCAAGTACGCTATTGAAAAAAATGACATTGAGCTAAAGAAATCTGTTTTTAAATACATTCAGATAATATTAATATTTTGTATGCCAGTCATTGCAGCATTTATCGTATTTGCAGAGCCTATTGTCGAGATTATTTATGAAAGAGGCGTGTTTTCGCATTCGGATACATTAAAGGTGGCAGCCTGTCTTATGGTTTATAGCCTTACAATTTTTGGCGTATCTATTAGAGAAATTGTCTCAAGGACATTCTATTCCTTGGGAGATTCTAGGACACCAGTCAAAAATGGTATGATAATGGTGATTGTAAACTCAGGGCTGAGTATTATTCTCTCAAAATATTTGGGGCTTGTTGGTATTGCATATGGTACAGCTATATCATCAATCTTGGGTAGTTTTATATTGACCTATTTACTAAGAAAGAAAATTGGTAAGCTAAACATCAAAAATTTTGCGAAAAATACAATGATAATTGCAGGTATATCGACATTAATGATTGCCTTATCAAAACTTTTATATAATTGGACAAAAATGAGCTTGGATACGGAAAAATCATTTTTTATAACTGTTGTGTTTGGAATGACAATATATTTTGCTTTGATCATATTATTTAATATTTCAAATTCGAGAAGCCTAGTTTACAAAATTATTGGTAAGATTGGAAAAAAGTAAGCCAAGGATTCACTATGAAAAATAATCATATAAATAGATAATATCAATACACACGAGAATAACAATTTGTTGTTTCTATAGTGTGTATTTTTTTGAGTATTTGGAAAATATAATGTTTGCTATTGTGATATAATATTTTTCACATAATAAAAAATATGGAGGAAATTATGAAAATAAAAAAGGAAATAGCAAAAAAACTTAGTTCTATCATTTTGGCATTATGTCTAACTTTTTCGGCTACAGGACCGTATATTGTCAAAGCAGATGAGAATGCCAATAAGGTTACAATTGGAGCAGATTATAATAAAGATAATATATCAAGTTATGAATTGCCTAAAACTGGTGGCGTTGTAAGTGTAGAAATAAATACATCTTTGTTGGGCATAAGTGATGATAGTGAATTAGATAAAATCTCAATGAAATTCTTTAGAACAGAATCTGATTGGCGCAACAAGTTCAATTCAAATGATGAGGATAAGGTTATTGAAAAATATAATGAGCTAGATGGAAACCAACCGGAAATAGCTTTTATTGAAGGTAGCAAAAAAATAGAGAATGGAAAATTTGTAGTTCAGTTTAAATTTAAAGGATATCCTTCAATTAAGAGTGATAGATATTTTAAAACAATTTTCAAAAATACTGAAAATGATGAAAAAACGGTAGATGCTCATTTTACTGTTACTACAAAAGAAACAGTTGAAAACAATAATGGGAATAATTCAGGAAATGGAAACTCAGGAAGTGGAACGTCCGATTCAGGGAACGAAAATGTTACAAATAAATCTCTTTCGGTTATTTCTATAAATACGGCTGTACCAGATGTCAATGGAGAAAATAGTGCAAACTTTATGGTATCTACAAGTAAAGGTGATGAGGCAAATCTAAGAGTAGAAGTTTTAAATAAAGATGGCGAAAAGGTTACGGAAGGTATCAACACAAATATTTCAAGTTCAAACTCTTCAAACTCTTCAAACTTCATTGATGTAAAAGTATCATTTCCGAATAATGCTTCAGATGAGGATTTAAAGTACACTGTTAAATTTAAGTTAGATGGAACAGATAAGGAAGTTATAAAAGAAGTAACTGTAAAATCTTCCGGTCAAAGCGTATCGACGAGTGATCTTATTAAGGGAGTTAAGAAGAATGATTACAGTGTTAGTTCAAATGGTGGGACTATAGAAATTGAATTAGAAACATCTGAAAGTATTCAAAATCAAAGCATAAGTGTTGCAGATAGAATTTCCGGAAAAGTTTTCAATATTTCTGGTGTTACAGGTGATGGTACAACTAGAAAAATAAAGGTAGATATACCAAAATCACAAGAGGACAGTACAACAAAATATGAATTAGTATTTACTGGAATGGGAAAAGAAACCGCTTTGTCATCTTATCAAAAATCTCCGGTTGTTAATGTAAACATTGATAATACGAGTGTTTTAGAGCCCATTGTAGATTCTGTAAAGGTAAGATTACCTATTATGACATATTCAGGTGGGGAAAATTCACTTACTATCAAGGGTAGTAACTTAGATCCTTCAAACGTATCAGTAGTAGTTGAAAAAAAGGAAGGGGACAATTATGTTGATGTAACAAGCCAAGTCTTTCCAGATGGTAGAATGTATGGAAACAGTGCTATTTTAACAGGACAGTTGTCTGTACCTCAAGCGACAAAAGACGAAGAGTATAGAATAAAATTGACTTTTTCAAATAAAAATGAGGCTGAACTTATATTTTATCAAAAAGAATCTGGAAGTTCTGAAAAACTAGGCGATTTCTTACCTAGAATGACATATATTAGAAATAAAAATGAAATTGTGGTTAGATATTTCTTCGATGTTTCTGCAGTGAATAAGGATACATTAAAAAATGGAATAAAGCTAAAATTATATAAAAACAAAGAAGTAAAATCATTGTCAAATAATGATTCTGTTGAAGTTTCAGGAACTGATTTAGTGATAAAATTAGGCGAAGAAATTAATGAAAAAGAACTTGATAGCGGTGCAAAGGTCATTTTAAATGAAAGAGTTATAAAGGACGCTAAAAATGTAGAGAACAAGGCAAATGAATATTTGATCTATAACAATATATCTGTGCTTAATGATTACAAGTTCATTGAGGGCGAAGTATTGGAACACAATGGTGGAAAAGTAAAGATTAAACTTATTGGAGAAAACTTGAACTCAAAAAATGTAAAGGTAAAGGTTCAGAAGAACGGAAAGTATGATAATGAAGGAACTAGGCCTGAAATTAAAGATGTCAAGGTTACTGAAAATAATGATAGTGGAAAAACTATGGACATTGAATTTAACCTTCCGGAAAATACCTCTGATTTGACAGAAACTTATGTTGTTCTTCTTTCTTTGGATGGTGGTATTTCTTATGCCTCTGATCAGAAGCTAGAATTGTATGATAGAACTAAAAAAATAATTCCAGCAGTTCTTCCAAATGGAAAAGCTTTAAATGATAAGACATTGAGCTTTATGAGAATACATTCTTATGGTACAGTTGGTGGAAATGCAGAAGTTCCTGATACTACATATACTGAAACTCCAATTGGTCAGGAAAGTAAAAAAACATTTGTAGATTTGTATGGAACGAATTTAGAAAAGAGCAAGACAAAGGTTAGATTAGTAGATGAAAATGGAATTATCTGGTATCCTGTGAACGAAAGTGTTCATGACAGTGGAGATAGAGTTATCATGATAAACCTTGATGGTACAGGTATAGAAGGTAATGGGAACAATCAAAAATTAGAAGTTATTTTGCCAAGAGGTTATAGCGGTGATATGACATTTACATATCAGGTAGCGATTGATGGTGTAAATTTTGATGAAAAAACAGTTGTTAGAGCTAGGATAATTGATGATAAAGAAGGAATTAAACCGACTTTCGCCGAGAAGATAAGAACTGCAAATGTAAAATACCAGACAGATGATGGCAAAGATGTCGTAGCTTCAAGAGATATAAAGGTAATGAAACAATTACCTCTTAGAATAACTGAGATAAGACCATTGGAAATAGATGGTTACAAATATGTTGGAATCAAGGACTACAAGAAAGATATGTCTAAGATAGAGAGGCTTGCAGAGCTTGAAAAGCTTGAAAAAGAAGGAGAACTGACTGATGAGCAAAAGAAAGAAATGGATACTCTTAAAATAGATATAAGATTAAGAGAAAGAGAAGAATTGAATGAGCCTCTTGGAGAAAGAAATGAAGTCGTATTTCTTTATGAAAAGGTAGATGATAAAAAAACAGAGGGCGAAAATAACTCAGGCAGTTCGGCAGGCTCAAGCAACAGTTCATCCACAGGTATTCCAAAAATAGCTTTAAATGATGAAACCAAGAAAGAAAAGAATAAGACCGTTGAAAGAATATCTGGAGATGATAGATACGATACATCATACAACATAGCGAGAAGAGCAGTAAAATCAGCGAATAGAGTGATTGTTGTATCGGGAGAAAATTTTGCAGACGCTCTTACAAGTGCTCCTCTTGCATTCTCAAAAGATTCTGTAATTCTTCTGAGCTCTGATGGAAATGTGAAAAAGCTAAAGGAAGAAATAAATAGGCTTAATCCTAGAGAGGTAATAATTTCAGGTGGCTCTAATTCTGTTTCAGATGCTGTAGAAAATGCGATAAAGGGTGACTCAAAAGCTATAAGAATTTCTGGAAATGATAGATATAAGACTGCTGCAAAAAATGCTGAAAAGGCAATTATCGAAAATGGAAATAAGAAAAAAGTAATAATTGTTGATGGTAGAAACTATCCAGATGCGATTTCAATTGCACCATATGCTGCAAAAAACGGACTTCCAATATTACTTGCCAATGGAAATAAGCTTTCTGATGAGCAAATGAGCGTAATCAAGAAATACGGAATAGATGAAGCGATAATCATAGGTGGTCAAAATTCTATTGGTAGCTCTATTGACGGACTGTTTAATAAATCGACGAGAGTTGCTGGAAAAGATAGATATGAAACATCACGACTTGTTGCAAAAAAATATTTTGGCGATGCTAGAAAAATTGTGGTTGCAAGCGGTAGAAACTTTGCAGATGCATTGAGTGTTAGCTATTATGCTGCTCAAACAAACTCTCCAGTCGTTCTTACAGATGGAGTGAAGAATGATGATAATTTATTAAAGATGTTAAAGGATTTTAATTTTGAAGAATTGATAGCTGTAGGTGGTGTAAATTCGATAAAGGAATCCATATTATCAAATATAAAATAAGGTTAATGTGACAACCAGCTATACTGTTTAGAGAAAATTAAAGTAAGACTATCCGATTTACCAATAAAAGTAATGGGTAGTCTTACTTTATTTTTAAAACGATTAATGTAAAATTTTATCAAAAAACATATTATTGTTTAATAAAATAGCACTTTTAGTTGAGAAATGCTTAAATAAAAGTTTTTCATATTTGAGAATTTAGTGTATAATGATATCTAACGAATATTAGATTTTTCGTTGGTCGAAGGGAGATGAATGTGTGATTGATATACCAATAAAGTCAGATATTAAACCTAATGATAATGACAATATTAATAAAAATTGTAGATTAAAAAATGAAAATAAAGATAAAGAGAATAGGGAATCTGGAAAGATAACAAACCAAACAACTAATTTCCAAAAAGATCTTGATAAGATTATAAAAAATATCGAGAATAGTGTAGCAATCCCGACTTTATTGCTACATAGTTGCTGTGGACCTTGTAGTAGCTATGTATTGGAGTATTTATCGAAATATTTTTCAATAACTGTTTTTTATTACAATCCGAATATTTATCCAAGTGATGAGTATTGGGCCAGAGTTGAAGAACAGAAAAAGATAATAGATATAACTGAATCGAAATATCCTATAAATATGATTACTGGTGCATATGATGTGGATAGGTTTTACAAAATGGCAAAGGGTAGGGAAGATATTCCAGAGGGTGGTGAAAGATGCCATCTATGCTATGAGATGAGACTGAGAGAGGCAGCAAAAATAGCAAAGGAAGAAGAATTTGATTATTTTACGACAACACTGTCAATAAGTCCGCATAAAAACTCACGAGTTCTAAATGAGATAGGAGTGAGAATTGGTGAAGAATATGGGGTAAAACATCTTCCGTCAGACTTTAAAAAGAATAATGGTTACAAACGATCAGTTGAAATAACTTCGCAAGCAGGTATTTACAGACAGGACTATTGTGGATGCGAGTTCTCAAAAAAAGAAAGCGATAAAAGGAGAATCAAAAGAGAAAAGAAGGATTTAAGAGAACATATTAAAAAAATATATTCCGAAATAGAAAAAGAATATCTTGATAAATCAGAAGCTGTGATAATAGAAAAATTTTTATGTTCTGATTTCTATAGAAATGCCAAAAATATTTTTTGTTATGTTGGAAAATTTCCAGAGCTTGACACCTTAAGGATAATAAATAGAGCATTAACTGATGGGAAAAAAGTCTCAGTGCCTTATTGTGTAGATGGTCATGAGATGAAATCCTTGATTATAAATAGCGTGGATGATCTTTCCGTTGGACAATTCGGTATACTTGAGCCAGATGAAGCTTCGGAAGAAATGAAAAAAGAGGATGTTGATTTAGTCGTTGTTCCATGCTGTACCTGTGATAAATCTGGAAATAGATTGGGCTTTGGTAGAGGATATTATGACAGATACCTGGAGCAAATTGAAATAAAAAAAATCCAAGCAAAAAAGGACATGGCAAAAAATATATTGCTAATAAGAAAACAAGTTATGGTTGATGTAGTTCCAACTGATGAACATGACATAAGGATAGAGGAGATAATAACTGAGTAAACAACCTATGATAAGGTTAATAATATATAAAAAAATAGGATAGAGTATAAAAAAAATACACTGAAGGAGGATAATCAATGATTAGATTAGCAGGATTGACAAAGCAATATGGGGATAAAATAGCTCTCGATAATTTAGATTTAGAAATTTTCGATGGCGAAATTTTTGGATTAATTGGTCATAATGGGGCTGGGAAATCTACCACAATTAAATCATTGGTGAGTATTATTGAACCAACGTATGGGCAAATATTTGTGGATGGCAAGAATTTAAAGGAGAATAGACTTGAAATCAAAAAACAAATAGGATATGTTTCTGATTCTCCAGATATGTTTTTAAAGATTCCAGCAATATTGTTTTGGGAATTTATAGGTGATATTTATGGAGTCGAAAAGGAAACGAGAGATAGAAAAATAGCAGAGCTTTGCGAAATATTCGATATGACTGGGAATGAGAACTTGCTTATTGAAGAGTTTTCTCATGGTATGAGGCAGAAAGCATTTATAATAGCAGCACTTCTTTCTGACCCTAAAATATGGGTATTGGATGAGCCTATGACAGGATTAGATCCACAGTCGGCTTTTAATCTTAAAGAAATGATGAAGGAGCATACGAAAAAAGGAAATACTGTATTGTTCTCTACACACGTGTTAGAGGTAGCTGAAAGGCTTTGCGATAGAGTTGGTATTCTTAGAAAAGGAAAATTGATTTTTGTGGGAACGATTGATGAGCTGAAAAATAGATATCCTGGAGAAAACTTGGAAAAAATTTATTTAGATATGGTAAATAATCCAAATGGAAATAATAAAATTGATCCTGAAGAAAAACAGTATACCTATTCCGATAGAGACTCAGATTCCGATATAGGATCAGAAAAATCTGATAAACAACAGAGCATGGAAAAGTAGGTGAAAAAGATGAAAAATTTACTGAAAAATCAAGCCTTCAAACACTTATTTTTTATAAATCTGTTGTATGCAAATCCATCCTATACCTCAAGCTTGAAGAAAAAGCATAAGTATAGATACAATCCTAAATTGATATATTCTGATATATTGAAATATAGTTATATCTTGGGAACAATAATAATGGTCGTAGTATATACGCCTATATTTATTCCGATTAATTTCTCGGTTTTACCATTTTTATTAGACTATTCGCTGGGCTTTTTTCTGTTGATGAATATTTTGCAGACATTTACATTTTTCTTTAATGTATTTTATGAAAGTAGGGATTCGGAAAGTTATATGCCACTCCCAATACCTGAGAAAATGGTGTTTACTGCTAAAATGGCTGTTATAGGTCTTGCTACAGCACAGTTGTCAATACCAATACTTCCGCTAGTAATTGTGTTCAATGTATACAATGGAATGAATATTGTTCTGTCCTTAATCTATGGAATACTTGCCTTTATAATATTTGGGGGAGCTGTCGTTGCAATTAATTCATTACTTATGCAGTTTATGGTAAAGACAGCAATTCTTTCAAAATTTAAAACAAGTATTATTACATTTATGTCGTTGGCTGGTATATTTTTAAATGTTTTCGTCATTTTTAAATTGCAGAGATATAACTCAAATATTTCGCAAGAAGTACTAAAAAAAGGTAAGGTGGTTTTTGGTCCAATATCAAAATTGATGGCAAATGGTGTTTTGCAGGGGATTATGCTGTTGGTAATCGCTGTTGTGGTAATCGCTGTGATTCTATTTGTTTCAAGGGGATCAGAAAAGAGCTTTTACAGCAGTGTTAGACTTATTCAAGGAAATACAAAATCCGGTAAAAATGGCAATGCTAGAAAAAGAAATATATTATCAAGTTACAACTCTGATAATGAAAATACAAAGGGTGGAATTGTATTTGATGGTGAAGATACAGTTCGAGATAGTGTAGTACAAAGAACGAGGAAAAAAAGATTCAAAAAAGCAAAGTTTGGTATGTTTAGATATAATCTGGGGTTGATAAATGATTCGACATTGATAACACAATCAATAGTGCTTCCTTCTTTTATGCCAGTTATGACGATTGCTCCAATGATGATCAGTAATTCAGCAGAAATCACTAATGTGTTTAGAAACAATCAAATTGTTTTCGTATTATTGATTCCATTAGCAATAGGATTGATTGTATCTATTTATCCAACAAATCTTTGCTCAGTAATTGTTTCTCTTGATAGAGAAAATTATAACTATTTTATGGCATTGCCGATTGATAGAAGAAAGTACTTTTTTTCCAAGCTACAGTTTTCTTTGTTGTTTACAATACTGGTTCCTTTAATTATGATGATAGGATTATTTTGGTACTTGAAAATAAACATCCTACTGTCAATTGTCGGTATTCTTGTGCTTATTGTGGTTACTGCATCTGCCTCTATACACTGGCTGATATTCGACTACAAAAATGTTTTGATAAATTGGCATAGTGTCAATGAAATACAGAATAGACTGCCGAGATATATCACAATTTTAGTTTTTATGATTTTAATATCAATGATAATCGTGTCAAGTGCATTGATATATGGAGTTTCATTATTGGGATCAAGTGGTGGAGTAATTGGAATTGTCATTGCTATATTAACAGTGATAGTTGGATTCTCGATTTACAGGTTAAGGAAATTTTTGAAACAGATAATTTAATACGGAAAATTGTGAAAAATACGAACAATTTTGTTGTTAAAAATAATATAATCTGAAAATTGCTATTTTTAAAATCGCTCAAAAAAGCTTTGTAAAACACTTATGAATGTGCTATTATATGGGTATACTAATAATTAATCAAATCGTAACATAAAAAAACAAGAATAATTCAAAAAACATAAATATATAAAAATGTTCGTGTTTTTAGATTAATAAAAATCATTATCAATTATTCTTGTATTTGTTGCAAATAAAGGAAATATTTGAAATTTATTTATAAAAAATAATAAACTTTTTTGTTTGGTATTTTTTATTGAATGTTCAAGTATTTATACCTAATAAAAGTCGAATTTGTTTTGACTTATAATTAAATGGAGGTGTAATTCATATGATGGCATGGAATGATTTCAAAAAAGGCAATTGGACAGAAAATGTTGATGTTCATGATTTTATAAACTTAAACTATACTCCATATGAGGGTGATGATAGTTTCTTAAAGGGTCCTTCTGAGAATACAAAAAAACTTTGGGATCAAATTTCTTTCCTTTTCAAAAAGGAAAGGGATAATGGCGGAATGTTGGATGTTGATGTCGATACCATTTCGGGAATTGACTCATATAATCCTGGATATATTGATAAAGAGCTTGAAAAAATTGTAGGTCTACAGACGGATGCTCCGTTAAAAAGAGCAGTAATGCCGTTTGGTGGAATAAGGATGGTAGAAAATTCTTGTGAAGCCTATGGTTACGAATTAAACCCAAAGATAAAAGAGATATTCACAAAATACAGAAAAACTCATAATCAAGGAGTGTTTGATGTATATACAGATGAAATGAAGGCTGCTAGAAAAGCAGGTATAATAACTGGACTTCCAGATGCATACGGTAGAGGAAGAATAATCGGTGACTATAGAAGAGTAGCCCTATATGGAGTTGATTTTCTGATTGAAAAAAAGGCAGAAGAAAAACTATCATTAGCAAATAGACCGATGACTGAAGATGTGATGAGATTGAGGGAGGAGATATCCGAACAAATTGTTGCACTAAAGAAGCTAAAGAATATGGCTCAGTCATACGGTTTTGATATTTCAAAACCGGCTGAAAATGCACAAGAGGCTGTGCAGTGGTTGTATTTTGCCTATCTTGGAGCAATAAAGGATCAAAATGGCGCTGCGATGTCATTGGGTAGAACATCATCATTCTTGGACATATATTTTGAAAGAGATTTGAAAAATGGAGTGATTACAGAAGAGGAAGCTCAGGAGATAATGGATCACTTTGTTATGAAGCTTAGGCTGGTTAAGTTTTTGAGAACACCAGACTACAATGAATTATTCTCTGGAGATCCGACTTGGGTAACAGAGTCAATTGGCGGAATGAATGGCGATGGCAGAACTTATGTAACGAAAAATTCATTCAGAATATTAAATACGTTGTATAATATTGGACCATCTCCGGAACCAAATTTAACAGTACTATGGTCTACAAAGCTTCCAAAGGGCTTTAAAGATTTCTGCTCTAAAGTTTCTATAGATACTAGCTCAGTTCAATATGAAAATGATGATCTGATGCAGAACTATACAGGTGATGACTATGGTATTGCTTGTTGTGTATCAGCAATGAGAATAGGAAAACAAATGCAATTCTTCGGAGCAAGAGTGAATTTGGCGAAAACACTTTTATATGCTCTAAACGGTGGTATAGATGAAAAGTCTGGTGTACAGGTTGGACCAGTGGCAGAGCCGTTAAAGGATGAGATTCTCGATTATGAAACTGTTAGAGAGAGATTTGAGCAGTATTCAGAATGGCTTGCAGGTCTTTATGTCAATACATTGAACGTAATTCACTATATGCATGACAAGTATTCATATGAATCGTTGGAAATGGCTCTTCACGATATGGAAATACTTAGAACTATGGCTTGTGGTATCGCTGGATTGTCAGTTTGTGCGGATTCGCTTTCTGCAATCAAGTATGCAAAAGTTAAGCCGATTAGAAATGAAAATGGAGTCATTGTCGATTTTGAAACTGAGGGAGAATTCCCAATGTATGGAAATAATGATGATAGAGTTGACTCAATAGCTGTCGATTTAGTTAGAGGTTTTATGAACAAAATTAGAAAGCATAAAACTTATAGAGATGCGCTTCATACACAATCTGTTTTGACAATTACTTCAAATGTTGTATATGGAAAGAAAACAGGAAATACTCCAGACGGTAGAAAAGCCGGAGAACCATTTGCACCAGGTGCAAATCCAATGCATGGTAGAGATTCTAATGGTGCATTGGCGTCATTGTCATCAGTTGCAAAGCTACCATATAGCGAATCTCAGGATGGTATTTCAAATACTTTCTCTGTAATACCAAATGCGTTGGGTAAGAATGAGTCAGAGAGAGTTTCAAACCTGTCTGCAATGATGGATGGATATTTCACTCAAGGAGCTCAGCATCTAAATGTAAATGTTCTTGATAGAGATACATTGCTTGATGCAATGGAAAGACCAGAGGAGTATCCACAGTTGACTATAAGAGTTTCTGGATACGCTGTAAACTTTATAAAGCTAACTAGAGAACAACAGTTAGATGTAATAAATAGAACATTCCATCAAAGAATGGCTTAGGATAATGATATGAAACTAGGAAATATACACTCAATAGAAACTTTTGGAACTGTAGATGGACCGGGAATTAGATATGTGTTGTTTTTGCAGGGCTGTATTTTAAGATGTAGATATTGTCACAATAGAGATACGTGGGAAATAGGAGCTGGCAAGATGATTTCTCCAGAAGAGGTAATAAAAGATGTTTTAAGATATAAAGCTTATTACTCTGCATCTGGTGGTGGCATTACAATTTCTGGTGGAGAGCCGACCATACAGGCTGAATTTGTGAGAGATGTGTTCAAGCTTGCAAAGCAAAATAACATACACACTTGTTTGGATACGAGTGGTCTGGTCGATATAAAAAAAATCGATATGATTTTGGAATATACGGATTTGGTTTTGCTCGATGTTAAGCACATATCTCCAGAAAAATCCAAATGGTTGACGGGGTATAGTTCCGAAGCTGCTTTAAAATTGGCTTTGCATCTCAATGAAAAAAATATTCCTGTGTGGATTAGACACGTGTTGGTTCCGACTATTACTGATGACAAGTCTGATTTGAGGGATATGGCAGAATTCTTAAAACAGCTTGATAACGTGGAGAGGTTTGAGTTTTTGCCATACCATGAAATGGGGAAATATAAGTGGAAAGAGTTTGATGAAGAGTATTCTTTATCTGATATTAGACCCGCAAATGAACAGGACGTTCAAAATGCAAAAAATATATTTATTGAGGCGGGCTATGATAATTTTGCCGATAGTAGAAAATAATTAATAAATAATATGTAAAAGGCTGATTAAAATATGTGTAATCCTTGCTGGGCAAGCCAGTAGAATTGACATATATTAATCAGCCCTTTTTCTTATTTCTGTATTCCCAATGTTCTCTTAACTGGTTGAACGAATAGGACTCCGCTATTTGGTTTTCCTAGATCCATTTCTTTATTGATTGATTCTACAATACTGTCAGTCTTATCTGATTCAGAAATTATAATTACAATTTCCTTTTCAGGCTCTATTTCGACTGCAAATATTTTTTGACAAGGAGAATCTGATGCCGAGCCTCGTGCATTTATAATCGTTCCGCCCTTTGCTCCACCTTTTGAAGCTGCTGATACAACATCTTCAGCTTTTCCTTTATCTACTATAACTGTAATTAAGTCGTTCATATTTTTTTCCTCCAAGCTTCTATCATCGCAATAATTGTAATGACATCCAATAAGACCACTTACAGATATTGCAAATGCTATTCCATGATTTGCTTTATAAAATTTGTATTTGGAATCCAACTCATTTAAAAAAGAGTCGACTTTTTCGCTTTCCATAATCAAATAAACAATTTCTTTTCTAGTGTCAGATAGACCCATCAAATTCATTATTCCTGTGTTCGATGTACCTTTTGCAATTACACAGGAAGTATATTTCGAACCATTTTGTCTGGCTAATTTCTCGATTTTTTTACTCAACCCGTAGTTTACAATAACACAGACCAATTCAATTTCATTTTTTATGCTAATCATCTTTTACCTCCTGCGAAGATTTACGTTTGAATACTATACCCAATATTTGTAGAGCAATCAATGGAGTCATGGCAATCATGGATATAATTCCAAATCCATCAATTACAACATTTGCACCCTCTGTACCTTGTGCAATTCCTTGAGCAAACGCTAGTACAAATGTTGCTGCCATAGGTCCAGAAGCGACGCCGCCAGAGTCAAATGCAATACCCACGAACAGCTTTGGCGAAATATATGTCAGTATTATTGCAATTGCATAGCCTGGAAGTAGATAGTGCCACAATTGTATTTTGGGAACTAATATTCTAAGTATTGACAATGATACAGCGATTGCAACACCAATTGATAGTGTGATCAAGACGAGCTTTCTATCTACATATCCACTAGTTACATCCTCGATTTGATGAGTAAGAACATGGACTGCAGGTTCGGCGAGTATTGTCACTGTACCAAGTACAAATCCAATTGCAATTGGATAGAAATTATTATCTAATAGAGTTAATTTATATCCAACGATTTCTCCTACCTTCATGAACCCAGAATTTACACCAACTAAGAATAATACCAAGCCAATTAGAGAAAATAGTATTCCGAAAAGTATTCTGTATAATACCTGCTTCGATAGCTTGAAGTATAGTCTATCAAAAATTAGGAAAATAATCAATATAGGTGATAGAGCTATTAATACCTCCATCGTCGTATGTGGGATGCCATGCAAAAAAGGTGCTATTATTCCTTGCGTGCTATTCTGTGATGAAATTGAGATTTCTCCTGAAATATTATTTATACCTCTTATCAATCCCATAATCAATACAGACATTATAGCACCGGTTGAGGCAATTGCTACCAAGCCGAAGCTATCCTTCTCTGATGCCTTACTATCTCTCTTTATTTTTGAAATACCGACAGACAGTGCAAGCATAAATGGAACTGTTAGTGCACCTGTAGTCGCTCCAGATGCATCAAACGAAATTGCTAAAAACTCCCTTGAAGAAAAAATTGATAGCATGAAAATAACTCCGTAAAGCACCGTCAAAACTCTATAAAGCGGTGTATTATAAACTATTCTTAGCAACCCTATTGAAATAAGTACGGCGATTCCGATGGAAACGCATATCAATATGGCATTCTTTGAAATTACGCCGTCTGTAACATTAGAAACTTGGTTTGCTAGAATGTGTAGATCAGGCTCTGCAATGGAAATGATAAATCCCAAAACCATTCCCGATATTGCAACTATCCAAATTTTATTTGATTTTGCAATACCCTGACCCATAATGCTTCCTACTGGTGTGATTCCAATATCAATACCCAATAAAAAAATTGCCAATCCAACAATCATTAGAAAAGACCCTATTACGAATTTTATCAATGATGTGCCACCGATGGGTGTAAGTGTGAAGTTTAGAATAATGACGATAATTGTAATGGGTAAAATAGAAAATGTAGTTTCTTTTAACTTTGATCTTATTACATTCAATAATTTTCACTCTCCTTTTTTTACGATAAAGATAATATTTATTTAAGATAATTTAACCTTGATAACAACAATGTTTATATATATTATACAATAAATTGAAAATATTCACAAAATATTAAGTGTTAATTTAATGGATATAAGAGGTTAATATTTCGCTATAGGTATTGTTGAAGAAAAATAAATGATGTATAATGTAATAAATAGAAATTAAATAAATTTACATTTAAAAAATAATAAATATTTTATGCACACATACTGCACTAATTGCAATATTAATTATATAGATATCAATTAATTTAATGGTCTATTATTTTGTTAGTTTTAATTTTATTAAAATTTGAAATTATATTTATTATATAAAAAAGTGTTTTTTGATTTGTAAATTTAGAATTGAGGTTTAAAAAGTTATGAAAAGCGGTAAAAAAAATTTCAGAAATGATAGGGAAATTATGAGAAGAAATCGCCGGAAGAATAGTTTTTTATGTATCGCTTGTCTATTTGCGACACTTATCACATTTATTTCTGGGTACAGATTTGAATCTGAAAAAACTCTTGCAGAGGGTGTAAATGTAACAAACATAGATAATGTCTATGGTATTACCTATGCAAATATTGATACCTTTGGTTACTACGAGTATAGCACGGGTCAATTTGGTTATAATGAGTACGGTGCAGGGATGGATATTAAGTTTAAGCTTCCAAAAGAAGCAAAAGAGGGCGACTATTTTACTCTAAACTATGGCGAACAGCTGATGATTAATAAGATGCCTATGTATGGTGATAATGAAGAAGTTCCATATGCATCATTGGATAGTCAGCCGAATAGGTACAATAATAGACATGACAATATATTTTTTGTAGTAAAAACGAGAGGTGACGCTCAAAATCCATATGGTGTACCACTATTAAATGTCTATTATACAAAAAAAGGAGAGTTGACGTTTGTCGTTCAGAAATATGCAAATGACAAGGGGGTTATCGAGGGAGATGCAATAATAGGTGAGACTATGAACGACCCTTTCAATGCAAATTCCTCACTAAATTCACGATTTGAAGCAATCACCGATGGTAACGGTAGACATGTCAGAAAAGGGAAAAAACAATGGCCTTGGGATGTCGAAGATTTGGAATATCAGCTATCAAAATACTACTTCTTTACAGGGTTTAGACCGAATAATTTGTTGATGAGAGTTCAGGCAGGTGCCGAGTTGATGAACAACCATAGAGCATTTATCGGTAGAGATATAACGTATGTATCAAAATATATGAATGCGAATCCTGTCGAGTTGAATGATGCCAATGGGAATCCTGATAAATCGGGTATGTTCGTAAATTATGAAACAGAATTGTTTAAATACTGGGGAGGAGGTAATGTAACTTCATTTGGTAAAGAGCATTTGTATCCTCATTATGAAGATAGAGAGTACATATATTATCATTTTATTTATCAAGCCAATAAAGGAGCAACAGACTCAACTGCGGGTAGAAATGTAAACATATATCCTATAGATAATACTCTTGATATTGAAGAGATTAAATTATATAAGGGGTTTGATAGCAACGGATCTGTTGACTATTCAAGGTTATCTCCAAACTCCATAGTTCCGCCTATGGCATATTTCGATACTGGTCAAACTGTTCAAGGGTTAGCCTTTGCAAAGCAGAATGACGGATCTTGGTATGCAAACTTTAATTGGCATCAACACCAGACTTATTTTGGAGTTCTTAGGGCTAGAAAAAAGGATCCGTCGAAATTTGAAGGTAAGGATGCCTATAAGATAGGAATGTGGAGTTATACTGGTACAAAGCAGCGTACTCATGACGATTATTATATACCGACATCTGGTTTTGGTTATGGTCTTGCAGATACAATAACTCCAAAGGATTCAATTGGATTTTTCAAGATAAGAAAGGCAGATCCAAACAATAACGTTGTAAAGCCGGTTTATGAATTAAAAGACGGAAAAATGCAGTATATTGATACATATGGAAATACATTCACTTATGATGAATCAAAAAAAGCATATGTAAATCAATATGGAAGAGCAGTTTCTCAGGTAAAAGACAAGGACGGAAATTTGATATTTGAGGATAATCTCCTAAACAAATATACACAAATAGTAAATGGAAGTGAAGTTACATATAAAGATGAAAAAGGTGAAATATATACAAAGGTAAGCGGTAAGGACGAGTGGAGAAGCCAGAGCGGTAAAATCTTCAAGCCTACAAGACCATTACTTTTGGAGGATTCATTTACTCTAAGAATAATAGATAATGGAAATGATACATCAGTAACTGATGCCGATGGTAATCCATTGACAAAGATTGAGATGATCGATAAGGATAATTTTTCTGTTATAACTAGATACGGTAATATATTGATGGTAAAAAAAGAAAATGGAGAACGTGTATTCTATAAATGGGATGGTGCTACAAAGCAATTTGTTAGAGCTGAACACGTACTACAGCAGCAAGATTCTTATCATATTACAAATCTTGGATATAACCCTACTCACGTTCGTCCTCTACTAAAGAAAACTTTTGTATTCAGAATGACGGATAAAGATATAAACAATGTTTTTGAACATGGAATAGACGAGTATGGATATGTTGTCTTCCCAAGTTTGCTTGAAGGTCATAAATATAAGCTAGAGGAAGTTAGTGCAGGCTCCGGTTACATAAAAACCGACAAAACATTTAATGTAGATGTAAAATCGAAAAATAATGTTGTGATAACCGACTCTGATGGAAATCTTGTGACAAAAAATTCAGTGCCGATGTCTATTGTAGATTCAGAAAACTTGTTGTACACAGTTGTCAATGATACAGTTGGTTTTGCGATTTCAAAAAGAATAAAGGGGATAGAATCAACTGGTCGTCATATAACATCTGAAATGGAGTTTAAATTATCAAAGATAAATGATAATACCTTTGAACCACAGATAATAAAACAAAAAGCAAATGAAAATTTTGTTTTTACAGGTCTTACAAAGGGCGAATACATTCTTGAAGAAACACAGCCACCTTCTGGTTATGTTGCAGATAGATTGATTTATAAGGTTATTGCAGATGATGATGGAAATGTTCATATATTCAAATTACCGGCTTCAAATGCAAACCATACATATGTAGAATCTCAGAGGACACTTATCAAGGATAGTCTTCTAAGTCAAAATATCGGAGATTCAAGTGATGGCTATGCGATTGACGGAAATGTCAATACATCAGCAATTTGGCATCAAACAGATCCGGGAAATACTTTGGGTGGACCAGGAAGTGGCGATTATGGAAACAACAATATTAGAGTTGGTACTTATATTGGAATTGATTTGGGTGCTCCAAAGCTAATTCACGAAGTTACTTTTATGCAAGGGCAGGAAAATAACCACAACGATAGAATATCGAGCTTTGATATGGAATATTCAGTAGATAACGTCAAATGGAAAACATATAAATCATATTCAGAAGCAAGCACGAATCAAGGCGATGTAAGTGAAAAAAATATGACTCTTTACGCAAGATATATAAGATTTGTAAATAAAGAGCCAGTTCTAAGTAAGTGGTTTTCTGTAAAGGAAATAAATGCAAAGATTTATGAAAATATCGGCAAGACTATAACTGCAAAAATGCAAAAAAATCTCACTTCAGAAGAGAATATAGCATTTATTGGTAATATTCAAAATCCAAAGTTGGTATTGGAAAAGCTCGATATGTCGGGAAATAAGATAACTGGAACAGCGAAGTTTAAGCTCTATAAGGTGGATGAAGACACAACTGAAGGTAATATTGCGACTAAGATAAACGAGGCAAATCTTATACATGAGATATCAATTACCGATGGTACATCAACTGTGATAGATCCTTTTAATGCAAAAACGCTGGGCAAATACGCATTGGTTGAAACAGAGGCGCCAAATGGATATGTAAAATTGTCCAAACCGACTTTACTAGAGCTGTATGAAGACAAGCAATCTCATGATGGAACTCTCAATAAGGCAGTTACACGATTTAAAGTATTGAATAATAATGAAAAAGTTGTCGTTGATACGAATGAGACTGTCAATACAAATAGGATGTACATCAAGATAAAAAATGAAAAAGTAAAGACAAATATAAGCATTCAGAAGCTGAGCAAATTGACAGATAAAACTCTTTTGGGTGTAAAGCTAAAGCTTTCTTCAAAAGACAGCACCAAAATGCCACAATTTAGTGATTTGGATTGGCATCAAGCAAACTATGAGGGCGTGGTGCTTGAAAATGAAAATGCATTGACGTGGAAAACTTCAAATGCGGGAGATGCTGTATTTTCACTAGATGATGGTGTATACAAAGTGGAAGAGCTGGAAGCTCCAAATGCATACAATAAAATCAAGCCATTTGAATTTACGCTTTCAAATGGAAAGATTACACTGTCAGACGGTGTTGATGGTGAAGAGGTTAAAGTTACTTCAAAGGACAACAGGCTGTCAATCCAAATGATCAACTTCACAAATCAGGAGTATCCAGGTACCGGCGGTATAGGAAGCTTGATTTTTACAGTAATTGGTATATCAATTATGTCGATAGCAATATTGCTTTTTAAAAGACAGCAATCAAGATATAGCTAACAATGATAAAATAAAACGAGATTTAGCTAAAATGATATATAAAAAAACTACTAAAATAATACAATAAAAATACTAAAAAAGAACTCGTGATATTCATTTCGTTGATAAGGATACTCGAGTTCTTTTTTATGCTACTATTAAGTAGCGAGCTTTTTTGATAAATTATATGGATATGCTTAAGTATATTAAAATATATAGATATGCTTAACCATATTAAAATACATTATTATAATGATTTTACAGCTTCTAATGCTTTGTCATAGTCTGGATGATTAGTTACCTCTGACACATATTCTACATATTTAACTGTGTCATCTTTATCTATAACAACGATACCTCTGTTTAATAATCTAAACTCGTCGATTAAGAATCCATAGTTTAAACCAAATGAAGTGTCCTTGTAGTCAGATACTACTACTGCATTTTCTATTCCCTTATCTCCGCAGAATCTTGCTTGAGCGAAAGGTAGGTCGCAACTTATTGTTATTATTGCTACATCATCTAAAGCAGAAGCTTCTTTGTTAAATCTGATTGTCTGAAGTTCACAAACACCTGTATCAACAGATGGAACAACACTTATCAATTTGATTTTGCCTTTTACATCTTCCAAAGTGAAAGGTGATAAATCACTTTTTAAACATACGAAGTCAGGAGCTTTATCTCCAACCTTTACTTCCTTGCCTACCAATGTTACAGGATTACCTGCGAATGTTGTTACTGATCTCTTTTCCATTTTTTACCTCCGAATTACTTATATATATTATTAATTTGATACAATTAAATTAAGCCTTATGTTATATTCATACCCATTGTATATGTCAATAATCATAAATAAACAAAATATCAAGATAATTTATTTTAGAAATATAACTGAAAAAATATTACTGAAAAATAAAATGCTTTGGCGAGTTTTTTTAAAACTAACATCAAAAAGTTAATTTGGATAAATATTATTTGGGTATTTCATATATAGATATTAAACTAATAATAACAAATATGTGATAAACTAGAGATTAGTAAACTGAAAAATAAAAAGGAATAAAGGTGAGGTATAAGTATGATAAAAATAGGTTCACATCTTTCCATATCGAAGGGATATCTGAATATGGCGAAAGAGGCAACAAAAATGAATGCAAATACTTTTGCATTTTTTACTAGAAATCCCAGAGGTGGAAGTGCTAGAAAGCTTGATTTAGACGATATAGAGAGATTCAATGAATATTTAAAGGAAAATAAATTTGAAAAACTGGTTGCACACGCTCCATATACGATGAATTTGGCGAGTTCTGATGAAAAGACTAGGGAATTTGCAAGGATGGCTATGAAAGAAGATATTGAGAGGATGGAATTGATACCGAATAATTATTACAATTTTCATCCAGGAAGTCATGTGAAGCAGGGCGCAGAAAAAGGCATAGAACTGATTGCCGAGCTTTTAAATGAGGTGATTTTTGAAGCTATGACTACTACGATTTTGCTTGAAACGATGGCAGGCAAAGGAACAGAAGTCGGAAGGTCGTTTGAAGAGCTGAAGCAAATTATCGACAAGGTGAAGCTCAAGGATAAAATAGGTGTTTGTTTGGATACTTGTCATGTGAGTGATGGTGGATATGATATCACAAATGATTTGGACTTTGTGTTATCTGAGTTTGATAGGATTATAGGTATTGACAAATTGAAAGCCCTACATTTAAACGACAGTAAAAATCCTCTTGGAGCACACAAGGATAGACACGAAAAAATAGGCGACGGATATTTGGGAATCGAAACGTTTAAAAAAATAGTAAACCATCCGTATTTAAAGACTCTTCCAATGATTTTAGAGACACCAAATGATTTCGATGGATATAAAGAGGAAATAGAAATTTTAAGGGGGCTTGAAGAACTATAGATAGCTATTTAAAAGGTATATCGAAGAACTATAGATAGCTATTTAAAGGGTATATTGAAGAACAGTAGATTGATATTTAAACTGCGAGGTGATATTTAAATATCCAGGATTTATTGAAAAATAGTCATTCTTTAACGATATGCAATATGAAAATCAATATCAATAAATAATTATTCAAATGAGAATTTAAAAACATTGAAAATTCATATAAAAATCAAAAATATATATTGCAATTGATAATAAAAGTGGTATAATATTATTTAATGATACGGTTTATATTCAATCGAATAATAAACGAAGGTGAAGGGAGGAGATATTTTGTTAGCGAGAAGAAGATTTATATTTTGGGGGCTTTTATTAGCGAGTTCGGTACTTACGAATTCAAAGGATATAAAAAATGTAAACTCCTTAAAAAAGAGAATTAATAGTTTAAGTATTCCATCATTTAAAAATGTAATAGAAGTCAGGAGTGCTATAGATGGAAGAGTGAGATTTTACATTCCGGTATTGAAATCAAATCATAATCTAGCCAATAATTTTATTACACAGATTAAGCAGATTCCTTTGATAAAAAAGTGTGAGATTAATACGTTGACAGGAAGTGCTTTATTTGAATATGATGAGAAAAATCTGGACATTCAAACACTAGAAGGTGCTGTGATAAAGTTGCTTGAGCTTGACAAAATAATAAATGGAGACAAGGAATCATCAATCGAAAAGGAAATCAAGAATATATCGCAAGCAGTAAATAATGGGATATATGATTACACAAACGGAAAGTTAAACTCTAAAACGCTGATTTTAATAGCGTTGGTTGTTGGTGCATTTTATCAAATAAGAAGAAATGGATGTGCTATTAGACCAGATTATCTGACATTGCTGTGGTGGTCTAGGTCAATACTCGGCTAACTAGAATACTGAAATAGCTGTGTGGATTTAGGTCAGTACATGACTAACTAAAATAATTGTGGAGGTAAAAATGCTGAATATTAAAGCATCGTTTTTAAAGCTGCTATTCAAATTTGAGGTTGTATCGGATTTGCCTGGTAGATTAAGGTTAAAGGTAAATAACTACAAAAGACTGCCAAAGGAATCGGTTGAATACCAAAATTACGGGATTGAGGCGATAAAAAAACTAGACGGGATAAAAAATGTGAATTTTAACTTTGTCATCGGTACTATTTTGATAGAGTATGACAAAACAAAGGTCGATTCAAAAACGATAATTAATTGGCTTGAATTGATAAAGAAGCTTGCAGTCGAAAACGAAAGGCTAATCAATGATCTATCAGAAAAATCTGAAGAGGAAGCAAGAGATATTGTTTTTAAAATACTTGATATTAACCTTGCAAATATAAAGTAAAACTATATAATTTTTCTTGATTTTGCTGTATAATTGATAGTAATTAATGATATCTAATATTAAATTGAAATAGTAATCAATATTTTGAATTATATTTCGTTTGGTAAAATTTTATTTCATTGAAGGGAGGTATTGTGTGATTCAATTGGGAAATAAGGTATTTTCACTAAAAGGCAAGGTGCTTTTCAATATTAGTGGAAGAATTAGAATTAAATATCAAGGTATAAGGTATATTAGTGATGAATTTGATACTCTGCTTAGAGAAATTAGCGATATTTATTATGTAGAGCAAGTACAGATAAATTCTGTTACAGAGACGATTTTGATAAAATATAATGAGTTCGATTCAATTGATATGATTTCGGAAATTTTGGAGAGTGTGGATCATATTGTAGATAAATTCTCCTTAGATATTTACAAAAACTACATTGAGCAGAAAAAAAACGAGTCAAATGAGAAATATGATTCGGAAAATGAATCTTCCAAAAAACTATTGGCTAGACTTGTCGTAAATGGTGCTGTGATTCTTGGAACGAAGTTACTTAGTCCGTTAAATTCGCCACTTGTAAATAGACCGGTGTACGATAAGTTTACAACGCTTCCGGCGATAACGAGCTTGGCGCTGACTTCTCCACTTTTTAGGACCTCTTGGGACGGGCTTGTCGAGACAAAGAGACCAAATGCAGACTTTTTGACTGTTACATCTATAATTGCGAGTTTGCTGCTTGGTAACAGCACATCAGCTCTTACTATTATCGCATTGTCAGATATAGCTGAATTTATGACGGCATACACAGTTGAGAGAACTAGAAATTCAATAAAGAATCTACTTAGTTTGGAACAGGATGTCACTTGGAAGCTAAATGAAGATGGAAATATAGAAAAATGTAGTGTAGATAGATTGAAAAAAGACGATAGAGTTGTAATTCACACTGGAGAAAAAATTTGTGTTGATGGTGAGGTTATAGATGGAGAGGCGATTGTCGATCTGAGCTCTGTTTCAGGTGAATATATGCCTGTTATCAAGAAATCAAAGGATAAGGTATATGCTGGCGGAATAATAAAAAATGGAACCATTACTGTCAAGGCTGAAAAAGTCGGAGATGATACTGTGATATCGAGAATAATAAATCTTGTTGAAAACAGTGCGACTCAACAGGCTCCAATACAGAAATATGCGGATAAGTTTTCAAATTATCTAGTTCCGTTGAATCTAATACTAAGTGCCGTTGTGTATGGAGTCACAAAAAGCACTACAAAGGCATTAAATATGCTTGTGATAGACTATTCTTGTGGAATTAAATTATCAACGGCAACTGCTTTTTCTGCTTCGATTAATACTGCGGTGAAAAATGGAGTATTGATAAAGGGTGGTGCCTTTATAGAACAGTTAACTCTTTCAGATACGATAGTTCTCGACAAGACAGGAACAATAACTGAAGGAAAACCAAGAATAAAGGATGTATATCTTGCCAACGATAATTATACTGAAAAACAAATTGTAGAGCTGGCGTGTGCAGCAGAGGTGTCATCGTCGCATCCGTTGTCACATTGTGTGCTTGAATATGGGAAATTATTGGGTGTTAAAACGCCAAGACATGGTGCAATAGAAGCTGTCGTAGGAAGAGGAACGTATACGACTGTTAAAGGAAAAATCGTAAGAGTCGGAAATCTGAAATTTATGACAGAGAATGGAATAAATCCTGATAGAGGTGCAATTGAGTTTGCTGAAGGTGTTACACCGATATTTATATCATATGGTGATGAGTTTTTAGGTGTGCTTGGTGCTTATGATAAACCGAGAAAAAATATAAAAAGATCTATTAATATGATGAGATCAAACGGAATAAACGAAGTGATGATATTGACTGGCGATATGAGAAAGCAAGCTATGGAGGTTGCCAACAAGGTTAATGCCGATAGCTATAAGGCTGAGCTGTTGCCAGAAGATAAGGCAGATCAAATTCTAAAGATGAAAGCTGATGGTACTGGAGTAATCATGGTCGGCGATGGAATAAATGACGCTCCGGCGTTGTCATATGCCAATGTTGGAATATCCTTGGGAAGCAAATCAACTGATGTTGCGATTGAAACCTCAGATATTGTCATAAACTCTGATAACCCATTGATGATACCAAAGGTAATGGAGCTATCTGGGGCTACAATGGATATCGTGAAACAGAACTTTGCACTTGTTATAGGAATCAATACTATAGGTCTTGTATTGGGAGCTACAAGTAATATATCAGTATTTTTAAGTGCTGTTATGCATAATATGAGTACCATTTTTGTAGTTGGTAACTCTTGTAGGTTGCTGTTTAATGCGTCATTAAAAGGGGTGAATTAGATATGGCAGAAAAATGCTATTGCAGAAATTATGTAAATGTTGATGTCATATTTTCAATTCCTGGAAGAATAAGGATGAGATTGGGTAGAGATCCTGTAAATGCATCAAAGCTTCTCAAAAAACTTAAAGCTGACGGATTGATAAAAAAAGGTTGCTTTAATAGTGTTTCTCATACTGTTGTTGTAGAATATGAAAATAAAGATGATTTTGAATTAGATAATTTACTTATGATATTTTGTGGTTTGTATTCCAAAGACATCAATGTTAGAAATATTAAGCTAAACTACAGATCATCAAGAAACAATGAGCTTAGCTATAGTGCTATATTATCCTTGGGATTTATCATACTTGATTTAGGCACAACTTTTTTAGGAGTCGGCTCGGGATTATCGAGATATAAAAGCTTTATAAGATGGTGTGCATTTGGTACAACGTTGGGAGCAATATTTGAGCATGGATATAAGGAATTGAGTGAAAATGGAGCCTTTGATCCAGAAGTAATGTCGATTATGTATTTGGTAAATTCTATTCACAAAGAAACTACTGCTGCTTCTGATGGCACAGTTACTACTAGTATATATTCACCGACTATAGCATGGTTTTTGACCTTTGGAAGACATATACTTGCAAGAAAAAATAAATCAACTGTACTTAGTACCGTTGTAAGAAATGACGATATAAAAGTCATTGAAGAATCTAGTAAGACATTTTTTGTGAATCAGTTCCTAGGCTCGTGTTTGGATGTGTATCAAAATGTAAGTGTAAGGAAGAGTATACTTAGATAATATAAGCAAAAAATAAAAGCATAGAGCATATAAAAAAGCATAATGTGTATAAAAAAGCATAAAGCATATAAAAAAAGCATAATGTGTATAAAAAGCATAAAGCATATAAAAAAAGCATAATGTATATAAAAAAACATAGAGCATATAAAAAAGTATAAAGCATATAAAATAGAAGTATGTTTATATATGCAAATATAAGAATGTATAAAAAGTTATGATGATAGTAAAAGAAAAATAATTATTTGTTAAAATTAGGAGGTTATTATGAATTTTTTAAATCAGAGAACAGAGCTTATTAAAGGTGTGGCAATCGGTGTAGGAGTATGTGTTGTTGGTTATGTGGCATACAAGAAAAATGAAGATGCTGTAAATTCATTCCTAAACAATCATGGATTCAACATTGAATCAGGAAATAACACAGATTTTTATTCAATGTCATTAGAAAAATTGATGGAAACAAAGGAAACTATTGAAGATATAATAGCTGAAAAAGACTTAAATGGCGTTACAATAGTATCTACTGAAGCGTAGTATAAATTTTTGAGAAAATCTTTGAATATTTCTTGTTGACAATTTGTGAAGCTATATGTTAATCTATAGTTGTTAATTAAATATTATTTTCTTCAGGGCAGGGTGTGATTCCCTACCGGCGGTAAAGCCCGCGAGCGTTATGCATGATTTGGTGAAATTCCAAAGCCGACAGTATAGTCTGGATGAGAGAAGAGATTTTGTATTGTTTATTTGTGCTCTGAAATGTTGTCATTTCAGAGCATTTTTATATATCATACACAGATTGAAAGTTATAAACATCTTGGAATTGAGATTGGAAACTGTTTTCCAAAATGTTTCGGTGATTTCTACGTATGAATAATAAACAAATAAATTTGTAAGATTTGTCCTGAACATTTGTTCAGGATTTTTTTATTTTAGTTATTTTGGGGGTGATAAATTGGACGAGAAATTTATGAAAATTGCACTTGAGATGGCAGAAAAAGGTATTGGAAAAGTCAATCCCAATCCGTTGGTAGGTGCCGTAATTGTAAAAGACAATCGAATAATTGGAAAGGGTTACCATAAAACGTATGGTGGATTGCACGCCGAAAGAGAAGCACTCAAAAGCTGCTTTGAAAATCCCTCAGGGGCAACCATGTATGTTACATTGGAACCATGCTGCCATTATGGGAAAACACCTCCATGTGTAGATGCAATTATCGAAAACGGAATATCGAGGGTAGTTGTAGGAATTAGGGATCCAAATCCTTTGGTAGGCGGAAAGGGTATCGATAAGCTGAGAAAAAATGGGATTGCTGTTGTAGAAGGTGTATTAGAAGCTGAGTGTAGAAGTCTAAATACAATTTTCTTTCATTACATAAAAACGAAAACGCCCTATATAACTCTTAAATATGCAATGACTATTGATGGTAAAATTGCTACAAAGACTGGTGCTTCAAGGTGGATTAGTGGAGAAGATTCAAGAATTAACGTTCATACAGATAGAAATACGTACTCTGCCATAATGGTGGGTTTAAATACTGTGATATCAGATGATCCTTTGCTAAATTGTCGTTTAGAGCAAGGCAACGATCCTATCAGAATAATATGTGATACTAATTTAAAAACTCCTCTAGATTCAAAAATTGTTAAAACATCTGTGGATAATAAGACAATAATTGTAACAAAATCACATGACGAGAAATTGATAAAGCTTTATGAGGATTGTGGGTGTGATGTTTTAGTTCAAGAGTCCTTGGATAATGACAGAATAGATTTGCGAAATCTAGTGCAGGAGCTTGGGAGTAGAGGTATTGACAGCATATTATTAGAGGGTGGTTCAACCCTTGCATGGTCGGCATTAGAAGCAGGCATAGTGGATAAGGTACAGGCATATATATCACCCAAAATATTTGGAGGGATTGCAAAAACACCAGTTGCTGGAAAAGGAATAGATTTTCCAGACAATGCAATAAGGCTTTCAAAACCAAAGGTAAGGTATTTTGGGGAAGATATTTTACTAGAAAGCGAGGTGCTAAAATGTTTACCGGAATAGTTGAAGAAATAGGAAAAATTAGCCAGGTCACTAGAGGGGTGAATTCACAAAAACTAACTATTAGAGCAGAAAAAATAATGGATGATATGAAATTGGGCGATAGTATAGCAGTAAATGGAATTTGTCTAACTGTTACAGAGTTCTGTAACGATAGCTTTACCGTGGATGTTATGCACGAAACACTAAACAACACGTCGTTACTAGGTGTATCTATAGGTAAAAGAGTAAATTTGGAAAGGGCAATGCAACTCAATGGACGGTTCGGAGGTCATATTGTGTCAGGCCATATTGACGGTGTCGGTCTTATAGCTGATATAAAAAAAGACGATATAGCTTTCAGATACAGAATCTCTTGTGAAAAACATCTGTTGAAATACATAGTGAAAAAGGGCTCGATAACGATTGATGGTATCAGTCTTACAGTCGCAAACTTGTACGAAGACTCGTTTGAGGTATCAATCATACCGCATACGTCAAAAAACACGATATTAAACGAGAAGAAAATAGGAGATATTGTAAACTTGGAAAATGACTGTATTGGGAAATATGTGGAGAGATTGATAAATTTTGATGATAATAAATACGAGGTAAAGAAAAATAGTGGTATTACCGAGGAATTCTTGTTGAAAAATGGATTTTGAGAAATATTATGTATAAAAAATATTTAAAAAATTTTATGGAATGTAATGTAGTTTAATAAAACATACCATGAAACAATTGAAAAAATAACAAATAATATTGAAAGGTGGATATAAATATGTTTAAATTTAACAGTATCGAAGAGGTAGTTGAAGATTTAAGAGAAGGCAAAATAATCCTTGTTACAGATGACGAAAACAGAGAAAATGAGGGAGATTTCATATGTGCGGCCGAGTTTGCGACGACTGAAAACGTAAATTTTATGGCGACATATGGAAAAGGATTGATATGTATGCCGATGAGTAGGGAATATGCCTTAAAACTTAATTTGCCACAAATGGTTACGACAAATACTGATAATCATGAAACCGCTTTTACGGTGTCAATCGATCATATTGATACGACAACTGGTATATCTGCTGTCGAAAGAGGTGTGACTGCTAGAGCTTGTGTTGATGATGAAGCAAAGGCTTCTGATTTTAGAAGACCTGGTCATATGTTTCCTCTGACAGCGAAGAAAAATGGTGTACTAGAGCGAAACGGTCACACGGAGGCTACTGTTGATTTATTAAGAATAGCCGGACTAAAGGAAGTTGGTCTTTGTTGCGAAATAATGAAGGACGATGGAACGATGATGAGAAAGAGTGAGTTGATAGAGCTTGCGAAACAGTGGAATATCAAGTTCACGACGATTAAAGAGCTTCAATCGTATAGAAAGAAAAATGAAAAGCTGGTTAATTGTGAGATCGATGTCGAAATGCCGACAAAGTATGGAAGCTTTAGAGCATTTGGATACGTCAATAGATTAAATGGGGAACATCACGTAGCTCTTGTAAAAGGAGATATAGGTGACGGAAAAAATATTCTGTGTAGAGTTCATTCAGAATGCCTAACTGGGGATGTATTTGGCTCATTGAGATGCGATTGTGGAGATCAATTTAAGTCGGCAATGAAACAGATAGAGGAAGAAGGACGAGGCATATTGCTTTATATGCGTCAAGAAGGGCGAGGTATAGGGCTAATAAATAAATTAAAGGCTTATAAATTGCAGGAGCAAGGCATGGATACGCTTGATGCGAACCTTGCTTTGGGATTTGAAGGCGATATGAGAGAGTATTATATCGGTGCACAAATATTGAAGGATCTTGGAGTAAAAACAATGAGATTACTTACTAATAACCCAGATAAAATATATCAATTGTCAGATTTTGGAATAGAAATAATAGATAGAGTACCAATCGAAATAAATGCAAATGAGTATGATAAGAAATATTTATTGACAAAAAAGGATAAGATGGGGCATATTTTGTCCGTTGTAGGAAACGACTAAAACAAGTATAGGTGTCAAATAAATTGGAGGTAGAAGAATGAAAATATATGAAGGTAAGTTAGTGGCAGATGGTGTAAAAATAGGTATTGTAGCAGGACGATTTAATGAGTTTATAACATCCAAGCTTATTTCGGGTGCCTTGGATGGATTGAAAAGACATAATGTAGATGAAGATAGCATCGAGATTGCATGGGTACCGGGTGCATTTGAAATACCACTAGTAGCATCAGAAATGGCAAGAAGTAAAAAATATGATGCCATAATTTGTCTGGGCGCAGTGATAAGAGGAAACACATCACATTATGACTACGTGTGCAATGAGGTTTCAAAGGGAATAGCACACGTTTCATTGGATACTGGTATACCGGTTATGTTCGGTGTGGTAACTACAGAAAATATCGAGCAGGCAATTGAAAGAGCAGGTACTAAATCTGGAAATAAGGGTTATGATGTTGCTGTTGGCGCAATTGAGATGATAAATTTGGTAAAAGAAATTAAAAGATAACTAGAAAGACAAATAATTGAATATCGGCAATAAAACAGAATAAAAAATAAAAATTGCTCCCTGTATTGAATGTAAATATCAGCACAGGGGGCTTTTTTTACTTGCAAATAAATTATAAAGATATTTTAAAAGAATTTTAAAGAAAATATAAAATTTTGTCGCTTTAAATTTTAAAAAAATAAAAAAATTTTACGATTAATAAAAAAAGTTTATAAAGAAATGAAAGCGAAAAACAAGTGAAATTAAAGTAAATCTATTAAAAAAATTATAATTTAAATATATACATTATTTTCGTTAAATATTATATGATTAAAGAAGTATAATATTATGCATAAAAAGTTGACAATATTAGAATGAAATGATAATATATAGTAGAAAATTTAGTCATTTTTAATTTTTATAATTAAACACATAAAATATTTTATATACTGATTTCTAACTATTTTTTGTTTGTTAATTAGTTTAGAATATGCTAGAAGATAAAACCTAATTTTAAATATTAGGTTTATCATAGATTTTAAAATAAATGGAATTTTATATTTTATTCCAGAGCGCATTATGTTATGCAAAAAAAATTAAAAAGGAGAAGAATATGCGTACAATTAAAAAAATCTTATCGAGTATGCTAGCGTTAGCTATGCTAGTGGGAGTATTTGCTCCATATACAGCATTTGCTGAAGATGCATTGACATCAAAAGAAGCCAATGCTGTTACAAAAACAGTCACATTACACAAATTAGTGATGACGAAAGAGGAACTTGCAGCGTGGGATTCCGACAAAGTTGAAAAAGGTGGGTATGATGGTACACAGGATTTGAAGGGACTAAATGCAATTCAAAAATCTGTTTTTAGCAGAAGTGGAGACATAAAAGAAGTTGCAAAGGTATTTTTTGCAATAAAGTTTGCGGGTGATTATGGTAAAACACCAGAAGAAATAGCTAAGAGGGGTAGATATGTCAAGGCACTTGATAGTGATAAATTATCTCCTTCAAATGGGCTTGAAGCAACAGATAATATTGAAGAAGCAATGGGTGGTCTTACAACTGAATCAGGAATAAAATTCAATACAAGTTTACTTAAAGGAAATTTTGAAATATTCGAAATAAGAGAAAAGTCAACTTATGTTGGTGAGAATGGTGAAACTTTGGCAAATTCTAAAGCGGTTCCAGTTAAAATAACACTTCCGCTTGTAAATAATAATGGAACAGTTTTAGACGCTCATGTATATCCGAAAAATACTGAAGACAAACCTTTAATTGACAAAAATTTTGCAAAACAGTTAGAAAGTGAAAATCCAGACTTCTATAAAAATTTTACAGAAGAAATGAAAAAATCGATCGGTGCTGATTATAGTAAGTATGATAAAGAAAAATTAACTGTTAGTCAGACTGTAGGAACAAAAATACCTTATGAAGTAAAAACAAAAGTTAATGCTAATACAGAATATGCGAAACTAGTTTGGAAAGATAGTATGACAAATGGTTTAACTTTTAATAATGATTTAAAGATAGTTACAGATAATGGCATTGATTTAGCGTTAAATACTGATTATAAAATCACTTCAGATAGTAGAGGTTTTGTATTGTCACTTACTCAAGAAGGTCTTAAAAAAGTAAAAGATATTACAAAACCGGCAGTTGGTACTGGTAAAGACGTTGAATTTACACTTACATACTCTGCTACGTTAAATGGTACAGCAATAGTGGACAATCCAGAAAAAAATGACATTTATCTTGAGTATGGAAACAAACCAGATAAAGAAGTTGAAGAAAATCCTGTTACGCCATCAAATGGAGAACTTAGTGTTACTAAAAACTGGTCAGACAATAATGCTCCTCAAGGTGTATCAGCAACTTATTCATTAAAGAAAGATAATCAAAACATGGCATCTGTAACGTTAGACAGTACAATAACAAGTGGAACTTTTGATTTAGGAAATGGAATAAAATTTGTTGTCAGTGGGGCCTTTTCTGGTAGATTTATTGGACTAGGAGGAGATACTAATGGATGGACAATATCTGAACGTGTAGCTGGGTATTCTCCTGAATATTCAAAAAATAATGCTGGTGGAACTGTAACAATTACAAATAAAAAAGATACTGATAATCCTCCGCCACTTAATCCAACTGAACCAAAAGTTCTAACAGGTGGAAAGAAATTTGTAAAAACTGACAACTCAGAGAGTCCTGTTAGATTGGCTGGTGCGAAATTTGTTGTGAAGAATGAAAATGGCAAGTATTTAGCATCAAAATCTGATAAAGAAATCACGTTGGAACAAACAGCATTGGAAAAAGCCAAAACAGAATTGGATGATGCAGTAAAAGCATATAATAATAGAACTGATGATTCAAGTTTAGAACAATTAAAGCAAACTGTGACTGATAAACAAAGTGCTTATAATGAAGCCGTTCGTAAAGCATCTATAAAATATGAATGGGTTAGTGATGCAACTGATAAAAATACAATTATTCTTGTATCTAATAAAGATGGGCAATTTGAAGTTAATGGTTTAAGTTATGGTCACTATAAGCTTGAGGAAATTGAAGCACCAAAAGGTTTCGCGAAAATAGAAGATATCGAATTCTTGGTATCAACAAAGGGTGAAAATTCTGTAATGGATATTAACTATAAACTTGATGATGGAAGTAATAATGCTCAGAAGGTTGTAAATAAAAAAGTTACTATCCCACAAACAGGTGGTATAGGTACAATAATCTTTACTGTAGCAGGTCTTGCACTAATGTTAGGTGCAGCATATGCAATAAAGAAAAATAGAGAAGAAGCATAGTATTTTATTCTCAATAAATTTAATTATTATTTCAAGTAAACGTGATTATAAATAAGCCTTGTGAATAATAAATTATAATGAGTAGGTTGAAAATCAACCTACTCATTTTTTAATACTGATTTCAATTAATCAGAAATTATTCAGTTTGTGCTTCGTCTGTTGCTGATTGCTCAGTATTCGTTGATTTGTTTTCTGAGTTCACTGAATTCTGTGTGGCATTGTTATTTGACTGTGAGTCACTGTTTTTGTTTTTTCTTGTTCTATTTTTTTCAGCCCTATCAGAATCTGTTTCCGTCTGATTTGATATTATCGAACCTGTGTTGGCATCAATCTTCACTGCGTATTTTACATTATCCTTTGTAACTATTATTTTATATCTCGGTTGGTTGTCTTTATTCTTAAAGAATATTTTTTCTACGGTACTACCAGATACTGCTTCCTGAGCTATTTTTTGTGCCTGCTCTTTAGTGACTTTTACATTTGCCTGAGCAATTTTTTCGTCCAAAGATAATTTTGATTTGTTTCCTTGCCCGTTTCTGCTACCTTTACGTTTCTTACCTTCTGTTCCACTATTTGTTGTGCTAGACTTGGTTGATTTAGTTGAATCTTCAGTGTTGCTACTTGATGTGCTTGAACCATTTCTTGATTTTTTGTTATTTGTTGAATTAGCCGAACTCTTAGAGCTTGAACTATCAGTTGAATTGGAATTATTCGTTGTACTAGAGCTATTTGTGGCACTTGAAGTGACTGATGTACTGCTAGAATCGGTTGTCTGTGCTTGATCTGCAAATGATGGTATGTTTGATGCTGCAAGCATACCAACCAATGCTAATGCGATTATTGAACTATTTTTTACATTATTTTTCTTCATTTTCATAATATTTGATCCTCCATTCATTTTCAAACTATTTTAAGCTAATCGATATATTATGTATAAAAATCAGCTTGTAGGATTATTATATTTCTGAAAGATGAATGTAAAATGAATAAGGTAAAAAAATATTGAAAAATGTAAAACAATGTGAAAAACAGTGCAAAAAAGTGAATAAAATTGTGAAGGAAAAATTCGAAAATGCGGAGGATACAATAATGAAAATTCATAAGACTGTTTATAGAAGGTGAATTATTGATATCGTGATGGGTAGGTGATAATATGAAGGTGCTAATTGTTGAAAGCGAAAAAAGATTAAATAATGTTATAAATAGGTATTTGAAAAATGAAGGTTATGGTGTAGATTCGGCTTTCGATGGAGAGGAAGCTTTAGACTATTTAGAGGTAGGAAGCTACGATGCCATCATTACAGATATGAGAATTTCTAAAATCAATGGATATCAGCTCGTGAAAAATATGAGGGATAATAATATTAACACACCGATTTTGATGCTATCCTCTAGAGATTCTATAGAAGATAAGGTTAGGGGGTTAAATATTGGAGCTGATGATGTTATAGTCAAGCCGTTTGAATTTGAAGAATTAATAGCGAGAATTAGAGCTATCGTAAGAAGACAATATGGTAATACCTCAAATGTGCTATCTGTAAAGAATATCTCATTGGATATGTCTGAAAAGAGCGTTAAAAAAGGGAATAAAGCTATTGAATTGACAGGTAAAGAATATGAGGTTTTTGAATATTTAATGCAGAATAAAGGAAAGGTAATCAGCAAAGAGCAGATATTGGAACATCTATGGGGATTTGACTATCTAGGTGGATCAAATATTGTAGAAGTATTGGTTAAAAATATCAGAAAGAAAATCAGTCCGAATGATTCTACAAGTATTATTCAAACTAAAAGAGGATTGGGCTACGTTATTAGAGATTAATCGGAAGCATGGTTAATGATTAATGTGAAATATGATTAGAGGTGAATTTGAATCATAGTCGGATATTTAGTTGAAAAATATAAAAATATCTGACTATATCCTTTAGATTGGTCTTGAATAAAAAATGGAGGTTGTTCATTCGTCTTCATACGTAGAGAATGTACACCTCCATTTATAAGGGCTACCCCCATGGATCAGCCTTTATTAAAAAATATTATTTAATATTATTTCAGTATATAGTCGATGATATTACAGATTTCTCCGTCTTTTTTGTATATTCTTGGAACTCTCCTATTAATATTGCATAGGATTTCATGCTCTATTGTGTCACAGCTGTTTGCTATTTCTGTGACAGAAATCAATCCCTCTCCAAATAAAACAACATCATCGTTTATTTTGACATCCATGTCCATTGGTACTCGTACCATGCATTGATCCATGCAGATTCTACCAACTATCGGGCATTTTTCTCCATTTATATATACAAAAGGTTTTTTTCTGCCTCTAAGGAAACCATCTGCATATCCTACAGCGATGCTCGCAATTTTTTCTTGGTTGGTAGTAAAATAAGTTCTTCCATAACTAATTGACGTACCAGGATCTAATATCTTTACATTGGTAACCTTTGCTTTAAAAGACATAACCGGCTTAACATCTACTGTTTTATTCACCTCGTCTGACGGATAGATTCCATATTGAATAATTCCCGGTCTAACCATATCAAATTCAACATCTGTATCAAGTATTTCTGCACTGTTTGAGCAGTGGCGTATTCCAACGTCCAAGCCATTTTTCTGTAACATATCTATCACATTCTCAAATCGTTTCAACTGAATTCTTTCAAACTCCTTGTTTTTTGAGTCCGATGTTGAGAAGTGTGTGAATATGCCCTCGATTTTTACATTTGGCAACTCGCTGATATATTTAACGTCTTTTAATATTTTTTCATAATTTTTTTCAAGAGCTAAAAATCCCAATCTTGACATTCCAGTATCTATTTTTATATGAACCTTGGCAATTTTATTAATTTTTGAAGCCACTTCATTTAATTTTTCTGCTGTTTCTACATCGAATATAGTTGAGGAAATATTACCGTCGATGATATTTTCATAATCATTGGGATTTGTAAAGCCTAGGTTTAAGATTGGAAGATTTATGCCATTCTCTCTCAATTCTAACCCCTCAGAGCTTCTGGCAACAGCTAAAAAATCAGCCCCAAGGCTTTCATAAAGCTTGGACATTTCTACAGAACCATGGCCGTATCCATTAGCTTTGACCACCATACACATTTTGGTGTCCTTCGACAGCTTATTTCTTAGCCCCTCATAATTGTATTTTAGTGCATCCAAATCAATTTCAACCCAATTTGCGCTTGTAATTACTCTGTCCATGTTATACCTCCAATATAAAAAACTGCAGTAGATGCAGTCTTAGTTTTTCTAAATTATAACACAAAATTTTCAAATAATACATATATTTTAGAAAATTTTATAGAAAAATTGAAAAAATCAGAAAATTAATAATGATATAATATGATTTTTAATTTTAATCAAGTAATATAATCTATATCAATCTATTTTTATAATTTAATTAATAAAAAATTATAATAAATTGACATTATTTAAATTATCGAAATATATTGACAATTTTGAAATATTATTATATACTATCGCTTAAATAAATTTTTAAGGAGGTGCGAAATGAGTTTAGATAATAAAGTTATTCAGAGTAAAAATGACAAATTTGTAGCAAAAACACAGCAAATACCGTATAGTCCTGTTGCTTTCGAAAAAGGGGAGGGGGCTGTTTTGTTTGATCATGATGGTAAAAAATACATTGATTTTTTATCTAGTGCGTGCTCTGCAAATTTAGGTCATGGAAACAAGGAAATAGCCGACGCTGTGAGAGATCAAATGTACAATATCACTCAATATACTTTTGCATATTTTAATACGGAGCCGCCTGTTTTGTTGGCTGAGGAGCTGGCAAAATTGCCGACTGGTGCGAGTGATAATAAAGTTCTGTTCAGTGCGACTGGTTCTGCGGCTATAGATTCCGCAATAAAAATATCTAGGGGGTTTACAGGTAGGACAAAATTGATTTCAATGATTGGTGCATATCACGGTAGCACATTTGGTGCCTTATCGCTATCAGCATTGAGTATTAACATGAGGAAATCCCTTGGACCACTAGTTCCCGAAGTTTATCACTTTAGATATCCGGATTCAGAACATAGTTGGCAAGAATGTATCGATGAGATGAAGGATGCATTTAATCATTATCTTCCAGCAGATGAAGTTGCAGCTATTTTTATAGAACCTGTGGCTGGTGATATGGGATTGGTAATACCGCCAAAGGAATGGATTCAAGAGCTGAGAAATATTTGCGATGAGCATGGTATATTACTTGTCAGTGATGAAATTCAGCTAGGGCTTTGTAGAACTGGAAAGTGGTTTGCGTTGGATAATTTTGATGTCAAGGCTGATTTATATGTCTTGGGTAAATCAGTTGGTGGTGGATTACCACTTGGTGCGGTTGTTGGTAGACAAGAAATAATGGATAAGCTTGATGCCCCAGCTCATGTATTTACTTTGGCTGGAAATACGACTGTCTGCGTTTCTGCACTAAAAAGCCTTGAAATATTAAAGAGAATTGATGCAAATAAACTGTCTGTTGAAAAGGGACAATATCTTGAAAGAAAAATCGAGAATTTAAGAGAAAGGTTCCCGTTTATAGGAGAAATTAGAGGTCTTGGTTTGAGCATTGGTGTTGACATAATCAATCCTGAAACAAAAGAGAAGGATCCTACAGCGACAGCAAAGATTTGCTATGAATGCTTCAAAAGAGGGTTGATTCTGATATTTATCAACCAGTCGACTTTGAGGGTTCAACCTCCATTAGTAATCGAATATGAGCAGATAGATGAGGCTGTGAAGATACTTGAAGAGGTAATGGAAGATTTTAGTAATGGAAAGATAAGTGATGATGTTTTAAGTGAAATAAAAGGATGGTAACTAAAAAAGTATGGTTGCTAAAAAAGTGTGATTGCTAAAAAAGTATGATTGCTAAAAAAGCATGGTAACTTAAAGATAAAGCATGGTAATTGGAGGTTCTTTATGAAAAAAGATTACAGTATAAATAAAATAATGGTTTTTGCAGGCTCGTATGTCGCAACAATCATCGGTTCGGGGTTTGCAACAGGTCAAGAAATAATGCAATTCTTTTCTTTTTACGGTTTGGCTGGATTGATGGGAGCAGTTGTGTCGTTGATAATTTTCGCTTTTCTTGGAGCTGAATCTCTTGAGAGAGGTAGACTTGTAAAGCCAAAGGACTCTATGAAGATATATACATTATATACTGGTAAGTATGTAGGAAAGTTTTTGGATTATTTTGTTCCGTTTTTCCTTTTTGGAGTGTTCGTGGTAATGATATCAGGCGCCGGTGCGACGCTTTCCGAATATTATGGTTTAAATCCGTATATAGGTAGAGTGGGTATGGCTATAATATCACTTGTTAGCGTATTCTTTGGCTTGGATAAGTTATCTGGAATATTGGGGAAAATAGGTCCGATTATAATAGTGTTCACAATTTTCGTTGGTGTTGTAGGATTAGTTAATAATTTTCAGTATATACCGGAATCAATAGAGTTTTTAAAGACAGCTCAGCTTAGTAAGCCAGCTCCAAATGCGATATTTTCAGGGGTTCTGTATGCCGCATACAACGTAATTATCATTATAGGTTTCTTGGCTAGCTTGGGAGGTACTACTGAAAATAGAAAAGATGCCATTTTAGGTGGCTTATTAGGTGCTTTTTCGTTGATGTTGGCAGCAACAGTAATGTTTTTGGCGATATTCTCACGTGCAGAGGTACTGTTTGCAAAATCTATTCCGACGCTTGTTATTGCAGATGGAATAAGTCCTATAGTTGGAAAAGTATTTTCTATTGTATTGATAATGGGAATTTACTCGACAGCAGCGCCACTTCTATGGCAATGCTCTAACAGATTCTCAGAAGATGGTAGCAAAAAATTTAAGGTAAGTGCAGTCATTATAACAGTGTTGGGTCTATTGGGCGGTTTATTGCCATTTGATAAGCTTGTCGGTACTATTTATCCTTATACTGGATATTTAGGTATTGTTGTAATATTGATGGTATGCTTTAAGGTATTTTCTTTGAAAAAAAGTGGCAAAACTGGTAAGGATGAAATGGAAAAGATAGAATCTAGGTGATAAAAAATGTATGGTATTAATGAGCGATTGATAAATCTAGTAAGGAATGACTATTCAGAGCATTTGTCTGAAAAGCCGTTTAAATTGGACTGTTCTTTGGGCGAAAATCCTTTTGGAAGCTATGATGGATTGGATGTCAGTAAAGAGGAGTTGTTGGATTTTTCTTCGTACCCACATTCTGAGGATTTGGTGGTAAACGAAGTTGTAAAGAAATTTTCTAGCATTGCCGATATAGATACAAGCATGGTAGCTGTTTCGTGTGGATCAATGGGAGTTCTGATGGGAATCAATAGAATGTTACTTAGCGTAGGAAAGAAGATAATCGGCATTGCACCTCAATTTTCAGCTATTATCGATGATTTCAACACATATGGTGCTGAGTATATTCCGGTATATCTGAGGAAAGAAAATAACTATAGGTTTGATTTGAAGGATTTCTTGTATTGCGTTGAGAACAATCCAAATTCTTATATATACATAGATAACCCAAACAATCCAACTGGTCAAACCATAGATTTGGAACAGCTTGAGAAAATAGTGAAAGCTGCAAAGAATGTTAATAGCTTGGTATGTATTGATGAGGCATACGGAGATTATATGGAAGTGAAAAACTCCGCAGTTTCTATATTGAAAAGCTACGATAATTTAGTAGTCGTGAGAAGCTTGTCAAAAGGTCTTGGAGCTGCAGGTATCAGAATTGGTGTATTGATAGCAAACAAAGCCATTGTCGATGTGTTTAAAAAAGTAAATATACCTTTTTCAACTACATCTATTGGAAATATATTAGGTTCAAGGATAATCAATTCGGGCTGGGAGGAAAAAGTTAAGATTATTGCGTCAGAGGTAAAGAATAAGCTGAGGCTTTCTCTTAAAAATATAAAAATGTCTTGCACAAACTTTAATGTTCCAATTTGCATGTACTATGTTGATGATGAAAGCATAGATTTAGAGGCGTTATTTATTGATGCAGGGATGAGAGTGGTCAGCTGTTCAGGATATTATGGAACGTCGATTAATGCTGTTAGGATTAATCTAAACAAGGATTATGAGGAAATGATCAGGATAATGCTAGAAGTAGATAAAAAAGTTGGGTCTGAATTATAAGAGACTCGAATAAAAGGCATACCCACATTCTACGTATATGAATGTAGGGTATGTCTTTTTTTATTTTTTGTTAAATTAACAAAAAATATTGTTTTATGTTTATATAGTTAGTATTCATAAAAAAATGGATTATATAATTTATTAGAAATTATTTTTAGCATAACAAGTGTTAAATTACTAACTAAAGATTGAAAAAACGAAATATTCCGAAATTATAAAGAATATTAGTAAAACAGCAAAAAAATAGATTTTTTAAAAGAAACACTCTTATTTGTAGGTTGTATTTAACAGAAAAACAAAAAATGCATTAGTTAATAATTATATGTTCCACAGATAAAAAAAGGTTGAAATATACAAAAAATACAGATATTGCTATATTTAATTAAGGAAAATATTGGAGTGAATTTAAAAATATTTTTTTAACAATAAAAATATAATATGATTATTTTAGCTTGACAACTTAAAAAAATAAAATTATAATATGATTGTAAGTTATAAAATTAGTTATAGTTAAGTATTTTATCAACATGATAAAATAAATTAAAGGAGGAAAAAATATGAGCAACAAAAGTAGTTTAAAGGACATCTTTACGTTTGGTTTTGCCTTATTTGCGATGTTCTTTGGTGCAGGTAACTTGATATTCCCACCATATTTGGGGATAATAGCAGGTCCACAGTGGTTTACTGCATTTGCAGGGTTTACGTTTGCCGATGCTGGTCTTGCACTTTTAGCGGTAATTGCAATTGCATATTGTCGTGGTGAAATAATGGAATTATTTGGTAGAATAGGAAGAGTTCCTGCAATATTATTAAGTTTTGCAGACATAATGTGTGTTGGTCCGTTGTTAGTTATACCTAGAACTGGTGCGACAACATATGAAATGGGTATAATGCCTATTTTTGGAGAAGGTTTGCCAATCGTGATTGTAGTAGTTATATTCTTCGCATTGACTTATATACTTACTGTTAGACCTTCAAAGGTTATCGATATAGTTGGGCAGGTTCTTACTCCATTCTTGATTGTGGCTTTATCAATAATTATCATAAAGGGAGTTGTATCTCCTTTGGGTCAGCCAACAGCAACTCCAATGATTGATGAAGTGTTCAAGAGAGGTATTATGGATGGTTACCAAACTATGGACTGTTTCGTTTCTATAGCAGTTGGTTCAGTTCTTATGCTAACTCTTTCAAATAAAGGTTACACTGAGCCAAAGCAACAGATATCTGTACTTATCAAAGCTGGTTTGATCGCTTGTGTGGGCTTGGGATTAATATACGGTGGTTTGACTTACTTAGGTTCAACAGTGTCAACTGTATACGACGAAAGTGTAAAGCAATCACAGGTTATAGTAAATATTACTCAAATGTTGTTAGGAAACACTGGAAAGATAGTATTGGCAATAGCAGTTTCTCTTGCTTGTCTTACTACTTCAATTGGTCTTACTTCTGCAACTGCGGAATACTTATCAATGCTTTCTAAGAATAAGGTTAGCTATGCTAAGTGTGTGTTGTTCGTTTGTATATTTGCAGCAGCAGCAGCTACAATGGGTGTTAGTGGACTTGTTAAGATTGCAAACCCAATATTGACAATAGTATATCCACCTTCAATTGTTCTAATAGTATTGGTATTCTTCAAAGAAAAAATTAAAAGTGACATGGTGTACAAATTTGCAGCAGGTATGTCTGTAATAATATCAACAATGACATTATTATCAACAAAAGTACCAGCTTTTGGATTTGTAAATAGCTTACCATTAGCAAGCTTTGGATTTAACTGGATGGTTCCTACTATCATAGCTGGTGTATTAGGATTTATATTCAAAGGTAAATCAAAGGACGTTGCAAACGCATAGTAAATACGCATAATATCAATTAGTTTTATTGAATATTAACTTTAACTAGATTTATAATAAGTCGTAAATAAAATTAATTAAATAATAAAACAGAGGCTTGGTTTTCAAGCCTCTGTTTTATTATTTATAACTAAAAATCGGAATGTTGATTTTTTGTCTTATATTGGCTACTTGCACTTGAGAATTATAATGTTTTATGGTATAATTTTTAATTAGGTAAAAATTATATTAAAGTTGATAATTAAAGCTTGTACGAGTTTATAAATAATTTTATTTAGTGTTTTTAGGCTTGTATTAGAAAATTTCAATCTACAATTAGAAAGGTGATATGAATGCTAGATAAACTTAGAGTTTTGGAAGACAAATACAATGAGTTAAACGAAAAAGTTGCTGATCCTGAGATTATTAGTGATCAACCAACTTGGCAGAAACTTATGAAAGAAACATCTGAATTAGAACCTATCGTTTTAAAATATAGAGAATATAGAGATGTGAGCAATACAATAGCTGAATCAAAGCAGATATTGGAAGAGGAAAGTGATGAAGAACTAAGAGAGCTTGCAAAGATGGAATTGTCAGAAGCGGAAGAAAGTGTAAAGCAAATTGAAAATGAATTAAAAATTTTATTGGTTCCTAAGGACCCTAATGATGATAAAGACGTTATTGTCGAAATTAGAGGTGGTGCAGGTGGAGACGAAGCTGCTCTATTTGCGGGCGACTTGTTTAGAATGTATTCTAGATACGCAGAAAGAAGAGGATGGAAAACATCTTTTCTTGGATCCAATGATACTGGAGTAGGTGGATTTAAGGAAGTTTCATTTATGATAAAGGGTAAGGGTGCTTATTCGAGATTGAAGTATGAATCTGGCGTTCACAGAGTTCAGAGAATACCTACAACTGAATCTGGAGGACGTATACACACCTCTACTGCAACAGTAGCCGTATTACCAGAAGTTGAGGATGTCGAAATAGATATCAGTCCTGAAGATATCAGAGTGGATGTGTTTAGAGCATCTGGAAATGGTGGACAGAGTGTTAATACTACGGACTCAGCCGTTAGAATAACACATATACCTACTGGAGAAGTTGTTTCATGCCAAGATGAAAAGTCGCAGCTAAAAAATAAGGAAAAGGCTATGAAAATATTGAAGGCAAGACTTTATGACAAGGCACTGGCTGAACAACAAAAAGAAATTGCTGCTGAAAGAAAGAGTCAAGTAGGATCTGGAGATAGATCTGAAAGAATCAGAACGTATAATTTCCCACAAGGGAGAGTTAGTGATCATAGAATCAATTTGACACTTTATAAGCTTGATTCATTTATCGATGGTGATTTAGATGAAATGATAGATGCGTTGATTACAGTTGATCAGACTGAAAAAATGTCTTCTATTTACTAGGATAATTTTATTAAGATAATTTCTTGTGAAGGAGGTTTTACAAAAAAGAGTTTTTATTAGAATTGATAATAAGGTGATGCTTATTGAAATAAAAATTTTTTGTAGACCTCTTTTTTTAGTGAATACTTAGTGAATATGAAGAATTGCGAGAGTGATAATATGGAATTTATGAAAAAAAATACATTGATTGAAAAAATTGATCCAGACAATATCGACAGCAAGGTGGTAGAACAGTTTGGCAAAATGCTTGCAGATGGGAAAACAGTGATTTTTCCAACAGAGACAGTCTATGGTTTGGGTGCAAATGCACTAGATGAACAAGCTGCCTCTAAAATATATATAGCAAAAGGACGTCCAAGTGACAATCCATTGCTCGTTCACGTAGCTGAGAGAGAAGATATCAATCCATTAGTAGTGGATATGGATGAGAGAGCAAAAAAATTGATTGATAGATTTTGGCCGGGACCCTTGACAATTGTTTTTAAAAAATCCGACTTGATTCCAAAAGTGACGAGTGGTGGCTTGGATACGGTTGCGATTAGGATGCCATCAGATAAGGTTGCAAGAGCATTGATAAAAGCCTCTGGAGTTCCAATCGCCGCACCATCAGCAAATCTGTCTGGGAAGCCTTCTCCAACGAAACCAGAGCATATTATAGCCGATATGGATGGCAGAGTGGATGGGATTTTAGTAGGAGGTTTTTGTGATTTTGGTGTTGAATCAACAATAGTCGATCTTTCTGATGATGTTCCGATGGTTTTGAGACCGGGTGCGATTACATTGGAGATGTTGAAGGAAGTTCTTGGAGATGTGATACTTGATCCGTCGCTTTCTTCTCATGACGATAATATAAAGGCAAAAGCACCTGGTATGAAATACAAGCATTATTCACCTAATGCAAATATATTTATGGTGACTGGTGGTATCGACAGGTTTGTCGAGTTGTCGGAATTTTTATTGGAAATGAGAGCCAACGACGAAAAGAAGATTGCAATATTGTGTATGAAACAAAATATTTCTAGATTTGAGGAATTAAAGCTGAAATTTAAAAATGTTCATGTGCTTTCTTTGGGTTGTACTTATGAAGAGGTTGCGAGAAATCTATTTGATGTATTGATAGATTTGGATAGAAGAAATATTGATGTGGCATATGCTGAAACCTTTGAAGAAACGGGGATTGGTGTTGCCATAATGAATAGATTGAAGAAATCTGCTGGATACAAGTTTGTATAGAAAAAATTTATTTTTAATTGGAGGAAAAATATGAAAATAGCATTGGCTTGTGATCATGGTGGCTTGAATTTGAAAAATGCCATTAAAAATCATCTTGAAAAGAAAGGGTACGAAGTTTTGGATTTTGGTACGGACACAACTGATTCTGTGGACTATCCGGATTTTGCGTATAAGGCTGCGAAATCGGTAGCAGATAAAGAGTCTGAATGTGGTATTTTGGTCTGTGGAACTGGCATTGGAATAGGTATCGCTGCAAATAAGGTCAAAGGTATAAGATGTGCAACTCTGGGAGATACTTTCTCAGCACGTATGACAAAAGCACACAATGATGCAAATATGATTGCACTTGGAGAGAGAGTTACTGGCATTGGACTTGGGCTAGACATCGTTGATGCATATTTAAATTCTTCGTTTGAAGGTGGAAGACATCAATCAAGAGTTGATAAAATAACAGAGATTGAAAGTAACGACCTTTAGAAATGAAATAAAATATGATTTATTACTATTATTTTTTTTATTAATTAAGGTGCAATTGAAATATTTGTGGTTTTTTGTCGATAATTTACTGATAAATTGTTGATAAAATGCAAAATACGTTTTATAATATCATAGACAGAAATTAATGCAGGTAGCATTGATAATATAAGTTTTTATTAAATTAGGAGGATAATATGAACAAAGTAACAGTTACTGATCACCCATTGATTCAACACAAATTAACGTTGATGAGAAAGCAAAACACTGGTTCTAAGGACTTTAGGGAGCTATTAACAGAGATTACAATGTTGATGGGATATGAAGTTACAAAGGATCTGCCTCTTGGAGATGTTGAGATAGAAACTCCAGTGGCAAAGATGACAGCGAAGGAATTAACAGGGAAGAAATTGGCAATAGTTCCGATATTGAGAGCCGGAATAGGTATGGTGGACGGATTAATCAACTTGATTCCAGCTGCAAAGGTTGGTCATATCGGATTGTATAGAGATCCTGAAACTCTTCAGCCAGTGGAATATTATTGTAAGCTTCCACAGGACATTGGCGAGAGAGAAGTATTGTTAGTAGATCCAATGTTGGCTACTGGTGGATCTTCAGTGGCAGCAATACAGCTTCTAAGAGAAAAGGGAGCTAAAAACATCAGAATGGTTAACCTTGTTGCTGCTCCAGAGGGAATTGCTGAAGTTCATAAGGTTTATCCAGATGTTGATATTTATGTTGCGGCAGTAGATGAAAGATTAAATGAACATAAATATATTGTTCCTGGTCTAGGTGATGCGGGAGATAGATTGTTCGGTACAAAATAATATACGACAAGATTTTGATTTTTGTAATCTAATTATGTGTTTTTACTCTAGGTTACAATATTGATATATTTTGTTTTTTAGAGATGGAGTGACGTTGGCATTTGCTAAAGTCGCTCTTTTTCTGTTTTTAAGGTATCAAATCCGGTTGTTTAAATATTGGTTGTATAATATTTAGCGTTGATGGTAAAATAGAAAAAGAATTGTAGTATTTGTACAAAAAATACAAATAATTTGATAGTGATTATAATTTATAGGGTATATAATAACTATGATAAAAATTATGATAAAAAATACTATGAATGTTTAACATAGTCGATACATATTTAAAATGAAATTGTGTCAAAAATTCAATAATAATTCACCGTATATTCTATTATTATTTGGACAGAAATTATGAATTTATGGTATTATATATTAGTCAAATCATAAGATAAGTATTTGATTTGTTGTGTGTGAAGGTGAGTGAATATATAGAGGTGTGAGGTAAAACAATGTCAAAGAAAAGTGTTTGGGTAGAAGCAATGAGATCTTTTTCTTTAATATCGCAGCTTGGAATAATTGTAGTTGTGTGTATTTTTGGATGTGGCTTTTTTGGAAGATTTCTGGATTCAAAATTTTCGACTTCTCCTGTATTCACATTGATTTTTATTTTTATTGGTATTGGAAGTGCGTTTTGTGGAGTATACAGAACTCTGTTACCATTTATGAAAAAGAGGAAGTGATGCTTTTGGATAAACAGTTGTTAGAAAACTTGGTGAAAATATATAAGGGAATAGTTGTATATGATATTATTGTGGCAATTATTCTGTTTTTTCTCAAGTACTTTTCAATTAAATATGTTGGGGGATTGATTGCAGGAAGCTTGGTAGCAATGGTGGCTTTGTTTATGATGGCGAGAAATATAGAATCTGTTGTAGATAAAAAGACCAATGCGAAGCTTTGGGCTAGTCTGGGTTATATGTCAAGAATCCTACTTTATGGTGCAATTTTGATATTTGCAGCAGTCTCAAAACATATTAACATTTACACAGTTGCTGTCGGGCTAATAAGCACAAATATTGTAATAAAGGTTCAACAGCTGCTATCAAAATTAAATAAAGGGAAGGAGGACTGATTATGTATCAAGCGAAATATATCCTTTATTTTGGTGGCTTCAAGTTAAGTGAAACAATAGTCGTTCAATGGTTGATTATGATTTTTTTGATATTGCTTTCATTGTATTTGACTAGAGATCTTAAAGAGGTGCCTACTACAAAAAGACAGGTGCTTGTTGAAATGGCAGTCGATGGTCTGAGAAATCTTGTCACTGATACTATGGGAAAGAGATTCATTGAAAATGCACCTTGGATCATTGCGTATATTGGAAGCATATTCATGTTTTTCGCAACCTCAAATCTAATTGGATTGTTGGGATTAAGATCTCCAACTACAGATCTAGATACAACAGTTGCATGGGCAGGAATTACAGTTTTCATGATTTACTTTATGGGAGTTAAATTCCAAGGAGGAAAATATTTTAAATCCTTGCTTGAACCGACACCTATAATGGCGCCATTAAATATTATCGGTGAAATTGCAAGGCCTATTTCATTGAGTTTCCGTCCATTTGGTAATATTTTGGGTGGTGCGATTATTATGTCTTTACTTTATAAGCTATTGGGATTTGTTTCAACATTGATTCCAAATGTGAAGATACCAATAGGTCAGTTAGTAATACCGATGCCACTGCATATGTATTTTGACTTATTTGCAGGAACATTGCAGGCTTTTATATTTATAATGTTGACAATGGTATTTGTCGGTAGTACAGCAGATGAGTAAAATTAATTTTTTTTTGATTGGAAAAATACGAAAATCGATAAGTAAATATTAAAGTCGATTAGTAAATTATTAGAAATTAGTACTTTTAAATAAAAAGAATATGTCAAATTAATAAGATTAACAAGATTAGGTAATTTAAGGAGGAAAAAAAGATGTTAGAAGGAATGAGTTTGGGAATAGCAATAGCTGGTTCAGCAATAGGTGCAGGTATAGCAGTAGCTACAGGTATAGGTGCAGGTATAGGTCAAGGGTATGCAGCTGGTAAGGGTGCAGAGGCAGTAGGAAATCAGCCAGAGGCAAAAAGCGATATCATATCCACAATGCTTTTGGGGCAGGCAGTTGCAGAGTCATCAGCAATATATGGTCTAGTTATATCAATAATAATTCTATTTGTAAATCCTTGGATCGGATAATAGCAAGTCGTAACGATTTGTATTATTTTGAGAGGAGGATTAGTAATGGAATTTAAGCCGTTAGTTGGTTTAACATATGAATTCTTTTTCACTCTTGCCAATACGCTGTTGTTGTTTTTTATTCTAAAGAAAATACTTTTCGATAAAGTTTTGGCTGTAATTGAAAGACGTGAAGCTGGAATAAAAAGCGATATAGAAATTGGTGAAAAAGCGAAAGAGGAAGGACTTAGACTAAAATCTGAGTACGAAGAAAGAATTGAAAGTGCCAGAGTTGAAGGTCAAGATATAGTAGAAAGAGCGAGAAGAAGAGCTGAAGAAAGATCTTCTGAAATAATTGCTCAAGCGAAACTTGATGCTACGAATATCAAAAACAAAGCTTCAGATGATATTGTTAAAGAAAGAGAAGCAACGTTCAATAATATCAAAAATGAAATTTCTGATATGGCGATTTTGGCGGCATCAAAGGTTATTGAAAAAGATATCGATAAGTCAAAGCATGAAGATTTGATAGATGAATTCATTAGAGAAGTAGGAGAATCAAGATAATGATTGGTCAAGTGGCAAATAGATATGCTGAAGCTATATTTGAACTTGCAGAAGAAGAAAATAAAACTACTGAGATATTCTCTGAGTTGGAACAAATAGCCAAGACTATATCAGAAAATGCAAATTTATATGATGCTCTGAGGTCTCCATTTGTTTCAAGAGATGATAAGAAGAGCATTGTCGATAAGGTTTTTTATGATGGCTTTTCGAGCTACACAAAAAATCTTATCAAAGTTCTTATCGATAATGGCAGGACTACTGAGTTTGCTTCAATTGTAGATTCATTTAAAAATATGTTAAATGATAAAGAAAAGGTTGCTGAGGGTGTTGTAATAACAGCCATACCTTTGAGCAAAGAAAAAATTTCTGAGTTGGAAATAAAAATTTCTGCAAGATATAATAGGAGCGTTAAGCTTGTAAACAAAATAGATGAGAGCATCTTGGGCGGTGTTCTTGTAAGAATAGGAAATGAAGAGATAGATGGAACTATAAAAGCTAGACTAGATGGTCTAAAAGAACAACTATCTCAAGTAATATCATAGAAATGGTGGTGAACCCATGAACTTAAAACCAGAAGAAATTAGTTCGATTATTAAGAATCAGATTAAAAATTATGAAAATAAAATACAACTAAATGATACTGGTAGTGTATTAAATGTTGGTGATGGTATTGCCAGTGTTTATGGACTTGATAATGTAATGTCTGGTGAGCTTGTAGAGTTTCCAGGTAAAATATTTGGTATCGCACTAAATCTAGAGGAAGAGGTCGTAGGGGTAGTAATACTTGGTGACGATTTTGGAATTAGAGAAGGTGATGTTGTAAAAAGAACTGGAAAAATAGTTGAGGTGCCGGTTGGTGAAGCGATGATTGGTAGAGTCGTAAACGCTTTGGGACAACCGATAGACGGAAAAGGTGAAGTCAAAACTGATAAGACTAGACCTGTTGAAGCCCCAGCACCAGGAATAATGGATAGAAAATCAGTTTTTGAACCTTTGCAGACTGGAATAAAGTCTATAGACTCCATGATTCCAATCGGTAGAGGACAGAGAGAGTTGGTAATCGGTGATAGACAGACAGGTAAAACATCTATTTTGATAGATACAATATTAAATCAAAAAGGTAAGGATGTCATCTGTATATATGTTGCAATTGGTCAAAAGAGATCTACTGTTGCTCAATTGGTATCAACCTTGGAGGATTTTGGAGCGATGGATTATACTATAGTGGTATCTGCAACTGCTTCTGAATCTGCACCATTACAATACCTTGCACCATATTCAGGTGCGGCTATAGGTGAAGAATTTATGTACAACGGTAAGCACGTGCTTATTGTATATGATGATTTGAGTAAACAGGCAGTCGCATATAGAGAAATGTCGCTATTATTAAGAAGACCACCGGGTCGTGAAGCTTATCCTGGTGATGTATTCTATCTTCACTCAAGATTACTTGAAAGAGCGGCAAAACTATCAGATAAATTGGGTGGTGGATCGATGACTGCTCTTCCTGTAATAGAAACTCAGGCTGGTGACGTGTCAGCGTATATACCTACTAATGTAATATCTATTACAGATGGACAGATATATCTACAGCCAGAATTGTTCTATTCAGGAATTAGACCTGCAGTTGACCCTGGTATATCAGTTTCAAGAGTTGGTGGTTCTGCACAGATCAAGCCTATGAAAAAGATTGCTGGTACATTGAAGCTTGCATATTCTCAATATAGAGAATTGGCTGCTTTTGCACAGTTCGGATCTGATTTGGACGAAGATACAAAGAGAAGGTTGGCACAAGGTCAAAGAATAGTTGAAGTATTGAAGCAGGATGAACATAAGCCTGTTACAGTTGAAAATCAAGTTGTGATAATCTATGCTGTAATAAATAACCTGCTTGAAGATATAGAGCTGGAAGATATCAAGGCGTTTGAAGATGGTCTATATATATTTATAGCCAATGAGCATCCAGAAATACTTCAAAAAATATTGAATAATGAAGACTTTAATGAAGAGTTAAAGAAGATTATTGAAGAATACAAGGTGAAATTTAAAGCACAGTAATACTAGTTAAAGGAGGAGTACGGATATGGCAGGCGCAAGTATGAAGTCCATAAAAAACAGAATTGCGAGTGTAAATAATACAAAGCAGATTACTAATGCCATGTATTTAGTTGCATCCTCTAAGCTTAGAAAGGCTAAGCAGGCAGCAGATGAATCAAGTGAATATTTCAACACAATGTATGAAACTATTGTCGAAATATCTGTTAATACGAAGGGTGTTAATAGTGAATTCTTGAAGGAAAGAGAATTAAAAAATAGATGTCATATCATAGTAGCAGGTGATAGAGGTCTTGCCGGTGGATATAACATCAATGTTTTTAAAGAAGCTGAAAAATATTTAGGTGTAACAAAAGACTATGTAATTACTGTTGGAAAGAAATCCTATGATAGATATAGCAAAATGGATGGAGTCGAAGTGATCGACAGTATCGAATCGGCAGAAGACTACAGCTATTCTGATATTCAAAGAATAACGAATAAAGTTATGGAGATGTTCCTTAATGAAGAGATAGATGAAGTTCTTTTCACATATACGAAATTTAACTCGGCTCTTTCACAGGAAGCAAAGGTGATAAAGGTTCTTCCATTAGTTTTCGATACACCGTTGGAATATGGTGGAGAGAGATACAAGGAAATTCAGGAGGAGTTGGACCCTGACATCTATATTAGTGAAGAGATAATTAAGGAAAGAGAAGAAAGACGAAGAAAAGAAGACGAAGAAGCAATGCTCTTGGTCAATAAAATAAAGGCAAAGTCAGTAGATTCAAGATCGAAGGTGAAATATCTTCCATCCCCTCAAAAAGTTCTAGAATTTTTGATACCTACATATATTTCTGGAATACTTAACGGTGGAATCGTTGAATCCTATGCTTCTGAACAGGGAGCTAGAAGAACAGCGATGGAATCAGCGACTGACAATGCTAACGAAATGATTCAAAATCTTGAATTAAGCTACAATAGAGCTAGACAGTCTGCCGTAACTCAAGAAATAACTGAGATTAGTGGCGGAGTTGAGGCTCTAAAGTAAGGAGGATAAGATGGCAAATATAGGAAAAATTGTACAGATTGTAGGAGCTGTACTTGATGTAAGGTTTGAAGGTGAAGACAATTTACCAAACCTATTAAATGCTTTGGAAATAAATGTTGGCGATAAAAAAATAGTTGCTGAGGTTGCTCAACATATTGGTAATGATACTGTTAGATGTATCGCTATGAGTGCTACAGAGGGTCTTGTAAGAGGATTGGACGTAGTGGATACTGGAGCACCTATTTCAGTTCCTGTTGGTACAGAAACTTTGGGTAGGGTGTTCAATGTATTGGGCGAAGCCATTGATTTAAAAGAAATGCCGGAAAATGTAAAGCTATCACCAATTCACAAAGAGGCTCCAAAATATGAGGATTTGGAAACAAAGGCTGAAATTCTTGAAACTGGGATAAAGGTAGTAGATTTGTTGGCACCTTATCTAAAGGGTGGTAAGATAGGTCTATTCGGTGGAGCAGGAGTTGGTAAAACTGTTCTTATCCAGGAGCTAATAAATAATATAGCAAAACAGCATGGTGGTATTTCTGTTTTTTCAGGTGTTGGAGAGAGAACTAGAGAAGGTAATGACTTGTATGGTGAAATGACAGAATCGGGTGTTATAGCAAAAACAGCAATGGTATTTGGACAGATGAATGAGCCACCGGGGGCAAGAATGAGAGTTGCTTTGACTGGATTGACTATGGCAGAACATTTTAGAGATGAAGAAGGGCAGGATGTTCTTCTATTTATAGATAATATCTTTAGATTCACACAGGCTGGTTCAGAGGTGTCAGCTTTGCTTGGACGTATGCCATCAGCAGTTGGTTATCAACCTACACTGGCTACAGAAATGGGTGCCTTACAGGAAAGAATAACTTCTACAAAGAAGGGTTCTATCACATCAGTTCAAGCCGTATATGTTCCGGCAGATGACTTGACTGACCCTGCACCAGCGACAACATTCTCACATCTTGATGCCAAAACAGTATTATCAAGACAAATATCATCGCTTGGTATATATCCAGCAGTTGATCCACTTGAATCGACTTCTAGAGTTTTGGATCCACATATCGTTGGCGAAGATCATTACGAGGTTGCCAGAGGAGTTCAGTCGATATTGCAGAGATATAAGGAGCTACAGGATATTATTGCAATACTTGGTATGGACGAACTATCTGATGAAGATAAGGTTGTTGTAGCGAGAGCGAGAAAAATACAGAGATTCCTGTCTCAGCCATTTACTGTTGGAGAACAGTTTACGGGGATTCCTGGAGTTTATGTTCCGGTAAAAGAAACTGTTAGAGGTTTTAGAGAAATTTTGGAAGGAAAACATGATGATATTCCAGAATCAGCATTCTTGTTCGTGGGTACAATCGATGACGTTGTAAGAAAGGCGAAAGGAAGTGCTAACTAATGTTTAAATTGAAGGTAGTAACTCCTCATAAGACTTTTTATGACGAAATCGCAGAGATGGTGATATTTAAAACAATTGTTGGAGATAGAGCTATTCTGAGAGGTCATGTTCCAATTGTAACTGGGATAAAAGAAGGAAAAATGAAGATAAAAAAAGATGGCAAATTCATGTATGCTGAAATAGGGAATGGATTTGTAACAGTTGATCCAAACAGTGAAACGGTAATAGTTACTGAAAAGGCTGAATGGGGAAATGAAGAATAAAAAATAAATAGTTTTGTAATAACTTGACTTGGCAAGGCTCGTGCATTCTATTAATCAAAAAGAATGTATCGAGCTTTTATTTTTGAAATACAATTGATTCTATATCTAAAATTAATAAAATAAAATTAGTAAGATAAAATAAAATCAATAGAAACTCTTGTGTATTGAAATAATAATATAAAACCATATAGAATAAATCGATATTTGAATTAATACTAAATAAATAACAATAAATTCCCGTATGGGAATTTTTATTGTAAAAATGTTTTTTCAGTGCTATACTTATTTATAATATATGTAATAAAATTTAGAATGGGACTAAAAACAGAAAACATATTTTAGACTATTTTTAATAAAAATTTGATTGAATAAGCTATAAAGGGGATGGCAAAATGATAAAGAGAGTTGATTATCTTAATAGTTTGGAAAAATGGAGAGACGAAAAGGTAATTAAGATTGTTACAGGTATGAGAAGATGTGGAAAATCCACACTGCTTTTACAATTTCAAAATAGACTAGTTGAAACTGGGATAGAAACTACACAGATTATATCATTAAATTTTGAAAAGTTGGAATATGAGGATTTGCAAGATTATAAAAAGCTCTACTCATATTTGAAAGACAGATTAATTTCTGATAAGAAAAATTACATTTTTTTAGATGAAGTTCAGAGAGTAAAATATTTTGAAAAGGTTGTTGATAGCTTGTATGTTATGGATAATGTAGATATTTATATAACAGGCTCAAATTCTCAGATGTTATCTAGTGAGTTAGCGACTTTTTTATCAGGTAGATATGTTGAAATCAAAATGCTTCCACTTTCATTTAAAGAGTTTTTCAGCATATGTGATTTGTCAATTGATGATTCTTTTGTAGAGTATATGAGGTACGGTGGTTTACCTTATGTAACTACCATGGAAAAAGATAGTGATAAGGTTGAAATGTATCTTGAAGGTATTTACAATACTGTTTTGGTAAAAGCTATTGAGGATAGGCAAAATAGAAAGAATCTAGGTATGAGAGCAATAACAGATATTTCGTTGCTAAAATCAATTTCAAAGTACCTTTCTAGTGTTGTGGGAAATATGGTGACTGTAAAGTCCATCACAAACTATCTAGTATCAGGGGGAAGAAAAGTTTCACCAAACACAGTCAGTGATTATATTGAAGCACTATGTGACTCATTTATTTTTTACGAAGTAGATAGATTTGACATTGTCGGTAAGGAGCTATTAAAAAATAACAAGAAATATTATATTGTAGATTTGGGGTTAAGAAATTATATTCTACCAAGGAAAAACTATGATTTGGGGTTTGGTTTGGAAAACATTGTCTATTTTGAATTATTGAGACGTGGTTATCGTGTAAATGTTGGTAAGCTTAAAGACAAAGAAATTGACTTTGTGACGAGAAAAAATGACGAATTACATTATATTCAAGTGACTGCTAGTATGGTGGATGAGAATACCTTTGAGAGAGAAATGAGACCATTAAGAGAAATTAGAGATAATTATGAGAAAACGGTGTTGACCTTAGACAGGTTTTCAGTTGGAAATTACGATGGGATAAAGGTTGTGAATATTGTCGATTGGCTATTAGAATAATAAATGAGTGACCTATTAGAAAGACAGATAAATAAAAAAATATCCTGCATTCAAAACATAAAAATTGAATGCTAGGATATTTTTTATGCTTTATTACAGCATCTCAATAAATGCTGCAATACGTGTTTCTATCTGACCACTATCAGATGAAGAATAGTCAGTTTCTAATTTCAAATATGGGATACCCATATCTTCGACAGCCTTTGCTACTTTGTAAGATTCTACATTAAAAGTATGGCAAGCCTGAAGTACTAGTTCAACAACCCCATCAACCTGATATTCTTCAGCCATTCTCAATGTGTTTTGAATTCTTTCGTCATTTGGTGTAAACACTGAACAATTGATTTCAAGATATCTATCAGCTATGGCTCTCATAATATCGTCGGAGTTTTCGTCAATCATTTGAGAGTTCGTTCTTTCACCAGCGCAGTCATCCTTGCAGACTATTACGCCACCATTATTTTCAATAACCATACCAACTTTTTGAATGACTCCACCGGTTGGACATCCAGTGATAAGGATTCTCTTGTCCTTTTTTGATACAGGGCGTTCACCTCTTTCAAAATAGGCTTCTTTGGATTCCTTTATCAAAGCCTTTATAGTCTCAATTTGAGTTTCTACGTTTAATGCAAAAGTACCTTTTTGCATTGCGAGCATTATATCTGTACCCTTCATTACAGGCGGAATATGCTTTTGAAGCTGATATAGCTCTATCGTCAATCTTCTTAGTTCATTTCTCTTTTTTGCGGCATCTCGAAGTCCATTTTCAGTTATTTCGACACCCAGCTTTTTTTCAAGAGTATCTTTTAGAATATTACATTCCTCGTACCAGTTGTCGTTGACATAGTTACGACCTTTACCTTGAGGTAGATGCATTACGTGTACATCTTTGATTTCACTGAGTAATTCGTACATTTTCTTTTTTCCATCGCAAGTAGTTTCACCGATTATAATATCAGAAAAATACGTATATGGACATTTTTCAGTCATTGCAAAACCGTAAGTAGACTTGATAAGTGGACATAGATTTTTTGGAAGAACCTTTTCTGCGTCTGGTATTGTTTCTGCACTGGTACCACAAAGACCAACGTTAGCTATTCCACCAGCATCCAGGATTTCTTGAGGTGTATAGGTACAAAGACATCCTGCGACCTTTCCTCCATTTTTTTTGAAATCCATTATTCTCATAAAACCTTCTTTTCTAGAGTCTATATATTGATCAAATTTTTCTGGTAATGTTAAACTCATAATAAAATCTCCTTGTTTGCTGATTATTTTATGATAAGAGTATAGCATATTATTTTGGCAAATAAAATTGGAAGAAAGTGTTATAGTTTTTTGCTATAGAAAAGCATTGAAACATTGGATTAATCTATGACTATGGTCAATAATTAATATGACTTAAAAAATGAAATGGATTATAGAATGGATTACTATTTCAATGCTTCAAACTTTTCTAGTTCATCATTTTAATACTCCAGCTTCTTCTAGTTTTTTTATTTCATTTTCATCATATCCCAGCTTTGTTAGTATTTCAACTGTATCAAATCCAATTTCTTTTCCAGCGAATTTATATACGACATCCGATTCTGAAAACTTAATTGGCATGGCAAATTGACGTATTTTTTTTATTCCTGCATCTACTTCTACAATCATTTCCCTTGATTTGATTTGAGGATCTTCGTAAAATGATTGCTTGTAATCTAATACAGGTTCAATGCAAGCATCAAGGTTTTTGAACTTTGAATTCCAATATTCAAGAGTATTTGATTTGATCTTTTCGACAAGCTTGGATTTTAGTAGTCCACCGTCATGTGGAGTTGCACCAGCCTCTATTAATTCCGGAATATCGACTGCTTCTGAAAGCTTTTGTAAAAACTTTGGCTCCAATGAACCGATAGTTATATACTGGTTATCAGCTGTTTGATATATGTCATATATTCCCTTTCCATTTAGATCAAATTCTTCTCTTTCTTTAAGCTTTCCATCCATAAGGTATGATATTCCTTCAAATGTGTTCATAGGAATAATGGTATCCAGCATAGAAATATCAATGTATTGTCCTTTTCCAGTGTTATTTCTGTAATTTACTGCAGCCAATACACCTATTATTGAATGTAGAGCTCCACCAGCCAAATCACCAATTTGTGTATTCATAAGAGTTGGACCAGATTGTTTTCTTCCTGAAAGTGATAGCAAGCCACTTTTTGCCAAAAAATTATTGTCATGACCGGCTCTGTTCATTTCTGGACCTGAATTTCCGTATGCAGAAATTGAGCAGTATATTAGCTTTGGGTTTATTTTTGATAGTTCTTCATATGATAGTCCTAGTTTTTTCATAACACCAGGTCTAAATTGTTCGAAAAGGATATCATATTCTTTTATTAGTTTTTTTACAATATCCTTCGCTTCTTGAGTTTTTAAATTTAGAGAAATCGTTTTCTTGTTCCTGTTCAACCACAGCTGATTAGCACTAAGCTGTAAGTCTTCATCGAATGCACCCATTTCGTAAACAAGATCTAGCTTTGATTTTGAACTAACCTTTAGTACATCAGCACCCATATCAGCTAACATTAATGTGGCGTATGGTCCTGGCAATAACGTCGTAAAATCAAGGATTTTAAGGTTTTGTAGAGCAGAATTATTTGTCATAAGGACACTCCTTTCGAAAATAAGCATATAAAATTTGATAATTTATTATTAATTTAATTCAATTATACACCAAAAAAATAAAAAAATAACGAAAAATTCAAATTTAAATTATCAAAAGATTATGAAATTTTATGTTATTGTTGTTTTTGGGAAATTCATTAATTATTTGAAAATTATTTCAAAAAATAGTATAATATTTTTGACAATACTAAGAAAAAAAATTGATATTTTTTCGAAAATTAAGAATGTGTTTAGTCGAAGAGAGGTGTTTTCATTGAGAAGAAAAGATAGAGAAGTTATCGATCATGATAAGATAATGAATGTAATAAAAAACTGTCATTGCTGTCGCTTGGGTTTCTATGATTGTGGCGATGTTTATATTGTACCGTTAAATTTTGGCGTTGTCGGTGATATTGACAGTTTGACGTTGTATTTTCATGGTGCTTTTGAGGGAAGAAAAGCTGAATTGATAAATAAAAATCCATCTGTAGGATTTGAGATGGATAGGGGGTATGAACTGCAAACTGCTAATGTTCCTTGTGGATATTCTGCAAAATTCGAAAGTATCATTGGTACTGGAAAGGTGTCTGTCGTAGAAGATTTTGCCGAGAAGGTGGAGGGGCTGACATCTATTATGAAACAGGCAACAGGAAAGAGTGATTGGAAGTTCAACGAAAAAATGGTAAACGGTGTATGTGTATTCAAATTAGAAGTCGAATCACTTTCCTGTAAAGAACATTTGTAGCAAAAAACTATTTTCTTAATGCTATTGCAGTCGCAGTAGCATATTTTTTTGAATGTGAGATAGTAACCTTTATATCGACAACATCAATTTCTTCCAAAAAATCCCTGAATTTACCGGCTGGCACTACGATGGGCATATTTAAATCGTTTCTTAGAATTTGGACGTCCCTTAGATTAAATCCTCTAAGTCCTGTGCCAACCGATTTTACAACGGCTTCCTTTGCAGAAAAGTTACCGGCAACGGATTCAGCCTTGTAGTTTTTTTCTTTTAACACCACCAATTCATCAGTTGAGAACATTTTATCCAATAATCTTAAATTTTTGTTTAGAGAATTTTTTATTCTTTCTATTTCTATTATATCTGTTCCTATGCCATATATGTCCATTTCTGTGATCTCCTTGTAATATTTATTTGATTTATTTTTGATATAACCAAATTATAAACGATTTATGATTGTTTTGGCAAATTAATATGTTAGCTATGTAGTATTTAATGATAAGTATTTTCGTGTTGTAAAATAATTGAAATAGTATGTATTAAAAATATGTGTTATAATATTGGAGATAGAAAAAATAACTTCTGATTTTGCACAAATTAAAAATTGCCATGCCATTGAGAGGCTTGTATGCTTAGGTTTGGCAGGTATATATTATGTGGAAATTAGAATAGAGGAGAAAATAAATGGTAGATTATGACAAGTTATCTAAGAGGGCAAAGAGAATTAGAAAGCATGTTATAGAAATGATATATAATTCTGGTTCCGGTCATCCTGGGGGATCACTCTCTTGTGTTGATATATTGACGGCACTGTATTTCGAGAGAATTAACGTCGATATCGATGACCCTCAAAAAAAGGATAGAGATAGATTTGTAATGTCTAAGGGACACTCATCACCAGCCATTTACTCGACGCTTTTCGAAAAAGGCTTTTTGCTGGAAGAAGAGCTGAGTGGATTTAGAAAAGTTGGTGGTTCACTTCAAGGCAATCCAGATATGCTACAGGTAAATGGAATCGATATGACGACCGGATCGCTTGGCATGGGTTTGTCTGCTGCTTGTGGAATGGCTCTTGCATCAAAGATTGATAATTTAGACTATAATGTATATGTTCTGTTAGGCGATGGAGAATTGCAGGAAGGAATGATTTGGGAAGCAGCGATGCTTGCAAATCAATATAATTTGGATAATCTTATGGCAATAGTTGATATGAATGGGCTACAGATCGATGGTACTACCGATGATGTGATGAGTTTGGGATCTATTACAAAGAAATTCACCTCTTTTGGTTGGTATGTATTGGAAATAGACGGGCATGATTTCGACCAAATATTGGGTGCATTTAGCATTTTTGATAAGGTAAATTCAAAGCCGGTTCTTGTAATAGCAAATACGATAAAAGGAAAGGGTGTTTCGTTTATGGAGAACTCTTGCGAATGGCATAGTAGGCGTATTAGTAAGGAAGAGTATAAATTAGCCATAGATGAATTAAAGTAATAGGTATTCAAATGGAAAAGAGATCAATAAGAGAAGCATATGGTAGATCGCTGGTTGAATTGGGCAGGAAAAACTATAAAGTTGTGGTTTGTGATGCCGATTTATCATCATCTACAAAAACTATTTATTTTAAAGAGAATTTCCCAGATAGATTTGTCGATGTAGGTATTGCCGAACAAAATCTAATCGGCGTTTCTGCAGGATTGGCATCTGCCGGAAAGACAGTTTTTGCAAGTTCTTTTTCCGTATTTGAAACTGAGCGAGCATTGGAAGTAATAAGAAATATGGTGTGCATGTCAAATTTAAATGTGAAAATATGTTCTACTCACGCAGGATTGATGACAGGAGAAGATGGGGCTACTCATCAAAGTCTTGAGGATATTTCTATTATGAGGACATTGCCAAATATGAGAGTTTTAGTTCCCGCTGATTTTGAAGAAGCAAAGCAGATGACTCACTTTATTGCTGAACAAGAAGGACCATTTTATATGAGAATGGTAAGAGATGACTTAAACGACATTTATGACGAAAATTATAAATTTGAAATAGGCAAGGCTGATATTTTGCTAGATGGAGATGATGTAGCTATTCTATCATGTGGTCCTATGGTATGGAATTCATACGAAGCTGCAATGATGCTTAAAGAGAGAGGTATTCATACGAGAGTTATCAATATGTCATCAATAAAACCGATTGATAAGAATGTAATTATCGATTGTGCAAAGGATGTTGGTTTGATAGTAACTGTTGAGGATCACAGTATTATTGGCGGATTGGGGTCGGCGGTTTGTGAAGTGGTATGCGAAAACTATCCGGCCAAAGTTTTTAGATTGGGTGTTGAGGACAGATTTGGTATGTCTGGAGCTTCTTCTGAGCTTTATGAATACTTTGGGTTGACTCCGAAATCAATAGCTGATAAAGTTGAGAATATATTCAATAATAAGTACTAAATGAGGGAGAGTATATGAATTCAAATAAGAAGAGAAATATTATAAAAAGTATTGCGTTAGTAGTGGCGTCTTCGATTGTAACTACTTTCGTGATTACACAGTTCGGATTTGGAAGAATTATTCCTAGCTCCGAGTACAAAAAATACAAGAAAATGCTGATGTTATCCGATGTTATAGAAAGAGATTTCTATAAAAAAACGGATGAAAGCAAGCTGGAAACGGGTTTGTATAAAGGTCTGTTTTCAGGGCTAGATGATGAATACTCATCATATTATACGAAGGAAGAAATGAGCCAGCTTATAGAATCGACTTCTGGAAAATATAAGGGAGTTGGTATAGTAGTTGGTCCTGATAAACCATCTGGTGCAATTAAGGTACAACAAGTAATAAATGGAAGTCCTGCTAGTAAATCTGGAGTTAAAGCAGGAGATTTGATAATAAAGGTAAATGGTAAGGCATACTCTTATCAAGAAATGGATGTTGCTGTCAAAAATATGAGAGGTGAAGAAGGAACTTCTGTTACAGTTACCTTTTCAAGAGATGGAGAATTATTTGATAAGAAAATAGAAAGAAAAGAAATAAAGCTGGAATCAATCAAGAGTAAAAAAATAGACAATGATATTGGTTATATTCAAATTGTTGGATTTGATGAAGGTACTGATGAAGATTTCAATAAAGCATTAGACTCTCTTGAAAAAAGTAAAATCAAGGGATTGGTAATAGATGTAAGAGACAATGGCGGCGGATACTTGGACGTTGTAGAAAAAATTGCCGACAGATTGCTTGGTGAATCTGTGATCGTTTATACAAAAGATAATACAGGAAAAAAAGTATACTCAAAGAGCAATGACAAGCAAAAGGTCGATGTTCCGATCGTTATTTTGACGAATGGAAATTCTGCTTCAGCGTCCGAGATTTTGACAGGTGCAATTCTGGATAACAAAGCCGGAGTTTCTATTGGTACTCTAACGTTTGGTAAGGGATTGGTTCAATCGGTGGTTCAGCTTAGAGATGGCAGTGGATATAAGCTGACTACAGCCCAGTATTTCACACCAAATGGTAACTATATAAATAAAAAGGGAATTAAACCTACTATTGAAGTAAAAGAAGTTGAGAAACAGTTACCAAAGGCTGTTGAATATCTAAAGAAAGAGATCGAAAAAAAATAATACTATTTGGAAATAACCTTCTGCCATGCAGAGGGTTATATCCAAATATAGATAATTTTGGAGGTAGTGATGAATCTGTTGATAAGTATATCCAGGAATATTTATTCACTAGATAACAAAGGTATAGAAAAAGCAAGACAAAGATGGGATGAATTGATTTGCCCTAAGCACACATTGGGTAAATTGGAAGACATAACGCTAAAATTGGCAGGTGTTTATGGAAATGCCAAAATTGAGGACAATCCTAAAAAATGTATAATAGCATTTGCCGGAGATCACGGTGTATATGCTGAAGGTGTATCTCAACAGGATCAGTCGATTACCAGGATGCAATTTGAAAATTTTGCAAATGGCAAATCTGCTGTTGGAGTTTTGGCGAAGCACAATCACACTGATGTAGTTGCAGTGGATTTAGGTATAATAGGCAAAAAAAAGATCGATGGAGTACTTGATTACAAGATAAGAGAAGGAACAGACAATATTGCTAATGGACCAGCAATGAGTGTTGATGAAGCAGTGAAGTCAATCGAATATGGAATAGAAGTGGCTGAGAGATGTATCGTCGATGGTTATAAGATAATCGGTGTAGGTGAAATGGGGATATGTAACACCACACCAGCAACCGCAATTCTTTCCGTTATTTCTGGTAGAGATCCGATAGATATTACCGACATCGGTGCGTGCTTAAATCTCAACTTTGTAAAGAATAAGGCTGATACTATTAGAAAGGCAATAGAGATCAATAATCCAAATCCTACTGATGGAATTGAGGTCCTATCAAAGGTTGGAGGATTTGAAATAGGTGGAATGGTAGGTGTAATATTGGGATGTAGTGCCAATAGGATTCCAGTGGTTTTAGATGGATTTATTTCATATTCTGCTGCCCTTCTTGCATACAAAATAAACCCAAAGTGCAAGGAATATATTATTGTTTCTCATTTATCCAATGAAAAAGGGTCAAGGCTCGCATTGGAGCTACTAGACTTGGAGCCTATGATGGATTTGAATATGAGATTGGGTGAGGGAACCGGTGCTGCATTGGCAATGAATATTATTGATTCTGCTATATATACATACAATCACATGGGTAAAAAAAGTGAAGAGAGTATAGGGAAATTCCTTTAATTAGGGAATTAGACTTAGAAATCAGACAAGGTAGATTAAGAGGTAGAAATGGGAAAGATAATTTTTGTGACGGGTGGGGTAAGCTCCGGAAAAAGTGAATTTGCTGAAAATCTGTGTTCACAACTTGAGTGTCGTGACTCTGTAGTTCTATATGTCGCAACAAGTATTCCATTCGATTTTGAAATGGAACAAAAAAAAGCTGACCATCAGTTAAGAAGAAAAGATAAGAGCTGGTTTACCATCGAAGCATATAAATCGATTCCAACAGAGATTGGAGAATTTTGTTATTCAAATTCGATTGAGAGATCAGCGAGGAAAGTGATCCTACTTGATTGTGTTACAATGATGATTTCAAATTTAATATTTGATCGAAATGCGGAATTTGATGTTGATGATGTTGATGAAAGAGCTTTTGTAGAAAAGAAAGTTATTATGGAGTTTAAAACACTTCTGAATTTTGTTAAATCAGAAAACATTGATATAATATTTGTAACGAATGAGATTGGTCTGGGAGGAATATCCGAAAATAAATTGGGAAGGTATTTTGCCAATTTAGAAGGCAAGGTAAATAAGATGATAGCATCAGAGTCAGATGAGGCTTATCTGGTTGTTTCGGGTATTCATATCAAAATAAAATAAAAAAGGAAAATATTATGAATAAATTTATTAACATACTTCAATTTTTGACCAGAATCACAATTAAAAAAGATGTTCCATACGAAAAAAATATGGGAAGTGGACTGATCTTTTTCCCAATTGTCGGAATTGTTATAGGTGGGATATTACTTGTTGAGTATCTTGCTCTAACAACGTTTGTGTCTCCTAGATATTCTATAATTGTAATCCCATTTATCCTTGTTATCTCGGAAATTATCATTACAGGTGGACTTCATGTTGATGGATTTGGCGATACTTTTGATGGGTTATTTAGTTACAGAGATAAAGACGGTATATTGGAGATTATGAAAGATCCAAGATTAGGCACAAATGGAGTCTTATCTGTTATTTTTTTAGTATTGAGCAAGATTATTATTATTTTTATTTTAATAGACAGAGATATTTTGTGGCCAATTTTTTTGATGCCTATGATTGGTAGATATGTATGTGTGGTTTTGTCATATAAATCTAATCCTGCAAGGGTAAACGGAATGGGAAATATGTTTATCGGAAAATGTGACATCGGAACCCTATTAGCTAGTAGCGCTTTTACAGCATTGGTGGTGACTGTGGCTTCAGCGATATTTTCTAAAAGCTTTGTACAGGCTATTTTAGATATTGTAATTGTCGGAGTGATGTTTATTTTGACCAATGTATTTGAATATCTAGTTAGTAAAAAAATAGGTGGATTGACAGGGGATATTCTGGGATGTGGAATAGAGCTTGGAGAGCTGGTATTTTTGATATGTATTTTGCTAGTAACAATTTAAATCGAATATATTTTAGAAGGAGATTAAAATGAAAGAACTATTTTTGATCAGACATGGGCATTCAGTTGATAATGAATTTTTTAGATATTCTGGTTTTAGCGACTGTGATTTAAGCCAAATAGGAAGACAACAGGTTGAGAAAATGACAGATTATTTTAAACAGTTCGACGTGGAAAGGATATACGCATCTACTCTGAAGAGAACTCAACAAACCATTGACGCCTATGCAAAATTGAAAAATCTCGATGTAGAATGTCTTGATGATTTGAGGGAAATGAACTTCGGTATATTTGACGGTTTGAGTTTTGATGAAATAAAAGCGAAATACCCTGAAGAAGCAAAAATATTTCTTTCAAGTGGTCGAGATTACAGATTTCCAAATGGCGAAACACTGGAGGAAATGTATAATAGAAATACTAGTGCAATTGAGAAAATTATTAAGACAAACGAGAATATCGATAGTGTGGCTGTAGTATCTCACATGGGAACGATAAGAAATTTATTGTCATATTTTATTTCAGGGAGTAGCAAGTATCACTGGAATTTTAAGGTTGGAAATGCTAGCATTACGAAGATAAGCTTCGATGGCAGGTTTCCAATAATCGAATATATGGGATATATGCCATATGAAAGTAGTTTGATTAGGACTTATCCCTCAGAAAAGAACAAATAGAAAAAGGTGATTTTATGGCGAGTATTATGTTTCAAGGAACAGCATCTAATGTTGGAAAAAGTGTATTATGTACTGGTATTTGTAGAGTTTTGTACGAGGATGGATACTCTGTGATACCATTTAAATCACAAAATATGTCACTTGATACATATTTTGATAAAAATGGAAAGGCTATGGGGATTGGACAGGCTCTGCAAGCAGAAGCGTGTGGCTTGGAGCCGATGGCATATATGAACCCTATTTTGCTAAAACCTTGTGGAAACCACGTCTCAGAGGTGCTATTATTAGGAAATTTGGTGTCAAAAATGTCATCAGAGGATTATAGAGAATATAAACATTCCTTAGTTTTTGAGTTGGAACGAATATACGAAGAAGTGAAGAATGGTTTCGATATTGTAGTTTTGGAAGGTGCAGGTAGTCCAGCTGAGATAAATATAAACAGTTTGGATTTGTCGAATATGGAAATGGCGAAAATCTCGGAATCACCGGTAATTTTAATTGCAGATATAGATAGAGGTGGTGTTTTTGCATCGATTGTCGGAACATTACAGCTTTTAAATCAAGAAGATAGAAAAAGAGTAAAGGGAGTAATAATAAATAAGTTTAGGGGAAATAAAGATTATTTCTCAGACGGAATAAAAATGCTGGAGGAAATAATTTCTATTCCAGTTGTTGGAGTGGTGCCATTTATTGATATTAACCTAGAAGAAGAGGATGGAGCCTGTGGTATCAAGAATAATGTGGTGGCGAAGTCTTCAATAGAAAAAGAGAAAGAATTTGAGAAGCTATCCAGACATCTGAGGGAAAATCTGGATTTTAAAAAAATATATGAAATTATTTTTGAAGATGAAAAATTGACTAAATAATAATTTGGTTTTTGATATAAAGCGGTTTTTGGTATAAAAAAGCGTTATTATAAAAACAATATTATAAAAACGATATTAGAAAATTTATGATGAGGTAGAGGAAGATAGTTATGAAAAAGATTGTTATCGCTGGAGTGAGTAGTGGCGTAGGAAAAACCACGGTTAGTCTGGGATTGATGAAAGCACTGAAAAATAGAAATAAAAGGGTTCAACCATTTAAAGTTGGACCTGACTATATCGATCCAATGTATCATAGATTTGTGACAGGAGAATACTCAAAAAATCTTGACTCTTATATGCTAGATGATGAACAGATAAAATATGTATTTAAAACAGCTGCAGAGAATAAAGATATTTCTGTGGTAGAAGGTGTAATGGGGCTTTATGATGGGGTTGGCTCGGACATTAATAAATGTTCTACTTCTAATATTTCGAAGCTTTTAAAGTCACCAGTAATATTGATCATAAATGGTCAAAGTCTGGGAGCCTCTGCAGCGGCGATGGCTTTGGGGTATAAAAATCTTGATAAGAATGTAGATATAGTTGGAATTATTATCAATAATGTGAAAACGAATAGGCATTATAACATTTTAAAAGAAGCTATTGAGAAATATTGTGCTATTGAGGTTTTGGGGTATCTTCCTCCTTGTGATGAAATAAAGTTAGAGTCGAGGCATTTGGGATTGTTTCCAGCAGACCAGGCAACTGATTTAGAAAATAAATTGGACAGAGTGGCAGAATTGATGGAAGAGCATATTGACATTGATAGAATCATTGAATTATCTGAGAGTGAAATGATTCATTCGACATTTGAATTGAATATGTTTTATGATGACCCTGAAGTAAGAGCATTGGCAAGAGGTAAAAAAGTTGCAATTGCCTATGATCAAGCCTTTAACTTTTATTATAGAGATAATATAGACTTGTTCAAAAAAATAGGGGTTGAGGTGATAGAATTTTCCCCTCTAAACGATGAAAGAGTTCCAGATGCAGATTTTATTTATCTTGGTGGTGGATTTCCAGAAATTTTTGCAAGGGAGCTAGAACAAAATGAGTCGATGAAAAAGAGTATCAGAGAGCAACATGAAGCTGGTAAACCGATATATGCTGAGTGTGGTGGTCTGATGTATTTGGGTGACTATATGTTGGACACTGAAGGAAACAGATTTGAGATGGTAGGAGCATTAGATGGCTATAGTCAAATGACCAAGTCATTAAAGCGGTTTGGATACTGTGTTGCTACAGCAAAAGAGGATAATTTGATTTCATATAAAGGGCAGCAAATATGTGGTCATGAATTTCATCATTCTGTGTTTGTATCAGATGAAAAGACTTCTTTTACAGTTCAAAAATTCTCGGATGGAAGAATAATTGATGAATGGGAGGGTGGATATTGTAAAAATAATACATTAGCCACATATTTACACATTCATTTTTACAACAATTTAAGCATAGTGTGCTATATATTAAGCTGTGTTGAAAAAAATAAAAAATAGGTGAGGAATATATGAGTTTTTATATACTGCCGATCTCAATTGGATTGGCATTTGTTTTAGATTTGATTATAGGTGATCCGTACTGGTTTCCGCATCCCGTTATTTATATTGGAAAATTAGTTTCGGGATTAGAGAAAGCTGTTAGAAATTCAAAGTTATTTACAAGTGAAAAAAAGCAGAAATTATGTGGACTTTTGATTTGGGTTTCTACTGTGGCAGTAACGGCAATAGTTACCTATCTTCTAGTGTCTCTGTTTGATAGAAATGTCATAATGGTATTATTGGTTAATGCAATAGTAATTTGTATTTGTCTATCAACAAAGTGTCTTGGTAAGGAGGCAAAAAAGGTCTACTATAAATTGGACGATATTGATGAAGCAAGGGTTCAACTGTCATATATTGTTGGCAGGGACACTTCAAATCTCAGCGAAGAGGAGATAATTAGAGCAACAGTTGAAACAGTTGCAGAAAATACCGTAGATGGTACGATAGCTCCAATGATGTATGCGTTTATAGGTGGACCGATTTTATCTATGGTTTACAAGGCTGTAAATACAATGGATTCGATGCTAGGTTACAAAAATGAAAGGTTTGTTAATATCGGAATGTTTTCTGCGATACTTGACGATATTTTCAACTATATTCCAGCGAGATTTTCGTTGGTGTCATTTACAATCGCCAGCTTTTTCCTAGGGTACGATTGGAAAAACTGCGTTGTTATTGGTATTAGGGACAGAAAAAATCACAATAGCCCAAATTGTGCAATCCCCGAAGGTGCAGTTGCTGGAGCACTTGGAGTACAGCTTGGCGGAACTAATGTATATTTTGGAGAAGAAGTTTATAAGCCGACTATCGGTGATAAAAACAGAAATTTAGAAAGAGAAGACATCATAAGAACAATTAGATTAATGAATTTTGCATCGTTGATTTCATTGATGATTTTTCTAATTATATATATGGTATTTATTGTATTGAGGTGTATATGAGTTCACATGGTGCAGATATTGATAGATTAAAAAGAAAGTATAAAATAAATGAAGAAATAATTGATTTTAGCTCTAATATCAATCCTAGGATGCCAGAATGTGTCAGTAGAGTGATATCAAACTCAATTGATGAAATAAAGAGGTATCCAGATATTGAATATAACAGCCTAAGGAAAGTTATTTCTAATAGCATAAATAAAAGGTACAAAACATCTTTTTCACACGCAAATATCTGTGTCGGTAATGGAGCCACAGAGTTGATTTTTTTGATTTCAAAAATTGATAAATTTAAAAAAATTGGAGTAGTATGTCCGACTTTTTCAGAGTATCAGAGAGCTGTTGAATCATTGGGAAGAAATTTGTTTAAGTACCACATGATCGTCGGAGAGAATACACTTGAAATCAATCAGGATGACAATTATGATGGTTTGGATTTGATATTTATATGCAATCCAAATAATCCAGATGGTAGGTTGAGAAATTTGGAAAGAGTCGTCGAGAAGTGTAAATCATCTGGGATTACATTGGTGGTAGATGAAACCTTTATAGAGTTTTGTGAAGAAGATCTTTGTAGATCGGCAATTGGATATGATTATGACAACATAGTTGTGCTGAGAGCAGTTACAAAATTTTATGGAATGCCTGGTGTTAGGCTTGGTTATGCAATAAGCAAAAATGAAAGTATTATTGAAAATATGTGGTCTATTAAGGAACCTTGGAGTGTAAATACTTTCGCTGAAAAATTGGGTCTGGAAATATTTGAGGATGATCAATTTTACAGTGAATCAAAGTCTTTTTTTAGAGATGAAAGAAATTGCTTTATAAATAATCTTAAGCAAATTCAAGGTATAGACGTATTTGAAACAGACTCAGCATTTGTTTTGATTAGAATAAATAGTATAAAACATAATTTTAAATCCAGTAATCTGAAGAAAAAAATGATGCTTGATTTTGGAATAGTCATTAGAGATGCAAGTGACTTTGATGGATTGGATGATAGGTACATCAGGGTGGCAATAAAAACGAAAAGTGATAATGAGTATTTTGTCGATTCATTGAAAAAAATTTTGGGAGAGGTATTTTGATGAAAAAAGGATATGGTAGCTGTCCAGGTACTTGTGGAGAATTGGTTCAAGGAATATCTGGAAATAAGGAATCCATAAGTTCATATTGTATCGATTTATTTTCAAGAGTGATGGTATGGGATAGTGATGGTGGAGATCCGACCTATAAAACGAGAAAAAGAAAATCACTGGATGCAATAGGACTTGTATTTGAGCATTTTGGTTATGATAAAAGCGAATCAGAAAAATTAAATATAATCATAAAATCAAATATACCAGTCGGAAAAGGGATGGCTAGTTCCACAGCCGATATTGGTGCTAGTGTCATGGCTGTGTTGGATTACTTGAATAGAGATATGAGTCCAGATTTGATATCGAAGTTAGTTGCAAAAATTGAACCAACTGACTCAATTTTTCATAAAGAGGTATGTATTTTTGACCCTATAAATGGAGAAGTAAGAGAGAGCTTGGGTTTATTGGCGAATAAAAAGGTATTGGTACTAGAACCAAATTCAAAGATAAGTACAGTAAGGCTGAGAGGAAATAAAAGCTATCATAGGGATATATTGAAAAATAAGTGCTTGACTGATAACTCCTTCGAAATGCTAAAGCGAGGATTTCGTAGTGGTGACGTTGACTTGATTGGAAAAGCTTGCAAAAATAGTGCTTTTGCCAATGAATTAATAAAGAAAACTCCTTTTTTAGAAGAGATAATCGAAATATCAGAAAGACATAGGTTTGATTTTGTAAATATAGCTCATACGGGAACAGTAGTTGGTATGGTTTTTGATGAAGATAGAAATATAAAAAATGTGATTGATGAACTTAGAGATTCAAGAATTTCTGAGGAATATAAAAGGATATATGTGAGAAGCGTGATAGATGGTGGTTTGAGAAGAGGTGATTACGATGGAAGACTACATAAAAAAACCTAAAGCAATAGAGGACAAGAGCTTTGAAATAATTCAAGAAATAATTGATGAAATAAATCCTGAATACAAATTCAAGTCAAAAGCGGAGGAGATGATTATTAAGAGAGCAATTCATACTACGGCTGATTTTGATTATCTAGATATACTAAAAATATCGGACAATGCGATTGAGACAATAGTAAATGCATTGAAAAAAGGTGCGTGTATTTATACAGATACCACTATGGCTCTTAGTGGAATAAACAAGTCGATTCTAGATAATCTTGGCTGCGAATACAAGTGCCTTGTCTCGGATCAAGGAACTGTTAGGCTTGCGAAGGAGTTGGGTATTACGAGGTCGATGGCTGCCGTAGAATTGGCAAGTCGTGAGCCAAATGAAAAAATATTTGTTTTCGGAAATGCACCAACTGCCTTGTATAAGGCAATTGAGCTAAATCGTGAGGGTAGGCTGGGTGCAGATGTGATAATAGGTGTTCCTGTTGGATTTGTAGGAGCAGAGGATTCAAAGGATTGTTTGATGGAAGAAGATATAGAGTACATAGTATCTCAAGGTCGAAAGGGTGGCAGTAATCTTGCAGCAGCAATAGTGAATGCGATACTATATCAATATTTTAGATAAGCAGTCTATAATTTATCGGTTTTTTAAAATTTTGTATTTTAAAAGCAAAGTATCTGTATTGATGTAGCTGTGAGTTGTTTGCTGTTTTTTTAAGTTGTATTTTGAAGGTAAAGTAAATGGATAGTTTTGTATACATTGATGGAAAAAAATATAGGCGTGGATTCACAACTGGAAGCTGTGCAGCGGCGTCGACAAAGGCATCGCTTATAAAGCTGATAACCAGAGAAGATCTAAAAAGCGTAAATATTGATACTCCAAAGGGAATAAGTATAGAAATTCCAGTTGTCGGTCAAACAATGGAAAATGGAAGTGTGATTTCCTATGTTGTAAAAGACGGAGGAGATGATGTGGACGCCACGAATAAAATGAAAATTTTTTCTAAGGTGGAGCTAATAACCATTGATGAGCTGCCGAAAATCAGATCAGAAAAATTATTGGATGGTGTTGAGATAACTTCTGGAGTGGGAATAGGCATTGTAACAAAAAAAGGACTTAGTGTGGATGTTGGCAGGCCAGCCATCAATCCAACTCCATTGAGAATGATATGTGATGAGATTGAGAACGTATTTGACGATTTTGATATTGACAGAATGGATTTTCTGGGGGATAAAATTTTATTGGTTACAATTTTTGCACCGAATGGGGAAGAAATTGCAAAAGAAACCTTCAATTCAAATCTTGGAATTGAGGGAGGTATTTCTATAATAGGCACAAGTGGTATAGTTGAGCCTATGAGTGAGGAAGCCTGGAAAAAAGCTCTTACACTTGAGCTTTCAATGAAGAGAGAATACGGAGAAAAGGTGGTGCTGGTACCTGGAAATATTGGGCTTTCGACAATGGTGGAAATATTTGGATTTGATGAAAATAGAATCGTCAAAATGAGCAATTTTATTGGGTATATGCTGATGGAGTGCAAGCGTCTTGGATTTAAAGAGATTGTCATCGGTGGACATATTGGAAAGCTGATAAAAATGTCGGCAGGTATAATGAATACCCATAGCAGATTTGCCGATGCAAGAAACGAAATTATGGTTTCTAATTTGGCTTTAATGGGTGCTGATCTCAAATTTCTAAACAGGATAAATGAATGTGTGACAACAGATGCAATGATTCCAATAATTAAAGAGTATGGATTTGAAAAAGTATTTGAAATTATAGCTGAAAAGTCTGTAAGTCGTGCAAAGAGGTTTATTAGAGATCATGATGGAACTATTAAAATAGAGGTGTGGTTATTTTCGATGGATGGCCAGCTATTGGCAAAAAAGTAGGTATGGAAATGCGAGGTGTTTTATGATAAGCGTTGTTGGTATTGGACCTGGAAATATTTTTTATACTACAGTTATAGCTATAAAAATAATAAGTGAAGCAGACATAATAATCGGCGGAAAAAGAAATATTGATGCAGTTAATGAGATACTGGCTCAAGGTGAAATTGACTCGAAGGAAGTATTTATACTAGGGTCAAATTTTGGTGATATGAAAAGCTATATCTTGGAAAATATTGACAAGAAAATCTGTGTTATAGCCTCTGGAGATCCAAACCTATATGGTATTGCCAATTTTATTGAGAGAAATTTTGAAGGACTAACTGAGGTTGAGGTACATTCGGGAATAAGCTCCGTTCAGTATCTTTTTTCTAGGATAAAAATAAATATGAATGATCTCTATATTACAAGCTGCCATGGCAGGCTTCCGAATTTTGATTCAATATTTAGACATGAAAAGGTGGCCATTTTGACGGATGCAGAAATAGGTCCAAAAGAGATAGCCAATGAGGTCATAAAAAGAGGTTTTGACTATTTATTCTATGTCGGAGAAAATTTGTCTTATGACGATGAATGTATTTATAGTGGGATGCCTGATGACATATTAAAAAAAGATGAATATGGCTTATCGGTTGTAGTTTTGATAAAAAGAGACGTTTAATAATAATCTGAGGTGATATTATGAAAAATTCTGAATTTATAACAGATGGAGTGCCGATAACAAAGGAGGAGGTTCGAGTTATTTCAATTTCAAAGCTAAATCTAAATAGTGCGAGTACATTTTTGGATATAGGATCGGGCACAGGTACGATTACAGTTGAGGTGGCATTGAATAATCCGAATGTTGAGGTATTCAGTATTGAGAAAAACAAGGTTGCGTATGAATTGACACGAAAAAACATAGAAAAATTTGGTTTAAAAAATGTAACTCAAATATTTGGCGTCGCTCCAATGAAATTTGAACCAGATAAAAAATTTGATGCAATATTTGTCGGTGGAACGGGAGATGAATTGATGGACGTATTGGAGTGGTCATATAATAAAATGAAAAATGGATCCAGATTTGTTGCCAATTTCATTCTAATCGACAATTTTTTTAAGTGTAATTTGGCTATGGAGAAAATTGGATTTAAAAATATCGAAGTTATCCAAGTTGGTGTTTCGAAACTTGAAGCACTTGGAAGTGGAAAATATTTTAAACCTTTAAATCCTGTATTCGTTGTGAGTGCAGAGAAATAGATAATGCTACGAATGGAGAGACACATGAAGAAGATTTATTTTGTAGGAGCTGGTCCAGGCGACAAAGAACTGATAACTTTAAAGGGTTATAAGTTACTTTGTCAGGCTGATATCGTTATATATGCAGGTTCTTTGGTAAATCCAGAGTTACTTGATTATTGCAAAGAAGAATGTAAAATCTATGACAGTGCTGTTATGGATTTGATGCAAATCATAGAGGTTATGAAAAATGGTGTTGAAAATGACAAGCTTGTTGTTAGATTGCAAACAGGCGATATTTCTTTATATGGTTCAATTAGAGAACAGTCTGAGGAGTTAAAAAAGCTTGGAATAGAGTATGAAAGCATTGCTGGTGTCAGCTCGTTTTTAGGTGCTGCTGCATCAATGGGGATAGAGTACACAGTTCCTGAAATATCACAAAGCTTGATTATAACAAGGTTGGAGGGGAGAACTCCAGTTCCAAAGCTAGAAAAATTGGAGTTATTTGCCAGTAATCAAACATCAATGGCGATATTTTTATCAGTGCAAAATATAGATAATGTCGTCGATAGGTTGATAGAAGGTGGTTACCCACAGGATACACCTGTTGCAGTCGTTTACAAGGCAACATGGAAGGACGAAAAAATAGTAGTAGGTGAATTAAGAAATATAGCAGATAAAGTAAAACGTGAAGGGATAAAAAAGACTGCACTTATTCTGGTTGGTAAATTTTTGGGTGATGAATATAATTATTCAAAATTATACGACAAGATATTTAAGCATGAATATAGAAAGTAATTTTTAGGTGAAGGTATGAATGTTAGATTTATTTGTATTACGGAAAATTCAATCGATTTGGCACACAAAATTTCAGCTTTGTTGGAAGATAGTTTTTTCAGCACAGACATGGACTGTGTTATAGAGGTAATACAATACTCTGATTTCAAGAAGCAAAAGAAACAGATATTTGGAGAAAGTGACTTTTTGATTTTTATTATGGCTACTGGAATTGTAGTCAGAAGTATTGCTTCACTTTTGGTTAATAAATTCAGCGATCCGGGCGTGATAGTGATAGATGAATTAGGAAAGAATGTGATAAGCTTATTGAGTGGACATATGGGTGGTGCAAATGAAATGACTATGACTATTTCAAAGCTGATAAATGCAAATCCTGTTATAACCACGGCTACAGACTTAAATGGTCTTGGATCATTTGATATGTTGGTGAAAAGGGTGGATGGTTGTGTTAAGAACCTAAGATCACTTTCATTGGAAATTAATTCGAAATTGTTGAGAGGAAAGACAATATATTTATATGTTCAGAGTGAGTATAGAGGATATTACATTGACGACACATGCGTGGGAGGATTTTGTTTATTTGAAAAATATCAAGATATAATTGCAAAATTCAAAGATTTCGACAATAAATTTATTGATGGAAGTGATAATGATGATATATTGGTCGTTATTTCTGATTCTATTAGCTTGATTAGAGACTTGCAAGAGATAAATTTGAGAGTAATACCTGTTATTCCAAGAAAAAATGTAATCGGAGTTGGTTGTAAGAAGGATACCGATGCAAACGAATTTGAGAAATTTATTGTCAATAAATTGGTTGAAAATGACATTATCATAGATTCATTATGCTGCATTGGAAGTATTGAGTTGAAAAAAGAAGAAAGATGTATTTTGGATTTTTCGAAAAAATATGGCATGAAGACTAGCTTTTATAAGCCAGAAAAAATAGAATCGGTACAAGATTTTTACGATAAGTCTGAGTTTGTAAAAAAGCAGGTTGGTGTTTATTCTGTTGCAGAGCCAGTTTGTCACATTATGTGTGATGGAAATATTATTGTTTCAAAGGTTAAGCATAATGGAATTACTATGGCTGTTGGGAGGAAAGAAAAATGATATTCGTAGTAGGTATTGGTCCTGGTGGAAGGAAATATATGACGTCTGAAGCACTAGAGGCAATTGAAAAAAGTGATGTGGTTGTAGGTTATAAGACGTATCTAAGGTTTATATATGATTTAATCGAAGGCAAGGAAGTTTACGAAAGTGGTATGAAAGAGGAAGTAAATAGGTGTAAAAATGCAATAGATTTGTCAAAAAAAGGAAAAATCGTGGCTGTTGTGAGTGGTGGAGATTCTGGGATATATGGCATGGCTGGTTTGATTCACGAATTGAACTCTAGGGAAGAAACAAGACAGAATATCGTCGTTGTTCAGGGTGTTACGTCAAGTGTTTCAGCAGCAGCAGATCTTGGCGCTCCAATTATGCATGATATGTGTCAGATTAGTTTAAGTGATTTGATGACGCCCTGGGAGATTATTGAAAAGAGATTGAAATTGGCTGCTGAGGCTGATTTTGTAATTTGTTTATACAATCCAAAAAGTCGTGGAAGAACCGACCATCTAAAAAAGGCATTTGAGATAATGTCTGAGTTTAAGGATGGTTCGACAATAGTTGGTATTGTAAAAAATGCGGGAAGAGGCGAGGAATTAGAAAAATATATCATGACATTTGACGAAATGGATTTTGAAGTTTGTGATATGTCGACAATGGTAATAATAGGAAATAAAGAAACGTATATATATGATGATAAAATGGTAACTCCAAGGGGGTATAGTATATGATTTTGGTGCTCGGTGGAACATCTGATAGTTTAAAAATATGTGATAGACTGTATGAAATTGGTATAAGTGAATTTGTTTTGTCTGTTGCTACTGAATACGGCAAGGAATTGGCTTCATCTCATGCAAAAAAAATAATCAATGGAAAAATGGACAAGGATGAGATGGTAAAATATATTAGTGAAAATGGAATTAGGCAGGTAATAGACGCAACACATCCGTATGCGATTGATGTTTCAAGAAATGCAATGGATGCCTGTGAGGAGGCTGATATAAAATACATTAGATTTGAAAGAAAATCACTTCTTGAGGAAATTAGATATCAAGGTGAGTTCATTGTTGATTCAATAGAAGAAGCCTGTGATATGGTTATGAAAAATAACTCTTGGGAAAATGTATTTATAGCAACTGGTAGTAAAAACCTTGGAACTTATGTAAAGCTATTAAAGTCAAAGAGATTGGTGGCAAGAGTTTTACCGACTAGTGAGGTTTTGAGGTCTTGCGAAGCCATGGGACTAAATGCTGACAATTTATTGGCGTTGAAAGGTCCATTTAGTAAAGAAATTAATGTTGCACTTCTTAAGCACGCAAAGGTGGATGTTGTTATAACAAAGGAGAGTGGATATGCTGGAGGATTTCTTGATAAGATTGATGCTTGTGATGAGTTGGGATTACCAATAATTATCATCAAGAGAAAGACCATCGACTATCAAAGAATGGTTCACGAAATTTCAGAAATTCAAGAAAGCATAATTTTTGGATAATTATTTGGGATAAAAATAGTAAGAAATGGGAGAAGTATATGGCAGTAAAAAAAGCGTTATTGGTCGTAAGTTTTGGAACTTCATATGTGGAAACGAGAAAAAAAACAATAGAAGCATGTGAAAATAAACTGATTGAAAAGTTTCCTGATATGGATTTTTTCAGAGCGTGGACATCAAGAATGATTATAAAAAAAATGAAAAATAGGTACGATGAGAATATATTATTTCCTGACGAGGCCTTTGAAGAAATTTTAAAAAAGGGATATAGAGAAGTATATGTCCAATCTCTTCATCTCATTTGCGGTGAAGAGTATCATAAGCTATTAAATGTGATTGAGAAGTATAGAGATAAATTTGATAGGATTGAAATAGGTAGACCTTTGCTGACAAATTTGGAAGACTATAATGAGTTGGCGGATTTTATAGAACGAGTTTCTATAGATGATTGCAAAAAAGATATTCAGAATAATATCAAAGCAGCAACTGTTTGGATGGGGCATGGAACGGAACATATGTCTCACTCTGCATACGCTGCTCTCGATTACAGACTGAGATTACAAGAGACACCTGCATATATAGGAACGGTCGAAGGCTATCCTGAGCTAGAGGAAGTTATAACACTATTAAAGAAAGACAAGCTCGAAAAAGTTCATTTGCGTCCTCTTCTTTTAGTTGCGGGAGATCATGCCACAAATGATATGGCAAATAGTAATGAAGAAGATTCTTGGTATAGTATTCTAAAGAGCAATGGTTTTGATGTAGAGATTCATTTGCAGGGTATAGGAGAATTTGAATTTATTCAAGATAAATTTGTCAGCAATATGTGTGATGAAATCAATGAGAAATCAGCCTTGAGTTCAATTGTTGAAAATAATGATAGGGCAGCTTCTAATTCAATTAGTAAAAATAATGATAGGGTAGCTTCTAGTTCAATCACTGAAAATATTGAGAAAAATCATGGGGAAGTTCAATTTTTTGGGATTGGTGTTGGACCAGGAGATAGCGATTTATTGACAGTAAAGGCCGTAAAAGTGTTGCAATCATTGGATACGCTTTATGTTCCTCAGGCAAAAAAGGGAAGTGAGAGCGTTGCAAAAATGATTGTCAACAAATATCTAAAGGCTGATTTGGAAATCAAGGAAAGATATTTTCCGATGAATTATAATGAAGACGAGAAGATTTCTGCTTGGAATGAAATATCTGAAGAGATAATTCAAGATACGAACGACGGTAAAACTGTCGGATTTATCACATTGGGCGATCCAATGGTATATTCCACATATGTATACCTATATAATAGAGTTAAGAGCAGGGTGAGAGTAGAGACTATTCCTGGAATCACATCATTTATCAATATAGCGTCATCAAATAATTTTCCTCTTGCAATGGATAAGGAATCTTTGGGGGTAATCTCCTGTACAGACGACTACGATAGAATTTCAGCTGTATTAGATAGTTTTGAATCTATAGTTCTAATGAAGGTGTATAAAAATTTTAAAGAAATAATTAAAATGATTGAAGAAAAAGGGCTATCAGACAAATCTTTAATAGCTTCTAATTCATCAATGGATAATGAGATAATTTATAGAGGGATTGAAGAAGTCAAAAATCTTGATTCCGTTCCGTACTTTACGACTATATTAATCAATAAAAATATATAGATTTACTAGACAAAAGAAATAAGTTTTATTAATAAAATATTCTAACAAAAACGCGTTATTAAACTAAAAAATTATCACAAAAACATAATATTAATTCGAAAAACGCATTTTTTAACTTTTAAAATATAGTCATTTGTCGTTTGACGAAAATCGAATAAAGTAATATACTTAAGATAAAGATACATACAAGGGACAAGACAGAAGTTATTTTTAGTTTTTAATGGAGGTGTTATTATGAATATCAGAAAAGTATTAATACCGATTGACGGTACTGAGAGAAGTATGAAGTCAATAGAGCTAGTAAAGGAAATGTATTCTCCAGAAAAAGTTAAGGTTGAAATTATTCATATCAAGGAGCTGGTTTTCATTGATGGAATTTCAATAAGTGATGAAATAAAGATTTCTGAGGAATATGGTAAGAAGCTTTTGGAAAAAGCTAAAGAAAGCATACCTGGATTTGATGTATCATTGTACTTTGGATTTGGTTATGCAGGTGATGAAATAGTGAAACGTGCAGAAGAACAAGATATCGATATTATCGTAATGACGAAATCGACTAAAAAAGGATTCTCAAGAATCATAGGGTCAGTAACTAATTATGTGCTAAAGCACACTGATAGTATAGTGATGATAGTGCCTGAATAGATTTTATTTAAGTGAACTTGTTGCAAATTGGCAGGTTCACTTTTTTGTATTGTAAATAAAAGCTGATAATATTGGTTGTATATTATTTAATAGATTAAAGAAGAATAATGCATTATAGTGATAAAAAAACTTATGCAAAAAATTTTTGTTTTATAGCGGTTTATTAGGGTATCAAACTAGTATAGAGTTAGTGTGATTAGCTAATTAAAAAACATTATCAATTACGACATTAAGGTTAAGTTTTTTTATTTGAAATAAGTTATTAGTAATAAAATCTTAAGAAATTTGAAGAAATATTTATCTTGACTTTAATCTTAATTGAGAGTATAATTGTCTATATAGAATAATAGTAACTATTACTATATTCTTCTTATTAAATATATTTTGTATTAAATGGAGGTAACAAAATGGCTGAATTAAAAGGAACAAAAACAGAAAAGAATTTGAATGATGGTTTCGCTGGGGAATCAATGGCAAGAAACAAATATACATATTACGCTTCTCAAGCGAAAAAAGAGGGATATAATCACATAGCTGATATATTCTTAGAAACAGCTAATAACGAAAAGGAGCACGCAAAGCTTTGGTTTAAAGCATTGCACGGTGGAGAAGTGCCTTCTACAGAAGAAAACTTATTGGATGCTGCTGAAGGTGAAAACTACGAATGGACTGAAATGTACGTAGGATTTGCAAAGGACGCAAAGGAAGAAGGCTTCACTGAATTGGCTAGATTGTTTGAAGGTGTTGGAGCTATAGAAAAGGCTCACGAAGAAAGATATAGAACTTTACTTCAGAATCTAAAAGATGGTAAAGTGTTTGAAAAGGAAGATGTAGTAGTTTGGGAATGCTTAAACTGTGGTCATTTACACGTATCTAAGAAAGCTCCTAAATTATGTCCAGTATGTAAGCATCCACAGGCATACTTCAGAGTTAAGGATGATAGCTGGAAATAGTAATTAGATTTATCGGAAAGGTGTGTTGTTATGAAATTTTCAAGACAAAGAGAAATGATACTAAATGAAGTCATCAATAGCAATGCGCACCTAACTGCTGATAATATTTATGAAAATTTGAGAGTTGAAAACCCAAATCTAAGCTTGGGTACCGTATACAGAAACTTGACACAGCTTGAAGAGCATGGATATATCAAGAAATTGAATGTTCCAGGGGATCCTGTTCGCTATGATGGTAACTTAGAGGAGCATGATCATTTTATATGCGAGAAATGTGGAAAGATAATAGATATCGATAGTGGTTTAGTCACATTATCAGATTCATTTTTAAATGATTCTGGAGTGACTGTCAACTCTTGTAGTGTTATTTTTAAAGGTGTTTGCAGTGAATGCAAAAAAAAAGAATTAAATATAGATAATTCTAAGTAAAGGCGTAATGTTTTTACTGATATGTTAAATAAAATATGGAGGAAAAAAATGACAAAGGCTGTTGAATTTTATAAATGTTCACTATGTGGTAATGTAGTAGAAAAAGTTGTTAATGGTGGCGGAGAATTAGTCTGTTGTGGACAAGCTATGAATCTATTGAAGGCAAACTCTTCAGATGGTGCTGGTGAAAAGCATGTTCCTGCAGTTGAAGTAAACGGTAATGTTGTTTCTGTAAAGGTTGGTTCAGTAGAACATCCAATGACAGAAGAACATCATATTGCTTTTGTAGTTCTAGTAACAGAAAAGACTGTTCAGAGAGTAGATTTGCCTCATACAGGAAAGCCTGAGGCAGTATTTACATTGGCAGATGATGATAGGGCTGTTGCAGCATATGAATACTGTAATCTTCATGGATTATGGGTTGCTGAAATATAATATTGGTTTTTATATAAAAAAAGAATATTGATATGTCTGTAAGTGAATAATGTCAGACATATAAGGGGTGTACATTCTATGTTCGTAAAGTTGAATGTGTCACCCCTTTTTTACGTATGTTTGCCAATTGGATAGATACTAAAATAATATCTTTTAATAAATCTATTGACAATGATTATCATTAATAGTATAATAAAAATCGACGAATACGTCAGTTTTTAATCGACGAAAATGTCAGTTTTTACTATAAAATGTTAGGAGAATTTGAATTGACTGAAAAAAAGAAATCAATTTGTGAAATTAGAAAGCAGGAAATATGTCAGGCAGCAATAGTATGTTTTCTTGAAAAAGGTTTTCATAATACAACTATGGAGGATGTGATTTCTAAAACGAGTCTTTCTAAGGGTGGTGTATATTATTATTACAAAAACACACGTGAAATGATATTTGATATTTTTATGGAAGGTAATAAACACCGAATAGATTTAATAAAGAGTTATGTTAATGAAAACAATCTATCTCTTAGTGATTTGGAAGATGAAGATATAATGGCGGAGCTGATGGTGGATAAAATACTTACAGATAATCCACTAATGAAAATATATGCACAGTTTTTAGTCGAAGCAAACTATGATAAGGTACTTTTTCAAACATACCAAAAAATTCAAGAAGCCTCGAAGGAAGAATTGTTAAGATTTTTCAATAATGAAAATAAGAACAAGACTTCTAATGAAGAATTTATATTTATATCATATCTTTTAAACACTTTTATACTAGGAGTAAATATTTTAAATGCAAGGGAAAATTTTTTGTTAAATAAAAAAGTTATAAAGGAGATGGTGAAAAGTGCCATTACCCACATTAAGGAGGAAGTGTAAAATGAATACTTTTAAGAAATTATTTTCATATGCTGAAGAGAAAAAAGTTTTTATAGTTTTGTCTTTGTTTTTTTCTGGATTTGCAACTTGTCTCTCTTTCTTGCCATATTATTTTTTCTGGCAAATACTAAGGGAAATAACTACAAATTCAAACATAACTGAAATAAAACAAATATCCTTGTATATTTTTCTGACTACCGTTTTATATGGAGTAACATATATTATATCTCTACTTTGTAGTCACTTGTTTGCATTTAGATTGGAAACTAATATGAAAAAAAGAGGACTTTATCATTTGCTAAATGCTTCTTTTTCATTTTTCGATATCAATCCTTCAGGAAGGACGAGAAAAGTAATAGATGATAACACAGGTAATACGCATACTATTATTGCACATATATTGCCGGATTCAGTAAATGCCGTCTTATTTCCGATTGGAGTATTGGTATTGTCTTTCGTGGCAAGCTGGAAAATAGGTGTGCTTATGTCAATAGTAATAATTTTGGCATTGATTTCCTTTAAGCTGATGTATGCTGACGAGAATATGATGAAAGAATATATGTCGGCGTTAGAGGATATTAACTCCGAGACTGTCGAGTATGTAAGAGGGATACAAGTAATCAAGGTGTTTGGTTTGACTTTGGATTCATTTAAAAAGCTTCACGAGTCTATTTTAAATTATTCAAGAGTTGTAAACAAATTTTCTCAGATGAGTAGAACTCCGTTTGTTATTTTTCAATGCTTAATGATGAGTTTTTCGGCTTTAATTATCATCATTGCTTATCCTATGATTGTTATGAATGAGTCTATGAGTGAAATAATTAGCTTAGTGGTATTTTTTATGACATTTGCAGGACTTTTGAATAGCGCATTTGTAAAAATAATGTTTTTCAGTAAAAATTTAACGTTGGCTAAGGATGCCATAGATAAATTGGAAGATTTATTTGAGAAAATGGATGAAAATAAGTTAGTAATGGGAAATATAACAAAAATGGAAAATTATGATATCGAGTTTGAGAAAGTGTCATTTGGTTACGAGAAAGATGTTAGTATTTTAAATGGGTTTGATTTGAAATTAGAATCTGGCAAAAAATATGCTTTAGTTGGAAGCTCTGGTGGTGGTAAATCTACAATCGCAAAATTGATATCAGGCTTTTATCCGGTATCTAGTGGAAAATTGAAAATTGGTGGTAAGGATATTAAAGAATACTCAGGTGAAGCCTTAGAAAAGAATATTGCATTTGTTTTTCAGCACGCAAAGCTTTTTAGTAGAACTATTTTTGATAATGTGAAAATTGGAAATCCTGAAGCCAGTTATGAAGAAGTTATGAGAGCGCTGGAGATTGCAATGTGCAATAATATTCTCGACAAATTTGAGACAAGAGAAAAAACTATAATAGGTGCAGAAGGTGTTCATTTGTCGGGTGGTGAAATTCAAAGGATAGCCATAGCGAGAGCAATACTAAAGGATGCACCGATAATAATTTTGGATGAAGCAAGTGCTGCAAGTGACCCCGAAAATGAATATGAAATGCAACGAGCTTTTTCAAATTTAATGAAAAATAAAACCGTAATTATGATTGCACATAGATTGTCGAGTATTAGAAATGTGGATGAAATATTGGTAATTGATGAAGGAAAGGTTATTGAAAGAGGCAGTCATGAAAAGCTGATGGAAGGTAATACAAAATACAGATATTTTAGAGAGCTGTTTAAGAATGCAAATGAATGGAGGGTTGTCAATGAAAACTAGAATTCAAAAATATTTTGCGCTGACAGATCAGGGAATAAGTAATACGCTAAAAGCATCAATTTTTACTTTTTTAAAATATTTCAGCTTTACATTTCCACCTGTGCTAGTGTTTATGTTTCTACAGGACTACCTGAGAGGGGAGTTGAAAAATCTTACGGTGTATATGGCAATTTTGACGATTATCGTAATAGTCATGTATCTTATTTTGAGAAAGGAATATATATTGACGTTTGACACCACTTACGCAGAAAGTGTGGCATTGAGAGAAAATATAGCAAATCAGTTTAAAAAATTACCACTTTCTTATTTTTCGAAGCATAATTTATCTGATTTGTCTCAAACAATTATGATGGATGTAAATAATATTGAAATAGTAATCAGTCACGCTTTATCACAAGGAATAGGTTTTTTGTACTTTTTTATTTTTATTAGTATCCTATTAATACTAAATGCACCTCTTATGGGATTGGCAGTAGTATTGCCTATATGGACAGCAGTATGCATTATGTTTTTTACAGGAAGAGCACAAACAAGAGGAGTTAGAAAATACTATAGGACTCTCCTTGAAAATGCAGCAAGCTTTCAAGAAGCCTTTGAAATGCAACAAGAGATAAAAAGCTATTCAATGCAGAATCAAGTAGAAGGTGATGTTGGTAAAAAATTAGAGGATAGTGAAAGGATACATATAAAAGCAGAATTTAAAATGGCCTTTATGTCATTTTTGGTAGGATTGTTGCCGTATTTGGCACCTGTATTTACAGCAGTAGTGGGAGTCATATTATTCACAAAAGGAGAGATAACTGTTCTTTATTATGTAGGATATTTGATGGCGGCTACAACGATATCTTCACAGTATTCAGCTATTAATGAATATATTTTGATGGCGTTGTTTTTTGAAGATTCTTTTAAACGAATTAGAGATCTTAAGGCAGAAAAAATTCAAGATGGCGATGATAAAAAGCTAAAAAGCTTTGAGGTGGAATTAAAGGATGTAAGCTTTTCTTATGGTAACAACAAGGTTATAAATAATGTGAGTTTTGTTGCAAAGCAAGGTGAAGTTACTGCACTTGTAGGGCCATCAGGCTGTGGAAAAACTACTATTTTGAGGTTGATTTCAAGACTGTATGACTATGACAGTGGGATGATATGTATTGGCGGGGAAAATATAAAATGTATAAGCACTGAAAGCATGTTTGAAAATATATCGATTGTATTCCAAAAGGTAGAGCTTTTCAATAATTCTATCTTGGAAAATATAAGAATAGGTAGAAAAGATGCAACTGATGAGGAAGTAATTTTGGCTGCAAAGTTAGCTAATGTCGACAAGATAGTTGAAAAATTGCCAAAAGGATATCACACTGTTATCGGAGAAAATGGATCAAAGTTATCTGGTGGAGAGCGTCAGCGAATTTCCATAGCAAGGGCTTTTTTAAAGGATTCACCTATAATTTTACTCGATGAGATTTCGGCATCGTTGGACGTGGAAAATGAAATGGAAATACAAAACAGTATTAACAAACTTATTAAGGATAAGACGGTAATTATTATATCACATCGACTAAAATCAGTGGAGAACGCAGATCAAATTATTGTCATGAATGATGGCGCTGTAGATTCAAAGGGTGTGCATAAAGAAATATTAAAAACATCAGAGATTTATAGCAAAATGATCGAAAAATCCGAATTAACAGATTCCTATGTCTACTAAGACATCTATATAGATTGAAATAGAAAATTTTATATCATTAGCCTTCTACGGAATTTCATTTTTCCATAGAAGGCTAATTTTTTGCATAATTTTTTTATGCTCTCACAGAGAAAAATGCCTCATACATTATAAAATACTAAGAATATTTACTTGTCCAAATACCTGCACACTTCATCATAAATAGTTTGGTTTTTTTCTGTAATAAATGAATAGGAAATACCTTCCTTTCCAATTCTACCTGTACGACCAATTCTATGTATATAGTCCTCAGATCTTTCTGGAAAATCATAGTTGTATATATGAGTAATTCCTTCAACATCAAGTCCTCTTGATGAAAGGTCTGTAGAAATCAGAAATTGGATTTTCAAACTCCTAAAATCCTTCATTATTCGCTCACGTTTTGATTGACTGAGATCGCTATGAATTTTTTCGCATTTATAGCCTATTTGTGCCATTTTTAGCTCTAAATTATCAACTCTTGCTTTTGTCCTACAAAAAACAATCGCCATAAAGGGAGGATCGTTTTCTATTGTTTGACAAAAATCATCAAATTTATTTCTATCTGTGGTGAATACGAATTTTTGTTCAATCGTGCTTGGTATGTCCTTTCCATCAATTCTAATAGTAGAAAAGCTGTCTGAATATCTGTACGCCATCTTTTTTACTTTCGAATCGATTGTGGCTGAAAACAGTAGGACTTGTTTTTTTGATTTTATTTTTGAAAAGATAAAGTCTATTTCATTTCTAAAGCCCATCAATATCATTTGGTCTGCCTCGTCGACTACAAAGGAGTCTGTTTTTGATATGTCGATTGTTTTTCTATTGATATGATCTATTAATCTACCTGGAGTTGCAATTATTATCGTCTTATTTCTTCTTTTAAGCTTGGATATTTGAGAATTTATATCTTTTCCTCCATAAATAGAAATGATATCTAAAGAAACTTCCATAATATTTTTTTCGTCCGAAGCTTTCGCCAATATATCAAATAGCTTGGAAACCTCTGAATATATTTGTATTACTAATTCTCTAGTGGGCGCCAAAATTATGGAATTTGAAGTGTTTCCATATAAAATTTTATGCATTATGGGTATTAAAAAGGACATGGTTTTTCCTGTTCCTGTATTGGATTCCACGATAATATCATTATCTGCTAGAATTTGTGGAATAGCTTTTTTCTGAACATCTGTAGGTTGTTTTATACCCATTTTACCAAGAGCAGCAATTATTTTTTGATCTATCTCAAGTATATTAAAATTATTTCCGTTAGTATTCATATTTATTAATTTGAAGGCTGGTTGCCTTTTCCTTTCTTTTAGAAATATTATATTATCAATAAAATTATACCATATTTATAGCGAAATAATGTACTATAAAGCGAAATAAATATATTCGCAGCTATTGAAACTTTATTTTATAAAAACTTCATCAGAATTTCTTTATTAAAATAGCATAATGAAATATAAAATTTAAAACTTGCAAAACATAGAATAGGAAAACGATATTTTGATTTAAAATATTCAAAAAATGAAAGTTGATATATAATACAATTTCAAAAAGTCTTGATTAATATCTATTAATCAGATATAATAAGAATATGAAATTGCAAGTTGGATAAAAAATCTTGCAGAATGGGAGGATATTATGTGCGTTATAGATAAAATCAAGGGAAAAGAATTGAAATTTGTAGATACAACATTGAGAGATGGAGAGCAAACTGCTGGTGTGGTTTTTGCCAATAGCGAAAAACTTATGATTGCTGAGATGTTAAGCGATCTTGGAATTAATCAACTTGAAGTCGGTATTCCAACGATGGGCGGAGATGAAAAAGATGCAATAAAGCAGATTGTAAAGAAAAACTTAAAATCGAGTATTATGGCTTGGAATAGAGCCGTAATAGGTGATATAGAGCAAAGTATTGATTGTGGTGTAGATGCGGTTGCAATATCTATATCTGTATCTGATATCCACATTCAGAACAAATTAAAAACTTCTAGAGAATGGGTTTTAGAACAAATGGTAAAGGCTACTGAATTCGCCAAGAAAAATGGACTATATGTTTCTGTAAATGGTGAGGACGCTTCGAGAGCAGATGAAGATTTCCTAATCGACTTTATCAATACTGCCAAAGAAGCAGGAGCTGATAGATTTAGATTCTGTGACACTGTGGGAGTGATGGATCCATTCACAATAAAAAATAAGATTGAGAGAATATACAATGCGACGAATTTTGATATAGAAATGCATACACACAATGATTTTGGTATGGCTACGGCTAATGCTGTTGGTGGTATTCTAGGTGGCGCAAACTATGTTGGCGTTACTGTCAATGGTTTGGGTGAGAGAGCAGGAAATGCAGCTCTTGAGGAAGTATTGATGGCATTGACAAGAGTTTTAAAATTTGACTCAAAAATTGACACTAGAAAATTCAAGGAAATTTCAGAATATGTTTCAAGAGCTTCAGGACGTGAGTTACCGGCATGGAAGGCGATTGTTGGAAGCAATATGTTTAGACATGAATCTGGAATTCATGCAGATGGGGCATTAAAGGATCCAAAAAATTATGAAGCGTTTGATCCTTCAGAGGTTGGATTAGAAAGACAGATAGTTATTGGAAAGCATTCTGGAAAGGCAGCAGTGGTTAATAAATTCTTGGAATATGATATAAAGCTAGATGAAGCTGATGCTAATAGAGTGTTAGAAGAAATTAGAAGTACATCTGTAAAATTGAAGAGATCTCTTTTTGACAAGGAAATAGTATCAATATACAGAGATATATTGAGAGAAAGAGGAGATGTTCTTCATAGAATAGTATAATTTTAGACAACGATTAAAATAATAAATAATATAAGTAGGTGGTTGAATTGGGAAAAAATATAGTTGAAAAAATTTTACAAGAGCATATTGTTGAAGGTGAATTGGTAAAAGGAAGTTCCGTTGGAATTAGAATAGATAGAACCTTGACACAGGATTCGACAGGTACAATGGCATATTTGCAGCTTGAGGCAATGGGAATAGATAAAGTAAAGACGAAAAAATCCGTTGCATACATAGATCATAATATGTTGCAGCAAGGCTTTGAGAACGCTGATGATCATAAGTATATTCAAACTGTTGCCAACAAATTTGGAATATATTTTTCAAAGCCTGGAAATGGAATTTGTCATCAGGTAAATCTTGAGAGGTTTTCTGTTCCTGGAGATACTTTGCTAGGGTCAGATAGCCACACACCGACAGCAGGTGGAGTAGGTATGTTGGCAATAGGTGCAGGGGGACTTGACGTTGCATTGGCGATGGCTGGCGAACCATATAGTATCAAAGTACCAAAAGTTATAAAAGTTGAGCTAACTGGTAAATTATGTCCAATGGTCGCATCAAAGGATATCATTCTTGAGGTGTTGAGAAGAGAAACTGTTAAAGGTGGAGTTGGAAAAATTTATGAATATGGGGGAGAAGGTGTGAGTAGCCTATCAGTTCCACAGCGAGCTACAATAACAAATATGGGTGCTGAGCTAGGTGCAACTACATCTATATTCCCGAGTGATGAAAAAACGAGAGAGTATTTCAAGGCGCAGGGTAGGCTTGATGATTGGAGAGAATTGAAAGCTGATGACGATGCGAAATATGATGAAATTATAAAAATAGACTTAGATGCATTGGAGCCAATGGTGGCAGCACCACATAGCCCTGATAATATTGTAAAATGTCGTGAAGTATCAGATGTAAAAGTGGATCAGGTAGCTATTGGAAGCTGTACAAATTCTTCTTACGAGGACTTGATGAAGGTCGCAAAGATATTAAAGGGAAGAAAAGTTAAAAATGATGTTAGCTTGGTAATTGCTCCGGGGTCAAGACAGGTTATGGAAATGATAGCTAGAAATGGTGCATTGGCTGATATTATTGCATCAGGTGCTAGAATTTTGGAAAACTCATGCGGTCCTTGTATAGGTATGGGACAATCACCTGGAACGGATGCGGTAAGTGTCAGAACTTTCAATAGAAATTTCTTTGGAAGAAGTGGTACAAATTCTGCAAAAGTATATATTTCGAGTCCAGAGGTAGCAGCCGTTACTGCATTGACGGGATATATTACTGATCCGAGAGATATAGATTTTGATATTGATTTTTCAGATATAAGCACAGATGAATTTATGATAGATGATAGCATGATAATTGTTCCAGCCGATACATCTACTGAGGTGGAAGTTGTGAGAGGACCTAATATTAAGCCTTTCCCTCTTAATACAGCTTTGGAAGATAAGTTATCAGGAAAGGTGATAATAAAGACTGGCGATAATATTACTACGGACCATATTATGCCGTCAAATGCAAAGCTTCTACCATTTAGAAGTAATATTCCTTATTTGGCAAATTTCTGTTTTAGTACAATTGACGAAGAGTTTTCAGCTAGATCAAAGGATAATCCTGGTGGATTTATAGTAGGTGGAGATAACTATGGTCAGGGTTCATCAAGAGAACACGCAGCGTTGGCACCACTTCAATTGGGAATAAAGGGAGTAATAGCAAAGAGCTTTGCTAGAATTCATAAGGCAAATCTAATAAATAGTGGTATTATTCCGATGGAATTTGAAAATCCTGAAGATTATGACCTGATTTCACAGATGGATAATATCGAAATTGAGGGAATATTGGAAGGTATAAAAAATGGTAAGCTAGTTGTTACTGACAAGGATAGAGGCGTTAGTTTTAGTGTATCCGTAGTTTTTAATGAAAAAGAAATTGAAATGTTAAATGCTGGTGGAAAGTTAAATAGTATTAAATTAAAGAAAGGAATAGGTGCATAATATGTATAATATTACATTGATTCCTGGAGATGGTATAGGTCTGGAAGTTACAGAGGCTATGAAAAAAGTGGTAAAGGCTTCTGGAGTAAGCATAAATTGGGAAGAGGTCGTTGCTGGTGAAAAAGTGATAGATGAATACAATACACCATTACCTGACTATGTATTAGAAAGCATTAAAAAAAATAAAATAGCCATAAAAGGTCCTATTACTACACCGGTAGGTAAGGGATTTAGAAGTGTAAACGTGGCACTTAGAAAAGAATTGAATTTATATGCTAACGTTAGACCTGTTAAGAGTTTTGATGGAATAAAATCAAGATATGAAGATATTGATTTGACAATAATTAGAGAAAATACAGAAGATCTTTATGCAGGTGTTGAACATAAGGTTGGGGATTATGCTGGGGAAAGTATAAAAATAATAACAAAGCCAGCTACTGAAAGGATTGTGAACTTTGCTTGCAATTACACGAAAATTAATGGATATAAGAGATTGTCATGTGTACACAAGGCTAATATAATGAAGATTTCTGACGGATTGTTTTTAGACACATTCGAGAAAGTATGTGATGAAAATAATATTGATAGATTAAACGGAGCAAATGAAAAAGATGTTTCTATATATAGAGATGATGTCATTGTAGATGCTGCAGCCATGAATTTGGTGTTGAACCCCGAATGGTTTGACGTTTTGGTAATGCCAAATTTGTATGGGGATATATTGTCTGATCTATGTGCAGGTTTAGTAGGAGGTCTTGGTATTATTCCAAGTGCCAATATTGGTGACGAATATGCAGTTTTCGAGGCTGTACATGGAAGTGCTCCTCAGATAGCAGGTAAAGGAATTTCAAATCCTACTGCAATAATTCAATCGGCAGTGATGATGTTGAGATATATTGGAGAATACGATGCAGCCAATTTGATAGAGTTATCCTTGAAGGAAATATTTAAGGCTGGAAAAATAATTACACCAGATTTAGGTGGAAATTCTACTACTGAAGAGTTCGCAAGCGAGCTATGCAGATTGATAGAAAAAAATAAATAATTGCCAATCAATCACTTTATAAAAAGGAGCCAAGAATAGATTTTCTGGCTTCTTTTTTTATTTAATCGGCGTATGCTTATGGTGATGGAAGGAGCAGATTCATTTTGAGTTGAGAATGCTCCTCCATCTATTAGAGTATATATTGGATTGGCTTATATCTCTGAATTATAATTTTCGAGTTCTCTATAAACCAATGAGATAGGAAATCCAACAACTGTATAATAGTCTCCCTTGATTTCTTTTACTAATAAAGAGCCATAGTCTTGTATACCATAAGAGCCGGCTTTATCCAATGGAGATCCTGATTCTACATACTTTTTGATAATTTCGTTCGTTTTATCATCATATTTGTAAAATTCTACTTCCGTATACGATGTAATAATCCTCTCTTTATATTTTGATAATAAACAGAAAGACGTATACACTCTATGTTTTTTACCACACAAATAAACCAAAGTATCATATGCGTCCTGTCTACTAATTGGTTTTCCGAGAATTTTTTCCTCACATACAACTACAGTGTCTGAACCGATCACTATGATATCCTCGCAATCAAAATCATTGTCATAGGATAACTCTGCCAGTGTGGCATTGGCTTTTTCGAATGACAATTCTCTGGTTAAATCGTGTGCCTGTTCGTAAGGTTTTTTTTCGGATATATTTTTTAGTAATTCATCTTCAATTAATTTTTCGTTAATATTCTTTGACGTTTTTACAGAAAAGTCTAATCCAGCTTGTTTCATTAAATCCTTTCTTCTGGGGGAGTTACTCGCTAGAATTAATCTCATATTTTTTCACCACCATTTCCTTCTATTAAGAAAAATTATATAGTAAATTAAGATAAAAATAAAGAAAAAATGATACAATTATTCGCATTTACATTACTTGTGGTATAATATATTAGTAGATGTTCGGAGGCGATTTATGGATATTATCAAAAATATAGAAATATGGAATTATTTGGCATATTTTTTTATCTATTCTTTTAGTGGATGGATAATAGAAGTTGCTTATCATGCCTTTACAAAGGGGAAGTTTATCAATAGAGGCTTTTTAGCAGGAATGGTTTGCCCTATATACGGATTCGGTGCGATTACTATTGTTTTCCTGTTGGAGCCAATTAAAGATAATCTATTTATTCTGTTTATTGGTGCTGTGTTAATATGTACAATTTTGGAATATTTAGTAGGATTTTTCTTAGATAGAATATTTCATAAACGATGGTGGGACTATTCTGATGTACCATTTAACTTGGGTGGCTATGTATGTATTCAGTTTAGTGTGTACTGGGGAATAGCAGGAGTTATACTTGTTAGGGATATTCACTTTATGATTGAAAATCTTGTTTCGTTGATAGATTTAAGAATGCTGATGGTTCTTTGTGGGGTATCTGTGATTTCGATTTTAGTCGATTTATTGGCTTCTGTTCAGAATGTGCTGAAGTTAAATAAAAAACTTGCTCTTCTTGAGGAAATGCAATTGCAAATCTATGATTTGAGTAATATGGTGGGTGAAGGTGTCAGTGATACAACACTCGATATAATAAATAGAGTAGATCCAGTGCTTAAGGATTTTTCTGAAAGAAAAAATGCTTTTGGAGAGGCTATCGACAAAGAGATTTCAGATATAAAAGAAAGAAAGGATGCTTTTGGAAGTATTATTGAAAGAGAATTATCGGATTTTAAGGAAATTAAGACAGAAGCACAATTGAAGCTGGAAGAGCTAAAAATAAAGAGAAATGAACTTATCAATAGCTATAGAAGAGGCGAAAAAAGAATTATCACTGCGTTTCCGAAGCTAAGGGAAGATATGTATACAGAGTCCTTTGAAGAATTTAGACGGGCTATCAAGGAAAAGCTGAATAAAAGATAGAAATAAATGTAGCAGTTAAAAAGATCTTATTTTTAATTGCCATATAAGAAAAAGATAAATATTATTTTGATGCAATTTTAATATATAAAGAGGTGTACTATGAAAGTAAAAAAAATACAACCAATATTATGTGGTGGAGATTTAAATTGTTATAGTGTTGCGAGAGCGTTTCATGAAGAGTATGGAATAACTTCCATAGCATTCGGTAGATATTTTTTAGGTGCTACTAATCACAGTAAGTTTATTGATTTTAGAGTTAATGAGGAAATTAATAATAAAGAAAAATTCGTTCAAGTTCTGCTTGACGAAGCTGAAAAGCATTCGGATGATGAAGTGCTGATACTGATGGGATGTACAGATGAATATGCAGAGCTGATTATTGATAATAGAGATGCTCTTTCTGAAAAATTTGTCGTTCCTTATATTGATTCTGAATTAAAGAATAGGCTTGTTGAAAAGGAATTGTTCTATTCCGTTTGTGAAGAGTACGGCTTGGACTATCCGAAAACTTATATTTACAACAAAGGGGATTCAACTAGAGATTTTGGTTTTAACTATCCTATAATAGTTAAGGCTTCAGATAGTATATCCTTTTTTCAAAATTCCTTTGAAGGCATGAATAAGGCGTATACTGCAAATAATGAAGAGGAATTCAACAAAATTATTGAAGAAGTATATTCTCATGGATATGAAAAAAGTATGATTATTCAGGATTTTATTCCAGGTGAAGATGAAAATATGAGAGTTTTGACTTGTTACTCAGATCAAAATGGTAAGGTAAAAATGATGTGCTTTGGTCACGTACTGTTGGAAGAGCATACTCCGAAGGGTATTGGAAATCACGCAGCCATAATTACTGAATATGAAGAAGAATTGATGAACAAGTATAAGGATTTTTTAGAAAAAATAGGATACGTTGGTTTTTCTAATTTCGATATTAAATATGATGATAGAGATGGGAAATTCAAGGTGTTTGAGATCAATTTGAGACAGGGAAGAAGTAATTTTTATGTAACATCATCTGGAAACAACATTGCTAAATATGTGGTTGAAGACAGAGTTTTCAACAAGGAACTTGAATTAAAAATACAAAAGGATCCGTTCTACTGGCACGTGATACCAAATTCTGTGGTGTATGATTATGTAAAGAATAAAGATTTGGTAAAAAAGTGCAAGGATTTGGTCGCTAGTGGAAGGAGTGCTAGCTCTTATGGCTACGATTATGATTTGAAAGGAAACTTCAAGAGGAGTCTATATATTTTCCTTTATAATATAAATCAAAAAAAGAAATTCAAGAAATACTGTAAAAAATATTAATGACTAGGAGAATTTTATGGAAAACTTGTTAGTTGGCGTTCTTGGTGGACTAGGTCCCATGGCCACAGTGTATTTTTATGATCTTGTCGTAGAAATGACTGACGCAAAAAATGACCAAGAGCACGTAGATATGATAATAATGAATAGAGCATCAACGCCAGATAGAACAGCCTATATAATAGGAAAGTCTGATAGGTCACCTCTTGATGTCTTGATAAAAGATGCAAAGAGGCTGGAAAAGGCTGGAGCAAATTTTTTAGTGTTGACGTGTAATACTGCACATTATTTTTATAAAGAAATTTCTGAAAGCATAAGCATTCCACTTCTGAATATGATAGAAGAAACTGTCGATTATGCAATAGACCAGAAGCATAAGAAGATTGGTATATTGGCAACAACTGGTAATATAAAGACGGAATTATATCAGAATATGTGCAAACAGAAGGGTATTGATTTTTTTGTTTTGGATGAAGAATATCAAAACAAGGTCATGAAGATTATTTATGACGATGTCAAGGCTGGAAAAAAGGCAAATATGAAAGAGTTTGATGAAATTATTGATAAAGTAAAGGAAAATGGATGTGATTGCGTTATTTTGGGATGCACAGAGCTTTCAATAATCAAAAAGGATGAAAATTTGGATGATAATTTCTTTGTTGACTCATCTGAGGTTCTGGCTATGAATACAATTATAAAGTCTGGTAGAAAGTTGAAATAGGAGAAAAAAATGAAACTAAGTGATTTATTAAATGGTTTAGAGTTTGTTTCAAACAAAACCATGTTGGAAATGGAAACGATAGAAATTGGAGATATAGCTTACGATTCCAGAAAAGCAGCAGATGGTACAATTTTTGTTGCAATTAAAGGTGAAACTCTGGATGGTCACGATTATATCGATAGTGCGTATAGCAATGGAGCGAGGGTATTTATTATCAATGACAATTTGGAATTGCCTGAAGATGCCATCAAATTGATAGTTTCTGATAGTAGGGCGGCGCTTTCGAGGATGTCTTCAAATTTTTTTGGAAATCCATCTTCCAAGATGAAGATTATCGGCGTGACTGGTACAAAGGGAAAGACAACTATTACCAACTATATAAAAACTGTCTTGTGTGAATCTGGTTTAAATACTGGTGTTATCGGAACAAATGGAGTATTTTATAATGACATTGCCGAAAAAACAATAAATACTACTCCTGAAAGCTACGAACTACATAAGACTATGAGAGATATGTTGGACGCAGGTGTTGAGTGCGTTACGATGGAGGTATCCAGTGGCGGGCTTATGATGCAAAGAGTGGATGACGTTGATTTTGATATTGGTGTATACACAAATCTTTCTCCTGACCATATAGGACCAAAGGAACATCCTACTTTTGAACATTATAGAGAATGTAAAGCCAGATTATTCTCCATGTGTAGACATGGTGTGGTAAATCTTGATGATGAAAATGCACAATATATAATAGACAGTGCGAAATGTGATATTACAACTTTTTCAATTGACAAAGAATCAGACTTGCAAGCTAGTGACATCGTATTGACAAGAGATGAAAAGTCTTTGGGGGCAAGTTTTAATTTTAAAAGAAAGAATGGGAACGGTTTGGAGGTTGTAAATACGCATATTTGTTCACCAGGTAAGTTCAGTATTTACAATGCTCTTGCTGTAATTGCTACCTGTGAATCTCTGGGAATTGATAGAGAAAAATCATTACAAGCATTATCAAAGGCTCAGGTTGATGGCAGAGTAGAGGTTTTGCCAGTATTGCCATATGCAACAGTCGTGCTAGATTATGCCCATAATGGTATCAGTCTTGAAAATGTATTGAATACACTTTTGCAATATAAGCCGAATAGACTTATTTGTGTTTTTGGTTCTATTGGTGGTCGCTCTGCGATTCGAAGAAAAGAATTGGGAGATGTAGCTGCCAAGCTTTGTGACGTGAGCGTAATTACAACTGATAATCCAGATGATGAGGAGCCGATGAAGATAATTGACGATATTGCTGAATCTTTTGTAGATTCAAAATGCGAAGTTTATAAAATCGAGGATAGAGCAGAGGCAATACTGAAGGCTATGGAATTGGCTGTTGAAGGCGATATGATAATCATTGCAGGAAAAGGACATGAAAAATACCAGTATGTGAAAGGTCAGCGTATTTTTTACGATGAAAAAGCAGAGGTAATTAAAGCAGCGTCAGTTGTTGCCAATAATAGAAACTAATAAGTTTTATTAGTTTCTATTAATATATCATCATTAAAAACTGAAATATATGCTAAATGATTCATATATCGGAATATAATTATTTTATGAAAAATCAAAAAAGTTGTGTTGTTATTTTTTTAAAAAGGAGTATAATGGTAATTATATTTTAAACTTTGGAGGTAGATAAGGAGTAAAGCTATGAATAATTTAGTTGAAAATCTTCATAGAGATGTTTATTCAAACATCAAAAAGATAATGGAAAATTCACGAAACGATGTAGCGAAGCACGTTAATAATATATTAGTAAAAACCTATTGGGAAATAGGGAGAATTATTGTTGAAGATGAGCAAGGTCATTCAGATAGAGCAGAGTATGGTAAAGCTCTATTGAAAGATTTGTCTAAAATGCTTACTAAAGAATTTGGTCGTGGATTTTCAGTTTCTAATCTACAGTTTATGAGGAGATTTTATCAAGAATATGAAATTCAACAGACACTGTCTGTTAAATTGAGTTGGTCGCACTATTGTGAGTTATTGTCTATCGATGATAAGAATAAGCGTAGCTTTTATGAGAAAGAAACAGTAAATGCAAATTGGTCTGTAAGGGAATTAAAAAGACAAATAAATACATCATTATTTGAGAGATTATTGCTATCAAGTGGAGATGAAAATAAAGAAAAAGTATTGGATTTAGCTCTAAAGGGAAATGAAATAGCTACTCCAAGGGATGTGATAAAAGATCCGTATGTATTTGAATTTTTAGGTCTACCTGAAGAAAAGCCAATTATGGAAAGTGATTTAGAAAAAGCACTCGTGACTCACATAGAAAAATTCTTACTTGAACTTGGAAAGGGTTTTATGTATGTTGGCTCACAACAAAGGGTAACACTTGGAAATATCCATTACTATGTTGATATGGTATTTTACAATAAAATCCTAAGAAGCTACGTGCTTATTGAACTTAAAACAGGTAAACTAATGCCGGAAGCAGTAGGACAGCTTAATATGTATCTTAACTACTATAAAGCCGAAGTTAATGACGAAATGGATAATGAACCTATCGGAATTATCCTTTGTGCGAATAAGGATAGCATACAGGCGGAATATGCACTTGGTAGTCTATCTAACCAGATATTTGCTTCTAAGTATACGCTATATATTCCTGATAGAGAACAATTAGAAGAACAGGTAGAAAGAGTGGTAAAGGAATACAAGAAAAAATAAAAAAATTATGAATGTTTAGAGATGGTGTATGGTTATCCTGAAAATGTTGTACCTTATACCAGAGACATTTAGGTATGCATTTGCTACTCTAATTTTAAATTCTGTACCATACTTCGACAAGAAAATACTGACCTCCTTAAAGTTGATTTTCATAACCAACTTTTTGGGGTCAGTTCATTTGTTTTATTGTAATCTTTTTATAGAATATTATCTTAATTTGTATTACCTTGTTTTCCATTATCTCAGCCTGCTTCATCAGGTATTGATTTATACCACAACATTATAATATAATGTAGGCTGATTTGTGATTATCTAATGGAGGTTTCTGCTCGATTTTTCTTCTTTTTTGTCGATAGCTGTAAGTGATCGAATCAGGTACATTATTCCTGAGATAAGTAGTGTTATTCCTAATGCGATAGACAACGATACTATTGTAATCCATGGGTTGATTATAATTATGGTTGCTCCGATCAATATCAAAATATTAGAGATAATACTCAAAATAAATAGACGAGGATTTGCATCCTTTATTTCTCCTATTGAAATAAAGTTATCGATTGCATCGTAAATAAACCAAATGGCAATTAAATATGTAAAGATATTATTGGCAAAGATTGGCTTTACAACAAATATTATTCCTGCAACTATCAGTATTATTCCAAACACTAATATGGTATTTGCCCTAAGTTTAAATTCATTTCTCAGCTTGAAATATAGATATATAAAGTGAATCCCTTTTGTCATACATACAATTCCCAATATATATGACAACATTAGAAATGTACTAACAGGCTTAATAAATGTGAATATTGAAGTGACAATCAGTATGATTCCGATTAATAAACTCACTATATTTCTATTTTTCAATTTATTCTTTTTTTCACTCATAAAATCACCTCCATTTCATCTAATTATACCATAATAAAATAGTTAAATAAATGAAATAGAGGTAAAAATATTATTATCGAAAATGTATATTGCTCAAGCTGTGATTATATCTATTGCTGAGGATATTCTGACATATTTACACTCATTATGTTTGCTGTCAATATACGAGTGTCATTTAGAAGTCTTAATAGTTCATTTTTTTGTAACGTTGCAGTGAATGAATGCGTTTGAACCTTATCAGATTTTCTGATGTTTTCTAAATATTCGTTAAAAGTGTAGTAGTAATGATCAGTATTTCCTCTTTTTACATTTTCATATAGTTCTTTATCGGAATTGAATTCAAAACCAACTGAATATGCCGAACCAAAAGAGGAGTTAATTTTTTCGTAGTGTGGTATAATTGACGAAAAATCACAAAAAGTAAAAAATAGTGTGGGATTGTTAGTTATTTTATTTAAATTATCTAAGTAAATATCTTTAATTTTTTCTTCACTATAATTTTCAATTTGATCATACAAGCTGTTTAAATTGGATTGATATTTCATTTGACTATCAACGCTTATTCCAAGCTGGAAAATTCTGTAATCTTCCAAATTCTCAGATTTACTCTTATAAATATTTTCAATTTTATTATAAACAACCGTATCTACTACTGGCATCCAAAACATATTTACCAAAGGATAGTTTTTTTTCATATATATAGTGATATCTCTAACTGATCCCACATTTTTGGTAAAAATAGAAGCAGAAACAACTGCTGAATCAGGAAGCTTTTTTATCGATTCTATTATTTTTTTATTATGCTCATTATCATTGGTTTTATTGTTTTCTGTCAATGTCTCATAGTATGATGCTGGAAAATAGAAATCGGAGTAATAATTGTTATTCGTGTCCTTAATCGTGTTACCTCGTTTAAACTGAATTACATTTGATCTGCTATTACTCATTGAACTTACATTAGGTGAGATAGTATTTACAATGAATTGGTAGTCGCCAAAATGATTGTCGACAACTTCAACCAAGCCTGACCGAGTGAATGGTTGAGTTGTATTATAGAAGCTATATACAAGCTCTGAAAGTTTATCGGGCTCATCATATTTATTAAAGTCAATTGGCATTGTTTTGAAAATCCAGTATTGTATATTATCATATAAACTGGCATTTTTTAAATACTTCTTTTCACTTGATGTTGATAAACCTACGAAATCAGGATACATTGATTTTATGACAGGATTGATAATAAAGACCAATGCAGTTGCGATAATAGCTATAACTGCTATCGTCTTTAATACTGTTTTGCGTATTCGTTTTTTTATTTCCTTTGTGATTTGCTCGTAAAGCTTTGATTCAGATTCTAAAGCGTTTTCCGAAAATATTTTATCATTTTCTGATTTAGTGTTGCTTTTTCCGTTGGTATTAAATTCTTTTTTTAGTTCCTCGATTCTGTTGTCGATTTTTTTTTGTTTATCATTATTCATACTAAAACCCCCCAACATTATTTGATAGTATTTCACTTAATTTTTTTCTGGCTCTATGTCTTATTTTTCTTACATTAGATTCGCTTGTTTCCATCAATTCGGCAATTTCACTATCGTCAAGTTGCATATACACGTTATACATGATAACCATTTTGTATTTTTCTGGAAGAAGTGATATTGCATTTGCGATTTCTTTTATATTTTCGTTTTGTATTAAAATATCAATTGGATTTTCATAATCATTGTATTTTGATTCACTCGTAGCGAAGACCTCATCAGGGTTATCAATGAATTTTGCTTTGTGCCGGAGTGTATTTAAGTATTCATTTTTCAGTACCTTTGATAGCCAAAATTTGATGCTTCCGGTTTTCTTATAGGATAGGATTGCCTTTAGAAAGGTTGATTGTACCAATGCTTCAGCCTCATGAAGATTACCAGTCAATGAAACAGCGTATAATATTAAATTTTTATAGTATTTTTTATATATATTTTCTATTTCACTATTTTTCATAGTAATGCACTCCCCCTTTCTAATTGTTCAACAAGCTTATATTAATATAACACATTAGAATTAGTTTTGTTCCACATATTTATAAAAAAATATGGATTATCATTTGATTTTGCCACTATGATACTATATAATATATTTTGTATTGTTATGCAAAAAAATATCAGTAATAATAAAACATTAGTATTAAAAATAAATAATGAATATTTCAATAATGGATATTTTAATGATAAATAACTGATATTAAGTGGGAGAAAAAAATCTTATTATTTGTGTTAGAGTAAGGTTATAAGATTATATTTATGAGATGATAAATTTTGGAGGTAAAAAATGAAATTAGGTATAGTTGGTTTACCAAATGTTGGAAAAAGTACGCTTTTTAATGCGATAACGCAGGCTGGCGCAGAGTCTGCAAACTACCCATTCTGTACAATAGATCCCAATGTAGGAGTGGTATCCGTTCCAGACAGAAGATTGGATATATTGAAGGATTTATATGATTCTAAGAAGATAGTTCAAACGGCAATTGAATTTGTCGATATTGCGGGTTTGGTAAAAGGGGCATCAAAGGGAGAAGGTCTTGGAAATAAGTTCCTTTCAAATATAAGAGAGGTCGATGCAATTGTTCATGTTGTCAGATGCTTTGAAGATTCAAATGTCGTCCATGTAGATGGAAGTATAAATTCACTGAGAGATATTGAAACTATCAATCTTGAGTTGATTTTCTCTGATATGGAAATATTGGATAGAAGAATAGTAAAGACAACAAAGGCTCTAAAAGCAGATAAAAAGCTACAGTCTGAGCTGGATATTCTTAATCAGGTAAAAGCTACTCTTGAAGATGGTAGGAGCATTAGAACTATGGAGCTTTCTGATGATGAATGGACTTATGTAAATACATTGGATTTATTGAGTTCAAAGCCTGTAATATACGTGTCAAATGTATCTGAAGAAGATTTGGCGAATGATGGTGCTGATAACAGTATGGTTGCAGCGGTTAGAGAGTTTGCGAAAACAGAATCATCTGATGTTGTAGTAATATGTGCTCAAATTGAAGCAGAAATATCTGAGCTTGAAACTGATGAGGAAAAGAAAGAGTTTTTGGAAACTCTAGGACTTGAGCAGTCAGGCTTGGATAAATTAATTCAGGCATCCTATCATCTTCTAGGACTAATTTCTTTCTTGACAGCAGGTCCACAGGAAGTCAGAGCATGGACGATAAAAAAAGGCTCAAAGGCGCCTCAAGCTGGTGGGAAAATTCACTCAGATATAGAGAGAGGATTTATTAAGGCTGAAACTATAGCATTTGATGATCTTGTAGAGCATGGAACTATGTCAGCCGCAAAAGAAAAAGGTCTTGTGAGATTAGAGGGTAAAGAATATGTTGTTAAGGATGGGGATGTAATCCTATTCAAATTCAACGTTTAAAATAGAATAATAGTATACTGTATGAATTTATGTTATAATTAACATAAGGTATTCGGAGGTGGTTCTTTATGAAAAAATTAATATCAATAGCATTAAGTCTAGTTGTTTTATCATCAGCTTCTGGGATTGTTTTTGCCGATGAAGCTGTTACTACAAACGATATAGAGCTTAATACGGGATTGAACAACGATGCGAAAGAGACAATAGTTGAAAAAAAACAATTAATTACAGTTGATCACAAGCTTGATGTTAGAAGAATTAGTGGAAAAGACAGATATGGTACTGCTCTTGAGATTAGCAAATATTACTTCAAGGGATCTAATATTGTTGTAGTAGCGAGTGGTAAAGACTATATAGATGCTCTTGTGGGAGGATCTTTGGTTTCACAAATTAAAGTTCCACTACTGTTAGTAAATAAAGATAACGTTAGAAATGACGTTCTTCAAGAGATAAAGAGATTAAACGCCAAAAACGTGATTATTTTGGGTGGAACTAATACAGTTTCAAATGCTGTCGAAAAGAAATTTTTAAGCCAGGGATACAATGTTGAAAGACTGGCTGGAGAAAATAGGTATGCAACAGCACAAAAAATAGCTTATGCCAGATATTACTATAATGGAGCAAATACTAGTAATCCAATGGGTGAACAATTTGTTGGAATAAATTCAAAAAATTATCCTGATGCCTTGATAGCTGGTGCTATTGTGGGACAGATTAGAGGAAATATTCTTTCATATATTGTGCCAAATTCGACTAATTTAATTCCAAGTAATCCTTTCTGGCTGGTATTCGGTGGGGTAAATTCTGTTCCAAAGGGACCAGCAGAGCAAAAGAGAGTTGAGGGAGCAGATAGATATGAAACATCTGTAAAGGGTGCAAGAATGTTTGAAGAATTAACAGGAACTCCTCTAAAGACGATAATTTTGGCGGATGGAAGAAATTATCCTGATGCATTGGCTTCATCGACAATAGCCGGTTTAAAAAATGCCACTGTTGTATTGACAAGAAATAATAGACTACCAAACTCAGTTATTAATTTGTTGAACGAAGGCAATATTGACAATGTGATAATTGTTGGAGGAGAAAATTCCGTTAATAAATCAATTGAGGACCAGTTGAAAAATATGGTTATTAAGAAACAAAAAGAAGTTGTGATAACTCCAGAAAATTCTGCAAAGACATCAACTGAGAAAATAGAGGACACAACTCCAGCACAGCAGTAATATCTCATGCCAACTTTATTATTATTCAATAAATCAATTTGTCGGAATTAGATAATAGAAAAATACTATAACGTTTTCACGGTGTATAATTGAATCCTATTTTCTTATTTGATATAATTTTTATAAGAATAATTTATTTTAAAGGAGAATGGGTATGAAAAAATTGACAAAAGTATGTGCATTATTCTTTGCATTGGCACTTTCTTTAAGTGCTTGCTCAGGTGGAGGAAATCAAGCTGCGGCTCCAGCCAAAGATAGCCCTGGTACTGCCAAAGATGGAAATGAATTGACAATCGAGCAGGCATCAATGCAGTTGGTTAAGGCTGTTGATGAAGGTAAGTACAAATTGGTTAGCACTGAAGACTTAAAGGCTTGGATAGACAAAAAAGAAGATATGATTATTGTCGACACTATGCCTGCAAAGAGTTATGACAAAAACAGAATTCCAGGTGCTGTAAACGCTGAATTGCCAGTAAAATTGGATGAAACTACTCCAGAGCAAAAAGACGCTTTTATAAAGGCTCTTGGAAGTGACAAAAACAAAAAGGTCGTTCTTTACTGTGGATTTGTTAAATGTGAGAGATCTCATGTTGGTGCTTTGATTGCCAAAGAAGCTGGATTCACAAATATTTACAGACAACCAGGTGGAATAATAGCTTGGATTGATGCTGGATATGAAACAGAAGGAAGTAAGTAGTCTTAATACCAAATAAATTCTTAATAATAATTTTTTATATTGACTGAAAATGCTATGATACGAAAGTATCATAGCATTTTTAAATCCTTTATTAAGAAAAATGGACAGTTAATTTTTATACATTCTTTATTTTTATTTTTGTATGTACATACTGGTCGTTCGTTTTCGTAATCGAATAGTTTTTTGTTCATTTCCCTATCCAAAAACTCGCTCGCTTTAATTATTGAGTACCAACCATTTCTCTTACAGCATCTCGGTCCGCCAATTTCGCCAAGCTCAGTCAAAACAAATCCAGTCATTTTATTTGCAAATCCCCAAGAATCTGTTGTCAATGGAGTTGCCTCTGATATAACGGACGCAAATATTCCTGCTCCGATTCCAGCACCACAAGAACCATAAAATCCACAGAAGCCTCCAGGAACAATGCTAGCTCTTTCTTTTGCTATTTTTAGTTTTTCGATTTTTTGATTTTGAGTTTCGAATTGATTACAATATGCAGTTATTAGGGCGGCTGGTATCAAATAATGATGTTCTGGTCCATGAAGATATATATGTGGATCGTCCATCAATTTTATTGAAATTTCAAGTGGATCGCTTTCAACACATCCAACACAATAGTTTTCAATTATATCCAACGCATCGGCACTATGGCATGAATCACAAACATAGTGTCCCTTTTGACATCTTACATTTGAATTAAATGGTTTTCCGCATATTGAACATTCACATTCAGAATATTTTTCTGAATAAACTAGGTCTTCTCCACAAATCATACATCCCTGATAGTATCTCATAGTCAATTCTCCAATCTCAAATTAAAACATAAAAATATTTTTTGTATATTAACATTATATTTTTTTTATTGATAATTATCAATCCCCTTATAGTCTTTTATAAATATTTGACAGTGGAAAGTAATAGTATGGTTATGGTAAAATGTAGGTATTGGAAAAATAAAGTCATAAAATCGCAGAAAATGATTGACTGATAGAAAATATAATATTGATGTGAGAAATGAGATAGTATTGAAATGAGATAGTATTGAAATGCGATTATATTGTGGGATACGCCAGAATAATAAGATATTGTGAACGAAAAGATAGAAGAATATTAGATGGAGAACGATTATGGAAAAAAATGAAATAAAAACTGTCGTCACAGAGTTTTATAGCGAAATAGCAAAGGGAAGTAATAATTCAGAAAAGGACGATATAAGTAAATCAATTGGGTACTCACAGGAAGATTTGAACAGCATTCCGAATGAGGCAAATCTCGGTTTAGGGTGTGGAAATCCACAGAAGATTGCAGAGCCTCAAAAAGGTGAGATTGTAGTTGATTTGGGCTGTGGTAGAGGTATGGATGTATTTCTGGCTTCAAAAAAGGTCGGAAATGATGGCATGGCGATTGGAATAGATATGACATATGATATGCTAAGCAGAGCAAGAGAAATTGCCAAGAAGAATGATTTCAAAAATGTAGATTTTCGGTTGGGAGAGATTGAAAATATTCCTGTAGGAGATAATTTGGCTGATGTTGTATTGAGTAATTGTGTGATAAATCTTTCGACGGATAAACAAAGGGTGTATGACGAGATTTTTAGAATATTAAAGCCAGGGGGAAGATTTGGTATTTCAGATATAACCTTGGATATCCCACTTCCTAATGAGGTTGTAGAGGATCCCAGAATGTATGGCTCATGAGTAGCCGGTGCATTGACTCTGGAAGAGTTGGTTGGAATAATGAAAAAATCAGGCTTTGTTGATATCGTTATTGATACAAGGACGGTTTCGCCAGAGTATGCTAGAGAATGGGGATTTGAGCTAGATATAAATAAATATTTGAAGGATTATATCAGAACATCATCTCTTTCAGCATATAAACCAAAATAAGAATATAAACAAAATGATATAATTTATAGAAAATGGAGGTGATGGATTTGCTAACTGAAGAAAGACAATCAATTATCGTAAATATGTTGTCTGAAAAAAGTATATTAAAATTGAAGGATTTGGTAAAGCTTCTTGACGCCAGCGAATCTACTATAAGAAGAGATTTGGATGAGCTAGAAGCAAAGGGATTATTGAAAAGAGTTCATGGTGGAGCAGTTGCAGTAAATGGAAGTTTTACACTGGATTATTCAATAGATGAGAGAACAGGAAAGTTTTTGACAGAAAAGATAGCAATTGCAAAATACTGTGCGAGTTTAATTGAGGATGGAGATTATGTTTATCTAGATTCTGGGACTACAACTTTGGAAATGATTCCATACTTATCTGAAAAAAATATAACGGTAGTAACAAATGGGGTTCATAATGCACAAAAACTTGTTGAAAATAGAGTGAAGACGTATTTACTTGGAGGAGAAGTTAAACCTAAAACTCAGACGGTAATAGGAGAACAGGCGGTACTCAATCTGCTAAAATTTAGGTTTACAAAGGCGTTTATCGGTGCAAATGGAATAACGTTCAAGTCTGCAATTACAACCCCTGACGATAGCGAGGCAGTTATCAAAAAGCTTGCAATAGATTTGTCAAAGGATTCATATGTGGTTGTGGATTCTAGCAAGTTTGGTTCAGTTTCATTTGCGAAGATTTGTGATTTGGATGATGTTACAATAGTTACAAATAAATCAGATAATAAAATAGATAAAAGAATAATTAATGTAGCTACGATAATTGAATTATAAGCTGAGTATAAGTCATAGTTTGATATTATGATGAAAGAAAATGACAGAAATTATTGTGGATTTGAAAAATCAAATGAAAAATATGGAAGAAAATAGAAGAAAATGATAGAAAATGATTGATTAAAGTCTAAAATCGTGATATAATTCTCTTAAAGTTAGATGGATAAGGTATGTTATATTATTTTGAAAGGTTTTGTATATGATATATTCAGTTACTTTAAATCCGTCGATAGATTATATAATCCATGTGGATGATTTTGTTGAGGGAAGTCTCAATAGGTCTACCAAGGATTACATAAATGTTGGCGGTAAGGGAATTATGGTATCTAAATTGTTGACTAATGTTGGTGTTGAAAATACTGCGACCGGATTTTTGGGAGGTTTTACAGGAAAGTATATATCAGATTGGTTTGATAATTTGAGAATGCCACACGATTTTATTTTTGTTGAAGATAATACGAGAATAAATGTGAAATTAAAAAGTTCTTCAGAGAGTGAAATCAATGGTAGAGGAGCAAACATCAAAAAGCAAGAGCAGCAGCAGTTTCTAGATAAAATTAACGGAATTGATGAAAACGATACTGTGATTATTTCTGGAAGCTCATCACCTGGATTGGATGAGGATATAGTTGATCAGATAATCGATATTTGTAAAACGAATGGCGCTGATTTTGTGGTCGACACGTCTGGAAGTGCATTGATAAGAGCGATAAAAAGTAAGCCTCTTTTGATAAAACCAAATATCGATGAAATTGGAGAGTTATTTGGGAAAACATTTAATAACAAAGAAGATGTCATACCATATGGGAAGAAATGCTTGGAATTAGGTGCAAAATATGTAATAGTTTCGATGGGATCAAACGGGGCCCTGTTCTTTGACAAGGATGAAGTCTACTATTCACCAAGGGTTGAAGGAGAGCTTGTAAATTCTGTTGGAGCAGGTGACTCTATGTTGGCAGGATTTGTTGGAAGCTTAAAATCTGGTAAAAATCCAATTGATAGCTTTAAATTTTCTGTGGCTTGTGGTACTGCAACTGCTTTTTGCGAAGATATAGCTGACAAGAAAAGTGTAGAAAACATATTAAGTAAGGTTGTTGTAGAAGATTGCTAGATTTATAAATTAATGTAAACTAGTGTCGCAGATTGAAAGGAAATACATGTTTAATTGTATTGATGAATGATCTGTATTGAATAGTTGATTTTTATAAGGAGAAAATATGAAAATTTCAGATTTATTGAAAAAAGAAATAATGATAATGGATCTTAGCTCAAGCTCTAAGAATGAAGTTATCGATGAAATGATTGAAAAGCTAAAGGTTAATGGAATTATTAATAATGATGAAGAATTTAGGAAAGAAATATTGAATAGAGAAGAGCTTTCTTCTACTGGTCTTGGTGACGGAATAGCAATGCCTCACGCAAAGACGAAGGCAGTGAATACTCCTTGTGTTCTTTTTGCAAAGAGTAAAGCGGGAGTCGATTATGATTCATTGGACGGTCAGCCAGCATATCTATTCTTTATGATAGCTGCAGAGGAGGGAGCAAATAACACTCATATTGAGACTTTGGCTAGTCTGTCAAGACTTCTGTTGCAGCCGAACTTTATTGAATTGCTAAAAGAAGCAGATACACCAGAGAAGGTGCTTGAATTGATAGAATCTGGTGAAGCACAGCTGAATGAAGAAAAGAAGAAAAAAGAGGAAAAATCGAAAGCATCAATGGACAACGAAAAGCCTCTAATAGTTGCTGTTACTGCTTGCCCAACTGGAATAGCTCATACATATATGGCGGAAGATGCTCTATTGGCAAAGGCTGAAAAAATGGGTGTGAACATAAGAGTGGAAACTAACGGAAGTGACGGAGCAAAAAACGTACTGACAGATGAAGAAATAAAAAAGGCTGTTGGTGTTATTGTTTCTGCGGATAAAAATGTTGAAATGGCAAGGTTTAAAGGCAAGAAGCTGATAAAAACTCCCGTAAGTGAGGCGATTAGAAATCCAGAAGAGCTGATAACAAAAACTCTGAATGGTGAGGGTGCAGTATACGAAACTACTGAAGAAAGCACTTCGTCAGCCAAACAAAATGAAAAAACTTCAATTGGAAGCAAGATATACAAGGATGTGATGAATGGTGTTTCACATATGCTTCCATTCGTTGTCGGTGGTGGTATATTGATTGCAATATCGTTTATGGCAGAAAGCTCATTTGGTGCTGAGAGTCAAATTTATAAGTTCTTGATGGATATAGGTGGCAATGGTGCATTCACATATCTTATACCGATATTAGCCGGATATATTGCAATGAGTATTGCAGATAGACCAGGTTTGATGCCTGGAATGGTCGGTGGTTTGATGGCTGCACAGCAAGGTGCTGGTTTCTTAGGTGGATTGGCTGCTGGTTTTATAGCAGGTTATGTGATACTTGGATTAAAGAAATTAACCTCTGGACTACCAAAGTCTCTTGAAGGAATAAAGCCGATGATAATTTATCCTGTATTTGGCCTATTGATAACTGGATTAATAATGTTTGTGGCAGTGATTCCTGTATTTTCAGTAATAAATACAGCTATGAACAACTCATTAACTCATTTGGGAACTGGTAATGCAATATTGCTGGGAGCTGTTCTTGGTGGAATGATGGCTGTGGATATGGGTGGACCTGTAAACAAAGCTGCTTACACGTTCTCAATAGGTGTGTTTACTAGCACAAATATGGGTAATTTGATGGCTGCAGTTATGGCTGGTGGTATGGTTCCACCTTTGGCAATCGCACTTGCAACGACAGTTTTCAAAAATAAATTCGATGAAAAAGAAAAACAGTCAGGACTAACAAACTGGATACTTGGATTGACATTTATTACAGAGGGTGCAATTCCTTTTGCTGCGGCAGACCCTGTAAGGGTAATTGGTAGCTCAGTTGTTGGTGCTGCCATAGCTGGAGGTCTTACACAGCTATGGAACGTCAATGCTCCAGCTCCACATGGTGGTGTTCTTGTATCGTTTGTAATGCAACCTAACCATGTAATATTCTTCTTGTTGTCAATTGCAATAGGAACAGTTATATCAGGTATGATTTATGGTATTTGGAGAAGACCAAAAGCTCAATAATTAGCTTATTGTAATAATTGTATAAAAATTTGGTGTCGACTATAAAGTTAACACGATTAGAGTATCCTGCATCTCACTCTTGTAATGTGAATGCTAGGATACTTTTTTATTGGTTATAAATTTTAATGTTTTATATATTCACATACAATTTAATACTGTATTTTTTGTATTTCTATTAATACAATATTGTTTCTTGAGTTTTATAACATATTGATAGTCGAACCTAATTATATTATAATAATGTGTGAGGCCAATCTTCGAATGGAGGTGGTGTAAATGGAAGATTATAGTGGTAAAGCAGATATTTGGGAAGAGCTGTATAAAAGAGCGAAAGAAATTTACTCTCCAGAACAAATATCCCCATTTATTAATGTAAAAAAGGTAGTTTGTGCATTAGAGGCTGAGGATGGAGCGATATATACTGGATTTTCAATAGAAAGCGATTGTGGAGTGGCTGATTTATGTGCAGAAAGAACTGCAGCTATAAAAATGTACTCTGATAGTGGACAAAAAATCGTAAAAAGGTTAATTGTATTTAGGGATAGACCTCCAGAAAAAGGGAGTACATCAATACCTTGTGGAGCTTGCAGGGAGTTTTTTATGCAACTTTCTAATTTGAATTCGAAAATGGAAATTTTAATCGATTACGAAAGCAGAGAAATTATTACTCTTGAAGACCTAATACCTAATTGGTGGGGGTTGGAAAGATACGATATTTAGTTTATTGGAAAATTTTGGAGGAGTAAATGCATAATATAGGTATAGATATTGGTTCAAGTTGTGCCAAAGTGTGCATAATGAAGGATGGGAAAATTGAAAAAAATTTCATGATTCCATCTGGGTACAATTCAAGAGAAACTGCGGAATTAATAAAAAATATTCTGCTTGAGGATGGTGTGGATATCGAAAAATCAAAAATAACTGCCACTGGATATGGGAGAATTTCTGTTCCTTTTGCAGACCAAGTGATGACAGAAATAACCTGTCATGGTAAGGGTGCTGATTTTATTTTTAAAAAAAATGCGACTGTGATAGATATAGGTGGGCAGGACACAAAGGTCATTTCTCTAAAAAGAGGAAGAGTGATGAAATTTATCATGAATGATAAATGTTCTGCAGGAACAGGTAAATTTATGGAGATAATGTCAAATAGATTAGGACTGACACTGGAAGAATTGGAAGAACTAGCATCCAATGGAAATGATATTTCAATTAGCTCGATGTGTACAGTTTTTGCTGAATCTGAAGTGATTAGCCTAATTGGACAAGGGACTTCTAGAGAGGATATTGCAAATGGTGTAATAAACTCGGTAGTAACAAAGGTCGTTCAACTGGCAAGTCAAATACCAGCGGAAAATTATGTATTGACTGGAGGATTTTGCGACAATAAATATTTCATAAAAAAATTGTCTGAGGCTTTGGAATCTACAGTTGAAAGCTGTCCTCAGGCGAGGTTTGCCGGTGCAATAGGAGCGGCTGTTTTCTCAAGTGAGATGGAGGAATAATATGAAGAAAAAATACTTACATATTCTGTCTTTTGATGGGTTATCAAAAGTGGATATTGAGTTTATGAAAACTTTGCCAGCATTTTCTGAATATATGAAAGAAGCTTCTGGTTGTATGAGTGTTTTGAGCGTCTATCCAAGTATTACTTATTGTGCTCACACATCTATCACTACAGGAGTCTATCCATATGTTCATGGTATTGTGAATAACACAAAGAATCAAATGGATAGAGAAAGTCCAGATTGGTTTTGGCATGAAAGAGATATTAAGGTGGATACATTTCAAAAGCTAGCGAATGAAAATGGATATTCAATTTTATCTTTGTTTTGGCCGGTTTCAGCTGGGTCAAAATATATAAAATATAATATGCCAGAAATTTTTGCAAATAGAAAATGGCAAAATCAAATAATGGTTTCACTGATGAATGGTAGTCCGATGTTTCAATATAATCTTAATAAAAGATTTGGATATCTCAGAAATGGAGTAAGTGAGCCAGAATTGGACAATTTTTCACATGAATCTTTTTTGTACTCACTGGAGAATTATAAAGCAGATATAAATATGGTTCATTATATAGATTTAGATTCTCAAAGGCATGAGTACGGATTTGATTCAAAAGAGGCAAGAGAAGCCTTGGTAAGACTGGATAAGAGGCTTGGAGATATAGTGGATAGATTGAAAAGCATTGGCATATACGATGATTCGGTGATCGTTATACTTGGCGACCACAGTAGTAGAGATCTTCATAGTAATGTGTATGTGAACAAGCTATTTGGCGATGCTGGATTACTTGAGTATGATGACAAGGGATTGATAATTAATAAAAGGGCGTATTGTAAATCTGCTGATGGAGCAGGTTATATTTATGCAGATGATGAAATTGATGACAATGTTCTGCTTGATATTATCAAACCGTTGGTACAGGATAAAATAATAGAGGCTGTTTATACTCGAGAACAAGCAAGAGAAATGGGTGCAGATGATAGCTGTAGATTTATGATAGAAGCTTCAGAGGGCTATTTCTTCTTGAATCCTGTTAGAGACGAAGTTGTGGTACCAACAGAGATCGCAAAGGGCTTTGAAAAGAAAATATATAAAAACAATCATGGATATAATCCATACACGAAAAAAGATTATGAGACAGTATTTTTTGTTTCAGGTAAAGATATAAAAAAGGGCGTGTTTGTGGATCAGATGAATTTGGTAGATGAAGGTCCCACGTTTGCTAGTATACTCGGATTTGAAATGGATAACGTTCAAGGAAGAGTAATGACAGAATTTTTGGAGGTATGATGTGTTAAAAATGAATAAAAAAGAACTGAGTTGGGCTTTATATGATTGGGCCAATTCAGCATTTACGATGACGGTGGTGTCAACTATTTTGCCGATATATTTTACAAATATGGTAAATGATGCGGGGTTGACTAAGGAATTGGCGACATCATACTGGGGCTACACGAATTCGATAGCTTCCTTGATAGTGGCGGTACTTTCTCCTTTGATGGGGGGAGTTGCTGACTACATGGGCGTCAAGAAGAAATTTTTCGGAATTTTCACATTCGCTGGAGTTATTTTCACATGGGTTATGGCCTTCATTCCATATGGATATTGGATTCCATTGTTGTTGACCTATGTGATTTCCATGATAGGCTATTCACTGAGCAATGTATTTTACGATTCATTTTTGACCGATATTACGACAGTGGATAGAATGGATACAGTTTCGACATATGGTTATGCGTACGGATATATAGGTAGTACGATTCCATTTATAGTCTGTATTGGTATAATTATGGCAGTTCAAAATGGAATGATAGGTATAAGCTCTGTTACAGCTACAAAAATATCATTTGTCATCACAGGACTATGGTGGTTTTTGTTCACATTGCCAATGATGAAAAATGTAGAACAGATGCATGGAAAGCCAAGATCAGAATTTGATATTAAAGGGATTTTTGTAGAATTTAAAGAAAGCTTCGTCAAGATAATCAAGGATAAAAAAGTAGTGGTTTTTCTAATTGCTTATTTTTTCTATATAGATGGAGTAGATACGATAATAAGAATGGCTGCAAGCTTTGGTACTACTTTAGGTATAGATTCGACAACACTTTTAATTATCCTTTTGGTAACTCAATTTGTAGCATTCCCATTTGCTTTGATTTATGGTAAACTCGCTCAAAGGTACAATGGAAAGAATATGCTTTTTGTAGCGATATTTATATACATGGCGATTTGTGTTATTGCTTATTTTATGAAATCTGCGAGAGAGTTCTGGTTGTTATCGATGTTGGTTGCAAGTTCACAAGGTGGTATACAGGCGCTTAGTAGATCTTATTTTGCAAAAATCATACCAAAGGAAAATTCAAATGAATATTTTGGATTTTACAATATTTTCGGTAAATTTGCAGCAATCATGGGACCTGCCTTGGTTGGAGTAATTACTCAAATTACTGGAAATGTTAAGAATGGTGTTTTGAGCTTGTTGATATTATTCCTTGTTGGGTTTATTATGCTACTAAAGAATAAGTAAGTTTGAAAATGAGAGCAGTTGAAAATAGTATAGAATGTAAAATAAAAAAGTGAAAAAAACAAAAGTGCTCGTACGTTTGGTAGAGATAACTACCGAATGTACGAGCACTTTTTAGTATATTTTTAAAAGTAGTGGGAGGCTACTAAAAACGCATTAAAATTTTATTCCAACCTAGTTTTCTAATATTTTTTCACTAGATGCCAAGCTATATTTTCTTATAAAGCTTATGAAGAATATGGCTGTAATAGTTGTAGATGTCAAATCTGCGAATGGTGCTGCATACAGTATTCCGCTTAAACCCCAAAGCCTTGAGAAAACGATGATGCATGGTATCAGTACAAGAATCTGTCTTGTAAGAGTCAATAGCATTGCTTTTGTAGGTTTTCCTATCGCTTGGAAGAAATTTGCGGCGACAATTTGGAATCCGGCTAAAAAAGTCATCTTAAACCAAGTTCTCATTGCATATTCACCGAATTTTAGTAGCTCAGGATCTTGGTTGAAGAGCGACACCATGAATTTAGGAAAAATCTGACCTACTAGAAAGCCTGCGATCGAAATTATGGAAGCAATTTTTATTCCCAATAAAACAGCTTCCTTGACTCTGGTATGTTTTTTTGCTCCATAGTTAAAGCTCACTATCGGCTGTAGACCCTGATTAAGCCCCACAACTGGAAGAATTAATAAATTTTGAATGCTGTTTACAATTCCCATGGCTGAAACTGCAATGTCTCCACCGTATTTAAGCAACGAAGAGTTCAATATTGCAGATAATAACCCACCTGATAACTGAAGTAAAAATCCTGGTATACCCAGAGAAATAACTTCAAGAGCAAGGTCAGCTTCTAGCTTCATGTTTTTGAGCCTTATTCTATGTGGTTCACTTTTCTTTAAGAAATGATATAATCCCCAAAGCATTGAGACAAACATAGAAAAAATGGTTGCAAGTGCTGCACCAGTCATTCCCATTCTGAATACATAAATAAAAATTGGATCTAAAATTGTATTAATGATTGCACCTATTAGCATTGTCATCATGGACAACTTTGGTTTTCCATTTGCTCTCAAGAAATTATTCATACCCATTGCCAAGACCTGAAATAACGCTCCCAAAAGTATTATTCTTAAATATTCTTCCGAGTATGGAAGCATTGCTTCACTCGCTCCAAAGGCGATTAGCAAATCCTTCAAAAATATTTCACCGATTATAGTGATCAATAGTCCAAAGACTATCAAAAGTGTTGTAGCATTAGATATTGCTTTGTTTGCTCTTTCAATATCACCCTTGCCAAGATTAATAGAGAACACGGTTGCCCCACCAACTCCGAATAATATCCCAACAGCCATAATTATTATCATTATGGGAAAGCAGATTGTGATGGCGGCAAGACCAATTGCACCTAAATCTGGGCTATTACCGATAAATATTCTATCGACGATGTTGTACAATGCATTGATTGTCATACCAATAATTGCTGGAACTGAAAACTGAAACAATAACTTTGAAACCTTCTCAGTGCCAATTGGATTTTCATTTTGTATAGTACTTTCCATTTTTCACCTCTTATATTTAACTTATAATAGTATTTTGTATTAATAATAGTTTTTTGTGAGCTGCTTTTACTGATAAATTGTTTTTACCTTTTTTTACAGCTGTTTAGGTTGTTCACCATTTTGTTTAATATCAGGTATGCCATTTCCTTTTCACTTTCATTTAAATCTGATGTCAAAATATCGTTCCAATTTTCCAAACGAGCTTTGATTTCCTTTTCGATTGATTTGGATTTTTCAGTCAAGAATATTCTATTTATTCTTTTATCATTATCGTCTCTCTTTTTTTTGATATATCCCTTGTCGATAAGTGACTGAAGCGATCTTGTGGTAGATGCTTTGTCAAGTAAAAGCTTTGACGATAAATATTCCTGAGATACACCATCTTCATTGAAAAGCGAAGATAGAAATGGTTGCTCAGATGCAGTGATATTAAAGTCCTCTAAAATCATATTTTTGTAAATATTGCCTTTTCTATATAGGATAGAAATAAGTCTTCCCAGACTGTTTATCATAGTTTTTCCTCCGAATAATATTTGATAATTTTATTGCTGCATAACATATTATTTTACATCAATTATACTGTTGATGTACTTTTGAATTAATAGTTGATTAATCAACTATTTTTAAGTATATAATATTTTGGTTGATTAGTCAACTAATTTTAATAAATAAATATTGTTCTAATTTTTAGGAAAGAATGGTATAATAGAACAGTAAAATTATCGATAGGTGTGATTTGATAATTCAATAGTCGATAATAAAATGATAAAAATTTTATAATTCGATAGTCAAGAATAAATTGATAAAAAGATAGGATATGATTTTATGGAATAGTCTATTAACTTGATATAGGGGAAAGGTAAGAGGATTTTATGGACAATAAGAAAAAGAGAAAGTTTATTTTAAAGACGGCATATACTTTGGAGGCTTTGTTATCTCTGGTAATTTTGATTGCAGTTACTTTAGGTATTTTCGACACATTGAGAATAATATATACAACTTGTATCGTGAATTTTAATCAACCGATAGATTATGAGCAGATTAACGGTATTTTTGCTCAGATATTGTTGTTGGTAATCGGTGTTGAAATAGCGGTTATGCTGACTCTTAGAAAACAAACTGCACTACTAGAAGTACTTTTATACGGTATTGCTAGAAAGATGCTGCTGGTTCCAAAGGGAAGTGGCATCTCAGAGGTTTTTATTGGTGTGATAGCAATAGCTGGACTTTTCGTGATTAGAAAATATTTATTGGATAATAAGCATTATGAGGAAGAGGTAAAGGAAGATCCACATCCAGACCATTTGATATAGCAAGATAATATGAGTTGTCATATTATGATGAAGCTTTTATGATTGCTGTGTATATTGTTTGATAAATATTTCTTGATAAATATTGTTTTGTTATATAATTTGCGTGGTATCAGAGTGTACATTATCTTAAAAAAAACGTAAAAGCATTTTTGCTTTTACGTTTTTTTAGCTTATATAAAAGAAAGGTTTATAAGATCATTTTTTTTGAAAGCTTTTTTGCTGTAGCAGCACTTACAAAGCAACTCACAACATCCTTTACAGCAACGACTGGAAATAAACTTGCAACGCATGCCCAGTATGGTGTCGGTGTTTTTGCTACAAAGTTTAATATAAAATAAGTATAAAGTGTACCCAATAGGTAAGTGATAAACATTCCTATCAAGCATATTACAAATAGCTTTGGAATTGAATCTGTTCCGACTTTTTTTCTCATAAGGCCAACTATAAATGACGTTATTGCAAATGCTATCAAATATCCAAATGTTGGCTTAAGTAGGTACGCTGGTCCACCGCCTTCAGAGAATATAGGAAACCCAATCAGACCTATTACTAAGTACAGAATACAGGAAAGTGCTCCGAATTTTGGTCCAAGAATTAGTCCAGATAGAAGAACAAATATAAACTGCATTGTAAATACAGTGATTGGAAGTGGTATCCTAATAAATGCCCCTATGGCAATAAGTGCTGTAAAAAAAGCACAAAGTATCATATTTCTAGTTTTCTGAGAATTAGTATTCAATTTATACCCCCTAAATTAATTAATTTTACTTTAAGAGTATACCATAAAAAATCCCTATTGTAAACCATAATAATATAAGGTTTACAATAGGGATTTAATATTTTTCAAATAATCGTTTATATAATCGTATTAACTCCAAATTCATTGAATTATATTAAGAATTATTAAAATGCTAACCAATATTATAGGCAAGCTCTTATCTTTAATGATGTTCTCACAATATCGTCAAATTCGTACGGAGTGATAGATTGCTTTCCATCAGACAGTGCGTTTTGAGGATCATTGTGAACCTCAACCATTATACCATCGGCACCAGAAGCGACACCAGCCAAGGACATCGGCTTAACAAGACTTGCAATCCCAGTTGCATGGCTTGGATCGACGATTACTGGAAGATGTGATATTTCTTTTAACATGGCAACAGCAGAAAGATCAAGTGTATTTCTTGTGGCATGTTCAAAGGTTCTTATACCTCGTTCACAAAGGATAATATCGTCATTACCACTACTCATTAAATATTCAACGCTTGATAAAAATTCTTCAATAGTGTTGGCAAAGCCTCTTTTTAACAAGATTGTTTTTTTTACTTTTCCAAGTTCTCTCAGTAGCTCAAAGTTTTGCATATTCCTTGCACCAACCTGTAGAATATCTATGTCATCGAAAAATTCCAAATGATCAACGCTCACTATTTCAGAGATAATAGGCAAGTTTGTTTTCTTTTTTGCAATACTAAGAAGCTTTAAACCATCCTCATTTAACCCTTGAAAATCATATGGTGAAGTTCTAGGCTTATAGGCACCTCCTCGAAGTATTGTGGCACCACTTTTTTTAACGGATTTTGCAATATCGACTATTTGTTCCTCAGATTCGACCGAGCATGGTCCGGCAATAATAGTCAAATACTCTCCACCTATAGTTGTATTATTTACTTTTATTATCGTATCTTTTAAATGATTTTTCCTACTGGATTTTTGTAGGTTTTCAAACATACTTTCCTCCTACCTGTTTTTTAAATGACGAAGCATATCATCAGTCATTTTGTCTAAATCAAATTTTGGGTCGAATCCCCATTGCTCCCTTGCAGCACTAACATCAAGTTTGTTTGGCCAACTGTCTGCAATAGCCTGTCTTATCGGATCAACATTATAATCCATTGTGAACTCAGGGATAATTCTTTGGATACTCTTTCTTATATCCTCTGGTTCGAAACTCATTGCAGAGACGTTGAAAGCATTTCTGTCAATAAGTCTGCTGGAGTCAGTTTCCATCAATTTAATAATACAGTCGACAGCATCAGGCATATACATCATGTCCATATATGTTCCTTCTGCGATGAAAGAAGAATAGTGACCAGATTTTAAAGCCTCATAGTAGATATGGACAGCATAGTCAGTTGTACCCCCACCTGGCAAAGTCTTGTATGAAATTAATCCAGGAAATCTTACGCCTCTAGTGTCAACACCATATTTGGAATGATAGTAGTCACACAGCAACTCACCACTCACCTTGCTTATACCATATGCCGTAGTAGGTCTTTGAATAGTAATCTGAGGTGTGTTGTCTTTTTGAGTGCTTGGACCAAATGCACCTATTGAACTAGGAACGAACAATGAGCAGTTCAATTCTCTTGAAATTTCTAATGCATTATATAACCCATTTACATTAATATCCCAAAGTAGATTCGGATTTTGTTCACCCACAGCCGATAACACTGCTGCTAGATGAATAATGGTGTCGACCTTGTATTTTTTAGCCAATTCGTAAAAGCCTTTGGAGTCTCTGCAATCTAGTTTATGAAAAATGCAATTATCCGTAATACCAGACTTGGCGTTTCTGGCTGAAGAGATTACATTTTCTTCGCCATATATTTTTCTCAACTCATCGCATAAATCTGTTCCAATTTGACCGGTAGCTCCTGTAACTAATATTCGTTTCATGTTGATATCCTTTCAATGTCAATTAAAAAAGCAAATAAATTTTTTATTGAAATCTATATAAACTGCCGAAAACAGACTATATAGAATTATTTATTTTACCCATAATAAAAGTATATACTATTACACTTGTTCCGTAAATAATAATGTATATCTATTCAAAAGATTATGAGGTGAACTGTAGAACGAATGATTTAACAAACTAAATGTGTTTAATCATAATTATATATAAAATATCAATATTACTGACATAAACTATACAAATTATCTATTGAATTTTAAATTTTGTTTCATTAATTGACATATTCATCTATTAACCATAATATATATTTAAGAGATTAAAAAGAGGAGGTAATTATGAATAATTATTTTGAAAAAGAGGATTTGAACAAATTTGGTTCAGGCATAATTGGAGAAGATGCAAGTTCGTTATGGAATAAATTCATCGAATATTATGGTGAAGTCTTTGCTGAAGGGGCATTAACAGCCAGAGAAAAAGCATTGATTGCTTTGGCTGTGGCACATACAGTACAGTGTCCATACTGCATTGATTCGTATACTCATACAGCTTTAAATTTCGGTTGCGATCAGGATCAAATAATGGAAGCGATTCATGTGGCAGCGGCAATAAAAGCCGGTGCAACGCTGGCTTTTGGAGTCCAGAGTAAAAATATTTCCGATAAGCTGACTATAAAGTAGATATGGAGACGGTGTTATGAAGATTGATGAATTAGATAAAATGATAGATATTCCAAATTTTGATGATATGGTAGACGATAAATCTCATTTAAAGACACTACCAAGACTTTCCGTACTTCAAATAAATGTTGGAAGACTTTGTAATTTGAAGTGTAAGCACTGTCATGTCAGTGCTGGTCCAATGAGAAAAGAAATTATGAGCAAGGAGGTTCTTGAGTCTTGTTTAAAAGTTTTTAAAAAGCACGGATTTGATACGATAGATATAACGGGTGGAGCCCCAGAAATGAACCCCAACTTTGAATGGTTTTTAAAGGAAAGTTCAAAGCTAGCTGATAGAGTTATTGTTAGGACTAATTTAGTTATATTGTTGTCAGATAAATACAAGCATTTGATTGATGTGTATAAAGAAAATAAGGTAAACATTGTCTGTTCAATACCTTTCTACACAAAGAGGAACACCGATAATCAAAGGGGAGATGGTGTGTTTGACAAATCTATAGAAGTGATAAAGCTATTGAATGGAGTTGGATATGGAATTGATCCAGAACTTTCACTAGATATTGTGTATAATCCTAATGGTGCGTTTTTGCCACCATCTCAGGATTCAATGCAGTCGTTATATAAGGAAAAACTGTATTCACAATTTGGAGTAGTTTTTAATAATTTGTATACTATCACAAATAATCCAATTGGAAGATTTGGTGATTTTTTGCATGAGAATGATTTGCTAGATGAATATATGGCGGTTTTGTTTGGCTCATTTAATCAAAATACAGTGGAGAATATGATGTGTAGAAATCAAATTTCTGTAGCATGGGACGGAAGCTTGTATGACTGTGATTTCAATCAGGCTGTTGATATGAAGATAGAGGGTAGCATTAGTATATTTGATTTGGAAAATGGAGAATTAAAAACTAGAAAGATAGTTACAGGTAAGCATTGCTATGGTTGTACTGCGGGAGCAGGATCAAGCTGTGGAGGAGCAACATCTGAGTAACATTATGATTAGTAAAATAAAAGGGCTGACTCATAAGAGCCCTAAATAAAATACACGCCCACATTCTCCATGCATGGAAATGAATGTGTAGCGTGTATTTTTATTTGTGCTCTCTTTTGGGTCAACCCCTTTTTTTATTAATAAAATTTATAAGAATATTTTTTGAATCATAAAGTTACAAATTTTTTACTATGTCGATTACATCCAACACCAATTGTGGACAGACAGTGAACATCAAATTTTTCTCTTCTATGATTTTTGATTCTTCAGGAATAGTGAGATTGTAGCCTAATATTCCAGCACAGGTATGTGACTGGTGTAGTTGGTTGAACTTTTCTTTGTACTGAAAAATTTTTGAAATCATTTGACCTTTTGTTTCCATATCTCCAGGATTTGAATGACCATATTTAAACCCAAGTGCGATCAGACCTCCAACATAAGATCCACATATATCCGCCTCAAATATTCCACCGCCAAAAGGAGCGGCACTTTTTAGAGCCAATTCCTTATCAAGTCCAAGCTCTTCTGCTATTGCCAAAGTTATGACTTGGCCACAATCCAAACCTTCCTTGAACATTTCAATCACTTGTTCTTTGTTCATATTTATTGTTCCTCCATCATTATATTATCTGATATCATCAATTCTTAATGATATTTTAAGCTTATTCAAGTATTATATTTATACAACCCAATCTATTGAGTCAATATTAATGATATTATATAAAAAAACAGTTGTGTTGTCCAATATAAACTAAAATGTAAAAGAGGTAAAAATGTTTGGATATGTAAGAATAAACAAGATGGATTTAACTTTTAGAGAATTTGAAACGTATAAGGCTTATTATTGCGGTTTGTGTAAATATTTAAAGAGAAATCATACTGAAATTTCGAGATTAACATTGAACTATGATATTACCTTTTTAATTGTGTTATTGAGCTCTGTATATGAACCAGCTTCGGAAGTTTATCATGAGCACTGTATTGTCAATCCCTTAAAAGAAAAAAAACATATAAGCAACGAGATAACGGAGTACGCCGCTAGCATGAATATTCTACTTTCGTATTATAAACTGCAAGACAACGTAGTTGATGATGGTGGAATAAAAAATAAATTAGCGGAGATAGCGTATAGAAAAAGCTATGATACAGCTTTAAAAAAATACCCTGAAAAGGCGAGGTTGATAAAGGAAAATTTAGATAGACTGAGCGATTTGGAAAAGGCGGAAAATACAAATATAGACGAAATTTCAAATACATTCGGGAACTTGATGGCAGAAGTTTTTTCCTACAAGGACGATGAATATACTCAGAGGTTGAAGAATGTGGGATTTAATATTGGAAAATACATCTATATATTGGATGCGTTTGCAGATCTGGATGACGATATTAAAAATAAATCTTATAATCCTTTTATTTCATATAAGGATGATAGAGAAGCGTTAAAAATGAGGGTAGACAAACTTATTTCCATGATACTTTCTAGATTAGAGATGAATATTTTGTCCTTGGATCTAAATCTAAATAGAACGATAATAGAAAACATCCTATATTCAGGTGTATATTTAAGATACAAGGGAATTTTAATTGGAGTTGAGGAGAAGAAAAATATGTAGAAATTCCAAAATGATTAATATTCGGTTAAATAAAAAACTCGCAACATACACTCTTATGCTTGTAGTGGTGTGCGAGTTATTCTATTTAATTCATGTCTTCTAACATTTTAATTTAAGCCTTCTAGCATTTTCGATTGGCTATAAGGGTACAATTTTTTGAATTTACCAATAACAAAATACCTGTATCCAGCTTCATCGTAGTAGCAAGTCATCAATGATACTATGGCTTTTCCGTCAGATTCTGTTATTTTTGAGTCTGATATTAGATCTACTCTATCATCAGTGACTTTTAGAGTTTTGAAAACCTCATATTCGTATATATTTTTCTTGTTAGTGATTCTAATTGAATCACCCATTTTCACATTCATTAGTCCACCAAATAGAAGTTTATCATTTTTCATGTAGTGACCAGCTATTGAATAATTTCCTAATCCCATCTTTTGGCTAGGCTTCATAGTACATGCACCATACATCAGATTGTTGTTTTCCAATCCATCAAAAATAGCGATGTTTTTGTTGATTGAAGGAATTACCAATTGACCTACAATCTTCGACATATCAGCATTCTGTCTATTCAATATAACACCATTTACGTCTATTGGATCTATTTTTGATTGGTCATATGATTTATTCCCACTTTTAGCGTTTTTTTCAAGTTCACTGTCGGAAAGATGCTCAATTTTTACTTCCTCTGAATTTTTTTCTAACAGCAGCTCCGAAATTTTTGGCATCGAAAAAAATACGACACCAGCTAGAATAATGACAATTGCAATAAATTTTTTCATAAATATAGGCAAAAATGCCTATTCACCTCCTCGAGTTCTAAATCATTTCCACTAGTATAGACAATTATAACACAAATCAACGGTTTTTTATTAAAATTATGCAAATAATGATAAAATTAAGGTCAAATACTATTTATCTTTTCACTATACTATGGTATTATTAATATATATCGATTTGTGTACTTGAATTATTTTTAAAATATAGAATAGGGTAAGTATTTAGGAGGACAATATGAAAACTAATAAGAAAATATTAAATCTATTAGCGGCTATGACACTTGCTATTCCAATGGCTGTTTCAGCGGGGACGTTAAATAATATTTATGCTGAAAGTATAATAACTTCAGTTGTAAATTCAACTGATAATAAGCCTTTATCCGGTGTCACACTTGCTTTCTACTCAACGACAAATAATGTATCAAAAAAGATATTTACTGTTAAGACGAACGAGCAGGGTAAGCTAAATAAAGAATCTGTGGTTGCCTTTAATTCTTTTGATGTGAGCAACATTATTGATGATAAGGGTGATTTGAATTTAAAGGATGGTTCATATTATTATGTTGACGAATCAGTTGTAGATGGATTTGTTAAAAATGTGAAGCCTGTTAAATTCTCTGTAGTGAATGGAGTTGCACCAAATATTGAAAGAGCATATTCAAAGCTGAGCAGTGATAAGGCTCAATTGGTAGTAAATGCTGTTGACGCATCTGGTAATCCTGTTGAAGGAGCTACACTTGATTTGTTCAAGCAGGTTAATGGAGCATATGTGAGATTGGCTTCATTGACAACAGATAGCGATGGATTGCTTTTAGATGTTATAAATAGAACTAGTGAGGATTCAAATACGGTAATTGATACTTCAAATGGAACTCTAATACTTCCTAGTGGAAACTATAAGATTGTTCCCAAAAATTCAACATCGGCATTAAAGCCAGTAAAGAATGAGTATGCTGTTGAAGTTGCTGCTTCAAAAATAGTTTCTTTGTCTGTTAACTACTCAAAGAGCACAAGTTCATCAGGAAACGATCAATCACAGGGAAATAACTTAAGTGAAGTTAAGACTGGAGTTAAAATTCTAGTTCGCAATGAGAAAAAGACTCCACTTGAAAATCAGGAAATTGCAATTTATTCGACAGATGCAGATGGTTCTAATGAAAAGCTGTTGTTTGTGGGTAAAACAAATTCTCAAGGTATATTTGAATATGACAAGGTTTCTAAGGGTGCAGAGCTACTTGGAAAGAATGGTGTTGTAGCTTTAGAAGCTGGTAATTACTACTATAAGCTGTATAACTATTCAAATGCAAAGAAACATGCATTTAAGGTTGAGGCAGGAAAAGTAAATAATCAAGTGTTTACAATTACTGTGGGAAGTTCAAGTTCAAAAACTTCTAATGGAACAACTTCTTCAACTGGAAGTAATGTATCAAAATCAGGTAGTACTTTGGCTAAGACTGGTGTAGAAAGCACATTGGCTTATAGTGCTTCTGGTATTGCAATGGTTTCTGGTGGATTATACATACTAAAGAGAAAAAAATAAAAAGTTGTGATAAAAAATAATATGAGTTTGCTTAATTGAGAAACTCTGATAATGGCTCACACATTCTGATAACTATTTTGATGAATGCTGTGAGCTACTTTTTTTGAAAAGCATTATACAGCCAATATTTTTTAAAATCATATTAAAATATGAGTTTACGATTAATATGGATTCTGCTTTTATGCAAAAAAACTGAGAATCAAAAATTTTTTTTATAATTCCTACTAAATTAGTCGAGATTAATTGATTTTTTTGGGTAATCATAGTAATATAGACTTGTACCAATTTTATTATATAAAAAATAGCGAAAGGAATGTGGAAAAGTGAGCGAGATATTATTAGAAATTAAAGACCTATGCGTAAGAGTAGGTGAAAAAGATATATTAAAAAATGTAAATCTAAAGGTTAATAAAGGTGAGACACACGTTATCATGGGACCAAATGGTTCTGGAAAATCTACATTGGTAAATACAATAATGAGTAATCCTAAGTATGAAATAACTTCTGGAAAGATTTTCTTTGAAGGGGAAGATGTCACAGAATTTGCAGCTGATGAAAGAGCGAAAAGAGGTATATTCATGTCTTTCCAATCCCCTATAGAAGTACCGGGTATAAGTGTTGAAAACTTTATCAGAACTTCCAAATCTGCAGTAGATGACAAACCAGTTTCTGTGCTGAGATTTAATCTGGATTTATCAAAGAGAATGAAAGAGCTGGAAATGAAGCCTGAGTATGCATCTAGATATATGAACTATGGTTTTTCTGGTGGAGAGAAGAAGAAGACTGAAATTTTGCAAATGCAAATACTTAATCCAAAGCTAGCTATGCTTGATGAAACTGACTCTGGATTAGATGTAGATGCTGTTAGAATAGTATCAGAGGGAATAAAAAACTTTAAGAAGGATGAAGACAAGGCTCTGATGATAATTACTCATCATAAGGAAATAATATCAAATGTTGTTCCTGATTACGTTCATGTTATAATTGATGGAAAAATCGTAAAAGAGGGAGATGCATCACTGATACACAAAATTGAAGAAGAAGGTTACGGCTGGATTAGAGATGAGGTGAATTCATCTAATGGAAACTAATAAGGATACAAGAAAAAGAACTCAGGTCGAGGAATACGATCGTGGGATTTATGATATAAAAAATGAATTTAAATATAAATCAAAGACAGAAAAAGGTTTGACTGAGGATATCGTTAGACAGATAAGCAAGGAAAAAAACGAACCTGATTGGATGCTGGATATCAGACTTCAGTCTGTCAGGAAGTTTTATGAATTGGATAATCCAAACTGGGCACCAAATTTGGATGAAGTAAATATTGACGACATTACTACTTATATTCGTCCAGATGCAGACTTGGTAGAGGATTGGAATCAGGTTCCTGAAGATATAAAAAATACCTTTGATTTGCTAGGTATTCCAGAAGCTGAGAGAGAAAAAAATCTATCCGGAGTTGGAGCACAATATGATTCAGAGGTTGTTTACCATAATATTCAGCAAGATCTTTTGGATCAAGGAGTAATATACACTGATTTTGATACTGCTGTTAAGGAGTATCCTGAAATAGTTCAAGAATATTTTATGAAGTGTATTACAAATTCGGATCATAAATATGCTGCTCTTCACTATGCTGTTTGGTCTGGTGGATCGTTTGTATATGTTCCAAAGGGAGTTAGAGTGGATGTTCCACTTCAATCTTATTTTAGATTAAACGCTCCAGGTGCAGGTCAATTTGAACACACGTTGATAGTTATCGACGAGGGTGCTTATTGCCATTTCATAGAAGGATGTTCAGCACCAAAATATAATGTGGTTAATGTACATGCCGGCGCAGTTGAATTATTTGTCAGAGAGGGGGCTACGCTTAGATACTCTACAATAGAAAACTGGTCAAGAAATATGTACAACTTGAATACAAAGAGATGTATAGTTGAAAAAGACGGAAAGATAGAATGGGTATCGGGATCATTTGGTTCTAAGGTATCATGTCTATACCCTATGAGTGTTCTTAAGGGAGAAAATGCGAAATCAGAATTTACTGGAATCACTTTTGCAGGTAGAGGTCAGTATTTAGATACTGGAACGAAGGTCGTGCACGCGGCACCAAACACATCTTCTACAGTAAACTCTAAATCAATATCAAAAGACGGTGGAGTTGCAATTTACAGAGGATTGGTAAAGGTTACAAAGAATGCAAAGGGGTCAAAATCTACAGTTAGCTGTGAATCTCTGATGTTAGATCAAGAGTCAAGATCTGATACAATACCAGTAATCGATATTGCAAATCAAGATGTAGATCTAGGTCATGAGGCAAAAATTGGTAGAATAGACGATGAGGTCATCTTCTACTTGATGTCGAGAGGAATAAGTGAGGCAGAAGCAAAATCAATGGTTGTTAGAGGATTTGCAGAGCCTATAGCAAAAGAGCTACCGTTAGAATATGCGGTTGAAATGAACAATTTAATAAACCTTGAATTAGAAGGTACAATAGGTTAGGAGGAAGAAATATGATAGCAAATACATTACCACTTCTTACTTGGAGATGGCTTAAGGTAAATGATGCCCTAATCGAATTGCCTGAGGTTTTAGAACAAGTAACAGAGATAACTGCAAAAGAAAATGATGAGATTTCAACACTTTTTGATTTCAGTAAAATAGAGGACGGAAATGATTCCAGACATATTAAAATAAAGATTACAGCAGAAAAGAACTCAAAGGTTGATTTATATTATGTTTCTAGATGCACTGATGAAAGTGCTGCTCTTACAGATATTGAAGCTGATGTGGATGAAGGTGCAACAGTTAATTTTATTCAGATAGAGTCTGGTGCAAAGAGAACTGTTACAAATTACACTGCTAATCTAAAGGGAAGAGGAGCCACTACAAATATAGATTCAGTGTACTTTGCAGGCGGAGAAGATAATCTAGATATTTTCTACCATGTTAATCATATTGGAGAAGAAACAGTTTCAAATATACTGGTAAATGGTGCACTTAAAGATAAGGCAAGAAAAACTTTTAAGGGAACGATTGATTTTAAGAGAGGATCTAAGGGATCAAAAGGAAGCGAAGAAGAATTTGCTACATTGCTTGATGAAGATGTAAGATCAATTGCCGTTCCAGTATTACTATGTGTTGAAGATGATGTTGAAGGGCTTCATGCTGCAAGTGCTGGTAAGATAGATCAAGATAAGCTTTTCTACATAATGAGTAGAGGCTTGAGTCAAGAGCAAGCAAAGAAAATGTTGGTTGAAACTCAGTTATTCCCGACAATAGACAAATTACCGGACAAGGATTTGGTTCAGGAAATTTGGGGAAACATCGAGAAAAGAATATAGACTGTATAGTCTTGGGAGGTTAGTATGAACAAGGAACAAATATTAGAAATAAGAAAAGAATTCCCATATCTTGATGAAGATAAGATGGGAAGGAAAATAGTATATTTTGATAATGGGGCTACTTCTCAGAAACCGAAATGCGTGATTGATGCATTGTCAAACTATTATAGTTACGAAAATGCAAATCCACATAGAGGTGCTCATTATCTTGGGATGTTGGCTACAGAAAAATATGAGTCTGCAAGAGAAACGGTAAAAAGTTTTATTAATGCAAAACAGCCTGAGGAAATAGTGTTTGTCAGAAACACTACTGAGGCACTAAACTTGATTGCATATTCATATGCTTTGGAATATTTAAACGAAGGTGATGAAATATTAATCTCCATTTATGAACACCATAGTAACCTAGTTACATGGCAGTACGTTGCACAAAAAACAGGAGCTATACTGAAGTATGTGTACCTTGACGATAATCACGAGCTTGATATGGAAGCATTTAAGAGTTCACTAAGTGAAAAAACAAAGCTTGTTTCTCTGGCCGGTGCATCAAATACTGTTGGAGCCGTAATTGATGTAAAAGAAATTACAAGGCTTGCTCATGAGGTGGGTGCAGTTGTTTCAATAGATGCTGCTCAGCTTTCGCCTCACGTTAGAGTGGATGTACAGGATTGGGATGTTGACTTCATTTCTTTTTCTGGACACAAGATGTATGCACCGATGGGAATAGGTGTGATGTATGGTAAATATGAACTTTTGGATAAAATGGTACCATATATGTACGGTGGAGATATGATTGAATATGTTTATGAACAAAACACTACTTTTGCAAAGCCAGCAGCAAAATTTGAAGCTGGAACGCAAAATGTTGGTGGTGCGATTGCACTAGCAGCTGCTATAGATTTTATGGAAAGAGTTGGAGTTGAAAACATTCACGAGCATGAATTAGCTTTAACTGATTACGCTTATAAAAAAATGAGCGAACTAGAATTTGTAGAAATATATTCAACACCAAGCTACAATAGATCTCCATTGGTGTCATTTAATATAAAGGGTGTTCATTCACACGATGTTTCAACAGTTCTTGATACATATGATATAGCTATAAGAACAGGTCATCATTGTGCTATGCCATTACACGGATACTTGAAACAAAATTCTACTTGTAGAGTGAGCTTTGCAATCTACAATACATTTGAAGAAATTGACTTTTTTATTGACAAACTAAAAGAAGTTAGAAAGGTGATGGGTTATGGATCTTAAGAGTTTGTACACAGATATGCTGCTTCAAGAGAGCAATAATAAAGCAAATATGAGGGAATTAAGCTCTCCAACATTTTCGGAGTTAGGTCATAATCCAAGCTGTGGTGACGAAATAACTCTTCAGATTGAAATGGATGGAAAAACGATAAAGGATGCAAGCTTCACGGGAGAAGGCTGTGCTATTTCTAGAGCATCAACATCTATGATGATTGACCTAATAAAGGGAAAAGACATATACGAGGCGAAAGCGTTGACAGAAAAATTCATTGGTATGATAAAGAAAGAAGTAGAAGTTGACGATGATTTAATAGAGGCATTGGGTGATGCAGTTGTTTTGGAGAATGTGTCAAATATGCCAGCCAGAGTAAAATGTGCAGTTTTGGCATGGCATACTCTTTCCAATATCATCGATAAAAATTTCGAAAAATAAATTTATTACTCGTGAATGATGGAATTGACTCGTAAAATTGGAGGTTTTTTATGGACTATAAAAAGAAAAAACTCCTTGAATTTGAAGAAGGAGAAAACGCAACTGCAGATCTATTTGGCGATGGTGCGATAACTAAAAAATCGATCAATGATGATGAAGATGATTTCGGCTATGAGTTGGATGAATCTGGAATGATTCCAAAGCTTGAAGAATTAAAGGCTGCTGGAGTGAATTCATCACGAGATGAATCAGAAGATAGTAAGCTACAAAAAAATACAGCCAGACACATTGAAAAATTAAATCTGATGGATGAAGGCATTGACCTATTAGAAGATGAAGAAAACACATCGGAAAATGAAGATGAAGCATATGTTGATGATGAGTTGTGGAATGAGGATGACTTTTCTAATTTAAAAATTGATTTTTATGATGATGAAGATTCTTCAATATCAAGGGAGCTTGGTAGAATCGCCAGTGCATTGGAAAGAATTGCTAATTCATTGGAAAAAGGTAGACGCGGTTAATCTTTTGTATTTAAATTTTTATGCTACAGCATAAGGTCTATTTTGACTTAGGCTGTAGCATTTTTACTATCTTTTGAATTAAAGAATTAAAATTTTTGCCAATTTTATAAATCGATTTAAATTTTGTGCCTCAGTTAAAAGTTTATTTTCTGTGAAGCATTTTTTTAAATTGACTATTATATTTTTCGATAAACATTGTAAACAAATAGTCGTAAAGAAAATATGCAATAATCAAAATCACAGGAAGAAAAATAGTCAAACTATTATTCAGTATAGTTTTGTCAAAAAAAGCGGTCGACACAAGGTAAAGTGCCGAAAAAGCACAAATAGAGTAGATGAATTTTATCATATACTGAAATTTTATTTTCCTAACCTTTGATTCAATCAAGTATTTTATTATAGCATAATTTCCAAATGTAAACGCATAAACTATAAAATGAAGCTTATTATTTATTAGAATAAAAGCAAACAATATACTTGCGACACAGAATATGCTTCCAAATTTAATATTTGATTCAATTATGGCAACCGCCATAAATAGAGATGAAACTGCCATTAAAGCGATGGTATTTGTTGGAATATAGTTGATCAAAACGATTGTAATCAAGTTTAATGCCAACAGTATACCATTGGTCGCAAGATATTTGGTTTTTATATCTTTATCGAATTTTTCATTCATATTTTTCTCCGATTAGCAGCAAGTGATTAAATCCCCGCCGGCACATTCACAACAAGAATCACAGCACCATAAAGTGCAAAGTGTATCGCAACAGCTATCACCACAGCAGCAACAGCATCCAGGATTATTCATTCTCTGTCTATTGTTATTGTAATAGTTTGCTCTGTCATTGTAGCCATTTCTATAATTAATATACCTATTGTATGCCTCAGTATATTCTTGGTTTTCAGGATCCATAAATTTTGCTCTTTTGATAAAATCCTCACCTTCTTCATAGTATCCAAGATTCATCGCTGAAACTCCTCTCATAAAATACCACTCTGCGTTTCTATCAAAAATATTGTTAAGAGCCTCATAACAATTTCTGAAATTTCCTTGTGAGAATAAATTTCTTACTTGTGAATAGTCTGCATATGTACTCATAAATTACCTCCCATTATTTTTCGAATCTATACGACGATAAACGAAATTTTACGTATTAGTATAATACAATTACCATAATATTAGCTAAATTGGTCAATCAATAATATTAGCCAAATTGGATAATAGATTAATTATTTGTTACAGTCATCTTCAATATGGATGACATCTGTATTTAACTGATATATGACATCTTTTCTCTCAACTATAATCTTTGTTCTTTTTTTAAAGGAAGAATCCTCAGAAAGCTTAAAAAGAAGTTCTCGAGAAGGATTTATAGCTATTGGATGTCCAACTCTTTTTAGCATATCAAAATCTCCATTTGTGTCCCCATAGGCGTATGAAGCATCCATATTAATATTGTACTTCTTTATAAAGTCATCAATTGCTTTATTTTTGCTCTCAGAATCCCACATCGGAATGACACCACCAGTCATTTTTCCATCAATATATTCATAGGTACTTCCAATATAATCATTGACCTTGTATTTTTTAGCCATTCGCTCGACCAAGAAATCTGGTGATCCCGAAATAAATATTATTATATGGCCTTGGCTTTGATGCCATTTAATTCTAGATCTTGTATATTTATAGACTCTGTCCGCCTTTAGCTTGATAACTTGATCACTGGCAAAATCCATAAAAGACTTTTCTAGGCCAGTTATTGCTTCTACATATTGATCAGATATTTCATGGAGATAATCATCGTAGTTTCCTTGCCTCTTTTCCCAGTTTTTATATGTGTTTTCAAGATGTTCTGACCACTCCCTAGAGTCAATCAACTCATATTTTATCAATTTTTTAAAATGTTCAATCAGTAATGAATCCCTGTACAGAGTACCATCAATGTCAAAAAACGCAACAATATTTTTTTTCATAAGTACCTCCAATTTCAATTCTTTAGACTATTATATCACTATCTGATAATTTGTTGAACAAAATATTCAATTATACTAAAAAATCGAGCTTGATTTTGATGGATAAGATATTCAATTATGCTAGAAAATTGAGGTTGATTTTGATGGATAAGTTATTCAATTATACTGAAAAATAGATACCTAAGTATTAAAAAATAAGCAGCTGTATGGCAGATATTTTAATAATGTTCAATTGATTGATGAGATGTGTAGTATAATAGATATAGTTGTTATGTGATGGAGGTAAGTATGAATTTTAAAAGAGCATTTTGTACAAATACAAGGCTAATGGGAGCTATGATGATGGCAGTTGAGTGGGAATCGGATATATCAGGAATAGAAGCACATGTGTTTTTATTAGATTCTGAGGGACTGGGAATATATGATTTTTTCGTAAAAAAGGATGCAAGTGACAGGGAGTTATCTGACTTTTATATCAATAAGAGTAGTTGCTTTGGTGGTGAAAATATTGAATTGGAAGAAGTAGAAGCCTTGTCGCTTTTCGCACATTTTTATGATAAGAATATAAGAAATGAAAAGGAGATTCCTGAAAATCTTACAGAGAAAATGTATGATTTCTATATAGAAAAATTAAAGAAGTGCAGTAATAGTAATAATATTGATGACAATAATGATGGTAGTGATAGTAATGATGTAAGTTGTTTCGATTTTGCAAAAGTCAAGTCACTGAGTGTTATGTTCAACAAGCTGTGTAAAAAAATTGACTCTGAATACGAATTTGTCAATTATATGGTCATGAGATTTATTGCGAGAGATAGAGAGGCTTTGCTTAGTTTTTCGGGTAGTGATTTGTTGTCTAATCAGCATATAACCGAAATTAACGGAACTTTTCTATATAACCACGTCAATAGAAAGAGTGATGATAGATATATTTGTAGTACTGTATACGAGGACATCGACGGATATTACGAAACAAAGCTGATTATTGTAATCGAAAAAAATGTTGATATGTATAATCTTTTGTCAATTATCATTACATTTAACAACCCGATTAGTGAAGAAGATGTATTTGAATTGATTTCAAAACGGGAGGCTATAAGTGTTTTTAATATACTTGATGAAAACTTCAGTGTAGATGATTTAGATATATTTGATAAAATCGATAACATGATAACCAATCTATATAAAAGTATTCAAAGATTGGAATACGAAAATGGAGTTTTGTACACACAATATTGGAGTGATAATAGCCATGTGGATAATGAAATATATGTAATCAACAACGATATACAGTTTTTGATATACGTTGATGACGAACGATTATATTTGGCTACTTATGATTATGAAACCCAAATTTTTGTGGAAAATTTATTGAAGAGTATTTTGGAGAACATTGTTGAGTTTGATGGAGTTTATGAGTTCGATCAAAACGTTCTTTTTGATTTTATACAATCAGGAGAAATTGACCTTATTTTTTAACGTTATAAACTTGTCATAAATTTTTATTATAAAGAAAAAATTGTTTTTTTATAGAAGTTAAAAGGCAAAAAATAATGTGATACTCTATAAAATAACATAATTCTGAAAATTAAATAAATTGATAAATTGTGTATAATTTCCAAAAAATAAACATTTTGTTGACATAAATTTTTATATTTGGTATAAATTAATTATCAAATTGTTTCTATTTAGATTAACGTCAAGTAAAAAAATATGAAATACCTAAGGGTGTATTTTTTAAAATGTTTTGGAGGTATGATATGAAAAAATTGATGACAGGCGATGAAGCTATCGCAAGAGGTGTTTTTGAAGCTGGTGTAAAATTTGCATCTGCTTATCCGGGTACTCCTAGTACTGAGATTTTGGAAAATTTGTCTGAAATCGATAGAAAATATTTGGTAGCAGAGTGGGCTCCAAATGAAAAGGTAGCCTTGGAATCAGCAATCGGTGCGAGTGTGGCAGGTGCTAGATCATTTGCGGCTATGAAACATGTCGGGTTAAATGTTGCAGCTGATCCATTTTTTACAGCAGCATATTCGGGGGTAAATGGTGGTTTGGTTCTTGTTACTGCTGACGAACCGGGACAATTTTCATCACAAAACGAACAAGATAATAGAAATTTAGCAAAGGCAGCGTTTGTTCCAATGTTTGAACCTGCTGACAGTCAAGAATGTAAGGTAATGGTAAAGGCTGCTTATGAAATGAGTGAGGAATATGATACTCCAGTTATAATAAGAATGACAACTCGTGTCTGTCACTCAAAAGGATTAGTTGAAATTGAAGATAGAGAAGAAGTGGGGATAAAAAAATGGGAAAAGCAACCACTTAAATATGTAATGGTGCCAGCTAACGCAAAGGTTAGAAAGCAATATGTGTTTGAGAGAATGGAAAAGCTTTTCGATTATTCTAATAGCTGTGAATGGAACTTCGCTGAATACAATGATACAAAAATTGGTGTTGTTGTTTCTGGTGATTGTTATCTTTATGCGAAAGAAGTGTTCGGCGACGATGCATCTTACCTAAAGGTAGGTTTTAGTAATCCGTTACCTGATAAGCTTTTCAAGGAATTTGCTGGGAAGGTCGACAAGGTATACGTAATTGAGGAAAACGATCCGATAATGGAAACTCATATAAAGGCATTGGGCATCGAATGTCATGGTAAGGATGTATTTCCTAGTCATGGTGAAATGATACCAGAAGTAATCAGAAGATCTATTTCAGGAAAGGAAGTTCCAATTTTCGATGAAGCAAAAGAGGTTATGATAAATCGTGCTCCAACGTTCTGTGCAGGATGTCCACATAGAGGCTTCTTCTACACATTGGGTAAGAGAAAAAATATAATGATATCTGGGGATATAGGATGTTACACATTGGGATATGGTGCTCCTTATAATGCAATGGATATGACACTTTGCATGGGTGCGAGTATAAGTATGGGACATGGTGCATCACAGGTATTCTCAATGGATGAAAATCAAGACGTTAAAGTTGTTTCTGTAATCGGTGATTCAACATTCTTCCATTCAGGAATCAATTCCTTGTTAGATGTTGTGTACAACAACAGCAGCACTGTTACATGTATTCTTGACAATAGAATTACAGGAATGACTGGTCAGCAACAAAATCCAGGTACAGGATTTACAGCTCAGGGTCAGCAGGTTACTGAAGTTGATATTGAGTCAGTTGTTCGAGCAATAGGTGTTAAAAATATTAGACGTATTAATCCTAACAGCCTTGAGGAAGTTGAAGCAGCACTGGATTGGGCGTTAGCACTAGATGAACCATCTGTAATCATCACTTGGTGGCCATGTGCGTTAAAGATTCAGTCTGAAAGCGATAAGGAAAACTTCCCTGGTTCTTTCCAGAGTAAATATTTTGTTGATGAAAGTGTATGTATAGGATGTAGAAAATGTACAAAGACAGGATGTCCAGCAATTTCATTTAAGAAAGAAATTAAGAAATCTTCAATAGATCCTAATAAGTGTGTGGGATGTAGTGTTTGCGCTCAGGTTTGTCCTGTAAAAGCGATAAGAAAGGTGGAAAAATAATATGACAAAGAATGTATTACTAACTGGAATTGGCGGACAAGGGACAATAACTGCTAGCAAGCTTTTGACTATTGGCTTGATGAGTGCAGGATATGATGTAAAGATGAGTGAAGTACACGGTATGAGTCAAAGAGAAGGTCAGGTATTAACTCATCTGAGATACGGCGACAAAGTTTTTTCTCCAGTTGTACCTATGGGAGAAGCTGATATTATAATGGGATTTGAAGAATTGGAGGTATTGCGAAATATTGACTACTTAAAAGAAGATGGGGTCGTAGTATTGAATACTGCACGATTTAATCCAATTGGCGTATTAAGTGGTAAGGATACCTATCCAGAAAATACAAAGGAATTGATTGAGGCAAGAGCTGGAAAGGTCTACTCCTTTGATGCTACAGCAGAAGCAGAAAAGCTTGGGAATCCAAAGGTAATGAACATTATATTATTGGGGACAATAATAAAGAGCATGAATTTGGAAGATATAGATTGGGATAAAATAATAGAGGAAAATGTAAAGCCGAAATTTGTTGATTTAAACAAAAAAGCATTAAGAATTGGTAAGAGTTTAATTTAGCTAACTAATATACTATAATTTGTCAGAAGGAGAGTGTGATACAATATTATTGATAATATAGATGTCAGCTCTCTTTCTAAATGTTGACACAGATGGAAAGTAAAAAAGAGTAAAAATAATATATTGAATAAAAATAGGTTAGAGGAGAAAATTATGATTAGAACTTTTGATGAAGTAATAGAGAAAGTAAAAGCATTTCCAGAAATGAAGCGTTGTGGTGTTTGTATGGCGGATGAAGCTGCGATTGGTGGGGCATTAGAGGCTGAAAAAATTGGGCTAGCAAACCCTGTTTTCATAGGTGATAAGGAAGAAATATTGAAAATACTAAAAGAATTTGGAGCTACAAAGGACTATGAGATAGTTCATGTTGATTCTCCAAAAGAGGGTGCTGAAAAGGTCGTTGAGCTTGTAAGAGAAGGTAAATTAGATTTTATTTTAAAAGGGCACATAGAAACTGCAGTACTAATGAGAGCCGTAGTTGATAAAGATAGGGGACTTAGAACAGATAGATTGATTTCACATATGTCGTTTGAACAGGTTCCTACTTACCATAAGTTGATCACAATAACTGATGGTGGGATGTGTCCTTATCCAAACGTTGACGAAAAACAGCAGATAATTGAAAATGCTGTAGACATATATCATAAGCTGGGTTATGAATGCCCAAAGGTTGCGTGTCTTTCAGCAATTGAAAAGGTAAATCCTAAAATGCAGTGTACTGTTGATGCTGGTGAACTAAAGGCAAGAAATCAAAGAGGTGAGATAAAAGGCTGTATAGTTGAAGGACCTATTTCGTTTGACCTTGCATATTCGCCAAACGCTGCGAAGATAAAAGAGTATGAAAGCGAAGTAGCTGGAGATCCAGATATATTAGTTGCACCAGATTTACACGCAGGAAATATATTGGATAAAACCTTTAATTTTGCTGCTGGAGGGAAAATGGCTGGATTTATTGTCGGAGCAAAATGCCTTATAGTATTGACTTCTAGAAGTGCTTCTGCAGAAGAAAAATACTTATCAATAGCAATGGCAGCACTTGCTCATCAATAAGACCTTTACAAAATGTATGGTAATGTAATAAAATAAAAAATATGGTTAATTTGTTGGAGGAGAATAATGAAAATATTAGTAATTAACCCAGGCTCTACGTCTACAAAGGTTGGCATATATGAGGATTTGAGCGAAGTAATCGTTGAAAATATTAGTATCGCAGCCGAAGAATTGAAGAAATTCAATGATCTTTATGATCAGACAGAAATGAGATTAGAACAGGTTTTAAGTTTCTTAAAGAAAAATAATCTTGAGCCAATAGATTTGGATGTTATAGTTTCAAGAGGTGGAATGCTACCTCCAGTCCATACAGGTGCTTATGTAGTAGATGACAATCTATGTGACATAATGAGAAACAGACCAGCTCAGCTACACGCCTCGAATTTGGGTGCATTGGTCGCAAGAGAGATATCAAAAAAGGGAAATGTACCTGCATATATTTATGATGCGGTTTCCGTCGACGAGTTAAGCGATTTGGCTAGGTTATCTGGAATAAAAAAATATCCTAGAAGAAGCTTCTCACATGCATTAAATACGAGAGCTGTTGCAATGAGATATTGTAAAGACAATGGATTGGACTACTACAATTCTTCAATTATAGTGGCACATCTTGGTGGTGGTATTTCCTTGAATTTTCAAAAAAATGGTCATTTAGTCGATATCTGTTCTTCAGATGAAGCTCCATATTCAACAAATAGAGCCGGATATCTGCCAATCTATAGCTGTATTACTATAGCAAAAGAAGAAGGACATATTGCACTTCAAAGATATGAAGACAGTACGGGTGGACTGATATCATACCTAGATACCAATGATGCGAGAGAGGTTGAAAAGATGATATCAAACGGAGATGACTACGCCAAGCAAATTTACGAGGGAATGGCGTATCAAATAGCGAAATCAATAGCATCATTGTCAGTTGTGGATGACGGTAGAGTGGATGGAATAATTTTAACAGGAGGAATGGCTCATTCTAAGATGCTTACAGATTGGGTAATAAATAAGGTGTCATTTATTGCTCCTGTGTCGATATACGCTGGTGAGTTCGAAATGAATGCTTTGGCAGCTGGAGGCTACAGGGTTATGAAGGGTGAAGAAGAGGCGGATTTCTTAAAATAAATAAAAGGGTTTATGGGTTTCCTACAATAATCCAAATATATTAGGTAAGGAGATTGAATAATATCATATTTATCACTATATAAAATTTATGAAAAGTAGTAATTTTCTAGAAATTAGAGTACATAGTATGATATTTAAGAAGTATTTTATGGGAAAAGATAATTATAAAGGATCAGTTAATGATTATGATTCATTTATTGTATTTTTAGATACATTGGCAGTAATAATTTCGGAAATGTTTGGCAAAAACTGTGAGGTAGTAATCTCTGATATTGATAATCCAGAAAAATCTATACTTTCTATTTACAATGGGGAAGTGACTGGTAGAAAAGTCGGAGATCCTTTGTCGACAAGATCTGAAGAGTTAATAGAAAGAAGTAAGGGCGGATATAATATTAACTATAAAAAAGCCAATAAGCGAATCAAAAAGGAAATAAAATCTTCAACAATCGTAGTGAAGGCATTCGGAAGGAATTTGTCATTTTGCATTAATTATGACTGTGATGATTTGTGTTCAATACAAAGCACTCTAAAGAAGTTTTTGTCGATGCAGGATGATGTGTATGATGAATTCGACATATATGACAATGGACAGATTGTGGAACAAAAATTTGAAATTGAAGTCGAAAAAATGAACAAGTCTATAGTTAGTATGAATAAGGCAGACAGATTGACTTTGATAAGAAACTTGAAAAATTCTGGAGTGTTTAAGATACAAAAAAGCGTTCCTTATATAGCTGAGAAGTTGGGGGTATCAAGGTATACAATCTATAATTATCTAAATGAAATACAAAACGAAAAAAAATTAGAATCTGAAGAATAAGTACAGTGCTACTAGATTTATAAAAAAGGACGCAAGAAAAAATGAATTGTAAAAAATAGGAAAATATTAAAAAAAAATAATAAAATATGTTTAACATGATGTTTTTTGGGGCAAATATATAATACAAACATAATAAATTAAAATACTCAATCTCCCCAAATAAGGTTCCTACCCCCTAGGAACCTTATTTATTTTTTAATGAAAGATTTTCCCAAGTATTTTTTTATATCATCTTCTGATGAAAAGTCGTCAATCAATATTTCTTTTCCAGTTTCTTCAAAAACCACCAAAACTTCGCAATCTCCCTGTAGGAAAAATTTTCGTACAGTTTCTTCTTTTATCTCTCTAACTTTTGTGATATTCTTTTTTTCTTTTTCAAAATCCTTTGTGTAATAGCTACCCATAATATTAATAAATTTCGTGTATCTGTTCATATGTCTCTCCTTAAAAAATTAGTATTGTCACTTATTACGAATTGTGAATCTTTTTTTTCGGCTTTAACCGATTTCTTTATTTTATTATATATTTTCATTGGTGTTCTTATCAATATTTTTTTTCGAAAAAGTAATTTTTAGCAAATTTGTGGTAAAATATATTTATAGGATTGAGAAAACATATTGAAATAAAAGATACATTTTACAAGGTGGTGTTTTTTATGAAGTTAAACAATATAAAGGGCAATACTCATTGGATAAGAGGTGGGACTAACACTGGTATATACGTCTTTGAAGACAATACAGTATTGCTAATTGACCCTGGAATCAGTGGTTCTAGGCAGGAAAAAATAATAAAACTGTTGGATGAAAATAACCTACAACTTAGGTATATTTTTCTCACTCATGAGCATGAGGACCATGTTGGAGGAATAACCCAGTTGAGGAAAAAATATATAGATGTGACAGTAATATCTACAAATAAAGCAAAAATATTGATAGAAAATCCCGATTTGTATATGGATTCAATAATTGGTGGCAGAAGACCTCAGGAATTGATGGATGTTATTTATAAATATATATCAGAGCCACATATAGATGATAGAAATTTTAGATGTGTAGATGAGATTGTATTTCCAAACGATAAGCTGGAAATTAAAGGACATACATTCAATATTTTCAATTGTGCGGGGCATACGGAAGGATGTGTTGGAATTGTAACTGACGATGGAGTGGCATTTCTTGGGGATTTATTGATAACGAAAAATTCTTTGGATAAATTCGATTTTCTCTTTATGTGTGACTGTAACAGTCAACTAAAGTCACTTGACAATTTGAGAATAGTCGATTTTGAAGTAGCCATACTAGGTCACTCAAGTGTGATTTTTTCGAAGCAAGAAGCTTTGGAATTGGCTGATTATAACAATAATGTATTGATGGAGCATATCTCGTTCATCTTGACTGTTATGGAAAAACCAATAACATTTGATGAGTTAATAGGCATTATTGTAAGAGAAAAAAATTTGAGATGTAATTACATAGCATATATTGAATACAGAAATTCTCTAAATGCGCTTATTTCATATTTGTTGGATAAGGGTGCAATAAAGTATGTATTCGATAATTTTGTGATGAAATATGTAATATCAACTGAAGAAAAAGAAAATGATTAAATAAACGGAGGATAATATGGATTATCAAAAATGGGTAGAGATCATAGGACCATACTCAAATGCTGTAGAGGAGTTAAAAATTAAATTTAGAAATATCAGAAAAGAATATCTGGATATGGGTCAACATTCTCCTATTGAATTCGTTACCGGCAGAACAAAAAAAATATCTTCAATAATGGCAAAAATGAAGAAATTAGATACAAAGAACATTGAAGAGGATATAGAGGACATTGCTGGAATCAGATTGATGTGTCAGTTTGTCGAGGATATTTATACAATTGTCGATATTGTAAAAAAAAGAACAGACATGCGAATTATCAATGAAAAAGACTATATCAATAACTCAAAAGAGAGTGGCTACAGGAGTTATCATCTTATTATAATGTATCCAATTAACACTATTGAAGGCTATAGAGAGGTTCAATGTGAGATTCAGATTAGAACTTTGGCGATGAATTTTTGGGCAACTATTGAGCATTCACTAAAATACAAATACGATCACTATATACCTGATGACTTGGCAACAAGATTGAAAAGAGCGGCTGATGCAGCTTTTAGACTTGATCAAGAAATGGGCGAGATAAGAGAAGAAATAATAAAGGCACAGGAGTTATTCACTGAAAAAGAATATGCTACAACAGACGCCTTTTCTAGGGTACAAAAATTAAAAGAGTTGGGCGATTTGGAAAATTATTTCTTGTATAGACATAGATTAAACATTATGTCTAGTAAAAATGATATTCAGGGAATTATTGAATTAAAGAGAGAATTAGATGGAGTTTTAAGGGACAAAAGCTTTGTTAAATCAAGTGTTAATCCTGATAGAGATGAATAATGTCAAAGAAAATTTGTGGAAATGGAGATGTATATGAGATTATTTGCAATAGGTGACTTGCATCTGTCTACATCCGTTGATAAACCGATGACTATATTTGGAGAATGCTGGAAAAATCATGAAGAAAAGATTTTTTCGAATTGGAATAGGGTTGTCGAGGATGAAGATATTGTATTTGTTGTAGGCGATATTTCGTGGGCATCAAGCTTAAAAGAGGCTGAGCAAGATTTGGATAAAATATATAAAAGTAAGGGAACAAAGTTTTTTATTAAAGGGAATCATGATTACTGGTGGACCACAGCGACAGGATTGAGTAAACTTTTTGATGATAGTATGGTTTTTATGAATACGAACTATAGAGTTATAGGAGAGTATGCAATATGTGGTACAAGGGGATGGAACATACCTAATGACATAAAGTTTGATGAAAAGGATAATGAGATATATAAGAGAGAGGCTCACCGTCTGAAATTGTCTCTTGAGTCGGCGAGAAAGGATGGATTTAGAAAATACATAGTTCTAATGCACTATCCTCCTATAAACAAGGATTTGGATGAAACATTATTTTCGGATATCATAAGAGAATTTGGACCAGAGCATGTAATATATGGACACCTTCATGGCGAAGAAAGCTTTGATTATGGATTTCAAGGTTTGTATAGAGGTACAGAATACCATCTCGTTTCATCAGACTATTTGAAATTTGAGTTAAAGGAAATTAAGCAAAAGCCAACGATTTGTGTAGATATTGATGGTACGATAATAGATCCATATTTCTTTATTCCATATCTAAATAAATTAAATGGAGTAAATATAGATAAGAAAAATTATACATCAATCAAATGGACAGATACTTATGGAGATAGGTTCGGAAGCTTGTATAGAAACTTTGATACAATTTTTACCTATGTGTACGAGGAAGCAAAGCTGCTGCCAAATGTATTGGAGACAATTGAAATGTTGGAACATAGAGGCTTTAATGTATATTTCGTGACTGCTAGGGATACGAAAATTGATTCTATTACAAAAAAATGGATAGAGAAAAATGGAATGAATCCCGATAGAGTTATTTCCTTAGGAACGAAGAATAAGATAAATATTGCAAAGAAACTTGGTTGTGATGTATTCATCGAGGATGATCCGGGAAACATAGAGCAATTATTGTCTGCTGGATTTGAGGTAATTGCGTTGGATACAAATTACAACAGAGCTATAACAGGAGAAAGACTGACTAGAGTTTCAAATTGGGCAGAAATCATGGGAATATTTGAAAGCAAAGAATTATGATATCAAACATAAAAATTAATTGAAAAATAAACCAAAAAATAGATTGAAAATAAAAAAGGGCTCGCAACACTCTTTTTCCTAAACTTATGTTTACGGGATTTGAGTGTGCGAGCTTTTTTGATTGGAACCATTTCAATGGTCAGTCATAGCCTTTTTCAATTTGTTTAATAAAACAAAATTTTCGGTTTTATAAAGTTTATAGAGAATCCTTTGATCCTAATACATTGTCGATCTTTCCAAGAACAACATTCTTTATTGCTGCTCTACCTGCACCAAGATATTTTCTTGGATCAAATTCCTTTGGATTTTCAGCAAAGAATTTTCTCAATGCAGCAGTCATAGCCAATCTTAAATCAGTATCCATATTTATCTTACAAACTGCCATAGATGATGCTTTTCTAAGCATTTCAACTGGTATTCCTTTTGCTCCGGCAATATCTCCGCCAAATTGATTACAAGTAGCAACTGCTTCCTGATCAACTGCAGAGGCACCATGAAGAACTATAGGGAAATTTGGTAATTTGCTCTGGATGTCTTCAAGAATATCAAATCTAAGCTTTGCTTCACCTTTAAATTTAAATGCACCATGAGAAGTACCAATTGCAATTGCAAGTGAATCAACACCTGTTCTGTTTACGAAATCAACAGCTTGGTCTGGATCAGTATATTGATGAACATCACTTGTTACATCATCTTCTGTTCCTGCAAGTACGCCTAGTTCTGCTTCTACAGTAACATCGAATTTATGAGCGTATTCAACGACCTTCTTAGTTATTGCCACGTTTTCTTCGTAATCAAAATGTGAGCCATCGATCATAACTGAAGAGAAACCAGCATCTATAACTCTTTTTGCCATTTCAAAATCTGGACCATGATCTAGGTGAAGAGCACAGTCGACACCAATTTCATCAGATGCAGCTTTTACCATTGAAACTAATGTGTCAACGCCAGCATAGTTGATTGCAGACTTTGATGCTTGAATAATTACAGCAGAATTTCTCTCCTTACACGCTTCAAGAACACCTTGAAGTTGTTCTAAATTACTGATATTAAAGGCACCTATGGAGTAACCTCCTTCATATGCTTTTCTAAACATTTCCTTTGTATTAATTAATGCCATGATTTCCTCCTTTAAAACTTATAAAACTTACCCATCACTTAGATTATACCAAAAAAAGTATAAACTCACACTAAATTTAAAAAAAATAAATAATTCTATTGACAATTCTCTCGAAATATCGTATCATTGTGTTAGTTAATTAATACAGTAATGCAAAAATTACAGCTCTGTAAACAATAATTAAGAAAATCTTAAGATTTATATGAGGTATTTATTTAGAAATAAGTAATATAATGTATTTAATACAAAAATGTAAAAATTGTTGTAAAAAATTGTGAGGGAAAATATAGAGTAAGATAAAATAAAGTAAGGAGGATTGGCATGAAGGTTTTAATATTAACTGCAAAGTATGGAATGGGTCATATGTCTGCATCTAAGTCTATTAGTGACGATATCTTAAAATATAATAGTGCGGCAGAGATTTCAGTAGTTGATTTGTATCAGTATTCAATGCCTGTCCTATCAGATTACTTGTATTCTTTCTTTGGAGCAATGTTAAAGTATTCGAGTAAGACATATATTAAGTACTATAATAGCTCAGACAAGAGTACTGAAAATATAGACTTGATTACAAGAAAGCTTTCATATTCTGTTGAGAGGTTGGTTATGGAAGAAAACCCTGATGTATTGATTTCAACTTTTCCAATTATTTCAAAAGCTGTGTCATTATACAAAGAAAGAATGTCTGTAGATATACCATTGGTCACTTGTATTACTGATGTTAGTAGTCACTACGAATGGATTTCAAAGAATACAGACAAATACATTGTTCCTTGTATTGATGTGAAATATGATTTGATTAAGAAAGGTGTCAATCCAGATAGAATAGTTGTTTATGGGATACCAATTTCAAAGAAATTTAGAGAATCATTTACTCAGCAGGCTTTTTCAGAGCTTCACTCGAATTTGGTGAATATTTCAAAATACAATAGGAAGAAAGAATTGCTGATTATGGGTGGTGGACTTGGTATTTTACCAAAAACTCAGGATTTTTACAGAAAGCTCAATTCGACTGAAGGTTTGCATGTAACAATAGTTACTGGGAACAACAGAAAAATGTATGATTCGTTAAAGGATAGATATGAAAATATAACAGTTCTTGGCTATTCTGAAAATGTTTCAGAATTGATGTACAAGGCTGATTGTGTTGTAACTAAACCTGGTGGAATTACGTTGTTTGAGTCAATTTATTCATTGACACCGATTATTTCATTTATGACTGAGTTACCAAACGAATTGAGAAATATTGATTTTATTGAGGATAATAATTTTGGGATTTCGCTTCATTCAAAAGCGGAGGAAAATGTTGATAGAATTATTAAGTTCATCAATGACAGTAGTAAAATTGAGGGAATGAAAATGTCCATGAAAAAATTTGTGAACTCGTTGGAATCTGACTATTTTGATAATTATCTTCAGGATATCAACGAATTGAATGAAATTTATGGAAATGAGAAATATGCGTATAAGATAGGGAAAATAGCTCAGAAATAATTGGGTTTATAGGGGAATTATAACAAATATATTTTTAATCGTAATGCGGATTGATGTGATATGATGTGTTACGATTAAAAAACTTGAGGGATAGTGATAGTTTAAAAATAACTACTACATCATTTTACTTTTAGTTGCTTCTAGATTACTTGGAGGCAACTATTTTTTTAAAAAGATGAAGAAAAATTTAAGAAACGAAAAGTTAAAATAAAGTATTAAGGATGAAAAAAATTTCAAATAAGTGTATAATATAGTTATTAGGAATGTTTTTTGCTGGAGGTGATAAGGTGATAGAAAAAACTATTATAGTTTTGATATTGATTCTGTTGGTGTTTGTCGTACATTCGATAATACCAACATATTATAATAAATATTTCAATAAGAATGCTCAGAGAAAAACGAGCACGAAGAATGAAGTTATGCTTACATTTGATGATGGTCCAGATCCAAGATATACAAATAGGTTGTTGGATCTTTTGAAGGAAAATGACGTAAAAGCTACTTTTTTTATGGTTGCAGAAAATGCGAAAAAAAATAAAGACATTGTTAGACGAATGATTTCAGAGGGTCATAAGGTAGGGTTGCATTCATGGCAACACAGAAACGCGATGCTTTACAGTTATGCATATACAAAAAAAGATTTTGAAAATAGCGTAAAAATTATGAAGGCAATTGGAGTTGATGAGATATTTTATAGACCACCATGGGGGCACACAAATATTTTTTCTAATTATTTTGTAAATAAATTTGGCTTAAAAATGATTTTTTGGGATGTTATGGCAGAGGATTGGAAAAGTGAAAGTGTGCCAGAGATTATAATCGATAAATTAATGAAGAGAGTCACTCCGTATAGCATTATATGCTTGCACGATGCGGGTGAAAATTCAGGTGGAGACTACGGTGCTCCTGAAAATACAATTTTGGCATTGAAGGTTGCCATTCCAAAACTAAAATCAAAAGGGTATAAATTTGTTTTGCCTGAGTAAGAAGAGGGAGTAATTTATGGAAGGTTTTCAAAATAAAAAGAGTCAAATGATAGGTATAGGAATAATCACAGTATTGATGATTGCTGTGATTGCGTATATTTTGAAAGACGAATCTCTTGAAAATATTGTGAATACAATGCTTTCAATTAAGCCGATGTTTATTCTTATAGCAGTTACACTGATGATTTTTTATATATTATGCGAAGGTGTAAACATTTGGATTGTCATGAGAGCATTAAAAAAAGACGTCAATTTGTTGAATTGTTTGGGATATGGATTTGTTGGTTTTTATTTTAGTTCAATAACTCCTTCATCCTCAGGTGGGCAACCAGCTCAGATTTTTATAATGAAAAAAGATGGACTATCGATGACATCTTCATCACTTAGTCTGATGGTATTGCTTTTTTCTCATCAGCTAGTAATAATTGTCATGGGAATTTTGGCGTTTTTTTTCGTGCCTGACTTTAGCACCACATATCAAACTGGGTTTAAGCTTTTGCTAATCTATGGCTTTGGTTCAAACTCTGTGATTTTGATTGGAATATTGCTGCTTATATTTTCACCGAATATTGTTTTTGGCATTTTGAATTTCTTTGGTATACTTGTATATAAATTGAGATTGGTGAAGAATAGAGATTCAATAAAGAAAAAAATTGAGTCCTCAATAGTCGAGTATGAAAGAGGTGCTGCCTATATGAGAAATAATTTGAATGTTATAGTAAAGGTGACGATTGTCACGTTTTTTCAGATACTTGCGATGTTTTCTATACCGTTTGTCATCTACTATGCATTTGGATTGTCAAAATATAGCTATTTTGATATAGTTCTGGTTCAGGCTGTACTCAATATATCAGTTTCTTCATTACCTTTACCAGGTTCTGTTGGAGCTAGTGAATCCGTATTTCTTGATATGTTTAAAACCTTTTTTGGGAACTTTGTTATTCCGGGTATGTTACTTACAAGAATAGCAAATTTTTATATAGTTTTAATTATCAGTGGCGTGATTTCTCTGTTGATGTATTTTAGAAAAAATAATGAAATGCCGGGAGGAGTAGAAACTCAATGAAAAATAGGTTGGAACAGGTTATTTCACAAAAAATTAGTATAAATACAAATATAGTTCAGTCTCTGAAGGTTCTTCATACAAACAGAATGGAGCTTGAAGAAATGGCTGAAATAGAAGCGACTTCTAATCCACTTCTCGAAGTTGAAATTGACAAAGGTGTGGATTGGGAGCAATATTTCAAAAAAAATAGAGAGGCTTATATTTATGATAAAAATGAGTCATCATACAAAGATGATTCGGAATATAATTTTGAGAATTTGGCAAAAAGCTACGATTCACTTTACGATAGTCTGCATGGTCAGATAAATACAATGTATATGCCTCCAAATAAAAAGATAATTTGTAATTACCTCATAGATAGCTTGGATAAGGATGGATATCTAAGAGAAAATGAACAAACAATTTCTGAATTGTTGGAGGTTGAAGAGGATTTGGTTTTGGAATGTATAGGTATCATTCAATCTTTGGAACCGCATGGGATAGGTGCAAGGGATCTAAAGGAATGTATGATTATACAAATTAGAAACAATGGAATTGAAAATGATGTTTTAGAAAAGATAATTTTAAATGACTTAAATTTGGTAGCCAATCTAGATATAAAAAAATTATCTTCAAAGTATAATATCAGCAAAGAGGATACAAAAAAGAGTATTGAGATAATAAAGTCATTAAATCCAAAGCCAGTGGAATTTGATAGTGATGATAAAATAGCATATGTCTATCCGGATGTTTTAGTAGAAAAAAAGGGTCCAAAGTACATAGCAAAACCTTACAATGAAAAAAGAATGTCACTGAACATTAACTCATATTATAGTAATCTGCTAATAGAGTCGGATGACGAGGAAGTGAAGGCATACATTAGGGAAAATCTTACAAGAGCGAAGGAATTTATCAATGAATTTGATAGTAGAAATACTACAATTGTAAATATCGCAAATGCGATTTTGAATTTTCAAAATGAATATTTTGACAGTGATGAATTAAAGCCAATGACGCTATCCGATATTGCGGAGGTTTTGGAATGTCATGTATCTACTATAAGTAGGGGTGTAAATGACAAATATATGTTGACTCCAAAGGGACTGCTTGAATTTAAATTTTTCTTTTCAAAGGCATTCCAAAGAGGTGATGGAGAAGTAATATCTACAAGCTCAATAAAGCAAGAGATAAAAAAGATAATTGATGCTGAGGATTCTTCAAAACCACTAAGTGACAGTAGAATTGAAAAAATTCTTCATCAAAGAGGATATGATATCGCCAGAAGGACAGTATCAAAATACAGGGAAGAGTTGGGATATCTGAGTTCCACTATGAGAAAAAAGGTTAAATGAGATATGGGATAAAAAATGTCCCTTGTTGCGCTTTGGGAATTTAATACTATATAAAATTTAAAATAATTGATAAATAGCCATTTATTGAATAAACGATTAGGCTATTTATTTTTTTTTGAAATTTTTTATAAAAAAGTATTGCATTTTTTGTCCCGTGTGTATATAATGTAATCATGGGACAAGTAATAATTGAAGGGACTGAAAAAATCCCTAGTGCCGACGACATGGGAGGTGATGCTTATTGAATAGCTTGATAGAGGTTCAGAAAAAAATAGTTCCACAGGTTATCGAACAAATGAATAAAAGATATTCTATTTTGAGACAAATTTCAATAAGACAGCCAATTGGAAGAAGAGCACTGGCAGTTGTTTTGGACATGAGTGAGAGAATTACTAGAGCAGAGGTAGACTTTCTAAAAGAACAGGACTTGATAAATATTTCAACCTTTGGAATGACGATAACCGATGCTGGTAGAAAGCTTCTGGATGACTTAGAGTATGTGATGAATGATATCATGGGAATTACTGATCTAGAAAAAGAATTAAAAAATAGGTTAGGTTTGAAGTTTGTAGCAATATCAGAAAGTGTTGGAGATTCTCAAGAAGGTACTTTGAAGACTGTTTCAAAGAAGGCTGCTAGATATCTAGCGGAAAATATAAGATCTGGTGACATTATAGCAATCGCTGGAGGTACGACAATGAGAGAGGTAGCTCTTAATGTTGAACTAGAGGTAAATTCAAATAACAACGATGTGGTTGTGCTTCCCACAAGAGGAAGTGTTGGGTCAGATATTGATCTTCAGGCTAATAGCATCGCAGGCTTGCTAGCTAAGAACATCGGATCAAGGGTCGAGTATTTATATGTTCCGGATGATATAGATGTCATTACTAGAGAGAGCTTGATGTCTATTTCTGAATTAAAGAGAACTGTAAATGATCTAAAAAATGCGAATAAAATTTTCTTTAGTGTTGGAAGAGCTGATGTAATGTCTGAGAGACGAGGTATGTCAGAGGAGGATAGGAAAAAGCTAATCGACAGCGGTGCAGTTGGTGAGGCTTTTGGTCATTATTTCGACAAAGAAGGAAATATTGTATTAAAAATCAATACTATAGGGATTGACATTGAAATGTATAAAAACTGTGAAAATCCTGTAGTAGTATTTGGTGGGAATGATAAAGTCGATTCTTTCTTGGCACTGTATAAAATAAATAAAAACATATCCTTGATAACGGATGAGGATAGTGCCAAAGAAATATTGAATAAAGTGAAGGTAGTTTTGTAGACAAAACAAGTTTAAAGTGATTAAGTGATTGAAAAAAGATTTTGGAGGAATTAAAAAATGGTAAAAGTAGCGATTAATGGTTTTGGTAGAATAGGAAGATTAGCATTGAGAAAAATGATGGAACAGACTGATAAGTTTGAGGTTGTTGCAATAAACGACTTAACTGATGCTCATATGCTAGCTCATCTTTTCAAATATGATACATCTCAGGGTAGATTCAACGGTGAAATTCAGGTTGAAGAAGGTGCATTCATAGTTAATGGCAAGGAAATAATGGTTATTTCTGAGAGAAATCCTGAAAATCTTCCTTGGGGAGAGCTTGATGTAGATATAGTTCTTGAATGTACAGGATTGTTTACATCAAAAGAAAAGGCAGAGGCTCATATCAAAGCGGGAGCAAAGAAGGTTCTTATTTCTGCACCAGCGACAGGTGATTTAAAGACAGTAGTTTACAATGTAAATTCTGATATTATCGATGGAAGTGAAACTGTAGTTTCTGGTGCATCTTGTACTACAAACTGTTTGGCTCCAATGGCAAAAGTTCTAAATGACAAATTCGGTATTGTTGAAGGTTTGATGACAACAATTCATGCTTACACAAATGATCAGAACACATTGGATGGTCCTCATGGAAAGGGTGATTTGAGAAGAGCGAGAACTGCCGCTGCCAATATCATTCCAAATACAACAGGTGCTGCAAAAGCTATAGGCCTTGTAATTCCAGAATTGAAGGGTAAATTAGATGGTGCTGCACAGAGAGTTCCTGTAACTACAGGATCAATCACTGAATTAGTTTGTGTACTAGAAAAGAATACAACTGTAGAAGAAATAAATGCTGCAATGAAGGAAGCTGCAAATGAATCTTTCGGTTACAATGAAGATGAAATAGTTTCTAGCGACATAGTAGGAATTAGCTATGGTTCATTGTTTGATGCCACTCTAACAAAAGTAATGGACGTTGCCGGAAAGCAGTTAGTTAAGACAGTAGCATGGTACGATAATGAAATGTCATATACTTCTCAGCTTGTGAGAACTCTTGGATTAGTAGGAAGTTTGACAAAATAATAAATATAATTAAATAAAACTAGCGAAAGGTCATGCTTAAAGACCTCGTTGGCTTTAAAAAAATCAGTCCGAGGTATAGATTGTAATATTTGTACCTCGGATTTTTTATAAAAAACTTTTTGAGAGTCGGGACGTTTACCGAAACACTAATCATTTAATTATGGTATAATGGAAGTAAAGTAACACGTAATAAAATCAATAAGTATTATGAAACAAGGAGAAAAATTATGACAATGCTAAACAAAAAGACAGTTGAAGATATCGAAGTCAAAGGGAAAAAATGCTTGGTTAGATGTGATTTTAACGTGCCTCTTAAAGACGGAAAAATCACTGATGAAAACAGATTAGTGGGAGCGATGCCAACTATCAAATACTTGGTTGATAATGGAGCAAAAGTTATACTTTGTTCTCATCTTGGAAAACCAAAGGGTGAAGCAAAGCCAGAACTATCTTTGGAGCCTGTGGCAAAAAGACTTTCTGAAATGCTAGGAAAAGAAGTTGTGTTTGCGGCAGACGACAATGTTGTGGGAGAAAATGCAAAGAAGGCAGTTTCAGAAATGAAAGATGGAGATATCGTTTTATTGCAAAACACTAGATATAGAAAAGAAGAAACTAAAAATGAAGAAAACTACTCAAAGGAGCTTGCTTCTTTGGCGGAAATATTTGTAAATGACGCATTTGGTACGGCACATAGAGCTCATTGCTCAACAGTTGGAGCTGGTGAGTTTTTAGAGGCGAGAGTGTGTGGATATCTTATTCAAAAAGAGCTAGACTTCTTGGGCTCTGCGGTTGAAAATCCAAAAAGACCATTCTTGGCAATATTAGGTGGTGCAAAGGTCAGTGATAAGTTGGGTGTAATAAATAACCTATTGGAAAAGGTAGATACTTTGATAATAGGAGGCGGTATGGCGTACACATTTATCAAGGCGCTTGGTCATGAAATAGGCACATCTCTGCTAGAGGAAGATAAGATAGACTACGCAAAAGAAATGATAACCAAAGCTGAGGCAAAAGGTGTAAAATTACTTCTTCCAATAGACGTTGTATATGCTGATAGATTTGCTGAAGATGCACAACCACATATAACTGAAGGCAGAGATATACCTTCAGATTGCATGGGATTAGATATTGGACCAAAAACAGTTGAATTGTTTACAGAAGCAGTTAAATCTTCAAAAACAATTGTTTGGAATGGACCTATGGGAGTTTTCGAATTTGAAAACTTTGCAAAGGGTACAAAAGCAATTGCTCAGTCAATGGCTGAAACTGATGCTATAACTATAATAGGTGGAGGAGATTCCGCAGCAGCAGTTAATCAGATGGGATTTGGTGAAAGAATGAGCCATATTTCTACTGGCGGAGGAGCTTCATTGGAATTTTTAGAAGGTAAAGAATTGCCTGGTATTGCAGCATTGGACAATAAATAAAATAGATTGATAACATCGAAAAAAGTAAAGGAGAAGCTTGATGAGAACACCAATAATAGCAGGAAATTGGAAAATGAATAAAACAATTTCTGAAGGAGTGGCATTTGTAAATGAAGTAAAGGGAAAGACTGAAGGAAATGCTGAAGTCTTGATCTGTGCACCTTTTACATTGTTAAAGGACCTGAAAGAGGCGACAAAGGGAACAAATATAAAGATTGGGGCACAGAATATGCATTATGAAAATTCAGGTGCATTTACAGGGGAGGTTGCTCCTTCAAATTTGGTAGAATTGGGAATTGATTATGTAATAATAGGACATTCTGAAAGAAGAGAATATTTTAATGAAACTGATGAAACTTGTAACAAGAAGGTTCTTAAAGCAATAGAGGTTGGAATAAATCCAATCTTGTGCTGTGGAGAAACTCTTGAAGAAAGAGAGTCAGGGAAAACTCTAGATAAGGTTGAAAACCAGATAGTAAAAGGGCTAGCAGACGTAAAATCTGAAGATTTGGAGAAGGTTGTTATTGCATATGAACCGATTTGGGCAATAGGAACTGGAAAGACAGCAACGTCTGAGCAGGCAAATGAGGTAATATCAGAAATAAGAAAAGTAGTTAAAGGAATGTATGGAGATCTTGCTGAAAAAGTTAGAATTCAGTACGGTGGAAGCGTAAAACCATCAAATGTTGCGGAGATAATGGGACAGTCTGATATCGATGGAGCATTAGTTGGTGGAGCGTCTTTAAATCCTACAGATTTCCTTGGATTACTGAAATTTTAGTATGATAAAGTTGTAAAGGATTATATTATGAAGAAACCAGTAGTATTAACAATTTTAGATGGCTTTGGCTATACAAAAAACACTGAGGGTAATGCAATTTTCTCAGCTGGAACTCCAAATATCGATACTTTGAGTGCGAAATACCCACATACATTGATTCAAGCAAGTGGATTGGATGTTGGATTGCCAAATGGTCAAATGGGTAATTCAGAGGTTGGACACACAAATATTGGTGCTGGTAGAGTTGTATACCAAGACTTGACAAGAATCACAAAATCAATTCAGGATGGTGATTTTTTCGAAAACAAGATTTTAAAAGAAGCCATGTATAATGCAAAAGATAAAAGCCTTCATATAATGGGCTTGGTATCAGATGGAGGCGTTCATTCACATTTGGAACACTTAAAAGCGTTGGTCGATATGGCTAATAAAAATGATGTGAAAAATGTGTACGTTCATGTATTTACAGATGGAAGGGACACTGACCCTCAGAGTGCTTTGGGATTTGTAAAGGATATTGAAGACTATATGAATAATATCGGAACAGGAAGAGTTGCCACTATTTCTGGAAGATATTATGCTATGGATAGAGATAAGAGATGGGAAAGAGTTCAAGAGGCATACAATGCAATAGTTCTTTCAAAAGGGAATATGTCAGAATCAGCTCAAGGATGTATTTCTGACTCTTATGCTGAAGGAGTAAATGACGAGTTTATTGTTCCTACTGTAATAACTCAAGATGGAGAAGCTATTGGTAAAGTTGAAGATGGCGATTCAGTTATATTTTTTAACTTCAGACCCGATAGAGCAAGAGAAATTAGTAGAGCTATGACAGATAAAAATTTCGATGGATTTGAAAGAATTTTAGTTCCTACAAAGTTCGTTTGTATGACGACATATGATGCGACTATGGAAGATGTTGAAATTGCATTTGGTCCTGAGGATATTAAAAACACACTAGGTGAATATCTTTCAAAAAATGGAAAGACTCAATTGAGAGCAGCAGAAACAGAAAAATACGCTCATGTTACATTTTTCTTCAATGGAGGAATAGAAGAACCATATGCTGGAGAAGATAGAATATTGATTCCTTCACCAAAGGTTGCAACATATGATCTCCAGCCAGAAATGTCAGCATATGAATTGTTGGACAGACTTCTTGGTGCGATAGACGAGGATAAATACGATTTTATCGCTGTGAATTTTGCAAATCCAGATATGGTTGGTCACACTGGAAGCATTGAAGCAACAGAAAAAGCGATAAAAACTGTCGATGAGTGTGTAGGTAAGCTGTTTGAAAAAATTCTTTCAAAGGGTGGAAGTGGAATAATTACCGCAGATCATGGTAATGCAGAGCTGATGATAGATGCAGAAACTAAGAGACCTATCACATCACATTCTACAAACCCAGTGCCATTTATAGTGGTAGGCGAAGAATTTGTAGGAAGAGAGCTATTAGATGACGGTAAATTATCTGATATTGCACCTACAGTTTTAGACATGATGAAGATGGAAAAGCCTGCAGAGATTACAGGACATTCATTAATAAAATAATAAAAAAATATTAGCGAAATCAGTAAGATTTAGATATTAATAATGATGGATATTAATAAAATTGGAAAAAAATAGTATATCAAAATGACTTATACAAATTTACCCATCAATTTATTTGTTAAAGCGACCAATGTTTATTGTAAATTCTATGCGATATTAATATTTTCATCAATTGCAAAATTTTGCTCAAATATAGTATAATATAAAGATAATTATCTAATAATAATGTTTAATTATTAAATTAATTGTTTGACAATGAGAGGAGAAATAATATGTCAGCTATTGAATCAGTATATGCAAGAGAGGTTTTGGATTCTAGAGGAAATCCAACTGTTGAGGTTGAGGTAGTATTAGAAAGTGGAGCAATTGGTAGAGCGATAGTTCCATCAGGAGCATCAACAGGAGCTTTTGAAGCTGTTGAATTGAGAGACGGAGATAAGGGAAGATATTTAGGAAAGGGAGTTCTTCAAGCAGTTGATAATGTAAATGAAGTTATTGCACTTGAAGTTGAAGGGCTTGATGCCTTTGATCAGCCAGGAATAGATGCTTTAATGTGTGAGTTGGACGGAACTCCAAATAAGGGAAAATTAGGTGCTAATGCGATACTAGGTGTATCACTTGCAGTAGCAAGAGCTGCAGCAGACGAATTAGGATTACCATTATTCCAGTATATAGGTGGAGTAAATGCAAAGCAGCTTCCAGTACCAATGATGAATATTTTAAATGGTGGAGAACATGCTGATAATAACGTGGATGTTCAAGAATTTATGATACTACCAGTTGGAGCTGATTCTTTTGCAGAAGCTTTGAGAATGGGTGCAGAAGTATTCCATTCATTAAAGAAGGTGCTTGCTGAAAGAGGCTTGGCTTGTGGTGTAGGTGATGAAGGTGGATTTGCACCTAATCTTGACTCTAATAGAGAAGCTCTTGAGTTGATCGTCGATGCAATTAAGGGTGCAGGCTTGGAACCAGGCAAAGACGTAATGTTGGGAATGGACGTTGCTTCTTCAGAAATGTACAACAAAGAAACTGGAAAATATGAATTAAAGGGTGAAGGTAAGGTTCTTACTTCAGAAGAAATGATAGAGCTTTACGAAGGTTGGGTTTCAGAATTCCCAATTATCACAATAGAAGATGGTCTTGATGAAGAAGACTGGGCTGGATGGAAGCTATTGACTGACAGACTAGGAAAGAAGATTCAGTTAGTTGGAGATGACCTATTCGTTACTAACACTGAAAGGCTATCAAGAGGAATTGAAGCTGGTGTAGCAAATTCTATACTTATAAAGGTAAACCAGATTGGTACACTAACAGAAACATTAGATGCTATAGAAATGGCTAAAAGAGCTGGATATACAGCAGTTATTTCTCATAGATCTGGTGAAACAGAAGACACTACAATAGCTGATATTGCTGTTGCAGTAAACGCTGGACAGATAAAGACAGGTGCACCATCAAGAACTGATAGAGTTGCAAAATACAATCAGTTGTTGAGAATTGAAGAAATCGTAGGTGAACCATCAAGATACGAAAAAATTAAATCTTTCTACAATTTAAACAGATAGTCGTTACTGAAGTTCAGAAAAGTAAATAAAATCAATAGTAATAAAGGGATCCTCATCAATTTCGATGCAAGTAATAAAGGGGTCCCTTTATTATTTGACAAGTGTACAAATTGTAAAAAATGTCAACTTTTATTTAATATATTTAATATTATTGTTATATCAGTTATATATCGATTGTAATACCACAAATATACTTTTCATATTAAATTCTACTTTTATCAATTTACTAGAATTTACTTTGCGAATTAACAAATTTTTAAATGTTCTTAGATTATATCTTAAATTGATTGAATTCAGAGATATTTTATGATATACTTATAAGTGGATTTTATTGTGAAAATTAGTAGACATTGACTATGTTTTAGGAGGATAGAGAGATGAGTATAAATAATATTTTGATGTTAACACAATTAGTATTAAGTCTTTTTTTGATAATAGTGGTGTTGCCTCAAGAGAGTAAACAAACTCAAACACAGGTTTTTTTGGAGGATTCTGATTCTCAGGCATATTTTAAACCAAAGGGAAAAGAAGCATTTTTAAAGAAGACTACAAGAATAATAGCTATTTTATTCTTTATAAATGCAATTGCTCTAGTAACAGTAATGAAATAGTATTGTGATGCCTTTTTACGTGAGTAAGGGGGCTTTTTTCATAAATGGGGGTGAAAATATATGTTAGGAAATGACGTTAAAAATAGAATATTGGGCTTGATAAACGAAACCGCATACAAACTTATGCCCATTGATGAATTAGTTATGATTTTTGCAGAGGATAAAATAGAAAAAAGTGAAGTTAAGGCTCTTGTTCAAGAGATGTTTGAGGATGGCGAGCTTTTTATAAACAAAAAGGGAAAAGTAGGAAGCTTGAAAAGCTATTCAATGGTAAAGGGTAGGTATGGATTTACAAGAAAAACTTTTGGATTTGTAACATCTGAAAAAGACAATTCTGATATATACATAGATTCTGATGATAGAAACGGTGCTTTTGATGGAGATACTGTTCTAGTAAAAATTACAAAAGAGCCTACAGGAAGAATGAATAAAGAAGGTGTAGTTATAAAGATTTTAGAGAGGGCTAACAGAGAGATTGTTGGTTTATTTCACGAAAATAATAGCTTTGGTTTTGTGATTCCTGATAATAAAAAGTTTGATAATGATATATTTATTCCAAAAAAATACTTTAGTGGAGCAAAAAATAACGATAAAGTAGTTTGTAAAATAGAGGTATGGCCCGATGATAAAAAAAAACCAGAGGGAATAATTACTGAGATAATTGGTCAGAGTGGTGAGCGATTTGTGGAAATAGATTCAATTGTTAGAAGTCATGGATTTCAGGAGGAATTTCCAGAGAAGGTTATCGCTCAATTGGAAATGATTGAAAATAAGGTTAAGCCTAACGAGATAGAGGGTAGACTTGATCTAAGGGAAAAAATGATTTATACAATAGATGGAGATGATTCTAAAGACTTTGATGATGCAATAAGTGTAGAGATTTTGGATAACGGAAATTACGAGCTTGGTGTTCATATTGCTGATGTGACACACTATGTCAAAGAAAATTCTCCACTTGACAGAGAAGCATTGAGAAGAGGGACTTCTGTATATATGGTTGATAAAGTAATACCGATGCTTCCGCAAAAGCTTTCAAATGGTATATGTTCTTTGAATCCACATGTAGATAGGTTGACTTTATCTTGTATTATGGAAGTAAACCCTCAGAATGCGAAGGTAGTTCGTCATGTGATTTCAGAATCTGTGATTAGATCAAATGCCAGACTGACCTATCACGAGGTAAGTGAATTTTTGGAGAATAAAGATAAATCTCTGATTGAGAATATAGATGATCCAGAACGAGCAGAGGAGTTATTTGATAGTTTGAGAAATGCTGGAGTCTTATCTGAGTTATTGAGAAAAAATAGATTTAAAAGAGGTGCAATTGATTTTGATTTTCCTGAATCAAAAATAATACTTAACAAAAATGGATATCCAATTGAGATTTCGCCATACGAAAGAAGAGTATCGAACAAATTAATAGAGGAGTTTATGCTTTTGGCTAATGAAACTATCGCAGAACATTTTTTCTGGCTGAAAACTCCTTTCGTGTATAGAGTTCATGAGCTTCCTGATAATGAAAAGGTAACAATTTTAAAGGAATATTTAAATGAATTGGATATTATGTTGAGAATTTCAAAGGGTGGAATTAGACCGAGTGACTTACAAAGAGTTTTGGATAGCATTGAAGATTTTGAAATAAAACAGGCGGTTGGTTCAATCATGTTGAGGACATTGAGACAAGCTAGATATTCTCCTGAATGTCTGGGACATTTTGGTTTGGCTGCGACGTATTATTGTCATTTTACTTCGCCAATTAGAAGGTATCCAGATTTACAGATTCATAGGATAATAAAAGAACAGATTTCAGGAAAACTGAGCGACAAGAGAATAACTCACTATGAAAATATATTGTATGGAGTGAGTGATCAGAGTTCAGTACTGGAGCGAAAGGCTGAAATGGCTGAAAGAGATGTGGACGATTATTATAAAGCAGTGTTTATGAGTGACAAGGTTGGTGACGAGTTTGAAGGACACATTTCTGGAATAACAAATTTTGGTATTTTTGTCGAGCTGCCAAATGGTGTAGAAGGTATGATAAGCTTGGATAGTCTTTCAGATTATTATATTTATAATGAGCGAAGTAGGACGCTAGTTGGAGAAACCACAAAAAAAGTATACAAAATAGGTCAAAAACACAAGGTGAAATTGATAAAGGTTGAAGTCGAAACTAGAAAAATAGATTTTTCTTTTATACAGAAATAGCCAATATATAAATCAATAGATTATATATTGAATTGAAAATGAATTGATTTTAGTAAATAAATTCATTTTGGTAATAGAATGCAAAATGGCAAAAAATTAATTGAAAACTTGAAATATTTGAAAAGGGAGGTAGTTTTATGTCTGGAGTTAAGATACTAGCCAAAAACAAGGTGGCTAGACATAACTACTTTATAGATGAAGTTTACGAATGTGGAATAGAGCTAAAAGGAACTGAGGTAAAATCAATAAGAATGGGAAGAATAAACTTGAAAGAAGGCTATGCTTCTGTTGATAATAGCGAGGTTTTCTTGAAGCAGGTTCATATTAGCCCATATGAACAGGGGAATAGATATAATGTTGATCCTCTTAGGAACAGGAAGCTATTGCTACACAAGAGTGAGATAAGAAAGCTGATAGGGGCTACGACAGTCAAGGGGTACTCTCTAATACCTCTGAGTGTCTATCTAAAAAATGGTAAAGTAAAGGTTGAGCTTGGACTTGCTAAAGGAAAAAAATTATATGATAAGCGTCAGGATATGGCGAAAAAGGATGCTCAAAGAAGGATAGAGAGAGAAATTACAGGAAAATATTAGTATCATATATATGATAAGTGAGATTGGCTGCGACATTCTAGATTGAAATAGAGTGTTGTAGCTTTTTTTGACTGATTGTAATTAATATCAATTTATTTATGAGAGATAGAGACATATTTTCTGTTGAAAATTTTTCAAAAATATGTTGACTATAACATAACGTGATAGCTTATACTTATTATCGTTAGGAGGTGATTAAATGTACTTGATAAAAAAAGCTAGTGAGATTAGTGGTGTATCGGTGCGCACTTTACATCATTATGATGAGATTGGTTTACTATCTCCACAGAAGCATGAAAATGGATACAGATATTATTCTGAAGAAGATATGTCTATTTTGCAGACGATTTTATTTTATAAGTATTTGGGGTTTTCTCTGAAGCAGATAAAAGAATTGATAAATCATGATGGGAAAGAAATAACTTTTCATTTGAAAAAACAATTGATTTTGATGCAAAAAGAGAAAGAACGTATCCTAACATTGATAGAAACATTGGAAAAGACGATTGAATCAAGAGAAAGGAGAATGAATATGTCAACAAAGGAAAAATTTAATGGATTTACATATCATGATAATCAAAAATACAAACAAGCAGCAGTGGATCTGCATGGAGAAGATGTGATTGAGCAGGCTATTGAAAGGCAAAGGGGAAAAGAACAAGAAATAGCCGATGGATTCAATGAAATATTCTTTGCTTTTTCAAAAAATATGTCGAATGGATTAAATGCCTTGAATAAAGAAAATATAGAGCTAGCACAAAGATTACATAAGCATCTTTGTGAATATGCTTTTGATTGTACGATTGACGTGTTTTCTAGCATTGGTTTTGGATATGTACAAAATGAAGAATTTAGGGATAATTTAGATAAGTTTGGTAAAGGAACTGCGCAATATGTTTGTGATGCGATTCAACATTATGTAAAAAAATAGAAGAATCAGCAAGGAGATAATGACAGCTTAAAAAGAGAATTAAAAATATCTGAATGGAGAGACTGTGAAAAAAGGAGAGCATGTAAAAAACTCTGTAAATAAAAATAAGTCCTCCTAAGGTATAATAAAATTATCATAGGAGGATTTATTTTATAGAAAAAATTATTTCACATACTCTTTTACCTAATTTTCATTTGAGTATACTTGTTTACAATATTAACTTAATGACATTGCATATAGGTGCTTTGGTTTTATTTTTCAAGATTTTAATTTAATTTTGTAATCGTTTTTTCTAATTCATTTATTTTCACGATTTTTGAGTAGTCTTCTAGAAAACTCAAATTAAATAAAATTATTATAATATTTGTGATGCGATAAAAGATATTATTTATATTTTACAATTTTACACACTAAAAAATAAAAGGTATTTTTGGGGTAACTTGGGTATTATCGTGCGTATTAACCGTTATTAAAACCAAATAATTGATACAGTATATCATAATACAACATAATAATTAATGAAAAAGTAAATAAATTTATTAAAAACTATATACAGTTATAAAAAAATGATATATAATCAAGATATAAAATACATCTGGCCTCTTCATTGAAAGCTCATTAGGGTGTATCTGATTTGCGAGTTACGACTTGGCCTCTTCATTGAAAGCTCATTAGGGTCGTACAGAACGAGAAACCCACTTGATTTTATCAGGTGGGTTTGTTTTCTTATAGGAGATTTTTTTATGAATATAAAAAATGCAAAAACATTTAATGAACAGATAGAAATTTTAAAAGATAGAAACCTAGAGATAAATGATATTGAACAGGCAAAAACGTTCCTTAGCAATGTTAATTATTACAGATTTACCGCCTACCTAATTAATTATAAAACTAATAACGGTAACTATGAAATAGGTACAAAATTCGATACTATAAAAAAAATATACCTTTTCGACCAGGAATTAAGACACCTGATAAGTTCAATATTAGAAGTTATAGAACTGTCATTTAGGACTTATATTGCTTATACTATCGCTCACTTATGTGGACCATTAGGGTATAAAGAATATAGAAATTTTATAGATAGTACTATGTTATGCAACAAAGATGTAAATGATGATGAATATATAAAAGATATTTTTAGAAAACATAGTATCATCCTCGATGAAATAGAAAAAGCGCTTCATGACAATAAAAGTAAAATATTTATAAAACATCATAAACTGAAATATAATAGTGATATACCGGTTTGGGTTTTGGTTGAGGTTTTAACATTTGGAACTATTTCGAGATTATATAAATTAATGACTTCAGAACAAAAAAAACACATTAAAATATTGTGTCCCGTGAATCAATCTTTGGTTACTTCTTGGCTTGGCTCACTAAACAAACTTAGAAACGAATGTGCACATCATGGACGATTATATGGTGTAAATCTATCAAAAATAAAAGTGGCCAATAAATACAATAAAGATGTTATTGATGATATTTCATTATTTTCTTATATATTAGCCATAAAAGAATTGGTATACTCTTTCAGTATTTGGAGCGCATTCAAAACAGACTTGACTATTTTAATATCTAAATATTCTCAAGATATTGATATTAAAAACCTAGGATTTCCAAATAATTGGTTTGAAATCCTTTCAAAATAAAAGGTTGTGACGACTATGCCAAAACGCGAAATGCTATAAACTTCTTCAAATATTGATGTATTAAATTAGTAGCGGTGTAGGACTATTATCTGTGGTTAATGGATTATAAGAAAACATATAAGCCTATGAATATATGTATATATACTTAAGATATGGAAGAAGTAGAAGAAGTAAAATTTAAAGAAGTTGACACACTAAAAAATATATTTAACTTTTAGGAGGTTTAAAAATGCAAAACTATTTTGATAATAAAATAAATTTATCTCTTGATTTAGTTAAAGAAAGGTTAGATGTTAGTTATATTGAAAAATACAAGGATATTTTTACAGATGATAATAAAATAAGCATATCCAATTTTTTAATCTATCATCTCGAAACAATTGAATGTTTTGACCGGCAAAGAACTAAAAAAAATGATCAGTATGAAATAATATTAGGAAATATCGATAAATTATTTGAAATGTTTCGTAAAAATGGCATAAACGACACTAAAATTAATATGGATGAAAATTTTATTTTTAACTATAAAAATCAGTGTTTTTTAGCATTTTGTGTTAATAATGAAATAAATGGACTTGACAAACTTTTAAGTAGAGAACGCAATATTTATACAAATATTAAAATTGATGATACCGTAAATAAAATGAATAGTATAGAAAATAAAGTTGATGAAAAATTGAAAGAAACAACAAATCATCTCGAAAAAAGAATAGAAAAACAGAATATTAGCAACTTGACTATATTGTCTTTATTTACTGCAGTAATATCTATTATTATTTCGAGTATTACTACTGTAAGCAATGTATCAAATTCTATTATAGGAAACAATATTCCTCAAAATGCCTGGGATGTTTTAGCTCTCATATCTTTAGGTATAACTATTTCTGTAATATTTTTAATTCATATGGCGTTTAGCATTAGTAGAGGTAACAGTAAATAGCGAGCATAAATTAATGTCTTTTTTATTGTTTAGATCTTTAACAGCAAGAATAAAGCTAAGTATCTTCTCTAATACCTAAACTAATAGAATAACGTAAGACACAACTATAGAATAGATTAAAATACGGTGAAAGCTATCATATAAGCGATTACGTGTTTACTGATGAAGTAGGTAGGACAATAGACAATAAACGCCCTAACAGGACGTTACAAGCGATTTTAAAGAAACTAGATATAAACCCTATTAAATTTCATGGACTAAGAAAAACATACGCCACACGTTTATTTGAGAATGGTGTACCACCGAAAACAGTACAAACCTTATTAGGTCACGCCGATATACAAACAACACTTAACATATATACTCAGGTTATGGAAGAAGAAAAATATAAAGCCGTTGATACATTAAACTCTATATTTAGTTTTTAACTTTTTTGTGGTAAATCCATCCTTTATATAGGTACGGTAGCAAATTTATATTAACACAGGTTCTATATAAAAAATAAATAATCAATTTTAGAGCGTTTCCAGTTTTGGAATTGCTACAATATTCAACCCTCTTAATAATCATCTGAAGAGGGTATTTTTTATGTAAATTTTCTGAATCTTTCCTAGTTATTGCACAGTTATTGCATAGAGCAATAAAAAAAAGAAATACCACATCGTAAAATCCAGCATTTCCAATATATTCACCATATTTTTATGTTCATTTGGTGGAGATGAGGGGAATCGAACCCCTGTCCGCAAGCCTATTCCCTGCTACGTCTACATGCTTAGTCATCTCTTTTAAAGTTTCGAATTCCTCAACACCGAGTGACAGGTTTTGAGTTCATCTAGCCTTGATTATTCTGCTTCAAGTCAAGACACCCTTGAAGGAGTTCCCTGCATAAATGACGTCAGTTCTTAATCGGCAGGAGGATTAAGAAGGACGAACTGCTATTAAGCAGCTAATAAATTTTCTTCGTTTGCGTTTGTTTTAAATTTCCCCAGTTGTTACGTGACCCAGAGTAACACGACATGCTGTCTCAAGTTCCAAACCCACGTCGAAACCAGTACACCCCCATAAGTAATAATACAAACGAGAGATTCTGTAGCTACATTATACCATCATATTTGAATAAAATCAAATATTATCCATCTAATCAATTAATATTGCTCAAAATGGTTTAATTATTTTTTTCGAAATGGTATAATTATTTAGTAGATTTACTAATAAAAATATCGTGGTAAGGTTTTGAGGAGACAATTATGCAAAAAATATTAGATATACTGTCGAAAAATAGGGAGATAATAAACTACTTAGTTTTTGGTGTGCTCACAACCATAGTGAATTTTATGGTATATTTTTTCGCAAAAGAGGTTATAGACATTTACTATCTTTATGCAAATGTTATAGCGTGGTTTATATCAGTTCTTTTTGCATATGTTACAAATAGAGCATTTGTTTTTGAAAAGGTCAACTTCGGTTTTTATCCGATACTGAGAGAAGTAGTTTTGTTTATTGTGGCAAGATTACTTTCTGGAGCGATTGAAACGGTACTTTTATTCCTTATGGTTGAGTTAATTAGAATGGGAAGTGATATTTCGAAGGTATTAGTTGCAGTCGTCGTTGTAGTGCTAAATTATGTTTTTAGCAAGCTGATTATTTTCAAAGAAAAGAAAAATGATTAGATTATTTATACTAATTAAATATACTGATTAAATATATGAATCTAATATAAGAATTAGATCTGTGAATTAAATATAAGAATTAAATCTGTGAATTAATATGGATGAATTAACTTTTACGAATTAATATTGATATGACTTTCAGGGGGAGGTAGTTTATGTTTTTATCAGTGATTGTTCCTTGTTATAACGAAGAGGGAGTTTTGGACAAGTTATATAGCGTCTTGAGTTCTGAGATTGAAAAAGATTCAAACTTCAGCAGGTATGAGATAATACTTGTTGACGATGGTTCAAAAGACAATACTCTGAATGAAATAAAGGGCTTAAAAAAATTGGATGATAGAATAGAGTATATTTCCTTTGCCAGAAATTTCGGCAAGGAAGCTGCAATTTTTGCAGGATTAAAAAAGTCGAAGGGCGAGCTTGTCGTTTTGATGGATGCGGATCTACAGCATCCACCTGAATTAATTCACCAGATGGCAGATTTGATAATCAATCAAAATTATGATAGTGTTGGTACGATAAGAAAAGATAGAGAGGGCGAATCGAAAATTAGAGGCTTTCTCTCAACTCAATTTTATAAAGTTATCAATAGCTTATCAGAAACTACAATAAAAAAGAATGCTACCGATTACAGAATGATGAACAGAAAGTTTGTAAATTCTGTTTTGGAGCTTAGTGAATACAATAGGTTTACAAAGGGAATTTTCAGTTGGGTGGGCTACAACTGTACAGATATTGAATACAACAATGTAGACAGAGTATGCGGCGATAGCAAATGGAATTATATAAAGCTGTTTAAATACTCTATTGAAGGTATAGTCGCTTTTTCGACAACGCCTTTGATATTATCAAGCTTTCTAGGGTTTATAATGTTTTTTCTTTCTGCTATTGTAATGCTGGTATTTGTATTCAAATACATTTTCTTTGGTGAAGTCGTTAAAGGCTTCCCAACAGTAATTTGCTCAATATTTTTATTGGGTGGGATTCAACTTCTTTCTATCGGAGTTTTAGGGCAATATTTGTCAAAAATGTATCTCGAAGTAAAGAATAGACCAATTTATTTGACAAAGGAAGAGTCTGAAAGTGTTTCAGATGTTGTAACGAAAGGTTAGGTGTATTTATGGCTATAGTGGAATTGACAGTATGTCCTTTAGGGACAGGAACAACAAGTGCAAGTAAATATGTTGCAGGTGCTCATGAGATTTTATCATCTCAAAGTAGTGTGAAATTTATGCTAAATCCAATGGGAACTGTAATGGAAGGTAATATTGATGAAATATTCTCGCTGATAAGGAAAATACAAGAAGATGTATTCGACAAGGGTGTTGATAGAGTATATTCAATCATAAAGGTCGACGATAGAAGAGATAAAATCTCAACGATGGAGCAGAAATTGAATTCTGTGAACTCAAAATTGAAGTAGGTAAAAAAATGAATAACATGGAGAACAATCAAGAGCTGCTTGCGTATTGTGATGAAATAGCACAAGCTGAACCTATAAGAATCACTTTTAGCAGGCTTTCTGATAAAACATATAAATACAAAACTACAAAGGTAGTTCAAAAAAAATTAGATGGTAAAACTGTGTATAGTGTTGAAAGATATACAGAAAAGCAAGTATTTCATACAATAGTTAGATCTGACGAGCTAGTTGAAAATATTTTAGAAGAATTGAATTATTATAACCAAATTGATGCTGAATCATCTTATTTCAATTTCAATTTGAGGATAACAAAAAAGAAAAAAATTCTTTTTTCTAAAAAGAAAAAGTCATCCAATACTGTAGGTTGCTTGAATGATGAACAAATTACTTCGCATAATAGAAAAAAGAAATATATATTAGAAGAAGGGATGTACATTCCGGCATTTATTGATTTGGGTATTTTTACCAAAGAGGGTAAGATTGTAAACTCAAAATACGATAAGTTTAAGCAAATCAATAGATTTATTGAAATAATTGATGATGGCATAAGCAAATTGGAGCAGAGCGGTTATCTTAAAGATAGAAAAGTGTTAAAGATATTGGATTTCGGATGTGGAAAATCATATCTGACTTTCGTATTATACTATTATCTAACTGTTGTGAAATCATTAGATGTTGAGATTATTGGTCTTGATTTGAAAGAGGATGTTATCAATTCATGCAATGAGATCGCAAAAAAATACGGGTACAAAAATCTTGCTTTTGAGATTGGTGATATTTCAAACTATAAATATAACAACAGCATAGATATTGTCATAACTCTTCATGCGTGTGATACTGCGACAGATTATGCCTTATTCAATGCAATAAATTGGAATGCAAAGATGATTTTTTCTGTACCTTGTTGTCAGCATGAGGTGAACTCCAGCATAAGAACTGATGATTTAGAGATTCTTACTAAGTTTGGAATTATTAAGGAGAGAGTGGCATCTCTAATGACGGATTCAATTAGGGCAAGTCTATTAGAATATATGGGATATAAGACTCAGGTTTTGGAGTTTGTTGATATTTCTCATTCTCCAAAGAATATTTTGATTAGAGCATACAAGACAAATATAAGTAAAGAGAAGAGAGAAAAATCACTTGAAGAAATAACAAAGCTGAAAAAAATATTTAATTTTGAGCAAACATTATACAACCTTCTAAAATCAGACGGAAGATTTTAATGTTATTTGGCAATAGTATTTTGGGGGAGTTTTTTTATGTTTAGTAAAGATAATTTTGTTTCGGTAATTTTGCCTGCTTACAATTCGGGAAAATATATTAAATCATGCATCGATTCTATTTTGAATCAGAGCTATGAGGACTTTGAGCTGATAATTGTAGATGATGGTTCTACAGACGATACACAGAAAATAATTAACAATTATGTTGACAAAAAAATAAAATATATTTATCAGAGTAATAAAGGTGTGTCGTCGGCTAGAAACACTGGAATAAAAAATGCAATCGGAGAACTTGTAACATTTGTTGATGCTGATGATATAATGGGCAAGTATCAGTTAGAGATAATGGTGAAATATTTTTGTGATGGTGTGGACATGGTTATGTGCAGATATCACAAATTTTCAAAAATGGAAGAGCTTTCTGATAAATCCTGTGATCAAAGGATGGAAGAAGCTGATGTGTCTAATATATCAAAAATTGAGGCTTCAAAGCTTATTCACCTTGGAAGCTCATATGCAGGGTATGTTTGGAACAAAATGTATAGAATGAACAAAATATCAGAATTATTTTTTGATGACAAAAGTAATGGTATGGCATTTAGAGAGGATGTTGCGATGTGTGAGGATCTTCTTTTTAACAGTATTTATATCGATAGTTGTGATAATATCTGTGTTTTGAATAAGAAACTATACCATTATTATGAAAACAAAGATGGAATATCATCAGGAAAATATTCGTCGAAACTCCACACCCAAATAACTGCTTACAGAAATATTTTTGATGTATATCAGAAAAATAAGAGTGAGTACGTAGAGGTCATAGATCTATTAAAAGAAAATGTGTTAAAATTTAGCATTGATCACATAAATAGAATGGTAGTTGGTGGAAAAATAAATTCAGCCGAAGTGAAAGCATATAAGGAATTTATTAGGGAAAATATGGACTTACAATCGTCAAATAATATTTTGAATTCGAAGGATAAATTTCTTATAGGTATTCTTATGAATAGTCCCTTTGCTGCGTATAAATTTATATATAACATCTGGACAAAGATTAAATAACGTTTAGGGCGAATAAAAACAATTCAAATGTAAATAATTTAAATACAATGATAATATTAAAGGATAAATTAAAAATATACAATAGTAAGAAAAAAATAATAATAATAAAAAATAATAATAATAAAAATGTAACTCAAATTAATACACTTATTATGTAAAATTTTTCGTTACAATTTGGTAAAAAATAGCCAGAATTAGTTATTATATGGTAAACTGTATAGTAATACTGTTTTTAAAGTAAAGGATTTGATGAAAAGTTCAAAACTGAGTGTTATTTATGAGGAGTAAAAATGTCTAGGGTTGAAAGAAAGAGATTAGAAAAGGAACAGAAGAAAAAAACACGTTTCTTTGCAAAGAGTTCAGATAATTCTACAGCAGATGCTGTTGGTGACGATAAAGAAAAGTTGAATTTTAATGATAAAACAAAAGAAAATAAGAGCAAAAAGTCAAGCTCTGATGAATACTATGCAAAAGAAATTGAGAAAATGAAAAGTAGTGACAGTTATGGCGAAGATGTTGCTTCTAAGAATAGATTGATGACGGCTGATAAAATTATTTCAGTTGAAGATGAGAGAATGCTTTTGGAAAGAAGAAAAAGAAATTTGGGCAATCAAAGTGAATTAGGTGCAAATGTGATGACAGTCGACGATATATTCACAGCAGAGGATATAGAAAACGGGATTACGGAAAATGTTCCAAAGGTTCAAAAAGAAAAAAATCCAAAAATAAAAAAATCAGAAACTAATATAAATGAAATTAAAAGAATAAAAATTGAGAATGCTCCTTTTGAGGATGAGGTGAAGGTGGCTGAGTCTAGATTGGCAGCACAAGGTAAGGAGGCAAATATGGGAAAGGAAGATATTACGCCAGAGAAGAATGAACAAATTGAAGAAAAATCCAACGATATTATTGAGGAAAAGGAAATAATATCTGAAGAAATAAATGAAAACAAAGAAGAATCTGTTGTAGAAAAATCTATAAAATCTGCACCGATTCAGACTGAGATAAATGATATTGAAGAGCCTGAAAAAGGCGGTGGTATTAAGCGTGTTTTAAAGAAGTTTTTTGGAGCAATCGCAATTATTCTTGTAGTAATATATGGGATTGGATGTTTTGTTTTTAATGGGAGATTTTTCCCAAATACAGTTGTAAATGGAATTGATGTTTCTTATAAAACTCCAGAGCAACTAGACAAATTAGCTGCTGAGAAAATCGAGGGATATAAGTTGGATATTGAGGGAAGAAATAATGTAAAGGACTCAATTGCTGGATCAAGTGTCGATTTGGAATATGTGAAGGATTCTAGTGCAAGAAAAGTGAAATCAGAGCAAGGATTTTTGGGGTGGCCTCTTGCTTTGTATAAGGGTGAAAGCATTGATGGAAAGCTGAATATAAAGTACGACAAGGATAAATTTGAAAAAATTGTTTCTGAATTGAATATATTTAAAAAAGAAAATATTAAGGAACCAGTTAGTCCATATCCTGATTATGATGAAAAAGGTAAAAAAGTAATCGTAAATAAAGGTGATCTAGGGAGTACGCCAAAGAAAGAGGCTGTATATGCCTATATCTCTAATATGCTGGTTTCGGAAGCAACATCAGAAAAGTATCCTGATTCAGTATACAAGGCTCAGAAAAACGACGCTTCAAACCCAAATCTTGAAAAAGCAGTTGAATTTATTCAACCATATACAGAAAATAAGATCGAGTATGATTTTGGATACGAAAAATATACTGCAACAGGTAAAAATATTGTCAGTATGTTTGATGTAGATTCTGAAGGAAATTATGACGTTAAATTAAGCAAGGACAAGGTTAGAGAATTTGTCAGAGGATTGAGTAGAAAATATTCTACTTATGGAGATACTAGAGAAATCGACTCTGCTTCGACTGGCGGAAAGCTAAAGGTTAGTGGTGGTATCTACGGATGGTTGATAGATAGAGAAAAAGAAACTGATGAACTGTATAAATTGGTCAGTGAAAAGAAGAATATAACAAACAGAACTCCAATTTATTACCAGACTGCAATGTCAAGAGATAAGAATGACATGGGAGATGAATTTATTGAAATTGATTTATCAAAGCAGTATATGTGGTATGTTAGAAAGGGCGAGGTTTTGGTTTCAACTCCGATAGTTTCTGGTCAGCCGGGCAAAGGAGATGCAACACCAACAGGAATATATCCTCTAAACTATAAGACGAGAAACGCAACTCTTAGAGGTCCTGGATATTCATCGCCAGTATCTTATTGGATGCCATTCAATGGAAATATAGGAATCCATGATGCTAATTGGCAGCCATATTTTGGTGGAAGTAGATATTTATTTGCTGGTTCGCATGGTTGTATAAATACACCTTATGGCAAGGTTGCAAAATTCTATTCATTGGCAAAGGAAGGAATGCCAGTGGTAGTACATAATTAGTAAAAAATATTTAAAATACGTGTCAATGTATCTATATATTGATGCGTATTTTTTATTTTTTAGGGTAATAATATAAGAGTATTTTAAAAAGGAGATAGCGCATGAGAACGACGAACTATATTGAACTGAACAATGAAGTTATAGTGAGAGATATACACGGGGAATATCAATTGCATAAAGATAAAGAAGCATTAGATTTATACTTAAGAGATTCTGTTGATAAAAGGATGCTTTGCTTTGGCAATCTTGGAGAGAAGATAGATTATCTTGTGGATAATAATTATTATGAAAAAAAGATTATAGATAAATATAGCAGGGAATATATTGAGGAATTATACAATTATATAAAGTCACAGGGTTTTGAATTTAAATCGTTTATGAGTGCAAGTAAGTTTTACGAAAATTATGCACTAAAGACAGATGATGGAAAGAATATATTGGAAACTTATGAAGACAAGATATTGATATGTTCTCTGGCAATTGCTAATGGAGATGAGAAAGTAGCAAAAAAAGTTTCAAAATCTTTGATATCTCAGCAGTTTCAGCCTGCAACGCCAACATTTTTGAATCTGGGAAGAAAAAGAGCAGGTCAATTGGTAAGTTGTTTTTTGCTTACAGTTGAAGATAGCTGTGAAGGCATAAGCTATGCAGTATCTTCTGCAAATCATCTTTCAAAGATTGGTGGAGGAGTCGCACTCAATCTTACAAGACTAAGAGCCAGAGGAGAATCTATCAAGGGGATAGAAGGTGCCAGTGGTGGCGTGGTAGGAGTGGCAAAAATGCTTGAACAGAGTTTTAGCTATTTTAATCAAATGGGTGCTAGACAAGGTGCTGGAGCAGTATATTTAAATGTATTACACGCAGATTTTGATAACCTGATGGATACAAAGAAAATAAATGCCGATGAAAGAGTTAGGCTTGCTACATTGTCAATTGGGGCTATTGTTCCAGATAAATTTATGGAATTGGCTGAAAAAAATGAAGTTGGATATGCTTTTTATCCACATTCAATATTTAAGAAATATGGACTTCATCTTGATGATTTAAAGATGGATGAGTGGTATGATAAACTTGTTGCAGACCCTGATATCAGAAAAAAGGAAATAAATCCAAGACAAATGCTTACGAGAATAGCTGCAACTCAAATGGAGAGTGGTTATCCATACATAGTTTATATAGATACGGCAAATAGAGAGCATACCTTAAAAGATGTTGGAATGATAAGGATGTCGAATCTATGCTGTGAAATATTCCAACACCAAACTCCTTCTGATATAAAGAGCTTCGGCTCGACTGAAAGCACATGGGGACAGGACGTAAGCTGTAATTTGGGATCATTGAATATTACAAATTTGATGGAAAACAAAGAGATAGATAAATCAGTCGATGTTGCAATCAGATTTCTAACTGATGTCAGTGATATCACTAGTATCGAGGAAGTTCCAACTATCAAAAATGGAAATGATAGAAGTCATTCTGTGGGGTTGGGGGCGATGAATCTACATGGATATCTAATTAAAAATAATATTATGTACGATACAAAGGAAGCTGTAGATTTCTGCGATACATTTTTTGCAATGATAAGATATTATGCAATAAAAACCTCTATGGATATCGCAAAGGAAAGAAATGAAAAATTTGAGGGATTTGAAAAATCGGAGTATGCAAAGGGCGAAAAGAGTTCCGTTCTTGGAAAATACTATACTACTGATTTTAAACCAAAATACGAAAAGGTACAGAGGCTATTTGAGGGGATATACATTCCAACGAGGGAAGATTGGAAAAGGTTGCTTGACGAGGTAAAGGAAGTCGGAATTTACAATGCATATTTGATGGCTATAGCTCCTACTCAGAGCATTAGTTACGTGCAAAATTCTACATCTTCTGTTATGCCAATAACAGAGCAGATCGAAGTAAGAATATACGGAGATTCAACTACAATTTATCCAATGCCGTATTTGACAAATGAAAATATGATATTTTATAAAAGTGCCTACAATACAGATATGATGAAGGTGATTGATGTTGTTGCAGCGGTACAATCTCACGTAGATCAAGGGATTTCAACGACATTGTTTGTGACTGACGATAAGACGACTCGAGATATAGCTAGATACTATATTTATGGATACAAAAAAGGATTGAAGAGCTTATATTATACTAGAACAAAAATGCTGAGAGACCTTAATAACGATTGTGTCGCTTGTTCAGTTTAATATTGCAGAAAGAGAGAATAAAAAAATGAACAAATTGCAAGAGATAGATCAAGTAAATAAAGTGCATAAGGCAGTAAATTGGGATACAGAGGATGATGAATTTACACAAGCATTTTGGGACCAGAATGTAAAACAATTCTGGCTACCAGAGGAAATTCCTATATCAAAGGATATTCCAAGCTGGTCGAATTTATCAGAAAAAGAAAGGATTTTGTACAAAAGGGTTCTGGCTGGGTTGACTCTTTTGGATACAAAACAAGGAAATGACGGAATACCATCAATGATGGATTTAACCGAAAATCTGCAGAGGAAGGCAGTCTTGTCGTTTATGGGAACTATGGAAGAAATTCACGCCAAAAGCTATTCAAGTATATTTACGACACTTCTGTCAAAAAAAGAAATAGATGAGCTCTTTATATGGATAGAAGAAGAACCTTTACTACAAAATAAGGCTAAAATAGTTCTTAGACAGTATAAAAACACGACAGACCCAAAGAGCCTTTATTTGTCAATGGTAACAAGTGTATTTTTGGAAAGTTTTCTTTTCTACAGTGGATTTTTCTATCCATTGTTTTTGGCAGGACAGGGCAAAATGATTTCAAGTGGAGAAATAATCTCTCTAATTCTTAGAGATGAGTCACTTCACGGAAAATACATCGGTCTTTTGGCTCAAGAAAAATACAATCAATTTGGATATGACGATAGAAATGAGTTAAAAGACAAGATGTACGACTTGTTAAAGGAATTGATGGATAACGAGGAAAAGTATACAAGATTGTTGTATGAGGGCACTGGTCTAGAAGAACAGGTTATCAATTTTTTGAAATACAATGCTAATACAGCACTGACAAACCTTGGATTTGGAGAATTTTACAAGGTTGAACCAGTCAATGCAATCGTATTGAATGGACTTAGCACGGAAACAAAAACACATGACTTCTTTTCAACAAAGGGGAATGGATATCAAAAGGGTATTTATGAGGATTTAGAGGATTCAGATTTTATATTTGAATAATATCAGTATTCGTTGTATAATAGTATACTGTGGTAAAAAAATTACGAAATTTTTAATTGTAGCGAGGAGCATATGGACGAAAAGAAAAAATCAATATATATAAATAGAAAATTTATGAATGAAAATCAGAAAATTTTCCAAGAAAAACAGAGAATAGCCGTTGAAAAGTTTGGCGAATTGTTTGAAGACGAGATATTCTTTGCGTTAGAACTTGTTTACAATCAAGAATTTAAGCAAGAGATAAACAAGGAATACAAAAAGATAATAAATAGTAGTAAGTATATCAACTAAAATAGGCTGACCAATTGGTCAGCCTATTTTTTAAAAACTAAAGTTTTCTTATGTTTTGATCCATAATCAATGTTGCGACTCTTGCCGCATAGTCCGTATTCATTCCACTCAAAGGTAATCTGAAATCTCCAACATCATAGCCAAGCATATTCATTGCAGTTTTTATTGGAACTGGTTGAACCTCTTGAGAGAATACATCGAAATATTCCAACATAGATAAAAATTTATTTCTAGATTTTTCAATGTCCGATTTTTCATAAAAATCGATGATTTCACTAATATCAGAAGGACAAATATTTGAAATTGGTGAAATAAACGACTTTACACCAAGGCTAAGTGCAGGAAATATAGCTCTATCATTTGCACAGACTATTTGAAAATTATTGCTCACTTTTGAAATAATTGATATATACTTTCTTGTATCATCAGTATTTTCAATTATGCCGACAATATTTTTAATTTCAGAAAGCAATGCTATGTGCTCTGAAATGTCAACTCCTGTTTTTTCAGAATCATTTTCAATATAACAAGGTAATCCAACAGCAGTGGCAATTGATTTAAAATGATTTAATATTCCCGATTCATTGCCCAAGCTATAGTATGGAGCGAGCAATATTAAGGCGTCAACGCCAGCGTTTTTTACCCTTAACGAAAGCTTTATTGATCTAATTGTATCGTTAAAGCCAGTTTGTGCGATTACTGGAACTCTCTTGTCTACCTTTTTTACAACAAATTCAGCCACATCGATAATTTCATCATCGTTCATTGTCAAGAACTCACCAAAAGGACGACCCAAAATTAGAGATTTTGCACCATTTGCAATATATACCTCAATTTGTCTTTCGATACTTTCAAAATCTATTTCATTTGTTTCTGTGAATGGTGTTAATAAATTTATAGATAAACCCTTACTAATCATAATATCCCTCCTGTAATTTTATTGATACTCAAAATTAATTATAAGTATTTTATACCCATATGCAGTATTTAATACACACTTTTTATTATACACAATAAATAAATACATTAATACATTTATTTAGATTTATGATATAATTAGTGTGAAGAAAAAAATTTGTAGATAATACAATGGAGGAAATATGGATACACTTAAAGAATTATATAAAATAGGATCTGGACCATCGAGCTCACATACAATGGGACCACAGAGAGCTGCTAGGAGATTTATGGATAAAAATCCGGATGCAAATAGCTATAGATGTACATTGTATGGTAGTTTGGCAGCAACTGGTAAGGGTCATTTAACTGACTACATCATTGAGAAAACTATTGCTCCAAAATCTGTTGAAATTATCTGGAGAGCTGATATCAATCCTGAGTTTCATCCTAATGGAATGAAGCTTGAGGCATTGGACAAAGATGGAAATTCATATGATGAGTGGACAGTATTTTCTGTAGGCGGAGGTACACTTGCCGAAGAAGGAAAGAGAAACGAAACGACTGGTAAAGTATATTATGAGCACTCAAAATTGGATGATATAATAGCATACTGTAAAGAAAGAGAAATGAATTTTGTTGAGTACGTTTTGGAAAGAGAAGACGACGATTTTCTTGACTTTATGAATGGAATTGCAGATGCGATGAAAGCCGCTATAGACAAGGGCATTGAAACTAATACTGTAATACCTGGAAAGCTTAACCTAAAGAGACGTGCACCGAGATTTTATAAAAAATACCTAGCTACAAAAGACTATACAACGCTTGATTATGCATTTGCATTGGCAGCATCTGAAGAAAATGCTTCTGGTGGAAATATAGTAACAGCTCCAACATGTGGTGCGGCAGGAGTAATACCTGGTGTTTTCTATTCACTGATGGTACACAATGGATATACTAAGCAACACGTAATAGAAGGGTTAATCGTGGCGGGTCTTATAGGTAATCTTGTAAAGACAAATGCTTCTATTTCAGGTGCAGAGGTTGGATGTCAGGGTGAAGTTGGAACAGCCTGTTCAATGGCAGCAGCAGGTGCAGCATATTTATTTGGTGGAACATTGGAGCAGATTGAATATGCCGCCGAAATAGGATTGGAGCATCATCTTGGAATGACATGCGATCCAGTATATGGCTATGTTCAAATTCCATGTATAGAAAGAAATGCAATGGCAGCAGAGAGAGCTATTGCAGCTGCAAAATATGCACTAAATACCGAAGGAACACATACTATTTCTTTCGATCAGGTAACTGTAACAATGAAAGAAACAGGTATAGATTTGATGGATAAGTATAGAGAAACTGCCAAAGGTGGTTTGGCAAAGTGGTTTGAATGTTAGTTTAATGAGTATAGAGGCATTTTGTCTCTATACCATTTTTTTGTAATATCAAATATGGAGAAAAAATATGAGTCAATACGAAAATTTTGCGTATATATACGATGATTTGATGGATGATGTAGACTATGAAATGTGGGTAAACCATATTGAAAAAATTATTAAAAAAAGCGGATCGAGTGTGAAAAATATTCTTGAACTAGCTTGTGGGACAGGAAATATCACTATTCCACTGGCAAGGAAAGGCTATGACATAGCAGGTGTGGATATATCGTACTCGATGTTAGATGTTGCACTGTCAAAATCAGAGGAAATGGGAATACCCTTAGTTCTCTTAGAACAAGATATAGTGGAATTAGATTTCGATTTGTACGATTTAGATTGTGTGCTATGTGCCTGTGATGGATTTAATTACATCACTGAAATAGATGATTTGAAAAAAGTATTTGCAAAAGTGTACGAATTATTGAAAAAAGAAGGTGTATTTATTTTTGATATCAGCTCATATTACAAAATAAAGAGTATTTTAGGTAATAATTTCATGGGAGAGTCTAGGGAAAACTTGTCATATATGTGGACAAACTACTTTGACGAAGAAACAAATCTGATAGACATGGAATTAGATTTCTTTGTAAAGGTCGAAGTTGAAGATGATGAGGAAGATAATCTATACGAAAGATATAGAGAAGTTCATCATCAAAGAGCATATGAGGAAAGTGAATTGGTAACATTGTTAAAAGAAGTTGGATTTAGAGATGTAGAAGTTTTTGGCGATTTCGATCTGGAAAAATCCAAAGAAAATTCTCAGCGATTGTTCTTTATGTCAAAGAAATGATAGTAAGATATTAATAAATATAAATAAAATAGTAGTATGTATTTTTACTAAAGTATATTAGGAGAAGATAGATGAAAGATTATTGTATAAGAGTAACAACGGGAAATAAAGAGGCAAGAGCTTTTTTCTGCACGACTAGAAATATGGTAGAAAAGGCAAGAGCTTACCACAATACGACAAAAGTCGCCACAGCTGCATTGGGTAGAACCTTGACTGCAACTTCTATGATGGGATTGATGATGAAAAATAGCACAGACAAGGTTACAGTTATCATTAAAGGTGGAGGACCGATAGGAACAATATTAACGACATCAAACGCTTTTGGAATTACAAAGGGGTATGTTACTAACCCAAATGTAGAGGTCGAAAATTATGAAAATGGAAAATTAAATGTAGCCAAAGCGGTAGGAAATGAGGGGACGATAAAAGTAATAAAAGATTTGGGGCTAAAGGAACCATATAATGGCGAATATGATGTTGTGAGTGGGGAAATAGCACAGGATTTTACATATTACTTCACTGTATCTGAGCAAACTCCATCGGCAGTTGCATTGGGTGTTTTGACGAAATCAGATGAGGTTGAGCAGGCAGGTGGATTTATAGTACAGATGATGCCAGATGCGACTGACGAAACAATTTCTCAGATAGAAAAAAATATTTCTAAGCTAGAATCAATTACGACAATGCTTGATAAAGGTATGACACCAGAGGATATCATGAATGTAGTATTGGAGGGATTGAATCCAATAATTTTAGATAAAACCGAAGTTGGTTTCGAGTGTGATTGCTCGAAGGAAAGAGTTTCAAAGGCATTAGTCGCAATTGGTAAAAATGAATTAAAGACGATAATTGAGGAAGATAAAGGTGCAGAGGTAGGCTGTCAATTTTGCAATACAAAATATAAATTTAGTGAAGAGGAATTGACAAATCTGCTAAATGAACTTTAAAAATAGGAGAAAGTATGAGATTAGATAAGCTACTTGGAAATATGGGGTATGGTACGAGAAGTGAAATAAAAAAATATTGTAAACAAGGTCTGGTTTTTGTGAATGATAAAGAGGTTAAAAAATCTGATGTGCATGTAAATCCAGAGCAAGATAGAATAGTTTTCAATGACATAGAAGTGGTCTACAGGGAGTTTATATATCTGATGATGAATAAGCCAAGTGGAGTAGTATCTGCAACCTTTGACAAGTATGATGATACTGTAATAGACTTAATAGATTTGGAGTACCAGATTCTCGAACCATTTCCAGTTGGTAGACTGGATAAAGATACTGAAGGACTTTTGGTGCTTACGAATGATGGACAATTGGCACATAGGATACTCTCACCGAAGAAGCACGTTCCTAAAAAATACTATGTTGAAGTTGATGGAGAAATAACGGAACAAGATGTCGAAAAATTTAAAGAGGGGTTGGACATTGGAGAAGAAAAGCTGACAAAACCTGCAGTGTTAGAGCCAAACGGAGATACTGCATTTGTGACAATTACAGAAGGGAAATTTCATCAGATAAAGAGGATGTTTGAGCAAGTAGGAAAAAAAGTGACTTACTTGAAAAGAGTAAAAATGGGTAATTTGGAATTAGATGAAGATTTGGAGCTTGGCGAATACAGAGAGCTAACAAAAGAAGAAATAGAAAAGCTAGAAGAAATAAGATGAAAATCTTCGTTAAAGAAATAGAAAAGTCAAAAAAATAAATTGAAAATTTTAGTTAAGGAAATAGAAAAGTCACAAGAAAAATTAAACAATTTTTGAGTAATATATCGAAAAATTTATAAGTAAGGATAATATATGAAGAGAAAAGATATAATAGAATTTGAAGTAGGAAAGATGGAATTTGGCGGTGTGACCCGTTCACAATTTGATGGAAAAAGAATAAAGATGAAGGGTGGGATTACTGGTCAAAAAGTTAGAGCAGTAGTAAAAAAATCTAGATCAGATAGTGCCGAAGTCAAAATGCTAGAGCTTATCGAGCCATCGAGTCTTGAAACGGCAGAGACTTGTAGGCATTTTAGACAATGTGGTGGATGTAGCATACTGTCACTTGAATACGAGCAGCAGCTAAGACTTAAAGAAAAACAGGTGCTTGCATTATTTGAAGAGAAGAATATAACTGGTTTCCAGTATTTGGGAATAGAATCAAGTCCAAATGTTTTTGGATATAGAAACAAGATGGAATTTACATTTGGTGATGAGTTTAAAGATGGACCATTATCACTTGGGATGCACAAAGTGGGTAGATTTATTGATATTGTAACAGTTGATGATTGTAGGCTTGTAGATTCTGATTTTGTATCTATAATGGCAAGCACCAGAGATTTTTTTGATGTGAGAAAAATACCTTACTATAGAGGGTTCAATCATCAAGGATATTTGAGACACCTTGTTGTGAGGAAAGGTGAAAATACTGGTGAGCTGATGATAAATATAGTTACATCATCGCAGTTAGATTTCGATATGGAAGAATATAAAAATATGCTACTAGATTTAGATTTAAAAGGTAATATTGTAAGCATATTACACACTATAAACGATGGACTTGCAGATGCTGTTCAGTGTGATAGGCTAAATGTATTGTTTGGACAAGACTATTATACTGAAAAAATTCTAGGGCTGAGTTTTAAAGTATCACCTTTTTCTTTTTTCCAGACAAATACAAAAGGTGCTGAAAAATTGTATGAAATAGCTAGAAATTTTGCTGGAGATACTGGTGACGGAAAAGTTGTATTTGACTTGTATAGTGGAACAGGAACAATTGGTCAGATGATGTCCAAAACTGCAAAAAAGGTGTATGGAATCGAAATAGTAGAAGAAGCCGTACAAGCAGCAAATGAAAATACAAAACTCAATAATATTGAAAACTGTAGCTTTATTGCAGGAGATGTATCGAAAATAGTAAGTGAGCTGCCAGAAAAACCAGATTTGATAATTGTGGATCCTCCTAGAGCAGGTATTTTGGGTAATGGAGTAAAGGATATATCAGATTTTGGAGCTAAGGAGATTGTGTATGTGAGCTGCAATCCAAGATCATTAGTTGATAATTTGGTGGAGTTTGAGAGCAGAGGATATAAGGTTGAGAAGATGAAGCTTATGGATTTATTTCCGTCAACACCACACTGTGAGACTATAATTCTTTTGTCAAAAACAAAGGCTTAAAAATGGGAAGATAAAGCTGATAAAGTAAATCAATTATTTTTAGCAACTTGTATTAGAAAAAGCTTAAGTCATAAATATAGTTGGGGAGTGATTTATGCAGATAGTAAAATAAATGCCACAAAAAAAGTGATAAGTAAAGACTGAAAATATGATTTTAGGAATCAGAGATAGCAGAAATGTTATCTCTTTTTCATTAAGGACGAATTGGTAGATATTCTCTTACAAATACTCTTTAATAATCTATTATAAAAGCGTAAATGTAAAGAAGGTGATAGAATGGATACTTTAGAAAATTCTTTTTAGAGAGTAATATTATTACGAATAAACAGGCAGAAGAGATAGGCATCAAAAGGCATATCTTGCTATAAAAGATAAGTTCAGAAAGTTTGAAAGGTAAAATAAGAAACATTGCAAATTCTAAAAATCTCAGATCGCAGGAAGTTAGGTAGTTATTTAGACAACTAGCCTAAAAGTTTAAGGTTTTTTCTTTAAAAACTTAAAAACCCCCAGTAACTGCAATTACTGGGGGTTTTGGTGATATACCTAACGTTATACACCTAATCACTATTTAGCTAATATTATTATAACACAAATTTCATTAAACATATAAAATTATTCTTTAAAAAGTTCAACAAAATCAGTTTTAGAAATTACAAAATAACTTACTCCAGAAGGTAACAACTCTCCTGTTTTCTTATAATTATCATTTTTCAGTTCACCATTTTGCATATCAATATCAGATCCAGTTCAATTCCATCCAAAACAATATTTAAATCATATATATGTAGAATGCTATCTTGTTTATTTAAAAAAATCCCTTATCCTAAACCAAAAAGATTTACTCTTAATTTTAGAATCCTCGAGTAAAAGCACCTGATTATTTTGATTTATCTGTAATAACTTACTTATCTGAGAATCTTTTTCGGCAAGCTGCAATTTTAAAACATCTATTTCCTCTTTCAATACAGTAATGATATCATTTTTACTTTTTAACAAAATATCATCATCAATAGAATTATTTTTCATAACTGTTTCAAACTTTTCCAATACTATATTAAAGTATTTACCAATACTTTCAATATTATCTTTGTGTGCAACATAAGAATCTGATTTTAAATCTTTTGTAAATAAAAGTTTAAAGTTTTCATCAGAACGTAACTTGTAATATATCTTACTCTTTGTTATACCTAACTTCTTACTTATTTCTAAAATTGAAAAATAATCCATAATTTTATACTCCTTTTAAAATATTAATATAATAATACACTTAAAAATAAGTATATAACTTAATTATGGCTATTTTAATTTTAAAATACAAGTATACATTTATAACAATCAATATAATATACAACCAATATAATATCTAGAGTTATATAAAAAAAATCAGAAAATATATGTAATTTCATATTGACATGATAATTATTTTTTGTTATTTTAAAATCAAGATTAATAAAAATTGTAAAAAAGGAGAAAAAAATGAAAAAATAATACCATTAATACTGGCACTTATAATTGGATTTCAAACAGTAATTGTATCTGAAGCGTTCTATAGCGATGACAAACAATATGTAAATATGGAAAAAATTATCTCATTGAAAATACAATAAATAAACACAATTTCAATGAAATACAGCCAAAATCTGCACCAAAATATATTTCAAAAAAAGCTATTAAATGGATTATTAAAAACACAACAACAATTACTAATATTGTAGGAAAAAATTTTGGACGAAAAGCAGCTGTAAAAGTTGGTAATGTAATATATGATATAAAACCAGCATTAAGAGCACTTGAAAAATTTGATAAAATTACATATGGTAGATTAAATAGCGCCATATTAAAAGCTACAGGTTCAAAAACTATTACATATTGGATAATGATAGCTATAGAAATCGTTGCACCTATTTAATTTAGAAACGGAGTAATAGCATGGATTTAAATAATAATGATATAGAAAAGTTAAATTCTGATCTAGAATTAAGTTGTATAACAAATCTATTATTAGAAATAATTAAAAAAAATCATGAAGATATGATTTACGATATAAATTTTATTTTCTTAGATAAAGCATTAGATATTAAAACATATGAAAAAATTTTCGTTGAACTATTAGGAGGATATCAAAAAGAATTTATATCAAAAGGTATAATACCTAATATAGAAGATATCCATGAAAAACTAATAAAAATAATTTCAATTAATGACAATTTTTTAGAAGGAATATCCTATTTAAATAAAGATAAATATAATTTAGATTTCACTAAAAAATTTCTAACAAAAATTGAAGAAAAAAATAAAGAATTTACATTCTTGACTAAACTTAAATAAAATAAAAGATATCATCGGAAAATTATTGTATTATTTTTTATATCAAAAAAATAATACAATAATTAATGTTATATCGTTTTTAATAAATAATATAACAAATATAGTAAATTACTTTTTGCCAAAGGTTTAATTCTATATAAATATACATTATTCATATATTATACAACTCTAAAAAATAAAAAATCATTCTTTAAAAAGTTCTATAAAATCCTTTTTCGATAAAACAAAATAACTTACTCCTGATGGAACTAACTCCTTAAATTTTTCGTATTCAGGGCCTGCAATTAATCTAGTATAATTAGCTTTATGTACAGCTTTTTCTTTCATCTTTTCCATAATAGAAGATAAAACATCATCAGAATAATACTGTTTTTCGTATACAACTTTTTCTAAATTAACTGATTTAAAAAAAGCCTTTTTCTTATAACTATCATTATTAATTTTGCCAGTCTGTAAATCGATATTTGCAAGTTCATATTGCTTAGCAAAATACTTAGAGACATATAAAGCAACATTGGTTCTTGGAACAAGTTCACCATCTTTTGTTTTCATATTTTCTCTAATCAATCGTATATCAATAAAACCGTATCCCCAAATTTTTTCAAAAACACTCTTTTTAATATATGGAAAATCAAAAAACACAATATGATAATGAACACGATTTTTTTTAGTTCTCTCGTTAACAGCAAGATACTTCAATTCAAAAGCAGAATCTAACTTCTCTAAGTGATATTTAAGCCTTTTGATAAACTTATTAAACTCAATGTTAGCATATTCAATATCTTCAATATGTTCTCTAAAAGTTAGTGTTACGAAAGAACAATCTCCATTAAGATTAATATCTATTAATCTTCTAAGCTCGTGACGCTGTTTCTGATAATATAATTTTCTTCTCTTAAGCTTAATCACTTTTTCGGCTAAAGTACAATTCTCAAAATTGCCGATATCATTAATCAATGGATACTCCACTCTAATCACTTCATCACCATCAAATGACAAATATCCCACTCCAATTTCTGACCTTGATATTTTCTCAACTCCATCAGTTGAACCGAAAATTTGAACTAATGAAATTGAATCCATATTACCTACAGTAAATAATGCACTACAATTAACCTTAATATCACTACTAATCGTATCTACATTTACTTTCTGAGTAGCCAAAATGACAAATATGCCTAATTGTCGACCCAACATTACAATCCTTAATAGCTTGTCTTCAAAATCCTTCCTAGCGTCTTTCAGCCCTATTTTAAGCGATTTCAACTCATCAATAATTAATACTATAGGATTCAATTTCAAATCTCTGTAGTCAAATTCTACACCATTCAAATTACGAGGATTGCTAATATTCAATTTCGATAGCAAGTCTGAACGTTTCAAAATTTCACCTTCAAGATATCTTAATACTTTAAATATATCAGAATTAATTGTATTTGAATTAGAATAACAATTAATTTTATTATTAATATGATTCAGTGTACCTAGTTTAGTATTTTTAGGGTCAAAAATATATAACTCAGTATTCTGAATTAACAAACAATGTATTATATGGTAAATTAAATACGTTTTACCTTTACCAGTACCGCCAGCAATTAATGCATGAGATGTAGTATTTAAATTCCATGATACTTTTGAATTTAATGGAATTATAAGATTCATACTAGATACATCAAAATCATCCATTTCTGAATAATCAATTCGTTCCGTTTTTAATCCCGAAAATACATAAGTAACAATTCCATCTGATGCATAAATATCTTCAAATTCAAATTCAATAAATATATTGCTTAATTCTATTCTGAAGTCGTCTAAGGAAGGACTATACCTCACTCCCTCACTATCCATTACAATAGATAGTGTATCAATATCAAATTTAATATAAATCAAAGGTGATACAATCCTTGTCACATCATCACTAATTTTAATTTCTTTAAAAATATTATTTTCTTCAACAAAAAATAATAATCTATTAATTAAATCAAGTTGTGTAATGCCCTGAAATTTTTTAAATCCGGCAATAAAGAAACCAAATTTAACATACGTAAACCCTTAATATCTTAATTTATAATAGACTCTTGACCTATAATTATAATACTTAATTAACAATAGTATCACCCTCAATTCTACCTATATTTATAATTACAAAACTTAATAAAAAATCAATTTATTTTTTTCTTATTCTCGACTTTAAAAAGTCTGCGATACAAAAAATAATATTGATTTTTTATTTTTTTCGCTTTCCTTCATAACCACCGAAGGGGCTTATCTAAATTGATACTAAAAAAAGCCCTTCGATGCACCATAAACCTTTTATGCAGGCAATGCCGCCTGCAGGGCAACCTCGAGGGCTTATCTATACTAATTTGTTTTGTTGGTTAGTGTAAAATAAGTATGGAGTTTTTGAAATAAAAAAATAGAGATTACATCCTAATATGTTAAAATACAGTTAACCAAAAAAAATAAACAAAGGAGTAATCTCTATGGAAACTATTATACAACAATATTGCTTAGAATTGGTAAAAAATATAGAAAAAATATTAATATTTGATGAAGAACAGGATTTGTCATCAGTTTGTCCTAAAATTCTGGAAGAGTGCAAGAAGACATCTAAAGAATTTATATAAAAGCTGCATTAGTTGATAAAGCGACAGAATATTCATATGAGAAAAATAAAGCTCTAGTTGGAGTCGATTGTATTAGTAGACAAAGCGTAAGAAATGCGATATTAAAAAGCAAAATAGAGAATATATCAATTTGCAAAAATAGGGAACGAAAGGCTGTTAAAGAGCTACATATATTTGCAGATGAAGATCATGTGCACATTCAGAAGCCTAATAAAGAAATAGGATGAAAAAACTCCATAAAAAGTTGACACTATCGAAAGATGATGCATACTTGCAAATGCCAATACAATGTTGTATAATTATCTCAATGAAAGAGGTGATTTTATGGCTAAGACAGCGAATTTATATGTACGTATTGAACCGGAATTAAAGGAACAAGCAGAGCAAATATTAAATGCTTTAGGACTACCACCATCAAGTGCTATTACTATGTTTTATAAGCAAGTGGTTATGCAACAGGGACTTCCTTTTGATGCGAGATTGAATTATAGAAAACCGATTGATATATCTTCCATAACGAAGGATGAACTTAATATGGAGTTGGAAAAAGGATACCAAGATGCCCTTGAAGGAAGAACCAAACCGATAAATGAAGTGTTTGAATCTTTGGATAAGGAATTTGGTATATGAATTATTTAGTTACTATTACTCGAGAAGCAGAAGAGGACTTAAGGGGGATTTATGCCTATATTACTTTTATCCTATTGTCTCCTCAAAATGCAAAAGGTCAGATAGATAGAATTCAAAAGGTTATACACAGTCTTGATGAATTCCCTATGAGACATCGTTTAATGGATAGTGAACCATGGAAAAGCAGGGGGCTACATCTTGTACCATGTGATAATTTTTTGATTTTTTATTTGGTTAAAGAAGAAAAAGCAGAAGTTATTATTTCAAGGATTCTATATAGAAAAAGAAATCTGGAAGAAGAATTAAAGTCGGGCAGTTACCATGATAAAGAATAGACCTGAATTTTGTACAGAAAAATTATTAATTATGCAAGTTTACCGCTGACCAATATGCGGTATAGAAATGGTTGGGTTGAAAGTTTAGACCTGCCTAACTGAATATTAAACTGTTTTTAAGGGGCTGACTCATAAGAGCCCTAAATAAAATACACGCCCACATTATCCTTGCATGGAAATGAATGTGTAGCGTGTATTTTTATTTGTGCTCTCTTTATGAGTTTTGTATAGGTTAACTTGGCTCTATCGAGCCATATTTTTATTAAATTATGTGCCATTGCAATCAATCCAAATTCAATTTTTACCTTTTCATTTAAGGGGAAATGAAATGGTAAAAACCTAATATTTTTTTTGTTTGATTGAAGAGGATTAAAATTAGAGGAAAGATGATGTATACTTGCAAATGCCAATACAATGTTGTATAATTATCTCAAATAAAGAGGTGATTTTATGGCTAAGACAGCGAATTTATATGCACGTATTGAACCGGCATTGAAGGAACAAGCAGAGCAAAAATTAAATGCTTTAGGACTACCACCATCAAGTGCTATTACTATGTTTTATAAGCAAGTGGTTATGCAACAGGGACTTCCTTTTGATGTGAGATTGAATTATAGAAAACCGCTTGATATATCTTCCATGACGAAGGATGAACTTAATATGGAATTGGAAAAATATAGAAAAAATATAAGTCGTAGCATTTTGACTTGATTAGGTTAAATAGAATTTTTTTGTCGTATGTGATTAAGTACTTGTATTAAACCACACAAAATGGTATAATATCAAATATATTGTTTTTTTATGTGAGGCGATTAATGGCTCACATTTTTTCATGCGAATGAAAATTTTACAACTGAATATGGAGGTGTGATGATGAAAAAAACTATTGCACAAAAAGTTGAGGAATTGATTTTACCAGTGGTTGAAAATCATGGTTTTGAACTTGTTGACGTTGAATATGTCAAAGAGGCTGGAGTCTATTTCTTGAGAGTAGTAATGGATAGTGAAAAAGGTGTAGGACTTGATGAATGCGAGATGATAAGCAAAGAAATTAGTCCGGTATTGGATGAAAAAGATTTTATTGAAGAAAATTATTTCTTAGAAGTAAGCTCTCCCGGTATTGATAGAGTATTGAAAAGAGATAAGGAATTCTCTAAATATTCCGGAAGACAGGTCGAAGTGAAACTATATAAAAATGATGAAGATTTAAAAACAAAGCAATTTGAGGCTACCTTAAAGGGATTAAATGAAGCTGGGAATGTAGTTCTGATTTATGACGATAATGAAAAGATACTTACAAGAAAAGAGATAGCTCAAATTCGTCTTGCAGTTGAATTTTAATAATGGAGGAAATGAAGTAAAATGAATACAGAATTTATACAAGCTCTTGGAGAACTTGTAAAAGAGAAAGGAATAGACAGAGATGTTCTATTAGAAACTATTGAGCAAGCTTTGACTTCTGCATATAAGAAAAACTTTGGCTCTGCACAGAATGTAAGAGTTGATATGAACAAGGAAACAGGCGATATCAAGGTTTATTCACAGAGAACTGTAGTTGATGAATCAGATTTATATGATACTTTTTTGGAAATTGAATTAGATGAAGCTAGAAAAGTAAATCCGAATTATGAAATAGGAGATGTTTTAGAGTTTGAAGTAACTCCAAAGGATTTTGGTAGAATTGCGGCTCAAACAGCGAAGCAAATCGTAGTTCAAAAAATCAGAGAATCTGAGAGAGAAATGACATACAACGAATTTGTTGAGAAGCAGGATGAATTAGTTACAGGAGAGATATCTAGAGTGACTGTTCGTGATGGCAAGAAGATAGTGTATGTTCAAATTGGAAAAGGCGAAGGAATTTTACTACACAGCGAACAGATTCCAGGGGAAGAATATAAAATTGGCAAAACAATGAAGTTCTATGTCGTTGAGGTAAATAAGACAAACAAGAATCCTCAGATAATAATTTCAAGAGCTCATTTTGGACTTGTAAAGAGATTGTTTGAAATGGAAGTTCCAGAAATTCAAGATGGTATTGTGCAAATAAAGTCTATGTCAAGAGAGGCTGGATCAAGAACTAAGATGGCAGTTAGATCTGTTGACAGCAAGATAGATCCAATTGGGGCATGTGTAGGGACTCAAGGATCTAGAGTTAGAAATATAGTAAACGAGCTTGGTGACGAAAAGATAGACATAGTGAAATATAGTGATGATATGGCTGAATTTATCGAGGCTTCATTGAGTCCTTCAAAAGTCACAAAGGTATTTGTAAACAATAAAGATAAATCTGCTGTTGTTATAGTGCCAGACTTCCAGTTGTCGCTTGCAATAGGTAAAGAAGGTCAAAATGCAAGATTGGCAGCTAGACTTACAAACTGGAAGATTGATATTAAGCCAGAATCAGATTTTAGTGAGGAAGACGAAAGATTGCTTCTTGAAAAGCTAGAGATAGATAATTTGGCAGCAGAAAATGCAGCTGATGATATTGAAGAAGATTTGCTTGAAGGTGAATTTTCAGATGAAGAGATTGATTTTGAAGCTGATGATTCTCTAAATAATGATTTTGTTGAAGATGAATCAGATGAAGAAATGTACATTGAAGATTTAACTGATGAAAAAGCTGAGACTGAAAATATCTAATTTTGGGAGGTGTTTTTATGCAGAAACAGAGAAAAATTCCTCAGAGAAAGTGTATTGCCTGTCAAGAGCGTGGAGATAAAAAGGGATTGATTAGAGTTGTCAAAAATAAAGACAATGAAATATTTTTGGATCCAAGTGGAAAAGCAAATGGTAGAGGTGCTTATGTATGTGCTACAAAGGAATGCCTTTCTAAAGCTATCAAGACAAAAGCATTTAATAGAAGTTTTAAAATGGATGTAGAAGACGACGTTTATTCACATTTGTTGGATGAATTAGAAAAAATTGATTCTACTAATGATTAGTGAGTTGTTATATGGATAAGAAAAAGATATATTCATGGTTGGGTCTATGTATGAGATCTGGCAATTTGGTGTCAGGTGACGACACTACGTTGAGAAGTGTAAAGAAAAAAAGTGTGTCGTTGGTGGTTATTGCCAAAGACGCATCAGATAACACAAAAAAGTTATTTATGGACAAATGCAGCTTTAGAAATATTGATTTTATAATATTTGGTGAGAAATCCGAATTGGGTAAGTCGATAGGAAAAAGCCCGAGAGCTGTAGTTGGAATAACTGATAAAAATATGGCTTTGCAGATAAAAAAATTGATTGATAATATTGAGTTATAAATATTAATTGAGATCTTTGTTTGGACATATTACAGGGCAAATTTAGGAGGTGGTATTTATGTCTAAGACAAGTATTAAACATATTGCCGAAGATTATAATTTGAGCGAAAAAGAGCTACTTAAAAAAATTGAAAACTTTGGTATTGAAATGGTGGACGATAAGCATTTAGAAGGTGAAAATCTTCAATTATTTATAGAAATGCTAAACGAAGAAATAAGAGAAGAAAAGGGAAATGTTATCGAGGTCGATAACAAAATTACTGTTCAGGATTTGGCTGAAAGTATGGGAAAATCTGCTTCAGAAGTAATTATGAAGTTGATGAAAATGGGTACGATGGCTACGATAAATCAAGAGATAAGCTTTGATATTGCATCTTTGGTTTGTGCTGAATTTGGATTTACCTTGATGAAAAATGACTCATCTGAGGTTGAAGAATTGGAAATTGAAGCATTGATGGATATAGAGGAAGATGATGAAAAAGATTTGGTTCCAAGACCTCCAGTCGTAACAGTTATGGGTCATGTTGACCATGGAAAAACTTCTCTTTTGGATGCAATAAGAGATACAGATGTTATTTCAGGTGAAGCAGGTGGTATCACTCAGCATATCGGTGCTTCTGAGGTTAAAATTAACGGTCAGAAGATAGTATTTTTAGATACTCCAGGTCATGAGGCCTTTACTTCAATGAGAGCGAGAGGTGCACAGGTTACCGATATTGCGATATTAGTTGTCGCAGCAGATGATGGGATAATGCCTCAGACTGTTGAAGCAATCAATCACGCAAAGGCGGCAAATGTACCTATTATAATAGCAATTAACAAAATTGATAAACCAGGTGCAAATCCAGATAAGGTAAAGCAAGAGTTATCTGAACATGGTCTTTTGGTTGAAGACTGGGGTGGAGATGTCATTTCTGTTGAAGTATCAGCAAAGAAAAGAATAAACATTGAAGGGTTGCTTGAAATGGTTCTTTTGGTTGCTGAAGTTGAAGAATTAAAGGCAAATCCAAACAAGAGAGCAGTTGGAACAGTTATAGAGGCAGAGCTAGACAAAGGTCGTGGACCTGTGGCGACTGTGTTGGTTCAAGGTGGAACTCTAAGAGTCGGAGATCCAATAGTTGCTGGTGTTGCTAGTGGTAAGGTAAGAGCCATGATAAACTACAAAGGCAAGAGAGTTAAACAGGCAGGTCCTTCTACAGCAGTTGAAATACTAGGTCTATCTGAGGTTCCTTTTGGTGGAGATCAATTTGTGGAGGTGCCAAATGATAAAACAGCCAGATTGATAGCAGAAAAAAGACAGGCTCTTCAAAGAGAAGAAATGTTAAAATCTTCTTCTAAAATTTCTCTTGATGCACTTTTTGCTCAGATGAGTGAAGGTAAGGTAAAGGATTTGAACATTGTTATAAAGGCAGATGTTCAAGGGTCAGTTCAAGCTGTTAAGCAGAGCTTGGAAAAACTTTCAAATGATGAAGTTCAGATTAAAGTGATACATGGTGGTGTTGGTGCTATTACAGAATCAGACGTTCTGTTGGCCTCAGCTTCTAATGCTATCATAATTGGTTTCAACGTTAGACCGGTTTCTGGATCTGAACAGGTAGCCGAAAAAGAATCTGTTGATATAAGAACATACACTATCATATACAAAGCGATTGAAGATATCAAGGCGGCTATGAGTGGTATGTTGGATCCTGAATATGTCGATGAAGATACAGGAAAGGTTGAAATAAGAGAAACTTATAAGATTTCTGGAGTAGGTACAGTGGCAGGTTGCTATGTTTTATCTGGAAAAATTATGAGAAATTGTAAGGTGAGAATAGTAAGAGATGGTATTATTATTCATGAAGGAGAATTGGCAGCATTGAAGAGATTCAAAGATGATGTCAAGGAAGTTGCACAGGGATTTGAATGTGGATTGAGCTTCGTAAATTATAACGATATCAAGGTTGGAGATATAGTTGAAGCATACATTGTCAAAGCTGTAGAAAGAACAATTGAATAACAGTATTATTTTGAAACTATGATATACTATTTTCAGAAAGAGGTGTAGTATGGCTTCAAATAGAATAAAAAGAATAAGCGAAGAAGTGAAAAAAGTTGTGAGTGTAATGCTTATCAATGGGATAAAAGATCCCAGAATAACTTCTATGATTAGTGTTACAGATGTTGAAGTAACAAATGATTTGAGATATGCTTTTGTATACATTAGTATTCTTGGAGGAAATAAAGAAGAATCCTTAGAAGGTTTAAACAGTGCAAGGGGATATATTAGACGTGAGGTTGGTAAAGAAATAAAGCTAAGATATGTTCCGGAGATAATCTTTAAAATTGATGATTCAATTGAGAGAGGTATGCACATGGATGAATTGATAAAGAATCTTAACAAATAAGATAAATTTAGTGTTATAATAAATAGATGGTAAGTATTTTACCATCTATTTTTTTATAAAATTTGGAGGAAAAATGACTAGAAATATAGATGAAATAAATAATGTTGTTGAGAATTTACAAAAATCAGATAATTTTATTGTGACTTCTCATGTAAGTCCAGATGGGGATAATATTGGTTCCTCTATGGCAATGTTTTACTTTTTGACAAAATTGGGAAAGAAAGTGAGATATGTTCTAGATGACGATTACCCACAAAACTTACTGTTTTTATTAAAGGAAAATAAAGAAAAATCAATTGATGTCAATGATAGTGGGCATACTGTTATTGCACTTGATTCAGGCTCATACGAAAGGATTTGTATAGATAAAAAAATATTAGAAAACGCATCAAAAATAATCTGCATTGATCACCATATTACTAATGGAGAATATAGTGAAGTAAAATATATTGATACAAAGGCATCATCAACAAGCGAGATGGTTTATAACATAATAAGTGAATATGAAAAAAAATACTCTGTATCGATATTTGATGAGCTTATATCCACATATTTATATGTAGGTCTTGTCACTGATACTGGAAACTTCCAATATTCAAATACGGAATCAAGTTCACTTACTATGGCTGCAAGGCTATTGGGTTTTGGCGCAAGAAAAGACGAGATTATTCAACAAATATTTCAAAATAATAGCTTGAGCTATTATAAAATTTTGGGTGAGGCATTGAATGGCTTAGAGGTTGTAGATGGACATATAGCGATAATATCTGTAACAAAAGCTATGATGGAAAGAAATAGTATATCATACGATGACATTGATGCAATTACACCTTATACGAGAGATATAAACGGCGTAGAATTGGGTATATTTATAAAAGAAAAATCAATGAGGGAAATCAAGGTTAGTTTTAGGTCAAAAAATTATATTGACTGTTCAAAATTGGCGTCTGAATTTGGAGGCGGTGGTCATATAAGAGCTGCTGGATGTACATTTATTGATGAAGAATTGGAAGTTGTAAAAAGCAAAATTATTGAAAAGGCGAAAGAGTATTTTAAAAATGGAAAGTAATATTAAATTTGATAGAGTTGTGAATATAAATAAACCAAAAGGCATGACATCTCATGACGTTGTATACAAAGTGAGAAAAATATTTAACACAAAAAAAGTTGGGCATACTGGGACTTTGGATCCAGATGCTACAGGAGTATTACCGATTTGTATAGGAAGAGCAACAAAGCTGAGTGATATAATTCTTAACAAAGACAAAAAATATATTTGTGAAATGACAATTGGTATTGAAACGGATACCTATGATTCTAGTGGAACAATAGTAAATGAAGCTGATACTTCAAGTATAACAGAAGAGGATGTAATAAAGGCTCTAAAAACTCAATCTGGGGTTATTGATCAATATCCTCCTATTTATTCAGCATTAAAGGTAAATGGGAAAAAAATGTGCGATATCGCTAGAAGTGGAAATACAGATTCAATTGTAATAAAGTCAAGAAAGGTTGAAATATTCGAAATTACTGTATTGGATATTCATTTACCAAGAGTGAGATTTGAGGTTCATTGTAGTAAGGGAACATATATTAGAAGTATTTGTCATGACGTTGGAAAAATTCTTGGAGTTGGTGCACATATGTCTGATTTAATTAGGACAAAAAGTGGTATTTTCAAAATAGAAGACTCTATTACGCTTGAAGAGCTGCATAAATATTTTGAAGATAAAGAGGTTTTTGATCACAGTTATTCTGTAGAGGAAACACTATCTGAATTTCCATTTTTGAAGCTGAAGGACAACGCCGTAAAATACTATTCTAATGGCGGAAAAATTGAGATGAACAGATTTATTGAATTTGATTTCGATCCCAACAGTGTGAGAGAATTTCTTTTTGATAGTTCAAAATGTCAAAATTGTGATAAAATATACAGAGTAAGAGTGTATTCGAATGAAAATGAATTTATTGGGATAGGAAAGCTTCATTTGGAAAATGATACTCTGACTGTGAAAAGTGAAAAAATTTTTAATATAGGATAATGGTGTAAATATGGTGGTATATGAGCGTATTGACGATATAAATGTGACTGACAGCACATGTATAACCATTGGAAATTTCGATGGAGTGCATAAAGGGCATCAGACCCTGATGAAAAGAGCTGTCAACTATTCAAAAAAGAATAATTTAAAGAGTGTGGTTTTCACATTTTCGAATCATCCTGTGAATTTTTTTAAGTCGGGATATGTAAAGAATATAATATCTTCAGAGGATAAGAAAAAAATTTTGGAATCACTAGGAGTAGATATTTTGGTAAATATTCCATTCAATGAGGATATGACGAAAATTAGTGCTGAGGATTATATACGACAAATTTTGGTAGAAAAACTAAATGCAAAAATGATTATTGTCGGACATGATTTTTCTTTTGCTAGAAAAAAAGAAGGAAATGCAGACGTATTGATCAATTTTAAAGAAAAATACGGATATGACGTAGAGGTTGTTACCCCAGTTATCCTGAATGGAAAGAGAGTGAGCTCTACTGATATTAGAGCGATGATTTCCAGTGGAGATGTCGTTGGAGCAAAGAAATTGCTTGGGCGATATTATGCTATTGAGGGAGAAGTTGTGAGGGCGAGGCAAATCGGTAGAACAATAGGTTTTCCAACTGCAAATATTAAGTATGATTCTGGCATGGTTTTGCCGGATAAGGGTATTTATGCAACTATTGCAAAAATAGGTGATGTTATTTATTGTGGCGCCACAAATGTGGGTACAAATCCAACCGTTAATGGCAAAAAACTGAGTATTGAAACATATATCCTAGATTTTGATGAGGATATATATGGTGAAAGCCTTAGGATTGAATTTGTAGAAAAGATAAGAGAAGAAATAAAGTTCAACTCCAAAGAAGATCTGAAGCAACAGCTTGAACAAGATGTCGACTATGTCAGAAAAAACTATATCGAGCATCTAAAGAAACACGCATTTACAGAATAAATGTATATAGGATGAACAATAAATATAGCTAGCAATTTAGAGAAGGATAAAATTAGCCTTCTCTATTTTTATGTTTTGGTGTTTGAATCATAATTGCAATGGTTATTATATTTATTGTTATTATATTTATTGTTATTATATTTATTGTTATTATATTTATTTTATAACCACGTATTTTAAAGACAGTATATATATGTTAAAATAGTTATAATGGGGTAATTTGAATGAATTGGGGGAGATAATCAGTGAAAAAGAAAATATTGATTGTAGATGACGATTTGGATATAAGAGAAAGTATAAAAATGATTATTGATTCAGAGGATTATGAAATATTTTTAGCTGGGGACGCTGAGGAAGGAACTGATATAATAGAACAAAATAAGGATATTGATATTATTATTCTTGACGTGATGATGCCAGGCAAGTCTGGTATTCAATTCTGTAGAGAAGTCAGAGAAAAATATACTATGCCAATTTTGTTTATAAGTGCAAGGACATCTGAATCAGATAAGATAATGGGGTTGTCAGCAGGTGGAGATGACTATATCGTGAAACCGTTTTCGTATACGGAGCTGCTCGCAAAAATAAAAGCAATTTTGAGAAGGCAGTATGTATATAATGGCAGTCAGCGAAGGGAATCATATCAAATTTACGAATATCATAGATATAAAGACCTGCTAGTAAACAAAGATATCAATGAGGTGTTATTAAATGAAAAAAAAGTTTGTTGCACCGAAGTTGAATACAGAATACTGCTAGTAATGATTGAAAATTCTCCAAGCTGTATGTCGGCAAACGAAATATATGAAAAAATTTGGGGCGAATTGTGCCATCAGTACACATCAAATAGCATCATGGTTCATATAAGAAATTTGAGGATTAAGCTTGGCGATACTGGAAAAAAACCGGAATACATTAAGACTACGTGGGGCAAGGGATACTATATTGGTTAGAATATATATTTTGTGGGGATAAAAATATGAAATCAAGAAGTACACTCTCTAAACAAATTAATAATATAATTTTTAAAAGTTTATATTATGCAGCTCTTATTGGGATTTTGGTATATATTCTTTTACTAGAGGTACATAATTTTAATTATGAAGCAATAGCAACGTATTATGAGGAAGAATGTGCTAATGACCTTCAAAGCTATGTCGAAAGTAAAAACGTGATATCAACAGATAATAAAAAAATTAGTGAATGGAGTCATAACAAGTCTTTCATAGAACTGATAATATTTGATGAAAATAAATTGGTATACAGTGATGGAGTTGAAAGTCAATCTACAAGGGAAAAACATAGTAAAAAAGATATTTATAAAGAGATTCAAAGCACGCCAAAAGAAATGAATATAATATCAAGCTACAATAGGTTGATCAAATTTTCTGATGGAAAGGCACTTAGGGTGTATTTCTTGACAGATTATTATTTTGAATTGAAAAATTTTACGTTAATTTTTTCGGCAGCCGTTGGCGTCATTTGTTATACGCTAATTTTTATGAAAAAATTTAAAGACGAAATTAATTATATAAATATTCTTAGTGATGAAGTAGCCTTGTTTGAAAAAAATGAATTGGACAATGATTTTACAATCAGAGGAGAGAATGAGATTACTAATCTGGCACACACCCTTAGTTCAATGAGAACTACAATTTCGGAAAAAGAAAAAAGAGAGATTGACCTTAATAAAGAGCAAGAAAAGTTGGTAACAGGTATGACTCATGATCTTAGAACACCGATGACAGGTCTATCAAACTATATTGAGGTTTTAAAGCAAAAAAATACCAATAAAGATTTATCTGATATTATCGAAAGAATATCAGATAAAGTAGCAGATATAGGAATGCTTTCAGAACAACTATTTGAATACTTTATTGTAAAAAACGATAGTGCTATGCAGGATGTTTATACAGATTTGATAGAAACATCTGTTGGAGAATATGTTTCAGAAATGTATATAGATTTGCTGAGAAGTGGTTTTAACGTTGTAATTGAAAATTTTGAATTCGGGGAACAATGTGTGAAGATCTCGCATGTTCTCTTGAACAGAATAATGTCAAACATACTATCGAATATCAATAAGTATGCTGCGAAGGATGAACCGATAGTAATTGAATCTAACTTTAACGATTGTGAGTATAGATTGTATTTTAGAAATAAAGTTTCTAATGAAGTTCTCAAGATAAAAGGAACAAAGGTTGGTGTTGAAAATATAAAAACAATGATGAAGTACATGGATGGATATTGTATTGATACAAATAGTGAGCATGGAAATAAATGTGATGATATGGTCGGTAAGGAATATTTTATAATGCTTGCATTTAAAATACAGTGTTAATAGTTAAAAAGATAGAATGCTGCACTCAAATTCTTCTTATTATAACACATTTTTGGTTGAGTAGATATTAAAAATTTTTAAGATTGCCAAACTCAAAAATTAAGAAAAATTAATAAATAATTTTTAAGAATAATGCTATAATGATAGAAAATAGAGAATAGAGAAGAAAATCTCTGTTAAGATATGGTGAAGATAGAATAGTAAATAGTGAAAATATTATTTCGAAATAATCTAATAAATCCAAATATAAAAATGCTTTGAATATGAAAAATATTATATTAATAGATAGGGGGAGATAATTGTGAAAAAAACTAGTATAGTTATGTACGCATTGTATTTCTGTTTAGTTATTAGCATTTTGCTTGTTGAATTTGATTTGAAGTCAAAACTTGAAACTACGCCTGATGTGATAATAGTTGAGAGTGTAATTAAGTATTTGAAAATAACAATATTTTTTGTGATGTCAAGTATAGGGGTGTTATCTTTAATAAGTACATTTAAGGACAAGTGGTAGTTAAATGGAAAGGTTGTATGCACAGCTTTTCTCCTTGACTTCGAATCCTTTAATTTTTAGATTGAAGATGTAAATAAGGAAAAAGAAAAGCTTCAACAGATGGAAATGGAAAAATTTTATCAAAATAGTACTTTTAACTCAAGTTTTACAAAAAGAGAGATGATTTTATGAAAAAAAATAGATTTGTAAGTAGGCTTTGGAAAAAAATACCTATAGAAATCAATAATATGAAAATGAATAACCATATAAATGAGATTTATGTGCCATATTCCTTTGAAGAATGGAACATGAAACATATTGATTCAAAAAAAGTATATATATTAAATCTTCTACTGGACGTACTAAGTTATAAAAAAGATAATGATATTAATAGGATTTCAATTGGATGGATGAATATGTCAACTATTTCAAATTCATCGATACTAATATTTAATGATAGTGCTGAGGTAGATGAGTTTTTTAAAGGTAAAACAGAAAACTATGAAATTGATAAAGATGGTTTTTATTTTTACTTAGAACCAATTTGCTATGATGATTTGCCTAACAATATAAAAAAAATAGTGAATTTGAGCAATATGACTAAAAGTAAGTATAAAATTGAGTATTACATAGGTATTTCAAATAATGTAAAAATCGAAGAGTGTAGTATGGAAGAATACTATGCGGTTTTAAAATAATGATTTAATATTTAAGCCCATTTAATTTTAGTGTTACGACTGGTGGAGGGCAGATATCATTGACACAAGGGAAAATATAAATGAATAAAAATAAATCGTATGCATAAGATGTATTGCATTACAATTGAAGCATAGTGGTGTATTTGGGAGGCAATAATTTCACTCGAAAGAGCGTCACATATTTTTGGATGAAAATTATGTACATACTCAGAAGCTTAACAAAAAAGCAGATGCATAAAATTAACTATATTGACAATTTGGACGAAAAAGCTTTCTTATTAGTGTAACATATGTGTTGACAAATAAGAAACATTGTAATAGAAACACATCTTATGTATTGAAAAATGATTTTTAATGTGGTATAATGATTGAGGTTTAAACCTAAGCTCGGCTTATGAAATCTCCAATCAAGGCTTAGCTTTAGGCGATTATAATTTAGGAGGATTTTAAAAAATGGTAAACAAAGAACAAATAATCAAAGATTTTGGAAGAAAAGAAGGAGATACTGGTTCTCCAGAAGTACAGATAGCTTTATTAACAGCTAGAATTAATGAACTAAACGAACACTTAAAGGTTCACAAGAAAGATCATCATTCAAGAAGAGGTCTTTTGAAGATGGTTGGTAGAAGAAGAAACTTACTAGGTTATTTAAAGAAAAATGATCTTGAAGGTTATAGAGCTCTAATTGCTAGATTAGGACTAAGAAAATAATAAATATTGTAGGCTGTCGATTTCGGCGGCCTATTTTTATGTACAGATTTATTTTAATAGATAGAGAATAATAATATTTTAAATCGTGTTTATTGATATTTCCTATTATGAGCTATAATTTGTTTCTAAAATAACATATTCTGATAAAATATATTTAGATGAATAAATTTGTGTTTTTAGGAGGCTATTGTGATGAAATTAATTGTTCCAGAAATGAACCCAAAGGAAAGAATGATGGCATATATGAAAGGCGAAGAAGTTGATAGATTACCTGTTTTCAACAGTGCGAGTGAGACATCGTCACCTCTATACGGAATTTCAATGAGAGATTTTTATTTTTCGGCTGATAAAATGGTAGAGGTTGAAAGTAATTTGGCTAGAGATTTTGCGGCAGATAACATGGGGATTGGCTTGGGGCTTCGATCTTTGGCTGAAGCTTTAGGATCGAAGCTGGTTTATCCAGAATATGGTATTTCTTATGTTGATGAGCCAGTACTAAAAAAATTATCAGATATTGAAAATATGAGCTATGCAAACATTGAAAAGGATGGTAGATTGCCGATAATAGTGGAGGCGTTGGGAAGACTACAGGAATTGTATGGCGATGTCAGAATCGTCGGAAGTGGTCTTGCCGGTCCTTTGACGACAGCGACAAATATTTTTGGAACTGAGAAATTTTTGAAAGCCTCTGTAAAGGATAGAGATGGAGTTCATAGATTGATGCAATTTTGCACAGATGCGGTTGTTGAATGCTCAAAGGCAATTTATGAAAAAGTTGGAGTAAAATTTAGCCTTGCAGAGCCAGTTGCATCAGGAGCATTGATTAGCAAAAAGCAATTTGATGAGTTGTTTTTCCCATACTTAAAACAAACTGTAGAAAGAATGAATAAGTTTCAGGGCGGAACATCTATCCATATATGCGGTAAAACAAACGATAGATGGCAAGGTGTTGTAGATGCTGGAATTTCAAGTATGTGGATAGACAATTGCGAGAGTATAACTGAAATCAAAAAACAGTATGGAAATGTGTTGGGAATAACTGGAAATGTGGATCCAGTGAATACACTTAGAAAAGGAAGTCCTTCAGATGTTGATGAAAATGTAAAGCAATGTATTTTGTTAGGTGCTGACAATCCCAGAGGATTTTTTATTTCACCGGGATGTACCACACCAGTTGGGACACCTAGAGAAAATTTACTGGCATTAGTGAATGCCACAACTGTTTACAGCAGGGGTGCAAAATTAGGTCAAATGCCTAAAGGTATCATGGAGCTTATGTAGGAAAATATTTTTAAAGAGTATTTAAGTATATGATAGAAATATATTTTTAGTAAGGCTAAAAGCTTATAATATAAAGACATTTTTGGTAAATATTTTGGAAAATAACTATATAAAATAACTATATAAAATAACAATATAAAATATGCAAAATACAATTCATTGTGGTATCATATAAGAAAAATAATAATATAAGATAAGATAAGAGTGAGGTATTCTATGACTGAAAGAGACAAAATGATAAGTGGCGAATTATATGATGCAACTGATTCTGAACTAGGTAAAGATAGAGAAAGAGTCAAGGAATTGTGCTTTGATTATAATATGCTAAGACCCTCAGACACTGAAAAACAGAGAAAATTATTGCATGAAATAATTGGAAAAATGGGAGAGAACATCACGATTCTTCCATCGTTTTGGTGTGATTACGGATATAATATCGAAATAGGAAATAATTTTTTTTCAAATCATAACCTAATAATTCTTGATTGTGCAAAGGTAACTTTTGGAGATAATGTATTTATTGGTCCAAACAGTGGTTTCTATACTGCGGGTCATCCATTTGATCCAGAGATTAGAAGAGTTGGGATAGAGTATGCAAAGCCGATAACTGTAGGGAATGATGTGTGGATTGGCGCAGGAGTTCATGTAATGCCGGGTGTTAGTATTGGAAATAATGTGGTAATTGGTGCTGGAAGTGTGGTTACAAAAGATATTGAAGATGATTCTGTAGCTCTTGGAAATCCGTGTAAAGTTGTAAAAAAAATTGATGGAAAGCAAGTTTTATAATGCTTGTATTTCAATTAAATGTTGATATAAATCTGTTAAAATGCTATAATACACCATGTAGACTTATGTTCCTTAATAGAAAAAAATCTATTTTTTGATTGGAGGTATTATTTTGGATATAAAATTAATATGTGACAGTTTGTCTGATATTCCTGATGAAATTCAGGCAAAGGAATACCTTGAAGTTGTTCCGCTTACCTTGATTATGGACGGTAAGGAATACAAAGATGGAGTAGATATTAGCAAAGAAGAATTCTACAAAGTTGTTATGGAAATGGAAGATATACCAAAAACTTCGCAAGCGACTTATGGACAGTTTATTGAAATATTTGAAAAAAACATAAATCAAGGCAAAAAAATATTATATATTGCTGGATCATCTACAAAATCCGGTACATATCAGAGTGCTGTTTTGGCGAAAAAAGATATTGATGGAGACGTCCATATCTTCGACACAGAGCAGTTATCTTTGGGCGCTGGACAGTATGTTATCAGAGCATGTGACATGATAGAAGAAGGACTTTCTATTGAAGAAATCGTTGAAAAATTAGACGAAATCAGGGATAGCGTAGAAATATTATTCGCTCCTGCTAGCTTCGATTTCTTGAAGAAAAGTGGGAGAGTTCCGATGGCAACTGCTTTGATAGGGTCAATGCTTAATATTAAGCCCATTTTCAAGATGAAAGACGGAGAGATAAACTTGGAGGCCAAGGTTAGAGGAATAAAAAAATTAGTGGCGAATCTCGTTGATTTGGTGATTGAGAAAAATAAGGACAACTTGAGTCAGTTGACTGTGACAATTGGTTATGGTTGCAATTTGGATGACTTTAATAAATTAAAAAAAGAAGTTGAAGAAAAATTAAATGGAAAAGTGAAAAGACTTATGGTAACCAAAGGAGGGGTATGTATTTGCTCACATACTGGTCCAGATATTGTGGCGATAAGCTTTTCAAAGTAAGAAGTAATCGAGGAGGAAACTATGTTCGAACATAGAATTTTTGAAACAGAATTAGCTGGAAGAAAGCTTTCTGTTGAAATTGGCAAGATATGCGAAATGACAAACGGTAACTGTATTATCAGATATGGCGATACTATGTTGATGGTAAATGTTACAAAATCAGCTCAACCTAGAGATGGGATAGACTTTTTCCCACTAAGTGTAGACTTTGAAGAAAAATTATACTCAGTTGGTAAAATACCTGGTGGATTTTTGAAAAGAGAAGGTAAGCCCTCTGAAAAGGCAGTGCTTACTTCAAGATTGATAGATAGACCTATTAGACCTCTATTTCCAGATGGATTTAGAAATGATGTTCAAGTAGTCGCTACAGTTCTTTCTGTAGATCAAGACTGTACTCCTGATATCGTGGCAATGATTGGTTCATCGATAGCACTATCAATTTCTGATATACCATTCAATGGGCCAACTGGTTCTGTGCTGATAGGAATGGTTGATGGAGAATTTGTTGTCAACCCTAATCAAGAGCAGAGAGAAAAAAGCTCACTACACTTGGTTGTGTCAGGTACAAAGGACGCAATAATGATGGTTGAAGCAGGTGCTGATGAAGTAGCTGACGAAAAAGTATTGGAAGCAATTTTATTTGCTCATGAAGAAATAAAGAAGATTGTAGAATTTATTGAAAATATAGTATCAGAGGTTGGTCATGAGAAAGCTGTTGTCGAACTACATATTCCTTGTGAAGAATTAGAAGCAAAAGTAAATGAATTTGCAAGATTAAAAATGCGTGAGGCTGTTAAAACTGTTGAAAAAATGGAAAGAACAGAAAAAATGGACGCAGTAAGTGCGGAAACTCTAGCTCATTTTGAGGAAACACTTGAAGATTTTGAAGAGGTTGCTGGAGATATTGAAGACATTCTTCATGCAATAATAAAGGATGAAGTTAGAAGCCTTATAGTAGACGAAAATGTAAGACCTGATAATAGAGCTTTGGATGAAATTAGAAATATCTGGTGTGAAACTGGTATGATTCCAAGAACTCACGGCTCTGCTATATTTACAAGAGGACAGACTCAGGTTCTTAATGTGACTACATTAGGTGCATTGGGAGATGTTCAAAAACTGGATGGATTAGATGAAGAAGACAATAAGAGATATATGCATCACTACAATTTCCCTTCATACTCTGTTGGAGAAACTAGACCTTCAAGAGGTCCAGGAAGAAGAGAAATAGGTCATGGTGCGTTGGCTGAGAGAGCATTGGTTCCAGTTATTCCACCACAGGAGGATTTCCCTTATGCTATCAGATTGGTATCAGAGGTATTGAGCTCAAATGGATCTACTTCTCAGGCATCTGTCTGTGCATCAACGCTTTCATTATTGGATGCCGGTGTTCCGATTAGGGATATGGTTGCTGGTATAGCGATGGGGCTTATTAAGCATCATGATAAGGTTGCAGTGCTTTCTGATATTCAAGGAATGGAAGACCACTTGGGTGATATGGACTTTAAGGTTGCAGGAACTGAAAAGGGTGTAACTGCCATCCAGATGGACATAAAAATTGCCGGTATAGATGAAACGATACTTAGACAGGCATTGAAGCAAGCAAAGGAAGGTAGAATTCACATACTGAATGAAATGAAGAAGGTTATAAGTGAACCAAAGCCAGAGCTTTCTCCATATGCTCCAAAGATAGAGAAGATGACTATTAATCCTGACAAGATTAGAGATGTAATTGGACCTGGTGGAAAGATGATTAACAAGATCATAGATGAAACAGGAGTTAAGATAGATATTGAACAAACTGGAGAAGTATTTATCGTTGGTGTGGAATCAGAAATGATTAACAAGGCGAAGGCTATGATAGAAGAAATTGTTGCTGAAGCAGAGCCTGGAAAAATATACAAGGGAAGAGTTGTTAGATTGGAAAAATTTGGAGCCTTCGTTGAGATATTACCAGGAAAGCAAGGATTGCTTCACATTTCTCAAATTTCATCAAAGAGAGTTGAAAAAGTTGAAGATGTTTTGGCTATTGATGATGAAATAGATGTTATGGTTACTGAAATTGATGATAAGGAAAGGATAAATCTTTCTGTAAAAGCCATCAAAAATAACAAATAAGCATTAAGTACACATTAAAGTGTAGCAATGCATATATTGAAGTGTAATCAAGCATACATTAAACTGTAATATGCAAATTTTATAAAATTGATAAAATAGGCGTCATGAGGCGTCTATTTTATTTTGAAATACTAAAATATGTGTGTTTGATGATTTACATATTTATATTTATTCTATTTTGATATGATATTTGTGATAAATTAGTATAAGTTAAGTAATTTGTCGTAAAATATGATATAATCATAAAATGCAAGTAGTGTATGTAAAATCAAGCAGAGGTGATAAATATAAAATATAAAACTTTAGAAAATGGACTGAGAATAGTCGGAGATGAAGTACCGTATGTGCATTCAGTTTCACTGGGGGTATGGATTAATACTGGTTCAAGAATGGAAGACGAGAGTAATTTTGGAATAGCACATTTTATTGAACATATGCTTTTCAAAGGTACAAAGAATAGAAGTGCAAAGAAGATTTCAAATGATATAGATTATTATGGTGGCAATATTAACGCATTTACTACACAGGACAACACGTGTTATCATGTTAAGATGCCATACAACCACATTGAAAGAGGGATTGAGGTTTTAAGTGACATTATCAAAAACTCAGTTTTTGACGATGATGATATAAAAAAGGAAAAATCTGTCATCAGCGAAGAAATAAAAATGTATAACGATTCTCCAGAGGATTATCTTTACGAAAAGCTATTGAACGTTACCTACAACAATAAGGGGGCTGGAAGAAGTATTCTGGGGACTGAAGAGAGCGTAAATAATATAAATAGAGATAAGATAGTGGATTTTTTCTATAATAACTACTTGCCAAATAACTCAGTTGTTGTTGTAAGTGGTAATTTTGACTTTGATGAGATTACAATGCTGATTGAAGATTATTTTGGCGACTGGAAAAGTGGAAATGTTCTGGGCGTAAGGGAAGGACAGGAATTTTTACCAGTGGATTTTGTGGAAAACAGGGATGATGAGCAATCAAATATAGCGATTTTGTTCAAATCACTTATGGATGAGAATTACAAGGATTTTGTGTCGATTAAAATACTTGGAAATATTTTTGGAAATTCTCCAAGCTCGAGGCTATTTCAAAAGATAAGAGAGGAAAAGGGATTGACGTACAGCATTTATTCGGCAGACAATTTTTATGTAAATGGTTCTGAGTTTGGAATATTCGCAAGCGTTGCAACTGAGAATCTTCTGGAGGTCTATAAATTGATTCTTGAGGAAATTGAATTGATAAAAAGAGAATATGTGTCAGATTTCGAGTTGAATTTTGCAAAGGAGCAGTATAAAGGATCTGCAATGATGAACGTTGAAGACACTGAGGATAGAATGCTATTGATAGGTGAGTATGAAATAAATGGTCAGAGATTGAAAAATATTGAAGAGATAGTTGAATATGTCGACAGTATTGATATTGATTATATGAGGAATGTTATAGATATAATTTTTAGCAATCCGATGTCTATTGGAATTACAGGCAGGAATGTAGAGCCTATAATGAAATTGAGGTGATAAAATGGCAAATAGAGGTACTAAGGGAAATTCGGGAAAGAGTGGTGCGAAAAGACCTTCATCAAGCAAAAAGAAACCCGTTAGAGCTAAAAAAAGAGGAATCCATTTAAATAGAGAATACCATAATCTGATATTGATATTTTTGGGACTGTTCTTGATTTATGGTCTGTCCTCTTCATCTGGTGCAATTTTGCCAAGAGTAATCCAAATGATACTAAAGGGAATGTTTGGTGGCTTGGGAATAATTGTTCCAATCGTTATGATTGTGTTGGGTATTTTAGGTTTTATTGATGGAAATGAGAGAATAGATAGATTCAGAAAGACAAAAGTTTTCTATATAGCAATATTGTTTTTGATAATATATTATGGCTTGGTTAATTATGCGAGGACACCTTCTGAGAGTCCTTTAAAGGGTGATGTATTCCAAGATTTGATAAAAATGGGTGTTTCAGGCGAAGGTCTAGGCTTGGTACCTTCATTTATTATCTATTATTTAACAAGAATGTTGGGATATGTAGGAGCTTGGCTATTAACAGTATTCGCCACACTAATAACGATACTATATATATTCAACATTAATATAAATGAGCTGATTTCTATATTTGGACAATCTAAGAATAATGGGCTTATTTCAAAATTGAAATTTAAAAGGAATAAAACAGATAAAGATACGGATATTTTATCTGAAAAGACTGGCTTTTTTGATAAAATTAGGTCGAAATTTGCTTCAAAAAATGATGAAGATGGTGTTGACGACATTGATGACGAGCAAATTTATTCGGAAGAGGATGATAAGACTATAAAAATAGTTGGATTCAATAAAGCCGATGATGACTATCTTGAAATATTAGAAGGAACTCAAAGTCTTTCGGATTTAGAAATTCTACAAAGAATGCAAAATGAAGAGTCTATAAGTGACAGTATTTTTCCAAATGTAGATTTGCCTAAAAAAAATTCTCCTCAAAAAAGCTCATCAATGTCTAAGGTGGAAAGCTTTGGAGATGCCATTGAAAGTGGAGAGCAGGAAAATGAGCATTTAAAGTATGCCGATTACAAAAAACCGGCGATAAATTTGCTTAAAAAAGTAGAACAAAAGAACGACAAAAAATCAAAAAAGAAAGTTCTTGAGAATGCTAGAAAGCTTGAAAGAACATTGATGGATTTCGGAGTAGATGCTAGTATTAATCAAGTCACTGTCGGTCCGACGATTACCAGATATGAGATTCAACCAAAGCCGGGTGTTAAAGTTAGCAAAATAGTAAACCTAACAGACGACATAGCTTTGAGTCTTGCTGCGAAAAGCATAAGAATAGAAGCGCCAATTCCAGGTAAGAGCGCAATAGGTATTGAGGTTCCGAATGATGAATCTCAAATGGTAACGATTAGGGAAATAATCGAAAGCCCTGAGTTTAATAACTTTAAATCTCCACTTGCGATGGGGCTTGGTAAGGACGTTTCGGGAAAAATAATAATTGGAGATATTGCAAAAATGCCACATTTGTTGATAGCAGGTTCAACTGGATCGGGAAAATCCGTGTGTGTAAATACATTGATAACAAGTATTCTGTACAAATCTAAGCCTGACGAAGTAAAGCTGATGCTAATCGATCCAAAAGTGGTAGAACTTGCAAATTATAATGGAATACCACATTTGCTAGTTCCAGTTGTTACGGATGCAAAGAAGGCTGCAAACGCACTTTATTGGGCTGTGACTGAAATGAATAGAAGATACAATCTATTTGCAGAGGCTCAGGTAAAGGATATATCGAGCTACAATGAAAAGACTGACAATCCACTTCCGAAGATTGTTATAATAATAGACGAGCTGGCGGATTTGATGATGGTTAGTTCAAATGAAGTAGAAGACTATATTTGTAGACTAGCACAGATGGCGAGAGCTGCTGGAATGCATCTTATAGTAGCGACACAAAGACCGTCAGTAGATGTCATTACAGGAGTAATAAAGGCGAATATTCCGTCGAGAATTGCATTTGCAGTGTCATCTCAGACAGATTCAAGAACTATAATTGATATGGGCGGAGCTGAAAAACTTCTTGGAAAGGGAGATATGCTGTTCTATCCTTTGGGTGCAAACAAGCCAGTCAGATTACAGGGTGCTTTTATTTCTGAGGAAGAGTCGGACAGAGTAATAGATCACGTTAAGAGTGAGGCTGGAGAAGTGGAGTTCTCAAACGAAATCGAGCAATCTATTTCGAGTGTAAATACTATGAAAGATGATTCAGCCGATGAGCTATTGTCAGATGTAATAGATTTTGTTGTCATGAGTGGGCAGGCTTCTGCATCGATGCTACAAAGAAAGTTTAAAATTGGCTTTAATAGAGCTGCCAGACTGGTTGATGATATGGAAGAACGTGGTATAATTGGACCGAGTGAGGGAAGTAAGCCAAGAAAAGTATTGATCTCAAAAGAAGAATATGATGAATGGAGGAACTAGTTTGAAAATAGCATTAGAATCTTTGGGATGTTCAAAAAATTTGGTGGATGCCGAAATAATGTTGGGCTTGCTCAACAAGAAGGGACATCAATTAGTTGGAGATTGTTCTAACGCAGATATAGTAATAGTTAATACCTGTGGATTTATCGAGTCTGCAAAAGAGGAATCGATAAATTCCATAGTACAGTATGCAGAGCTAAAGAATGAAGGTGTGATAAAATTCTTATTGGTATCTGGATGCTTGGCTCAGCGATATCCAGATGAGTTGAGAAGTGAAATTCCAGAGATAGATGGTATAGTAGGCACTGGAAGCTATGATAAAATAACAGATGTAGTTGATTCACTAATGAGTGAATGTGGGATTGTAGAAATGGGAGATATCAATTTTACTTTTGATGAAAGCTTGCCTAGATATGTTTCTACTCTTCCACATATTGCATATTTAAAGATAGGTGAGGGATGCGATAACAACTGTACATACTGTATTATTCCAAAGCTACGTGGTAAATACAGAAGTAGAAATATTGAGAGTCTTTTAGAAGAGGCAAGAACATTAAGAGCGAGAGGCGTAAAGGAGCTTGTCGTGATTGCTCAGGACACAACTGCATATGGCGTGGATTTGTACGGAAAGCAATCATTGGCAGAGCTTTTAGGCGAACTGTCCAAGATTGATTTTGATTGGATAAGGGTGATGTATTCATATCCAGAGGGAATTACTCAAGAGATTGTAGATGTTATTGAAAAAAATGACAATATATGTAGCTATTTTGACATCCCTATTCAGCATGCTGACGACAAGATATTAAAGCTGATGAACAGGAATACCAGTAGGGCGGAATTGACACAAAAAATAAATATGATTAGAAAATCAATACCTGATGCTACTATAAGAACTACGTTTATCGTGGGCTTTCCAGGAGAAACAGATGAACATTTTGAGAATCTAATAGATTTCGTTAGGGAAATGAAGTTTGATAGGATGGGGGCGTTCACATATTCTAGAGAAGAAGATACTCCAGCAGATAAATTGCCAAATCACTTAGATGAGAATATCAAAACTGAAAGACTCGAAAGATTGATGATGGTACAACAGGATATTTCTCAAGAATTAAACTCAGCAAAGGTAGGCAAGGAATTTAAAGTATTGGTAGAAGATCAGATTGATGATACATTATACATAGGCAGAACTGAATTTGACGCAGAGGAGATAGATAGTGTAGTATATATAGAGACGAAAAAACAGCTGAATGCTGGTGATTTTGTCGTTGTAGTTGTCAAGGATTCATATGAGTATGATTTAAGAGCTGTTTTGAAGTAGGAGGAACAATATGAATTTACCAAATAAGCTGACTATGTTTAGAATTTGTTTAGTTCCAATTTTTGTTATTTTTATGTACTTGCCACTGGATAACAAATTTGGAATATCACTGTTAATATTTATTATTGCAGCTCTGACGGATGCGTTGGATGGTAAGATTGCGAGAAAGTACAATTTGATAACCGATTTTGGGAAGTTTATGGACCCATTAGCTGACAAGCTATTGGTAATCGCAGCCTTGATTTGCTTGATAGAAGAAGCTTTGGTACCTGGTTGGATTGTGCTTGTTATAGTGTCGAGAGAATTGGCAGTGAGCATAATGAGAGCCATCGTAGCCGGAGATGGAAAAGTTGTCGCTGCTGGGATTAGTGGAAAACTGAAAACTGTTACTCAGATGTTAGCAATTGTCTTGTTATTATTTGGAGCTCAAATCGATTCGAGTTTGGTATTGAATATCGGTACTTTTCTTATATATTTAGCTTGTTTGCTGACTATATATTCAGGATACGAATACTTCTCACAAAATAAGGAAATATTTGGAGATAGGTAGTTTAAAAAATAATAATTTAGGCTATAATAATATATAGTGATGAGATAGAATATATTGTTTTAAAGGAGAAGAAGATGGCGGTAGATAAAAATAAAATGGATGCCTTAAACGAGGCGTTATCGAAAATTGAAAAGGAGCATGGAAAAGGGTCTATAATGAAGCTTGGAGAGGCAGCTGCTTTGGAGGTTGATTCAATATCAACTGGAGTAATCGGTCTTGATATAGCCCTAGGAGTAGGTGGTCTTCCAAGAGGGAGAATAATAGAGATATACGGACCAGAATCTTCTGGTAAGACTACAGTTGCACTTCACTGTATTGCAGAAGCTCAAAAGGGCGATGGAATTGCTGCATTTATTGATGCCGAGCATGCCCTTGATCCTGTTTATGCCAGAGCATTGGGTGTTGATATCGATAATTTGATAATATCTCAGCCAGACACAGGTGAACAGGCTTTGGATATTGCTGAAGCATTGATTAGATCTGGAGCAGTCGATATTCTAGTTGTCGATTCTGTTGCGGCATTAGTTCCAAAGGCAGAAATTGATGGTGAAATGGGAGATAGCCACGTTGGTTTGCAGGCAAGACTTATGTCTCAAGCTTTGAGAAAGCTGACAGGTTCTATAAAGAAATCAAATTGCGTTGTAATTTTCATAAATCAGTTGAGAGAAAAAGTTGGTGTTATGTTCGGAAGTCCCGAAACGACAACCGGTGGTAGAGCTTTGAAATTCTTCTCTACTATTAGAATAGATGTAAGAAGAGGGGAACAGTTAAAGCAAGGCGAAAAAATACTTGGAAACAAAACAAAGATTAAAGTCGTTAAAAACAAGGTTGCACCACCATTTAAACAGGTAGAAGTAGATATCATGTACGGTACAGGTGTTTCGAGGTCAGGAGATTTGCTTGATAATGCAGTAGGAGTTGATGTCATCAAAAAATCAGGGTCTTGGTACAGCTATAATGACGAAAAAATGGGACAAGGTAGAGAAAATGCAAAGAAATTCATCGAAGACAATGAAGAGGTGGCTTTTGATGTTGAGATGAAGGTCAGAGAATACTATGGTCTAAAAACTGATATTGATGGAGTCGCTACTGATAATTCAGAAAAGGTTGAAGAACAGATTAAGTTTTAGCAATAAATTAGGTTTTAACAATATATATAGTTGAAATTAATTGGGGTGGTACTGAAAATACTGGCGCAAACAGCATTGGTATTTTCGGTACTATTTTTTTATACGGCAAATAAAATTGTTTTTGAACTTATATGAATTTGCATAAAGAATTGACATTGTTTGTAAAAAATTATAAAATAATAAGAGGGATAAAATTCCCGAGTTTGATTTATTATTTTTTATAAAATAAAACATATTAAATTAATAACATTTATAATAAGACATTAGAACTTTGAAAACAAAATAATTTTAAGGAGGTGGAGGCAATTCCAACGGAAATTATGATCACAGGCGTTGTTGCTGTGTTAATAGGACTATTGATTGGTTATTTTGTCAGAAAAAATATTTCCGAAGCAAAAGTTGGTCAAGCTGAAACGATTGCTAGAGATATAGTTGACAAAGCCAATAGAGATTCAGAGACTATTAAAAAAGAAAAGCTTCTTGAGGCAAAAGAAGAAATTCATAGATTACGTACTGAAGGTGAAAAAGAAAACAAAGAAAGAAGAAATGAAGTACAGAAATATGAAAAGAGAGTCCTTCAAAAGGAGGAAACTCTTGACAGAAAGATTCAGTCTTTGGAGCAGAAGGAAAATAACCTTCAGAGAAAGACTGATGCAGTTTCAAAAAAGGAATCTGAAATTGAGGAAATCAAAAATCAACAACTTCAAAAATTGGAGAGTATTTCTGGTTTTACAACTGATGAAGCAAAGGAAATTATCCTTTCAAATGCTGAAAGAGATGTAAGACGAGAGATGTCTTTAATGATTAAGGAAAAAGAGCAGCAGGCCAAAGAAGAAGCCGATAAGAGAGCGAGAGAAATAATTGGATATGCCATTCAAAAATGTTCAGCGGACCATGTAGCTGAGACTACTGTTTCTGTGGTAAGCTTGCCAAATGATGAGATGAAGGGAAGAATCATCGGTAGAGAGGGTAGAAATATTCGTGCCCTTGAGACTCTAACAGGTATTGATTTGATAATCGATGATACTCCTGAAGCCGTAATACTTTCTGGCTTTGACCCAATAAGAAGAGAGGTTGCCAGAATAGCACTGGAAAACCTAATTGGTGATGGAAGAATACATCCAGCCAGAATTGAAGAAATGGTAGAAAAGGCTAAAAAAGAAGTTCAAGTTATTATAAAGGATGCTGGTGAACAGGCTATGTTTGATACTGGTGTTCATGGACTTCATCCAGAAATTGTAAAATTACTTGGAAGACTTAAATACAGAACAAGCTACGGACAAAATGTATTAAAGCACTCTATTGAAGTTTCTATACTTGCAGGTATTATGGCAGAAGAGATTGGTGCTGATGTCAAGCTGGCTAAAAGAGCTGGTTTGGTACATGATATAGGTAAGGCAGTAGATCACGAAATAGAGGGAACTCACATTGAAATTGGTATGGACTTATTAAAGAAATACAAGGAATCAAAGGATGTAATTCATGCGATGAGTACGCATCATGGGGATTATGAGCCACAGTCGATAGAAGCTGTTTTGGTGACGGCTGCTGATGCTGTTTCTGCTGCAAGACCTGGTGCTAGAAGAGAAACGTTAGAGGCATATATCAAGAGACTGGAAAAGCTTGAAGAAATAACGAATTCATATGATGGAGTTGACAAATCATTTGCGATTCAGGCAGGTAGAGAAGTAAGAATAATGGTTAAGCCTGAAGAAATAAACGATGAAGAAATGCACTTATTAGCTAGAGATATGACGAAGAGAATAGAAGACGAGCTAGAATATCCTGGTCAAATTAAGGTTAGTATAATTAGAGAAACAAGAGCCACTGATTATGCGAAATAAGCAATATTAATATTAAAAATAGCAGTACTAGAGTTAATACTTTGGTACTGTTTTTTTGTTTTATATGAGATAGAAAGATATCGAGGATTGATGATAAATTTGATGATTTATGATAAATTAATAGCAAACGTTTGCTGATAGGTTGGTAATAATTTGATAATTTTACTATTGTTTCGGTTAAAAGTCAAAAATGAAAATGAAAATCATAAATTTTTCTCTTGAATTTTTTTCTCTATAGGTTTATAATTTCATTTGGAGGATGGCTATTTTATTAAAATAGCGAAAATAAAAAATAGGGAGTGAAGAAATGATAAAAATATTAAAAAAGCCATTGATGATTGTGGCGTTTGTACTTGCGCTTGCAATTAGCTTTGCAGCTATTGAGCCTTCAAATGCTGAAAACGATTCAAGTTTAAAAATTGAGCTAAAGTGGAATATGCCTAATGGTGTTCCTGACTATGTAAAAACTATGTCAAAGCCACGTATTACGCTGGAATTATTTGGCAAGGAAAAAGGAACAGGACAGTTAATCGGAATACAAAACTATGATGTTGAGAGACAGAAGAATGAAGTCGTAATACAGATAGATTCTAAAACTAGAGGGTTATATGATGAGTTTGTTGTAAGACAAGATTTTAGTGATAAAAACTCTCAAGATAGTTCTCCAATTAATACAAACTGGGTTTTGGAGAAAGAAAAGACGGTTTCTTTGGGTAAGCAGAATATTTTTACTAATAGTTATACTGATAAGCATACAGGAAAGATTTCTGTAACAAAATTGCTAAAAAATAATTATGGAAGGGATTCAATTCCTGTTGTAGCGAATGTCGCTGGTAATTCGAGAAACGAATCTTCGGCTACTGTTGCAGACAAATCAGCAAAGCCTTTGGAATTTACATTTCAATTGTTTTATTTTCCAGAGCAATACACAATTCCAGTGCCTGTACCAGGAGTTGAAACGATAAAAATAAAGGCAGGAGAAACAAAGTCTTTTGACAATTTATATCCAGGCTATTACAGATTGGTTGAGATGGAAAGACATGGATTTATTCCAGAACCTGGTAATTATGGCGAGATACCGTTGAAAAATGATGAAAAAAAATCTACAGTTGTAAATTTTAACGGTCATGCCGATGCACTTAATTATAGAGAATTCAAAATTAACAAGATATGGCAAGATGGTGAAAATTACCCATCTACTGTATTGAGATTGATGAGAAAATCTGCAAGTATGCAAAAGGCGGAAGAGATTGGAAGGTTTTCGACTGAAAAAGGAAAAAAGGAAGACTATCATATATTTAGAGCAAATTACTCCTATAGAGATCGTGAGTATATGCCTACAATGATAGGTTTCGATGAAGAAATCTCAGATATGCATGACAGTGGTGATGATAAAAAGGTAACTAAATATCCTAATTATTTTCCGAAATATGACGAAAAAGGATATGAGTATAGATATTTTGTAGATGAACCAAGTATACCAAACGGGTATGAGGCAAAGATAGAATCTGAAAATGTAGAGGTCTGTAGAGAATTGCATGATCCTACTCCAGTATCAATGGATATGGAGGCAAGAGATAGAAATCCTCGTGTCGATAAAATATGTTTTGTAAATGGTATCAATTTCAAGGTCACTAACAAGAAAAAAACTACACCTGAAAAACCAAAGAAGCCAGAAAATCCTAAAAAACCTGAAAAGCCAAAACAACCAGAAAATCCAAGCAATCCACAAAGACCTAGAACACCGAGCAATCCTCCAGTTGATAGAGTTCCAGGAAAGGATAGGGTAGAAACATCTGTAAATGTATCAAAGAAATATTATAGTAGTGCAAAAACTGTAATAGTTGTAAGAAAGGATCTGTTCCCAGATTCAATGACTGCTACAGTGCTTTCAAAGCTGTTGAATGCTCCGATTTTATTGACTGATGTCGACAAATTGGAAGATATAATAAAAGATGAAATAAAAAGATTGGGTGCAAAAGAAATAATAATAGTTGGTGGACCTAATTCAGTATCTGAAAATGTAAAAAAAGAACTTGAGTACTTTGATTCTGAAGTAGAAAGAATATCTGGTTCAGATAGATATGAGACATCAGATAAGGTGGCTAGAAGAGTTGTGGGAATAACTGGAAATCTTAATAAAGCTGTTATTGCATCAGGTGAAGTATTTCCGGATGCACTGGCAATTAGTCCATTTGCTGCAAGTAAAGGATATCCAATACTATTGGTAAAGAAGGATTCTATATCTGACAAGGTCAAAGCTGCATTTAAGGATTTAGGAATAAATAGAGTTTACTTGATTGGTGGGTATAACACGATATCCAAATCTACAGAAATGATGTTGCCACACGTACATGAAAGAATTGCTGGGGTGGACAGATATGAAACATCTGTTCTGATTGCAAGATCAAAATTTGGAGATTCTAGCAGAGCTTTTCTAGTATCTGGAGAAGTATTTGCAGACGCTCTTGTCGTTGGTCCAGTTGCAGGTAAATATAATGAACCAATATTACTTACAACTAGAAATAATGCACCAACAGTTGTTTCTGACTATGTGAAAAAGTCAAAAATTAGGAATATAATCGCTATTGGTGGAGAGAAATATGTTCCTAATTCAGTTATAAATTCGCTTAAAAAATAATTATTATTGCCAAAGGAGGAAATATGTTAGAAGTAGGTATTAAATATTCAAAAGAAATAGTCGTAGATGAAAAATTGACAGCATCGGCTGCTGGAAGTGGCGGACTTGATGTTTATGGTACTCCATACATGATTGCGCTTATGGAGTGTACTTGTAAAGAGTGTGCACAGCAGTTTTTAGATGATTCGAAGGGCACTGTTGGTATTTCGATATCTACTAATCACAAAGCAGCAACACCTTTGGGTATGAAGGTTACTTGCGAATGTGAGTTGATCGAAATTGATAGATCAAGACTTGTTTTCTCTGTTAAATGCTTTGATGAGATTGAAGAAATAGGTGTTGGAAAGCACGAAAGATTTATTATAGATAATGAAAAATTCTTAGAAAAAGTGAATGCAAAATTTGAAAAAGTATCAAAGTAAAATTAACTATTGTAAATATTTGTAAATCTATTGAACCAAGGAGTGTCAAATGACGCTTTCCTTGGTTCTAATTATATTGATTAGAACTCTATTTTTTTCAACTAGCATTTAGTTGTGTTTAATAATATCTATATTTTTGAGAATGGTTGTCACAACAACATACATTACCAACATAATAATGTATAACTAAATAAAGCAGTTAAGTGCTATAATATAAAATCGAAATGGTATAATATAAAGCTGAAGCGATGTAATATAAAATTAAAGTGATATGATATTAATGAAGTGATATGATGCTAATGAAGTGATAAAATAAAAAGAAGAAATTACACAATATAACTGCAAATTGATAATATGTATAGTAATAATAGGAGGGCAAGATGAATAAATACTTTTCAGTAGATGATAAAATTTTTGATATTGTGCAAAAAAATTCAGGTGTGAAGGATTTCCTTATTTCTAATGGATTTGAGCAATTTTCAAATAGTGATATTTTTGAAAAAATGTCAAAAAATGTAAGCCTTGCGATGGCTTTAAAAATGAAAAAAATGAATGTGGAATTATTTGAAGAAAAGCTAGTTTCATTTTTAGATAGCAGAAATAGTAGAGTCGACATTAATCTTTTTAAAAAGAATGTAGGTAATTTTGATATTAATGTCGAAGGTGTGTTACCTTGTCCAATTAGAATTCCTTTGCTGGAAAAATTTGAAGAATGGTTGGATGAAAATAAAGCGAAATATAATTATACAATTGGGCATGATTTAAAATCTGCAAACTTGGGGCTTGACAGCATAATTGAAAAGGTAAAAATGGGAGATGAAAATAAACTACCAGATGTTTTGATGTCTGCAGGCTTTGATTTGTTTTTCGATAAAAAGCTGATGGGTCAGTTTTTGGATAATGATGTATTTGAAGTAAGCAATGATGAGATGAACTCAGATTTTTGTAATGATAAAATAGATTTAAGAGACCCAGACAAAAAATACCTGATAACAGGAGTCGTACCAGCAGTATTTTTGGTAAACAAAAATGAACTGAAGGGCAGAAAAATTCCAAAAACTTGGGATGATATATTAAGTGAGGAGTTCGAAGATTCGGTTGCAGTTCCGATGGGAGATTTAGATTTATTCAACGCATTGGTGGTTAATCTTTATAAAGATTATGGGATGGACGGAATCAAGCGATTGGCTAGATCGTACATGAAAAACCTCCATCCTGCTCAAATGGTTAAAGCAAAAGGGAAGAACAACTCTAATAATCCTGCTGTTAGCATTATTCCGTATTTCTTCACACAGATGATTCAGGGAGATGAACAAATTGCTGTGTGGCCAGAAGATGGAGCGATAATTAGTCCGATATTTATGGTTGCAAAAAAGAGCAGTAGAGAGATGTCCCAGCCGATAATCGATTTTTTCAATTCAGAGGAAGTAGGAAGAGTTTTCTCTGCAAATGGAAAATTTCCATCTACAAACAAAATGATCGATAACGGACTTTCAGAAGAACAAAATTTCAAGTGGGTAGGATGGGATTTTATTAGAAGCAATGATATCGGAGCGTTGATAGAGGAAATAGAAAAAGTTTTTAATGAAAGTATAGCCAATTAAATTTTGAAACAAGAGGCATATAGCATTTTAAAATAAAAGACATATAATATTTTAAAATAAAAAACATATAATATTTTAAAACGAATGACATATAATGCTTTGAAAAATAATATTATTAGTTTTTTTGAAAGAAAGTAGTAGTTTTTTGAAAGAAAGGTGAAATATGAATTTAGTTGTTTTTTCAGGTCCCCCATCTTCGGGCAAGACAAGTATAATATTGAAGGTTATAGATTCACTAAAGAATGTAGGTATAAAGGTCGGCGTTGTGAAGTTTGATTGTCTACACACAGACGATGACATCTATTATGAAAAAGCAGGTGTACCTGTTAGAAAAGGACTTTCTGGATCGCTTTGTCCTGATCACTTTTTTGTATCCAACATAGAGGAAGTCGTGCAGTGGGGAAAATCTATGGATTTGGATTTACTAATAACTGAGTCTGCAGGACTTTGTAACAGATGCTCCCCTTATATTAAGGAAATAAAAGGGGTTTGTGTAATAGATAATTTATCAGGAATAAACACACCAAAGAAAATTGGTCCAATGCTAAAATCTGCGGACATTGTAATTATTACAAAGGGAGATATTGTATCTCAGGCAGAAAGAGAAGTATTTGCTTCAAAAGTAAACTCTGTAAATCCAACTGCGATTACTATGCACGTCAACGGTCTTACGGGTCAGGGTGCATATGAATTAGGTACACTCCTAATGGAAGAAAAGAAACAAATAGATACTGTAAAAGGTATGAAACTAAGATTTCCAATGCCATCTGCTCTTTGCTCATACTGTTTAGGAGAAACTAGAATAGGAGAGCAATACCAAATGGGAAATGTTAGAAAAATGAATTTGGAACAAGAAAACTAATAAAAAGAGTTGGAACATTGATAAAAACAAATGAATTTATGGCAAGAAAATAAACAAATGAATTTGGAACAAAAATATAAACAAAATAATTTGGAATAAGAGCAGTAATAATAGGAGGAAGATATGACTGAGCTGTATAATTTAAAACTTGATGAGCTGGTATCGAGGTACCCTTTCATTAGTAACTATTTTGAAGAAAATAAATTAGACATATCTGATTATGGAGAATCAACGTTTATCGAATTTTTGGAACACTTTACACCAGAACAAATTGAAGAATACGCACTTGATTTAAATAAAATTGAAATTGACCTTTTAGAGTACATTAGTCAGATGAAAGAATTTCTTGGGATAGAGGACAATAGTGTAGACGTGTTATCAATATTGCCAGGAAACGACAAATCTGGAGATAGAGAAGGCTTTGAGAGATTAGATATTAAAAAGTCAGAGATGATTGCGATAGTTGGACCAACAGGGTCTGGAAAATCAAGGCTGTTGGCTGATATAGAGTGGACTGCTCAGGCCGATACACCGACAAAAAGAACGATACTGATCAATGGTGAATTGCCGGATAAAAAATGGAGATTTTCATCGAACAATAAATTGGTCGCACAGCTATCTCAAAACATGAATTTTGTAATGGATTTGTCCGTTAGTGAATTTCTTGAGCTTCATGCAAAAAGTAGAATGGTTGAAAACATAGAGCAAACTGTAGATAAAATCATATCTGAAGCAAATAAACTGGCTGGAGAGAAATTTAGAATGGACACTCAAATTACAGCTTTGAGTGGAGGACAATCCAGAGCGTTGATGATCGCTGACACAGCAATACTTTCGTCTTCACCAATCGTATTGATAGATGAGATTGAAAATGCAGGAATAGATAGAAAAAAAGCATTGGAGCTGTTGATATCATCTGATAAGATTGTTTTGATGGCTACTCATGATCCGATGCTAGCACTTTTGGCTGATAGGAGAATTGTCATCAATAATGGTGGTATAGCTGAAATAATAGAAACGACTGAAAAAGAAAAGCAACGATTGGTTGAGTTGGAAGAGATGGATAAGGTTATTCAAGAAATGAGAAGGCGATTGAGATATGGGGAACTTGTCGAAAATTAAGGTATTTGAAGGGATATCAAAAGATAGCTTTGAGCAAATAAAAAACAAGGGCGAATCATTTACATTAGACAGGAACAAATGCCTATACACTGATAGACAGAAGCTGAACTATGTGTATTTTCTGATTTCAGGAAAGGTAACATTATTAAAGCAGAATGAAAGTGGAGATAGTAGAGTAATATTTATTTTGGATGAAGGAGACATGATAAATCAACCAATTATGAGAAATAATACCTCTGCTGTTGAATGTTGGGGTTTTGAAAAATCAATAATTTATAGGATAGAATTTTCGATTTTTGACGATATAATGAAGAATGATTATGTCTTGGCACGCAATTGTATGGAATACATGGAAAAGAGAATTAGGCGTCTTTATAGGCAGCTAAAAAATTCAGTTAGTATAAATCTAGATAGAAAATTGGCAGCAAAAATGTATCGATTAGGTTTAGAATATGGTATAGATGATGGTAAATTTGATAATTTTGTACTACTTGATGTTGGTCTTTCGATTACATTTCTATCAAAAATGCTAGGATGTCAAAGAGAGTCGCTGTCAAGAGCTATGAAATCACTAATTCAAAATAAAATAGTGGTTTATTGCGAAAAATCATACTATGTAAATATGGAAGAAGCAATAAAATATTTTAAACAATAGTATTTTTGTTAATTTAATGATTTTTTATAAAAACTGTGATATATATCACGGTTTTTTTTATTATGCGATGATAATATAAAGTAAAAGCATGAAAAAAAGATTTGTATTATTTTGGAGGAGTTGACATGAAAATAAAATTGAGTATTGATCAGTTCAATAATGGACTAAGTGTCTTGAGTAGCAAGTATGATATTTATGCTCCAAGAGTTTTTGAAAAAAGAGGAACGCATTCTGATACTGATTCTATAAGGTATGATAAGGTCAGTAATTTTCAGGAAATGGAGTTTTCAAGAAAATCACACTTTTCAGCAAAGGAAACATTTTTGCCGATAAATCAGTTGTTATTCTATTTTGTAGAAAACGATTATCGTGAGGCAGCAATTGAGCGAAAAGACATTATCGTATTTCTAAGAGCCTGTGATATGCACGCTGTGAAAAGAATAGATAAAATATACTTGGAAAATGGGACAGAGGATTATTATTACAAAAGGCTGAGAGATAAGGTGAAGTTTGTAGTTGTTGGTTGTAAGGAAAGCTTCAGAAACTGTTTTTGTGTGAGTATGGGTACAAACAAACCAGAAAATTATGATATGGGTATGAATTTGGACAACGAATATATTTTTCTAGATATTTGTGATGAGAGTCTAAATGTTTTTGAAGGTGTTGAAGCAGAATTTGAGTTAGATTATGTAAGTGAAAACAACTTTTCGGTGAATGTTCCAGAAAAAGTTGATTTTATGAAGATAAAGGATCATGAAATGTGGAACGAATATGATTCAAGATGTATTGGCTGTGGTAGATGTAACTTCTCATGTCCAACGTGTACTTGCTTTTCGATGCAAGATATATACTACAAAGAAAATGAAAATATCGGTGAGAGAAGAAGAGTGTGGGCATCATGTCAGGTAGATGGTTATACGAATATTGCCGGTGGTCATTCCTTTAGAAATAAACAAGGCGAAAGAATGAGATTCAAGACAATGCACAAAATTCATGATTTCAAGGAACGTTTTGGTATGAATATGTGTGTGGGATGCGGAAGATGTGATGATATGTGTCCACAATATATATCATTTTCGTCAGCTATAGAAAAACTTAATAATGTCATTGAGGAGGAAAAATAATATGTGTACATCAAACAAATACATCCCAGTTGGATGCGAAATAATCGATATAATAAAGCATACTGATATTGAATGGACATTTAGAGCAAAAACAAATACTGAAAAAGTGAAGCCTGGACAATTTTACGAAATATCTATTCCTATGCATGGAGAAAGTCCGATATCTGTTTCTGGTATTGGCGACAATTACGTTGATTTTACTATTAGAAATGTGGGGAAGGTCACTGGTAATATTTTTAAATATGATATTGGAGATACTCTTTTGTTGAGAGGTCCATATGGAAATGGATTCGATATTAACGAGTTCAAGGGAAAAGATTTGGTAGTTATTGCAGGAGGAAGTGCCCTTGCGCCTGTCAGAGGAATTGTTGAGTATGTATATACAAATCCAAATGAATTTAAATCCTTCGAGTTAATCGTCGGCTTTAAATCTCTAAAGGATATTCTGTTTAAAAAAGACTTGGAAAAATGGAGTGAAAAATTAAAAATAACTGTTACTCTTGATAGTGCCGACGATGACTACAAGGGCAATGTGGGGCTGGTTACAAAATATATTCCAAATATCAGTATTACCGACTTGGATAATGTGTCAGCTGTTGTTGTAGGTCCACCGATGATGATGAAATTTTCCATTATTGAGCTACAGAAGCTAAATATAAGTGATGAAAATATATGGGTGTCCTACGAGAGAAAAATGCATTGTGGAATAGGAAAATGTGGCCATTGTAAGATGGATTCGACTTACATTTGTATTGATGGTCCAGTTTTTAATTACAAATTTGCAAAAAATTTGGCTGATTAATTTGAGATGAGGTGTAAAGATGATAAGAGATTTGAATACGAAAAAAGTGATGAAAAATGCCTTTAGGATAACAAAGCATAAATATATGACTTCTCTTAGAGTTAGAGTTCCAGGTGGATTGATTGATCCGGAAGCATTAATGCTGGTATCAAAAATTTCAAAAGAATATGGAGATGGACAAATTCATATTACAACTAGACAGGGGTTTGAAATTCTTGGTATAAAAATGGAGGATATGGAAGCTGTAAATGCTATGGCACAGGGCTTGATTGATAAACTTGAAATAAATCAAAGTGAAAAGAATAAAGGCTATTCAGCTGCAGGAACAAGAAATATATCTGCTTGTATAGGCAATAAGGTCTGTCCAAAAGCACAATATAATACCACAGAATTTGCAAAAAAAATAGAAAAAAGCATATTTCCGCACGATTTACATTTTAAAGTCGCCTTAACTGGGTGTCCAAATGATTGTATAAAGGCTAGAATGCAGGATTTTGGGATAATAGGTACCTGCTTGCCTGAATATGATATGTCGAGATGTGTGGCGTGTAATGCTTGTGTAAAAAAGTGCAAGAATTATTCTGTTGGAGCATTAAAAATGGAAAATAATAAAATTGTTAGAAATGAAGAAAAGTGTATTGGCTGTGGAGAGTGTGTCATAAATTGTCCGATGGCTGCATGGTCAAGAAGTCCAAAAAAATATTACAAGCTTATGATTATGGGAAGGACTGGAAAAAAGAATCCAAGATTGGCTGAAGATTGGTTGAGATGGGTAGACGAAGAAAGCATAATAAAAATAATAAAGAATACTTATGACTATGTAGAGCAATATATTTCTCCAGATGCTCCAAATAGAAAAGAGCATATTGGATATATTATTGATAGAACTGGATTCGAGGAATATAAGAAATGGGCACTAAAAGATGTAGAGCTTCCTACTGAAACAATTGAAAGAAAAAATATATACTGGTCTGGAGTAAAATATGATTAGATTATTTTTAATTAAAGTCTTAAATTGAAAAATAAAAATCAAAAAGTCGATATGTTAATACTTATATCATACGAACATATCGTCTTTTTTTGTACAAATATAGTAGAAATTTTTGTGAAAAAATATGGAATTTGGAAAAAATAACAATAAATTAGTCTGGTCAAAATGGTATAAAAAGGTAGATTTCAAAAAAATTATTTGAAAAATCTGTTAATTTTAAATGATGGTAAGAAGCATCGAGTTGTCAATTTAAATAATTAATAAAAATAACGAATTAAGATTTAACAAATAAAAAAATATCAAAGTTAATCATATTTAGATAAAATCAATTGATATATTAATATTTTAGTTGATTTGGAAAATACATTATGATATATTAATTATCATAGATTTTTATTAGTATTTTCTTTATAAAAAAACAGCGTATATGGTTTTTATAAAAGAAAGTAAAAAATCTGTTTTTATAATGAATATTAGAAGTATATTAAGCAGAAGAGCTTTATATAAATATTAAATTATAATGGGGGATTTTTTTCATGGAAACTGTAAAAAAAGGTTATCCAAAAGCGTTCTGGGTATGTAGCTTCTCAGAAACATTTGAACGTCTGGCATACTATTTGGGACGTTCGTTGATCCTAATCTTCGTAACTACAGCAGTGGTAAATGGTGGTTTGGGATTATCTGACAAAATCGGTGCAAATATGCAGGCAAACATGACTGCTTTTTCTTATTTGGCAGCGATTTTTGGTGCAGTAATAGTCGATAGATTTATTGGGGCGAAATATACGACTCCAGTTGGTATGATTATTACAGGTATAGGCTATTATGTAGGATCGATTGCGACTGGAATTGTTCATATTTATTTGATGATCCTATTGGTGAGCTTTGGACTTGGTTTGTTCAAAAATGGTCCACTTCTTGGAAGAATAATCACTGACAAGAAACAAATGGATTCAGCATTTTCACTTAGGTATACTTTGGTAAATCTTGGTGCTTTTATCGGTACATTTGCCGTGGGTATCCTATACAAGGATGTTTTTGCCAAGAATGGAGTGCTAGGATTTTCTCAATGCTTCAAGCTGGCAGCACTTGTCATGATATTGGGAGCTTTATGGTATTTCTTTGTATGTTGGAAATATTTGGGTGAAATAGGTAGTCGTCCGTTCATAATGGAAAAAACTCAAGAAGAAATTGAAATGGAAAAAAGAGAAAACTTGAGTGAAGACAAGAACAGACCTTTGACAAAAATGGAAAAGAAGAGAATGGGTGCAATAGTTTTGGTATCTTCGTTCTCGATTATCTTCTGGATATTCTGGTATCTAGCATATCTTCCAGTGTATTACTATTGGGCAGAAAATATGAATTGGGTAATAGGTGGCTACCAAGTGCCTGTAACATGGTTTGACTCTGCAAATGCGTTAATTTGTATAGCTTTGGGACCAGTAATGGCTGCTTTTTGGATGAAACTATCTAGAAGACCTCAAGGAGATATATCATTATTTAGAAAAACTGGTATCGGTATTGGAATACTTGGACTAAGCTATTTATTTTACGCATTCATTGATATTACAAGAGGTGATGCGAAAGCGAGTGTTCTTTGGTTGATCCTATTTGCAGTATTTCTAACACTAGGAGAAATGTTCTTCTCACCACTTGGAAACTCATTTATCAGTAAGTACTCTCCAAGTAAATATCTTGGTATAATGATGTCTGTATGGTCAATAGGTACCTTTATAGCTGCAAAATTATATGGGTATGCATATGGATTCCTGTTTGGTGGAAACTTCAAATTTACTGTGGCTTGCTATATAGTAGCAGCTATAGCATTTGGAGCATCAGTCGTACTTTTTGTAATGGATAAGAAATTGTCTGCATTGGTAGAAGAATAAAAAATAGTATTTGAAAAGAATATAGCAATACTAATCGTAGCGTTGAGGAAAGTGATTTACTTTTTTCAACGCTATGAATTTATGATGAACAAATTTATCTAATCAAAATAGAATCTCCAACTTTTTGTCATAAAATAATATATGTACATACTTTACTTTATGACAAAAAGCTGTTATACTTTTCTTAAATGGATTGATGGAGGTGTTGTTATGATTGATTTAAAAAATGTTGGAGCTAAAATAAAAAAATATAGATTGGAGTCAAATCTAACTCAGAATAGAGTAGCTGAATTTTTGTCTATGGATCAAAGTATGGTGGCAAAGATGGAGAAGGGGGAAAGGAGTATAAGCTCAGATGTATTAGAACAATTAGCTTCGTTGTTTTGTTGTTCTATAGATTCATTGATATCTGAGGACGTTGAAGAAAGTAGGTGTTTTATTGCTTTTAGATCAAATTCGTTATCGAGTGAAGATTTAAAATCATTAGCAGTAATCAATCGCATTGTGATAAATCAATTTGAAATGGATAAATTATTAAAAGGAGAAGACAATGTTAGATAAAATGGATTTGAGCAATAAGGCTTATAGACTTAGAAAGCAAATAGGAGAAGATGAATATTCACCAATTGATATATTTCATGTTGTGCAAAATATTGATAATTTAACTCTGGTACACTATCCTTTGGGAAAGAATATTAGTGGATTGTGCTATAGAGGAGAAAAATCAAGCATCATAGTCATAAATTCTGAAATGTCGCTTGGAAGACAACGTTTTTCCTTAGCTCACGAGCTATACCACTTATTTTTTGATGATGACAAGGTTACAACTGTTAGTATGACACAAATAGGAAAAGGGGATTTGAATGAAAAGAAGGCAGATCAATTTGCATCGTATTTTTTGGTACCTCAGCAATCCTTATACAATAGAATTAGAGATTACAAAAACAAACACAATATAACAAATCTAGGATTGGAAGATATTGTAAATTTTGAGCAATACTACGGAGTTAGTCATAAAGCGATGCTGTTTAGACTAGTTGATGAATCTGAAATTGACAGAGAGCAATCAAGTAAAATGGAATCAGGTGTAGTTGAGGTAGCTGCTAGATTGGGATATGACACTTCATTATACTTACCTACACCTGAGGGAAAAAGAATGAATGTTTTGGGGCATTATATTTCGATGTCTGAGAAATTGCTAGAGCGAGAATTTATCTCTTGTGGAAAATACGAGGAGCTTTTACTAGATGCTTTTAGAGATGATATTGTATTTGGAATCAAGGAAGAGGAGAGTGTCTATATTGACTAACTCAATATTTTTTGATACAGACTGCATTTCTGCTTTTTTATGGGTAAATAATGAATGCATCTTGGAAAAGCTATACTATGGAAAAATTGTTATTCCAAAAGAAGTATACAATGAGCTAAGCAATCCATGTGTTACTCATTTAAAAGAAAAAATCGACTCACTCATTAAAAAAATGCAGTGGAGATACTTAGTATTGAAATTGATACTGAAGAATTTGAATTGTTTTGTAAAATGACAAAGCGTCCTGAAAGAGGATATAAAATCATTGGAAAGGGAGAAGCAGCCTCAATCGTATTGGCAAAGAAACATGAAGGTATTTTAGGTAGCAATAATTTGAAAGATATTTCAAATTACGTAAATCTGTTTTCTTTAAAGCATTTAACAACGGGAGATATATTATTAGAGGCATATGACAAAAATATTATTACTGAAAAAGAGGGCAATGAGATATGGAGAAAAATGATAAACAAGAAAAGAAAATTGGGTGCGAGCTCATTTACAGAATATATAAAAAATAATGCTTTAAAATATTGAATTATGATATAATGAGAATATCAAAAAAATAATAAATGGAGGTTTTCTAATGAAGAAGTTATTATCAGTATTGTTATCCTTGGTCTTGACTGCGGGTGTAGTCACTGGTTGCAAGAGTGTAAATGATTCAGCAGATAACAAGGAGCCAGCAGTGGTGGCGAAAGTTGGGGCTTTAAAAGGTCCTACATCAATGGGTATGGTAAAAATGATGTCGGAGAATGATGGAGATGAAAAGGGTTACAACTTCTCAATCCAAAATTCTGTAGATGAAATTGTACCGAAAATCGTAAAAGGTGAGTTTGATATAGCGGCAGTTCCATCGAATTTGTCATCCGTTTTGTACAATAAGACAAAAGGAAAGGTGGTAACGCTGGCAATCAACACTCTTGGCGTTTTGTATGTCGTAGAAAATGGAGATACAGTGAAATCACTTGCAGATCTGAAGGGAAAGACTATATATTCAAGTGGAAAAGGTGCATCACCAGAGTACACACTTAACTACATACTTCAAGCAAATGGAATTGATCCACAAAAGGATGTTACGGTTGACTACAAAACCGAACATACAGAGGCATTGCAAACACTGATGAAAAATAAAGGTGCAGTAGCCATATTGCCACAACCATTTGTCACTGTTGCGACTACAAAGAGTCCAAGCCTGAAATCAGTTCTAAATCTTTCAGAAGAATGGGATAAGGCGGCTCAGAAGAATGGAAGCAAAAGTGCCTTGATAATGGGTGTTGTAGTGGCGAATAAGGATTTTGTAGAGAAATATCCACAAAAGGTGGCAGATTTTATGAGCAAATACAAAAAATCAGTAGATTTCACAAATAACAATGTAGATGAAGCAGCAAAGCTGATAGCTGCAAAAGATATAGTCCCAGAGCCTATTGCCAAAAAGGCAATTCCATTTTGTAATATTACATTTATAGAAGGCTCTGAAATGAAAGACAAGCTTTCTGGATACCTAGAAGTATTGAGCAAAGCCAATCCACAATCAGTAGGAGGAAAATTGCCAAATGAGGATTTCTATTATATTGGAGAAACTAAGTAAAACAAAATACATAGGATTCATTTTTTGGATAATAGTTTGGCAAGTTTTAAGTGTTGAAATAAATCAGGAGATACTATTAGTATCTCCTTTTTCGGCTATAAAACGACTATCAGAGTTGATATTTGAACATCAGTTCTGGATTGCGATAACAAATTCATCCTTTAGAATAATACTTGGATTTTTGCTATCGTTGATTACTGGAGTCGTGCTTGCGATGTTTTCGACAAACTATAAAATCATAGAAGCTATCATCAAACCGATGATGGACATGATAAAGTCAGTTCCAGTAGTTTCTTTCATTATATTGTGTCTGATTTGGGTATCGACAAAATACCTGTCCACCCTTATATCGTTTTTGATGGTACTTCCAGTAATATACGATAATTGCCACACTGGAATCAAAAATATCCCCAAAGAAATGATTGAAATGGTAAATGTATTCAATGTAGATAGACTTAGGCAGGTTAGATATTTGTACGTTTCAGAGGTTATGAAATATCTAAAAGCAGGATGTAGCATTTCACTTGGTCTTTGTTGGAAATCTGGTGTTGCTGCAGAAGTGATAGGAATACCAAAAGGGACTATCGGTGAAAATCTATACAATGCCAAAATTTACCTCAGCTCGTCCGATTTATTTGCTTGGACTATGACAATAGTTGTAATTAGCATATTGTTTAGACGACTATTTATGTATATGCTGGAAGTAGTTGAAAGTAGATTAAAGTAGTTGAAAGTAGATTAAAGTAGTTAAAAATAAATTGAAGTAGTTAAAAATAGATCGAAGTGGTTTGAGATGCACTGAAATAGGAAGATATAGAGGAGTGGCTATGATAATATTTAAAGATATTTCAAAATCATACGGCAACAGAACCGTATTGAAAAACTTCAATATTGAAATCAGAGAAGGTCAAACAACATTTGTGCTTGGCAAGTCGGGATCAGGAAAAACGACCTTTTCAAAAATAGTTCTCGGACTCGAAAAAATCGACACAGGTGAAATATCGGGTTTGGACGGGAAAAAAATCAGCGTGGTTTTTCAAGAAGATAGATTGATGGAAAACATGACAATTGGTTCTAATTTCAAAATGACGGTCGACTCACATATTAATAGTAAGCAAATTATAGAAAAAATGGAAAAAATTGGTTTATTTCAATCCTTAGAAACCAAAATTAGCGAACTAAGTGGAGGAATGAAAAGAAGGATATCCATATTGAGAGCATTTTTGATTGAATTTGATTTGATAGTAATGGACGAGCCATTTAGAGGGCTTGATGACGAAACAAAAGAAATAGTGATGAATTTTGTCATTCAAAATATAAAAAGAAAGACGGCTATAATAATAACACACAATAAGGATGAAGTAGAGTATTTTGCAGAAAAAACAAAAGAACTGCAAATATGTAATATGGTGTAGAAACAGAAAACTGCAAATATGTAATAATAACTTGAGGTAGAAAAGTTGACTAATCGACATAACGTTGGTATAGTATAAAGGGGATTAAAAGCGTTTATCCAATATTGGAAAACGACTAAAAATGTTCAAAAAAATTTTAAATGACCGGTATCTTTATGAACTGGAACAGGAGGAAAAATGAATAGTAATGTAAGCGTAAAAAAGAAAACCAATGTTAGAAAGCTGGTTATTATCGGTGTGTTATCCGGTGTTTCCATAATATTATCACTGACACCATTGGGGTATATACCAATCGGTCCACTTAATTTGACAATAATGCACATACCAGTAATAATAGGTGCAATCATAGAAGGACCATTGGTTGGAATGATGATAGGCTTTATGTTTGGTATGACGAGTCTTGTACGTGCATTTGTGGCACCTACTGTCATATCTTTTGTGCTGATGAATCCATTGATTTCTGTATTGCCAAGAGTGATAATGGGGATTGCGACATACTATGTGTACACGATTCTCAGCAGGATTATTTCAAAGGAGAAGGTATCATTGGCGATTACAGGGGTGGTAGGCTCTCTAATGAATACAGTCGGTGTGCTGGGAAGTATCTATCTGTTATATGGGCAAAGATATGTTGAAGCAATAGGCAAAACAGGCTCGGCAGGCAAGATAATCGGAATGATAGCTGTGACAAATGGACTGCCAGAAGCAATCTTGGCAGGAGTAATAGTGTCATCGGTTGTTGTGATTTTGAAAAAAACTAATAAATTTTAGACATAATACAAATAGACAAAATATAAACGTTTGTGATATTTGGGGAAGAATGCCCGATGTGCGGACCTTCCAAAATAGAAGAATATAAAATGCTAATAAAAAGGGCTTGATGAGTGTAATCATCGAGCCTTTTTCTATGCTCAAAAGATAAAAAATGAAAAAAATGTAACCAAATTTTGGATAAAAAAGCTAAAAAAAATCCGATATTTACCATAGCTTTGGTAACAATTTCTGAACGAAAATATTACAATAGACTTGTGGGTAAGGGGAACCTACAAAGAAAGAATCTAGATTCAATAAAGCTAAAGGAGGAAAAACATGGCACAATTAAGAGACAAAAGAATAACACTAAGAGTGAAGTTAATCAACGGTTTAAATGCAAGTGGAAAACCAAAGTACAAGATGATATCGTTTAAGGATATCAATCCAGCTATAACAGAGGATCAGTTGCTAGAATTGGGAACAAAGCTGGCAAGTCTTCAGGAATTGGAGTTATCAGAGGTATATAAATCACAAGTGGAAAAAGTAGTACAGGCATAATGAGGGAGGATAAAATATGAACAACAAAATATTGCTAATGAGATTCAAAAAGGAAGATAACAAAGCTTTTTCAATTTCTCTTAGAGCTCCTAGAGCAAATGTAACAGAAGAGGAAATCAAGAAAGTCATGGATTATATAGTAGATAATTCATTGATAATTCCAGGTGGTGTGGCAATAGTAGGAACTATTGATGCAAAGATTACAAGTACGACAACTGAAAAGATAGATTTGATACTAGAGTAGCCAATCAGTAATAAATCATCCACCAAATTGACATATATAAAAATATAAAAGGGGGAAAAAATGGACTCTCAAAATATTATTTCGATAATTCAAAACGTGGGGTTTCCAATTGCTATATCCATATACTTGCTAGTCAGGATGGAGTCTAAAATGGATCAATTGACAGAAAGCATAACAGAATTATCCAAGATAATCGAGGCAAGAATATAAACCCTAAAAGCGTGAATAAGCTATCATCATACTAAGAATGATGATATACAATAGGCTGATTTAAAAATAAAATTTGTCAGATAGGGTATTGAAGATTTTTTCAATACCCTTTTGACTATAAAGGCAAAAACCTAAAAAGTTCGGCAAAAACGAAAAAATATACTGAGAAACCGGAACAAGTTCGGTAAAGTAATAAAAATGTAAATTATACTTTACAAAATAAAAAAATATTGCTAAAAATAGCGAAAAACTTTTGAAAATGAGCTAGAAATTTGATACTATAATTATAGATGGTAAATATATATTACGGTCAAAAGAAATAATAAGGAGGAACGTTGGTATGCGTGATTTTAGGAACGAAGCTTTTGTTATTAAGCAGCAGATGGTAACAATATTTGCAGATGAAAATTGTGATAGAAATAATAGAAAAGTGGAGGGAAAGAATTCAAATACCGATAAAAAGAATAATAAAAAAAATCTTACGTCATCTTGGATGCACGTATCAAACAAAGATCCGAACACTAAAGTATTTGAAGAAGTGAATGCTGACTTATTGTTGACAGGAAATGTTACCAAAAACAGAAAAGTATTGAACAAGGCAAAGGATATACTCAATACTATTGGAATAATAGATATGACGTCCAATCGTGCCTCAGGATGTTCGATAGAGGATTATATCAACAAGAAGAAGGAATTCTATGAAGAATTTGGAGGCGATAGAATCTATATGGAAAGCGTTAACAATATAAGAAAATATCAGTTGATGTTCGTAGTTAAGATATTGAGAGAATTATATAAATACACCGTAAAGGATACTGCAAAAACATTGAGTATTCACGAAAGTTTGGTGTTCAACTATCAAAAAGATTTCTTTGAAAAATGCGATACTGTCTGGAAGGAATTGTATTATGAATTTGTTGATAGGGCGGATAAGGATAAAGAATTGATGCTTGCAAGGTTAGACAACAAGGTATACATACCAGATCCAGATGATAGCAAAAATTATATCGTGTACGATTTGACAAAGCCAGAATATAGTCCTTTGAGATACAAAATAGTAAAAAAAGAAGATTGCAAAGAGATTATTGAGAGATTTTATGAAGAACAAGGCAAATAATAAATAAGAGTAAAAGTTAAGTTAAAAAAATATATCAATACGAGATGTATTGAAGAACGCAGAAAACAATAAATATAACAAATATAAGATTAAATGACCTAATATATATTAAAAAACATCCAAATAATATAAATATGCACTTTCTATTGATAAATAGGCATATTTAGTGTATACTAAGTGGTGGTTGATTGGAGTTTTGAACCACATTTTGATAAAAAAATCAAAAAAAATGAAAAAAATTCCAAAAAACTCTTGAATTTATTACAATTTTGTAATAATATTAAGGTGTGAGAAATATAGTTGCGTTTTCGATGCAACTTTTATGAAATTATGAAATGTAATTGAATAATATGTTTGGGAGGAATGATAAAAATGAAAAAACAATTAGCTGTTTTAATGGCTGCTGCAACAGCAGTTACAACTGTAGCTCCAGTGTTAGCTAGTGCAGAAATGTTAAGTGTTAATGATGCATCAGCTTCACAGGTAAATGCTGAAATTAAGAAAGCGTTAGATACTAAGTATGCTGACAAGAAGCAGGATGGTATTGCATTGAGTAATCCTAATGAAGTGGATGCTTATATGAATTCAAGATATGCTGTTTTAGCGACAGGATTAGTTGAAAATGAAGCTAAGGGTGTATTGGCTTTAGATAAGAGTGGATACAGTTCTGAAGCTGCAAAATTAGCGATTGGAGCGAATTCTATTCCTGGTGCTGTTGTTATAACTGATGCTGCCAAGGCTGTTGGTGTTATTGAAAATGCGATGTTAGCAAATAATCCTAATGTTAAGGTGTACATCGTTGATAAGGGAATAAAGGATAATAGTTCAGTTTATATCACAGATAGTAAGATAATAAAAGATGCTGATGCATTGAATAAACTTAAGGATGAGTTTGATAAGGCTGGTATTGCTGCTAATGGAGTGGCATCTTATTTGAAGAATGCTCCTGAAGTTAAAGATGGTGTTTTAACTGTTAACTTGACTAGTGGTACAAAACTTACTTTCAAAGTTGGTGACGAAACTCCAGATTTGAGCAAGGCTTTTGCAAAAGATGGACAAGAAATAAACCCTGCTCATGCGAATCAGCAATCAGTTTTTGATCAGATTGTTAAATTTGGCATAGCAAAAAATGCTGATGAAAAGAAAGAAACTGTTGATGTAGTGAGTGGTGATACTATTGTATACACTTTGGCTAACGCTGAAAATACAGTAATTGATGTACCTACTATCTATACAAGCGATAATGGATATACTGAAAAAGGTGCTGAACTTGTAAATAAACTTATAAAAGCAAATAATGGAGAGCCAAACTTTAAATTTAACTATGAAGGTGTTAATTACGAACTTACAGGTAAGGATGCTTTAGATACTGGAAACGCTAAGATTGAGAAAGTTGGCGATAAGTATGTTCTTAAAGTTAAAGCTAAGGTAAGAAATGCTAATGATACTGCAGTTGAAAAAATAATTCAGTTTAATATTGAAGGGAAGGTTCAGAAAGATCTTGTTAGAGTTCTTAACGATTTAAGAGGTAAAACAGAAGTTGTTGTTGGTCATTTTGTAAAATTGGCTGGTGCTGATAGATTTGCTACTGCAATTGAAGTATCTAATCAGAGATTTGAAAAAGGTAAGGCGGATTCAGTTGTAATAGTTGGTGCTACAGCATTAATGGATGGTCTTTCTGCAGTTCCTCTAGCATCTGTAAAAAATGCTCCAATTCTTCTTGCTGATGCAAAGAATGGTTTGAGTGCTGATACAGTTGCAGAAATAAAGAGAGCAACAAAGGATTTAAATAGAAAAACTGTTTACATAGTAGGTGGAGCAAACTCTGTTCCAACAAGTGTTGATAAGGCATTACAGGAAAAATTTGGTGCAGTTGTCGTTAGATTATCTGGTACTGATAGATATGAAACATCTTTAGATGTTGCAAGAAGACTTAAATATGATACTTCTGTTAATAAGACTGCATATGTAGTTGGTGGTGAAGGTGCTGCTGATGCAATGTCAATATCTTCAGTAGCTGCAAAAGTTGTATCTAAGAAAGTTAGTCCAGTTGTAGTTGTTCCTCAAAAAGGAATTTCTAGAACTACAAGAGATTTCCTTGCTGATTTGAGATTGGAAAAAGCTTATGTTATTGGTGGTGAATCTTCAGTTTCTACTCAGGTATTGAAGGATATCAAGTTAGCAAAAGCTAGCACAGAAGTTAGCAGAATATCTGGGGCTGATAGATATGCTACTAATGTTGAAGTACTAAAGACATTCTTTGATAAGGCTGTAGATAATGATGTTAAGACTATGGTCGGTGGTCTTGTTGTGACAAGTGGTGATACTAAATTCTTAGTAGATTCTCAGACTGCAGGTGCTTTGGCTGCTTCAAATAAGGCTCCGATACTTCTTACTGGAGATAAATTAACTTCAGATCAGTTAGCATTATTTAAGAATGATGCGTTGTTCTCAGTTTTAGCTAATGCTCCAGGAAGAACTTCAAAGGTATTCCAGGTTGGTGGAGTTGTTGCTGCTGACGTTATGAAGACTGTTGTTGAAAAGTTAGGTCTTTAATATTTAAATTAATAAGTTTATATTAAACTTTAAAACAGAGTGGTTTTCCACTCTGTTTTTTGCTTGCATAATATTTAGCGTTGATAGTAAAAATTTAGTTTATTGTTAAAAAGCTTTTATAAATTGGAATATCCCATAACAAGAAATTCAATTAGAATAGGTATGCCAGTATATATCATAAAATGCTAACATTTTAATAAATTAAAAATTACAGGACTATCATGAATTAATATTTTATGATTTTATCATCAATATTAAATATAACAAATACAACAACTTAATAAAAAAGCTAGTAATATATCTATATTCTGCTTTTGACACCGCTTTTTTTATGTTATAATATAGGGTAGAAAGGTATAGATATTCTGTGTATTATACAATATTTTTTAGGAGGTAATTATGAAGTTTAGAAGTATTTGTAAGAAAAATATAGTTTCGGTGCTATGTGCCATCACATTAGCAGTCAGTGCAATAGGTGTATCTGCTGACAGACTTCCGGTATTTATTTCAAGTGCGTTGGATGTGAGCACAAACATGGGAACGTATTCGGATGTTGTTTTGTCTGGTGGAAGTGCTACGATTACTGTAAATGGTATAAGGGTAAATAGCGAAAATAAAGGTGTTGTTGCTATTGATATCGAAAATAATTTTGTAAGTGGAAGATCTTCAAAACTTGACAAAGACAACTACCTAGAATTGATGCAGGAAAATGGAACATATTCACCTACAGTTGTTAAATCATCGACTACAGAATACAGAGCAAATGATAGTGGGTATTCTAGATTCTATGTTCCAGTTGATTCTTCAAATGGGAGTGCGAATATAAAGTTTACTGCAAAAGGAACAAAGCTTACAAACGACAAAATAAAAGTAATGGCTTATACTGTTAGCAATACAGAAAATCAATTAAAGAAGTTGCCTGATAATGTTACGTTGGATGCTTCAAATTTTGACACTTATAAAAACGAAGTGTCTACTTACATTGATTCAAATGAAAGTGCAACTGTTTATTCAGCTATAATTGGAAAAAATAAGGACACATTCATATTAAAACCAAGTAATAACCCGAGCACTATAAGATTGTATTTAGGTGCGGGTAAAGGTAAAAATGTATCAATGTCAAAACGTTTTGATGTAAAGTACTATGCGAATTTGGATGTATATAGAAGAATAAATAATGATTATAAAAAATATAAAGATGGATATGTTAGAAATGGGGAATATAAAGAAAGTACTATTTCAGCCTATTCAGAATACTCATCTCTAGATTTTACTTGGAACAACACTGACGGTTTCATAGAAGTAAAGGGAGAAGATATGAATAACTTCCTATTAAATGTGAAAATGCAGTCGATAAGTAATGTGAATCCTAATCCAAGCAAACCAAACAAAGATGAAATAAAACCTGAGGTTGAGAAGTTAAATCCGACTGTAGAAAGAATATCTAAAGATACTAGATATGAAACTGCAATCGAATTAAGCAAAAAAGCCTTTAATTCATCTAAGAATGCTATTGTTGTAAGTGGTGAAAACTTTGCTGATGCATTATCTGGTGGAGCATTGGCAAATACTTTAAAGGCACCGTTGTTGTTGGTCGACAATAACAAGTCTAATATTGAAATGGTGAAGTCAGAGCTATCAAGATTAGGTGTTGAAAATGTATATGTACTAGGTGGAGAAAAATCAGTTGCATTATCTACTGAGAAGGAACTAGCAAATGGTCGCAAAGCCGTTAGATTATCTGGAGCTGATAGATATGCTACTTCAAAGGCTGTCTATGATGAATTCGTAAAGGTTGCAAATTCATCAAGAGATGCTATTGTTGTTAATGGTATGCAGTTTGCTGATGCATTATCTGCAGGACCTCTTTCTGCAAAGAAAGGTATGCCAATACTTCTTACTGATGGTAAAATGATAAAGTCAGATTTAAACAGAAGTGGTAATATTATCATAGGTGGATTTAATTCTATGGGAACTGTATTTAAGGGCGCTAGAATCAATGGTAGTGATAGATATGAAACATCAACTCTAATTGCATCTAAGTACTTTGAAGGCGTTGATAGAGCAGTGTTAGCAAGTGGAAAGAACTATCCAGATGGTCTAGCATCTATAAGCTTGTACAACAAATATTATGCTCCATTATTGTTGACAGAAAATAACAGCTTGCCAACTTCAGTTGCAAATTACCTAAAATCAGCAAAGGTTAGAAATGTATACATAGCTGGTGGCATTGGTAGTGTTTCTAATTCAGTATATAATGCAGTAAAAGGATTGTAATCGAAGCTTGGTATAAGCAATCCTAATTGATAAAGTATAAATGAAATATGTGGAGGGATGTCGTATGAATAAGAAAATATGCGTTGCTCTTGCTTCAACTATGTTGGTGGCTGGTGCTGGTAATTTGGCTAGTGCGGAAACGACTGTTACGAAAAGCGGAGTGGAATTAATGAGGAGATACAGTGGAGCTGACAGGTTTCAAACTGCAGTTGATGTATCTAAGGGTAATTATCCAAATGGGTCATCAAATGTGATTTTGGTAAATGGTTCAAATCCAGCAGATGCTTTAAGTGGTGGACCATTGGCTTACAGTATTGATAGTCCAATACTTTTGGTCAATGCTCAGAGCATAGCTACTGTTACATTGAATGAGCTTGTTAGATTGAATCCTACTAATGTGTATATATTGGGTGGAGAGAAATCTGTATCATCAAATCTTGAAAAGGTTATTAAAAGCAAGCTAAAATCGACTACGAAATTCACAAGAATAAGTGGTAGTGATAGATATGAGACATCTGTAAGGGTTGCTGAGGTTATGCTTGGTAACAAGAGCTTCTCTGGTGCTGGCTTTGTAAATGGCGATACTAATAAGTTTCCTGATGCATTGAGTGCGGCTGCATTGTTGGGTAAAAAAGGAATGCCTTTGATTCTTACAAATGGAAAAAGCTTATCAAGTAGCATGACAAAATATAAATCAAATTCAAATAACTATATTATTGGTGGTGCTGCTACAATCAATATACCTGGTTTATCTGGAAAGAGAATTGCTGGAAATGATAGATATGATACTTCGGCAAAAGTTGCTACTGAAGGGTTTACATATGGTTCTTATAATTCAAATAGCGATAGTGCTTGTGTGGTCGTTGATGGTAGAAATTATCCTGATGCACTTACTGCAATATCTGTTGCAAAAAAGCAAAATGGTCCTATTTTATTAGTTGATAAGCAAGTGCCAACTCCGATTGCAAACTATATAAATGCTCAAAAGAGAGATAAGGCATATATGGTTGGTGGAATGAACTCTGTTAGTCTTACAGTTCAAAATGATTTACTAAACAGATTGGAAAATAACTACAAGAATTATAGAAGCTCCGAGGTCGAAAAAAGAAGACTTGCTCTTAGTGATTTGGAAAAGACGATGAGCAAGTATGACGAGATGGTTGGTTGGTTATCAAGAAATTCAAATAACCTTACTGCAATAAATGAGTACAAGACGCTAAGAGATCAGTTGTATAGAGATTATACAAGTAAGAGTGCATCATCTCTTGTTGGTGTTACAGTTGAAACTATAATATCAAAGAAGAGTGACTTAACTAAAAAGTTTGAAGACATTGCTAAAATTAATGATGACCAGTACAATACAATTTTGAGAGCAGAGGTAGACAAAGCCTATGATAAGATAAGTGAAAGAGGAATTCTTCTTCCAGAGAGTCAGATGACAAGTAGTCAGAAAGAATTGTACTCTAAATTGAAGGAAGCTACTAGGTTGATGACTGATGTTTCAAATGGAAAGAGAAAATTAGAATTGACTTACGAGATAAAACATTCTAGCGTTTCTTCTAGTAGTTCAAGCTCTGATTCTAATTCTCAGATTAGAGAAGCCAATGAATTATTGAATAAAGCAAAGGATATCAGAACTCAGAGTCCGGAATTCTTGTCTAAAAAGGCAAACCTTGACTATGCAATAGCCGATGTTAGAAAGTCTGCTTCTTCTACAAACCTGCAAAATTTAAAAGATGCAACTGAGGACTTTAAGTATGTTCTTAATGCTTATCTTGCTTTAGATGATAAGATAAAGACTGCTGAAAAGCTTATTAAGGATAATAAAAGCACAATTGAATATTCTTTTAGAAGCAAAGCATACAAAGAAGCTGATGTACCAAAAGAGTCATCTGGTGTAAAGCTTTCCGATTACATCAAAAAGAAAAGAAGTAATATAGAGGATAAGATAGTTGATTACAAAAAGACTATGGATTCCTTTAATACTAGAACACAGTTAAACTATCCTGAGAACGAATTAGACGGATTGATTGATGAGTTTAGAAATGTTATCAGAAATTTTGATGAATTGAAAATACTTGATGGTACAATAAAAACTTGTGAGGACTCAGAACCGAATGGTAAAGTGTTCAAAGAAGACAAGGATAAGATGGATAAATTACTCAAAGCATACAAAGACTTGTTTGATAATGCAAAGAAGCTTAAAGACAAAGCAGGCAGTGAAATCATTTTGAGTGAAAGCTCTTATGATAAGATTAGAAGCCTGAATAAGGCTCTTAATGATGCATTTAACGAGTATAAAACAGAATATAGTAGATCAAGATAAAGTGTTAATGCTTGATTATGTTTTATCAGTGATGTGTTTATAAAAATAGCTTAAAGCTTATATAAAAATAATAAAGAGGGTACATATCAAAATGAAAAGTTGATAAGTAGCCCTCTTTTGTTATATAGTGTATTTTCAATGTTAATTTATTGTAATGTTTTAGTTCTCATATTAAGGCACTAGTCAACCTCTATATAATAAACTGGGTGACTAATTTTGTTTTGAAATGAAGCTGGCACAGAATTTTGACCAACGGCATAAAATCCATTTGCAGGGTTCCAAATAGTGTAAGCATTTAGTGCCTTTATCATGATTTCTTTTTCTGAGTCATTAAGGTGTATGGCTTTATAATTTTTTTTAGTTATAACAGAATCCCATTCCGATTTTATGTAATAACTAGCAGGGATGTTATATTTTTTCTCGGCATCTTCAGTAGCATATGTAATAGCAAGGTGATCTGAAGAACCGTCTTTATGGTTAAGAAGCTCAACAGCAAGTGTCTTGAAAACAACGTTATTTTGATTTTTGACTATTTTATCTAATACATTGCTGACGTCTGTCTTTAATAAGCCTTTGTTAATGTATCCAAGAAATTCAATTTTTTTACTTTCCACTCCGAGATGATTAAGAGCCAGTGTAATTTCCTTATTTCTAGCCTTGACAATATCTTCACTCGTTATTTCGGAAAGACCTTGCTCAGAAAGTTTTTTGTTTATTGCTTTTATTGCGCTAGTTCTTGAGCCATCTGTAAATAGAATTGCATTTACATTGTGACCATCTCTTACATCTCTATTAATATCGATTCCAATATATAACACTTCGTCATCTTGATGAGGTATTAGATAATATACATTGTGTACAACCTTCACTAATCCACCAATAATACCCTTTACTTCGTAGTCAGAAACATTAATATTTGAAGCATCACGATTGCATAGAAGAATACTTGAGTCCATTTTTGCTGCGTAGCTTGATGAAGATATCGAATCAGATATGTTTTCGCCACTTGTTAGAAGTACGGATTTACTTTTTGATTCGTTTAATAAAAGCTTTGATGTTTCATATCTATCTTTTCCTGCGATTCTCTTTACATTGGAAAAATAGTTATCTACATCAGGTACGGAATCTTTTCCCCCAATTATCGCTATTTTTTCATAATTCTTTTCTTTTATTTTTTTTATTGTTTCCATCTTGTTATTATTATTTATTAGAATAATTACCATGTTGTTTTGTCTTGCATATGTTGATGAAATAATAGCATCGACGTCGTTTGAAACCAGTAATGCTGATTTTTTATTATCGTACTCATAATATTTAGGTAGCTTTTTTAGCTTGAATTTTTCCGTCTGGAAATTCTTATCTTTTGATATGGATTCACTATTAGTTAATATCGTTTTTGATGATAACCTGTTTATTTCGTCTTTTTGGAGCTTCTCTACTTTGTCATTTGTAAGCAAAATTGGTGCATTATATTGCAGTGATGCGTTGAATGCGTCAATAGTATCGGATAAATTATCATTATTAAGTAGAATTACATTATCACTAAATGTGAATGACTTATTTGATAAAATGACAGATGTTTCGTATCGGTCTTTTCCATATATCCTATTCTCGTTAGGGTTTGAATACATTTTTGCATTGGAAATTGAGCTCATAGAGAGCAAAATGCCTACTGTCAAAATAAAAAGTTTTGAACAATTTTTAAATTTCATAATTACCTCACTTTTAATTTGTAATTTTTAACATAATTTTAAACATAATATATGTTGTCATACATATATTACAACCTATTTTGAAAGAATAATCAATACCTTTTTGATTTTTTTCGAAATTCAAACTATAAATTTTTCATATATTATTTCTTTATGATATGATTAGAAATTTTACTATTAGGGTAAAAATTAATAATTAATATGATATTAAATAGTAAGGAAGTGAAAGAAAGCAGAGTTTATAAAGGAGTTGAAATATATGTTTGATAAAAAATTGGATTTGTTGATGAAATTGCTTTCGGTGTCAAATTCCGAACTTGCAAAAGCAGTGTATATTGACCCTTCTTATATTTCCAAATTAAGAAAAGGAAAGAGAAAAGCACCAAAAAGTAGCGAATTTTTATTCGATATATCCGATTATTTTGTGGAATTGGCGGACAAGAAAAATATGCTTCATCTATTAAAGGATATAGTGGGATGTCCTGATGAAGATGATACTGATGAAATATCGCTTGTCGTGTATGAATGGTTGGTTCTAAAGGATTCGGTAGTTGACATTGTCAGCAAATTAATGTCCGACATATCGGCGAATGACTTTGGTGAGTTAAAGAATTCTGAAAGGCTAATCGGATTACAAAGTGATAAGGAAATGAATATAACTGAATATTATTATGGAATTGCAGGAAAAAAAGATTGTATAAAAAAGATATTCGGGGAAATAATCAAACCAGATAGAAGCGTAACTGTTTTTTGGAAGATAAATGAGTGGGATAGCCATTTTTTTGAAGAGGAAGATCATTATTATGAGTATTACGAATTGACGAAAGAGCTATTGGATAGTGATGGAAAGATAGTTTTACTTTTTTCAGATGAAGGATATTACATTAAGTTAATAATTTTGATGAACAAGTTTCTTCCCTATTTTATTAATAAAAAAATTATTCCGTATTTGTATAACAAAGCTGATGGGTACGGAGTAAATGCCGTTATACTGGTCGAAAATGAAATCACTTTATTAAGACTTCCTAACTATGAAAATTTAGACAATGCAGCATTTATGTCTACGAACGAGATTGGAATGATTAATTATAGTAAGGGACTATTTGATAGTCTTTTGAGTAAAAGTAATCCTATAATAGATGTTTTGGAATACGATGATGTCGGTGCTTATATAAAGGGTTATGAACAGATTTGTGATATGGATGGACGCTATTATTACATGGAGGCAAATTTGCCATTTTATAGCCTTCCAAAGGCTTTGGCAAGGAAAATAGATAAAGAGTATCCCGAATTGAATTTTTATGAAGTTTATGAGCAATCCAATCGTACTTATCTTTCAATATTGAAAAATAATGGTGGTTGCGAAGTTTTCGATATTAGGGAACGAGAAAAATATTTTTTTTTATTTCAAGGGAAACTAATTGAGTATTCAAAGAGTGATTTTAAATGTCATTTGAAGGAGATTATATCCCTGCTGAAAAAATATGAGAGATATGAGGTTTATATATCAAAAGATATTGTAAAAAATACATCCCTGCTAATCAATGATAAGGGTGGATTAATAATAGAGCGATACAACCGAAAGAATAAGCTTATCAGAGCACAAGATAAAAAAATAAACAAACAATTTATAAGATATATTTTCAATATAAGAGAAAAATCTGGTTTAAAGACGAAAGAAGAGGTCATATCTTTTTTGAGAAATTTGTTAGATTAGAATAGATAAATATTTTGATTTTTCAATTTTCATAAATGTGCCAATGCGTATTAATATGAATAGCGAACGAACGAATTCTAGAATCAAAAATAAATCCCAGAATAAAAAATAAATCCTAGAATTAAAAATAAATCTTAGAATTAAAAATAAATCTTAGAATCAATTAAATAATCATTGAAGAATATTTATAGATATTAAATATGGACAAAAGTTGACAAATATAAAAAACGGAAAAATTGATGATATACTTTATTTTGTGTTTGAGGGCATATTATCAAAAACACAAAATAACATATTATTCAAAGAGGAGGAAGTGATAAAAATATGGAAATTAATTTTAAAAAAATAAGCTTAACACTACTGGCTTTTGTATTTGCTTTTATTAGCATAGTAGATGGAACTTTATCAAATAACGATGCTTTTGCTGAAGGTAATGACATAAGCAATTTAGTAGTAACTAATTTGACAGTTTCGCCTACAGAAATAAATGACGGTGGAAGCACGACAGTCAGATTAGATTTTCGAGAAAATGCAGGACATAATATTAAGGGTGGAGAAACGATAAATGTTTCATGGACAAGAGATAATGAAATATTGTTCAGTGGCTTTGTTAAAGAGATACCATTGGAGATTCAGAATAAAAGAGTTGGTACTGCAACAATTAGACAGGATGGTGCTACAATTGTATTTGATGAGTCGATAAACAATTTGGATAATGTAGAAGGCTATGTTTCATTTGAGGTTCAAGGTAGAAACTTTACTAATACAAGTGGAAAAGACACAAAAACAGGTTATATTTCCTCTGGAGGTAAGACTGCGAGTGTAAATGTTACAAAGCAGGAGTCTGGAACTACAAGTGTTTTCTACTATAAAACTGGAAATATGGATACTAATGATACAGAACATATAAACTGGTGGCTAAGTGCCAATATGAATAAAGTTTATGTTGAAAAGGAAATAAGAATTGAAGATGAAATTCAAGGAGGACATGAGCTTGTTAAAGATAGCTTCAATATAACTGTGACGGATTATAACAATTCGCAGACCACTTTTGCAGGGGCAAATGCATTAAATGAATTTGCACAACGATACAACGGTGCCAATATAAATATTAATCAAAATAAAATAGATGTGTATATTCCTAAGGACTATGTAAGCCTTAATCAGTTTATTTTTAATTATAAAACGAAAATAGCCGAACAAAGTCAAAAAGAGTTTGTAAATAATTCAAAGGTGTGGTATCAAGAATTATACAAAGATGAAGTATCAGGTCTTGAATCAAATTTTTCAGTTAGAAATATTAATGTCAGTGCTGGAATAACGGGAACTGTCAAGGGGGAATTGAAAATTTTTAAGAAGGTAAAGGGTACTGAGGTTGGAATTCAAGGAGTTACATTTATACTAAAAATGACTGATAATAGTATCATTAAAGGTGATAAAAGCGAATTCACGCTGGAAACAGATTCTAAGGGAATTGCGAATATTAAGGAATTACCTGTTGGAACATATAAAATTAAAGAGGTAAGTGCACCAGACTGGATCGATTTTAATCCCTTGGAGGCACAGGAATTGGAGTTTGAAGTAAAAGAAAGTGATGTTGAAGGTACTTTGTTTAATGTTGAAAACAAGGTTAGGACAACGAGCATTTCTGTAGAAAAGAAATGGGTGGATGATAGAGAACAATCAATAGCTTCACCAAAGGAAGCGAGAGTTGAGATAGAGTTAATGAGAAATAATAAGTCATTTAATCCTAGAAAGATAGCTACACTTGGTCCAGACAATTCAAAGGCGGTATTCGATAGCTTGGAAGAGTATGATTCAACAGGAACAAAATATGAATATACTGTAAAAGAAATGGGATTAAATGAAAATAATGAGATAAGGTTTGGAGAATTTTGGTATAAATCAAGTATATCTGGAGATGCAAAAACAGGATATATAATTACAAATGCCAAGAAAAAGATTATAGAATCGACTATGCCACAAATAACAAAACTAAAAATTGTAAAGAGATGGGAGGGTGTTACTGGTGAAAATATACCCGAATCCGTAACAGTAAGGCTATTTAAAGATGGAAATGCTACTAATGAAACAAGGCTATTAAATTCTCATAACAACTGGACTGCAACTTTCGACAATCTAGAATATAATAAATCTGGTAATGATGGTAAAAAAATAGAATACACAGTTGAAGAAGAGGGTGCTATTAATGGTAAGGTCGTGATTGGTGGCAAAATATTTGAGGTTAGAAAAGAAATGTTAGAATCAACATTGGATAATTCAAAGATTATTAGGATAATAAATAGACTTGAAAAGCCAAAGGTGAATTCTGATAACAAAGTGCCACCAACTCCGCCAACATCGCCGACATCGCCGACATCGACAAAGCCATCAAATCCGATACAAGGTGGAAACTCTTTAAAGCCTTCAGTCACATCACCGACATCAACTGAAAAGACATATTCAAATGAACTGAAAACATCAAATACCGTTGGTATAGCGTCTCAACCAGAAACAAACAAAACATTACCAAAAACTGGTAGTGAAGGCAATACATCGTTTTTAGCTTGGATATTTTCTGCAGTAGGAAGTATTCTTATGCTGGCAGAATTAAAATACAAAGGGAAGTTAGATTAAGATTATAAGTTTAAATTATAAATAAATATTATATTATACAATAAAAGAACTCATTAATTATGAGTTCTTTTATTGCTGTTTATCAATATGTAAAGACATTGCTCAAAATTTTTTTGTAAAAAATAAAAAAATATATAAAAAAGTGTTGACTTATATTTTTGGATATGGTACTATTAATAAGTCGTCAAGATGAGACGGCAAAATGAACTTTGAAAATTGAACAGCAGGTTAATTCAATAAGCTCAAAAGAGCAAATTGATTAATCGTTTAAATAATAATAAGACTATGTAAGTTTTGTTAGAAATTTAAACCACAAACAAACCAAGCCAGATATTTCTAAATGGGATAATAGCTGAGCGGAATTAAATTTTTATTTGAGAGTTTGATCCTGGCTCAGGATGAACGCTGGCGGCGTGCCTAACACATGCAAGTCGAGCGCGACTGATTTGATGCTTGCATTAATGAAAGTTGAGCGGCGGACGGGTGAGTAACGCGTGGGTAACCTGCCCTATACACATGGATAACATACTGAAAAGTTTACTAATACATGATAACGTAGTTTTTCGGCATCGAAGAATTATCAAAGCGTTAGCGGTATAGGATGGACCCGCGTCTGATTAGCTAGTTGGTGAGATAACTGCCCACCAAGGCGACGATCAGTAGCCGACCTGAGAGGGTGATCGGCCACATTGGAACTGAGACACGGTC